>CAWKNU010000008.1:0-300313 GCA_963851175.1 uncultured Alphaproteobacteria bacterium | reverse complement strand
GAGCAGGATGACGAAGGTGGCCCCGTGCGGAGCACCAAAGGGATCATGGCCTCTGCAGGATACGGACGAGATTTCCCGTGCTCAAAAAGCTGGGGTCGATCGCACCGATGATGCCACAAAGAAGGATCAGGACAACAACGGGGATCCAGAGGAGCCGCGCACGCCACACGAGACCTGCACCTGTCGGGTTAGCCCGTATCGCGCCCCGACCCGGATGGGTCGGGCTTGCTTCAACACGCATCAGGTCGCTTCCGCCCGTAACGATTTGAGAACGACACGCAGGAGCGGAGCGCTGCGCCGCTCCGATGTCGCTTTGACGTGAGATCTCGCGCCGATCCCTGGGACCGCGCTTGACTGGACCGCTCGCCGCGCCTGCTAGTCGTAGGCGATCTGGCCGGTGACGCGGCCCCAGAGATCGTTCCAGTCGAGCTTCGGTTCGTTGTTGACGTTCTTCTCGTAGTAGTCCTTGGCGTTGTCCGCGGTGACGATCACGCCCTTGCCGTAGAACTCGCGATGCTCCTTCGGCTCCTTGGCGGGATCGAACTTGCCGGTCTTGGCGTGGAAGCCGATCGACAGGCCCATGCCGCCCTGCCAGAAGGGATCCCAGGCGACGGTGCCGGCCATCTCGCCCTTCATGATCGCCTCGACGGCGAGCTTGATGCCGTCGATGCCGGTGACCGGCACCTTGCCGGCCCGGCCGTCGGCGCGCAGCGCCTCGACGGCCGCGAGCGCCATGTCGTCGTTGGCGGCCCAGATGCCGTTGATCTTGTCGCCGAACTGGGTCAGCCAGGCATTGACCTTGTCGAGCGCCTCGTTCGGCCTTCCAGTTGGCGACCTGGAAGTCCAGCAGCTTGACGCCGGGGTTGGCGGCGAGCGCCTGCGTCGAGGCCCTTCTTGCGCTCGATCGCCGGCATGTTCGATTCGATGCCGCCGAGCGCCACGATGCCGCCCTTGCCGCCCATCGCCTTGATCAGCGCTTCGGCCATCGCCTTGCCGTAGGGAACGCCGCTGAACGAGATGTGGGCGACGTAGTTGGGGTTGTAGTCCCAAGGGTGAAGGTCGGCGGGCTTGTTCCACTGGGTGACCACATAAGCGCCGGCCGCTTGCAGGCCTCGACGATGGGGCGGGCATCCGGGCTGTCGTTGGGATCGACGTTGATGACGCAATTGCCGCCCGTCTTGGCCAGCATGGCCTTGATGTCGGCGACGCCCTTCTCGCTGTTCCCCTCCGTGACCAGTGTCACGTATTCGGCGCCGACCGATTTGGCGAAGGCCGCGCCGCCCTTGTTCCAGGTCGCGTGGTAGGGGTTCGACAGCGACCGGATCGAGTTGACCAGGGTCGGCATGCCGGCCGCCCGAACCCGCGATGTCGCCCCAAGCGGCAGGAACGCGCCGGCCCCAAGCGCGACGGCGCCTTTGACGACGTCACGGCGCCTCAGCGCGGACGCAAGTTCCCCGTGTTTGCTGTCATTGTCCTAACCTCCCTGTCGCTCTTGTTGACTGCCTGCCTTTGCATAGCTAGTCACCGGCGAGGGAATTTAGACACCAAAGATTTGCACTGTCAAACTGCTGGAGTTGTTTCGAAGCATGGACGGGTTGGAGTTGAAGTCAAGTGCATCCCGCTGCGTGCCTTTCAGATGAGAGCAGAGCGAGCCCGGCAGCGTTGGTCTTGCGCCGATGACCAGGGCCAAGCGTTACGCATCCTCGACCGATGTGGCGCGTCTGGCCGGTGTCTCGCAATCGGCGGTATCACGGACCTATCGGCCGGGGGCGAGCGTCTCGGACGGAAACCCGACGCAAGGTGATCGAGGCCGCAACCACGCTCGACTACCGGCCGAGCCTGATCCCGCAGATCATGTTGACGCACCGCTCCCGGCTGGTCGCGGTCGTTGTCGGGGGGCTCGAAAATCCGTTCTATTCAGCCGTGGTGGAACAGTTCGCCAAGCGGTTGCAGGCTCTCGACTACCAGATCCTGCTCATGCACACCGACAGGATCACTCGCTCGACGGCGTCATCCCGCGGCTCGCGAGCTATCGCGTCGACGCCATCGTCAGCGCGCTGCCGGTGATAGCGCCAAGCCTGCGCCGAGTCGCTGGCGCGATTGAAGGTCCCGGTGGTGTCCTTCAACACGCCGGTCAGCAACGGCTGGCTGTCGTCGGTCTGCTCCGACAACGTCGGCGCCGGCCGCGCCGTGGCGGAGCATTTTGTCGAGCGCGGCGCGCTCCGGTTTGGCTTCATCGGCGGCCCGGCCAGCAGCGCGGCAAGCCGGGACAGGCTTGAAGGCTTCCGCTCGAGACTGCGCGAAGCAGCCCGCGCTCGTCTCACCGTGCGGTCGGCGAGCTTCGACTACGAAGGCGGGGCCGCTGCCGCGCTGACAATGTTCTCTGGTGAGGGAGTGCCCGACGCTCTGTTTTGCGCCAACGACCTGATGGCGCTTGGGGCTATCGATGCCTTGCGCCGCAAACTCGGGATGCGCGTGCCGGACGACGTGCTGGTGGCCGGTTTCGACGATATTCCGGCTGCCGCTTGGGCGGCCTACGACCTGACCACAGTGATCCAGGATGCGCCGTCGATGGTCGAGCATGCCGTCGACCTGCTCGATTCGGTCGTTCCCCGCCAAAGAGGGGAGCGCGGATCTCGCGTGATGATTCCTGCCGTTCTCAAGATCCGTGGTTCGACCGACACGCGCGCTTAGGGAAGAGGCCGGCACCACTGCAAATCGACCGGAAGACGGAATTCCCGTTGCGGCCGGCGTTCATCCTCTTAAGATCATCATCCTTGGCCTGCCACCCTCCGAAGCATCGAGGTCGTCTCGTCGACGAACGGGTGTGAGAGCCAACTGTCTAAGAACAGAGCGGCGCAAGACCGCATTCGGGAGGAAAAAAGCAAATGAAGATAACCGCAATGCTCGCCGGTTTGACGGCAGCCCTGTTAGGCTCCGCCACGATCCCTGCAGAGGCGGCGGGCCAGTTCGACGGCGTCACCGTCAACGTCATGACCCAGACCGGCGCGATCCAGGAGCCGTTGCAGCGGCGCGCGCCCGATTTCGAGAAGCTGACCGGCGCCAAGATCAACGTCATCGCCGTGCCCTTCTCGGACCTCTACCAGAAGGTTCTGACCGACTGGGCGAGCGGCACCAACTCGGTCGACGCCGCCGTGTTCGCGCCGCAATGGATGGTCGACTACGTGGCCGGCGGCTATCTCGAGGACCTCGGCGACCGCATCGCCAAGGACAAGGCGATTGAATGGGACGACATCGCGCCGTTCTTCCGCGACTTCTCGTCGAGCTTCGGCGGCAAGACCTACCTGGTCCCGCTCGATGGCGACTTCCACATGCTCTATTACCGGACCGATGTGTTCGAGAAGGCCGGCCTGAAGCCGCCGACCACCTGGGACGAATATCTCGCCGACGCCAAGGCGCTCAACGGCAAGGATTTCAACGGCGACGGCAGCAAGGGCTACGGCTCCTGCATCGCCAAGAAGCGCAACGCGCAGAGCTACTGGTTCGTGACCGACGTGGTCGGCTCGATGACGCAGGCGAAGGGCACCAGCCAGGGCACCTTCTTCGACACCAAGGACATGAAGCCGCTGGTCGACAACGCGGCGTTCCGCAAGGCGCTCGACTTCCTCAAGGAATTCGGCCAAGTACGGGCCGCCGGACGAGCTCAACATGGACGTCAGCGACACGCGGCCGCTGTTCATCTCCGGCAAATGCGCCCTCAACCTCGACTGGGGTGACGTCGGCGTGCTGGCGATCGACCCCAAGACCTCCAAGGTGATCGACAAGACCGGCGCAACATCATGCCGGGCTCCAAGGAGGTGCTGAACTGGGACACCGGCAAGCTCGAGGCCTGCACGGCGGCGACCTGCCCCTACGCGATCGACGGCGTCAACCACGCGCCCTATGCGGCCTTCGGCGGCTGGAGCGGCGGCGTCAACGCCAAGGCCGACGCGAAGGTCAAGGACGCGGCCTACGCGTTCTTCTCCTACATGTCGCAGCCGGCCCAATCCAGTGTCGACGTGACGATCGGCGCCACCGGCTTCAACCCCTACCGCACCTCGCAGCTGACCTACGGCGAGGCCTGGAAGGACGGCGGCATGAGCGAGAAGGCGGCCGGCTACTATCTCGGCGCCATCCAGGCCAGCCTGAACAGCCCCAACATGATCCTCGACCTGCGCATCCCGCAGAACCAGAAATACCAGCAGGTCGTGCTCGACGAGGCGGTGTCGCGCTTCCTGTCGGGCGAGATCGACGAGGAAGCCACGGTCAAGACGATCGCGGACGGCTGGAACGACCTCAACGACCAGATCGGCAAGGACGACCAGCTGAAGTTCTACAAGGGCACGCTCGGCGTTCAGCGCTGAGCGCGCTCCATGCTGCTCGCTGCGAGGGCCGCCGCCGAGCGCCGGCACTCGCGTCGCCGAGCAGGCCGCGGCCGCGCTTCGATCTGCAGCGCTCCGGCCTTGAGAGCACGATCCGTCAGCAACCGCTCGATGACTCCGCGCCGAGCCGTCGCCGCCAAAGCGGTTCGGCGAATGGGCCGACCGCACAGCCGGCCCGATCATGGTGCTGCCGGCGGTGCTGATCCTGCTCGTCTTCGCGATTTTCCCGCTGATCATCTCGGCCTATCTGTCGCTGTCGCGCTTCGCGCTGGCGGGCGGCAGCTTCAAGCTCACCTTCATCGGCCTCTACAATTTCCAGCCGGCTGCTGACCGGCGTGCAGCAGTACCATTTCATCGGCACCTTCAAGCCGATCGGCCCGCTCGGATGGGTCGTGTTCGCGCGTTCGTCGCGCGCTGATGCTCGTCTGGGGCTCGCACGCTCCGTCCGGCCGGCGTTCGGCGTCCTCGGGCTCGCTCGGCCGGCTGATCGCGGCGAGCCTGATCGCCGGCATCGTGCTGGCCGCGCTGGCGACGACCTTCGCCGGCGGCGTGCAGGGCACGCTGCTGACCACCTTGCTGTACGTGTTGGTCGGCGTCTTCGGTGCAGTTCCTGCTCGGCCTGGGGCTCGCGCTGCTCTGCGCCCAGCCGATCCGGGCCCGCAACTGGTTCCGGGTGATCTTCTTCATGCCGCTGATGGTGACGCCCGGTCGGCGTCGCCTACATGTTCCGCATGCTGGCCGACATGCAGAAGGGCCCGTTCGCGCCGCTCAGCCACGCCTTCGGCCTCAGCGACTGGTCCTGGGCGACGCAGGCCTGGTCGGCCCGCCTGATGGTGCTGGTCGGCGACACCTGGCAGTGGACGCCCTTCATGTTCATCGTGCTGCTCGCCGCGATCGAGAACCAGCCGCGCGATCAGGTCGAGGCCGCGCGGGTCGACGGCGCCGGCAGCTGGCAGATCTTCCAGGACATCACCTGGCCCGCCATCGCGCCGGTGGCCGCGACCGTGGTTCTGATCCGCCTGATCGAGGCCTTCAAGATCATCGACCTGCCGAACGTGCTGACCGCCGGCGGGCCGGGCCTCGCGACCGAGTCGCTGACGCTGCACTCGTTCATCGCCTGGCGCACCCAGGACCTCGGCGGGTCGGCGGCGGTCGGCTACCTGCTCCTGTTCGTGTCGACCGTGACCTGCGTGTCGTTCTTCAACTTCGTGGTGCGGCCGCACCCGGAGGTACCAGTGACGCAGCCGCCGCGACACGCGCCCGCTGATGCGGCGATTGTTCGAGCCGACGAGCCTCGACGTCATGGCCCCGGTGCCGAAGATCGCGACCTACGTGGTCCTGGCGTTCTGGACGCTGGTCGTGCTGTTCCCGCTCTACTGGGTGGTGGTCACCTCGCTGAAGATCGAGATCGATGTCGACAGCGGCCCCTTCTACATCCCGTTCGTGGACTTCCAGCCGACGCTCGACGCCTGGAACTTCATGCTGCTGCACAACAACACGCTCGGGCCCTATTTCAACTCGATCGTCGTGGCGCTGGCCAGCACGATCCTGGCGGTCCTGATCGGCGCGCTTGCGGCCTATGCGCTGGTGCGCATCCGTTTCCAGGTGAAGGTCGCCGGCGATCCTCACCTTCATCGTGCTGGTGTTCGGCGATCATCGTCGCGGTGGCCGTTTTCGGCGTGCCCTGGCCGGTGGCGCTCGCCGTCGCGGTCGGTGCTGTTCTTCCTCGCGCTGTCGACCTTCGTGCGCCGCTTCAAGGCAGCGGTCGGCAACAACGACATCGAGTTCTGGATGATCTCGAACCGGATCATGCCGCCGATCGTCGCCGTGCTGCCGATCTACGTCATGTTCCAGCAGCTGAAGCTGCTCGACACCCAGTTCGCGCTGATCTCGACCTATACGGCCGTGAACCTGCCGATCGTGGTCTGGCTGACGCGCGACTTCTTCGCCGGCATTCCGATCGATCTCGAGGAAAGCGCCGAAATCGACGGCGCCTCGAAGTTCCGGGTGTTCTTCACGATCGCGCTGCCGCTGGTGCGCTCGGGGCTCGCCGCGACCTTCCTGCTGATCCTGATCCTCGCCTGGAACGAGTACCTGCTGGCGCTCTTCCTCTCCAACGCCAAGGCGCAGACCATGCCGGTTCTGGTGTCGGCGCAGAACACCACCCGCGGTCCGCAGTGGTGGTACATGTCGGTGCTGATCGTGATCATGATCGCACCGGTGATCGTCGTCGCCGACCTTCCTGCAGAAACATATCGCGCGCGGCCTGCTGGCCGGCGCCGTCAAGGGTTAGCGGCGATGCGGGTGAGGCTCGACAACATCCACAAGTCCTTCGGCATGGTCGAGGTGGTCAAGGGTCTGAGCCTCGAGGTCGAGGACGGCGAGTTCCTGGTGCTGCTCGGGGCTTCGGGATCGGGCAAGACCACGGCGCTGCGCATGATCGCGGGGCTGGAATCGGTGACGTCCGGCCGCGTTCTCATCGGCGACCGCGACGTGACCGACGTGCTGCCGAAATACCGCGACATCGCGATGGTGTTCCAATCCTACGCGCTCTACCCGCACAAGACCGTGTTCGCCAACATCGCCTATCCGCTCACCGTGCGGAAACACCCCAAGGCCGAGATCGAGGCCGCCGTGAAGGACGTGGCCCGCCAGGTGCAGCTCGAGGCGCTGCTCGACCGCTATCCGCGCCAGCTCTCGGGCGGCCAGCGCCAGCGCGTCGCGCTCGCGCGCGCCATCGTACGGCGGCCCGCGGCCTTCCTCATGGACGAGCCGCTGTCCAATCTCGATGCCAAGCTTCGCGGCTACATGCGCGCCGAGCTCAAGCACATGCAGACCCAGCTCGGGACGACCACGATCTACGTCACGCATGACCAGGTCGAGGCGATGACGCTCGCCCATCGCGTCGCCCTGCTCGAGCGCGGAATGCCTGCAGCAGCTCGACACGCCGGCCAACATCTACAATGCGCCGGCCAATCTCTTCGTGGCCGGCTTCATCGGCTCGCCGCCGATGAATTTCCTCGAAGGGTGAACTGGTCGACGGCCGCTTCTCCAGCGCGGCGGGCACCTTCGGCACGGAAACCCGTGCCTCGGAACGGGCCGCGGTCGCCGGAATCAGACCGGAAGACGGCCGGATCACGGCGCCGGGCGAAGGCAAGATCCAGGGCTCGGTCTATGCGACGGAGCTTATGGGCGATCACGTCCTCGCCACCTGCCGCTGCGGCGCGGACACCATCGCGGTGAAGGCCGACAAGACCTTCACGCGAGAGATCGGCACACCGGTCGGCATCGATTTCGACAGCCGGTCCATCCACCTGTTCGGCGGCGAACATGGCGCCCGGATACGGGGCCTTTGATGCCTCGATTCAATATCCTGCCCGCAAATTCCATCTTGCGCAGCTGGGTCACGCCGAGCGGAGTCCACGGTCATTCATCGTCTTCGTCCCGTCGATCCTCAGGCGTGCAGCCCGGAGCGGGATGGGCGATTCGAGCTTCGAGGTAGAGGCGGCACATTTCGGCATTGGCTTCCGCGGCGCCGCGAACACCACGGATCGCCCGCAGATACTGCATGTATGACGCGGCTGTGATTGAAAGGCCGGCCAATGTGACGAAGGCCGGCGCGAGGGGTCCTGCATCTGCCTCGTGCCGCCTGATCGCCAGGTAGCGCAGAGCCGCCCCGCGGATCTCTCCATTGTCGCGGCCCGCGAGCGCACGAAGGTCAGCCATCGTGGTTGCGAGGGTCGCCTCGACACTCCAACGCGAGACGAGGAGCGATGATGGATTCGATTGAGCGCTCCGGGCGGGACGTCGTGCCTATGGTGCGCGACATGCTAGCGCGGGGCGCCACCGAGTCTGAGGCCGCCTAACGATCGCGATCATTGTTTTCTTTGCCACAGGCAGCGAGCGCCTTGAGCGAGGGGCACCGAAGGACTGACACTAGCTGAACGAGGCGCCGACGGGTTGCCTAGACGCGGCATGGCGATGGACAGCAAAGCCTTGAGCTAGGAATCGCTCCGTGCTGGTGTCGCGTCCGATCGAAGCGTCCTTGACGCGCCTGCACCGTGTCCATGACGCCCGCCGCGCCGTTCGTGACCCAGAAGAGGCCGCAGGCGGTTGCGGTGCATGATAGTTGACATGCGCGGCCTGCGCGTCGTCACTCGCGCGTGATGTTGATGCCGCCGAGGATGGTCGGGGAAGACGCGTCTTTTGGGGCTCCCGTGGGGACAAGCGTCACCTTGAAGTCCCGGTCCTCCTCTCCCGGCCGGCGGACGCGCTGGGCGACGTCCGTGATATCGAACGAGACGGTCTTGCCCATGGCCTTCCCCGGAGACGCCTCCTGCCGGGGCATGGCCTTGTCGAAGAAGTTCAGCACGCCCACGAAGTGCTCGCCGGCGGCGTCCGGAGAGGCGTTTGGCGGAAGGTCGAGGTACACCTTGTAGACGATCCCGGGCGCCGCGCGCGCCTGGACGCTGTTGAGGCTCAGGACGAGCCTTCCGGTCTCGGCGGCAGGAGACGGCGGCGCGGGAGCCGCCGCCTCAGGCGCCAAGCCAGCTCCCGTGGGCCTGGCCGCGCGAAGGGCGCGGACAGCCGGAACCTGTTGAGCCGGCGAGACGGTCACCTCCGTGGGAGAGCTGCCGAGCGGTATAGGCGCTGGTGCACGAGCTGCAGGGGAGGCGGCGGCCATCGTCATGGTCGGAGCCGCAGCCCCAAGAGCCATGTGCATCCGGTTTGACGCGACGGCCTGGGGAGCGAACGGCTTCGGAGGCGCCGGCAGCTTGTCGTACGCATAATCGAGCTTAGAAATATCGGCGATCGTCCGAACGGCCGCTACTGATCTTTTCCCCTGCCCGTCGACGAACGTGAAGGCTTTCCCGAGCCACTCGGCGTCGGACGGTTCCGGCCGCCCGCCTTGCTCCACCCGTACCAGATGCGGTCGATGTTGCAGTGGTGCAGCCAGAAGAGCGGGTCTTTGGCTGCTGTCGGGATGTCGCCCATGTCCGTCTCGGCTCCGACGAATGTGTGTATGTTGCCGTGCAGGTTCCCGTCGAGGCTCTGGTTGAAGCCCGTGGGGCCGCCATAGGCCGGAGAGTTCATGTCGGCAAGCGTAAGGAAGTTCTCCTTCCCCCGGAAATACTTGTTGATCGGCTCGCCGGCGTTCACGTCAGCATATTGCCTGCGGTCGTCCTTGTTGCGGTCGTCCACGTACAGGACCTTAAGCAAGGGGTCGGACGCGGATTTGGATTGGAATTCCTCGGGTATCCCCGCCTTGCCCGGTCCCGTGTAGTCCCAGTACGGCAGCGTGAAGGTCGGCGTGCGGTCGAGAGCGCGGATGATGGTTTCGAACCGCGCGAGGTACAGGCGATGCCAAGCCAGGAAGTACGCCTCGTTCTCCGGAGGCTGCACGTGCGCCTGGCAGGTCCACCACGTGGAGGCGGCGAGCGATTGCTCCGGGCTCGGCCTGCTGCCGAATATCCTTTTCAGCAACGTCGCTTTCGAGTCCGGGCCGGCGTGGATGTACCACTGCCACGCCCACGAGCGCGGGTCCGATTTCGGAAGAGCCTGCATCGCGGCGACCCCGTGGGCGTAGGTTCGCAGCATCGCTTTGCCCTCGGCGCTCGCGGCGTCGTGACGGACGAAAGCGGGCGCCGCGCTCGCTGGTGCCGACCGTCCGGGGCTTGCGCCCATGGCGACGAGTGCGAGGGGGGAAGCGACGATGGTCCGGCGAGTAAGCATGGAAACGCCCCGCTCGAAATTGCATTCAGGTTGAGTCAAAAGTAACAATCACCCGATGCTAGTCTAGCGCATCGATCGGGCGGGGGCACGCGCAAGCTGGCAAGTCGCGAAGGCGTCGTGCTCGGCCCGCCATCCGCGTTCCTGGCCTCGCCTCAGCTCGACTTTCAATTGGCCCAAACGCAACCATGCAGGCGGCGTTCAAGGCTGCTAGCTAGGCTCCAATGCCTCTTCGGTGTCGGCCAACGAGCGAACGCGCCCAAAGCCGCCTGAAAGTGAGCCGAAGACGCACTGGACGTTGGCACCACCGCTAAAGCGCTCACTGCCCAACTTCAGATCTTCCGAGCGTCCGCATGGGTCAGGAGTTCGCCTCGTCTTCAGTCTTGCCTTGTGCAGAGCCGGAACCGAGAATGCACTCCGACCTCAATAATTCTACCCGATCGGACTTCGGTTGTTTGCGGGAGCCGCGCTGGACTTGTAACCGAGCTGTAACCCCGGCCTTCGAAAGCTCCTTCAGAGCCTGTCGGAATACTCGCCCCAAAAACGACAAAAGCCGTGGTTTCCCACGGCCTTGAACGTCTTGGAGATCTGGAGCGGGCGAAGGGATTCGAACCCTCGACCCCAACCTTGGCAAGGTTGTGCTCTACCCCTGAGCTACACCCGCATCCGGCAGCGCGTCGCCGCACCGCTGTCGGCCTTATGACCGATTCCGATTTCGAAAGCAACAGGCGAACGGGGCTGCTTCCTTGCCCATTGCGTGACCCGCTCGCCCTTCGATTTCCCCCAGCGAGTGTTGCCTCTTTGCACCAGTCACGGGTAAAACGAAAACAGCCCCGTGAGGGGCTTGCTAATCGCGTAGTGCGGCATATTCTGAATTCTGCGGCTTGATCGTCGCAGTGCCCTTTTTGGGCGTTTCCTCCCTAGACTTGGGCCGCTCTTCGGGGCGGTCCTTTTTTGTCTCGGGGTTGTTTTTTTGCATAAGTGCCCGCTGAACGCAAGGCAGCTATGAATAAATATTATTCGGCTGATCGGGCCCTGCGAGGCGGCGTTGCGCAGGGGCGTGTCGCCGGGTTGCACCTTGGCCCGTATAGGGCCTCTGGCGGCGTGGGTGCCGCTCCGCGATGAAGGTCGCGATCTTCAAGCGTGTGCCGCCGTTGCTGGCGTAACTGCAGCGTTCGGAACCCGATGCACTGCTCGCGCCCCAAAGCCGCACGGCTTTCGTACGCCTTCTCGGCCAGGGCTGGACGGACGCCTTGCGGGCGCTGCACCCCAGCGAGCCGATCTACACGTTCTGGGGACGCGGGGGTCGACCGGGACGTGCGAAGCGAGGAGGGAGCGAGCGACCATGCTCCGGCGTGGATCACGCTGCGCCAATGACGCGCGGCGACGGGCCGAGGCGCGGCAGCGCGCGCGTGCGTCAGAAGACTCGCTCTTCAGGCTGCTTGCGCTACACTCTGCCGGGACTGGAGGCTGGACCGCGGAGTAGTCGCATGAGCGTCGAGCGAAAAAGTCCCGCGGATGTGGCGCGGCGCCTCGGAGTGCGTCGCGACCGGTACACGCCCCAGCCGGAGGCGCGCTCGGGCTCGGGGGCCTGGCGGAGAGAAACCTTCACGCTGCCACGCGACGAGGCTCGCGCCCTCGCCAAGACTTGGTTCGAGCGCTTCCCCAAGGCGGCCTACATGACCGAAATCGAATCCTGGCGCGAACTGGCCGACGGCAAGATAGAGTTCACGATGCGCAGGCTGCCGACGGCAGATTGAGTCCTGACCGTACCAGGGTGGAACATAGTGCTGTCTGGTGAGGTCTCAGCCTTTGAATCTTGTGGCTTCGAAGGCCGGAACCCGGGTCGCGAAACCATCGAGCCAAGCCACCAGCCTGGGATGCGTGGCCCGCCATTCGCCGGCGAAGCGCAGGTCGAGGTAGCCTAGCGCGCAGGCGAGCGCGACATGGCCGACATCGAGGTCCGCTTCGGGCAGTTCGGCTTCCAGCAGGTCGAGGCTGCGTGCGATCTTGCCGCCCTGATGGTCGATCCAACGCGGCTCCTGCATCGCAGGGTCGCGCCAGCGGCTCTCGTAGACCAGCAGCACGGCCGCCTCGCAGATACCGTCGGCCAGGGCTTCGAGCTTGAGGGCCGGGAAACGCCGGGCGGGATCCACCGGGATCAGCCCGCCGCCAGCCAGATGATCGAGATAGGCGACGATGACGCTGCTGTCGAACAGCGTTTGCGCATCGTCGAGGATCAAGGTCGGAATTTTGCCGAGCGGATTTTCGCGGCGCAGCGAGTCGATCGGGCTCGCGGTATCCGCATCGACGATCGCGATCTGGCTCGAGAGGCCGAGGATATCGGCCACAATCCGCACCTTGCGGGCGAACGGCGAGGCGGCAGCTGAGCGGAGAATCATGAGGCGGTCCCTTGTTGCTTGGCCGGCCTCTAACAGGTCTGCTTTGACCGGGCCAGCGCGGTTCCGCTGTTGCGAAAACCGCCGAGGGCTATTCTTGGCCGAGTACGCGGCAGGCCCAGCTGCCGGCGCCGGATCGGCCCAGCACCGTGGCGAGAAACGGCAGTATCATCTCTGCCTCGTCCTTGAGCGTATAGGGCGGGTTGACCACCACGAGCCCGCATCCGGACAGCGGCCCCTCGGCCGCTACGTGAGCGTCGACGAAAAGATGCAGCTGCAGGATGCGGCGGAGGCCGGATGGCACGAGGCCTTGCGTGAAACGCGACACGCCTGCCTGGTCCTTGATCGGATACCAGGCCATGTAGGTCCCGGAGGGCCATTTCCGATAGGCGCCGGCGAGCGCCGTTGCCATACGGTCGAACTCGTCGCGCGACTCGAACGGCGGATCGATCAGGACGAGGCCGCGGCGCTCTGGCGGAGGCACGAAGGCGTTCAGTCCCATGTAGCCATCCAGAGCGGTGATCTTCACACGCCGATCGCGTCCCATGTTCCGCTTCAGGGCTCCAGCATCTACCGGGTGAAGCTCGCAAAGCGCGATGCGGTCCTGCGGCCGCAGAAGGGTCTGGGCGATCGCCGGGGAGCCTGGATAGAACGAAGGCCTGCCGTCCGGATCGGTCGCGCCGACCGCGGTCCCGTAGGGTGAGAGCAACTCGGCGACGTCGGCCGGCGGCGTCGCGCGGGCCAGGCGCGCGATGCCATCCCGCCATTCGCCGGTCCGGGCGGCTTCCTCGCCCGAAAGATCGTAAAGCCCGGTCCCGCTGTGGGTGTCGATGTAGCGGAGCGCGGCCGGCTTCCGGATCATGTAGGTCAGCACGCGCGCCAGAAGCGCGTGCTTGAACACGTCCGCGAAATTGCCGGCGTGATAGGCGTGGCGATAATTCACCGGCTTATCCGGGCAAGCCCGGGGCCGCGCGCCGCTGGGTCACCGAACCCCCGGAACATTCATCTGCCGGGTGCGGCAGGACGCGCGAGCGACTTCCGGGCAGGCCACATAGCCGCGCAAGTCCTTCGACAGGCAGATCCGCACTTCCTCGAGAGTTGCCTGCCGGCACGTCACCGACATCTCGTCTGGCCGCAGCCCTCGATTGGCGGCCACGAAGGCGCGCGCAACGTCGATCGGCACCCAGGTCTGGTCGTCGTGCGGCGCTTCGAATGACGGCGGGATCGCGATGGCCTCGCGGGCCCGGCGAACGTCCGCGAAATAGTCGGTCGGGCTCTTGCCCGAACAGGTCCCGTGCTTGCGCCACTCGTAGCGCGCCAAGCCCTGGTCGGGGTAGATCCCGCGCACCGTGTCGAGCGCCTGGCGCGACGGGAACCGGCCCGCTGGGCCGCAGTCGCTCGGGAAGCCGTGCGTGAATTGCGGCCAGAGTCCGTGTACCACGAAGCCGAGCCCGCTTCCGGCCGCGCATTGCTGAGGCGCTTTCCCGGCGCCGCCCGTGGAACAGAAGCCCGGCGACCATGACAGCGACAAGACGTAGAAGTCGAAATTGCCGGGCGCCGTCGTGCTTCGCCGGTCGGTGGCTTGAATGGAGGCGGCGGCTTCGCCGGCCTCGTGCGTTTCTGGGGCGGGGGTGGCGGATGGGGCGATTGTCGGATTTTCGCTGGCCGGGGCCGCAGGCTTCAAGCCCAGGCATTTGTCGAGAACGCAAGGGGCGGCGCCCGATTGCGCGGCGGCCGGCACGGCCGTCGAAGCGATCAGGAATGCGAGAGCCGCACCCCAAAGGCTGGGGCGACGGGCCCGTGTCACGGGCGCGCCAGCTGGCAGCCCGGCGCGAAAGCCAAATTCCGGTCGAGACCCTCGACGCACCATTCCACCCCGTAGCCGAAGCCGATGATGCCGAGGTCCTCCTTCACCGAATAGGAGACTTCGTGGAAGGACTTGTCGTTGAGGAGCGCGCGCGCGGCGCAGAAATTGCGCGGGATATGGTCGGCGCCCCACGGCCGGGCCGCGATCAGCTTGACCCGGTCATAGCTGACGATCTCGAGCGAGGTGTTCCAGTATTCCGTTTCCTTCTGGTTGAAACGGTCCTTGATCCGGTCGAGAACGCCGGGATCATCGCAGGCCGGAAGCTCGCCGTCGAAATCGTAATAGCGCTTTTCCGCCGGCACCACCGGGCGTGCCAGGGCGCTGCCGGCGAAACCGGCCGCCACAATGGCCAGCGTTATGGCCCGAAACGCGCGATTCATGGTCCAGTGTCCCGTGAGTTGAGGCGGGACGATGGCGCCTCGGAACCGACAGGGTCAAGCCATTGCCGGCACGTTGCGGCCCCGGTCACACGAAAGCGCCACCCCTGTGGCTTGCCGATGACACGCTCAAGAGAACGGTTTCAACGGACCGATGACGTGATGTCCCAATCGGACGGCGCGCCTTCTTGGGGCTTGGCGCGGGATCGCGGCTCGGTGGCGCGGGGGGGCGCTTCGGCCTCGGCCGCAGGGTCGGCGGCCGACAGATCCGCCGGACCCGGGTCGCCGGGATCTTCGGGTAGGTGGGCGAGCAGCCGTCGGGGGCCGGCCGGCGGCGGCTCTTCGGCGCCCCCGAAGGTGACCAGGGGCGGGGGCGCGCTCGAGTGGGCATGGACGGCCTCCGATCGGCTGGCAGCGACCATGGCCGGGGGGCGCGAAACCGGTGAATAGGCCACGGCGCGGCTGGTCGAAACCGGCGCCGGCGCGGCGGCGACAAGGCTGGAGCCACCCATCCCGACTTCGGGCGCCGGCACGGGGGCCCGGGCAATGTCCATTTCCTCGTCGAGCGGCGGCGGATCGGGCAGGTTGTCGCGCTTGGGCGCCTCGGGCAGCCCCGTCTGCGGCACCGGCTTGCAGTATTTTCGGGGCCCACGCGAGGTCGAGCCGTGCATGGCGAGGTCGACGTGGAAATGGTTGTAGTGGAAGATGTTGTAGCCTGGGCCGAGCACAGTGGTGAAATAGCCGCAGGCGCCGGCATGCGCCTCGTGCAGGAAGGCGCGCTCCTGCTCGTCGGCGCCATTGAAGCCGCGCATGATGTTGAGCTCGCGGCCGCTCGCCAGCACGAAGCCGCCGATGTCGAGGGCGTTGCCGAAGGCGTGTTCGGACAGGTGGCCGCCGCTCCTGTTGTTGATGCCGCGGCAGGAATAGCTGCCCATCGAATTGATGCGCACGACCGGCTCGCCGAAGCGGGCCTGCGCGGCCGGCTGGACCACCTCCTTGATCCAAGTGTCGAGCGCGGCGATCATCGGGCAATCCAGCGTCGCGGTCGAATTCAAGCTGACGGTGCCCTCTGCCAGGGCCGTGACCTTGAACGGGTGCGTCAGCCCGCAGATACCCGGGCCGCCGATCTCCTGCGAGGGCCGCAGCGAGGCGCTCTCCTGGACGGCGCCGCGCGCCAGGCACGCATTTTCGGCCTCGGCGCGCCACGCGGGACGCTGTTCCGTGATGTAGGTCGAGCAACCGGCAAGCCACACCAGAATGGCCGAGCCAAGCGCGAGACGGCGAAAGCGAGGAGACATGCCGCTCAAAATGGATCGGCTGTCTTAACCCGGTGTTCAGGGGCGTCTTGAATGGGTAATGGCGACCGGGAATTCGACCGTCAGCGTTAATCAATCCCTGCCGGGTCAGGTTTCAGCCCTGCGAGCGAGCCGGTCAGCGATCCGCGAAGAGTCCCGGGAAGTCCCGCTCGTATTGCAGCATGAACGCTCCACAAAGCTCCTCGATGGGCGTCGTGTCGCGCCGGAGATCGGACGCGGCCTGGAATGCCGTCCTGTGGCGTCCGAGCGGCATGACATCGACCGGATGAACCCCTTGTTGTTCCGCATAGCGAAACGCCACGCCGAAGTCGGCGTTGACCTTCCGGCATTGCGAATCGACCAGGGTCACATCGGCCAGCACCTGTATGGCCCTGGTCTGGCTCTGCGGCAGCGGCGCCGAGTTGCTCGGGGAACCCAGCGCGAGAAGAAGGATCGGCACTCCGGCGCCGAGCCAGGACAAAATCCGCATGACCTAAGCCTCTCTGCGAGAGAGGGCAGCATGCACCATCATGCTTCCCGATTGGTCAACGGCGCGGAATGACGTGTTAGACCCGGTTAACGGCCCAGTTGACGAAACCGCCCGCGCCATGCGCTTTGCGCCCGACCAAGCCGGCGGGAGCCGGCCTTCTGACGAGGCATTGCCATGGCCCTGACCGTCGCGGTCCAGATGGACCCGATCGACCGCATCAATGTCGCGGGCGACTCGACCTTCGCGCTTCTGCTTGAGGCGCAGGCCCGCGGGCACGCGCTGCTTTATTACACCCCCGACAGGCTCTCGCAGGTCGGGGCTTCCGTTTTCGCGACCATGCAGCCGTTGCAGGTGCGCGACGAAGCCGGCAACCATTTCACGCTGGGCGAGCCGTCGCGCAAAGACCTCGCCGAGGTCGACGTGGTGCTGCTGCGCCAGGACCCGCCCTTCGACCTCGCCTACATCACCAGCACCCATCTGCTCGAGCGCGTCCACCCGCGTACCCTGGTGGTCAATGATCCGGCCGGCGTGCGCAACGCGCCGGAAAAGCTCTTCGTGATGGACTTCCCGGCCCTGATGCCGCCGACGCTGATCTCGCGCGACCGCGCCGCCATCGAGGCGTTCCGGGCCGAACACGGTGACATCGTCATGAAGCCGCTCTACGGCAATGGTGGCGCGGCGGTCTTCAAGGTGGCGCGCCGCGACCCCAATTTCGGCTCGCTGTTCGACCTGTTCTCCGTCACGTTCCGGGAAGCCTGGGTGGCCCAGAAGTTTCTCCCCGAGGTCACGAAGGGCGACAAACGCATCATCCTGGTAGACGGCGTTCCGCTCGGCGCCGTCAACCGGGTTCCGGCCGAGGACGACATCCGGTCCAACATGGTGCGGGGCGGCGCGGCGTCCGCCACGGACCTGACCGAGCGCGAAGCCGAAATCTGCGCCGCCATCGGACCGGAGCTCAGGCGCCGCGGCCTCCTGTTCACCGGCATCGACGTGATCGACGGCTATTTGACCGAAATCAACGTGACCTCGCCGACGGGCCTGCGGGCCATCAAGCGCCTCGGCGGGCCCGATCTCGCGCAGGCCATCTGGGACGCCATCGAAACCAAGGCCGGGGTGGCGTCCTCCTGAGCGAAGCGCCGTGCCGGAGCTCGCCCCAGGCCTGATCTATCGCCCCGGCTACCTCGACCGGGCCGCGCAAGAGGCCTTGCGGGATGCCGTGTTGGCGGTGCTGAAGGAAGCGCCCCCGTTCCGGCCGCGCATGCCGCGTACCGGAACGCCGTTCTCGGTGCGCATGAGCAATTGCGGGTCCCTCGGCTGGGTGTCGGACCAAACCGGCTACCGCTATCAGCCGACGCATCCCGAAACCGGCCGATTCTGGCCCCCGATCCCCGAGGCGGCCCTCGCGGCCTGGCGAGATCTGTCGCACTATCCGGCAGAGCCTCAGGCCTGCCTGATCAACCTCTACGACCCCGATGCACGGATGGGCCTGCACCAGGACCGCGATGAAGCGGATCTCGACGCACCCGTGCTCTCGTTGTCGCTCGGTGACGCGGCGCTGTTTCGCTGGGGCGGTACCCAGCGCAAAAGCCCGACGCGGTCGATCAAGCTCGGGTCGGGCGACGCCATCGTGCTCGGCGGCGCGGCCCGGCTGCTGTTCCACGGCATCGACCGGATCTCTGGCGGCTCATCGACCCTGGTGCCGGGCGGCGGGCGGATCAACCTGACGCTGCGGCGCGTCACCCGCCCCTGAGACGTGAAAGCATGATGCCGAAACTCGGCACGGGTTTTCGGACGACATCATGCTCCATGTCACTGGAACCCCGTGGGCGTTACTCTTCTTCCAAGAGGCGGCGCGCTTCGGCCAGACGCGCTGTCTGGTCCGCCGAGGGATGCACGGGCTTGAGGTCGAGCTCCGCCAGGGCTTCGTTGATGGCCGCCACCACGACGAGCCGCATGAACCATTTCTGATCCGCCGGCACCACGAACCAGGGCGCCTCTTCGGTGGCTGTCGCCGCGATGGCCTCCTCGTAGGCCTTCATGTACTCGTCCCAGTAGCCGCGCTCCTTGATGTCGGACGCACTGAACTTCCAGGTCTTGGCCGGCTCGTCGAGTTGCGCCAAAAAACGCTTCTTCTGTTCGTCGAGCCCCACGTTGAGGAAGAACTTGAGTACTCGCGTTCCCTGGCGCGTGAGATGGCGCTCGAAGCAGCCGATGTCCTGGAGCCGGTGCTCCCAAAACTTCTTGCTGTCCATCAGGCCCGGCGGCAGGTGCTGGTTTTTCAAAACCTCCGGATGGACGCGCGTGACCAGCACTTCCTCGTAGTGCGACCGGTTGAAGATCCCGATCATGCCGCGGGCCGGCAGCGCGCGCGACGTTCGCCACAGAAAGTCATGCGCCAGATCTTCGGGGCCGGGCACCTTGAACGGGGTTACCGACACGCCTTGCGGGTTCACCCCCGTCATGACGTGTTTGATGGTCGAATCCTTGCCGGCCGCATCCATGGCCTGGAACACGATCAGCAGCGACCAGGTGGAATTGGCGTAGAGCAACTCCTGCATGGTCGCCAGGCGCTCCACGCCCTGTTGCAACAGGGCCTCGGCATGGTGCTTGTCGACGATGTCGGGCATGGGATCGTCGGTAGCGTAATCCTTCAGCTTGAACCCGTCGCCGGAGGTCACGCGGAAGCGCTTGAGGAGCTTGCGATATCGCTTGGCGCTGAGCTCCTGACGAGCATCCGCATCCATTCCGTCCCCCATGGCGACCCCACTTCGTTGCTTAGATGATCAGCTCGAGCCTGCCGGCCGGCGGACCGGCCCTTCGGACCAGTTTGCGTCGGATGGGCAGGTGGCGCAAACCAAGGCCCGCTCGCTCCGGTTACGGCTTGCGCAAGCGCCCTACTTGGCCCGTATGTAAAACATGCGCCGCCTCTCCGGCCGACCCTGGTTCGGCGGCTGTCTCGACAACAGGGAAACCGCAATGGCGTTCCATGTCTGGCTGGC
Source organism: uncultured Alphaproteobacteria bacterium (assembly GCA_963851175.1). Classification (GTDB taxonomy): domain Bacteria; phylum Pseudomonadota; class Alphaproteobacteria; order Rhizobiales; family Beijerinckiaceae; genus Lichenihabitans. Next base: position 280,774 of record CAWKNU010000008.1, on the reverse strand, counting down.
CTTCGCGGCGGCCTCGACAGTGCTTCTCCTGATCCCGGGTCCGACCGTGCTGCTGGTTTTGTCCTATGCCTTGGGCCAGGGCTGGCGGGCCGCGCTGCCCGTCGCGATCGGGGTGGTGCTGGGCGACTTCACGTCGATGACGGCTTCGGTCCTCGGGTTGGGAGCGCTCCTGGCCGCCTCCTCGACCGTGTTCGCGGTTCTCAAATGGATCGGCGTCGCCTATCTGGTCTGGCTTGGCGTCAAGCTCTGGCGGGCCGGCGGCACGCTCTCGGCCGAACCCCGGACCGATCGTGCCGGCGCCCTCGCCATGCTCGGTCATGCCTGGATCGTCACGGCTCTCAATCCCAAGGCGATCACGTTCTTCGTCGCGTTCCTGCCGCAGTTCATCGACGCCGGGGCGCCGCTCGGGCCGCAACTCGCGCTCTTCGAGGCGACCTTCCTGACCCTGGCCTTCGCCAACGTCCTGGGTTATGCGGCGGCGGCGTCCCGGGCGCGGCGCATGGTCGGCAATCGCCGTACACTGGGCATCTTCAACAAGGTCGGTGGCAGCTTGCTGATTGCGGCGGGCCTCGCGACCGCCGGCCTGCGAACCGGCTGAGCCTGGCCCGCATGGCCGACGGTGGGTTGCGGTGATCGGCGTCCGGGGCTAGCTCTTGGGACGCCGCAGCCCGGCCGCGCGCGACGCCACGGGCTGCACGGGTGATTTCAAAACGCGGGTTGTGAACGCGATCGAGAGGTGCGGATGCGAGGTATCATTCTGGCGGGGGGAAGCGGCACGCGGCTGCATCCGATGACGCATGTCGTCTCGAAGCAAATGCTGCCGATCTACGACAAGCCGATGATCTATTATCCGCTGTCGACCCTGATGCTGGCGGGGATTCGCGAGATCCTGGTGATCTCGACCCCGCGCGATCTGCCGCTGTTCCGCGACCTGCTCGGCGACGGGGCGAAGTGGGGCATCGAGCTGCACTATGCCGAACAGCCCAGACCCGAGGGCCTCGCCCAGGCCTTCGTGATCGGGGCCGATTTCATCGGCCAGGAAACCTCGAGTTTGATCCTGGGCGACAACGTCTTCTATGGCCATGGACTGCCCGAACTGATGCGGCCCGCCACCGAACGGCGCCATGGCGCCACCGTGTTCGCCTATCATGTGGGGGATCCGGAGCGCTACGGCGTGGTGGAATTCGACCCGACCGGCAAGGCGATCTCGATCGAGGAAAAGCCCCCGCATCCCCGCACCAACTGGGCCGTGACGGGCCTCTATTTCTATGACAACGAGGTGGTGGATCTCGCCCGCCACCTGAAGCCGTCGCGCCGGGGCGAGCTGGAGATCACCGATCTCAACCGCGTCTATCTCGAGCGCGGCACCTTGCAGGTCGAGAAGATGGGGCGCGGCTTCGCCTGGCTGGACACGGGCACGCCCGACTCGCTGCTCGAAGCGGGAGAATTCGTCCGCGTCTACGAGAAGCGCCAGGGCTTTCGCATTGCCTGCCCGGAGGAGATCGCCTTCACCCAGGGCTGGATCGACGTGGCGCAATTCGCAGCCCAGGCCGAAACGCTGAGCAAGAGCACCTACGGACAATACATGTTCAAGGTTCTGGCGGAGCACAGCCATTAGCGACGCGCCGGTGCATCCGGCTGCCGTGGGAGACGAATGGTCTCTCGTACCCAAGCACGCGCCGGAACCGGAGAACAGATCCGCCCCGGTCTCGATCCGGCATCCCGAACCCGCGATGATCTGGCGGCGGAGTTTCGATCCGCCGCTGCCGAGCGCCTGGTGCCGTGTCGAACTCGCCTACGGGCCCGCCGGCATGGTGGACGCGCGCATCGTGCTCGTCTTCGCCGATGGCGCGCGCCTGCCGCAGCATTTCAGCAAGGTCGGGCGCAACCGCTTTGTCGGCCTGTTCCGGCCCGCCATGCCGCTCGCACGGCTCGACATCGAGGTGGCGGGCTCGGCGCCGCTCGACAATCCTGTCGTGCTGCGCCTGCAGCCAGTGTCGCCCTGGGAGCAGCGCGGCGCCCTGCTGCGCCGCAGCCTCGATGTGCTGAAGGGGGACCCGCGCTCGTTCCTGTGGCGCGCCGCACGCTTCGCCATCCAGCTGCAGCGCCAGGGCCGCACCACGATTCCCGTCACGGCCCCGACCACCTCCCCGGCCCAGGCCTATGCGATATGGCGGGAACGGTTCGACGAGCGGGCCGAGGACCTCGACCTGCACCGCGCGCGGGCGGCGCGGCTCCGGCGCCGGCCGCTGTTCTCGATCATCGCCGATCCCGATATCGACGAGACCCAGGCCCAGGCGCTCGGCGCGAGCCTGCAGGCCCAGGTCTACGACCGCTGGGAAGTGTTCGTGCCCGATACGATCGGCACGGGCGAGCGCACCCGGCCCCTGCCGCTGGGCGATGGTTCGCGGGCGGACCGGATCAACCAGGCGCTGGCCCAGGCGGCCGGCGACCTCGTCTTCCTGCCCCGGCCCGGCACCATGCTGCGCCCGCACGCGCTGGCGGTTTTCGCCGCCGCGCTGGAGCGCTATCCCGATGCCAAGCTGATCTATGCCGACGACGACGACTTTGGCGCGACTGGCCGTGAGAACCCGCGATTCAAGCCGGCCTGGTCGCCGGCCCGGGCGCTGAGCTGGGACTATCTCGGCGACCCCTATTGCATCGACACCGACACCCTGCGGGCGGCCGGCGGCGTGCGCGAGGCCGGCCGGCCGGCACAGCGGCACGACCTGCTGCTGCGGGCGACCGCCCAACTGCCCGCGGCGGCGGTGGTGCACGTGGCCCAGATCCTCGGCCACACCTTGCCCTACGCCCGCGCCTCCTCGACCCCGGAGGACCGGGCCATCGTGCGCGGCCATGTCGAGCGGCCCGATGCGGCCACCCGGGTGCTGGCCGACCCGCGCTCGCCCCATCCGCGCGTGGTGCACGAGATCCCCGAGCCGGCGCTCGTGTCATTGATCATCCCGACGCGCGACCGTGCCGAGCTGCTCAAGCGCGCGGTCGGCACCATCCGGTCGAAGACCAGCTACCCGGCCTACGAAATCCTCGTGGTCGACAACGGCTCGCGCGAGGACGACACCCAGAAGCTGTTCGAAAGCTGGGCCAAGGACAGCGCCATCCGGGTCCTGCGCGATGATGCACCGTTCAACTATGCGGCCCTGAACAACCGGGCAGCCGCCCAGGCGCGCGGCTCCGTTCTGGGCCTCGTCAACAACGATGTGGAAGTGCTCGACGCCGCTTGGCTCGACGAAATGGTGTCGCTGGCGCTCGATCCCGCGGTCGGCTGCGTCGGGGCCAAGCTCTACTACCCGGATGGGCGGCTGCAGCACGGCGGCGTGGTGACCGGGGTCGGGGGCGCGGCGGGCCACAGATACAAGCGCGCCGCCCGCACCGAACGGGGCATGCTCGACAGCCTCGTCACGGTCAACGAGGTCTCGGCCGTCACGGCGGCGTGCCTGGTGGTCCGCAAGGCGGTCTATTTCGAGGTCGGTGGACTCGACGCCGACACCTTTGCCGTGGCCTATAACGACGTCGATTTCTGCCTCAAGGTGGCGGCGGCCGGCTACCGCAACCTGTGGACTCCGTTCGCGGAGCTGAACCACCACGAAAGCGTCAGCCGCGGCCGCGACCTCAGCCCGCGCACCGCGGAGCGGTTCAACCGCGAGAACCTGAACCTGCGGCTGCGCTGGGGCGACCGCCTGCTCGACGACCCCTATTATTCGCCCAACCTCACGGTGGAAACCGAGAGCGGGAGCATCCGCACCCAATAAGACCCCTTGCTCACGGAAGCAGAATACCCGCTCATTCCCGCGCAAGCGGGAATCCAGGAGCAATCGATCGCGCGCGAACTGCAACGATCCGGAATGGATGACCTAAGATTTGCGCTGGATTCCCGCTTGCGCGGGAATGAGCGGGAGGGGCGCCGTCTTGCGAGGCGCGCAGCGCCGCGGCACTCCAGGCCGGCCCGGTCCCAAAACCCTGGATTGCTGCGCTGGCGCCCACAAGGACGCGCCCGGATATCTTGGACCCGGAGCGCCGGGGCTACACCAAGCCCTCGTGCGTCATGGCCTTCTGCACGGCCGGCAGCTTCATCATGCGGTCGCGATAGGCGGCGAGCCGGGGAGGCACGTCGAGGCCGTTCTTCTGCGCCCACAGCAGCATGACGAACAGATAGCAGTCGGCCACGCTCACGGCGGACCCGAACAGGTAGTCGCCCTGCATCTTGTCGGCCAGATAGGTCATGCGCTTGAGGATGGTTTCGCCAGCCTTGGCCTTCTCGTCGGCGCCGGCGCCGGCGAAGAACGGCTTGAAGCTCTTGTGGATCTCGGTCGAGATATAGGCGAGCGCCTCCAAGAGCCGGCTGTGGCCCATCTGCCCCGAGGGTTTCAGCGCGCTGTCCTGATGCGCGATCCAGTCCAGGATGGCGACGTTCTCGGTCAGCGTCTCGCCGCTGTCGAGGATCAGGACCGGCACATAGCCCTTCGGGTTGATGGTGGTGAAATCGGCGCCGCCCGCAGTGCGCTTGCTCTTGAGGTCGACCTTCTCGTGCTCGAACGTGAGGCCGGCCTGGTGCAGCGCGATATGGTCGGCCAGGCTGCAGGCGCCGGGCGAGAAATAGAGCTTCATCGTTGGACTCCAGTGTGAACCCCAACGCAACGCGCCAGGGGCGGGATAGGTCGCGGGGAGAAGGCACATCGCCGTTACGCGATCATCAGAAACGACCTCTGCCTAGGCGTCAGCTTCGCGACAGCGGCAGCGGTGAAGATTGAGGCGTACAGCTTGGTAATGCAGTTCTGGCCCCATTGGTCGAGCTGTCGATTGAGCGCTTGATAATTGTCTGCCACGCCGTAGGCGACGCGGTACCCCGCCTTCATGTTGTCCAGTCGAGCGAGCAGCTTTGACGCGTTGAGCTGCTTGCCAATCGTGAAGTCGAGATCATGGTACGCGGTGAACTGTTCCTTGATTCTAACGAGTTGCTGATCAGCGATCATCAGGCTGTAGGTTGACGTGGTGGGATTTAGGCGCAACTCCATGCCGAGGAACTCGACGGACTCATCCGGAGCACAGATGGCAGTCTTTTCAGTGCTTAAGGTCAGCTTTAGTTTTCCGAGTTCAGCTGCCGTCATCTCCGCAATTACTTCGCACTCTTTCCTGGAGGAGGCGAGCACAAGAAGATCGTCTGCGTACCGCACCAGATCGTACCCGCGCGCCGCAAAGCAGCGATCGAAATCCCGCAGCAGGAAGTTGGAGAGGATTGGCGACAGCGGCATACCTTGGCGCAAACCGCGCCCCGCCCGGATGTTGTTTTCGATTAAGGCGCGTCTGAGATGCGGTTCGCGATCTTCGACCTCACAGCGAATCGCTTGATCGACCAATGGTGTCAGCGATTTGAGGGAGAAGGCCTTCTGGAACCGTTCGATCAATTCGTCGCGTTGGATGCCATCGAAGAAAGCCGAGATGTCGGCTTTAAAGGCCCAGGGTTTCAACTGGCGATGCTTGATGGCCGCATCTCGCGCAGCTGGCGCACCGCGTTTTCTGCCCGCGCTGTCTTTTACAAAACCGAAGCTAACATCGTTGACTATTCGAAGCTGAGCAGCCCTGCCTTCGATGACCCGGAGGACGGATCGTTGCACGATCCGGTCGTAAACGGTCGGGATGCATATCACCCGACACTTGGTCGGATCCTTTTTAGGGACGGGGATGCCGCGCAGCTTAGAATATGTATATCCGCCCTTAAGTTGCTTTCGTAGAAATGCGATGTGGAAAGGAATATTGTCGTTGAATTGCTTGGGCGTCAGACCATCAACTCCAGGCGCCCGAGTTTTTGCCTTTGACCAATATTCTTTCCATGTGTCGCGGAGGTTCGCTTCGGAACTTAGAAGGTCTAGGGCACTGATGCTCATGCCGCTTCTTGCTTCCAGCTATCCGCACACCGCCACGTTGCCCTCAGATATGCGGCATCTCACTGGTCCGCTGCTGCCGTTATGGCAGCCGCGTGTTCCGTTTTACCCGAGCGGAACGACCGATTTTGTCGGAGCAACTCACCGCCGATCACCGATCGACGATCACCCCGACTAAGGCCGTCCATCACAGGCTCACCTTCCTCCCCGGCCGCGAAGCGCAAGCGCACCTCCGCTTTGGCGAGCAAAGTAGACGCAGGCCAGAAATCTCCCAGACAAGTATATCCGAGAAAAATCCAAAGTACAAGCGCCATCGCGAGGCGCCAAACCGGCACCCTCCAGGTCGAGCTCCCGACCCCTTTCCCCTTCATCTGTAGCCTAGCTCCCTGTTGACCGACGTTGCTGTCGGAGGGCTTGGAGAGCCTGCGGGGCTTTTGCGGGTCCGCTGCTGCCGTTATGGCAGCCGCGTGTTCCGTTTTACCCGAGCGGAACGACCGATTTTGTCGGAGCAACTCACCGCCGATCACCGATCGACGATCACCCCGACTAAGGCCGTCCGCTATACCCGCGTACACATGTCGGTTACTGTCAAGAAACTGACCGAAGTCGACGTTTGCTAAGTACCACATCAAAGGCTCTCGCTCTGATGGCTTCAGACGTAATCCACAACTTTCGGATTAGAAAAGACATCGGACCCAATCGACACGCGTGGGGGCGGTTCGAGGCTTCCCGGCTTGGCAAAGCCCGATCACTTGGGCGCCGGAGTTGATTAAGCGAGGCACCTCATTAAGTGGCGCGGGCCAATCGGCACCTGCGCGCCGCAGAAGTTTGGAACCGGACCTCTCTTCCCTATTCAGCGCCTGCGTCGCGATATGGTGCCGCAAAATCCGGGAGAGGCGCCTGGGCCGCAGACTGTGTTGGCCCGGCATAGTCTCCGGCCCGGCAAGCTGGGCTCGGCGCGGGCAACCGGCTTCTGGATGGCCGCGTCCCGCCGCGCGTCGCGCGCGGTCCTCGCAATGACGAACCCCGGAGGCTGGGTTGCGAGCTGGCGAGCCCTCAACCGCAGCCTGAAAAACCCTACCCGCCGCGCAGCTTGGCCCGCAGGCCCTCGGAGGCGGCAAGGTCGGCCGCGGTCTTGCCCTGTTTGTCGCGCATGTCCGGCTTGGCGCCGCGGCGCAGCAGCAGGTCCACCACCTCGTCGTGGCCGAGTTCGGCGGCGGTCATCAGCGCGGTGCGGCCCCGGTCGTCCGCCGCCTCGAGGGCCGCGCCGCCGTCGAGCAGGGCCGTCACCAGGCCCACCCCGTCGTCGACCGGCACGTCGTCGGCATAGCCCGCGGCCCACATCAGCACCGTCAAATCGTTGCTGTAGCGGGCGTTGATGTCGATCCCGGTGGCCAGCAGGCGCTTGACCACGGGCGCGAAACCGCGCGCAGCCGCATAGAGGAGGGCGGTCTTGCCGGTGGCATCGCGGGCGCTCGGGTCGGCGCCGTGGCCCACCAGCAGGTCGACCAGCTTGGCATCGCCGTTGTAGGCCGCCGCGGCCAGGGGTGCGACGCCGCCCTGTCCCGGCAGATTGACGTCGGCCCCAAGGCCGATGAGATCCTGGGCGGCACCGAGCCGGTCGTGCTCGACCGCGGCCGCGAGCGGCGTCGCGCCCTTGACGTTGCGCTGGTTGATCTCGGCGCCATGCGCGACCAGTAGCTTGACGAGCCCCCGCTGCCCGCTCCGCGCCGCATGGGTCAGGGCGGTGCCGCCCTCCCGGTCGCGGGCCGCCACCGAGGCGCCGGCGTCCAGCAGCCGCGCCGCGAGCGCCTCGCAGCCGTCGTCGGCGGCGTGGAACAGGAAGGCACTGACCTCCGGGGCCGCGAGACCGGCCCGCCCGGCGTCGAAATGCGCCTCGAGCTCGCGGCATGCGGTCGCGTCGGCGGCCCGGGCCGGGAGCGGGGCACCCAGGGCGGCCCCGAGGGCCAGGAGCATCGCAGCAGCACGGGCGTTCGGCATCGACGGACTCGTTCTTGGCTTGTCACCGGAGGAGGGCGGTTTACAGTCACGTGCCGCCTTTGCAAAGCTGCGGCCGCGCGTGAGCGCCGAGGCGCCGGCGCCCAGGCGCGAGCGCCCAGGGAGGAAGAATGAGACGAATTGCGTTCGCCTGCGCTCTCGCCCTGGTGGCCCTGCCGGCCTCCGCCGCGACCAAGAAGGGCATCCGGTTCTGGAATCTCACCTCCGAAACCCTGACCGAAGTGTCGCTTGCGCCGGCCGGCACCAAGGCGTTCGGGCCGAACCAGTGCCTCAACGACAAGGACGGCTCGGTCGATTTCGACGAGCAGCTGGCCATCAAGGGCGTCAAGCCGGGGCGCTATGACATCCGGACCCGGGACAGCAAGGGCCAGGCGTGCCTCGCCAAGGCGGTCGACGTGAAGGCCGACGACGTGTTCTCGATCCGCGACAAGGACCTGACCAACTGTGCGAAGTGAATTGTTTTGGCGGACCGGCAGGGTTTTCCGCGCCGGGGCGGCGGTCCTGCCGGTCGCCCTGGCCTTCGCGGCGCCCGCGGGGGCAGCCGGAACCGGCCTCGCCTTCGTGTCCAACGAGCGCTCGAGCGAGATCTTCGTGCTCGATGGGTCGGACAAGGTGGTGTCCTCGTTCAAGAGCTGCGGACGGCCGCGTGGCATGCGCTTCACGGTCGATCACACGAAGCTGATCGTGGCCTGCGGCAGCGACAACACGATCGCGCTCTACGACGTGGCCACCCATAAGCTCCTGAAGCGTTTCCGGGACGTGCCCGACCCCGAAACCTTCGACCTCCACCCGAACGGCCACGACCTCTACATCTCCAACGAAGACGATGCGGAAGCGACCGTGCTGAACATCGACACCGGCGAGGTCACGGCCCATTACCCCGTCGGCGAGGAGCCCGAGGGCGTGCTGGCCACCCCGGACGGGAAATATGTGTTCGTGGCCTCCGAAGCCGCCAACCTGGTGCAGGTCATCGATGTCGGGGCCAAGAAGGTCGTCAAGGAGCTCCTCACCGGAACGCGGCCACGCCGCTTTGCCATCACGCCGGACGGCAAGGAGGTCTGGGTGTCGGACGAGATCGCCGGCATGGTCGAGATCATCGATGTCGCGAGCCTCGCGATCGTGGGGAAGATCGAGTTCCAGCCGCCGGGGCTGCGCCGCGACGAGATCACGCCGGTCGACATCGTGATAACGCGGGACGGCAAGCGGGCCTATGTGGCGCTCGGCCGGGCCAATCACGTGGCGGTCGTGGATGTGCCGAGCCGCAAGGCGGTCGACTACATCCTGGTCGGCAAGCGGCCCTGGGGCCTGCGGCTCAGCCGCGACGAACGCAAGCTCTACGTCGCCAACGGCCTGTCCGACGATGTCGCGATCGTCGATACGGCCAGCGCCAAGGTGGTCAAGGCGGTGCCGGTCGGGGTGATCCCCTACGCGATCCTGATCGATGATTGAGCGGGTTTTCGGCAAAGGCCGGCACGGCTTTGCATGCACCGCAAGGATCGCGCTCGCGGGATTGATCGGGTTCGGGGCTCCGCTCGCGGCCGCCGCCCAGGACGCGAAGGCGCCTGCGGACATCCGCATCGTCTACCTCGCCCGGGAGGGCGATCCCGCCTATGCCGAGGTGGCGTCCGACGACGGCGTTTTCCGTCCGCCGCTGCCGGCGCCCTATCCTGGCGCCGAATTGGCGGTGCGCGACACGCGGGCGACCGCGCATGCCGTGGGCATCGCGATCAAGCTCGACGAGCAGGTGCTCGCGCCCGACGAGGACGCGGCCGCAACGGCCCGAAAAATCGTCGAGGGCGGTGCCGCCGCCATCATCGCCGACCTGCCGGCGGATGACTTTTTGGCGGTGGCCAAGGCGCTGCCGCCCGCGGCACTGCCGGTGTTCAACATACGGCACCCCGCCGACGCCCTGCGGCGCGATCTCTGCGCGACCGGTGTCTTTCACATCTTTCCAAGCACCAGCATGCAAACCGATGCGCTGGCGCAGTTCCTGGTCCGCAAGACCTGGCGACGCGTGCTGGTGCTCTATGGCCCCCTGCCGGCCGACAAGCTGCTTGCCGACGCGTTCCAGGCGTCGGCCAAGAAATTCGGGGCCAGGATCGTCGACACCAAGAGCTTCATCTTCGGCAACGATCCGCGGCGCCGCGACGAGACCAATGTGGCTCTCATGACCGCGTCCGAGGATTACGATGCCCTGTTCCTCGCCGATACGCTCGGCGATTTCGGGCGCTTCGTGCCCTATCAGCAGGGCAAGCCCAGGCCCGTGGTGGGCACGGAAGGCCTGCAGGCCTCCGCCTGGGACGCGGTCGCCGAACGCTATGGCGCGCCCCAGGTGAACCATCGGTTCGAGCGCAACGCCCACCGGCCGATGACGGATTTCGACTGGGCGGCCTGGACCGCGGTCCGGGCCGTGGTCGAAGCCGTGGCGCGCACCGAGGCAAAGACCGGCCCGGCGATAGAATCCGCGCTCGCCCGCATCGATCTGCCGATCGATGTCAGCAAGGGTGTCGAGGGCTCGTTCCGGCCCTGGGATCACCAGTTCCGGCAAAGCATCATGCTCCATTCGGGCGATGCGGTGATCGATTACGCCCCCCTCGAAGGATTCCTGCATCGGCGCACGCCCCTCGACACGCTGGGGGTCGATGAAGGCGAGGCGGCCTGCAAGGCTCCCGGGCCGTGACATCGGCCACGTCCGCGGACCAGGATGTCTCGCCTGCGGTGGAAATCTCGGCGCTGTCCAAGAGCTATGGCCGCACGCGAGCCCTCGATGCGGTGTCTTTCGCCGTGCGCCCGGGCGGCGTCACGGCGCTGCTGGGCCTGAATGGCGCCGGCAAGACGACGCTGTTCCAGATCCTGACTGGGCTTTTCGGGGCCGATGCCGGGCAGGTGCGGGTGTTCGGGCGCAACATGGCCGAAGCGCCGGGTGCGGCGCTCGCCCGCATGGGGGTCGTGTTCCAGCAGCCGGTGCTCGATCTCGATCTCACGGTGCAGCAGAACCTGCGATTTTACGCCGGACTCCACGGCCTGCGTGGCGACGCCCGCAAGACCGCCATTGCGAGCGCCCTGGCGCGCTTCGGCATTTCGGACCTGGGCGGCAAGACGGTCCGCGAACTTTCGGGCGGGACCCGCCGCAAACTCGAGATCGCCCGCGCGATGGTCACCCGGCCCGACCTGCTGTTGCTCGACGAGCCGAGCACCGGGCTCGATACGCGTAGCCGCGCCGACCTCAACCGCGACATCTTCGCGCTCGCGGCGGAGCGGAATCTGGCCGTGCTGTGGGCCACCCATCTCGTGCAGGAGGTCGAGGCCGCCCGGGACGTGGTGGTCCTGCATCGCGGACAAGTCGTCTTCGCGGGTGCGCCGGCCGAGCTCGTCGCGCGCCGCGGGGCCGAGACCCTGGAGACCGCCTTTCTGTCCCTGGTGCGCGACACGGCCTCGCCCGACGCGGCAGCCGCCTGATGCTCTGGTCGACGGCGCTTCTCGCCGTCGTCGGGCGCGAGCTGCTGCGCTTCCGCTACCAGACGAGCCGGCTCGTGTCGGCCATCGTGCGACCGACCCTGTGGCTGGTGGTGTTTTCGGCCGGGTTCCAGAACGTGCTCGGCGTCTCGATCACGCCGCCCTACGAAACCTATGTGACCTACGACGTCTACATGCTGCCTGGGCTGATCGGCATGGTGCTGCTGTTCGGCGGCATGCAATCCTCGCTCGCACTGGTCTTCGACCGCGAAGCCGGCATCCTGCGCCTGCTGCTGACCGCACCCGTGCCGCGCTGGTTCGTGCTCTTCGCCAAGCTGGTGGCGAGCGCCGTGCTTTCGGTGCTGCAGGCCTATGTGTTTCTTGTCGTCGCGGCGCTGTTTCGGGTCGACTTTCCGGTCCTCGCGCCCCTGACGCTTCTGCCTGCGCTGCTAGCGGCAAGCTTCACCCTAGCGGCACTCGGGCTGTTGCTGACGGTCTATGTGCGCCGCATGGAGAACTTCGCCGGCACCATGAATTTCGTGATCTTCCCGGCCTTCTTCTTCTCGACCGCGCTGTATCCGGCCTGGAAGGTGGAGGAGAGCGGTGCGATCTGGATCGCCTGGGTGATCAGCCTGAATCCCTTCACCTATGCGGTCGAACTGCTGCGCTTCGCGTTCTACGGCGAGCTGAACCTCCTGGCCCTGGCCGTTACGGTCGGGGTCGGGCTCGTGGCCTTTGCGCTGGCGGCGCGCGGCTACGACCCGCAAAAAGGCATGCTGGGCCGCAAGCCCCGTGACGAGACCTGAGTGCCGCCCCGCATGGGAATCGCCCGAAAACCTGGGCGCGTCGTCGAGGTCGCTGGACCTTGCGGCGCCCGGCCCGTAAAACAAGCCGCTCAACCAGGGAGGTGGTCATGATCAAATTGTCGAACGGCCACGTCCTCGACTACGTCGTGGCCAGCGGCTCGCTCGCCTTCGACGGCCGCGGCTGGCCGTGGGAAAAGCCGTTGGTGCGGGCCGGGCTGATCAGGCCCGAACTTTTTGCCGTTGTGCTGAAGACGCTCACCCGGCGGCCGCGCGCCGGAAATCTGCGCTGGCACAAGCCCTGGTCCTGCGTCCGCCTGGTTTCGGGCGGTTCGGTCAACAAGGTGGGATTGACCAATCCGGGCGTGGAATGGTGGTGCCGCGATGTCGCGCCACGGCTCGATTTTCGGGGCCAGTCCCTGGTGGCCTCGATCTTCGGCGATGCGAACGAACTCGGCGACATGGCCTCGATGATGAACCGCTTCGATCTCATCGCGCTCGAGGTCAACCCGTCCTGTCCAAACACGGGACACGCGCTCGAAACCGCCGATGCGGTGATCCGCGGCGTCGAGGCCGTAAAGGCGGTGTCGCGCCATCCGGTCATCGTCAAGGTTTCCGCCGGGCAGGATTACCGCGCCATCGCGCGCGGTCTCGTGGGCACTGCCGAAGCCATCGCGCTCAACAGCGTTCCCTGGGAGATGGCGTTTCCCGAACGCCGAAGTCCGCTGTGGCGACTGGAGCGGCAGGTTGGTGGGGGCGCGGGCGGGGTCTCGGGGCGCCCGGCCCAGACCCTGAACTGGCGTGCCGTGCGGGAGATCGCGTCCGATGGAACGCTGCCCGTGATCGCGCCGAGCATCATGGAATTCGCCGATCTCGAGCGCGTGCGGGCCCTCGGGGCTGAGGCCGTGTCGTTCGGGGCCGTCCACCTGCGCACACCCTGGAAACCGACCGCCATCGTGCTCAAGGATCGGGCCGCGGGCATGCCGGCCTTCCGGGCCGAAAGACGGGCCGCATGAAACTCAGTTCGGACGGAACCAGGCTGGCGCTGCGGGCGCCAGACAATTGGCATGCGCATTTTCGCGATGGCGAGTTGCTGCACTTTCTCGTGCCGACCTTCATCGAAGCGGGCTGGCGCCGTCGCATCGTGGCCGAGCCCAACATCACGCCGCCGGTCCTGACCGGCGAGCAGGCGCTCCAGTATCGCGCGCGCATCGAGAGCCGTGCCAGGCAGGCCGATCCGTCGTCCCGGCTCGAAGTGGTTCCGACCATCCAGATCACCGAAAACACGACCGCTAAGACCATTCGCGAAGCCGTGGGCTGCGGCGTCAAGGTCGGCAAGGTCTACCCTTTCATGGTCACTACCCATTCGGGCAACGGCGTGCAGGATTACGACAAGCTCGCGCCGGCCCTCGAAATCGCCGAAGAACTCGGCATGGTGGTGCAGTTCCACGGCGAGCATCCAGGCGAGGAGGTCGAGGGCCTGCGCAAGGAGGCGGCCTTCACGGACATCCTCGACCGGCTCCTGGGACGGTTTCCCGGCCTGCGCCTGACCATGGAACACATCACCAGCCGGGCCGCGGTCGATTGGGTGAAGAGCCGGGGCGAGAATGTCGGGGCCAGCATCACGGTGCATCACCTGTTCACCACCGTGGACGACGTGCTCGGCTACAGCCGGCGCAGCCATGGCCTGATGCGGGTCCATTGCGGGTGCAAGCCGCAGCCGAAATGGCGCGACGACCGGCAGGCGCTGATCGATATCATCCTGTCGGGCCATCCGCGTTTCTTCTATGGCGGCGATGATGCGGCGCATCTGCGCAGGAACAAGGAAGCCGCCGCCTCGGCCTGCGGCGTGTGGAACACGGCCGCCGCCCTGCCATTGCTGGCGACTTTGTTCGAGGAGCACGGAAGGCTCGAGGGCCTCGAACCCTTCGTGTCCGAGTTCGGGGCACACTTCTATGGCTATCCGCTTAACCAGGAGACCATCAGCCTGGTCCGCGAGCGCTGGACCGTGCCCGATTCCGTGCCGGTGCCGGCGCTGGACGACAGCATCGTACCCTTCTGGGCCGGCGACGAACTGTCCTGGCGGGTGCTGGACGAAGCCGCTGCACGCGGGGCCGAGCATTGAACCACGGACGGAATTTTCGCGACCTGCTCGATGCTCAATGGGACCGGGGGCGGTTCGTCTGTGTCGGCCTCGACCCCGATTGGGACCGCATTCCGGCGTGCGTGAAGGCAAAGGCCGAAGCGGAACCCGACACGAGTCGCTCGGCCGTGGCCCGTGGCACGGTTGCGTTCTGCCTCGCAATCGTGCGGCAGACCCGCGATCTCGTTTGCGCCTATAAGCCCAACGCCGCCTTCTTCGAAGCGCTCGGGCCGGACGGGGCATGGGCGCTCGGCCGTGTCATCGAGGAGATCCGCGATCTCGCCCCCGACGTGCCGATCATCTACGACGCCAAGCGCGGCGACATCGGCAGCACCAACCAGGGCTACGCCCACGACGCCTTCGATCGGCTCGGCGCCGATGCCATCACGGTCCACCCGTATCTCGGCCAGGAAGCCCTGAGACCGTTCCTGGATCGCGCCGAGAAGGGCATCATCGTCCTATGCCGGACCTCCAACCCGGGCGGAGGCGAATTCCAGGATCTCGCGGTGGGCGGCACGCCGCTCTACCGGGTGGTGGCCGAGCATGTTGCCGCGTCCTGGAACCGGCGCGACAATTGCGCCGTGGTGGTGGGCGCGACCTATCCGGATGAACTCCTCGAGGTGCGCCGCATCGTCGGCGACATGCCGATCCTCATTCCCGGCATCGGTGCCCAGGGCGGGGACGTGGCGCGCACCGTCGTGGCGGGACGCGACAGCCGCGGCCGCGGCATGATCATCAATTCCGGCCGTGCGATCCTGTTCGCATCGGGAGGCGAGGATTTCGCAGAGGCGGCGCGGCACCAGGCACGTCTGCTGCACGACGAAATCGAACAACACAGGGTGAAGACGTGACGAATGCCGCGAAGCAAGACGAGACGGGGCTAGCCAGGGAGGGCTCGGCGCTCGATCTGCTGCGCGGGGCAGGGGCTTTCTACGAGTGCCCCAAGGGCCCCGAGGGCAGGCGCCTCGGCCCGCTCGTAGGTTATGCGGGTCGCGACGACACCGGCCGGCAATATGTCGGGGACGTCTACGTCAATTTCGCGCAAGCCGAGCGGCACCCGACCCTCCTCGCAGCCTTCTCCCGGCAGCTCACGCAGGCGCTCAGCGAACGCAAGCTCGAGAAACTGCTCAAGTCCGCGCAGGGCTTTTGCGGTGCTCCGGAAGGCGGCAAGGCCTTCGCGTATCAATTGGCGGCCGACAACGCCAAACAATACATCTATCCGGAAAAGAAGATCACCGCGCTCGCCACCGCAACCTCGCGCGAGATGTCCGAACTGGTGTTCAGCCGGCACGAACCCGAAAAAGGCCAGAACTGGTTCATCGTGGAAGATGTCTGCAACAACTTCAGCACCACGTCGTCGCTGGTGGCGCTCATCGAAAGCTTTGGGGCGAAAGTGCTCGGCGTTCTGTGTTTTTTGAACCGGTCGCCAGTGGTCGAGACTGATTATGTGCCGCGGCCTGGCCTGGTATTGCCGGTGGTGGCGGTCGTGCGAAAGCCGTTCAAGCAATACGCACAGGACGACGCGTTCGTGTCGCAGGACGTGATCCGCGGCAATGTCGTCTGGAGCCCGAAGCGGAACTGGGGCCGCCTGGCGGAGGCCGGTGCGGCGCGCTCCGAGTCGGGAGAGGCGTGATGTCGCTGAAGGGACGTTCCATTCTCGAGGCGCAGATCTTCACGCTCGATGTCTTGGACGAATTGTTCGATCGCACCACGCGCCTGCTCGACCAGAAGCCCTCGCCGATCTTTCGCGACGATGTGGTTGTCATGCTGTTCTATCAGCCGAGCACTCGCACCCGCATGTCGTTTCAGATCGCGGCGGTCAGGCTTGGCGCCAACGTGATCTACACCGAGGACGCAGGGAAATTCTCCTCGGCCGCCAAGGGGGAGATCCTGGAAGATACGACCCGTGTCGTGGCGGGCTATCGCCCGCGCGCCCTGGTGCTGCGGCACCACGACGATGGCGCGGCCCATCTCGTGGCCCGAAACATGGAGCGGCTCGATAATCCAGTGCCGGTGTTCAATGCCGGTTGCGGGGCCGAGCAGCATCCGACGCAGGCGGCACTCGATCTTTACTCGATCCGCCGCGAACTGGGCCGCACCGATGATGTCGAAATCGCCTTCGTGGGCGATTGCCGCTACAGCCGCACCGTTCGCTCTCTGGCCTATCTGATGGCCAAGCATCCGGGCACCAAGATCCATTTTGTTTCTACGCCGGAATTGCGGGTCCGCCAGGACATCACGGCCTATCTCGACCGGCACGGCGTCACCTATACGGAAACCGACGATTGGAGCGACCTCGTCCCCAAGGTGGACATCCTCTATATGACGCGTCCGCAAAAGGAATGGTTCGGCGATGCCGAGATGTTCGACCGCGTAAAGGATCGTTTCGTGCTTGATCTTGCCACGGCGCGCCGCATGAAGAGCGGTGCCAAGATCCTGCATCCGCTGCCGCGCAACAACGAGATTACGCTCGACGTCGACGCCTTGCCGCAAGCGGCCTATTTCCGCCAGTCCGATTACGGGCCGCCCTTGCGCACCGCTCTATTTGAAATGGTCTGCGGTCCGTAGAGCAGTATCGGCTGAGGTGGCATAGCACAGCGGTCCGTCGACCGATGAAACTGCTCGCTGCCTCGGAACTGAGCGGTTCTGGCAACAGCGGAACCGCTCAGGAACGAACCAACGTCGAACAAAATGCACTTCATGGCGTTCGCTGAAGTGTAGGGCCGTGGATAGGGATCTGCTGGCCTGCTCTGCTTGCATTCCTGCGATTGTTCCTGATATGTTCTCATCACGGGTGCTGTCCGGGATCCCTCAAGGTGATTTCCGCCCGCCCGTCCGACGCGATGGGTTCAGCCATGAAGGTCCTGTTTTTCGTCCAGCCTTACCTTCTGCGGCGCGGCAAGCTGAGGGCGAGCGGTGCGTCGGTGTTCGAGGAGGCTGCCGATGCCCTGGCGGCGGGCAATCGTTTGGCACGGTTCCGTCCCGGCGTCGTCGTCATCTCGCAAGCCGTGGATGGGCGCAGCGGCTCCATGGGCAAACCTGAAGTGCTTGCGGTGCACGGGCGAGTGCCTGATGGCTGGCGCCACACAGAGGCGGCATCCGCAGCGGCCTGAACAGAGGCGATCTCGTACGCTCCCGCGCCGAGGACGGTCGCGGCGCGCCTCTCGCTCGGCCGTTCTCGCGTTGTTGCTGACTTGACCGCCTTAGACTGCGCGCCCATGTCGCATGATCAACTGATTCAGGTTAAAAAGGCAAATTGCTCTGGCAAGGGCTCGGCAATTGCGGCCGGTCGCGATCATTGTTGCCGTTCGGCGCCGTAAACCGGGCAGGCATGATTGAAAGTGTCTCCGCGCGGCATGGTTGAACAGTCGCAATTCAGATGCACGTTGGATTGAGCGATTGCCCGTTAGCAACGTTCTTCGCTGCCATTCTGCCGGATCGCAAGCGATGTCTTTATACAACCATAGGGCTGCGGTCGTGGTCGAAACTGACCGAAGCAACGTCCCAGGCTCAGGTTTCCCGGGAAAATTCAGCCAAAGCCGGCTTGGAACTCTTGTGCTTTCACCAAATTTCTGAATTGCTTCTCTTGCTTGTTGTATTGCGGTTTGCTAAGCCCCGCGCATAGAGGAGCTAGATTTTATGTCAGACGCCAATACAGATTTGAACTTGATCGAGATGGCCGCCGAGATCGTTTCGGCTTATGTGCGAAACAATTCGGTGCCGGCCAGCGATCTTCCTGGGCTGCTTCAGTCGGTTCACGGCTCTTTGGGCTCGATCGTCAACGGGCCGAAGGCTGAAGCCGCGAAGGAGCCGCCGCAGCCGAAGGTGCCCGTGAAAAAGTCCGTCACGGACGAGTTCATCATCTGTCTCGAGGACGGCAAGCGCTTCAAGTCGCTGAAGCGGCATCTCCATTCCGAACATGGCCTGTCGCCGCAGGAATACCGGGCCAAGTGGGGTTTGCCCAAGGAATACCCGATGGTCGCCCCGGCCTATGCCAACGCCCGTTCGAGCTTGGCGAAGACGCTCGGCCTCGGTCGCAAGAGTGCCGCCCCGGCCGCACCTGCCGTCCAGGCCAAGCAGCCTGCCCCCCAGCCGGCCACACCCGAGCCGGAAGCGGCGGCTCCGGCCAAGAAGCAGACCCGGCGTCGCGCCAAGGCGGCTTGAGGTCGATTGTTTCGCCCTTCCCCGCCTGAGCGGGGAGGGCATGCTGCGTGCGTAAGAGTTTAGCGGAGGCTGCTTGGTGGCTTCCTGGCGGGGCGTGTCGGTTGCGACGGTTTGCCCGTTGCCGCGCGGCCGCCGAATGCTATCGTGCGCGGCGTGTCGCAAAGACCTTGGCATGGTGAGCCGGGGAGCAATCGATGGGCCCTCGAGCAACATCCTGGACCGCCGCGGCGGCGCTTTTGGTCTTCGCAGCGGGGGCCGGCGGTGCTCGGGCCGATGTCATCGACGGCGAATGGTGCGACGATGCGGGCCACCACTTTACCATCAGTGGGCCACAGATCGTAACGCCAGAAGGCACCAGGACCACCGGCCAGTATAGTCGCCACGCATTCTCCTACTCGGATCCCGCAGGGCGGCGCCGCGGACGCCTCCGAGATCTTCATGCGTCTCATTAACGAGTCGACCGTACATCTGCGGCACGGAACCGATGCTTCCGGGCCGTTCCAGGTGTGGACGCGCTGCCAGCCGGTCAGCTGATCGGGGAGGCTTTCCGCGGTACTCGGCGGGAGGTGCAGCAGCTTCAGGTCATGCCGTCCAACACCCCATAGGATTGAATGACCTGGCTGTCGTCGGCCGACCCCAGGCCGCGACCGCTCGTCGCCAGGAACATCTGATGAGCGAGCGCCGCCAGCGGCAGGGCCACCTTGGCGTGCTGCCCGGCCTGCAGCACGATCCCAAGATCCTTGACGAAAATGTCGACCGCGCTTTTCACCTCGGGGTCCGGACCGACCATCCGCGGCCCGCGGTCGCGCAGCATCCAGCTCGACGCCGCGGAGCCGCCGAGGATCTCGAGCAGAACATCCGGGTTCAGTTGCATCTTGCGGGCCAGCGAAAGCGCCTCGGCCGCGACCGCGATATGAACACCGCAGAGCAGCTGGTTGATGGTCTTGACCGCGGCACCCTGACCCGGCGTGTCGCCGACATGGAAGAGCTTGTCCCCCAGCAGTTCGAGAACGGGGCGCACGGCTTCGAAGGTTGCAGGCTGGCAGGCCGCCATGATGCTCAGCGTGCCGGCGGTGGCGCCTCCCACGCCGCCGGAAACGGGTGCATCGACGAAGCGGCGGTTCGCCGCCTCGACCCGCTTCGACAGGCTGGACACCGCCTCCGGAGCTGAGGTTGCCATCAGGCAGACCACCCCATTTTGCTTCATGGCCTGCAGGGCGCCGGCCTCGAACAATACCGCCTCCGCCTGCTGTGCATTTACCACCATCAGGATCAGCAGGTCGGCATCCTGACACGCCTCGGCGGCCGAGCGGACCGGCACGCCGCCACCCGGCTCCAGTGCGGCCATGGCCTTCGGATTGGTGTCGAACCCGCGCACCCGCAGTCCCTTGCGCGCCAGGATTTGGGCCATGGGCAACCCCATGGCGCCAAGCCCGATAAATCCGATTTCCCGCATGCACGTCTCCCCAGCGCAGAATCGCGGCAGCGTCCGGCCGCGTTTTCGCAAGTTTCGGTCTCAGCTTGCCATACCGGTGCGGAGCCTCAATCGCGATCATTCTTGAATTTCTTGCAGCCCTTTTTCAGCAAGGCGGCAGCATCGGCTGCTCCGACGCGCTGTTTCACCTTGAATGCCTTGCCGTGCAGGCGATTGTAGCGCTCGAAAAACTCCTCGATCGTTTGCAGGAGCTTGGGGTCGAGATCCTCGATCGAATGAGCGCCTTCGAAGGTGTGGGCGTGAACCGCCACGGCGATCAGCCGATCGTTGCGATCCCACTCGCCGTCATTCTCCCGTTCCTTGGCCTTGATGGCGCCGACGAGCCGAACCCGAACCTTGGTGCCGACCGCGAGCGACTCGTCGAGCAGGAGGACGACGTCGAGCGGATCACCGTCGTCGGCAAGCGTCGAGGGAACGAAGCCGAAGTCGACGGGGAAGAGATCTCCCTCCGGCAGTACGAATTTCAGCTCGAACGCGCCAGTCTCCTCGTCATAGGCATATTTGCTGCGACTGTTCTTCGGCGTCTCGACGACGACGACCAGTTCGTCACTTTCCACGTCTCGATTCTTTATCTGGGTCAACGGAACCAGTCGGGTGGACATGCAACCTCCAAGCAAGGGACGCGAAATAGTCTCGACGATATCGGACATGGGGCTGCATCGCGCAACACGCGTTTGATTCTATCAGCCTCGTCGGCACGCGGTGGCAGATCGGGCCGCGGGTGTCGATGCGGCGCCGAAACCAGTGGTGCCGCTGAAATGCCCTACGGGGCGCGCGCCGGCTTTGCATTTGCCGCACGAGCCCGCTGCGCCGCGACACCTCCACGGTTGGCTCCTCCTCGGCGATGCCGGTCGCCGGATCGGCACCCTGAAGCTGCCACGGCACGGAAGACACGACGACGTTTCGGCCTCCGTGGCGGAGCAGACGGGCCCGCAGCCGTCGCTCGCGGTTCGTGTGCATCAGATAGCCCCACCAGCGGCCTTCGACGAGTTCGGGGAGAATGACCGCAATCGGGCGCTCGGGGGCTTGCTGCTCCGCCTCCTGGATGGCGCGCAGCAAGGGCGCCGTCATGGAGCGGAACTGGGAGGACACGAGTTGCAGGCGCGGCGGTTCGAGGTTCTTCTGCTTTGCCGGCCTCTCGACGAATTCCGCCCAATCCTTTCGCAGCCTATCGGCCTGATCTTCGGCATCGGGGCCGTCGAGGTCGGTCACATGCAAAGCGGTGATATCGGGCGAGAGCCGCAGTGCATATTCGAGCGCCTTGCGGGCCAGCCGATCCCATTGTTTGATCGGGACGAGCACCAGCGGCGGATCGCGGTGCCGCAGATCGATGGCGCGATGGCGGCCCCGCAGAACCTGCGCGTCGACCTGATCGTAATAGCGCCGCACCGCGCGCAGGAACACGATGGTGCACGGGATGACGATCAGGGTCAGCCACGCGCCTTCCATGAACTTGGCCGCCACGATCACCAGGAGAGCCGTGCCGGTGGCTCCCGCTCCGAGCGCATTGATGCCCAGCTTTGCCCGGCTCGCATGACCGCCCGTCCGCCCCTCGGATGGTGCCCCTCCGGCGCCTTTGCTGCCGCCTGTGAGGTCGCGCCACCAATGCGCCGCCATGCCGGCCTGCGACAGCGTGAACGACAAGAAGGCGCCCACGGCGAAAAGCGGAATAAGCCGGTCCGTGATGCCGCCGAACAGGATCAGCAAGGCGCCGGCTCCAAGCGCCAGAAACAGTATTCCGACCGAATAGACCAAGCGTCGCCCGGGCACCGCGAACGGGCGTGGAAGGAAGCCGTCTTCGGCAACGAGGTGACAGAGCCGCGGAAAATCCACGAAACTCGTGTTGGCCGACAGGCAAAGCACCGCAATCACGCTGCCGATGGTGACGTAGTAGAACCAGCCGCGACCGTAGACGGCGCCGACGATCTGCGACAGAACGCTCTGGTATCCGTCCTTCGTCTGGTCCATGGCCATGATGCCGTAGCCCTGAGCGACATGGGCGATGCCAAGCAGCAGAAGACCCAGGATCACGACGATCGCCGCCAAGGTGCCATGTGCGTGGCGTACCTTCGGTTCGGCGAAGGCGTTGACCCCGTTGCTGACGGCTTCCACACCGGTCATCGCGGTGCAGCCGCTCGCGAACGCCCGCAGCAGCAGCCAAAGCGTGACCGCCTCGGTGCCATGCGCGATGGTCGGCGGCGGCACGACAGGTTTTGGGTGTCCGCCCAGGGCAAATCCCTCGTAGGTGCTCCACAGCAGAATGCCGCCAAGCGCGGCGACGAACAGATAGGTCGGCACCGCCCAGGCGAGGCCGGACTCGCGCGTGCCGCGCAGGTTCATCACCGTGACGGCGAGCAGGATAACGAGGCATAACCAGAGCGTGTAGGCGTGCAGGCTCGGCACGGCCGATGTGAGCGCACCGACACCGGCCGAAATTCCCACCGAGACATTCAACAGATAGTCGACCATCAGCGCCGCGGCGGCCAGCAGGCCCGCATTGGTGCCGAGGTTCTCCTTGGCGACCACATAGGACCCGCCATTGTTCGGGTAGGCCGCGATGGTCTGCCAGTAGGAGAAGAACAGGATGGCGAGAAGGAGAAGGATCACCCAGGTGATCGGGCCGATGGCGCCGAGGCCCGCGGCCCCGGTCACGGCCAGGATGGTAAGGGCGGCTTCCGGCCCGTAGGAGGCCGACCCCAAGCCGTCCAATCCCATGGCCGGGATGCCGGTGAGAATTCCGAGCTTGCGGCCCTCCGCTTCCCGGTTTGCCACCGGGCGTCCGATGAACAGCTTCATCAACGACAAGGTCATGGTGTTCCCGTCTCTGCTGGCGCCGCGCTGCCAGCACCCATGAACGCCGTGGCAGCATCAAAGGTGCCGGTGCAGACGCGGCTGCGGCGGGGAGCGAAGGGCGATCGGGCGCAGCGTTCAGGCAATCTTGAGCGAAGCCGGGGATCGTCGCGGTGCGGGTGGGAAGCGGGCCTGCAGAGGCCGTTGCCGATCAGGACCGGCAGTCCCGTCCGGGGTTGCTCAGCCGCTAGCCGCCAAGCGTTGTCGGAGCGAGCGCAATTCTTCGAAGCGCTTCGACACGTCGCGCAGGATCGAGACCACGCCGACCACGCCGCCTTCCGGGCTCTGCAGCATCGAGATGGTGAATTCGAGTGAGATGCGTGTGCCCTGCTTGGTCAGACCGGGGACCGCGAGGAGGTCGCCCTCGCCATAGCGGCTGCGGCCGGTCGCCATGGCCTGCCGAAACCCCTCCCAGTGCCTCGCCCGGAGTTTATCCGGGATGATGAGGTCCAGCGAACGTCCGATCGCCTCTTCGGAGCTGAAACCGAAGATGCGGGTTGGTCCGGGGTTCCAGAAGCGGATGAGCCCATCGCGGTCGGTGCCCACGATGGCGTCCGAGGTCGTCCCAAGGACGGCCTCGGAAAGCAATGGCACGATATCCAACGCGGCGGACCTCCCCGATGGACCACAATGCCTCCGTCGCGGGCGAGCCGGCAAGGAGCATTCGCGGCTCGTGCCGATCCGGCTCTCTCGCTCGATGGTCTAGGCTTGGGCTCCGACGAGCGCGAACATGGCGCCCTGGGGGTCGAGGCATTGCACGATCCAGCTTCCGCCCGGCACCTCGTGCGGGCCGTTGAGGACCTGGCCGCCTTCGTGTTTCACCCGTGCGGCCGCTGCATTGATGTCGGCGACGTTGAAATAATAGAGCCAGAAGGGCGCCGGCACGTTGGGGTCCTTGGTCATCATGCCGCCCTGCTCCACGCCCCCGATGGCGAAGAGCTGGTAGACACCCATCGGGCCCATATCGACGGCCCGGGCCTTGGTCCAACCGAAGAGCCCGGAATAGAACGCAAAGGCGCTGTCGAGATCGCCGGCGTGCAATTCGCGCCAGCCCACATGGCCGGGCGTGTTGGGCGCCGGAGGCGCGCCCTGTTGGCCGCCCGAGCTCTTGAAAAGCACGAAGGCCGCGCCGTGCGGATCGGCCACCACCGCGAAGCGGCCGACCTCGGGAATGTCGGCCGGCGGCCGGTGAATGACGCCGCCAGCCTGGGTGACGCGCGCCGCAAAGCCGTCCACGTCGTCGACCGCGATATAGCCGATCCAGCCCGGTCGAGCACCGGCGGCGCGCATATCGGGGGAAAGCGTCATGGCCCCACCGATCGGGGTCTCGCCGACCGAGAGGATCGTGTAGGCAAAGTCCGGCATGCCGGCATCCTGCATGGTCCAGCCGAGGACGGCCGCGTAGAACGCCTCCGCGGCCTTGGCGTCGCTTGTCATCAGTTCGTACCAGACGAAACTTCCGATCGGATTGGACATCAGGGTTCTCCGGCTCGTGGTGCGGCGGCTTCATATTCGTCGTGGCGGCGGACGAAATCCATCGTCCTCGTCTCGTTGCGGCCCTTGGGGGCACGATCGAGGATCATCAGGGTACCGATCAGCTCTTCGGGTCCGCGCGCATAGCTCGAATAGGTGTGGAAGATCGCGCCGGTCTCATCCTTGTAGAAGGCGCTGAGCCCAGGCAGTTCGCGGGCCGCGTTGGCGGCGTCCGTTTCCGCGAAATTGTAGAACACTGAGCCTTTGGCGAGGTCGTCCTCGCTGAACGAAACATGGAAATCGTAGTTGAAGTCGCCTTCGGAGGCCGACACCCACGGAAACCGCCATCCCATGCGGGCCTTGTAGGCCTCGATCTCGGACAGCGGCGCGCGCGACACGGCCACAAATGTCACGTCATGATGTTCGAGATGGGGCAGGGCGCCGTCGATGTGGTCGGCCAGGAACGAACAGCCGGGGCATCCCGCGCTCCAGCCCGGGCCCGAGCATGAAATGATAGACGATCAGCTGGCTGCGACGGTCGAAGAGACCGGCCAGGGTCTTGCGGCCGGAGGGCGCGTCGAAGCCATAAGGCTTGTCGACCTTGACCCACGGGAGGGCCAGCCGCTCGGCGTTGAGCTGGTCCCGGAGCCGCGTTGCTGCCTTCTCCTTGGCCAGCAAGGCTCTGCGCGCAACCAGCCATTCGTCTGCAGACACGACGGAATTGGGCGGCATAGATCCTCCCTGATCGATCGGGTATTGCTTGACTGGATGCGTTGATATCAACAGTATGCGGCGATGTCAAAGGTCTCGGTGCTCCCCTACGAAACGACGCTTCTGGTGCGCGATCAATGCCTGTGTCTGCACGTGCAGCGCGCCGCGAGAGCGCTGGCACGGCGGTTCGACGAGGCGCTACGGCCGCTTGGGCTCACCAACGGGCAATTCTCGCTGATGATGTCGCTCAACCGTCCCATGCCGGCCAGCATGGGGGCGGTCGCATCTGTGCTGGCCATGGATCGGACGACCCTGACGGCAGCATTGAAACCGCTTCATCGCCGAGGCCTGGTCGAGGTGACGATCGATCCGGCCGACCGACGCGGCCGTCTGCTGGTCCTGACCCCGGCAGGCCGAGGGGTTCTCGCGAGCGCCGTTCCGATCTGGCACAGCACGCACGCGGACATCGAGAAACGCCTCGGAGTGGGCCAGCCCGATCGCCTGCGGCGCAATCTCGACGCGCTGTGCTGAGCGGGTCCGCTGCGGCCCGTTCGTTCCGTCAAGGGCCGGGGACGTCCGGGAGCACGACGGCGCCGGGCACGACCTCGAACCGGACTGCCCCGCGAGCCTCCGCGAAAATCGCCGGGTCCGCCCCCGTCATGAACACCTGCCCGCCGAGCGCATCGAGAGCCTCGAAGAGCGCGGCCCGGCGTAGCGGATCGAAATGCGCCGCGATTTCGTCTAGCAGGATCAGTGGGCCGATGCCGCTCATAGCGCCGACCAGTTGGGCCTGCGCCAGCACCAGGCCGACCAGCAGAGCCTTCTGTTCTCCGGTCGAAGAGCGCGCGGCATCGGCGTTCTTGGGACCGTGCCGCACCAGCAGGTCGGACAAGTGCGGCCCCACGGACGTGCGTCCGGCCGCGGCGTCGCGCCCGCGCGCGTCGCGCAGCAGGGTACGGTAGGTCTCCTCCGCCTCGAGCGCGGGACCGCTGCCGATCAGCGCTTCGACCGTCCCCTGCAGCGAAACCTGGGCCCAGGGGAACGGGGAAGCATCGTCCCGCTCGGCCGCGATGATGGCCCCGAGCCGGGCGACGGCTTCGTGGCGGGCCGCAGCGACCGCCACCCCAAGCGCGGCGACTTCCCGCTCGGCGGCCTCGGCCCAGGCCTGGTCGAGCCGACCGGACTGCCGGCCTTCCTCGAGCACGCGATTGCGGTTGCGCAGGGCGCGGTCGAGCGCGGCGACGCGGGTCGCGTGCTCGCCGTCGACGGTCAGCACGATGCGGTCGAGAAAGCGGCGCCGCTCGGCCGCCGGGCCGACGAAAAGGCCGTCCATGGCGGGCGTCAGCCAGACCACCCGGACGTGGTCCCCGAAGGCGCGCGCGGAGGACACCGGCACGCGGTCGATGCGGCACCTGCGGGACGCGGCGGCGTCAGCCACCTCCAGGCCGGTGCCGAGCTGGACCCGGACGGATTCGCCATCGGTCACGTGCTCGAGCTCGACCGATACGGCCCAGCCGCCCGTGCCACCCTCCCGGGCGCAATCGGCAAGCTCCGCCCGGCGCAGGCCGCGGCCTGACGCGAGGAACGACAGGGCTTCCAGGAGGTTGGTCTTGCCGGCGCCATTGTGGCCCGTCAGCGCGACAGTGCCGGCTGGAATCGGCAGATCGAGCGCCGCATAGGACCGGAAATCCGCCAGCACGAGCCGGCGCACATGGGGCCGGCGCAGCCGGTTCAAGGGGGTGAACCGCCCTGACGGGCCGGTGCGGTCACACCCGCATGGGCATCAGGACGTAGAGCGCCGGAGCGCCTTCGTGGTCCTGCACGATGGTGGGCGAGCCCGCATCGGCGAGCTTCAGCAGCGCCGTATCGCTGTCGAGCTGCTGCGTGATGTCGAGCAGGTAGCGGGCATTGAAGCCGATGTCGAGCGGCGGCGAATCATAGTCGACGTCGAGTTCTTCGGTGGCCGAGCCCGAGTCCGGATTGTTGACGCTCAGCACGAGTTTGCCGTCCGACAGGGCGAGCTTCACGGCGCGGCCGCGTTCAGCCGAAATGGTCGCGACGCGGTCCACGGCGTCCGAGAAGGCACGCTTCTCGACCAGCAGCATCTTGTCGTTGCCGGCCGGGATGACGCGCCCGTAATCCGGGAAGGTGCCGTCGATCAGCTTGGAGGTCAGCACCACCTCGCCGAAGGTGAAACGGATTTTGGTGGCCGAGAGTTCGATGCTCACCGTGGCGGCCGGATCTTCGATCAATTTCTGGATTTCGGAAACCGCCTTGCGGGGCACGATCACGCCTGGCATGTCGGCCGCCCCCTCCGGGGCCGGCACCTCGACCCGGGCGAGGCGATGGCCGTCCGTCGACACGACGCGCAGCACGGGAGCGCCCTCGACCATCATGGCATGGACGTAGATGCCGTTGAGGTAGTAGCGGGTCTCCTCGGTCGATATCGCGAATTGGGTCTTCTCGATCAGCTGCTTGAGCTGGCCGGCCGGCAGCACGAACCGATGCGGCAGGTCGCCCGTGGTCAGGTCCGGAAAGTCGCTCTCCGGAAGACACTGCAACTGAAAGCGGGAGCGCCCCGAGCGCAGCACGAGTTGGCTCGCCTCCCCGCTCATGTCGAGCGTCACCTGGGCGCCATCGGGCAGCTTGCGGACGATGTCGTGCAGCACATGGGCCGGCAGGGTGGTGGCGCCGGGCTGCGCCACATCGGCCGCGACCTCCTCGGTCACTTCGATGTCGAGATCGGTGGCCTTCAATTGCAGGGACCGCTCCGTCGCCCGCACCAGGACGTTGCTGAGGATCGGGATCGTGGTGCGCCGCTCGACGACGCGGTGGATATGACCGAGCGCCTTGAGCAGAGCCGCGCGTTCGAGTGTCACTTTCATGGCGGCCGCCCGATCCTGGATTGATTGTCGACGAACCTCGACCGAGCCGGCGAGGGGGGAGAGACTTTTGCCGGCTTTGCGCAAATGCGCAAGCCGATTGGCCGGAATGCCTCAGGGGCTCGCCTTGGTAGCTTCCTTTTGCAGCAGCACCAGGCGGTCGGTGCCGGCACGCGCCAGGGCCAGCATGGCGGCCAGCTGATCCTGGGTGAAGGGCGCGGCTTCGGCCGTCGCCTGCACCTCGACGAGGCCGCCATTGCCGGTGATCACGAAGTTGGCGTCGGTCTCTGCGGTCGAGTCTTCGGCGTAATCGAGGTCGAGCACGGCTTCGCCCTTGACCATGCCGCAGGACACCGCCGCCACATGGTCGCGCAACGGCATCTCCTTCAGCATGGACCGATGCCGCATCCAGGCCAGGCAATCGTGCAGCGCCACCCAGGCGCCCGTGATGGCGGCGGTCCGCGTGCCCCCGTCAGCCTGGAGCACGTCGCAATCGACCGTCACCTGCCGCTCGCCCATCAGGGGCAGGTTGACGACGGCCCGCAGGCTGCGGCCGATCAGCCGCTGGATCTCCTGGGTGCGCCCCGACGGCCGTCCGGCGGTCGACTCGCGCCGCGTCCGGGTGGAGGTGGCGCGCGGCAGCATGGCATATTCGGCCGTGACCCAGCCCCGGCCCTGGCCGCGCAGCCACGGCGGGGGCTTGTCTTCGAGGGAAGCCGTGCACAGCACGTGCGTATTGCCGAACTTGACCAGGCAGGAGCCCTCGGCATAGCGCGCGACATTGCGTTCCAGCGTCACGAGGCGCAGTTCATCGGCGGCGCGCTGCGATGGGCGCATGGTCAAGGCTCCTCCAATTGGGAGCCGCGCTTCTAGGCCCTTCGCGGCGGCCTCGCAATGCCTGCGGGTCGCCCTGGCCGGGCGGGCGTCCCGCACGGGCGTGCCGCAGACCCCTCACACCCATATTGCGCATATGCGGTTTTGCCCCTAGATCTTAGGGAAGGCAGCTGGAATCCGAATCATGCCGAGGGCATCGCTGTATCCGGTGAAGAAGGTGATCGGCTTCGACGAAGGCCTGCTCAAGGCGGTCGATGCCTGGCGGCGTGGACGAACCCCCATCCCGACAGTCTCGGACGCGATCCGACAGATCCTTGGGAAGCACCTGCGCCAGAAGGGCTATCTGCCCAAGAAGGCGGACCTGCCGCGCGACGCTTGAGCGCAGCATTTCCAGCGATACCGCGCAGGGGACGAACATTGGCATTTTGGGCGCGTTTGACTTATTGAGCACACCGAACCGCTCATCGGCGCGAGCCTGAGGTGCCATGACATCCGCAACCGACGCTGCCTCGGGCAAGACCCACAAGGACGAGAATTTTCCGGTTGCGTCGCACCTCATCGCGGCGCGGCATCGTCCGGCCATTCTGGCCTTCTACCATTTCGTGCGCGCGGCCGACGACGTGGCCGATCACGCGACGCTTACAAGGGCCGAAAAATTCGAGCACCTCGATGCGCTCGAGGCCAGCCTTCTCGGCCGCAGCGAACAGGAGAGCGTCGCCAAGCCGCTGCGCCACGTGCTGTTCGAGCGCAACCTTTCGCCGCGACATGCCCTCGACCTTCTGGCGGCGTTCAGGCTCGACGTCGCCAAGAACCGTACGGCCGATTGGGCCGACCTGATGCATTATTGCAGCCTGTCGGCGATGCCTGTCGGCCGCTACGTGCTCGACGTGCATGGCGAATCGGAGGCCACCTGGCCCGCCTCCGACGCGGTCTGCGCGGCTTTGCAGATCATCAACCACCTGCAGGATTGCGGAAAGGATTTCCGCGACCTCGATCGGGTCTACGTGCCGGAAGACGCTCTGGCGCGTGCCGGCATCACGGCGGAGGCCCTCGGCCAAGACAAGGCCTCGCCGGCGCTGCGCGGCGTCTTGCGCCAACTGGCGATCCGCACCGGCGGGCTGTTGCAGCAGGGCGCGATCCTACCCGGGCAGGTGGCGAATTTCCGGCTCAGTCTCGAAACCGCGGTGATTATCGGTCTCGCGAGGCGCTTGGCCAAAACCCTGACGGATCACGATCCCCTGAGCGAGAAGGTGCATCACAACAAGCTGTCGTTCGTCGGCGTTTCGGCCATTGCGGCGGCATCGGCTGCAATCGGCCGGGTGCTGGGCCACGGACGGCCGGCGACCGCGACGGAGGCCAGGAAAGCGTGAGCGCGGCAGCCGAGGAGGCCGGCGTGCCGGAGCAGGCCGACAGCTCCGCTCGACAGGCGTCGGGCAGTTCCTTCTATGCCGGGATGCGGATCCTGCCGCGCCCGCAGCGCGAGGCCATGTTTGCGGTCTATGGGTTCTGCCGCGCCGTGGACGATGTCGCGGACGATGGCGGTACCCGGCCGGAGCGACAGCGGGGCCTGGATCGCTGGCGGGCCGATATCGAGGCGCTCTATGCAGGCCGAACCACGCCCGCGACGGCCGCCCTGGCGGAGCCGGTAAGGACCTTCGGGCTCGACAAGCAGGATTTTCTCGCCGTCATCGACGGCATGGCCATGGATGCCGTCGAGGATATCCGGGCGCCCGACGAGGCCACGCTCGATCTTTATTGCGACCGCGTGGCCAGCGCGGTCGGGCGGCTTTCGGTCCGCATCTTCGGCATCATGGGCCCGAAAGGCATCGATCTGGCGCATCACCTGGGCCGCGCCTTGCAGAAGACCAACATCCTGCGCGACCTCGAAGAGGACGCCGAGATGGGACGGCTGTATCTTCCACGGCAGGCGTTGCGGGCTGCCGGGATCAGCGCCACCGAGCCCAATCTGGTGATGGCCCATCCGGCGCTCGGCCAGGCCTGCGCGCCGCTGATCGCGGAAGCGCGGGCCCATTTCGACGCAGCCCATGCCATCATGGCGGGCGAGCCGCGCAAGACGACGCGCGCGCCGCGGCTCATGGCGGCGGTGTACCGGCAGGTGCTCGAGGAGATCGCGGTGCGGGGGTTTGCGTCGCCCCGGACCCGCGTCCGGATTCCGAAATACCGGCTGCTGTTCGCGGTGCTGCGTCACGGCCTGTTCTGATGCCCGGCACCGTCCATGTGGTCGGCGCGGGCCTGGCGGGGCTCGCGGCCGCCCTCGCGCTCGACCCTCGGCATCGTCGCATCGTGGTGCACGAGGCGGCCCGGCACGCCGGCGGACGCTGCCGCTCCTATCATGACGTCGCCCTCGGCCAGGTGATCGACAACGGCAACCATCTCGTGCTGTCGGGCAATCGCGCCGTGCGGGACCACCTGCGCACCATCGGGGCCGAGCACAAGATGGCCGGGCCGCCCGAAGCGCTGTTCGACTTCATGGACCTCGGGACAGGCGAGCGCTGGCGTTTGCGGCCCAACGGCGGGCCGCTGCCCTGGTGGATTTTATCGCGCGACCGGCGCGTGCCCGGGACGAACTGGGCCGAGTACCTCGGGCTCGCCAAGCTGCTGCGGCCGCGGGCCGGTGCCACCATCGCCGAGACCATGCGATGCGAGGGGCTGCTCTACGACCGCCTCTGGCACCCGTTCCTGGTCGCGGCGCTCAATACGGAGCCGAAAACCTCCTCCGCGGCCCTGGCCGGCGCCGTGGTCCGCGAAACCCTGGCCAAGGGCGGCTCGGCGTGCCGGCCGCTGGTCGCGGTGGATGGCCTCGACGAAGCCTTCGTGGCGCCGGCCCTCGCCACCCTGCAGGCGCGGGGCGTGGAGATGATGTTCGATCACCGGCTGCGCGGCTTCGGTTTCGAGGATAAGCGGGCGGCGACGCTCGATTTCGGCGAAGATGTCGTGCCGCTGGAAGAGGGCGATGCCGCGATCCTGGCCGTGACCGCGCCCGTGGCCGCGATGCTCGTACCCGGGCTCGACACGCCCAAAAGCTTCCGCTCGATCGTCAACGCGCACTTTCTGGCGGAGGCGCCGGCCGGGCACCCGCTGATCGTCGGGCTGGTCAACAGCACCGCCGAATGGGTGTTCAGCTTTCCGGGGCGGCTGTCGGTGACGATCAGCGACGCCGACCGGTTCCTGGAAACTCCGCGCGAGGAGCTTGCGCGCCTGCTCTGGCGGGAAGTCGCGGCGACCACCGGGCTTGACCCCGACGCTCTGCCGCCCTGGCGCATCATCAAGGAGAAGCGCGCCACCTTCGCGGCGACGCCGGAGGAGGATGCACGACGCCCCGGTCCCGACACGCGCTGGGCCAATCTCAAGCTGGCCGGCGACTGGACCCAGACCGGGTTGCCGGCCACCATCGAAGGCGCGTTGCGGTCGGGCCGGCGTGCGGCCGAGCGGATGATGGGTTGAGGCAGGCTCTCAGAACTTCACAAGGCCAACTCCTGTGACGATCAGGACCACGCCGGCGAGCCTGAGCGTGGTGGCGGGATGCTGGGGCAGGCCGAAAAGCGCGAAATGATCGAAGCCGACAGAGGTGATCATCTGGCCAAGAACAATAAGAGCGAGCACGGTCGCTGCACCCAGCCGAGGCAACAGCAGGATCGAGATCGCGATGTAGACCGCTCCGAAAAAGCCTCCGGACCAAGCCATCCACGAAGTCCGAGCAATAATCTGCGGCGAAGGCCATGTTTCCCGCATCACCATGATGGCTGCCAGCATCGCCAGGCTGCCGCCAAGATAGCTGATCAATCCTGCCCAGACCGGCGACCCGATTTCGGTCCGCAGTTCGGCGTTGACGGCCTGCTGAAAGACGAAGCTCACGCCAGCCCCGATCGCGAGAAGGTAAAATCCCGCGGCAGCGATTTGAACAGGCACGTGGTCCTCCTATCAACGAGGGCGGGTGGCGAAGGCGCGACCGGCCGATCGACTGCTTAAGCTTCGACAGACCAAACGCTGACCTGGCGTGCCGGCCGGATCACCTAGGGTAGCCCGAAAGTCGTGCGCCGTGCAGGATGACCGTCCGCCTGTCCCTGTGCGATAAGCGGCCCGACAAACGAGAAGAGAGCCGCATGAGCGTGAAGATCCTGAGCAGCAAGCTGGTCCACGATGGCTGGCTGAAGCTGCGCGTCGCCACCCTCTCGGGCGACGACGGCAAGGCGTTCAAGCGGGAGATCGAGGATCACGGGCGAGCGGTGGCTGTCCTGCCCTACGACCCCGACCGGCGGACAGCCCTGCTGGTGCAGTTGCCCCGCGCGCCCGTGCTCTATTGCGGGCAGGCGTCCGACTTCCTGGAAGTGCCCGCGGGCATTCTGGAGGAGGGCGAGGCTCCAGAGGATTGCGCCCGGCGGGAAGCCCATGAGGAGGTCGGCGTGGACCTGCACGCGCTAGAATCTGCGGGCAGCGTCTGGTCGATGTGCGGGATCTCGACCGAGAAGATGGAGCTTTTTTTGGCGCCCTACCGGGCCGCCGATCGGACGGGCGCCGGCGGCGGCCTTGCGGTCGAACACGAGAACATCACCGTGGTCGAAGTTCCGCTCGCTCAACTCGCGGCGCTCGCGGACCGCAACGCGCTCGCCGACATGAAGACCCTGGCGCTGCTGCAGACCCTGCGGATCAGGCACCCGCGCCTGTTTTCATGAGCGGGTCGGCACAAAGGTCCGCCACAACCCGGCCGCAAGTGCCAGCGCCACGACAAACAACGTCCCCACGAAGCTCGCGACCGCGGGCCAGCGCCCGATGGTCCAGAACCACCCGCCAGCTGTCCCGAGCAGACTTGATCCCGCATAATAGCTGAGCAGATAGAGTGACGCCGCCTGGCCTTTCGCGGCGCCAGCCATGCCGCCGAGCGAGCCGCTCGCCACCGCATGGGCCGCGAAGAACCCCAACGTGACGAACGCGATGCCGAGCACCACGGCGACGAGCGGAACGAACATCGAGACCACGATGCCAAGCAGCGACATTATGACGGCCACCATCATGACCGGCGCGCGGCCGAACCTGTCGGCCATCGTGCCGGCCAGCGTCGAACTTAGCGTGCCGAGCAGATAGAGGGTGAAGATCAAGCCTTCCTGGGCCTGGTCGAGGCGGTAGGGCGGGTCTTCGAGCCGGAAACCGGCATAATTGTAGACCGCCACGAAGC
Source organism: uncultured Alphaproteobacteria bacterium (assembly GCA_963851175.1). Classification (GTDB taxonomy): domain Bacteria; phylum Pseudomonadota; class Alphaproteobacteria; order Rhizobiales; family Beijerinckiaceae; genus Lichenihabitans. The sequence goes on along the minus strand of CAWKNU010000008.1, from coordinate 246,850 downwards.
CGCCCATCATCAGGAACGCGAACCCGTAGGTCGCGAGCAGTCGCGGATGGCTGAGAGCCTGCCGGAATGCCTCCGCCTGGGGTCGCAGCCGCAGCGGCTTGCGGTGGAAATGCCGGGATGCGGGCAACAGCAGCAGCACGCTGAGGCCGGCCACCAGGCCAAGGAGGCCGATGGTGCCGATCGCGGCGCGCCAGGAGATCCAGCTTGCCACGAGCCCGGTGATGACCCGGCCGCCCATGCCGCCGACCGCGGTGCTGCCGACATAGATCCCCATGGCGAAGCCAAGCCCCTTGGGATCCGTTTCCTCGGCCAGATAGGTCATGGCCACGGCGGGGACGCCGCCGAGCGCCAGCCCTTCGAGGGCGCGCAGCAGCAAGAAAACGGTCCAGTTCGGGGCGACCGAAACGGCCGCATTGAGCGCTGCGGCCGTGACCAGGGACGCCGCTATCACGGTTTTTCGGCCCCAGAGATCGGAAAGCGTTGCCGCCGCGACGATGGAGAGCGCCAGCAACCCGGTGCAGAGCGAGATCGCCAGGGAACTCGCTGCGGCGCCGATGCCGAATGCGCGGGTGAGCGTGGGCAGCAGGGGCTGCGGACAATACAGCAGGGAAAAGGTCGCGAAGCCCGCAAGGAGGAGCGCCAGACTGGCCCGCATGTAGCGGGCGCTCCCGACCCGATTGTAGGCCGGCCGGGACCCGTCGGGCTGTAGGCCGAGCGCCTCGGCCGCTTCCGCTCGCTCGGGAAGCGCTTCGGCGACGAGGCACGGGGCGTCCGGCTCAGATGGGGAAGGATCGGCCCGGTCGTGACGCAAGGGCGGACTTCTCTGGGTTGGTGGCGGCTCCTGCCAAGTGCCGGTCAGTCGCATCGCCGGGTGATTGTGGGCCGCCGTGTCCAACCCTACGCGGTGCGGCGCAAAAGAGTTCGCTTCCGACGACGCGTGCTGACCTGGCCCGCCCGACTCTCTCCTACCGACGACGAAACACCCGGTGCCCTTGCGGGAGCCGGGTGTTCAATGGTCCGCCGCATAAACCGTACTTTATTAACAATTCGTTAACAGCATGGTTCGCGGGTTATGCACACCAAAGCGGGGACGCGCGTATCAGATCCAGCAAGCCCGCGGGGGCGGCGGCGTTGAAGAAACGTTAGCTTTTCAGGTGGCATTTGTTTGAAACGGATCTTCCGCACGACTGCTCGAGGCCGCTATGAAATTCCTGCTCCTGATGGCCGCCCTGACCTTTTCGACCGTCGCCCTGGAAGGATGCGCCCATCCAGTGGGCCGCCCCATCGTGGCCTGCCCGATCGGGTCTCATCCCGGGCCCTATGGGCACAGGTGTTTCCTGAACTGAGCAGCCCGCCTCTCGGGCCAGCGCGTCCATGCACGTCTGAAGCGATAGCCCGGCAAGGCCGGGCCGTCACTTCTCGGCAGTGCGGCTGCCTGGCGCTCGGGGCTGCAGCAGGTTTCGGCCTTTTCGGGCCGAGGGCCTACTTTTCCTCGGTCGGCTTCTTGGGTTCGGTTTCGGCGCGTTCCGTCTTGGCCTTGACCCGCTCGGCCGCCTTGGCGGCCTTGGCCTTTTCCCGTTCCCTGCGCTCGAAATCGTAGTTCGGTTTGCGGGCCATTGATGAGCTTCCAGGCAGGCCGCTGGCCCGTGCGCCGCGCGACCATCATCCGAGGACGCGCAGCCAAGCCGGCAGGACGGTGAACCAAGCTGGCCCCGGGCGAAATCCAGTGTGACCAGTCTCGAAAATCCGCTGGTAGCACGGAAAAACCGTGCGAAAAAGCTGTTTCGCGGTCCCGTCCGGGTCGATCCACAGCGGCCCGAACCGGACCGTCGGCGACCTGACCTTTTGCTTCACCGAGGATCTGGCGTGCCTACGCCACCACGTGCAGGTGGCGCATCCGGCGCCCGGGCGCGAGTGCCTGGGCGGCCGCGATGATGCCCTGCGCGTCGATGCCGAAATGCCGATAAAGGTCGGCGATCGTCCCGGTCTGCCCGAAATGCTCGACCCCGAGCGAGCGGGTGCGGTGGCCCAGCACGGCGCCGAGCCAGGCGAGCGTGGCCGGGTGGCCGTCGATCACCGTGACCAGGCCGCAATGGGACGGGATGCCGGCGAGCAGGCGCTCCACATGGCTGGCGGCGTCCGGCCGGCCGTGTTCGCGGGCACGCTGGGCCGCCGTCCAGCCCGCGTTGAGCCGGTCCGCCGAGGTGATGGCCAGCAACCCGATGTCGCGCCGGTCTTCGCCCATCAGCCCGACAGCCTCGATGGCCTCCGGGGCGACGGCCCCCGTATAGGCCACCACGATCTCGGCATTGGGGCCGGGCCGGCGCAGCCAATAGCCGCCCCGGATCATGTCCTCTGTCAGATCCGGGGTCAGGGCCCGGCGCGGCTGTTCGATGGGGCGCGTCGACAGCCGGAAATACACCGAGCCGCCGGTCGCGTCGCGCAGCCAGGTCCGCTGGTCCGGCTCCATCTCGCCCGCGCGCTGCATGTAGTCGAAGGCGAAGCGCAGGAGCACGCCGAGTTCGTCCACGAAAGCGGGCTCGAAACTCGCGAGTCCGTCCTGGGCCATGCCGATCAACGGTGTGGCGATCGACTGATGGGCGCCCCCCTCGGGGGCAAGCGTCACGCCCGAAGGCGTCGCCACGAGGATGAACCGCGCATCCTGGTAGCAGGCGTAGTTGAGCGCATCGAGGCCGCGTTCGATGAACGGGTCATACAGCGTTCCCACCGGCAGCAGGCGCGCCCCGAATATCGAATGCGACAGGCCGAGGGCCGAGAGCATGATGAACAGGTTCATTTCGGCGATGCCGAGTTCGAGGTGCTGGCCCTTGGGGGAGAACTCCCAATTGAAGGTCGAGGGGATGCGCTCCTTCCGGAACGTGTCGGCCATCTCCTCACGGGCGAACAGGCCGCGCCGGTTCACCCAGGCACCGAGATTGGTGGACACCGTCACGTCCGGCGAGGTGGTGACCACCCGGGCGGAAAATTCACTCTCGCCCTTGGCGATCTCGTGCATCAGCAGGCCGAAGCCGGCCTGGGTCGACATGGTGGGCTGGATCGAGACCGGCAGCTCCGCCGGCACCTCTACCGGTTGGGCGCTATAGCGCCGCGGCCATGTCTGGAAGAAGGGCACCGTGGCCATGAAGGTTGCGAGCGCCTCTTCGGGCACGCGCAGTCCCTCGAACGGCTCCCATTCGCGCCCGGGCCGGATGTTCATGCTCTCGCGCAGGGCCTCGACCTGCGCCGGGGTCATCAGGCCGGCGTGATTGTCCTTGTGGCCCGCGAGCGGCAGGCCGTGGCCCTTGACCGTGTAGGCGATGAAACAGACCGGCCGGTCGTGCTGCCGTGCCGCCTCGAACGCTGCGAGAAGCGAGGGCAGGTCATGGCCGCCGAGGTTGCCCATCAGGTCGGCGAGTTCGGCATCGGTGCGGGCCTCGATGAGCCGCGTCACCGGTCCCTGGTCGCCGAGGTCGTCGAGCAGCCGCCGCCGCCATGCAGCCCCGCCCTGGAACACCAGCGCCGAATAAAGCTGGTTGGGGCAGGTATCGATCCAGGCCTTCAGCCGCTCGCCGCCGGGCTCCGCGAAGGCCGCCTTCATAAGGGTGCCGTGCTTGAGGATCACCACGTCCCAGCCGAAGTTGCGGAACATGGCCTCGAACTTCTGCCAGAGCCCTTCGCGCACCACGGCGTCGAGGCTCTGGCGGTTGTAGTCGACCACCCACCAGGTATTGCGCAGCCCGTGCTTCCAGCCCTCGAGCAAGGCCTCGAAGATGTTGCCCTCGTCCATCTCGGCATCGCCGATCAGGGCCACCATGCGGCCCTCCGGCCGCGCGGGCGCAAAGGCTTTGGCCGCGACATAATCCTGTACCAGCGACGAGAACAGCGTCTGGGCGACCCCGAGCCCGACCGAGCCGGTCGAAAAATCGACGTCGTCGATGTCCTTGGTGCGCGACGGATAGGACTGCGCCCCCTTGAAGCCGCGGAAATTCTTCAGCCGTTCGAGCGGCAGGTGGCCGAACAGATATTGCAGCGCGTGGAAGATCGGGCTCGCGTGCGGCTTCACGGCGACCCTGTCCTCGGGGCGCAGCGCCGCGCAATAGAGCGCCGTCATGATGGTCGACAGCGAGGCCGAGGAGGATTGGTGCCCGCCCACCTTCATGCCGTCCAGGCTGTCGCGAAGGTGGTTGGCGTTGTGGATCATCCAGGTCGAGAGCCACAGGGCCTTGCGCTCGATCTCGGACAGAATGGGCAGGCGCGGATCGGTCATGGCGGGAGGCTCGTGCGACCGGAGCACAATAGCCATTTTGACGCCACGGCACGAGCCCAGCTATGATGCCTGCCTTGGGATATTGGGAAATGGACCATGAGAGCAAAGCCCGTGCTCGGACTGCTGGCGCTGGGGACTTGTGCGATGTCGTGCACGGCTGCCTGGGCGGCAGACGCCCCCGCGCCGGTGCCGGCAATTCTTGCGGCGCCGCTGCCGATCTTCGCCAGCAACCCGCAACCCGAGGTCTCGCCCTGGGCCGGCCTTTATGTCGGTACCGAGATCTTCGGCATCGGCGGCAAGGGCCTGAAGGGTGGGTTCGGGGGCGATGCCTTCGCGGGGTACAATCGCGAATTCAGCAATAATTGGGTGCTCGGCGTGCAGGGCAGCACCGGCTATGCGCCGAGTCTCTACAAGACATCCGTCGCGACCGGCTACGAGTTCGCAACCACGACCCTGAAGGCCGGCTACGACATGGGCCGCGTGATGCCGTTCGTCACGGCCAGCGTGGGTCTTGCGAAGCCGAACGTCCGCGCGCTCGGCTATACCGGGGCGCTCGACACAGCGGACAGCCTGCTCAACGACCCCCGTGACATGCAGGCCGCGGGCAGCATCGGAGCAGGGGTCGACTACAAGATCACCAACAATCTCAGCATGGAACTCGCGGTCTCCGCCACTCGCGGCCCGGCGGGCGCAGCCTGGCCGTAGGGCCTCCGATAAGGAGAGCCTCTAAGCCCGCCGCGCGCGGGAATTTCGCCTAGCCAGCGACCGCGCGGGCATGCGAAGGGAGGACCGAGACGGTGCCGTCCCACCCCGATGGCCATGGCAGGGGCGGTGGCGGTTCGCGGGCCGGAGGACGGAATGCCTGGAAACCAGAATCGCCCCGACAATCACGTCTACCAGACGGAGCAGGAGGTCATCGCGCTCGGGGACCTGCTGAAGGAGGCGAGGAATTCCGATGATGCGGAGCGGATCCACGCCGCCCTGATCGAGACGATCGAAGGCATGATCGAGCAATTGCGCAAGCAGGCCCGGATCATCGAAGACCTGCGCAGCGACATGACCCACAAGCAAGGCATCGTCACCAATATCGCGGGCGGCGCCTATGAGGCCTAGCACATCGCCGCAGGGCCCGAAATTCGGACCGTTCCGATGAGCGACGCCTGGCTCATTCGCGGTGCCCGCATCATCGACGGCACCGGCGCGCCCTGGTTCAGGGGCGACGTCGCCATCGCGCAAGGGCGGATCGCGGCCGTCGGCCCCTCCCTGGAGGGGTTCGAGGGTGCCGAGGTGCTGGAGGCCGGCGAGCGTTATCTGGCGCCGGGGTTCATCGACGCCCATTGCCACGACGACCTGATATTTCTGCGCGAGCCCGACCGGGTCGAGAAGGCGCTCCAAGGCGTCACCAGCATCGTGGTCGGCAATTGCAGCTTTTCGCTCTACCCCGTGGTCCCGGGCTCGCGCGAAAGCCTGCGGCAGCATTTTTCCGGGCTGCTGGGTGAAACCCGCGACGGTGAGATCTTCGACGATTTCGCGGCCTATCGGGAGCGGCTCGAGACCGGCACGATCGCCCTCAATCTTGTCTCGCTGGTCGGTCACGCGGCGCTTCGTCTTGCCGTGATGGGCTACGAGCGACGTCCGGCCACGCCGGCCGAAATCGGCGCCATGCAGGACCTGCTCGACACGCAACTCGCCCAGGGCGCGGTGGGGCTTTCGCTGGGGCTCGTCTATCCGCCGAGCGCCTTTGCCGAACACGAGGAATTGCTCGCCTTGGCCAAGACCGTCGAGCGGCGGGGCAAGCTCCTCACCGCGCACGTTCGAAGCTACGACGAGGACCTGATCGGCGCGATCGAGGAGTTCGTCGAAATGCTGCGGGGCTCGGGTGCCGCGGGGCTGCTGTCGCACCTCCAGTCGGCCGGCCGGCCCTATTGGGGTCAGATCCCGCGCGCCATCGAGGTGCTGGAACGATCGCGGCACGAGGGCGTCGACATCAGCTTCGACATGTATCCCTATCCGGCCGGCAGCACCTACCTGTTGCAATTGCTGCCGCCGCCGGCTCTCGAAGGCGGCCTTCCGGCCCTGCTGGCGCGCCTCAAGGACCCGAAGACCGGCCCGGTGCTCCGCGCCTGGGTGGAGCAGGGGGGGCCGGCCTTTCACGGCCAGAGCAAGGTCGCGCTGATCGGCTGGGACAACATCCGCATCTCGGGGGTCAACACACCGGCATTGAAGCGGCTCGAGGGTCTCGACATGAAGGCTGCGGCCGAACAGGAGAACTGCGCACCCTTCGACCTCCTGGTGCGGTTCGTCGAGGAGGACGAGGGCCAGACCGGCATCATTCTGTTCCAGCTCGACGAGGGCGACCTTCAGGCCGCCTGCTGCCATCGGCTGCACATGGTCGGTTCGGACGGCTTGCCGCGGCCCGGCACGAAGCCGCACCCGCGTGCCTTCGGCACCTTTCCGCGCGTGGTCGGCCCGTTGCGGCGCGAGCGCGGCTGGTTCCCGATCGAGGACGCGGTGCGCCGCATGACCTCGATCGCGGCGCAACGTTTCGGCCTGCTGGATCGGGGGCTGGTCCGGCCCGGCATGGCGGCCGATCTCGTGCTGTTCGAGGATCAGGTGACCGACAATGCCACCTTCGACAACTCTACCCGGATGCCGTCCGGCATCAGCCATGTGTGGGTGAACGGTGCCGCCGTCGTGGCCGGGGGGCAAAGCACGGGCGCGCGGCCCGGGCGGGTCCTGCCGCGCCCGCAGGCGGCAACCTGATCACGGTCGCGGGCATTCAGAGGTCAGATCGAGAGAAACCGATGGAGTTGTTCTACTCGCCCGGAGCATGTTCCGTCGGCATCCATGTCCTGCTCGAAGAGATCGGCAAGCCGTTCACCCTGCGCAAAGTAGACGTGCGCGCCGGCGAGCAACTGCGGCCCGAGTTCACGCGGATCAACCCGAAAGCCAAGGTCCCGGCACTGTTGCGCGACGACGGCTCTCTCCTGACCGAGTTCCCGGCTATCGCGGTCTGGCTGGCCCTGACCAACCGGCACAAGCGGCTGCTGCCCGAGGATGTCGAAGGCCACGCGCGGGCGCTCGAAGCCATGGACTACATCGTCGCGACGGTGCACATGCGGGGCTTCACCCGGATAGCCCGTCCGGAACAGTTCACGCCCAACGAGGCCGACCACGACGCCGTCAAGGCGCAGGGACGCGAGATCTTCGACAAGGGCCTGCAGGCCATGAACGCGGCCCTCGGCAGCAAGGACTATCTTACGGGCTCGTTCTCGATCGCCGATGCGGCCTTGTTCTACATCGAGTTCTGGGGCGCGGAGCGGCTGCGCGCTCCACTTCCGTCCAACTGCGCCGCCCATTTCGCCCGCATGAAGGCCCGCCCCGCAGTGGCCAGGGCGTTGCAGAAGGAAGGCTTCGCGGCCTGAGCCTCCCGCCGGCCACCGGCCATGCTAGAGTGGCCGGCACGATAGAGACCGGGCAGCCGCTGCGGTCCCGGCACCCTCACGCGTTCAGGATAGACCCGTGGCAAGACTAGACCGCTTCGCCGTTGCTCCGCTGCACACAATGACGCGTCGCCTTGCCGACGTCGCGTCGGGGCGCCTCCAGCCCGACCTCGTGATCACCGGGGCCAGGGCCCTGTCGACCTATTCGGAGCGGCTGGCGCCGGATCGCGAGATCTGGATCGCGGGCGGCCGCATCGCGGCCGTCAAGCCCGCGGGTGCCCACAAGGCATCGGGAGGTGGCGCGAAGGTCTATGACGCCAAGGGCGGCATTCTGGCGCCGGGCCTGGTCGACCCGCACCTGCACATCGAATCCAGCATGGTCACGGCCTGCGCCTATGCCGAGGCGGCCCTGCTCAACGGCACCACGACGATTTTCTGCGACAGCCACGAGATCGGCAACGTGATGGATGTGGCGGGCGTCGAAGCCATGCTCGAGGACGCCCGCCAGGCGCCGCTATCCATCTATCTCACCGTGCCCAGCACCGTGCCGGCCACCTCGGCGGCGCTCGAGACCGCCGGCGGCGACCTGACCGCAGACAAGATCGCCGGATTGTTCGACCGCTGGCCCGAGGCCGTGGGCCTCGGCGAGAAGATGGATTTCGTGCAGGTCGCGATGGGCGACGAACGAAGCCACGCCATCCTGGCCGCCGCCCTCAAGCGCGGCCGGCCGGTCTCCGGCCATGTCTATGGGCGCGAATTCGTGGCCGCCTATGCGGCCAGCGGCGTGACCGATACCCATGAGGCGATCAGCCGCGAGATTGCCGACGATCTTCTCGACGCCGGCGTGTGGATCTTCCTGCGCGGTGGGCCGCCGACCACGCCCTGGCACTCGCTGCCCGAGGCCATCCGCACCATCACGGAGCTCGGGGCCTCGCACAAGCGCGTGGCGCTGTGCACCGACGACCGGGATGCCGACGATCTCCTGATGTTCGGTCTCGACTGGGTGGCCCGTGAGGCGGTCCGGTTCGGCATGAAGCCCGAACAGGCCTGGGCCATGGGTTCGCTGCATGGCGCGACACGCTTTGGCCTCGAGGGCGAGATCGGCGGACTGGGCGGCGGGCGCCGGGCCGACCTTGTGCTGATGGGCGACGATCTGAGGCCGCGATGCACGTGGTATGGCGGGGAACTGGTGGTCGATGGGGGCCGCATCACCCCTCGGCTCGATGAGGCGCTGTCGGATCGCTATCGTTACCCGAGCGCCGCCTATGCGACCGTGAAACTGCCCGACAGCGTGACGCTCACGCCGGACCTGCCCAGGGCGGCCTGTACCGTCAACGTCATCCGCACCGCCCTGCCGGGCATCACCTTGTTCCACGACAAGCTGCGGATCGAACCGGCCGAGGATTGGCAGACGCTGTTCGAGCGCTACGGGCTGTGTTTCGTGACGGTGGTGGAACGTCACGCCAAATCGCCCGGCAATGTGGCCTATGGACTCCTGAAGGACTTCGGCCTGAAGCGCGGCGCCGTGGCATCGAGCGTCGGCCATGACAGCCACAACATCATCATCGCGGGCACCAACGAAGCCGACATGCAGGTAGCCCTCGCGGCCATAAAGCGGGAGCAGGGGGGCGTGTGTGTTGTGGCGGAGGGGGCCGTGCGCGCCATGGTGCCGCTGCCGATCGCCGGACTTTTGTCCGACAAGCGCGTCTTCGACGTTGCCGAGCAGGTCAAAGCGCTCAAGCGCGAATGGGAGGCGGCCGGCTGCACCATCGCCTATATGGGGTTCAACCTGATCCCGCTGTCGGTCATTCCGGAGATCCGCATCACCGACCGCGGCCTCGTTCTGGTTCCGGGGATGGAGATCGTGCCGCTCTTCGAAGCGGCATGATCGAGGCGCGATCCCCTTCCGGAGCTCTGCAGCGCAGCGACACCATGCATGATTTCTGCGTGATAGGCGGCGGCATCGTGGGCCTGGCCACCGCCATGATTCTGCTGGAGCGGCAACCGGGCGCGACCCTGGTGCTGATCGAAAAGGAGGCCGGGTTCGCCCGGCATCAGACCGGCCATAACAGCGGCGTCATCCATGCGGGGGTCTATTATGCGCCCGGCAGCCTGAAGGCGAAGCTCTGCCGGGAAGGGGCGGCGGCCACCAAGGCCTTCTGCCGCCGCGAGCAACTGCCCTTCGAGGAATGCGGGAAGCTGCTGGTCGCGACCAGCGAGCCGGAACTGGCACGCATGGACGCCCTGTTCACGCGGGCGCAGGAGAACGGCATCGATGTCACGCGCCTGTCGGGCCCGGAACTGTCGGCCGCCGAGCCGGCCATCGTGGGGCTGGGCGCGCTGCGAGTCGCCTCGACCGGAATCGTCGATTATGTCGCGGTCTGCCAAGCCATGGCGCGGCGCGCCACAGCGCTCGGGGCTGAACTCCGCCTGTCGACGCCCGCCCTGGCGCATCCGCGAGTCTGCGGCGCGGGCGTAGAGGTCGACACGCCCACGGGCTTGATCCGCGCCCGCAAGCTCGTCGCCTGCGCAGGGCTGCAATCAGATCGCCTCGCCCGGATGGCCGGCTTCGACATCGACTTTGCCATCGTGCCGTTCCGGGGAGAATATTTTGCGCTTCCCCAGGGCAAGTCCAATCTGATCCGGCATTTGATCTATCCGATTCCGGATCCTGAACTGCCGTTTCTCGGAATCCACCTGACCCGTATGATCGACGGCCGCATCACGGTCGGTCCGAACGCCGTGCTCGGTTTCGCTCGGGAAGGCTATGCACCCCTGTCCTTCGACCGGCGCGACATGCTCGACATGGCACGCTTTCCGGGCTTCTGGCGCGTGCTTCGCGATAATCTGGGCTCGGGCGTCAAGGAATTTCGCAACTCGTTCTCGCGGGCCGGCTATCTGGCGGAGTGCCGGAAATATTGCCCGGAGCTGACCCTCGACGATCTCACGCCCTATCCGGCCGGCATCCGGGCCCAGGCCGTCAAGCGGTCCGGCGAACTCGTGCACGACTTCCTGTTCGCGCAGAGCGAGCGGTCCCTGCACGTCTGCAATGCGCCCTCGCCAGCCGCCACCTCGGCGATCCCGATCGCCAGTATGATCGCCGACAAGCTCCTGGGTGGATCAGCCGATCGGCCGTGAGGAGCGTCTCGTTCATGGGGCTCCCGGAGGCCCGAACAGCAGCCACGCCACAACGCCGAGAACGATTGCGAGAACGCCATATACGATGAACAACACCCTGACTGTCTCCCTCGGCCGGACAGTCAGCTACGCGCCAGGGCGGAATAGGTTTCAGCCCGGGGTGAAAGAACTTTGGTCGCGCCGGGGCGATCGGTCGGTTTGGGAGTGCGGAACCCGGTCCTGATCGACGACCGTTGACCGGCCGATGGGGCACCCCCCTCCCCCCATCCCACGGCCTCCGACGCTCCAGCGGAGGCCGTGGTCTCCAACGGGCATTCATCGCGAATCGCGGATGACCCGTTCGATGGCCCGCAGATCATAGGGCTTGGAAAGAAACGTCCGGTTCTCGGGTCGAACGTTGACGAAGCCGGAAACGAGCACCACCCGCAGCCCGGGCCATCGACGCGTCGCGATGTCGGCCAGCTCCTGCCCGCTCATGCCGGGCATCCGGCAATCGCTGAACAGCAGGGTGACGTCCGGCCGCTCCTCCAATTGGGCGACCGCGTCGAGGCCGTTCGAAGCTTCCAGCACCTCGAAGCCGAGATCCTCGAACATGTCGACGGCGTTCATGCGCACCAGCGGCTCGTCGTCCACCACCAGCACGACCTTGTCCGGGCGCCCGGCAGCGGTCTGTTTTGCATCCATACTCAAACGCTCATACTTGCCCGAGTTCCTGCGCCAACGCGCCGGGGCACGGTTTGGACCCGGCTTGGCTGGAAAAATCCATTGGCCGGTCGCGCGCGCGCCATGCCAGGGCAGCGTCGATCAGGGCCAAAGCACCGCGAGGAGGACCAGGAGCAGGCCGAAAAACGAAACCACCCACACGGCCGAGCGCACATACGGGATGCCATAGGCATAAAGCGGCACGTAGATGACGCGTGCCAGGAAGTAGAGCCAGGCGCCCCAGAGCGTCAGGCCTCCATCGCGGCCCGCGACATGGGCGGCCAGGATGGCCAAGCCGAACAGCGGCAGCGTTTCGTAGAGGTTGCGCTGTGCCCGCTGCAGGCGTCCGGTCATTTGCCCGACCGGCGGGCCGGGGTCGTCCCGCGGGCCGGCGTTGTAGGCCCGGCCGGTTTCATTGTTCCGGAAGTGCGAGGGCAGGAAGATCTGCACGAGGGCCAGGACCAGCGTCCAGGCCAGGATCTTCAATTCCATCGTCATCGCATATCCTCACGGTTCGGCCGCGCGCCGATGCCTGGCTGGCTCTGCCTCGCAGCGCATTGCCGACCCCAGCATTCGGATCGGGTTCAATGCTGTCGAATGCGCCTGACCGCTTCGACCGCGGCCTGGGCCTTGGCCGTGATGCCGGCCCAGTCGCGCTTGCGGATATCGTCGGTCCGGGCGATCCAGGTCCCGCCGACCGCCGCGACACTGGCGAGCTTGAGCCAGTCGCCCATGTTGGCTTCGCTCACCCCGCCGGTCGGAATGAAGCGCAGGCCGAGATGGGCGAAAGGGGCGGCGATGCCCTCGAGCGCTGCCGGGCCCCCGATGGTGCCGGCCGGGAAGAATTTCATCAGTGTGATGCCGCGTCGGACCGCGACGCTCACTTCGCTTGGCGTCATCACGCCCGGAGCGAACGGGAAACCGGACGCCAGGGCAGCCTCGACGATCTCGGGGTCGAACCCTGGCGAGAGCCCGAACCGCGCCCCGCAGGCCCGGGCGGCATCGAGGGACGCCGGATCGAGCACCGTGCCGGCCCCGACAAGGAAATCAGGACGCTCGGCCCGGAGCACCGCCATCGCGTCCGCGGCGGCTCGCGTCCGAAAGGTGATTTCCGCAACCGGCAATCCGCCTTCCGTGAGCGCGTCCGCGAGGGCCACGGCATCCCTCGCGTCTTCGATCGCGATGACGGGAACTACGCCGCCCGCGGTGGCCTGCGCGAAGATGTCCATTTCCGTGTTCCTGCGAGCCGGGCGGGACCACCACCCGGCGTCTTGCTAGCCGACACCCGCCGGCCCGACAAGTCATCGGCCCGGGCAACAGGCCTGCGCCAAGGCCAGCGTGAGCGGGGGCCGCGCGACCGAGCTGATCGTGGCGTCCCGATTGCCGGTCAGGTGCGGGCGGTCGGCCGCCGCCTTGACGGTAGCTCCGCGGTTCCGTTAGACACCACCGCCGTCTTTCGATCCGGAACCCGGCATCGCTTTCCGTTGACGGAGCCGGGACGTGTGGTGAGAGTTCCGTTGTTCGAGGGACACTAATGTCGTTGCAGCCCAGCACCCGCGATTGGCGACTTGCGCATCTGGATCTCGCCCGGTGCTTTGCGAACTGGCATATCTGGGTGCTGCTCGGCATCACCGACATCCGTCAACGCTACATGCGTTCGCGCTTCGGTCAGTTCTGGATCACCGTCAGCACAGGCCTGTTCGTTCTCGGCGTCGGGTCGGTCTACGCCGGGCTGTTCCATGCCGACGTCCGGGCGTTTATTCCTTTCCTCGCCGTCAACATGATCGTCTGGACGCTCATGTCCGGAACCATCATGGAGGGATCGACCAGTTTCATCGAAGCCAGCAACTACATGAAGCAGGATTCGCTGCCGAAAACCGTTTTCGTCATGCGTATTCTGACGCGGAACTGTATCGCCTTCGCGCATAATCTCATCATTATACCGATCGTTTATATCGTCTTGCTGGTTATTCCCAGCCCGGTGGCGTTCTTGGCAATCCCCGGCCTATGCGTGGTGCTGATCGCCGCCTTCTTCTACATCCTGGTACTCGGGACTGTCTGTGCGCGCTTCCGGGACCTTGGACAGATCGTCAGCAACCTGGTGCAACTCGCGTTCTTCGTGACGCCGATCATGTGGCACCTCGACCAGCTTGGGCGGCGCGGCGATTACATTCTCTGGTTCAACCCTTTCGCGTCGCTTCTGCAGATCGTCGCCGAACCCATGCAGGGCCGCATTCCGCCCCTGACCACCTATGGTATCGCGCTCGGCTATGTCGCGGTCCTGGCCATAATCTCGTGGACGCTGTTCGCGCGGTTCCGGTCCAGGATCGTCTACTGGCTGTAACGGCGGGCGGTCGGCGCCGGCTTCGAGCCGGACGTCCGAACGTTTCGGCCTCCAGCAAGTTGTCACCACGGGAGAACCTTACTCCCAAGGGAGGACAGAATGGCAAGCCAGCAATCCGAGAAGGATCCCGGTGGCCAGCAGCCGGAATTCATCAAGGGGCTTGATGCGGCCGCGAAAGCCGGCGGCGTGAAGCCCGCGGACCAAACCACGCAGGCCACCGCCAAAACCGCGCCCAAGCCGGATTCGCTCGAGCGCGAGGAAGCCAAGGCAGCCGGCATCCTGCACGACAACGCCGTCAAGGATACCGGCCGCAAGCCGTAGAGCAGCATCGGTTTAGACGGAATCGCGAAGCGATCCGTCGACCGATGAAACTGCTCGGTTTTTGAAGTCGGAGCGGTTCTCGCAACAGCCTGCTAGCGGAAAGCCGGGCCGGCGCTTGGGATCAGGCTCGGCGTGCAGCCGTCCATCGGCCCGAACATCCCAGCGCGTCGAGCCGCCACGTGCCGGAGCCGGCGTTGCCCTTCAGGCGCCCCGAGGCGTTGGCCGTCGCAATGCTGCGGGTCAGCACAAGCGACACCGTGCCATTGCCCCCGACACCGCCGGTGACCGTGGTGGCGCTGTCATCTGCGCCCGCAAGAAGCCGGGCCTCCCCATCCTGCACGGCGACCGCATAGCTATAGCTTCCGTCGCAGGAGCCCGCGTCCGTTACGAGCTGGATACGCCATGTCCCGTTGAAGCTCACCGGGGCAGCCTGCGCCTGGACGCCAAGCAGCAGCAGACCGAACATCGCCGTACCAATACGTGATTTGTTGAACATCAAAAGTTCCCGCCTCCGACCGTCCGGGACAGTGGAGATTGTCTGTGGCCAGCATGGAAGCGCGGCCTGTTGCTGAATAGAACCGCTCAGTCGGGGCAGCGGATGTAGTGTCCTGCGCTGCGTGCCCGGGCCGGTTCAAACTTGCTTACCGGGCGAGTATGTTGATGATGCGACCCGAATGAGGCAGGTAGAAGCTGGCTCGGCTAATGTCGCTGGCAGGTCCGAGCCTCTACACGTGCCTCGGCACGCCCGGCACGCCGCGGCTGCACTCCAAAGCCGCTCTGTCCCAACTGCCCCGATCCGCCGCGGCCGCATAGGTGGCCTCCAGAAAGCGCATGAGCACCTGGTCCGGGCGCAGGGCCTGTCGCACCACTTCGTAGGGCAGGACGAACTCGCCAAGTTTTGGATCGAACGCGGCGCCCTCAGGCAGGTTGCGAGCTGCCCGAAAGCCCTCAGGTTCCGGATAGGCGTAGGAATAGAACAGCGGATAAGGCGCGCTCGGTCCCCCGGTCCAGAATCCGGCGCTGGAGACTGCATGGGAATAGGCCTCCCGGGCGATTGCATCCGGCAGGTTGGGGATGCCGCCCGGGTGTTCGGGAGCTGGCAGGCCTGAGAAACGGGTCACCGCAAGGTCAAAGCTTCCCCAGAAGAAGTGGGACGGGCTGCTCTTCCCGATGAAGCCGGTCCGAAACGCCCGGAACACGCGATCGGCGCACCTCAAGGCGGCCCAGAAACGGCTTGCTGCGTCCGGGTCATAGCTGCGCGGCGCGATATCGTCGGCGAACGGAGTGGCGAGCGGCAACTCGTTCGGCCTTCCATGGAACTCGGTCAGGACGCCGCTTTCGGCCAGCAATGTCTTGATCTCCCGGTAAAAGCTCGCGACCGAGGCGATGTGCAGCGAAACCGCACCGGAGGCGCCCGCGCTGGTGCGCAGCACGAGACGATGCGCGATGAAGTCGAATTCCAGGTCGAAATCCGCGGCCCCGTGGGGAATGGGGCCCGTCGCGAGGCCGCGGACCGACGGATAGAGCGTGACGTGCCAGGAATGGTTGAGCCAAGGCGTGCGGGCGGTCCGCACCTTTCCGACGATCTGAGTCATCAGATGCAGCGCTTCGAAGGTGGCGTGATCCCGGCCGTAGTCGAGAGCGGGCCATGCCTGGGCGGCTGAATCCATCGCCGATGCCTCGCTCACGGGTAGCGGACCGGCGCCGGAGCGTTGTCCGGCTCGGGCAGGGGAATGAACTCGCTCTCGCCTGGCACGAGGTCGAACCGACCGCGCCGCCAATCCTCCTTGGCTTGTTCGATCCGCTCCTTGCGCGACGACACGAAATTCCACCAGATGTGCCGGGGGCCTGCCATGGCGGTGCCGCCGAGGATCATCAGGCGCGAGCGCTGCGTGGCTCGTATCGTGATGCGGTCCCCGGGAGCGAAGATCAGCAATTGGGGGGCTGGAAAGCGCGTGCCGGCGATCTCCACCTCGCCTTCCGCCACATAGATGGCGCGCTCTTCGTAATCGGGATCGAGCGGCGCCTGCGCGCCCTCGGCCAGTCGGACTTCGGCATAGACCCAATCCGACAGCGTGCCCACCGGAGCCGTCTTTCCGAAGGCCGAGCCCGCGATGATCTTGGCCCGGAAGCCGCCATCCTCGACGACGGGGAGGATTCCAGCTTCGAAATGCTGGAAGGAGGGCGCGGTTTCCTCATCGTTTTCGGGAAGAGCGATCCAGCTCTGGATGCCGAACATCCCCTCGGTGCCCCGCCGGGCCTCGGCTGGGCTTCGCTCGGAATGGGCAATGCCCCGGCCGGCCGTCATCAGGTTCATGGCGCCGGGCACGATCTCGAGCGCATTGCCTTCGCTGTCGCGGTGCATGATGCGGCCCTCGAACAGATAGGTCACGGTCGCGAGCCCGATATGCGGATGTGGCCGGACATCGATGCCCTGGCCGGCCATGAACTGCGCCGGCCCCATCTGGTCGAAGAAGATGAAGGGTCCGACCATCTGGCGCTGCGCATGCGGCAGGGCGCGGCGGACCTGAAACCCGCCGAGATCACGCGCCCTCGGGACTATGATCATCTGAAGCGCGTCGCAGGACCGCTTGTCGCCGAGGATCGGATCTTCGTGCGTGAGCCAGCTCATGGTCATACCTTTCGGCTTGGGACGAGGCCGGGCCGCCAGTCCCCCGGCCGAGGATGCACCTTTGCGCCTGCTCAGGCCAGCATGGCGCAGCCGCGCCGCTCGCTACCGGTCCGCGGCGCCGCGCCTATGGGTCCGCAGGAAGGGAGGGACGCATGGCCCGAAACAGCGAGTTCTTGCCGTTCAGGACGACATCCAGCATGTGTTCGGCGGCTGCATTGCCGTCACCCCGGTTCACCGCATCGAAGATGCGCCGGTGGCCTTCGACATCGTCCTGTACGCGATTATCCTCCTCGTTGAGGGCCTGCTGCTGGATCTGGAAGCTTATGCGCAGGAAGTCCGCCACCATGTGGGCGAGCCGAGCGAAGAGGACGTTGTGCGAGGCCGCAAAAATCGCCATGTGGAACTCGACGTCGGCTGCCGCATAGGCCGCCGCATCGGCCGCGCCGAGGCGCATCGCCTCGACCGATCGCTCGAGCGCGCCGAGATCGCTCATCGTGGCGCGACCCGCGGCGAGGCGGGCCGCCGCGGGCTCGATCACCTGGCGCAGTTCGATCAGATCCCGCAACATGGGCTCGCCCCGGCCCTGCCGTTGGTGCCAGGCCAGCACATCGGCATCGAAAACGTTCCAAAGATCCTGGCGGCGTACGTGCGTCCCCAGCTTCTGGCGCATCTCGATCAGGCCCTTGGCGGCCAGAACCTTGAGGGCTTCGCGCAGCGAGGATCGGCTGACCTGATATTCGGCCATCAGTTCCGGCTCGCGGGGCAAGACGTTCCCTGGCTCGAACCGGCCGGACACGATGGCTTCGCCGAGCGCATCGATCAGCCGTCCTTGCAGGCCGCGCATCCGGTAGCCGGCCACCCCCGCCAGCGCCGGCGAGCGAAGCCGATGTTTTGGGGCTCTCAAGCGCGCTCCACTGATGCCGAAGGCCGCAGCACTCCGAGCCTCCTGCCTGTGCCGAAGAACCGGAATGCCCGGGGTGCCTCGTCTTTCGTCATACTTTTAGGACCGACCGTCAAGCTATGCAGAAACGTTCGTAGACACGCTCGGAATCTTACATCATATTTTTTGCATAATCCGGCGCTCCTGAGAGGCGTCCGGGCAGAGGAGGGGTGAATGCTGAGAACCGCACTCGTTGCCGTATTCGTCGCGACCGCCAGCATGGCTTCGGCCCAGGAATTCCGGACCGAAGCGCAACCCCTGTTCGATAATTGCGGCGATGCCTCGCTGGCCAACGCGAAACAGAACGGGATCACGCTCGGCATCTCGCCCTCGCCCCCCTATTCGTCGCTCGAGCCCGGGTCCAACAAGGCCTCTGGACTCGACGTGGAGATTCACGAGGCCGCGCTGAAGTGGATCGGCATCGACAAGATCCATTACGAAGTGATGGCCTTCGGCCAGCTCATTCCGGCGATGCTTGCCAAGCGTATCGACGTGGTCGCGGCCAACATCCACGTCACGCCAGACCGGCTGAAAGCGGTCTCGTTCACCGGCCCGGCCTGGTGGTATGGCCCGGCGATCGTGGTGCAGAAGGCGAACCCCGAAAAGATCACCAGCTTCGACGAACTCAAGGGCAAGAAGGTGGGCGCTATCGCGGGTTCGGCGGCCGACGAATATTTGCGGAAGATCGGCGTCGGCGTGACCTCGTTCCAAACCGATGCGGAGGAATTCTCCGGCATCAGCACCGGACGGGTCGCGGCCATCGTCGAGGACGACGTCAAGGTTCTCGAATACATGGCCAACAACAAGAGCGCGCCCATCGAGATCGTCTCGAACGTGTCGATTCCCGAAGACCTGATCTTCAAGTACGGCTACGGCTATGCCCGCTATGCCCTGCGCAAGGAGGATTGCAGCTTGCGGGCCGCCTATACCCAGGCCTTGGCCGAGGTTCGCGGCAACGGCCATGTTTCGGCAATTCTCAAGAAGTACGGCTTGTCGAACCGCAACCTGTTCTTCTTTCCCCTCTGATCCTGGACCGATCAGGGCATAACCCGAATGAATTTATTCGATATATCGGTCATTCGGGACTACGGGTGGGTTCTGCTGCACGGCCTGATGGTGACCACGATTCTCACTTTCGTGGTCATCATACTGGCCGGCATTTTCGCGATTCCCGTCGCGGTGGCACGCTTGTCGAAGCGCCGGGCGCTGCGCTGGCCCGCCGACCTTTTCGTCGAGGTGATCCGGGCGACGCCGCTGATTCTGCAGCTCGTCTACATCTATTATGTGCTGCCCAGTATCGGGATCAGCCTCGACCCGTTCACGGCCGCCATCGTCGGCCTGACCATGAATTATTCGGCCTATATGAGCGAGGTCTACCGCACCGGATTGATCGCGGTGCCGTCGGGCCAGCACGAAGCCGCGATGAGCCTCGGGCTGAGCGCCTGGGTCAGGTTTCGCAAGGTCATCCTGCCGCAGGCCTTTCGCATCGTGCTGCCCACGCTCGGCAACTACCTGATCGCGTTGTTCAAGGACACGGCGCTCGCCTCCGTGGTCACGGTGCAGGAGCTGATGTTCAGCGGGCAGATCATCGCGGCCCGCAACTACCAATATTTCACGATCTACACGATCACCGGCATTCTGTATTTCGCGGTTGGCTATCCCTCGGCACTGCTGGTGCGCCGGCTGGAAGTCTATTCGCGCCGCAGCCTGCACGTGCCGGTCGGCAAGAGGCTCTGACGACCGCCTCTTTGAAGCTCTCCTGAATCAAGACGGCCCCGGATCGGATTGGTCCAGGGCCGCGGGTTCGAAAGATTCCGGATCGAACCGGATTACACGTCGAGCGTCGTGTCGCGTTCCCACTGCGTGAAGTGGGACGCGTAGCTGCTCCATTCCTGATGCTTCAGCTTCAGATAGGCGGCCGAAAACTCGGTGCCGAGGGAGGCCTTGAGGCTCTCGTCGGCATCGAAGGCCCGCAGCGCGTCGAGCATGTTGAGCGGCAGCTTGGGCGCATCCTTCACCGTATGGCCGAGCTGATACATGTCGATGTCGTAGCGCCGGCCGGGATCGGCCTTCGAGAGTACGCCATCGAGGCCGGCCGCGATGATGACGGCCTGCAGCAGATAGGGGTTGGCGGCGCCGTCGGGCAGGCGCAACTCGAAGCGACCCTTGCCGGGCACGCGCACCATGTGGGTGCGGTTGTTGCCGGTCCAGGTCACGGTGTTGGGTGACCAGGTCGCGCCCGAAACGGTGCGCGGCGCGTTGATGCGCTTGTAGCTGTTGACGGTCGGATTGGTGATCGCCGCAAGCGCCTCGGCATGGCGCATGATGCCGCCAAGGAAGTTGTAACCCTGCTTCGAAAGGCCCATCTCGTCGTCGGCGTCGTAGAACTTGTTGGTCTTGCCGGTTTCGTCCCACACCGAGATATGGGCGTGGCAACCCGAGCCGGTCAGGCCCGGGAAGGGTTTTGGCATGAAGGTCGCCCGGAGCCCGTGTTTCTCGGCGACCGATTTGACCATGAACTTGAAGAAGGAATGGCGGTCGGCCGTGACCAGGCAATCATCAAAATTCCAGTTCATCTCGAACTGGCCGTTGGCGTCCTCGTGGTCGTTCTGGTAGGGGCCCCAGCCGAGCTCGAGCATGTAGTCGCAGATTTCGGCGATCACGTCGTAGCGGCGCATCAGGGCCTGCTGGTCGTAGCAGGGCTTGGATGCATTGTCCTTGAGATCCGAGATGGCGGTGCCATCGGCATCGATCAGGAAGAATTCGGCCTCGACCCCGGTCTTGACGTAGAGCCCTTCCTTGGCGGCCCGGGCGGCTACATCCTTCAGCACCACGCGCGGGGCCTGAGCGACGCTCCGCTCCTCCATGACGCAATCGGCCGCCACCCAGGCGACGTCGCGGCGCCAGGGCAGTTGCACCACCGCGGCCGCATCCGGCACGGCGAACAGATCCGGGTGCGCCGGCGTCATGTCGAGCCATGTGGCGAAGCCCGCGAACCCCGCACCGTCACGCTGCATGTCGGCGATCGCGGCGGCCGGAACCAGCTTGGCGCGCTGCGCACCGAAGAGGTCCGTGTACGAGATCATGAAGTAACGGATGTTCTTTTCTTTTGCGAGTGCCGCCAGATCCTGTGCCAAGATCCATTCCCCCTGGTTGAGTGTCGCCCGCTTGAGCGAGCTTGTCTTGTCGAGCGCTGGCCCGGTCTTCGGGCCAGGCGTGTTCAGAACCCGCCCTGGCCAGGAATCCAATTGGTGCCCGCCAGCGGGACGCGCGCCATGGCGGCGGCTTCGAGCGTGAGGGCACACAGGTCCTCGGGCTCGAGATTGTGCACGTGGTTCTTGCCGCAGGCCCGCGCGATGGTCTGGGCTTCGAGCGTCATGACCTTGAGGTAATTGGCGAGGCGACGCCCGGCGAGCACCGGGTCGAGCCGCTTCATCAGTTCGGGATCCTGCGTGGTGATGCCGGCCGGGTCCTTGCCCTCGTGCCAATCGTCGTAGGCGCCCGCCGTGGTGCCGAGCGCGCGATATTCGTCCTCATAGGCCGGGTCGTTGTCGCCCAGGGCGACCAGGGCCGCAGTGCCGACGGACACGGCATCGGCGCCCAGCGCCAATGCCTTGGCCACATCCGCGCCGTTGCGGATGCCGCCCGAAACGATCAGCTGGACTTTTCGATGCATGCCAAGCTCTTGCAAGGCCTGTACCGCGGGCCGGATGCAGGCCAGCGTCGGCATGCCGACGTTCTCGATGAACACCTCTTGCGTGGCGGCCGTGCCCCCCTGCATGCCGTCGACCACCACGACATCGGCGCCAGCCTTCACGGCCAGGGCGACATCGTAGTAGGGCCGGGCGCCACCGACCTTGACGTAGATCGGCTTCTGCCAATCGGTGATCTCGCGCAGTTCCAGGATCTTGATCTCGAGATCGTCCGGCCCGGTCCAATCGGGATGACGCGAGGCCGAGCGCTGGTCGATGCCCTTGGGCAGGGTCCGCATCGCGGCGATCCGGTCGGTGATCTTCTGGCCGAGCAGCATGCCGCCGCCGCCGGGCTTGGCGCCCTGGCCAACCACCACCTCGATGGCATCGGCCTTGAGCAGATCCTCCGGGTTCATGCCATAGCGCGACGGCAGATATTGATAGACCAGGGTTTTGGACTGGCCACGCTCCTCGGTCGACATGCCGCCGTCACCGGTGGTTGTGGACGTGCCTGCCGCCGTGGCGCCGCGCCCCAGGGCCTCCTTGGCATTGGCCGACAGCGACCCGAAGCTCATGCCCGCGACCGTGATCGGGATCTTCAGCTCGATGGGCTTCTTGGCGAAGCGCGAGCCCAGCACGACGTCGGTACCGCAGCGTTCGCGGTAGCCCTCCAGCGGATAGCGGGACATGGAGGCGCCAAGGAAAAGCAGGTCGTCGAAATGGGGCAGCTTGCGCTTGGCCCCAGCGCCCCGGATGTCATAGATCCCGGTGGTGGCGGCGCGCCTGATTTCGGAGAGGGTGTAATCGTCGAAGGTCGCGGACTTGCGGGGAACGGTCGGCGGATTGTTGTAGGTCATGCTGCAGCCGGTGGAGGGGATGATTCAGTCTGAACCGATCTGCATCGGGGAGACTCGGATGCCTCGTTCCTGGGCTCGGGGCCCGAGCGGCCGAGGAACATGAGAGCGGTGCTTTGACCAGACCGCTGCGCCTGCGGCTCAGCCATAGGCGTCGGCGTGGTCGATGTTGAAATTGTAGAGCTTGCGGGCGGAGCCGTAGCGCTTGAACTCGGCGGGGCTCACATCCTCAATGCCGGCCTCGTCGAGCAGCCGCTTCAAGGTCTCGACATGTTCCGGCCGCATCTCCTTCTCGATGCAATCGGCGCCGAGGCTCTTGACGCTGCCGCGCACGAACAGGCGCGCTTCGTAGATCGAATCCCCGAGCGCGTCGCCGGCATTGCCGCAGACCACGAGATTGCCGGCCTGGGCCATGAAGGCCGACATGTGGCCGATATTGCCCTTCACGACGATGTCGATGCCCTTCATCGAGATGCCGCAGCGGGAGGACGCGTTGCCCTCGATGACCAGCAGACCGCCTTTGCCTGTCGCCCCGGCATATTGGCTGGCGTCGCCCTTCACTTGGACGCGGCCCGACATCATGTTCTCGGCGACGCCGGGGCCCGCCGAACCATGCACCACCACGGTCGCCTCGCGGTTCATCCCGGCGCAGTAATAGCCGACGCTGCCGCGGATCTCGATCGTGATCGGCGCCGCGACGCCGACCGCAACCGCGTGAGAACCGCGGGGATTGGTCACCTCCCACAAGGTCTCATTCGTGCCCGCACCCTGCTGGTGGAGAGCCTGGTTCAATTCCCGAAGGTCGGACGTGGACAGGTCCACTTTCGGCATGGATCAACGCTCCCAGAAGTAGACCGTGGCGGGCTCGGGCTCCCAGACGCGCGCGTCCTCGATGCCGGGCAGCCCAACCAGCGCCCGATATTCGGTGCCGAACGCCACGTATTGATCGGTTTCGGCCAGAACGGCCGGTTTGCAGGCGATCGGGTCGCGCAGCACGCCGAAGCCGTTCTTGGTGCCGACCACGAAAGTGTAGAAACCGTCGAGGTCGTCGAGGCTCTTTTCCAACGCCTGGCCGAGATTGAGGCCTTGGTCCATGCGCCAGGACAGATAGGCGGCCGCGACCTCCGTATCGTTCTCGGTCGCGAATTCCACGCCGTCGTGCCTGAGCTCGCGCCGCAGATTGTTGTGGTTCGACAATGACCCGTTGTGCACGAGGCACTGGTCGGGCCCGGTCGAGAACGGATGGGCGCCGAGCGTCGTGACCGCCGATTCAGTGGCCATCCTGGTGTGGCCGATGCCATGCGATCCGGCCATGTGGGCGAGATCGAACTGCCGGCTGACCTCGGTCGGGTAGCCGACTTCCTTGTAGATCTCGATGGCCTCGCCCGTGCCCATGATGCGAACCGACGGGTGTTTCTCGCGCAACAGGTCCCGCACGCGGTCGGCCTGGTCTGCCGGCACGGTCAGAACCGCATGCGTGCTTTTCACGTCGATGTCGATTGCACTCCCGAGCGAGCCTTTCAAGTTCGCAAAATCGGTCTCCGGCGAACTCGACTGCACGGTGATCTTGCTCATCCCGTCCTGCGGTTGCCCATAGACCGCGAAGCCCGCGCTGTCCGGACCGCGATCGCACATGGTTCCCAGCATTTGGGACAGCAGGGCTCCCATCTGGGGCTCCAGGGCCTTGTCCTTGAGGAATAGTCCTACGATCCCGCACATTGTCCCGGTCTCCGAACTGTCTCCTGCTTACATAGCATCGCGCAGCGTACTCCTCAACTGGTGCGAACAATTATTTCCTGCGAAGAATGATGGACCGCTACTCCCTGGTACCGCGGCGCCAGTGTTCGTATCGCAATCGGGCGATCCGGTAGGCGTCCGGGATCGACAGCGCCCAGACGAAGAGCCCCGCCGCCGACCGTCCGACGAAAGACACGTCCGGCGAGCTGATGCGATAGGTGAAAAGCGCAAGCAGCAGCGAGAAGAATGCAAAGCCCAACCCACGGAAGTTCAGCCCGAGCGCAACATGGCCGGCGCCCGGAAGCGCGATCGCCAAAGCCAGCACCAGATAGGGATTGAGGGGCCGCCGTTCAGGCAAAGGCCGCCGCCTCTACGCCGTCGCGGATCGGGGCGGGCACAAGTACCTCTTCGATTGCCATCAGGTGCTCGAGCAGACTCGCCAGCGTGGCGGGAGGGAGTTCACTATCGGCAAAGACGCACTGCCGGAGCAGGAGGTACTCGCCGCGCTTTCCTTGATCCATCTGGTAAACGATCCTAAGCCCCCGGCGGGTGACCGCGACCTCCTTGACCTTGGGATCTGCCAGAAGCGCCGCGACCGGCGCCTCGATGACCTCGACAAGACCCTGGGCGCCGAGGCGCGAGCCGCGCAGCATGGCCTCGCCCGGCCAGCTCGGGGGCACGCTCGGCCGCGCGCGCAGCCGGTGGGTCAGGGCGAAGAACTCGGCGCCGGTGGGCCGGACCAGGACCGCGACGTCGCTTTCGATGGGAAGCTGCGCCTTCAGGGTCACGCAGACCCAAAGCTGCGGAAGCCGCTTGGTGGTGAGGCTGTCCGGTATGGCCTTCAGTGTTACCGAGCGTCCGTCGATGCGGCCCTCGATCTTGGGAAAGCCGTCGCGCCCGATAGTCTTTCGGGTCTCTTCGAAGGCCGCCAGACAGCCATCGAAGATGGTGGTGCGATGGGCCAGAGTGGCGCGGCGCTCTCGCCGGGCCATCGCGGCAGTTGCCGCGACACCCAGCACGCCGGCTGCAAAGGCAAGGACCATCGGCAATGGTGGTACTCCCAATGGCCCGTCTCGGCCGCTTTCGGCGACGGCCGTCCGGCTCAGTACCCCTGCGGTCGCGGCCAGGCCATGGTGAACTGGTCGCCGCGCCGCACGAACTTGTAGCGGTGGAACGCGAACCACACCGAGGCCACGATGTAGAACACCATCATGGCGACGAGTTGCGTGCCGTAGCCCAGGAACACCGCGAAATAGGTAAGGCAGCACAGCAGGAACAGGACGATCGCGGGCAGCGGATGCAGCGGATGGACATAGCCCCGCTTGATCGAGCCGAGCGGCCATTTGGTGCGGAACATGATCATGTTGAAGGACATGAACGTGTAGCCGAGGAGGCCCGACAGGATCGAGAACGTAACCGTCTGATCGAGCGGGGCGCCGAGTGCGAAGATGAGCGCGATCGGCACCAGGAACACGATCGAGCGGAACGGAGTCCGGTAGTCCGGATGGACCGCCCCGAACCAGGCCGGCATGTAGCGGTCTCGCCCCATGGAGAACCAGGCCCGCGACGCATCGTTGATGCAGCCGTTGGCGGATGCCAGCGTCGAGAAGATGGTTCCGACGAAGAGGAACACCATGAGGAAGGTCGAGCCCGACAGGCGCCCCGCGTCGAACAGCGGCGTCGCGGCCTGGCCGAGATATTCCCAGGGCATCAACCCGGCGCACACATACCAGGTCATGGCAGCCGCGATCAGCAGCGTGATCATGCCCGCCATGGTGCCGAGCGGCAGGGAGCGGGCGGGCGATCGTACTTCTTCGGCCGCCTGCGTGGTGCCCTCGATGCCGAGATAATACCACAGGCCGAAGTGCAGCGCCGCGATGACGCCGAACCAGCCGTAGGGCAGTCCGTTGAGCAATTGGTCGAGCTTCAGGACGTCTTGTGTCCAGGGCTTCACGCCGAGAAACAACACCACCACCGAAACGAAGGCGATGGCCGTGATCACCAGGTTGAAGGTCAGCGTGGCATAGACGCCGCGATAGTTCAGCCACGCCAGGAACAGGATCGAAAGCACGATGAAAGGCTTGTCGTGCACGTCAGGATAGCCCGCGAGGCTGCCGGTTTGCTGGATCAGGGCGCCGATCGTAATGGCGTTGCTGGCCTCGAGCATCGTATAGGCCATCACCAGGAACATGCCGACGTTGAAGGCCATCAAGGGGCCGACGATGTGCTTGGCCTGGGCGTATTGACCGCCGGCGGCTGCCACCGTCGACGTCACCTCGGAGTCGATCATGGCCACGCAGGTGTAAAGCAGCCCCGCGGCCCAGCAGGCGATGAGCGCCGCGAGGGCACCGCCCTTGCCGACCGAAAAATTCCAGCCCATGAATTCGCCGACCAGCACGATGCCGACGCCGAGCGCCCAGACGTGGCCTGGGCCGAGGACCCGGCGTAGCGAGACCTTCTCGCCATGCACGGCCGTGACTTGCGTGTTCATGGCGTCCCCCTATGGGTCGGGTCGATGATCAGTTCGTCTTCGATTTCGCCTTCCCGCGACGACATCAGGATGGCTTCGGAATAGGACGTGTTGGTCTTGTAAAGGTCGATCAATAGCCAGCCACCGAGGATGATGGACAAGATCCAGGCGATGTACTCAAGGATTTGGAATGCGTTCATCGGGCCCTCACCGGTCGCCGAATCGTTCGGAAATCACTTCTCTGAATTCCTTGTCCGAGAAACGGACCACAAAAACGAAATATACGATGACGACCAGCGCCGTGAGTGCCAGCCATCCGAGGCTGAAGCTGTAATCGAAGCGCGCTGCGATCATGTCGCTCGCCGTTTCTGGCGTAAAGCCGAGCTTCTCCCATTGGGATTGCATGAACGCATTCTGGCCCATGCCCTGCCATGTCTTGTCCGGAAAGGTCAGCGCAGTCTTGCCGCCGCCGGTAAGCCCGAAATACACGGGAGCGAACAGGCTTGCGACCACCAGAACCAGGATCAGCAGAGAATCGAGGATCTGCCCAAGCATTGATTGTTCTGGGGGCTCGTACACCGCCTTCGGAGGAAGGCTGCCGGTCCGATTGATATCGTTCATCGCTTCGACCTCTTCATCTCGTCGAGGTAGTGAATGTCGAGCCCGTAAAGATGCTGCTTGTCCTCGGCATAGTGCTTCATGAGCGCCAAGATCGACGCCGTGTTGAACAGCAACACGAGTCCGGCCCCGGCCGCGAGCGCGAAGACGACGCCGGGCGAATCCGTCAGCGGCACCACCTTGAAGAAGACGAAGAGGATTGTCAGCCAAAGCACCAGCAATGCGACCAGGGCCCATGCCCGGTCGCCGCGGTACATGCTTTCAATCCGCGGATCTTGCGATCGCGATTGCATGTCAACCCTCCCAACGCTGCCGAGTAGGTGTCGCGTCGCTACCAGCAAGCCTGCGACCACGGAAATCTGCGATGCCTTCACGTGCGCTGTCAAGCCGCGGTAACAATGTTTCCTCACGTTAAATCACGATGTCGCCGCATTTACCCGCGCGAATAAATGTTGCGCGCCGGGAATGACCCGGTAAAAGGGTCAGCGAGACTGCCGCGGCGTCGCGGCCGGAGTTTTGCATGCCCTTCGCCCTACTTCGCTATGGCCTTCGAACCGGCCATTCGGAGGCGCCCCAATTGCGTTGGGCCCCCGAGCTGAAATCGAGCTACGACGTCGTCGTTATCGGGGCCGGCGGGCACGGGTTGGCGACCGCCTATTACCTGGCGGCCAAGCACGGAATCACCAACATCGCGGTGCTGGACCGGAGCTGGCTCGCGGGCGGCAACACGGCGCGCAATACCACGATCATCCGGTCCAACTATCTCACGCCTGAGGGCGTGGCCTTCTACAAGGAATCGGTCGAGCTCTTCCGCGGTCTTTCCACCGAACTCGACTTCAACATCATGTATTCCGAGCGGGGCCATTTCACGCTGGCCCATACGGACGCGGCGCTGCGCACCGCCCGTTGGCGGGCCGAGGTCAACAAACATCTCGGGGTTGATTCCGAACTGATCTACCCTGACGACATCGCCCGGCTCTGTCCGACGCTGAACCTGTCCGACGAGGTCCGCTACCCTGTCCTGGGCGCGCTCTACCATCCACCCGGTGCGATCGCGCGGCACGATGCGGTGGCCTGGGGCTATGCCAAGGAGGCAATGCGGCGGGGCGTCGAGGTCCACACCGGCACGGAAGTCACCGGTCTGGTCACGGCGGGCGGGCGGGTCAAGGGCGTCGAGACCAGTCGCGGCACAATCTACGCCAACAAGGTGGTCCAGGCCGTGGCGGGCTCCTCGAGCCGCATGTCGGAGCTTGCCGGCTTCCGGCTTCCCATCAAGACCATCCCGTTGCAGGCCTGCGTGTCCGAGCCGGTGAAGCCGATTCTCGACCAGATCGTGGTCTCGGGTTCGCTGCACGTCTACATCTCGCAATCGGCCCGGGGCGAGATGGTGATGGGCGGAGCGACCGACCCCTATGGGCTTTATTCAACCCGCTCGACGCTGGACTTCAAGGAAGGGCTCATGGCCCACATGCTCGAGCTGTTCCCCTTCATGGGCGAGCTGCGCGTGCTGCGGCAATGGGCCGGCATGGCCGACATGACGCCGGATTTCTCCCCTGTCATGGGGATCACGCCGCTTGAGAATTATTACATCGATGCCGGCTGGGGCACCTGGGGGTTCAAGGCTACGCCGGTCTGCGGCTTCCGCATGGCCGAATGCATCGCGACGGGCCGGCAGCCCGATCTCCTGAAGCCCTTCGCGCTCGACCGCTTCCGCACCTTCGATCTGGTGGGGGAAAAGGGAGCGGCTTCGGTCGGACACTGAGAACCGCCATGAAGATCATGAACTGCCCCCTGAACGGGCCGCGCAACATCT
Organism: uncultured Alphaproteobacteria bacterium; assembly: GCA_963851175.1. Taxonomy (GTDB): domain Bacteria; phylum Pseudomonadota; class Alphaproteobacteria; order Rhizobiales; family Beijerinckiaceae; genus Lichenihabitans. The sequence continues at coordinate 217,879 of CAWKNU010000008.1, read as the reverse complement.
CCGAATTCGTCTGGGCCGGCGACATCAAACCGATGCCGCCCGCCGCGTGCACCGACGACCAATGGGCCGCCTATCTGTTCCTCGAAGAGAACAAGGCCGGCGAAGTTTATGAATGGTGGCTGCACGGGCCGACCAATTTCTGGTTCGTGGCCCGCCGCAACACGCTGACCGACGAGATCCTCGAAACCATGACGAGCGATGAATACGCGGCCCGGCACGCCCCGGCAGGCTTGGCCGAAGCGGAAGGCGCGGCGGCCGACTCTACCGGAGGCGAAGCATGACGGCCTCCACCGCCAGGCTCGATGGTGCGCAATGGGGCCTGCTGATCGACCGCTCGAAGCCTGTGGCGTTCACGTTCGACGGCCAGCCCTTCAGCGGCTTCAAGGGCGATGTCATCGCCAGCGCCCTGATGGCCCAGGGCCGCCAGGTGATGTCGCGCTCCTTCAAATATCACCGGCCGCGCGGCCCGCTGACCATGGCCGGCCATGACGTCAATGCCCTGGTGCAGGTCGGCGCCGAGCCGAACGTGCGGGGCGACCGGCACCCGATCGCGCCCGGCATGGCGGTCGCCTCGGTCAACCGCTTCGGCTCGCTCGATCGTGACAGGAGCGCCGCGCTCGGCCTGTTTTCGCGCTTTCTCCCGGTCGGCTTCTATTACAAGACGTTCTTCCGGCCGAAGGGCGCCTGGCAATGGTTCGAGCGGCCGATCCGCGAGCTTGCCGGGCTCGGCAGGCTCGATCCCAAAGCCGAGCACGGCTATTACGACAAGGCCTATCTGTTCTGCGACGTGCTGGTCGTGGGCGGGGGACCGGCCGGGCTCGAGGCCGCCATCGCGGCCGCGGAAGCCGGGTCCCAGACGCTGCTCCTCGATGAATGGCCGGAACTCGGAGGCTCGCTGCTCTACGGGCGCGGCGGGGCGGACCGTCGCCAGGCGCTCGTGGCCAGGGCCAAGGCGGCGGCCAATCTGAGAATCATGTCCGACACGGCCGTCACGGGCCTCTTCTCGGACCTTTGGGTTTCGGCGGTATCGGGCAATCGATTTTTCAAGATCCGCGCCAAGCAGATAATATTGGCCACGGGGGCTTTCGATCAGCCGCTGGTGTTTCGGAACAACGACCGCCCCGGCATCCTGTTCGCCGATGCGGCGCAGCGCGCCATGCGGCTCTATGGCGTTAAGCCGGGCCGGCGTGCGGTCGTCGCGACCGCCAACCGGTTCGGCTACGAGGCGGCGCTCGACCTGCTGGATGCGGGCGTCGAGGTCGCGGCCGTGGTCGACCTCGGTGCGGCCCAGAGCGACGCCTCCGCGGCGGCGCGCCAGCGCGGCATCCGCATCATCCAGGGCGCCAGCCTCGTCGACGCGCGGGGCAGGATGGGGGTCGAAGCCGTCGCGGTCGCGCCCTTGCAAGCGGAAGGCGGGCGCGGAACCCCGGAATGGATCGGCTGCGATCTGGTGCTGATGAGCGTGGGCTATTCGCCGGCGCTCAATCTAGCGTGCCACGTCGGCGCCCGGGCTGTCTACGACCCTGCGATCGCGATGCATCGCGCGGTCGACGTTCCGGACGGCATCACGCTTGTGGGGGCCGCCGGCAACATCTGGCTGGAGGATGCGGTTGCCGAGCAGGCCCGGCAGGCGGGACGCGCGGCCGCGGCCCGGGTGGCGGGCGTTCCGCTTCCTGCCCAGCGGGACCCGCTGCAGAGCGGCGCCGCAGGCGTCACGCATCCCTGGCCGATCGTCGCCGATCCGCACGGCAAGGACTTCGTCGATTTCGACGAAGACCTGCAGACCCGGGACATCGTGAATACCGTCAAGGACGGCTACACCGACATCCAGCTCGTCAAGCGTTATTCGACGGCGGGCTTCGGCCCGAGCCAGGGCCGGCACGCCAACCTCAACACCATCAGGCTGGTGGCCAGCCAGACCGGCGAGTCGCTCGAAAAGATCGGCACCACCACCTTCCGGCCGCCTCTGCTGCCGGAGAAATTCGCCCATCTGGCGGGCCGGGGTTTCGAACCCGTCCGGCACACGGCCATGCATCACCGCCATCTCGAACTCGGCGCCCGGATGATGACGGCCGGGCTATGGATGCGTCCGGCCTATTACGGGCCCAAGGCGGAGGCGGCCGCGGCGATCGCCGGGGAAGTGCGGGCCGTGCGCGAGGGCTGCGGGCTTATCGACGCGTCGACGCTCGGCAAGCTCGAAGTGCGCGGGCCCGATGCGGCCGAATTCGTCGACCGCATGTACACCTGGGCCTATGCTGGCCAACAGGTCGGCCGCGCCCGCTACGCGCTCATGACCGATCAGACCGGCGTCGTGATCGACGACGGTGTCGCGTGCCGGCTGCACGAACGCCATTACTACGTCACGGCCACTACCGGGGCTGTCGACCAGGTCTATCGGCAGATGGGCTGGTGGAACACGCAATGGCGGCTCGATGTCGACGTGGCCAATGTCACGGCCGCCTATGCCGGGGTGAACATCGCCGGGCCGCGCGCCCGCGATGTTCTGGCCAGGCTCGACACCGACATCGACCTCTCGGCCGATGCCTTCCCGTACATGGGGGTGCGGGTTGGCCATCTCGGCGGCATCCCGGTTCGCATGCTGCGGGTCGGCTTCGTGGGCGAACTCGGCTACGAGATCCATTGTCCGTCGGGCCTCGGCGAAGCGCTCTGGGACATGCTGATCGAAGCCGGGCGAGGGGTCGGGATCCGGCCGTTCGGGGTCGAGGCGCAGCGCGTGCTCCGGCTCGAGAAGGGCCATGTCATCATCGGGCAGGACACCGATGGCCTGACCCATCCGGCGGAGGCCAGCCTCGATTGGGCCCTGGCCAAGAAGAAACCTTTCTATGTGGGCAAGCGCGCCGTCGACATGATGATGCGCAGCGGCACCAAGCGGCGGCTGGTTGGGTTCACGCTGACGGACCCGGCAGCACCCGCGCCGAAGGAATGCCACCTCGTGATTCGCGGCCAGCAGATTGCCGGCCGGGTCACGTCGGCCGTGCATTCGCCGAGCCTCGGCAAGGTGATCGGCCTCGCCTATGTGCCGGCCGATATGAGCCGCGTCGGCACGTCGTTCGAGATCCGGGTCGAGGGCGGCCGAATGGTGCAGGCGGAGGTCGTTCCGACCCCGTTCTACGATCCCGAAAACGCTCGTCAGGAGCTCTAGGATGGCTTCAGAGGCTGTTCGGTTCCACCGCCGCACCCCGCTGTACCGGTTGCTCGAGGCCGAGGGCGTTCGGTGGGGGGCGCTGCCCGATGCTGCAATCGGCGAAGCCGTGAGTTGGGGCCGAGGCGGCATCGACCTGCTCGATCTCACGCCGTTGCCGCGGCTGGGCTTCAAGGGCCGGGGGACGATCCCGGCCATGCGCAAACGCGGCATTGCCGTCGAGCCGGTTCCCAATCGGGCGTTCCGACAGGCTGACGGCGGCCTCTGCCTGGTGCTCGCGCCGAGCGAGGTCCTGCTGCTTTCCAATGTGCGCGGCACGGGCGCCCGGGAGGCCGAGCTCGAAGGCGCGTGGCGGCTCGAGGAGGGCGAGCGGACCTATCCGGTCCCGCGCCGCGACAGCCACTGCTGGTTTGGGCTCCTGGGCCCGGACGTTCCGGCCCTGTTCGCCAAGATCTGTGCCGTCGATCTGCGTCCCGCGCAATTTCCCGATTGCACCGTCGCCCAGACCTCCGTGGCGCGACTGAACGCCATCGTGGCCCGAGCCGATCTCGGCGGCACACCATTGTTCCATCTGCTTGCCGACAGCGCCTCGGCTCTGTATCTCTGGAACTGTCTGCGGGATGCGGGTTTGGAGTTCGGTGCCGGTATCGCGGGCGTCGGCGCACTGAAGGAATTACCTACCGATGAGCAAGCGGGCAACCGCGGTCGCACCAGCGGAGCGTGACGCGAAAGCCTTGCATCCGATGGCGGAACCGGTGGCTGACGGCGCCAAGAAGCGCCGCTCCCCGGCCGCCGCGCCGTTGCCCCCGCCTCCGCCGCCTCCTGCGGCCATCCCGGTTCCCGACCCGGCGCTACCGTCCCAGGACCCGCATGCCCTGGATGGAGCGCGCGACAACCTGCTCGAGGTGGCGATCGGCCGGGAGGTGCGGGCCTTTCGCAACAAGCTCAACATCACGGTCTCGGACCTCGCGGCCGCAGCAGGCCTGTCGCCCGGGATGTTGTCGAAAATCGAGAACGGCCTGACTTCACCCTCGTTGAGCACCCTGCAGGCGCTTTCGCGCGCCGTCGGCGTCCCGGTTACCGCATTCTTCCGCCGGTTCGAGGAGCGGCGCGACGCGGTTTTCGTCAAGGCCGGGGAGGGACTGGTGATCGAGCGGCGTGGCACCCGCAACGGTCACCAATACCAGTTGCTCGGGCATAGCGGCGGACGCACCGGCCGGGTTGTGGTCGAGCCCTATATGATCACGTTGACGGAAGAATCCGACGTCTTCCCGCTGTTCCAGCATTCGGGCCTCGAGTTCCTGCACATTCTGGAGGGGGAGGTCGTGTATCGGCACGGCAGCCAGCTCTACCCGATGGGACCCGGTGACAGTTTGTTCTTCGATGCCGATGCGCCGCATGGGCCCGAGGAAATGCACAAGCTGCCAATCCGCTTTCTGTCCGTCATCTCCTACTCCCGCGACGACGGCTGAACCCGTTCAGCCGATCGCCCGGGCCGCAGCTTCCGTGTTCCAGTCCACGTAAGTCGCGTCTTGTCAAAGCTCGTGATTTGTTTGAACCTTCCCTGAACGGAACCAAAGCGGCTTCAGCCGGAGGTTTGGTGTGAGGGTTGGGGGACGAGCAGAATGCGCACAAAAGTCTATGTTTTGTCGGCCTTGCTGGCCGTCGGATTCACCACGACAATGCCGGCGCTTGCCGAGGATGTCGGCCAAAGCGAGCGTATAGGGGTCGAACCGCTCGCCGGCCGGGTCGGACAGCACTTCACGTTCACCTGCGTCGACTTTCCGGAACCGACGAATTACGACATCGTCTATGTCGTGACGGCCGGTACACCTGATTTCGACCCCGATTCCGTTGCCGGGCGACAACAGAAGATTTTGTGGAGGGATTACGCCAGCAATTGCTACCGCAACGGCGGGGCGTTCTTCAGCCAAGCCGGCCCCTTTGCTCCGGGGGCCTATGAGGTGCGCTTTTCGACACGGCTGTACAACAACGACCAACGCAGCGAGGTCGCGACACGCACGAAGTTCACGGTGCGTTGACATGCGCCGAGGCTGGCGTGTCTCGCGCTGCCGAAGGATCGGCGGCGCGCTCCTGGGGCTCGTTTGGGCCAGCACCCCGGGCTTGAGCGAGACGGCGCAGAACCCGCGGGCGCTCGCTTCGGTCAGGGTCATCCTGCCGAATATTCGCGCGGTCGACGGCGTCGCCGTCGACGTCAATGCGGGCCCGCTGCGGTCGAGCTCCAATCTGCGGCTGATCGTGGCGCCCGCATCCGCGCCGGATGCGATCGAGGATACGACGGCTTTCGCTCTCGCAAGTACGCCCCTGGCAGCCGGGCGGGTGCGCTTGACGGTACCGGGCGGACCGCCGGGTCACGACGAGGTCCGGCTTTATCACGTCCCGCAGTTCGGCAGCAGCTTCGAGGTCGCGGCACGCGCACCCGTCACGGTGGCGCCCGGCGTGCCCGAAGCCGTTCTGGTCCGCGATCTTGGCCGCGAGGCCGCCGCCTTGGGGCCAGTGCGGTTCGAAGCGCAATATCGGAACAGACCGATCCTGATCCAGGCCCAGTTCCTGCGCGTCATCCCCGACACCGAATGGGACATTCACTGGTCAGGAGGGTTGCCGGTCGGCAGGAGTGCCAGCCAGGTGGCCATCGTCAGTCTGGGGACGCGGGGGATCGCTCCCGAGACGTCCGGCGCCCCCAACGAGGCGCTGTGCATCGTCGAAGCCGATTCGGGTCCCGCGCTCGATCGCATCGCGGCCCTCAACCCCGGGGATCCGGTGGTGGTCCAAGGCATGCCGAGTACATGGCAATCGGCCGGTTCGGCCGATCCCTTGCTGGTGAAGAACTGCCGGATCGGCCCTTGAACCAGGTTCTCAGTCGAGCGTCAGGATGCGTCCTTCGACCGCAGGGTTCACGGTGCCGAGGCGGCGGATGTAGCTCATGACCTCGTTGGCCAGCAGCTTGCCGTCCGTGGCGCCGAGCAGCACCCGGCCGCGCGCCAGCATCGTGTAGCCGTCGCCGCCGCGGAGCATGAAATTGTTGGCCGCTACCTTGTACCGTGCATTCGGGTCGAGCGGCGCCCCGTTCACCTGCACGGCGACCACGCGCTGGCCCACGGTAGCGCGGGGCTTGTACGTGATCTTGAGGCCGGAGACCTGGGGAAAGCGGCCGGCCATGTCGCTCACTTGCGAGAAGCCATGCTCCAGCATCGCCCGGAGATCGACGCCGGTCATCTCGACCAGCACCGTCGTGTTGCCGAAGGGCAGTTCGGACAGGATGTCGCGCCGCGTTAGCTGGACACCCGCCGCATAGGTCTCGTTTGCCCGGATCGCACCGGCGTTGACGACGGCAAGCTGGGCCCCCGTGGACTCGCGCATGGTGTCCGCAACGAGATTGCCGATCGCGGCTTCCTGCGAACGCAAAACCTCGGCCCGGCTGTCGAGCGCCACGAGCGTCGTTCCGAGCACCACGTCGAGTTCGCGGGCGAGGTCGCCCTCGTGGCCCCGCACGATGGCCAGCACCTCCGGATCGGGTTCGACGCGGGCGCTGTCGTGCACGCGGAAGCTCGGGGCCCAGGTGACCCGGCGGTCCGGCCCGGCGCCTTCGAGGCTGGCCGTAATGTCGACCGCGGTGACGAAATTGCCCTCCTCGCTCGATTCCACCATTACGGTCGTGCCGTCATACGTGATGGCAAGGTCGTGATCGTGGCCCGTAAGCAGAATATCCACGATGCGCGAATGTACGATCTCGTTGTCCACGGTGCGGTCCGTGTGAGCGACCGCTACGAGGATGTCGGCTCCCTGGGCGCGCAAGGCCTCGGCTTGCGTCTTCAAAGCTGCCAGAACCGACGTGAATTGCAGGTCCTCAGGGTGCGAAACCTGCGCCACCTCTTCCATGATGACGCCGATCACGCCCACGTTCACGGTGCCGAACCGGTAAAGCTGGGAGTCGCGATGCCCGGGCACCGGTCCCCCGCCGGCGAGGCGCATGTTGGCCGCGAAAAACGGGAACTTGGCCTCCCCCTGTCGCTGGAAATAGGCGCTCTTGCCGAAATCGAATTCGTGGTTGCCGGGGACGAAAACGTCGGGCCGAACAAGGTTCGTAAGCTCCACGATATGAGCGCCCTTGTCGAACCCCGACATCAGGGACGGCGAGAAGCAATCGCCCGCGTGGCAGAACAGGACGGGACCGCCGCGTGCGCGTTCGGACTTCACGATCGTCGCCAGTCGGGCAAAGCCGCCGCGTCCGCGTGTCTCCGACATCTTGTAGATGTCGTTGACCAACAGCAGCGTGAACGTGGCCGGTAGCATCTCGGCTTCGGCCGCGCGCCCCGCTCCATGCCCCAGCAAGGCGATCGAGGCGCCCGTCCCCACGCCGAGCATTCCGCGCCGCGAGATCCTGGATGTCATCGCTGCTTCCCTGAACAGGATCGGCGCGCACCCTTGCCGCCGGCCGGCTAGGTGCAGCATGCACAGCTCACTCCTATCCGCAACGAGGGCGTGTGCCTTTTCGGAAGTCCTGTGGAACGGTGCGTCGGCTGGCTCGCCTTTGCGGCCCCCGAGGCTTGTTTCGGGCCTTGTTTCGGGCCTGCAAGAAGGGCAAGCGTTCGCCCGGAGAAGCCCATGACAACACTCGATCCGTTCATGATTCGCGCTCATGTCCCGCACTGGGAAGCCAGCGTGGCCGACTACCGGGTCGCCAGCGAGGCGACGCGCCGAACGCTGCCGAGCCGGCGCAACGTTTCCTATGGCGAGCACCCGGACGAGACGCTCGATCTGTTTTTCCCGGAGCGAAACCCGGGCGCTGGTCCGCCACGGCCCGTGCACCTCTTCATCCATGGCGGCTATTGGCGCAGCTTTTCCAAGAACGATTACGCCTTCATGGCCGATGCGATCACCGCGAGCGGCGCCATCGCGGCCATCGTCGACTACTCGCTGATGCCGGCGGCGCGCATGGATCTGCTGGTCTCGCAAGTGCGCCGGGCCGCGCTCTGGCTTGCGGGTCATGCCGAAAGCTTCGGCGGCGACCCGCAAGCGATCACAGCCAGTGGCCATTCGGCGGGCGCGCATCTGGGAAGCTTCCTGGTCTGCCGCGGTGCGCACGAGCCCGAGGCGATCCTGCCCCGGGTCGGGTCGGTGCTGCTGGTGAGCGGGCTCTACGATCTCGCGCCGCTGACGCGCAGCTTCCTCCAGCCCGAGGTGGGATTGACGGACGACGAGGTTGCACTTTGGTCACCCGTGTCGGCCGCCCCCGACGCCGGCCGGGAGGCGGTCCTGCTGGTCGGCGGCCAGGAGACCGCGCCGTTTCACGACCAGGCTGCAACGTTTGCGGACCATCTCGCGCGGGCCGGCGCCCGGAACCGCCTTGCGACGATTCCGGACCAGGATCACATGACCATCGTGCGCGAACTCGGGCGTCCGGGCACGTCCTGCGCAAGGCTGCTGGGCGACGTGATCGCGTCCTCCCGGCGTCCCTGAAGCCCTATTTGCCGCCCCACCGCTGGGGATAGCCGGGCATGTCCTTGCAGCCGCACATGGCGTAGTGCAGCGGCGGCATCTTGGGGTCCAGATATTGGTCGAGCGTGTCCTGGGTGATCACCGGCTGGGGCAGCTTCCAGGTCGGCCCGATCACGGGTTCGCCCTTCAGGATCTTGACAGCCGCGATAACCGGCGAGCGCCATTGGTAGGTCGGATAGGTCGGGGCCAGGGCGGTGAGCTTGTCCTTCTTCCACTTGGCCAGGAAGTCCTCCTGGTCCTCGCCGGTGATGATCGGCAGCGGCTGGCCTGCGTCTTCGAAGGCCTCGATGGCCGCAACCGCGGTCGCGCCAGCATCCATCCAGATCGCATCGATCTTGCCGAAACGATTGATGTAGTCCTCGACGATGGTCTTGGTCTTGGCATTGTCGCCGCCGGTGAATTCGGCCCCGACCACATTGATGTTGTTGGCCTTGAAGATGCGATCCGCCGCCGACCAGCGGGTCTCGAGCACATCGACGCCAGGCAGAATTCGCAGGCCCAGCACCTTGCCGCCCTTGGGCAGCTTGTCGACGATGAAGTTGGCCGTCGAGATGCCCCAGCCGTAGCCCCCGATCGGGTTGACGAAGGTGACCGGGCAGTCGGTCTGCACGCCGCGGTCGAACACCACCACGGGCAGCTTCTTGCAGGCCGCTTCGACCGCGGGCGTGAGCGCGGCGGTCGTGTTGGGCGACACGATCAGCACGTCGCACTTCCCGCTCGAGACGAAGGAATTGATGTCCGAGATCTGCTTGTCGTCCTTGCCTTCGGCGTCGGCGGCCGTGAAGGACTTGATGTCGGACTTCAGCATGTCGACCTGCGCCTGCATGTTTAGCCAGCCGACGACGCGCCAGGGATTGTCGACGCCGGCGTTCGAGAAGCACACGTTGTAGGGGCCGGGCTTCTTGTATTTGGAGGTGTCGATCTCCTTGCCGCCGAGGTTCTGTTCCCAGGGTTTGCCCTCGGGCCCCTGGGGCTTCATGGTCAGCAATTGCTTGGCGTAGTCAAAATCCTTCTGGTTGTTGAAGTCCTGTGCCTGCGCGCCGGCCCCGAAAGCCAGAGCCAGGGCGGCGACACTGCATCGCGACACTACGTGCTTCATCAGTTTCCTCCGTTTTGCACTATCGGGGACGGTTGCGCCGTCCATTACCAGCCGTGCCTTTGGCGATAGGCGCCCGAAGCGACGGCCGAGATCAGTATCAACCCTTGCGCGGTATCCCGCAGCGCTTGCGGCAGGCCGAGCAGGTTCAAGAGCGTGAACAGCGCGAACAAACTCAGGGCGCCGGCCACCACGCCCACCACCGTGCCGCGGCCGCCCATCAGTTGGGCGCCTCCGATCACGCAGGCCGCGATCGCCTGTAGTTCGAGCCCCTGGCCGACATCGGTCGACACGCCCGCGAAACCGCCCAGCATGATGCCGGCCGTCACGGCGCTCAGTGCCGAGATCACGAAGGCCGTGATGCGGGTCAGGTCGACCCGCACGCCCGCGAGCTCGGCGGCGCGCGGGTTGTCGCCGACCGCGAACACCCGGCGGCCGAAGACCGTGTGGTGCAGGCCCCACCAGGCGAGCGCTGTGAGGGCGACCAGGATGATGACGGCCAGCGGCAGCGTTCCGATCAGCGGCACGTCCCGGAACACGGTACGGCCGAAGGCCCGGAAATTGTCTGGCAGATAGCCCCGCGGGGAGCCGCCCGACCACATCATGGCGGCGCCGTTCACCGACAGCAGCATGCCGAGGGTCGCGATGATCGAAGGGACCTTGAGGTAGGCCACCACCAGGCCGTTGATCAGGCCTATGCCGAAGCCCATCGCGTAAAGGATCGCGATGGCGCTCCAGGTGGTGGCGGGATCGCCGCCGGTGAGCATGGAGGCGCCGATCACGGTCAGGGTGACGAGCGAGCCGACCGACAGGTCGAAGCCGCCCGCCACGATGACGAAGATCTGTCCCGAGGCGAGGATGGCGAGAGGGGCCGCCCTTCGCAGGAAGTTGGTGAACCCCGCAGGCTCGATGTAGGACGGCTGCTTGAGCGCGACCGCCGCGAACAGGACGACGAAGATCAGCACCCCGGTATTGAGGTGGCGGGTCAGTTCGGCGGGAAAGGCGCGCGACGGCGGAGCCTTGAGCGCGACGGTCATGCCACGTGCCCCTTCTGGCGGGCCGCATAGGCCGCGACCGCGGCGATCACGATGGCGCCGCGCAGCACCAGCTTGGGAAAGGCCGGGACGCCGAGCATGTTGAAGGAGGCGTCGAGCACGGCGAACAGCAGCACGCCGCCGATGGTCCCCCACACGCCGCCGCGCCCGCCCGCCAGCAGCGTGCCGCCGATCACCACGACCGCGATGGATTCGAGATCGTAGACGCCGTCGCGCCCGATCCATGGCGCGCCCGAGCGCAGGCGGCTGGCAAGGTAAAGGCCCGTGAGGCCGGCGGAGAGGCTGCACAGAACATGGGCCTGGACGGTTACGCGGTCCGTACGAATGCCCGCGAGCCGTGCACCGGCGGCGTTGCCGCCGACGGCATAAAGATGCGCCCCGAACCGCGTGTCGCGCAGCAGCCAAGCCGCCGCCAGGGTCAGGCCGAACAGCGCCAGAACGGACCAGGGCAGGGGGCCAATGGTGCCATAGGCGACGCCCTGGAACTCCGGCGGCACCGAGCCGGCGAAATTGTTGAAATTGGCGGCCAGCACTCCCTGCAGGATGAGCCCCGAGCCCAGCGTCGCGATCAGCGGGCTGACCCTCAGCCGCGCAATCACCAGCCCGTTCAGGACCCCGACCGCGACTGCAATGCCCAGCACCACCAGGACGGCGGGCATCATCATGGCAGGCCGGCCCCCCATGATGAACGACGCCATGACGGCGCCGACGCTGATCAGGCTGCCGATCGACAGGTCGATCGAGCCGGCGAGGATCACGAATGTTTGCCCGAGCGCCACGATGCCGAGCGCCACCATGCGCTGGAGCAGGCCCACGATACCCTCGGTGCCGAGCTGGTTCAGCGACCCGGTCCACACCGCGACGGCGCCGTACAGCAAGGCCGACCCGACGAACAGCAGCAGCGGTACGGAGGTTTTGCGCCCGGGCGCGCGGGACCGGAGCGCGATGCTCACGAGACCCTCTCGTGTGCGGCCGCGCGCGAGGCTTGGTTGTGGCCCACCGCGAGGGCCATGACCTCCTCCTCGCTGGCTCCGCCGGGGCATTGGCCGACGATCCGTCCCGCGTGCATCACGACGATCCGGTCGCTGACGCCGATCAGTTCAGGCAGATCCGAGGAGATCATCAGCACGCCCCGCCCGCGCCCGGCGAGTTCGCGCATGATGGTGTAGATGGCAGCCTTGGTGGCGACGTCGATCCCGCGCGTGGGTTCGGCGAAGATCAGCAGCTGCGGGTCGCGGGCGAGCCAGCGCGCGATGATGACCTTCTGCTGATTGCCGCCGGACAGCAGCCGGATCTCCGTGTCGAACCGCGCGGCCCGTACGTCGAGCGCCCGCATGTGCGCGTCGAGCGTCGCATTGGCCATGGGGCCGGCTTGCGGAAGCCCCAGCGCGCCCGCGAAGGCCCGCAAGGTGAGTGCGGCATTGTCCCGCAAGGATTGCCCCGCTGCCACGCCATCGCGCTTGCGATCGTCGGGCAACAGGCCGATTCCGGCCATTATGCCGTCGCGGGCCGACCGCAGCGCGAGCGGTTTGCCGTCGAGGCGCAACTCGCCGCTGGTGAAAGGCTCGTCCCCGAAGATGGCTCGCGCCAGCGCCGACTTGCCGGAGCCCTCGAGCCCCGCGACCCCGACGATCTCGCCGCGCCGGACCTCGAGGTCGATGCCGGACAGGATGGCATTGCCGCCTCCCCGGACCTGCAGCAGCACATCCCCTGAGCCGGTCCCGCGCGGGGGGAAAAACTCGGCGAGATCGCGCCCGACCATCAGCCGGACGAGACGATCCGGCGGCATGGCTGAGGTGGCGTCGGTCGCGACCTTGCGGCCGTCCTTGAGGACCGTCACGCGATCCGACACCGCCGCGATCTCGGGCATGCGGTGCGAGACGTAGATCACCGCGACGCCATCGGCGCGCAGCCTACGCACCAGGGCGAGCAGGCGGGCGGCCTCGTTGTCCTCGAGCGCCGCCGTAGGCTCGTCCATGACGAGAATGCGGGCATCGGTGGCCAGCGCCTTGGCGATTTCCACCATCTGCTGCTCGGCGACCGACAGATCGCCGGCCCGGGCGTCCGGATCGATGCCGGATTGCAGCCGGGCCAGAATGGTTCGGGCGCCCGCCCGCATGGCGGCCCGATCGAGAAGGCCGCGCCGGGTCGGCTCGTCGCCGAGGAAGATGTTCTGTGCGACCGAACGGTCGGGCAGCAGGCTCAGCTCCTGGTGGATGATGCTGATGCCGGCGTGCCGGGCCGCAACCGGATGGGCGAAGACCACGGGTTTGCCGTCGATCCGGATCGCGCCGGCATCGGGCCGGTAGATACCGCCCAGGATCTTGATCAGGGTCGATTTGCCGGCGCCGTTTTCGCCGCAGATCGCGTGAACCTCGCCGGGCGCGCAATCGAAGCCGACGTTTTCCAGCGCGCGGACGCCCGGGAACGACTTCGATATGCCGCTCATCTCGAGCGCAAGCTGATCCACGGGCATCTCCGGCTGCCGTGTCGCCCTATTCGGCCGCGATCCGCTGCGGGGTCGCGAGACGGGGACGCGGATCGCGGTGCATCTTGCCATCCTTCATGATCATCACGAACCGATCGGGACCGACCAGGACCGACTGGTCCTTCAGCGGGTCGCCATCGACCAGCAGCAGGTCGGCCAGCGCACCCTCGCGAATGAGCCCGAGTTCGCCGCCATGGCCCATCAGGTCGCCGCCCACCACGGTGGCGCATTTCAGGGCTTCGGCCGGCGTGTAGCCGAAGAATTTCACGAAATGGCCGATGTCGCGGGCATTCTGGCCCATGGGGGTCAGGGTAAAGCCGTAGTCGCCACCGACCACCACCCGCAGGCCGGCCTTGCGCAGCTGCTCGTAGACCCGGCAGGTCGCCTCGAGCTTGCGCTGCAGCCCCATGCGGGCCACCGTGGCGGCACTCATCCCGACCCGGTCGTGCTCGTAGACCGCATTATGCACGAGCCCGAAAGCGGGACCCACGAAGATGCGGTCCTTGGCGGCGACCAGCATCTCGATCGCCTCCTCGTCGGCGAAATCGCAATGGTAGATGCAGTCCACCTTGTTGCGCACCGCGCGCTTGACCGCCTCGGCGGCCCGCGAATGGCAGGACACGCGCTTGCCCCACTCGTGCGCGACCTCGACCGCGGCCGCCACCTCCACCTCGGTCATCGATACGGCTTCGGCCCGCACGTTGCTTGTGAACTCGTCGCCCGAGATGTTGATCTTGATGTTCTCGACGCCCTCCCGAATGCAAAGCCGGACGGCCTTGCGCAGTTCGTCCGGACCATCGGCCACGAGGCCGAAGCTTTCGGCCGCGATGCCCTGCCGGTTCTCGTCGCCGAGCCCGCCCGTTACGGTGATCTCGGGTCCCGCGGTGCGGTAGCGGGGACCCGCAAGATGCCCGTCCTCGATTTCCTGCTTGACCACCACATCGAGGCGCAGTTTGGCGGAGGCCGCCGAATAGCAACTGGTGAAACCGTGATCGAGGATCATCGTGGCGTTGCGGCAAGTGCGGAGCAGGTGCTCCTCGACCGGGATCTCGCCGAGTTCCTTGTTCTGCCCGACGCCCACGAAGGACAGGTGGCAATGGCCCTCCACCATGCCGGGCATCAGGAACAGCCCTTGGGCGTCGATCGTCTCGGCCGCGTTCTCGGACGAAATCTGATTGCGGCCCTGGGCGACGGCCTTGACCCGGTTCCCCTCGAGCAGAACCTCTCCCGGATAGGACGCGTCGTTCAGACCGTCCCAGACCTGCGCGTTGCGAAACAGCATCGCTGTCATGGCGCTTTCCTTCCCTGCGCTTACCCCAGCTTTCTTTATTTGTTATCGGGAAGGATAGCTTGCCGGGGTCGCGAAGACTACGGCGAAGATGACCTCACAATCGGCGATTTCCGCTCGATCGGGCGTGCGCCTCCTGGGCGGGCGCACCGTCAGGCGTGGAACGCGATATCGCTGGGGTGAGCGCGCAACTCGGCTTTGGTGACGCCCTGAAGGGTGATCGTGTCGGTCGGCGAGACCGCGATCACCGCATCGCCGCCGACCATATGCGTATCGTGCAGCACGGCGGCCAGCGACGCGAACTCCGAGGACGGCAGGCTGAGCGTATCGTGCGCGGTGCCCGACACGGTGAAGCTGGACACGACCGCGTTGCCGGGGTGGTCGCTGAACACGAAAGTCTTCGCGCCTTCGCCCACCAGCAGGGAATAGGAGTCGCGGCTCGAAGGTTCGCCGACCGATGATCCCGCTGCGGCTTCGCCCGAGGCCGTTTGCTTCAAAACCCTGCCTGCCGAATTCATTACATCGACTTGCTGCGTGTAGGATTTGTCGTCGAAGTAGCTTCCGCCACTGTAGGTGTAGACGAGATTGCCGTTCCGCTTGGTGCCGACACTCGCGTCCCTATAAAGGCTGCCGTCGCGGTTGACGAAAACTTGCCCGGTCAGGGTGCCGTCTGCGCCGTAGACGTCCTGCTCGATCGCGTAAGGCTGATTCTGAACGTTGGCCGCGATCGCGAACGCGCCTTGCACGACCGACATTGTGCCGCTCGCATCGGTGACGACGGCGGTGATCGGTCCCTGCCGACCGGATCTCAGCTTGGCGTCGAGCGACCAGAATCCGTGATCATCGACCTCGGCGGCGCCGAGGTCACGCTTGCCGGCGTAGACTTCCACACTGGACGAAGCGTCCGACACGGTGCCGCTCAGGCCGATGCCGCCCTGGCTCTGATAGCTGACCGCGGACGATACCGTGTTGCCGGCAGAAAGGTCGACCGGAGCAGGTGCATCGAGGCTGGTGGTTCTATAGCCAAGGGCCCGCATCACCTTGAGATCCACGCTGGTCATTGGACTGGCGCTGCCTTGGTACGCATCGCCGAACGAATCGCTGGCAACCGAGGGAAGCCAGTCGGCGGCATCGCCACCCTGGGTCGGATCATTGAACGGCTGGAGCATGCGATGCCCCTGCAGCGAAAAGTACCCGGCTCCTGGGCTGAGGGCGCGTTCCCCGACGTCGGAATAGCGAAACAGGTCCATGGGGGCATAAACCCCGGCCCCGTAGCTCGAGGAGAGACTCCCGAGCCGCCCGAGGGCTTCCGAAACCTCGTGCTCGATCGTGCCGACGAGATCGAATTGCGTTGGCGCGATCGCGTTTTGGTTGGTCGACCAGTCGAGCCCGGCGTTGACCCCGACATAGCCGTCCACTTCGCCCGAGTTCGGCTCGCTGAGGCCGATCGCCTTCTTCAAGGCAGTGGTAAGGACGAATTGTCCGCCCGAGGTCGGGTCCTCGGACGGCAGCGCGGCCGCGGTTACCTGCGCCACCTTGGCGGGTGAATCGGCGAGAGCCTGCCGCAATGCGGTGTAGCTCTCCAGGGTGCCCGTCGATTGCGTCGAGGCGGCGGCACCGTCCGGTAGCGGCGTGCCATTCACCTCGCCCCAGCCGAAGCCGAGCGTAACCGTGATGTCGTTCGAGAACATCGAACCCATCAGGCCGAGCACGGAATTCACGGCGGACTTGAACCAGGAAGGCGCCGCGTCCGCGCTGGAGTCGAATAGCGCTACGAGTTTCATGCAGACTGCATACCGGTCGCGCCTTGAAGGACGGTGCCCAGCCCGGTAACAATTTTATCAATTGGTAGCGAGTGGACCCGCTGGGGTCGCACTGGAGCGTGGCTGGAAATCACGTCCGCATGTGGGCGGCCGCCCTGCCACGCCGTTCCATGCACCCGACGAGGAGACTTCGACGGAATCTGCATGGTTTTTCTAGGCACCGGGCAGGCCTTTGCCTCACTGGCCGATGAGATGAAGCACGATCTCGCGCTCGTGTGGCCGGGCCCGATGTTCGAACAGGTAGATGCCCTGCCACGTGCCGAGCAGCGGTCGCCCTTCGTCGACCGGAATCGACAGGCTTGTCTGGGTCAAGGCCGTGCGAAGGTGGGCCGGCATGTCGTCGGGCCCTTCGGTCCGATGCCGGTAGGCGCTGCCTTCGGGAGCGATCCGCTCGAAGAAGGCTTGCAGATCGGCCCGCACCGTCGGATCGGCATTCTCCTGGATCAGCAGCGAGGCCGAGGTGTGCCGGCAGAACATTGTCAGCAGGCCCATCGCGATGCCCTGGGCCGACACCCAGGACACGACGGGTTGCGTGAGGTCGACGAGGCCTTTGCCCCGCGTAGATCGTGTGAAACGATGAAGAGCCTGCTGCATGCTTGCCATCTTCTGCCTGCCCTGGCTTGCCACGGCTCCTGCGCCTTGGCTGGGCGTCCGCGTGCCTCGATCCCGACTTGCCATTTCTTCCGGGACCGGCTTCCGTGAGATACTTCCGGCGAGGGCGGACGGTTTCAGGGAGGGGCCATGTTCATCGGCATCGACATCGGTACGACATCCGTCAAATCGGTGCTGGTCGAGGAAGACGGCCGCGTCGTCGCGACTGCCACTGCGCCGCTCGCCCTGACCCGGCCGCATCCCGGCTGGTCCGAACAGGACCCTGAGGCCTGGTGGGCGGCGGTCTCCGAGACGCTCGACAGCCTGCACGCTGCCCAAGGTGGCCGGATGGGCGATGTCGTCGCAATCGGACTGTCGGGCCAGATGCATGGCGCAACGCTGCTCGGTGATGCCGACCAGGTTCTGCGGCCCGCGATACTCTGGAACGACGGTCGGGCCGGAGCGGAATGCGCCGAACTCGAAGCGGCCTGCCCGACGGCCCGCGCCATCACCGGCAACATCGCCATGGCGGGCTTTACCGCCCCCAAGCTGCTTTGGGTGCGCAAGCACGAACCGTCGATCTTCCAGCGCATCCGCAAGGTGCTGCTGCCCAAGGATTTCGTCCGGCTGAAGCTGATCGGGGACCATGTATCGGACATGTCGGATGCTTCCGGCACCTATTGGCTCGATGTCGGCCGTCGCGACTGGTCGGACGCCTTGCTGGCCGCCACCGGGCTCGACCGTTCGCACATGCCCCGGCTTGCGGAAGGTACGGAGCCGACCGGCCGGTTGCGCGAGGCGCTCTGCCGGCGCTGGGGGCTGGCGCGGCATCCGGTCGTGGCCGGCGGGGCCGGCGACAATGCGGCCTCGGCCTGCGGTATCGGGGCCGTCACGCCTGGCACCGCGTTCCTGTCGCTCGGCACTTCGGGCGTGTTGTTCGTCTCCAATGCCAAATTCTCGCCCAACACGGCAGGCGCGGTGCACGCTTTCTGCCATGCCCTCCCCAACACTTGGCACCAGATGGGCGTGATCCTGTCGGCCACCGACAGCCTGAACTGGCTGGCGCGCGTTCTCGACGAGCCCGCCGCGGTGCTTTCGGCCAAGCTGGGGCCGACCGTGCAGGCACCCTCGGACCTACTGTTCCTGCCGTACCTGTCGGGCGAGCGCACCCCCTACAACGACGCCGGCGCCCGCGGCGCATTCGTCGGCCTCGATCAGACCAGCGGCCGGCTCGCCATGACCCAGGCCGTGCTTGAAGGCGTCGCTTTCGCGTTCCGAGATTGCCTGCGGGTCCTGCACGATGCCGGCACCGACTTGACCCGCGCCTTTGCGGTCGGCGGCGGCGCGCGCTCGGATGTGTGGCTGACCATCCTGGCCAGCGTGCTCGATCGCCCGCTTGATGTGTCGGCCGAAGCCGATGTCGGGGCGGCCTTTGGGGCGGCGCGTCTGGCCATGGCGGCGCATTTCCGCGGAGACGCCGCCCGACTCATGCCGCCCCCCGCGGTCGAGCGCTCGATCGAGCCGGACCGCCGGCTCGTCGGCCTCTATGCCGATCGGTACGAGCGCTATCGCGCGCTTTATCCCCTGGCCAAGGCAGCGGCCGCCTGAGCCCGCCAAGCTTGCTCGCAAGCACGCTGATAAAGAGCCGCCGAGGAGGACCAGATGCTCAGATCCGAGATCAACCGCCTGATGGCCGACGCCGAGGCTCTGTTCGCGCACCACGGCTACGTGCCACCGCCCTGGGCCTCCTGGTCACCGGCCGAATGGGCCGCCCATCCCGAGCAGGCGCGCTTTTGCGCCGCCCACCAGATGGGCTGGGACATCACGGATTTCGGAGGCGGCGAGTTCGCGCACCGCGGCCTGATCCTGCTGTGCACGCGCAACGGCATCCAGAATGTCCCGGGCGAGCGACCCTACGCCGAAAAGATCATGGTGGTGGGCGACAACCAGGAGACCCCGTACCACTGGCACAAGATCAAGACCGAGGACATCATCAACCGGGGCGGCGCCGAATTCGTGATCGAGGTCGTCGGCACCGATGCGCAGGGCGCTCCCACTGCAGAAGCTGTGGACGTGCTGATCGACGGCCTGATGCGCCGGGTGCCGGCCCGTGAGCCGATCGTGCTCAAGACCGGCGAGAGCGTGACGCTGTTTCCCGGCCAGGCACATCGGTTCTATGGCCGGGGCGGCACTGTGCTGGTCGGCGAAGTCAGCCAGGTGAACGATGACAACAACGACAATTTCTTCTTCGAGCCGGTCGGACGCTTCGCCAGGCTCGAAGAGGACGAGGCGCCGCGCCACCCGCTCTGGTCGGAGCTCGTTGGTGCCGCAGGCGCGGCGGCATGAGCGCGGCAAGCAGGCCAAAGTGACTGCGGGCTGAACGGCGCGCAAACCGGGGGTTCAGATTGGCCTGGGTAAAGGTCCCACGCCGCTAACCGCGCAACGGTTGTGGTGCGGCCCTCCCCGATATCGCGCCCCAATCTGGGAGGGTCGCTTTTACGTCTTGGCTTGGGCGGCCACCTCCGGTCGAGTTTCGCTCCCGGTTCCCTGGACGGCCCCATCCTCCTCTCAATGCGACGCAGCCCCTCGGGCTCGTTCGAGGCCACGCTGTCGCATTCAAATTAGTTTGCGTCGTTCCGGGTTTGCTGTTGCGCGATTCTGTGATTTGACATAAGGATATGCTTATATGTGCTAGAGTAGCTGACGATGATGAAGCATCACCTGTCCTTCGATCCAACCTTGGCGGCCCTGGAGGCGACTGGTGAAAGCACCCGGCTTCGTCTGCTGGCCCTGCTGGCCGAGGCGGAATTGACGGTCAGCGAACTCGTCACGATCCTGGGCCAGTCGCAGCCGCGCGTGTCGCGGCATCTCAAGCTGCTGGTGGAAGCCGGGTTGGTGGAACGCCACCGCGAGGGTGCCTGGGCCTTCTTCTCGGCCGGGGAGCGGGGCGCCGCGGCAGGCCTTGCCCGCGACATCCTGGGCCGGCTCGATCCGCATGACCCGGTGCTCGGCGCCGACCGGTCACGCCTCGACGAGGTGCGGGCCGCCCGGGTGGCATCGGCGGAACTCTATTTTGCGACACAGGCCGCGAACTGGGATCGCATTCGGGCCCTGCATGTGGCCGAGGAAAAGGTCGAAGCGGCAATGCTCGACGCTGTCGGACCCGGGCCGTTCCGGGCCGTGCTCGATCTCGGCACCGGCACCGGCCGCATGATCGAGCTTCTGGCGCCCCTGAGCGACCGCGCCATCGGCATCGACGGCAGCCATGCCATGCTGAATGTCGCCCGCGCCCGCATCGAGCGGGTGGGCCTGCGCAACGTTCAGCTCCGGCAGGGCGATCTTTACGCGTTGCCCGTCGAGCGGGATGGCTACGACCTCGTCGTGATCCATCAGGTGCTGCACTACCTCGAGGATCCCTCGCGGGCCCTGCGCGAGGCCGCCCGGGTACTGCGCCCCGGCGGCCGGCTGCTGGTCGTCGATTTCGCACCCCATGCCGATGAAAGCCTGCGGGCCAGCCATGCCCACCGCCGGCTCGGCTTCACGCGCGGCGAGATCGACGGCTTCATGCGCGACGCCGGCCTTGATGTTGTGGGCGGCCGCGATCTCACCCCCGACAGCGCCGATGCCGACCTTCTCACGGTCTCGCTCTGGATGGGGCGCGACCGCCGTATCCTGTCCGACGCGCCCGTCAACCTTCAGGTGGTGGCATGACCGAGACCGACACTCTTCGCCCGAGCCGATCCGCAGGTCCGTCGATCGCCGTCTCGTTCGAGTTCTTTCCCCCCAAGACCGCCGAGGCCGAAGTCTCGCTGTGGGACTCGATCGGCCGGCTGGCGCCGCTGCGGCCGAACTTCGTGTCGGTCACCTACGGGGCGGGCGGCTCGACGCGTGAACGCACCCACGCGACCGTGGCCCGCGTGGTGCGCGAAACCGCATTGCGCCCTGCGGCCCATCTCACCTGTGTCGGAGCCAGCCGGCACGAGGTGAACGACGTGCTGCGCGATTATTGGGCGGCCGGCGTCCGCCATGTGGTGGCCCTGCGCGGTGACCCGCAAGGCGGCCTCGGCACGTCCTACGCACCGCACCCGGACGGCTATGAATCCTCGGCCGCACTGGTGCGGGGCATCCGCGAGGTCGGCGACTTCGAGGTGTCGGTCTCGGCCTATCCCGAAAAGCACCCCGAAAGCCCTTCGGTCGAGGCCGATCTCGACATGCTCCAGCGCAAGGTCGATGCCGGCGCCACGCGCGCCATCACCCAGTTCTTCTTCGACAACAGTCATTACCTGCGCTACGTGGACCGCGTTCGCGCCCGCGGCATCGACATCCCGATCGTGCCCGGCATCGTGCCGGTGCAGAACTTCAAGCAAACGGCGAATTTCGCGGCCAAGACCGGGGCCACGGTGCCGGGCTGGCTGGCCCAGCGGTTCGAAGGGCTCGACGACGATCCGGCGACCCGCCAGCTCGTGGCCGCGGCGGTGGCAGCCGAACAGGTGCTCGACCTCGTCGACCACGGCGTTCGCGAGTTCCACTTCTACACGATGAACCGCGCCGAACTGGTCTACGCCATCTGCCGGCTGCTCGGCCTGCGGCCCGAGGAGCACCGCGCCGCCGCCTGAGGGCTGCGCGACCGGCCGTACCGCTGCGACTGCATGGCCGCATGCCCCGGCATGAGGCGGCTTGCACCCTTCCTGCAACTCCTTGTTCTGCGTCGTCTCGGAAATCGCGCAGAATATTCACGCTTGTGAAAAATCGGTCGCTGTGGAAAATTCTGGGTCGGAAACAGAGCGGTTTCGGGCGGTGGAGCCGGGCATGGTCCCCGAACCGACCTGCGCGCGCGATCTGGAGAGGACCCGGCCCTTATGCCCGAGCATGCGCGTGTCGTGATCATCGGGGGTGGGGCCGTCGGGGTCAGCTCCCTTTATCACCTCGCCAAGCTCGGCTGGTCGGACTGCCTGTTGCTGGAGCAGAACGAACTGACCTCCGGTTCGACGTGGCACGCGGCCGGCAATTGTCCCACCTATTCGACAGGCTGGGGTTCGTTGAAACTCCAGAAATATTCCGCCGACCTTTATCGCGAGCTCGGTCGCGCGGTCGACTACCCGATCAACTACCACGTGGTCGGCGCGGTCCGTCTCGCCCATACCCAAGAGCGGATGGACGAGTTCGCCCACATCCGCGCGATGGCGCGGGTCAACGGGATGGACTTCGACATCCTTGGCCCGGCCGAGATCCTGGAAAAACATCCGTTTGTGGTGCTGGACGACCTCAAGGGGGCACTTTGGGACCCCTATGACGGGGATATCGACCCGGCCCAACTGACGCAGGCTCTCGCAAAGGGCGCCCGCGACCTCGGTGCCAAGATCCGCCGTTTCACGAGGGTGAAAGCCCTGGCGCAGATGCCGGACGGCCGCTGGCGCGTCACCACCCAGGACGGGGGCGAAATCATAGCCGAGACGGTCGTCAATGCGGCGGGCTATCGGGCCGGCGAAGTCATGGCGCTGCTGGGCCGCTCGCTGCCCATCGTGACGCTGTCGCACCAATATCTCGTCACCGAGGACGTGCCGGAACTGCTCGCCCGCGACACGCGCCTGCCGCTGCTGCGCGACCCGGACGTGTCCTATTACCTCCGCCAGGAGCGGGCCGGGTTCATCCTCGGTCCCTACGAATGGCAGGCGACGCCGATGTGGCTCGACGGCATTCCGGAGGATTTTTCGTTCAAGCTGTGGAACGACGACCTCGACCGGCTCGAGCCCTATATCGAGGCCGCGATGGCGCGTGTGCCGCTGCTCGCCCGGGCAGGGGTGCGCCGCGTCGTCAATGGGCCGATCCCTTATTCGCCGGACGGCAATCCCTATCTCGGTCCCGAGCCGGGACTGAGGAATTTCTTCCACGCCAACACCTTCTCTTTCGGCATCGCGCAGGCCGGCGGCGCCGGCAAGGCCCTGGCCGAATGGGTCGTGCATGGCGGCCCGGAATGGGATCTGTGGGGGTTCGACCGGCGGCGCTACACCGGCTACGCCGACCAGGCCTATACGGCCGCCAAGGCCGTGGAAGTCTACCAGAACGAATATGCGCCGGCCTTTCCCAACGAGGAGCGGCCGGCCGGGCGTCCTTTGGGCATGTCGCCGCTCTATGGTCGCCTAGGCGCCAAGGGGGCGCGCTTCGGGGTGCGGGGCGGCTGGGAGAGGGCCCTGTACTTCGACCGGGACGGCGCCATTACGGACCACACGCTCTCGTTCCGCAGGCAGAAGAGCTGGTGGGCTGCCGTCGCCGAGGAGGTCGCGGCGGTGCGCGAGCACGTCGGCATCCTCGATCCGCCCGGCTTCAGCAAATTCGAGGTGTCCGGCCCCGGTGCGGAGGCCTATCTCGATGGCCTGCTCTGTTCCCGGTTGCCGGGTCTCGGCCGCATCAGCCTCGCCTATGTGCTGACCCCCGCGGGCCGCATCCTCAGCGAGTTCACGGTCACCCGAACGGCGCCGGACAGTTTCTACCTGGTGGCGGCCGCCGTGGCCGAGTGGCACGACCTCGACGTCCTGCAGCACAATTTGCCTCGCGACGGCTCGGTCAGGATCAAAAATCGGACAGAGGACCTCGGTTCGCTGGTCGTGGCGGGCCCGCGCGCCCGCGACCTCTTGGCCGAGGTTACGACGGCGGATCTGTCCAGCGCCGCCTTCCCCTGGCTGAGCGCCCGAACGATCGAGATCTGCGGATCGAGCATCCTGGCCCTGCGGGTCAATTACGTCGGCGAACTCGGCTGGGAACTGCACGCGCCCAATGACAAGCTTGCGTCGATTTACGACGCGCTTTGGGCAGCCGGCACGCCGTACGGTCTGCGGGATTTCGGGATGTACGCCATGGAGTCCTTGCGGCTAGACAAATGCTACCGGGGCTGGAAGAGCGATCTCGAGACCGGCTATTCGCCGCTTGAAGCCTCGCTCGACCGCTTCGTGTCGCTGCAGAAGCCCGCATTCCCCGGCCGCGTCGCCGTGCTGGCGGAGGCCGAGCGCGGGGTGGCGCAAAGGTTCGTTCCGCTCACGCTCGAGGCAGTCGGGGACGCCGATGCGCCGTTCTGCGCGCCCGTCATGCAGAACGGCACGGCGGTCGGGCTCGTCACGTCGGGCGGCTGGAGCTTCACGCTCAACCAAAGCGTCGCCCTGGCTTACGTTCGGGCGGATCTCGCGCAACCGGGCACGAAGCTCGATATCGAGATATTGGGGCGGCGTTGCCCCGCCGTCGTCCGGCAGGAGCCGCTCTACGATCCGCAGAACGCGCGGCTGCGGGCGTGACGGTGCCTTCCGGGCCGGCCCGGCAATCACGGCACGGACTTTGCTGACCTCGCTTGGAATTCGCCGGTGTGGCGCCACTGACGTCGCCAATAGGCCAACCGTGGGGTGCGGGGCCGCTGTTTGACGGGGGCGCATGTGCGATAGTGTGCTCAAAATGAGAAGAGGGACCGCTCGGCGCGCCCGCGCGGAGCGTCCCCGAACCATAAAAATTTGTTTGCCAATCAGATCACGGGAGGGTCGACGATGACTTCATGGGAACAACTGCGCGCCGCGGCTGTGGCGGGGCGCATGAACCGGCGCGAGTTTCTGGTCCGGGCTGCAGCGCTCGGCGTCTCGACGGCGCTCGCCTCCAATTTCCTGGCTACCGCGGCCCTCGCGGAGGAGCCGAAAAAGGGCGGCCACCTGATCATCGGCCTCAACGGCGCCAGCGCGGCCGACAGCCTCGATCCGGCTACCTATACGGCGACTTTCGCGCAGGTCGTTGGCCAGCAGATCTACAACCAGCTCACCGAAGTCGACAAGGACGTGAAGGTGCAGCCGGCGCTCGCCGAGAGCTGGGAAGCCAAGCCGGGCGCCAAGGAATGGATCGTCAAGCTGCGTAAGGGCGTGACCTTCCACAACGGCAAGACCATGACGGCCGCGGACGTCGTCTATTCCTACAACCATCACCGGGCCAAGGATTCCAAGTCCGCCGCCAAGTCGCTGCTGACGGCGTTTACCGACATCAAGGCCACCGACCCGAACGAGATCACGTTCACGCTCGACGCCGGCAACGCCGACCTGCCCTACATCCTGTCCGATTATCACCTGTGCATCGTGCCCGAGGGGAACAACTTCACGGACGGCATCGGGACGGGCATGTTCGTGCTCGAATCCAACGAGCCGGGCGTGCGCGTCCGAACCAAGCTCAATCCCAACAAGTGGCGCACCGATCGCGGCTTCGTCGACAGCGTCGAAACCATCGCGATCAACGACACGACGGCGCGCGTCAACGCCCTGATCAGCGGGTCCGCCCACATCATCAACCGGGTCGATCCCAAGACCGTCGGCTTGCTGAAGAGCCGGCCCCAGGTCCAGATCCAGGAGATCTCGGGCGGCGCGCACTATACGTTTCCGATGCGCTGCGACACCGCGCCCTTCGACAATGCCGACCTGCGGCTGGCGCTCAAGTACGCCGTCGATCGCGAGGCGATCGTCAAGACCGTGCTGCTCGGCCATGGCAAGGTCGGAAACGACCAGCCGATCGCGTCCTTCGATCCGAACTATTCGGCCGACATTCCGCAATATAAATTCGATCCGGAAAAGGCCAAGTTCCACCTCAAGAAGTCCGGTCATACCGGGCCGGTGGTGCTCACGGTGTCGGATGGTGCCTTCACCGGGGCCGTGGACGCCGCCCAGGTGTTCCAGGCCAGCGCCGCCAAGGCCGGGATCGAGCTGCAGCTCGATCGCGTGCCGGCGGACGGCTACTGGGACAATGTCTGGCTCAAGAAGCCGTTCTGCGCCTCCTATTGGGATGGACGCCCCACGGCCGACCAGATGCTGACCGTGGTCTACAAGTCGGACGCGCCTTGGAACGAGTCGTTCTGGAAGCGACCGGACTTCGACAAGCTGCTGCTCGAGGCACGTTCGGAACTGGACGCTGCCAAGCGCAAGACCATGTACCACGACCTCGAAACGATGGTGCACGACGACAGTGGCGTCATCCTGCCGATGTTCAACAATACGATCGATGCCACGTCGACCAAGGTGAAAGGCTTTGTGCCGCTCAACACACTGCAGATGAGCGGCTACAAGGCGGCCGAGAAAGTCTGGCTCGAGGGCTGATGCTGCCGGTCATAACCCAGCGGCTCGGGCTTAGCCTGCTGACCCTGTTTGCAGTTTCGGTGCTCGTCTTCGGCGGCACCGAGCTGCTTCCGGGCGATGTGGCGACGGCCATTCTGGGCCAATCCGCCACCCCCGAAGCCGTGGAAGCCATTCGGCAATCGCTGGGTCTGCACGACCCCGCGATCTTCCGTTACTGGCACTGGTTGCTGCGCTTCATGCATGGCGACCTCGGGACGTCCTTCGCCAACAATCTGCCGGTGTCCAGCCAGGTCGGCTTCCGTTTCGCCAATACGCTGTTCCTGGCCGGCTTCGCGGCCGTGATTGCGGTGCCACTGTCGGTCGGCCTCGGCATTGTGGCGGCCATCAACCAGAATGGCATCTTCGACCGGCTGATCAACGTCCTCAGCCTCGGCGCTATCTCGGTGCCGGACTTCTTCATCGGCTATGTGGTGATCCTCGTGGTCGCGGTGCAACTCGGCTGGCTGCCGAGCCTGGCCGCGATCTCGCCCGAGATGAGCTTGTGGGAGCGGCTTCACGCGGTCGCCTTGCCTGCCGTCACGCTGACGCTCGTGGTGCTGGCCCACATGATGCGGATGACTCGCGCGACCATCATCGACGTCATGTCGCACCCATTCATCGAAATGACCTTCCTGAAGGGTCTGCCGCGCTGGCGGATCATCGTCGAGCACGCCCTGCCCAACGCGCTCGCGCCGATCATCAATGTGGTGGCGGTCAACCTCGCCTATCTGGTGGCCGGCGTGGTGGTGGTCGAAGTGGTCTTCGTCTACCCCGGCATCGGGCAATTGATGGTCGACGCCGTGTCCAAGCGCGACGTTCCCGTGGTCCAGGCTTGCGGGCTCATCTTCGGCGCCACCTATGTGCTGCTGAACCTGCTGGCGGATCTTCTCGCGATTCTTTCCAACCCGCGACTTCGGGCGCCGAAGTGAAGCTATTCGGTCTTCGCCTGAGCACCGGGGCCGCGGTCGGCTTCGCGATCATGATCGTCTATGCCGTGGCGCTGCTCCTGGCGCCCTGGATCGCGCCGCACGACCAGGCCGACATGATCGGCGACGTCTGGGCGCCGCCGAGCGCTTCGGCGCCGCTTGGACTCGACAGTCTCGGCCGGGACATGCTGTCCCGGCTGCTGATCGGAGGGCGCACCAGCGTCTCCCTCGCGCTGCTGATTACGGCGCTGGAGTTCTCGATCGGCATCGTGGCGGGTTTTGCGGCCGCGACCGGCGGGCGCTGGCTCGATTTCGTCCTGTCGCGCCTGGTCGACACTCTGATGTCGATTCCGCCGCTGATCCTGGCGCTGATCGTGCTGTCCGTGCTGGGCACCTCGATCCCGGTGCTGGTCGGCACCGTGGCGATCCTCGAGTCGACGCGCGTCTTCCGCCTCAGCCGCGCCGTCGCGATGAACATTGTGGTGCTGGAATACGTGGAAGCCGCGCGCCTGCGCGGCGAAGGACTATGGTGGATCATGCGCCGCGAGGTGCTGCCCAACGCCATGGCGCCGCTGGTCGCGGAATTCGGGCTGCGCTTCTGCTTCGCGCTGCTGTTCATCGCATCGCTCAGCTTCCTCGGCCTCGGGGTGCAGCCGCCTGATGCCGATTGGGGCAGCATGGTGCGGGACAATTCGATGGCCATCAACTTCGGCGGCATGGCGCCGCTCGTGCCGGCCGCCGCCATCGGGGTCCTGACGATCGGGGTCAATCTCGTGGTCGATTGGTTCCTGTCCCTCCATGGGCGAGCGCACGGAGAAGGCGTGTGAGCGACGAAATCCTGCTGATGTCGGACCTGCGGGTGAACGCCCACACGGCCCAGGGCGAAGCCAAGACCCTGGTCGACGGCGTCGATCTGGTGCTCCACCGGGGCGAGATCCTGGGGCTGATCGGCGAGTCCGGGGCCGGCAAGACGACGCTTGGGCTGGCCGCCCTGGCCTATACGAGGAGCGGCTGCGCCATCGTGGGGGGTGACATCCATTTCGACGGCACGGACGTAAGGGCCTTGACCCCACAGGGGCGCCGCGAACTCCGGGGGCGCCGGATTGCCTATGTGGCCCAGAGCGCGGCGGCCTCGTTCGATCCCGCGAAGTCGCTCTACCAGCAGGTCTGCGAAATGCCGTTGCGGCATGGCCTGATGAGCTACGCGGAAGCCAAACGCCAAGCCGTGGCACTGTTCCGCGAACTCGATCTGCCCTCGCCCGAGACCTTCGGCGAGCGCTATCCGCACCAGGTTTCGGGCGGGCAACTGCAGCGCGCCATGTTGGCCATGGCGATGTCGTGCCGGCCCGACATCGTGGTGTTCGACGAGCCCACCACGGCGCTCGACGTCACCACGCAGATCGAGGTGCTGGCGGCCATCCGCAAGCTGGTGCGGGAACATCACACGGCCGGCCTCTATATTTCGCACGATCTCGCGGTGGTGGCCCAGGTGGCGCAGCGCATCATGGTGCTGCGCTACGGCCGCATGGTCGAACTCGGGGACGCCGCCCAGATCCTGCACGAGCCCCGGGAAGACTATACCCGCCGGCTCGTATCGGTGCGCGCCGCCGAGGACGTGGCGCCATCGGAGGTCCATTCGGCCGACGGCGACGCGGTGCTGGTGCTCGACCGGGTGAGCGCCGCCTATGATTCCCTGCAAGTGGTCAAGAACGCCAGCCTGCAGATCCGGCGCGGCGAGACCGTGGCCGTGGTGGGTGAATCGGGCAGTGGCAAGAGCTCGCTGGCCCGGGTCATCTGCGGGCTGAAACCGCAAAACCAGGGCACGATCCGGTTTGCCGGGGCGGACCTGCAGCCGGCCTTGCGCCGGCGTACGCCCGACCAGCTACGCCGTATCCAGATGATCTACCAGATGCCCGACATGGCCCTCAATCCGCGCCAGAAGATCGGGGAGATTCTGGGGCGGCCGGTAGAATTCTATTTCAA
Source organism: uncultured Alphaproteobacteria bacterium (assembly GCA_963851175.1). GTDB lineage: Bacteria > Pseudomonadota > Alphaproteobacteria > Rhizobiales > Beijerinckiaceae > Lichenihabitans. The sequence continues at coordinate 188,818 of CAWKNU010000008.1, read as the reverse complement.
GCTGCCGGCCGCCAAGGTGAAGGCCCGCGTGCAGGAGCTATTGCGCCTCATCGATCTCGGCCCGGACTTCGCCACCCGCATGCCGGGCGAACTCTCGGGCGGCCAGAAGCAGCGCGTGTGCATCGCGCGGGCGCTCGCGGCCGAGCCGGACCTGATCATCTGCGACGAGGTCACATCCGCCCTCGACCCGCTGCTGGCCGACGAGATCCTGCGCCTGCTGCAGCGCTTGCAGCGCGAGACCGGCGTCGCCTGCCTGTTCATCACGCATGATCTCGGCACCGTGCGGCGCATCGCCGATCGGGTGGCCGTGATGCTGCGCGGCGAGATCATCGCCCAGGGGCCGCTCGCCGAGGTGTTCTCGCCGCCGTTCCATCCCTATACGGAGACGCTGCTGTCCTCCGTGCCCGAGATGCGGCTCGACTGGCTCGACGAGACCTTGGCCCGGCGCGGCGCGCTCTCCCGCGCGGCGGTCTAGACTGTAGCTCGACGCAAGCTGTCGGTCAGGATTGGCCCTTCCGATGACGACGCACCGATAATAGTGGCCGTCGAGCGCGCCGCAATTGAAGACCGCTTTGATCCGAATTTGCGGGTGACCTTCGGTGGACAATTGTCGAAGCCAACTTGGGTCCGCTTGCCACCATTGTAGCTTCCAGAGTCGCGCCGTATGCGGACGGAGGGGAACGCGGCCGGCGCCGTCAGGTTTATTCGGCTCGAGGACTTGCGCGATGTACCTCGTCAACCTCCCCTCTGGACCGCCGATCTTGAGTTCATCGAGGAGAACGGGGCGCGGCGGGTGTGAGGTTGACCGGGGTCGGTGATTTAATTGGGTTGATCTCCCGGCATGACACTACCGGCGGCATGCAATCCGGCCAATCTGCCAGAAGTCCGACAGATTGAAGCCATCGGAATAAGTAAGACTCGCCACTTGACTTACTAATTCCGCGAGCAGAACGTTGCGAAGCGGTGCATGGAAACCGCGTGAGGTCGGAGGGCGGCATGAATACGTGCCTGCGTTTTGCCTTCGGTTTTCTTGTTTTTTCGGTCCAAATTGCTGATGCTGCCCCTAACGGGGCTGCAACTCGGGGCAGGACCTGTGCAAATCGCCTGTCAGGTTGTTTGTCGAAGTGCGACAACACAAACGCCGCATGCCGAGACGTTTGTTCAGGCGGATGGGACGATTGCATCGACCACGGTGGCTGGTCGAAGCAGCAGAGCGTCGGAAGCAATCCACATAAGCTTCCTATTGTGGATGAAGGCGGTCGTATCCACCAATTCCAAGGACAACCGATCTCCGAGGGCGACCATCTTGGCGGACATATGGGATCTAAGCAAAGATAATCATTGCTCAACGGAGAGACGCATTCTGGCCGCGGCGGAGGCTTCCCCGACGCTACTGATCGAGCGCCATCGGAAGCTGACTTGCGACAGGGGTTGGGCGGTTCCCGAAACCCGGTAATCCGCCAGCTTTCTGGCATCACAACTGTCTCGACAGCGTTTTGTTGAAGGAAACGTGCCATGTCCAGGCCAGCTCCAGCGAGCCTCTTCGCCTCGTCGTACGAAAGAATTGGCGTGGTTCGGTCGCTTGTCACGAAACCCCGCAACGTTCGCCAGGTGTTTTCGAGGGGCCTCCTTGTAGGCGCGTTACTGCCAGTGATTGTCATGGGTCTTCCGCTTGCTTTCGCGGCGGCCGAAGACACTAGCGAGTGTCTGATGTTGCTGGGAAAAGACGGCAATTACATGCTGTGCGGAAACAAGCTCACCAAGCTACCCTCAACCCTCAAAGGCAAGGCGTCGAGCGCCCCTTCGACTTCGGGTGGAACCGGCTACGGTCGGGTGCCCCGGCACGGTACCGGTGTCGGTCAAGTTTCGGACGTGCGGCAGGGCTCTGAAGGCATCGGCCAAGACATAGGCTCGCGAAATAGGCATTCCGGTTCAGAGGCACGTTTCGATCAGGGGGCAAATTATCCGGTATTCTTGTCCCACCATCGGCATTGAACCGGTTGCCAGGCTTGCCAAGAATTGGCCCTCGCCCGCTACCGGTGGCCGCTCAAACTCAAGCGACGGGCGCAAGGACCTAAGGACCAATTTCAGAGGCCTCGTAGCGTTGGGACCTTGAAGCCAACGGAGGTGAACGAGGGGCTATGAAGGTCAGGGATGTTTCGGCGAGACTCGCGTTGATGTTCTGTTGCATCGGTCGTGAGCGTGACCGGCCGAGCAGCCCCTCATCAACTTCTGCGAACGTCTCCAGCACGACCGCCTCCTCGAAGTCGCCCATGGCCGGTCCGGCCCGCAGACGCTATGAGCGTTTCGGAGAAGTACGGCCGCCGGGCTGAATGGCCATACAGGGCGCCAGGCCGAACGTCGGCTTCCGGTTGGCCAGCCGACTCCAGCTTCCCACCCCGAGCCAACCCTTGGCTGGGTACCAAGCGTCAGATTTCGACGATTAGGACGCCGGCGCGAGGGCGTCGGCGGCCTTTGGGATTCCGGCCACCACGCCCGGCCGGATCACGGCCGGGTCATAGGCCTTTCGGGCGAACACCGCCTCGACCTGGGGCGCGAAGAAGCTCAGCGGCTGCATCGGATAGTCCGGGTCGAAGGACGCCTGGTCCCAGCGCTCGCAAAAATCGACGCAGCTCTGGTAATAGGGGCTCGACTGGTATTTCTCGCGCTCGAACGGGTTCCAGCCATAGTGGTGGGCGTAATAGACCATCTGGAACGCGCCATGGTGTTCCACGACCCAGGTGACTTCCTCGCGCAGGAAGGGCCGCACGATCTCGGCCGCGAAGCGGTCGTGGTTCTGCGGCGCCAGGCCGTCCCCGATATCATGCAGAAGAGCCGCCGCGACCCAGTCCTGGTCCGCACCGTCGCGCCAGGCCCGCGTCGCGGTCTGCAGCGCATGGTCGAGGCGGGTGACCTTGTAGCCGGGCAGGGTTTCATCGCCCTGGCGCTCGAGTTCGCGCAGCAGGCGGTCCGCCGTCATCGCATGGTGCGCGTGCTCGAATTCCTGAAGCAGCAGGTAGTCCTCGCGACTCCCGTCCTTCATCTGCGTGAACGCGACCTGCTTTTCCATCCATCGATCTCCGGCGTTCGATCAAGCTTTCCGGCTCCGGTCGCCTACTCGCGGTAGGACGGCTCAGTCGCGTCGAGCAGCCGCTTCATTTCCTCGAAATGCGGGAAGGCGGCATCGCTGTAGCCCTCCCAGTCCATCGCGGTCTGTTCGGCGGCCTTGTCGCTCATGACATTGAGGGGCCGGCCGGTCGAATAGGCGAGCACCAGGGTCTGGCAGGCGCGCTCGAGGTAATACATGGTGTCGAAGGCCTCGGCGACGGAGTTGCCCGCCACCAGCACGCCGTGGTTACCCATCATCAGGGTGGACTTGTTGCCGAGCAGCCCTGCCAGGCGCTGGCCTTCGTCCATGCTGGTGGCCATGCCCTCGTAGCCGAGATCGTAGGACACGCGATTGTAGAAGCGCGCCGTGTTCTGGTCGATCGGCTTGATCTCCGGGTCGGCCAGGGTGGCCAGCGCGGTCGCATAGGCCGGGTGGAGATGCAGCACGCAGCGCGCTTGCGGCAATTGGGCATGCATGGCGCCGTGAATGCACCAGGCGGTCAGATCCGGCGCGTCCGGCCGGTTCATGGTTTCCTGGTCCGTGGCATCGATCAGCAGCAGGTCGGAGGCCCGAATGCGCGAGAAATGCATCAGCTTCGGGTTCATCAGAAAGCGCTTGCCGTCCGGCGATACCGCCAGGCTGAAGTGATTGGCGACCGCCTCGTGCCAGTTCATCCGGGCCGCGATGCGGAAGGCCGCGGCAAGGTCGACGCGCGACTGCCATTCGTCCGGCGGCACGGCCAGCTTCGGCCTCAGCGACGTGACCGCACTCATGGCTCACTCCCTCAACGTACGGGTTCGATTCTGCGAGACGAACACGGACTTGGCAAGGCCGCTTGCTTCGGAGCGACCGTGGATCGCGGCGGAGCTTCGCTCCGAGGCAAATGCCAGGCACGGCGACTGACGGTCAGGCCATGTGGAAGGTTTCGGTGTGCCCGTCGACCGCGATCGCCTGGCCCGATACCATCTTGCCGGCCGGCGAAGCCAGGAACAGGCACATGTCGGCCACTTCGCTCGGCTCGACGAAGCGCTTGACCGATTGGCCGGCCGTGTATTCGGCCCGCACTGCCTCAGGGGTCGAGCCCCGCATCGCGGCTTCGGCCGCGATCACCCGGGTCATGCGCTCGCCCGACACGGAGCCGGGGCAGATCGCATTGACCCGCACGTCCCACGGCCCGAGTTCGGCGGCGAGCGACTTGGTGAAGCCGATCACGGCCCATTTGGCGGCCGCATAGGGGGTGCGCAGCGGATAGCCGTAGAGCCCCGCCGTGGAGGAGATGTTGATGATGCTGCCGTGCCGCTGCGCTTTCAGGATCGGCGCCGCGCGCCGGCAGGTCAGAAACTGGCTGTCGAGGCAGACCTTCAGGCACTCGCTCCAGGCCGGGTAATCGATGCCCTCGACCGGCGAGGTCGGGCCCGCGATGCCGGCATTGTTGACCAGGACGTCGAGCCCGCCGAGATCGTCGATCGCGGTCCCGAACCAGCGGTCCATTGCGGCCTCATTCGCCACATTCACCTCTGCCGCGACGATCTCGGGTGCGCTTTCAGTCAGGGCTGCGACGGCTTTGCCGTCGACATCGCAGACCTGCACCCGGTGCCCCTCCGCCGCAAACGCCTTGGCGATGGCAAGTCCGATGCCCGACGCGGCGGCGGTGATCATGACGCGAAGCGGCCCAGACATGCATTGTTCTCCAAGCCGGGCCTGGATGGCCCGCGCCGTCACTGTCGCAATGCCACCCGCAGCAGTGCTTCTCTCTTTGCGACCTTTATGATGGATTGCCACGCGGTACTCGCCCTCGCCGATCCGGTGCGGCCGGCGCCAATCGCGTTTCCTGACGTTCAGCCTGGTGGATAATGACCGAACACGAAGCCGTGCAACGCCCTTTCATCGACATCGCCGACATTCGGGCGGCGCAAGACCGCATCGCCCCCTTCGTGCGGCGCACGCCCGCGATGGCCACGACGAGCCTGCGCGAGCCGCCGGCCGATGTGCAGTTGTTCCTGAAGCTTGAACACCTGCAGGCATCGGGCTCGTTCAAGGCGCGCGGCGCGACCAACAAGCTGCTGACAACGCCCGAAGCCGACCTTGAGCGCGGCATCGTCACTGCGTCGGGCGGCAATCACGGGCTGGCAACCGCCCGGGCGGCCCAGATCGCAGGCGTTACGGCCACCATCTTCGTGCCGGAGACCATCTCGCCCGAGAAGGTCGGCAAACTGGAGCAGTGGGGCGCGAGCGTGCGGCGCGTCGGCACCGTCTGGGATGAATCGAACGTCGCCGCCCTCGAGTTCGCGGCGACCAACAGCGCGGCCTACTTTCACCCCTTTGGCGACCCCGCGGTGGTGGCCGGGCAGGGCACCCTCGGTCTGGAGATCGCCGAACAATTGCCCGATGTCGGCGTATTGCTCGTGTCGATCGGCGGCGGCGGCCTTGTCGCGGGCCTTTGCGTGGCGCTCAAGCACCTCAAGCCCGACCTCAAAATCATCGGCATCGAGCCTGTCGGCTCGCCCACGCTGAGGAGTGCCCTCGATGCGGGGCAGGTGGTCCGCCTTCCCGCGGTCACCACGCGGGTGGCCACCATGGGCTGCGGTCGCACGGTCGAAGACGTATTCACGATCGTTCATCGCCAGCTCGACGATCTCGTTCTCGTGGAGGACGACGACATGGTGGGAGCGGCGCGCTGGCTCTGGTTCGAGCTCGGCATCGCGGCCGACCTCAGCGGCGCGGCGGGAATCGCGGCGCTGCGCACCGGCAAGGTCAGGCTGCCCCCCGGGACTCGCGTCTGTGCCCTCATCTGCGGCGCTGGCCTGGAAGGCATCGGATAGTCCGGCCGGAGATGGCGCATGCTTTCGGACCTCGGAGAGTGGCGCATCCGGGGCCCGCTAAGCCGGGTTTGAGGGAATCGTAAATTCTTTCGGCCCGCCCGAGCTTTAGCCGAGCTTGCGGGCTGTCGAGAAAATGCAAGAAAGCACTTGTGCCGGGGGGCGCTTTTCACTATCTACGTCCTTGCCCAATTTCGCACGTGCCTGTGGTCGTGTGTCGGTTGGCGGGGTTTCGGACAAGAGGCCGATTAACCGCCAGATCAAACCGGCAGCCGGAGGCGAACCGGCGAACCCCGCCAAACGGGGGACGCGACTCAAAGCAACGACGGACCGGGCTTTTTCGTCTCTGTCGACCCTCCAAAGGTCGACGTACCGAAGAGGCTTGTCTTTCTTGCCGGGTGTGCGGAAGGGGATACCCCTTTCCAATCGATGGCTATTCACGAGAGCGGCTCGCGCCGAACTCGTGTTTTGCCAACGGCGCAGCATTTGATCGGCAGATTCGTGCCCCCGCAGCCTCACTGCGGGACTCGCGTCTTCCGGTCGCGGTTGGCCATTTGTGCCCAGGCCTCGCGTTTCCACCGCGCGAGCCGACGGCATGCTTTGCCCCGCACCCTTTGTTTCGCTCAAGGCGCCGATGGCGCCGAAAGGGATGCCGCCATGACCGACCGTATCGTCGATTTCCTCCGCAACCGCCGTGAAGACGGGCCCTGCATGGTGCTCGATCTCGACCTCGTGCGGGACAATTACACCTCTTTCAGCAAGGCGCTGCCCGACACGCGCGTGTTCTACGCCGTGAAGGCCAATCCCGCCCCCGAAGTGCTGGACCTCCTGGCGCGCCTGGGCTCCTGCTTCGACACGGCCTCCGTGGTCGAAATCCAGCAGGCGCTCGCGGCCGGTGCGACGCCCGACCGCATCTCCTTCGGCAACACGATCAAGAAGGAGCGCGACATCGCGCGGGCGTTCGAGCTTGGGGTGCAGCTGTTTGCTGTCGACTCCGAGGCAGAGGTCGAGAAGATCGCGCGCGTGGCGCCGGGCTCCAAGGTGTTCTGCCGTATCCTGTGCGACGGCGCGGGCGCCGAATGGCCCTTGTCGCGCAAGTTCGGCTGCGCGCCCGACATGGCGGGTCGGGTGCTCGAACACGCGCATCGGCTGGGGCTCGTGGCCTATGGCCTGTCGTTCCACGTCGGATCACAGCAGCGCAACCCGCGCATGTGGGACGGCGCCCTGCAGGCGAGCGCGGCCATCTTCAGGGATCTGGCCGAGCGCGGCATCAACCTGCAGATGGTCAACCTCGGCGGCGGCTTTCCGACCAAGTACCTGAAGGATATCCCGGCTGTTAAGGTCTACGGTCAGGCGATTTTCCGGGCGCTGCGCAAGCACTTCGGCAACCGGATTCCCGAGACCATCATCGAGCCGGGCCGCGGCATGGTGGGCAATGCCGGGATGATCGAGGCCGAGGTGGTGCTGGTCTCCAAGAAGGCGGACACCGACCAGGTACGCTGGGTTTATCTCGACATCGGCAAGTTCAACGGGCTCGCCGAAACCATGGACGAGATGATCCGCTATCCGATCCGGACCGCCTTCGACGGCGACCCGGTCGAGCCCTGCATCGTGGCGGGACCGACCTGCGACAGCGTCGACGTGCTCTACGAGAAGGAGCCGTACCTGCTGCCGGTCAGCCTGGAGATCGGCTCGAAGGTGCTGATCGAGGGAACCGGCGCCTATACGACCACCTATTCGGCGGTCGGATTCAACGGTTTCCCCCCGCTGAAGTCCTACGTGATCTGAGTCCTGGGCCGGCCTGGAGCCGGCCCAAGCAGAACCTTCCGGTCTTGGCAGCGTTAAGCGCGACTGCCGCACTCTTCTCATCGCGGAAAGGATGACGCCGATGGACGCTGGCTTGCGCCCTGTCTTTTCGCCCCTCGGGACCGACACGGGCCGGGAGTTGCGCGCGCTCGCCTCGGCGTTCCAGATTCGCGACGAGCGTCCGCGTGATGATCTGGCCCGCGAGGCCCTGCTCGATCGGAGCTTCGGTCTCGAGCGCTTCGCGAAGACCTGCGAGCGGTTGCGTGACGGCCGGCTTCCGGCCGAGGGCCTGAGCTTCGTCGCCACCGTGGACGGCGTCATCGCCGGCACGCTGCGGTTCTGGCATGTCGGGGTAGGTGATCGGCCCTCGCTGCTGCTGGGTCCCCTTGCGGTCGGCGAACGGCATCGCTCGTCCGGCATTGGCCGCGCCATGATCGAGCATGGGCTCGACCGCGCCAGGCAGCTCGGCCATCGAAGCGTGATCCTGGTCGGCGATGCGCCGTACTACGGCCGCTTCGGCTTTTCCCGCGCGCCGGTGGAAAACCTGGTCCTGCCAGGCCCGGTCGATCTCGACCGCTTTCTCGGCCTTGAGCTCGTGCCGGGTGCCCTCGCGGGTGCCCGGGGCCGGGTAGCCGGCACGGGTGCTCGGGAAGGTTCGCGCCGAAGCGAGCCCCGTCGCTTGGCGGCGTAATCATCGCGTCGCGCCACTACGCTAGAATCTTTATCGGCCAGGCTTGCGCAGATGAACCTGCGCGCGTCCCGCCACCCCATTCGTTCCAATCCCATCCGGAGCAGTTTCGATGAGCCCATGGCCCGTCCACGCCCGTTTCGACGGTCCCATCGTGATGATCGGCTTCGGCTCGATCGGCAAAGGCACGCTGCCGCTGCTGGAGCGCCACATCGCTTTCGACAAGGCGAAGTTCACCGTGATCGCGCCCGACGATACGGACCGCGCCTTGCTGGATGAACGCGGCATCAGGTTCGAGCACCTGGCGATTACGCGCGACAATTATGCCGAGGTCCTGAAACCGCTGCTCACGGCCGGCGGAAAACAGGGGCTGATCGTCAACCTTTCGGTGGAAACCTCCTCGGTGGCGCTGATCGATTTCTGCAAGGATATCGGGGCGCTCTACATCGACACGGTGGTCGAGCCCTGGCCCGGATTCTATACCGATGACAAGCTGTCGGTATCCCAGCGCTCGAACTATGCCCTGCGCGAGTCGCTGATGGACCTCCGGCGCAGCAAGCCGGGCGGCCCGACCGCGGTCTCGACCTGCGGGGCCAATCCCGGCATGGTGTCGTGGTTCGTCAAGCAGGCGCTGCTGAACGTTGCGCAGGACACCGGCCTCTCCATCGCCGAGCCCGCGACGCGGGAAGAGTGGGCCAGGCTGGCCCAGAAGCTCGGCGTGAAGGGTATCCACATCGCCGAGCGCGACACGCAACGCGCCAAGACGCCCAAGCCGCGCGGTGTCTTCGTTAATACCTGGTCGGTCGAAGGCTTCGTGTCGGAAGGGCTGCAGCCCGCCGAGCTCGGCTGGGGCACGCACGAAAAGAGCCTGCCACCCGAAGGCCGCCACCACGATTTCGGCCCCGACTGCGCCATCTACCTGATGCGACCGGGTGCCGGCACGCGCGTGCGGTCCTGGACGCCCACCGCCGGCCCCCAGCACGGCTTTCTGGTGACGCACAACGAATCGATCTCGATCGCCGACTATCTCACTTTGCGCGAGGACGGCCGCGCCGTTTACCGGCCGACCTGCCATTACGCCTATCATCCGGCCGACGATGCCGTGCTGTCGCTGCACGAGATGGCCGGCAATGGCTGGCAGCAGCAGCCGAAGTGGCACATCCTGAGCGAGGACGAGATCGTCGACGGGATCGACGAACTCGGCGTGCTGCTCTACGGCCATGGCAAGAACGCCTATTGGTATGGCTCGCAGCTCTCCGTCGAGGAAACCCGCCGCATCGCGCCTTATCAGAACGCCACCGGCCTGCAGGTGACCTCCGCGGTGCTGGCCGGCGTCGTGTGGGCCATCGAAAATCCCGAGGCCGGCATCGTCGAAGCCGACGAGATGGATTTCCGCCGTTGCCTCGAGATCCAGACTCCCTACCTCGGGCCGGTGACCGGCGCCTATACGGATTGGACGCCGCTCGACAATCGCGGCATCCTGTTTCCAGAGGACGTCGACCGGGACGATGCGTGGCAGTTCAGGAACGTCATCGTGCGGTAGGGCGGCCGCGATAATCGACTGCCGAGCAGTGCCAATACGGGGACCAGGGCATGACGGAGATCACCTTCTACCACGCGCCGCAGACGCGCTCGTCGGGCACGCTGATCCTGCTCGAGGAACTCGGCGCACCGTTCCACTTGCACCTCGTCAACATGAAGGCCGGCGAGCAGCGCACGCCCGCTTACCTCGCCGTCAACCCGATGGGCAAGGTGCCGGCCATCCGGGACGGCGAGGCGCTCATCACCGAACAGGGCGCCATCTTCATCTATCTCGCGGACCGGTTTCCGGAGAAGGGCCTGGCGCCGGCCATCGGCGACCCGCTGCGAGGGCCCTACCTGCGCTGGATGGTCTATTACGGTTCGGCTTTCGAGCCGGCGGTCTGCGACCATGCGCTCAAGCGCGAGCCCGGCAATCGCGCGATGCTGCCCTACGGCGACTATGACACGACGCTCAAGACCGTGGTCGACCAGCTCAGGATCGGCCCCTACCTGCTCGGCGAGCGTTTCACGGCCGCGGACGTGCTCTGGGGTACCGCCCTGACCTGGACCACCATGTTCGGCGTCGTGCCGCTGGTGCCGGAGATCAAGAGCTATATCGACAGGGTGAACGCCCGTCCTGCCTTCATGAAAGTGATGGCCGGCGATGCCGAACTCGTCGCCACCCACGAGGCCATCGCCAAGGCGGGGTAGGGCCGGCCGGTCACGTCGCCTTCCAGGGGAAGGTCCAGGTTTCGGTCAGGGCCCGGTTGCCGGCCTTGAGAAAGGCCCGAAGATCGGTCGATTGGCCGGGCTCCAGTTCCACGTCGATGCCGGCCCGGAAGCCCCCGATATGGGGGTTGGGCACCAGGAACGAGCGGATGATCCGGCCATTGGTCGAGGTGGGCACCACGACGACGAGCGAAGGATCGTTGCTGAAATAGGCAAGGTCGCCGCCCGAGAAATCGATGATGAAGCGCCGCGACCCAGGCACCACCACCTCCTTGGAGCCGAGCGCCCGCGCCTGGGTCTGATAGGTTTTCTGCACCCGCCCGCCCGGCGAAAGCCGCGACAGGTTGAGGCTCGCCGTGATCGTATAGCCGAACGTGATGGCCTTGCCGGCCTCCACCGCCTCGTTCGACGACCCACTGGGCCACGATGTTGTCGTTGGTCTCGTCCTGGGTCGGCAGTTCGACGAGTTCCACCCGGCCCTCGCCCCAAGCGCCGCGCGGCTCGATCCAGTAGCTGGGCCGCAGCTCATAGGCGAGATCGAGGTCCTGGTAGTCTTCGAAGACCCGGTCGCGCTGCAGCAGGCCAAAGCCTTGCGTGTCCTTGTCGATGAACGTCGACACTTCCTGGCCCAAGGGGTTGCGCAGCGGCCGCCAGATCCACTCGCCGGTGCCCGAATGGAGCAGCAGTCCGTCCGAATCGTGCAGTTCAGGCCTGAAATCGTCGGAAAACCGCCGGTCGTTCTGGCTGGTGAAGAACATCGAGGTGAGGGGTGCGAGGCCGATCTTGACCCCGGCCCGGCGCGGGAAAACCGTCGCCGACACCTCGAGCACGCTGTCGGTGCCCGGATAAAGATCGAACCTGATAGGCGCCCGTTACGGAGGCCCCGTCGAGCAGCCCGTAGATGGTGACGCGCTCGGCCGCGGGACCCGGCGTCTCGATCCAGACCTCGCGGAAGAACGGGAATTCCTCGTTCTGCGTTCCAGCACCGACCGCAAGGCCGCGCCCCGAAATGCCGTAGCGCTGCTTGCGCCCGAGGAAGCGGAAATAGCTCGCTCCGAGAAAGGCGCAGACCTCGTCGAGGACGTCCGGCCGGTTGAGCGGGAACAGCAGCCGAAATCCCGCGAAGCCGAGGTCCAGCGGCAGCGGCTTGTCGACCTTGTTGCGCCCGTAGTCGAACAGGCTGCCGGAATAGGGCACCGGCGTGGCCATGCCCTCCCGGATGATGTTCACGGTCACCGGCTGCGGGTAAAGGTGCCCCAGGTGGAACATCTCGAGCCGAAACGGACCGGCCTCGTTGCCCAGCAGGGCCTTGTCGCGGCGGAACCGGATGTCGCGCCAGCCGTCGAAATCGAGCTTCGCCAGGGCTTCGGGCAGCGCCGGCGGGTTGGCTTCGAACGGCACATGGGCCAATTCGCGGGCCCGCTTGAGGACGTCCTCGAAGCCGAAGCGGGTCACCGGGGGCTCTCCGGCGGTTTGCGCCAGGACACGCGTGGCAACGGTCTCTGCAAGGGCGGCCGCGATGCCAGCCACGATGGTGCGACGGTCAAGGGGTACCATTCGGGCTCCGATAAAGGCACGGTCGGCTGTTCTGTTGAAGCGCCGGCCAGCGGCGTCACGACCGCAATATGCGGAACCGGCCCTCCGACGCAACGCCTGCAGCCTCGGCAACCCTGGCGAAGGACGCGCCTGCCCCAGGGATCGCTACTGTTCGGCCGGGGCGGCGGGAGCTACAAATCAAGAAACGGCGCGCTCGCTCGAAAGCGCACTGGAACTTAAACTCGAGCAGGGGGGCGGTGATCATGCGACCGATCGGCTTATCCATGGCGGCGGGCCTGTGCGGGCTCGTGGCCGCGTCCGGCAACGCCCACGCTACGGATTGGCGGCTGGTTCTGGCCCATCCGGACCGCTACGTGGGTGACAAGATCGAGCTCAGTCCGGCGTTTTGCGGCGGCGGCGGTCCTGCCGGGGCGGATCCCGGCCTCACCCAATGCTCGGTCGGCAAAGGCGATCTTTTCGTACAAAGCCGCAGGGTCGCGCCGACGCGCCAGGGCACCAGGATGGGGAAGGAGTGCGGAGGCCTCGACGTGTTCGAGCAAAGCTCCTTCTGCCGCTTCAAGGTGACCCTGGTCCCCAAAAGCTTCGGCCTGGACAGCAAGCTCGACGACAAGAAGAAGGTCCTGCTCCTCGACGCGGAGTCACTGGAGCTGAACTGACCGAGGTGGGACCCTGGCTGAGGCGGCTGTCGTGGGTGGCCTTTCGCGGGCCGGCTTAGACCATTAGATTCAGGGCATGACTCGCGCGCGCCTTTTGCCCCAAGACCGAACCCCTCGATCAGGAATCCGAGCCTTTTTCGCGCGAGGATCTCGGAGGAGCCGGTCGAGGCTTTCTCGGGCATCGACCTCGCGCTCGATGACGAGAGCGCGGCGCCGACCTCGGTGCGGCAGGGCGCTGCTGCGATCCGCAAGGCCTGGGCCGGCTTGCCGATGGGCCCCGGCGTTTATCGGATGATCGCGGCCGACGGCGAGGTGCTCTACGTCGGCAAGGCCCGCAGTTTGAAGAAGCGGGTCGCCAGCTACACGCGCGCGGGTGGCCATTCGCGCCGCATCGCCCAGATGATCGCGCTGACCGCCTCCATGGTGTTCGTGTCCACCGAGACCGAGACCGAGGCGCTGCTGCTCGAGGCCAATTACATCAAGCAGATGCGGCCGCGCTTCAACGTGCTGATGCGCGACGACAAATCCTTCCCGTTCATCCTGGTCACGCGCGATCACGAGGCCCCGCAGATCACCAAGCACCGCGGCGCCCACAACCGGAAGGGCGATTATTACGGACCCTTCGCCAGCGTGTGGGCCGTCAACCGCACCTTGAACGCCCTCCAGCGCGCCTTCCTGCTCCGTTCGTGTTCGGATTCCTATTACGACAACCGCACGCGCCCTTGTCTGCTATTCCAGATCAAGCGCTGCTCGGGCCCTTGCACGGGTGAGGTCGGACAAGAGGATTACGCGGAACTGGTGCGCGAGACCCGCGATTTCCTGAGCGGGAAGAGCCGGGCCGTTCGCGAACGGCTGGCCGGCGAAATGACCAGCGCCGCAGAGGCGATGGAATTCGAGCGGGCCGCACGGCTGCGCGATCGCATCGCGGCGCTTTCCGCTATCCAGGGTTCGCAGGGCATCAATCCCAAGAGCGTCGAGGAAGCCGACGTGTTCGCCGTGATCGAAGAGGCGGGGCAGTTCGCGGTCGAGGTGTTCTTCTTCCGCACCTATCAGAACTGGGGGAACCGCACCTATTACCCGCGGGCCGACCGGAGCCTGTCGGCCGGCGAGGTGCTGGACAGCTTTCTGATCCAGTTCTACCTCGACAAGCCGCCGCCGCGGCTGATCCTGCTGTCGCACGAGATCGAGAACCGCGCGATCCTGGCCGAAGTCCTGACCGGGCGGGCCCGCCAGGCGGTCGAGATCGCGGTGCCGCAGCGCGGGGAGAAGCGCGAGCTCGTCGACCATGCGGCCCAGAACGCCAGGGAGGCGCTCGGCCGCAAGCTGGCCGAAACCGCCAGCCAGGAGAAGCTGCTCGCCGCCCTCGGCGGGGCCTTCGGCATCGCGCGCGCCATTCGACGGGTCGAAGTCTACGATAACTCGCACATCATGGGGTCGAATGCCGTCGGCGCGCTGATCGTGGCCGGGCCCTCGGGCTTCATGAAGGCCCATTATCGGACCTTCAACATGAAGGACATCACGCCGGGCGACGATTACGGCATGATGCGGCAGATGCTGCGCCGCCGCTTCAGTCGCCTGTTGCGCGAAAGCCGGCCCGATGAGGACAAGGCGAGCCTCGAGAACGGCATGGAGCCGGGCGATCAGCTTCCGGAGCCCGACCTTCCCCCTGAAGCCGTGGACCCGCTTCTTGCCGGCAGCCCCGAGGGCAGTCCGGACATCGGCGCCGACACAGGCGTGCCGGACCCCGACGCCCCCTCGCCCTGGCCCGACCTGCTGCTGATCGACGGCGGCAAGGGCCAGCTCGAAGCGGTCCGTTCCGTGCTGGCGGAGCTCGGGGTGCCGGTGCTGTTCGGACCCGGCGGGGTGCCGCACGGTGTTGCTGTGGTCGGCATTGCCAAGGGGCCGGACCGCGACGCGGGCCGCGAAACCTTCTTCATCGCGGGCCGCGACTCGTTCAAGCTCGCCGAGCGCGATCCCGCGCTCTACTTCGTCCAGCGCTTGCGCGACGAGGCGCATCGCTTTGCCATCGGCACGCACCGGGCGCGGCGCAAGAAGGACATCACCAGGAGCCCGCTCGACGAGGTGGGCGGGGTAGGGCCGGCCCGCAAACGCGCCCTGCTGCACGCGTTTGGCACCGCCAAGGCGATCTCCCGGGCCGCCCTGTCCGACCTTGAGAAGGTGCCGGGCGTCAATGCCGCTACCGCCCGCCGCATCTACGATTTCTTCCATGAGAAGCGCGGGTGATGGGCCGTGAGAGCGCGAAAGTGAGGATTGTCTCGCGCTCGACACGCTGACGCCGGTTTCCGATCGAGGCTGGGTGAGGCGAATGCCCGCCCCTTGACGTGGCAAGCCCCGCCATGTTCCCTCATTTGATGGCCCTGTCGACCACTCAGCGCGCCCGGCAATGGCAATTGCCGAACCTCCTGACCTACGGCCGCATGGTGGCTGTGCCGGTGGTGGTGGGCTGCCTGTTCTCTCCGAACGAATTTTCGATGCGCTGGCTGGCGCTGTCCGTCTTCATCGTCGCCGGCGTAACGGATTTTCTGGACGGCTATCTGGCGCGCGCCTGGTCGCAGCAATCCTCCCTCGGGCGCATGCTCGACCCGATCGCCGACAAGCTGCTGGTGGCCGCCTCGCTGATGATGCTCGTCGCCGACAAGTCGATCACCGGATGGTCGATCTGGGCCGCCATCGTGATCCTCTGCCGCGAGATCCTGGTCTCGGGGTTGCGGGAGTTCCTGGCCGAGTTGCGTGTGTCGGTGCCGGTCAGCACCGTCGCCAAGTGGAAGACGACCCTGCAGCTCGTCGCCATCGGCTTTCTGGTGGCAGGGCCGGCCGGCGAAGTCCTGATCCCGGGCACCACCACCATCGGGCTCGGCCTGCTTTGGATCGCCGCCGTCCTTACGCTCTATACGGGGTGGGACTATATGAAGGCGGGGATCACCCACGTCGTGGAGTAGGCCGTGAGAGCACTGTATTTCGCCTGGGTGCGCGAGCGGATCGGCTTGGCCGAAGAGGATCTGGTGCCCCCGCCCGCAGTCCGCACCGTGGGCGAACTGATCGCCTGGCTGCGAGAGCGCGGCGAGAATTACGCGCACGCCTTCGAAAACCCCGCCGTGATCCGGGCCGCCGTCGACAGGGTGCACACCAAGCATGAGGTCGAGTTTGCCGGCGGCCGGGAGATCGCGTTCTTTCCGCCCATGACCGGCGGCTGAGTATGGCGCGCGTCTCGATCCAGGCCGAGGACTTCGACATTGCGGCCGAGATCGCCGCGATCGGGGCCGGCCGAACCGACATCGGCGCCGTCGTGACCTTCACGGGCCTGTGCCGGGACGAGGGCGGCACGCTCGAGGCGCTCGAGATCGAGCACTATCCAGGCATGGCGGAAGCCGAGATCGCGCGGGTGGCGGCCGAAGCCGAGCGGCGCTGGCCGCTACAGGCCTGCCGGGTGGTGCATCGCTTCGGCGCCATCACGCCCGGAGCCAACATCGTGTTCGTGGCGACGGCCTCGGCCCATCGGGCCGCCGCCTTTGCGGCGGCCGATTTCCTGATGGATTTCCTGAAGACCCACGCGCCGTTCTGGAAGCGCAATCGGCGCGCCGACGCCGGCCCGCAGGATTGGGTCGCCCCCAAGCGGGAGGACGAAGCGGCGGTCGGTCGCTGGGGCTGAGGCCGAGGCGGCCGGTCCGCTATCGACGGTCAGCGCGTCAGCACGATGTGGGTTGCCAGCTCCGTTGGCACCACCTCGGTCACCCGATAGCCAAGGCTTGGCAGGTCGATGCCTGCGAACAGGGATTCACCACGGCCCAGAACGACGGGCGACTGGGCCAGATGCAAGTCGTCGATCGCTCCTGCGAGCAGGTACTGGCGGACCGTCGAAACTCCGCCGCCGATCTTCACGTCGAGCTCGCCCGCGGCGGCCTTGGCCTGGGCGAGCGCCGCCTCGATCCCGTCGGTTACGAAATGGAAGGTCGTGCCGCCCTCCATCACGATCGGCGCCCGGGCGTGGTGGGTGAGGATGAAGGTCGGCGCGTGATACGGGGGATTGTCGCCCCACCAGCCCTTCCACGTGTCGTCCGGCCATTCGCCGCGGATCGGGCCGAACATATTGCGGCCAAGGATGAAGGCGCCGAAGCCCTGCATGGCAGCACTGGCGAGGCGATCGTCAGTTCCCTCAGTCCCGCCGTCTTTCCCGATCATCGAGCGAAAGGTCCGGGTCGGGAAGAACCAATTCATCAACTCCGGTCCTCGCTTGCCGAGCGGGTGCTCCAGGCTCTGGTCCGGACCGGCCCCAAAGCCATCGGTGGACACTGCAAAACCCCTTACGCGCACTTTGCCCACGGCGGTCTCCGTCCGATTGTGAACTGCAACCACTTGAGTTCTACCAGACTGGTTTTATGTTGCAACTGGTCATGATCGACAAACGCTCCGGCTGCCCCATCAATCTTGCGCTCGAGGTGCTCGGCGATCGCTGGAGCCTGATCATCATCCGCGACATCATGTTCGGGAATCGTCGGCACTTCCGCGAGCTGCTCACGCGCTCGCAAGAAGGAATCGCCTCCAACATTCTGGCCGCGCGGTTGAAGCGGCTCGTCGGGGCGGGGCTCCTCTCGCACAGCGACGATCCCGCCCACCGGCAGAAGGGGATCTACAGCCTGACCGAACAGGCGATCCAGCTGGTGCCCGTGCTGGTGCAACTGGGGGCCTGGGGCCGCCGACATCTGCCGACCTCGCCGGAATTGGCGATCCGCCAGCAATTGATGGAGGAGGGTGGCCCGCCACTCTGGAGCGCCTTCGCTGACGAACTGCGCCACATCCACCTCGAAGCACCTCTGCCCGAGGGCCGCGAGAGCGTCATCGCTCTTCTACGGGCCGCGTTCGAGCAGGTGGCGGCCGACCAACGAAACGAGGCGAGCGCGAAAGTCACGAAGAACGGATGATGCGGCGCAAAGCCTGGCCGATAGCATCCTCAGGTTTGCGGCTTTGCCCGGGCTTGCCGAACAAAGCCTGTCGTGGAAGGTTCAATTCCTGAAGGCGCGAAGCGCCGCCTAGGGAGGAACGCCATGGCACGTGTCGCATTGGTCACGGGGGGAACGCGTGGCATCGGAGCCGCCATTTGCCGGGCGTTGCAGGCCGCGGGAGCAACCGTTGCGGCCAACTATGGCGGCAACGACGAGGCCGCAGCCAAGTTCAAGGGCGAGACCGGCATTCCGACGTTCAAATGGGATGTGGGCGATTTCGACGCTTCGGCCGAAGGCGTCAAGAACGTCGAGGCCGAGGTCGGGCCGATCGACATCCTGGTCAACAACGCCGGCATCACCCGGGACGGCTTCTTCCACAAGATGACCCGGGACCAGTGGCGCGCGGTCCTTAGCACCAACCTCGATTCGCTGTTCAACGTGACCCGGCCGGTGATCGACGGCATGCGGGCGCGAAGCTGGGGCCGCATCATCGTGATCTCGTCCATCAACGGCCAGAAAGGCCAGATGGGCCAGGTCAATTATTCGGCCGCCAAGGCGGGCGATCTCGGGTTCGTGCGGGCGCTGGCCCAGGAGAGCGCCAACAAGGGCATCACGGTCAATGCCATCTGCCCCGGCTATATCGGCACCGAGATGGTGCAGGCCATCGCGCCCGACGTTTTGAAGTCGCGCATCCTGCCGCAGATTCCGGCGGGTCGGCTGGGTGAGCCCGATGAAGTGGGCAAGGCCGTGGCCTATCTGGCGTCCGACGACGCGGCGTTCATCACGGGCTCGACCCTGAGCATGAACGGAGGGCAATACATGGCGGGGTAGGTCGCAGGGTCACGACCGGCGAGCACGCCACCTCAGCGCCTCGCAGGCCAGCCCCAGCAGCGCGCCCGCCATTACGCCTGCCGCCTTGGCGTCGAAATCGTGCCATCGCCCGTGGCGTCCGGGAACGACGTTCTGCAAAAACTCCAACGCACCGGCCGCGATCACAAGCGCCCAGAATCCGAGCCAGCGATGCTTCGGGTAGCCGATCATCATCGGAACCGTAATCGCCAGAAAGGCCCCGAACCGTTCGATCTGCGGTGGCAATCCTGTGACTGGACGAAATTCGATCGGCGCCAGCGTCACGGCCGCCACGGCCAGCAGGCCGAACCAGAACAATAGGCGCGCCGCTTTCCTCAATGTCGGAAATGCCGCACGCCGGTGAACACCATGGCGATGCCGGCCCGGTCGGCAGCCACGATGGCGTCGGCGTCGCGCAGCGAACCACCGGGCTGAATCACGGCCGTGATGCCGGCCGCAGCCGCGGCTTCGACCCCATCCGGAAACGGAAAAAAGGCATCCGAAGCCACCACGGCGCCTTCCGCCAGCGAGGTCGCCTGGCCCGCCGCCCGGGCCGCCTCCTCGGCTTTCCAGGTCGCGATCCGGACCGCGTCCACGCGGCTCATCTGACCCGCTCCGATCCCGACCGTGGCACCGCCCTTGGCCAGCACGATCGCGTTCGACTTGACATGCTTGACGACCCGGAACCCGAACCGGAGGTCAGCCAATTCCGCTTCCGTCGGGGCCCGCCGGGTGACCACCTTGAGCTCCATGCCGTCCACATCGGCGGTGTCCCGGTCCTGCACCAGAAAGCCGCCGGAGATGTTGCGCCAAAGCAAGCCCGGCGCGCGGGGGTCGGGCAGGCCGCCGGTCAGCAGCAGCCGCAGGTTCTTCTTACCCGCCAGGATGGCCCGGGCCTCTTCGTCGGCATCGGGTGCCACGATTGCCTCGGTGAAGATCTTCACCATCTCGGCCGCCGTCTGCCCATCCAGCGGCCGGTTGACCGCGACGACGCCGCCGAAGGCCGAAACCGGATCGCATCGCAAGGCGGCCCTGTACGCTTGCGATCGCGTCGGCCCCGACCGCGACCCCGCAAGGGTTGGCGTGCTTGATGATCGCCACGGCAGCCTCTCGCGACGGGTCGAATTCGGCCACCAGCGCGAGCGCCGCATCGGCATCGCCGAGGTTGTTATAGGACAGCGCCTTGCCGCCGATGAGCTGTGCGCCGCCGATGCCCGGGCTCCTGTCGAGGGTACGGTAGAACCCGGCCCGCTGATGCGGGTTTTCGCCATAGCGCAGCTCGCCCTGGAGCGTTCCGCCGAAGGTCCGATGCTGCGCCGGGTCTCCGGTTGCCATCACACCGGCCGCGCCGCCGGTTTCCTCCATCCAGAGCGCAATGGTGGCGTCATAGGCGGCGGTGCGCGCGAAAGCCTTCTGGGCCAGGGCCCGGCGGAAGGCGGCGCTCGTCGAGCCATTGCTGCGATCCAGCTCGGCCTGCAGGGCCGGGTAATCGGCCACGTCGACCACCACCGCCACGTCGCCGTGGTTCTTCGCCGCGGCGCGGATCATCGCCGGGCCCCCGATATCGATGTTCTCGATGCAATCCTCGCTTGACGCACCGCGCCGCACGGTGGCCTCGAACGGGTAGAGATTGACCACGAGCAGGTCGATGGGCGCGATATTGTGCGCCAGCATCGCGGCTTCGTGGGTGGGATTCTCCCGCTTGGCCAGGAGCCCGCCGTGCACCATGGGATGCAGAGTTTTCAGTCGGCCGTCCATGAGTTCCGGAAACCCGGTCAGGTCCGCGACATCGCGGACCGGCAGGCCCGCGGCCACGAGTTCCTGGCGCGTGCCTCCCGTAGAAACGAGCTCGATACCCCGTCCATGCAGCACGCGGGCGAAATCGACGAGCCCGGTTTTGTCGGACACCGAAAGCAGGGCGCGTTCGATGCGGCGAAGATCGCTTGCCATCAGGGTTCCATTCTTTGGCGGTCAGGGCGCGATTAGCACGTCGGTGCGGCCGTGTCCCGCTTGGCCCCGAAGCTTCGTGGAGCAGGCCCGCCCGCCGGGGAGTCTCCCCCTAGCGAGCGGGCTCGGTCCGGCGCAGCGACCAGGCGATGCCGGCCGCGTCCTTGGCCTCGCCGCGCACCACCAGCTGTTCGATCCGCCGCGGTCCTTCGGGGCTGGCGAAATAGATGCTTTCTTCGATAGCGACCGGCCAACCCCCGGCCTCGAAGTGCCAAAACTCGCCGGTCGGGAACGCGAGGATCGCGGCGGTTCCGTTCCGGATCACTTGGACCCGCAGGCCGTGGTGCAGATGAAATCGTAGCGCAAAGGCTGTGTCCGGGGCGACCTCGCGCTTGCCCGCGTCCTCGCGGATCAGACTGTCCACACCTTCGAGCTGATCGCCGTTGGGGGCCAGAGTTACGCGCCGCCGGTGCACATAGCCGAAGCGCGCCAGATAGCCGTCATGCGACGCCTCAAGGGTCGGTGCGTCGGTTTCGGCACGGCTGACCGTCACCCGACTGGGCCCGGCGAACAGCACGCCGCCGAGCCAGCGCCCGAACCGTGTCGCCGAAGCGAAGCGGCTCGATGAGCTGTCGGCCAGCACCAGGGTCGAATGCGCCGCCGTGGCGCGTGCGGCTTCGCGTGCCGCGGTCTGGCTGGTGTTGGGCGCCCCGCAATTGACGATCACGCGTTGCGGGCCGACCGAGAATTCGAAGGCCAGCGTACCGGCGTGCGCGCGCTGCGAAAACTTGATCGGAGGCGGCCGCCCGACGTCCATGATCAGGATCGCAGGGCCGCGCTCCAGGCGCTGGTATCCGGAATAGGGGGCATTGGCCAGCGCCGCTCCGCGCGCATCGTCATAGGCCAGCACGGTGGCAAGCGCATCGGGGCGGGTTACGCCCATGCCGTTGAACAGGGCCAGGGCACCATCGCCATGCCGGAACGTGCGCACCATCAGCATCATGCGATCGATCGCGTTAAGCAGCGAGGGCGGCACGGGGGCGCCCGCAGCCGCGAAAGCCTGGCGCAGGGGCAGCAGGTCGAGCAGCAGGTCGACCAGGATGCCCGGGTCGCGGCTGATGTGGCCGCCATCGGCCAGGATCTGCACGCCGATCTCCTCGACCAGTACCCGGGTCGCCTGGCGCAACAATTTGCCGGAACCCTCGGCGCACAATCCCACTTCGACCAGGGCAATGGCCGCGAAGAGGCGGGACTCGCCGCCGAGCCCCTCCCGCAGCGCGCGCTGCAGGAAGGCGGTCTGCCGGCCGAGGCTTCGCATGAACTTACGGTAGAAGGCTCCGTCCGCGCCATCGAGGATGATCGGGGATTGGCTCAGCCACGCAAGGATTCGGCGCGACACCACTTGCGGAACCCAGGCCGGACCTTGCCCCGGCTTGCCGGCCTGGCTGATCCAATCGCCGCACCAGCACACGCGCATTGGCGCGGGCCAAGGACGTATCGGCAGCCCGCAAATGGCGCAGCCAGCCGAAACTCGCCAGCGATGCGGCCCAGGCCGTGTTCGGTCCCGCAAGGCCGAAGGGGGAGCGGCCGTGCGTGTTGAGGGCCGTTCCCTCGAACACGAAGTACCCGCCATAGATATCGGCCGCGACGGTCGGGTCGGCGGTGCGGATGTCCTGCGGGGCAATCACCAGTCGGGCGGGCGGCTTACCCGGTCGCGCCACGACGCGGCGGAGCGGCCGTGCCACGCCAAGCCATAGAGCCCGGGCGCAGCGTGCAAACACCAGACCTGTCAACTTGGCGCTGTCTGCGACGGTCTTGTCCATTACCGTCTCGGCTCCCGGCGGCTCGAGCCCACCACAAGCCTCGGGTCCGCGATCGACCGGGCCGGCGGCAAGATGCGTCACTGCCACCGGCGGCCGGCACTGGCGTTCGCATCCCGGTCTCGAACACTCCGTCCAGGGCTAAAGGAAATTGGTTAATTGGGCCTTACCACGCCCTTCTTCAGGATAAGGTTACCGTACAGCCGCCGCTCGCCTGTGGACACGATCGCGAAGGCCTCCGCGGCGCGCTGGTAGAAGGCGAAGCGCTCGAGCCTGGCGAGGCCGAAGCGCTCGCCTTCATGGAGCCGGATCGCGGACCGGAAGTCATCGAAGATCGGCTGCTCGGCTTGCGGATCCCCCACCACCTCCATGCACCAGGCCGCCTCCGGAACGAACTCGTCGAGCGGCATGACCGACAGGATGGCCCGTACCGCGTCCGGCGCACTGACACCGGCAAGCCTTATGACCGGCGGCCCGCAGGATTCTGCCGGGTAGTTCGCGTCCACCACGACGATGTCGTCGCCGTGTCCCATGGCCCGCAACACCTGGAGCAGGTCGGGCGACAGCAGCGGATCGAGACCTTTGAGCATTCAAGCCCCCCTGTTATTTTGCGCGACCTTGAACCACCCGGGCCCGCGTGACAATTGAAACATGGCTGCCGGCGGCGGGGCAGCGCCGGCTCGGCAGGATCTCGCAGCCTGCTCGAACGCGCTCGCGACGATGCTGAAGGGAACCGACATGGCGACCAGGCTCGACCGGCTGAAAGCCGTAACGAGGATCACCGCCGAGAACGCCGATTTCCACGCCTTGCGCCGGTTTGCGCCGAGCGACTGCCGCGTGACACCGGGCATGGTCTTGCGCCTCGCCCGCAATGGAGAAGCTGCGGATCTCGTCGAGGAGGCGATGGTCTGGGGCCGCAGCCGCCACGGCGTGACAAGCCGCGTTGCCGACCGGCTCACCATGACCGTCGCGGTGGAAGCCGCGCGCCTGATCCGTGGCCGGATCTGCGTCGAGGTCGACGCCGACCTGGCGTTCGATCCGCAAGGCATGGCCGAAAGGGCAAGAGCCATGGTGGCGGAGTTCGAGGCGAGCGGGCTGGAGCGCGAGCGGATTCTGGTCGGCCTCCCGGCAACCTGGGAAGGCATCACGGCGGCCGAGATGCTGCGCTCCGACGCGATCGGCTTCGATCTCGCCGAGGTTCACTGCCTGGCACAGGCCGCAGCGGCCGCGGAGGCGGGCGCCAGCACAGTGTCGCTCAGATTGAACGCGGGCGCGCAAGGCTCGCCAGAGCCGGGCGACAATCTCCCGCGGGGCGCCGATCTCGTGCACCGGATCGCGCGCTATTTCGATGAACATGCGATAGGCACGAGCGTGAATGCGGGGGCCTTCGGTAGCTTGGACGAGATCGAGCGCGTGGCGAGCTTCGCGCAGCTAAGCCTTGGCCCGCAATGGCTCGACGCCCTGGCCCGCGACGATGACCCCGGGCTCCCCAGCCCCGCTCTGCCCAAGGGCAGGGACGCGCGTTCCCGCACGCATGACGCTCGACGAAAAAAGCTTCCGCTTCGTCCTGAACGAGGATGGCACCGCGGCCGAGCAACTCGCCGCGGGCGTCCGGCAGGCAGTCCGGCAATTGAGGGCGCTGCGCGACTTCGCGTCGGGGCGGCTCGAAAACACCCTGGACCCGCTCGCCGCCCCCTTGTCGCAGGACATGGGCTAGGGCTTAGCTGATCCCGCGACAGCCGAGACGGCCTGTTCCGGGGGGCGGCCACCAAACGGTTCGGCGTTCGAACCCACAACCAGAGAAAATCGCGAGAGCATGAAGCCTGCCATTTCCCTTCTGACCATCTGCGGCCTCGAAGAACTCGAGTCCCATTCCGCCCGAGGCGTGAGCCACGTCCTTTCCATCCTCGACCCCGGCTGGGCCGATCCCGACGTGTTCGAGCGCTACGGTCCGCATCATCGGACCACGCTTCGCTTCCATGACGCGATCGAGCCCGAGCCCCACATCATTCTGCCGCAGCGCAGCGACGTCGAGACGATCCTAGGGTTTGGACGCGAGCTAAACCCGGCAGAACTCGGCGACGCTCACCTGCTGATCCACTGCCACATGGGCATTTCCCGCTCCAGCGCCGCCATGACCATGCTGCTCGCCCAGGCCCATCCCGAAGAGGACGCGGACGAGATCGTCGACCACATCCGAAAAATCAGGCCGATCGCCTGGCCGAACCTGCGGATGATCACCTTCGCGGACGATCTCCTGGGCCGGGAAGGGAAGCTGATCGCGGCCGCGGGCAAGCTTTACGCGAAAGGCTTGGCCGAGCGCCCCGATTTCGCCGACTCGATGGCCCGGATCAATCGGGCCAGGGAAGTCGAACTCGGGCGAACCTATCTCGCGGCTCCCTGAAGCGCCGGACAAGCAAGACCATGGCCATGGCGGCGCTTGCGGCACTCTGCGGAGTTGCGATCGTGGTGTTCGGGATCGCCGGGACGGGCCGCGCGCCCTCCGAGGCACAACTGGCGATCGAGGTCACGGCCCTGGTGGGCGGGCTCGTGCTGTGCTTTCTGGCCGTCGTGCTGGCGAGGCTGCGGGCCCTCGAGCGGAAGATCGAGGCTCGGCCCCCCGAACCGGGCCAGTGATGCAGGTCGGTCGCTACCGCTTCATGTGGCGCTCGAAGGCGTCCTTGAAGTCGGGATGCCAGCGCGACAGGGCAGGGCGGTTCTCGACGATGTCGCCGATCGCCCACTGCATCCGCTTCTCGTCGGTCGAACGCTCGACGTCGTTGTCGGGGCACAGGATGTAGAAATCGCCCTTGTCGAGGCTTTCGAGCATGAAGTCGACGACCTGCTCCCCGGTCCAGGCCGCGGCGGGCTTCTCGGCCGCCTTGGTCAGGCCCGTGAAGGTGAAGCCCGGGATCAGCAGGTGGGCGGTGACCTGGCAACCGGGCGTGTTGCGCAACTCGTGCGCCGTTGCCTCCGTGAACACCTTCACGCCGGCCTTGCTGACGTTGTAGGCGGAATTGCCGGGCGGAGTGGTGATGCCCTGCTTGGAGCCCGTATTGATGATCAACCCGGGTTGTCGGCGCGCGATCATGTCGGGCGCGAAAGACTGCACGCCGTTGATCACGCCCCAGAGATTGACGCCGAGCAGGCGCTGCCAGCCCTCGTAGCGCTCCCAGGGCTTGCCGCCTTCCTCGATCCCGGCATTGTTCATCAGGACCGCAATGTCCCCGAAGGCGCGCTGGGCGTCCTGGTTCAGGCGTCGGACCTGGTCGATGTCGGCCACGTCCGTCGGAATTGCGCGCACCGATGCGGCTCCGGCGGGGGCCAAGGCTGCGACCGCCGCTGCCGCCGCCTCGAGCCGTGCCCCGGCGAGATCCGCCAGCACGACGTTGAGCCCGAGCCCGGCGAAGCGCTTGGCCGCCGCGAGCCCGATGCCGCTCGCTGCTCCGGTGATGACGGCGGTGTGGCCAGCCGCGATGGCGGGATGTGTCATGAAAAATTGCTCCGGTTGACCGGGTGAAATGGAAAGGCAAAGCTTTTCTTCAACGCCGGCCGATGCGGGTCGGTCCGGGAGGAATGCCAGCCATGAGTACGACCGACCGCATGTCCTTGCACGGACGCAAGGCGCTCGTCACGGGGGCCTCGAAGGGGATCGGACTCGAAACCTGCCGCATCCTGGCCGAAGCGGGCGCCGACGTGATCGGCGTCGCCCGGGCACGCGACGGGCTCGACGAGGCTGCCGCAGCCGTAGAACAGGCCGGCCGGCGGTGCCTCACGTTCGCGGCCGACCTCGCCGATGCAGCGGCCGTGACGGACGCGGCCCGCAAGGCGCTCGCCGCCTGGGGCACCATCGACATCCTGGTCAACAATGCCGGCACGTCCAAGCCCGACAGCCTGATCGACCAGACCGTGGAGGACTGGGACCGCATCATGGCCGTGAACCTGCGCGCCCCATGGCTGTTCGCCCGTGCGCTGGCGCCAGGCATGATCGCCCAGAAGCGGGGCAAGATCGTCAACGTGAGTTCGCAGACCAGCGTCGTGGCCTTGACGGAGCATGGCGCCTATGCGGCTTCCAAGAACGGGCTCAATGGGCTGACCAAGGTGATGACGGCCGAATGGGCGGCGCACAACATCCAGAGCAATGCCGTCTGCCCCACCGTGGTGATGACCCCGATGGGCGAACAGGTGTGGAGCGATCCGGCGAAGCTCGGCCCGTTGCTGGCCAAGATCCCGGCCGGCCGGGTCGCCAAGACCGTGGAGGTCTGCGACCTCATCCTGTTCCTGGCCTCGGGCGCCTCCGACATGATCAACGGCGAAACCATCTTCATCGACGGCGGCTATACGGCGCTGTGATGGGTAAGGGCTGGTCCTGGCCGGCAGGCGTTCGTTGTCTCCTGTCTTCGCAAGAGTGACAGGGCGCCTGCTCAGTTCCGCCGCTGCACCGTGAAGCGGGCCGCCTCGGCCAGCATGTCGCTGCGAACGCCGTGCACCGAGCGAACCCAGGGCCGCCTGGGCCTCGGCGGCCAGCCCGTCCCGGCGGGCCTTGGCCGCGTCGAGCCCGAGGCTCGACACCAGCGTGCCCTTGTTGCGCCCCGCATCCTTGCCGGCCGCCTTGCCGAGCGTGGCGGCATCGCTTTCGGTATCGAGAATGTCGTCGGCGATCTGGAACGCCGCTCCGAGCGCCTTGCCGTAGCGGTTGAGCGCGGTCCGCTGCGCGGCGTCGGCCCCGCCCAGGATGGCGCCGGCCTCGACCCCGAACAGCAACAGCGCGCCGGTCTTCATGGCCTGCAAGCGTTCGATCTCGGCGGCGCTGAGGGGCGCCTCGGCGCGCTCCGCCTCGAGGTCGAGGGCCTGGCCGCCGGCCATGCCGCCGATCCCGGACGCACGGGCAAGGCCCAGGACCAGCGCGGCTCGGACCGCCGGGTCCGGATGGGTCGCCTCGTCGGCCATTACGTCGAACGCATAGGTCAGCAGCGCGTCGCCGGCCAGGATCGCGGTGGCCTCGTCGAACGCGATATGGGCGGTCGGGCGGCCGCGCCGCAGGTCGTCGTCGTCCATGGCGGGCAGGTCGTCGTGGACCAGCGAATAGCAATGAACCATCTCGAGCGCCGCACCGGCCCGGAGCGCCCCCTTGCCCTTGAAGCCGAGCGCCCGGGCGGTCTCGACCACGAGGAACGGCCGCAGTCTTTTGCCGCCCCCGAGCGTCGCATAGCGCATCGCCTCCCGCAGGCGCGAGGGCCGCGCCACCTCTCCGGCTAGCGGATGCGCCCCAAGCAGCCCTTCCAGCGTCGCTTCGATCTCATCCGCCACGGTTTTCAGCCGCTGCGAAAATTGGTCCTGCGACGCCGTATCCACCATCAGTTTGCTCCTTCTCGGGGGTCGTTATTTTATGTCAGGCTGGGCTGGTCAAGCGCGGATCGGCCACCGCGGCGAGTCTTCCAAGCGCAGCAGCAGCAGTTGCGTGTCGCCGATGCTGCGCCGGTCCACCTCGTCGAACCCGTCCGGAATCTCGAAATCGATCGCGCCGGTCTCCTCGACGACGCACAGCGCGCCAGGCAAAAGCCAGCTCCCGTCCCGCAAGGAGACGAGCGCCGCGCTGGCGAGCCCCTTGCCATAGGGCGGATCGAGAAAGGCCAGCCCGAACGGCTCCGCCGCGACATCGCCGAGCTTGGTGGCGTCGCGCCGAAAGATGCGGCAGAGACCCGCGACGCCGAGGCTTTCGACGTTCTCCCGAATGAGGGCCCGGGCTTCCCCGCCGTTCTCGACGAACAGCACGTGGGCGGCGCCGCGCGACAGGGCTTCGAGCCCGAGCGCCCCGGTGCCGGCGAAAAGATCGATCACCCGGGCGCCCGCGACCGGATCCCCGTGCGCATGGGCCAGGATGTTGAACAAGGTTTCCCGCGAGCGATCCGCGGTGGGCCGGATGTCCCGCGAGGTCGGCGCGCTAAGGCTGCGGCCCTTGAACCTGCCGCCGATGATGCGCAAGGCTCGTCCTCAGCCGCGCGGCTTGCCACGGCCGGGTCCGGCGCCGGGCGGGCGCGGACGGCCGGGCGGCTTGCCGCCTGGCCTGCCCTCGAACGTCTTGCCGGCGAAGGGTTTGCCACCGCCCGGAGACCGCGCCGGCCGGCCTTGCAGGCCGCTGCCGGGGCGATCCTTCGATGCGAAGCTGCGGCCTTCGCTTGAGCGTCCACCCTCGCGGCCGGGGGCGCCGTCGCGGGTGCGGCCTGGGCCCCCGAAGCGGCCCTCGCTTGCGCGTCCACCCTCGCGGCCAGGTGCGCCGTCCCGCGAACGGCCTGGGCCCCCGAAGCCGCGGCCTTCGCTCGAACGTGCGCCCTCGCGGCCGGGTGCGCCGTCCCGCGATACGGCCTGGGCCCCCGAAGCTGCGGCCTTCGCTTGAGCGTCCGCCCTCGCGGCCGGGTGCGCCGTCGCGGGCGCGGCCTGGGCCCCCGAAGCCGCGGCCCTCGCTTGTGCGTCCGCCCTCGCGGCCAGGTGCGCCGTCGCGGGTGCGGCCTGGGCCTCCGAAGCCGCGGCCCTCGCTTGTGCGTCCACCCTCGCGGCCTGGGGCGCCGTCCCGCGAACGACGCGGCCCGCCGAAATCCGGGCGGTCCGCTGCACCGGTCCGCGTCCTGCCGGTGCGCTCGGGCCGCGCAAAATCCTTTTCCGCCGCGAAACGCCGGGCATTGCGGGTGCCGCTCGCCGCCTCGGGCTGGGCCGTCGATGAGACGCGTTCGACCGCGACGGCCCGGCCCTTGCGATCCGCGGTCGAGCCACGTTCGGTGCGGCGCCGGCCCTCGCTGGCGGCATCCTCGCGCGCTGTGCGCAGCGCCGAGACATGGGCTCTCGTGCCACCCGTCGGTCGGGTCGCTCGTGGCGGGGTCAGGGGCTCGGGCACGGCGGACCGGCGCTCGCGCCCGTCCCGTCCGGGGCGGACCTCGCGGGTCGGGCGGCCCTCGCGTGCGGGGCGGGTCTCTTCGGCACGACGGGGCCGCCGGCCTTCCTCTTCGGCCGCGAATTCGACGCCGGCCTCGCGGGCCAGCGCTTCCCCGAGCTGATCGCGCAGCACGCGGGACCGCACCTCTTCGACATGGCCGGCTGGCAGTTCGCCGAGCTGGAAGGGGCCGAACGATATCCGGATCAGCCGGGTGACCGCCATGCCGAGATGTTCGAGCACGCGCTTGATCTCGCGGTTCTTGCCCTCGCGCAGGCCCAGGGTGAGCCACGCGTTGGCGCCCTGCACGCGGTCGAGCCTGGCCTCGATGCCGGCATAGTCGACCCCGTCGATCGTGACGCCCTTCGTCAAGGCGTCGAGGTCCGGCTGGGTAATCTCGCCATTGGCCCGCACCCGGTAGCGCCTGAGCCAGCCGGTCGAGGGCAGCTCCAGCACGCGCGCGAGGCCACCGTCGTTGGTCAGCAGCATCAGGCCTTCGGTGTTGATGTCGAGCCGGCCCACCGTGACGACGCGCGGCAGTTCGGGCGGCAGGATGTCGAAGATGGTCTCGCGCCCCTCGGGGTCCTTGGCTGTGGTCACGCAGCCGCGCGGCTTATGGAACAGAAAGAGGCGCGTCTGCTCGCGCTCGGGCAGAGGCATGCCGTCGACCGTGACGCGGTCGCCCGGCCGGATGTTCAGGGCCGGTGTGTCGATCACGGCGCCGTTCACCGCGACCCGGCCGGCCGCGATCCAGGATTCCGCGTCGCGGCGCGAGCACAGCCCGGCGCGCGCCATGATCTTGGCCACGCGTGCGTCGTCGCGCGGTTCGGCGGCAGGTTCTGGGCGCCGTTCGGGCGCGCCCCTCGGGCTACGGGTCGGAGGCTTGCGCGGGGGTCGATTGTTGTCGGTCATGCCTCGTGATAGCAGGCTCGCGCAGGAAACGGGAGGATTCCGGTTGATCGAGCCCGCGGAGGGGGACGATCCCTTGAGCCGGGCCTTCGCCGAGGCGCGGGCCGCGGCCGCACGCGGCGAGGTGCCGGTGGGCGCCGCCGTGGTCCGCGACGGATTAGTGCTCGGCGCCGCTGGCAATCGCACGCTGGAACTGCGCGACCCCACGGCCCACGCCGAGATCCTGGCCATCCGAGAGGCCTGTGCGGTGCTCGGTTCCGAGCGGCTGACCGGCTGCGATCTTTATGTAACGCTCGAGCCCTGCGCCATGTGCGCGGGCGCGATCTCCTTCGCCCGGCTGCGCCGCCTGTATTTTTCCGCCCTCGATTCGAAGGGCGGCGGGGTCGAGCACGGCCCGCGCTTTTTCGCCCAGCCTACCTGCCATCATGCCCCGGAGGTCTATGGTGGGCTGCGCGAACGCGATGCGGCCGAGATGCTGCGCACCTTTTTCAGGGAGAAGAGGTGAGAGTATGCTCTCCCGACACGACGAACGGCAGTTCGGCAAGGCCCGCGACCCCCGCGTCGACCGCGAACAGGTGACCGGACCCGGGTGCAAGATCCAGGATTTCGGGGCCGAGATCGATGCGTGCCGTGGTGATGTAGAGGGTGCCGAGGTCGCGTCCGCCGAACGCCACGCTGGTGACGCGCGGGGCCGGCACGGCGATCGCACCGATGCGCGTTCCATCGGGGGCGAAACGCGTCACTCTCGCGCCGTCCCAATGGGCAACCCAAAGGCAGCCCTCGGCATCGACCGTCAAGCCGTCGGGCAGCCCTTCGCCCGGCGCCATAATGGCGAAGACGCGCCGTCCTTGCGGCCATGCGGTATGCCGCGACACGGTGTAGGCCAGGATCTGGCCCGCCACGGAATTGCTGAAATAGAGCGTCGTGCCGTCGGGCGAGAAGGCAGGGCCGTTGGACACCGCGAAGCCGGCATCGGCCAGCACCGGCGCCTGGCCC
Source organism: uncultured Alphaproteobacteria bacterium (assembly GCA_963851175.1). Lineage (GTDB taxonomy): Bacteria > Pseudomonadota > Alphaproteobacteria > Rhizobiales > Beijerinckiaceae > Lichenihabitans. The sequence continues at coordinate 157,523 of CAWKNU010000008.1, read as the reverse complement.
GGCGCGATGCACCACAGGGCGCCGCGCGGAACCGTCTCGGCCGCATCGCTCGTGCCGATCCACAGGCGGCCCCAGCGGTCCACCTTGCCGTCGTTGACCAGCAGGTCCGGGCGGCCTTGCTCCGGGTGCAGGAGCGGCGTCAAGGCGCCGCTCGCCTCGTCGAGCCGGTGCAGCCCCGTGCGGTCGGATACCAGCAACTCTCCCGGGCGATCGGTGGGGATGACGGGTCCCAGCGGGGCCGAGAGCGCGAGCGGCACTTTCGTCACCGCCCCGGTCTCCGGCTGCAGCCGAAACAGCATCGGCTGCATCATGTCGACCCAGAGCAGCCTCTGGCGGGCCGTGTCCCAGGCCGCGGCTTCGCCAAGCAGGTTGGCGCACGGGGCTGCGACCTCGATCATGCGGGTTCGCCCTTGCGGGTCCGGAGCGGGGCGCCGGGCAGGTCGTGAAGCATGGTGTTCCCTCGATCCGCCCGTCATATCTCGAACAAAGGCGCCGGATCCGGCGTGTAGCGCGCGAGCTTGACGCGATCGATCGACACCCCGAGCCCCGGCTCCTGCGGGATCGGCAGGAAGCCGTCGGCATCGAGCTTGAAGGGCTCCGCCAAAATGCCGTCCACATAGGGGCTGCCGCCGATGAACTCGACGAGGTCGACGTTGGGCAGGGCACTGGCCATCTGCAGGTCGGCCGCGACCCCGAGCGCCGTGTTCCAGCCGTGACCGACGTATTTCACGCCGAAATCCTGGGCCATCCAGGCGATGCGACGCTGTTCGCTGATGCCGCCGACCTTGGTGGCATCCGGCTGCACGATGTCGAAGGCGCCACGCGTCAGGAATGGGATGAAGCTCTGTCGCCGCGTCAGCACTTCGCCGCCGGCGATCGGCACGGGGCTGACCCGGCGAAGATGGCAGAAGTCGTCGATCGCGTCGGGAACCAGCGCCTCCTCGAACCAGCCGACGTCGTAGTCCTTCAGCATCTCGGCCGTGCGGATGGCCCATTTGAGCCCTTGCGGCCAATAGGCATCGCTGGCGCCCGGATCGACGAAGAGCTGGTCATCGGGGCCGATCCCTTCGCGGGCCGCACGCACGATGGCTTCGTCGAGTTTGGTGCTGTCCCGGCGGCCGAACGGCCCCCAGCCGATCTTGAACGCGCGAAAGCCGCGTGCCTTGTAGTCGGCCACGACGTCGCGCATCAGGTCGGGCTCTTCCATCAGGAGCGAGCAGTAGGGCTTGACGCGCGTGCGGTAGGTGCCGCCGAGGAGCCGGGCGACGGGCTGCCCGGTCGCCTTGCCGAGGATGTCCCACAGCGCGATATCGATGCCGCTGATCGTGTTGGTCAGCGTGCCGCCGCGTCCCATCCAGAACGTGTTCTGGTGCAGTTTTTCGGTGACTCGCTCGGGTTCGAGGGCGTTCTCGCCGCGCCACAGCGGCTCGAGCACGTCGACCGCCGCCTTGGCCAGCCGGCCGTCGGTGAATACCGAGCCGTAGCCGGTGATGCCCGCGTCGGTATGGACCGCGATGATGGCGTGGATCGAATCCTCCGGCTTGATTTCTGCCGACCACCCGCCTTTCGGGCTCTCGCCCAGGAGGGGGGCGGCATGGATCGGAGCGTATGGTGACTTTGGACGACATGATTTTCCTTTTTTCAGAATGTTGCGGATACGCCGCCGTCGACCAGCAGAACCTGCCCGGTAACGTAGCGGGAATCGTCGGAGCACAAGAAGAACGCCGGGCCGGCCAGATCCTCGGGGGTTCCGGCACGGCCAAGCGGGATGCGGCCGTGTTTCAGGTAGATGTCCTTGAACCAGTCGGTATCATGTTCGTGGCCGGAGCCGTCGGGTAGCAGCGCCATGCGGGTGTCGATGAAGCCCGGCGCCAGCGCGTTCACCACGATGCCGTCCCGGGCCACGTCGCAGGCGAGCGAGCGGGTGAAGTTCACGATGGCCCCCTTGGCGGTCGAATAGGGGATGGAATCCCGTGATCCGCGCAACCCCATGATCGATGCGATGTTGAGGATGCGGCGCCCGGCACCCGCCGCCTTGATGAGCGGCAGCATGGCCAGGGTGACGCGGATCGCCCCATCCTGGTTGATGTCCAGAACCTTGCGGTAATGCGCCATGGTCATGCTGGCGATGCCGGTCATGTCGAGGATGGCGGCGTTGTTGACGAGAATCTCGCAGCGCCCGTGCAAGTTCTTCACGGTTTCGGCCAATGCCGCCACAGACCCGTCCGCGCCGATATCGACCGCAACCGCCACAGCGCTGCCGCCGATCTCGGCCGCCGCCGCTTGCGCCTCCCGAAGATCGATGTCCGCGATGACGATCTTGGCCCCCTCGACGGCCAACCGTTCAGCAATGCCGCGCCCGATCCCGCGTGCGCCTCCGGTCACCACCGCGACGCGATCGAGAAGTCTCTGGTGGTTCATTCGTCGTCCTGCTGGGTGACGGGTTTCATGCGGATGCCGATCACGATGGTCAGCAGGATCGAGATCGCCAGAACGATCGTGACGAGTGCGTTGATCTGCTGGCTGAAGCCCACGCGCATCATGGCCCAGAGACGCAGCGGCAGAGTTGTCGCGTCCCCGGCCAGGAAAACGGAAATCAGCGTTTCGTCGAACGAGAGCGTGAAGGCCAGGATCGCGCCGGTTGCCACGGCCGAGCGCAACTGCGGCCATAGAACGTACCGCAGGGTCTGCCATTGTGACGCGCCGAGGTCGGCCGAGGCCTCCACGAGCGTCTTCGACAACGACTGAAGCCGCGTTTGCACCAGGCGGAACATCACGGCAAGCACGAACACCGTGTGGCCTATCACGATCGTGGCGAAACCCCGCTCGACCCCGGTCGACGAGAAGAAGATCAGCAGCGACAGCCCCGTCACGATCGGTGGCAGCAGGAAGGGTAGATAGACGACGATCTCGATGGCGCGTCGCAGATAGGCGCCCTCCCATTCCGCATAGAGGGCCAGGACCACGGCAAGAACCGCCGCAATGGCGACGGCAATGAAGCCGACGGCGGCCGTGGTGCGAATGGCGGCAAGAATGGATTGGTTGTCGAGGAGTCCGACGTAGGGCGCGAGGGAAATCGTGCCCCAATGGATGCCGAGCCGATCCACGGTCACGACCGAGAAGAGCGCGCTGATCAGGACCGGCGCGTAAAGGACCGCGAAGGCCAGCGCGGTCAGCAGCCCGAGCCCGATATCGGCCAGCCGTTCGGCCCGCGACGGCATCGTCAGACCGCCTGGCGCCGGGCGGCGCTTCCGGCAAGCAGGATCGCCAGCGTTGCGACCGCGAAGAGCACGACCCCCATGGCGGCGCCGAATGGCCAGTTATAGGCCAGCCCGAACTGGGACCAGATCACCCGGCCAAAGGTGAAGCCGGACGGCCCTCCGACCATCTGGGGCGTGATGAAATCGCCCAGCGCCAGAACGAAGGCGAAGAGCGCACCCGCGACGGTGCCGGGCAAGGATAGCGGGAGCACGACGTGGCGGAAAGTCGCCCCGAGCCCCGCCCCGAGATCCGAGGAGGCCTGCAACAGGGTGCGCGGGATGCGCTCAAGCGACAGGAAAATCGGCAGGATCACGAAAGGCAGGAAGATGACCGCCATGGTGATCAGGATCGCGGTCTGATTGTAGAGGAAGATGAGGCTCGGCTTGGCCAGCAGCCCACTGCCGACGAGCGCCTGGTTCAGGAAGCCGTTCAGTCCGAGGATGGCCCGCATCGTATAGACCTTGACGATGTAGCTCATGAACAGCGGCACGACGAAGAGCAGCAGCAACACGAAGCGCGTGCGGCCGCGGCGACGCCAGATGAAGTAGGCGACCGGATATCCGAACAGCACGTCGATGATCGTCACCTCGGCACAGAGCAGCAAGGTCAGCAGGAACGTCTTGAAATAGGCCGGATTTTCGAAAAAAGCCGCGTAGTTCGCCCAAGTGGCGGCCGGGACGATGTGCTGGTTTTCCACGCGCCAGAACGACAGGACCAGGAAGGACCCGATCGGCACGAGGATAAGCGCCAGGGGAACGGCGATCACCAGGGCGAAAATCCCGAACCGGGCCGAGCGTCCCATCACGGCACCTCGGCCGGAACGATCGCCACATCGGCGGGCGTGACCGAAACGGTGACTGGGGCGCCGTTCACCAGCGTGTTGGGTCCATTGTCGCTGGTGACCTTTACGAGCAGCGTGAGCGAAGGCGCCTGCTCGAGTTCAGGCGAACGTGGGTGGCGGCCCCGACGAAGATGACGTCTTCGACCCGGCAAGCGATGGCGAGGGTGTTCGGCGCGGAACCGAGCACGAGCTTCTCGGGCCTGATGGCGAGCACGGCGGCGCCGTCTGGGTGGCCGGCCGCCGGAAAGCGGCCTACGGCGCTTTCGAGGACCTCGCCACGTATAGTGCCCTCGATGATGTTGTTGTCGCCGAAAAAACGCACCACGAACGGCGTCGCGGGCTGGTAGTAGATTTGCTTCGGTGCACCGATCTGCTCGATGCGGCCGGCCCGCATCACTACGATGCGGTCGGACATGGTGATCGCCTCGTCCTGATCGTGCGTGACAAACAGGAACGTAATGGCGATCCGCTTCTGCAGGTTCTTGAGAAAGAGCTGCATCTGACGGCGCAACTCGGCATCGAGAGCGGACAGCGGCTCGTCGAGCAGTATGAGCTTCGGCTCGCATACGATGGCCCTGGCCAGGGCGACACGCTGCTTCTGGCCGCCCGACAGTTGTGCGGGGTAACGACCCAGCAAGCCGCCGAGGCCGACCACCTCGAGCGTTTCCCCGACCTTGCGACGGATCTCGTTTTTCGGCCTTCCGCGCACCATCAGCCCGTAGCCGACGTTCTGCTCCACCGTCATGTGCGGGAACAGGGCGTAGTCCTGAAACACGGTATTGAATGGCCGCTTGTTGGTCGGGACTTCGGTGATGTCGCGTCCGCCGAACGCGATCCGGCCGGTCGTGGGCTGGGTGAAGCCGGCGACGAGCCGCAAGATGGTGGTCTTGCCCGAGCCGGACGGGCCCAGGATGGTCAGGAACTCCCCATCGGCAACATCGAGCGAGACCGGCTCGAGCACGGTAGTCGCTCCGTACCGCTTGGTGACCGCCTCGAGCGAGAGCGCCGTCGTCACGCGGTCTCATACCGGGCGACGACGTCCCAATCGACTTCGACGCCGAGGCCGGGCCTGGTCGGCAGCGGGATGGTGCCGTTCTCCAGCATGAGCTCTTCGGCCGCGAGTTCCCGGCGCAGACGCTCGACGCAGAGCTGCGGAGGCAGATATTCGATGAACGCGCAATGGTTAGTCACGAAGGCGAGGTGGGCGGTGGCCGAGATCGAGATGCCGGTCTTCCAGCAATGCGGCACGATGGTAAGGCCGCGTTCGGCGGCCATGTCGCACACGATCTTGGCCTCGCCGATGCCGCCGACGCGCCCCACGTCGGGCTGCGCGACCTGGACCTTGCCGATGTCCATGAGTTCCTTGAACTCGTGCCGGGTCGCGAGCCACTCGCCGCAGGCAATCTTCATGGGCGCCTCCGCGGCCACCTTCGCCATCTCGCCCACATTGTCGGACCAGATCGGCGTTTCGAGGAAGTAGATGTCGAACTCCTTCCAGTCCTTCACGACGGAAAGGCAGGTCGCGGCATCGTCCCAGAGATATTGCACGTCGATCATCAGCGTAATGTCCGGCCCGATCGCCTTGCGGACAGCGGCGACGACTTCCGTGTGGCGGTCGTAGCTCTCCTGCATGCCATCGTGGGCATAAGGACCGTTCATGGTGACTTCGCTCTTCATCGCCTTGAAGCCGAGCGCCTTGGCGTCCAGCGCCGATTGCACCAGAGCGTCACGGTAGTCCTCGAAGCGATTGCCGGCCGGCTGCAGCGACGCATAGGGCGTGATGCGGTCCCGGGTGGCACCACCCAGCAGGGCATGGACGGGCTTGCCGACGGCCTTGCCGCAGAGATCCCACAGGGCCATTTCCACCGCGCTCAGGGCGTGGATCACCATGCCGCGCCGGCCGTTCATGGCCGTCCCGAGATAGATTTTGCGCCAGAGCGCGCCGATCTCGAACGGGTCGGCGCCGATCAGCATGTCGCGGATGCTCAGGCCCATCGTATGGGTCCCCGGGGCCCCGATGCATGCCTTGGCCATCCAGGGATTGGCGTCGCATTCTCCGACGCCGAACACGCCCTCGTGGGTGGTAATCACCACCACGAGGCTGTCCTGCGCCGAGGACGTGAAGCCCGGATTGAAATCCGGCGCCAGCAGGGCGTGGCACTCGACCTTGCTGATCGTGAGCTTGGGTCGAGTGCTGTCGAGAACAGGCGAGACGGTACGCATCAAGGCTCCGGGCAAGTGCGCCGGACCGAAAGGTCCGGCGCCGCAACATCATGGGAGGGGAGGGGATCAGGGCGCGGCCTTGACCTCGTTCCAGAGCGCGACGCGCTTTTCGAAGCTTTCCGGGGTCTGCAGGAACACGAGCTTGTCCGCATAGGTGAAGCCGTTACGCTTGTTGGCCTCTTCGTCGGTCGTATTGCCGTAGCTTTTCTTGTCGGACAGGAAGGCGCCGACCTTCTTGTCGAGGCAGGCATCGAGCCAGGCGCTGGCCAGATTCACGTCGCGCGCGCCGGCCGAAACGACCCAGCAATCAAGCCAGCCGACCGCGCCTTCCTTGGGGATCACGAAGGCCGCATCGACCCCCTTGGCTTTGAGTCCAGGGACCTGCGGCTCGCCCATCGAGAACATCGCCTTGATGCCCGACTGGGCGAAGATGCTCACGCCGTCGTCGAAGCCGGCGTAATAGGTCAGCAGCAGCTTTTTCTGGTCGATCAGCTTCTGCTTTACGGCCCCGAACTGCTCGGCCGAAAGGTTGAAGGGATCCTTGATCCCCAGAACCATGGCGGCCAGCACGATGCTGTTGTTCGCATCGTCGAGCGCGATCAGTTTCTGCGCATTGGCCGGGTCCCACATCACGGCCCAGCTGTCGGGCGCCGTGGGAAACTGCGCCTTGTCGTAAACGAGCGGCAGCGAGCCCCAGGCGAACGGTATGCCATATTGCTTGCCGTCCCGCATGAGCGGCGCAACCTGCTTGAACGCCGGAGCGAGATTGGCGGCGTTGGGGATCTTGGAAAGATCAAGTGGCTGGATCAGGCTGCCGTCGATGTAGCGCTTGAAGCTCGATGTATCGAATGCCACGACATCGAAGTCGGCCCCCTTCGAGCCCTGCATCTTGGCGAACATCTCGTCGACCGAGCCGGTGTAGACGATTGAGGTCTTGACCCCGTGCTTGGCCTCGAAGGGCTTGACCCAATCGGGTTCGGCATAGCCCTCCCATGTCAGGATGCGCAGATCGCCGCCCGCCGCGAGCGCGGGGCGCACCACGAATGGCGCCGCGAGGGCGGCCAGCCCGGCAAGGGCGGTACGACGGGTGACGGGGAGGCCGGTGTCGTTCGGTTGGGTCATGCTCTTGTCCTACCTGGTTGATCGCTGGGAAAACCTCAGATCTCGAAGGTGCGCAGACCGGCCACGTGCCGGTCGATCTCCTCATCGATGCCCGCCGGGCTCTCATGCAGGAGCGTGTCGATGTAATCGCGATGTTCCTTGACCACCCGGTCGAAATCGACGTCGCGATAGGTCTCGATGGAGAACATGATGAGCACATGGCGCGAGATCGCATTCCACAGCGTCATCAGCAGCGGGCTGCCGCTAATCGCGAAGATGGTGGAATGGAACGCGATGTCGGCGCGGTTCATGGCAAGCCAACTTCCCCGAGACCTATCGATCTCGGTAACGCAAGCCTCGATGCGGGCGAGGGCGGCACTATCCTGCTTGACGACGGCGGACGCGAGATGCGCGGCGAGGCGCTCGACCGCGACGCGCGCCGCATGAAGTTGCCGTGCCCAGGCCGCATCGAGGGTGGCGACCCGTGCGCCCCGGCGCGGCGTTGCAACGACGATGCCCTGAGACGTCAGGATACGGATCGCTTCGCGGATCGGAACGCGACTGACGTGAAGAGCCGAGGCAAGTTCCGTCTCGATCAGGCGCTCTCCGCTAGCCAGGCGACGGGACGCCACGGCTTCGACTATGCGATCGGCCACCTGGTCCGCCATGGTGGCGGGACTGAGCGGGAGTAGCGCGTCCTCATCGGCGTGGGGATCCAGCATATCGACGTACCTCGTATGTATACAGTATATTGCACTCGATTTTTGTCAACGGGGCGCGTCAGGATCACAGGGGCGAGACCGTTCGGGGTGACGCTGATGTCGGAAAGGGCGCAGGCGCGCCTTTGCCCACCAGGGGAAAGCGTCGCGCGACGTCGACCAAAGCCGGCCGATGAGCCTGCGCGGTCGCCCGCCTTAAGCTGGCCGGCGGCGCCGGGTCATGCGCAGCCTAGAGCAGTAGACGGAATCGCGAGGCGATCCGTCGACCCATGACACCGCTCGCTTTTCTAAACTGGAGTGGTTCTCGCAACAGCGGAACCGCTCTTCAGCGCTCCCGCATGGCTGTCGCGGCGACTTCCACCAGGGGCGAGAAGATGTAAGCCAGGATGCGTCGCGTGCCGGTCTTGATCTCGACCGTGACCGCCATCCCGGCCACGAGGGGCACCGGAGCGCCGCCGACCTCGATGGCGGTTTTGTCGAGCGCCAGCGTGACCGGAAAGACCAGGTTCTGGGTGCGCTGGGCACCACCGAACATGGCCTGCTTGGACGACGGCTGGACGGGATTTTGCTCCTGCTGGGCCGCGTCGGCTTCGGGGATCGCGTCCTGGGCGATCCGGGTCACGTGGGCGTTGATCGTGCCGTAGTCCGTGAAGGGGAACGAATCCACCTTCACGACAGCCTCCTGTCCGCCCTTGACGAAGCCGATGTCGTTGTTGGGCAGATAGCACTCGATTTCGAGTTGCGCCTGTTCCGGGACGATCTGCATGATCTGCTCCCCGGTGGTCACGACCTGGCCCACGGTGGTGATGGTCAGCCCCTGGACGACCCCGCCAAGCGGGCTCAGCAGCAGCATGTGCCCGACTCTCACCCGCGCCTTGGCAAGCTTCTCGCTATCATCGCCGATCTGCCGTTCGGCATCGGCCAGCTTCTGGGCGTTCTCGGCCGTGAAGGCACTGTAGCTCTTCTCGATGTCCCGCTGCGCAAGCAGCAGGCCCGCTTCGACCTCGCCGAGTTGCCCGCGCTGGCTGGCGAGGGTGGTCACCTGGGTCTGATAGACTTCCTGGGCGTCGATGACGCTCGCCTTGGATTCGGCATTGCGGCTCTGAAGCTCGACCCGCATATCCACCCGCTGCTTCAATGTTGCGACCAGGCTCTCCTGGGCCGCGACGGTGGCTTTCAGCCGCTCGCGTTCCGCCAGTTTCTGCTTTTGCTGGGCATCGAGGCTGGCCACGGTGCTGGCGAGCTGTGCGAGATCGCCGATCAGCACGCGTTGCTCGCGCAACGCGACATCCGGCGGCGTGTCGGCACCCCAATATATGGGCAGGATCGGCGAGGACGTGCGCGTGGCCGCGGCATCGAGTGCGATCCGGCGCCGCAGAGCCTCGGCCTTGAGCGAGCGCAATTCGGTCAGGAGCGTCGTTTCGTCGGCGCGGGCTTCGCTCGCGTCGAGCTCGACCAGGACGTCGCCGGCGTGGACCTTGCGGCCGTTCTCGACATCGAGGCGCAGCACCTTGCCGGTTTCGAGCGGCTGGATCGTCTTGGTGCGCCCGACAGGCTGGATCTTGCCCTGCGCGGCCGCGATGATATCCACCCGGCCGAAATAGGACCACGCCAAGGCCACGGCCACGAAAGCGCAGATCGTCAGGATCAGGGTCGAGCGGATCGGTGAAAGCGGCGTCTCCAGGATCTCGAGGGCGGCCGGCAGGAACTCGTGATCGCCTCGCCGCAGGGGCGGGACCTTCTGGACGATCTGGCGGCCTTGCGGCGGGGCTTGCAGCGCGGTCATGCCTTCACCTGCTCGTTCTGCAGCGACCACAGCTTGCGATAGAGTCCGTTGCTCATGCCGAGCAGTTCCTCGTGTCCGCCGACCTCGATGATCCTGCCGTCTTCCATGCCGATGATCCGGTCGCATGGCCGCACGGCGGCGAGCCGGTGCGCGATGATGATGACGGTCCGGTTGCGCACGATCTGGCGCATATTCGTCTGGATGACGCGTTCACTCTCGTAGTCGAGCGCGCTTGTCGCCTCGTCGAAGATCAGGATCGGCGGATTGGTCGCAAGTGCGCGCGCGATGGCAATGCGCTGGCGTTGCCCGCCCGACAGGTTGGCGCCGCGCTCCTCGATCATCGTGTCGTAGCCGCCGGGCAGCTTGGCGATGAACTCGTCCGCCCCGGCCAGCTTGGCGATGGCCACGACCTGGGCGCGGGGCATCGCGGGCGACGCAAAGGCGATGTTGTCGTGGATGGTGCGGTTGAACAGCAGGTTGTCCTGCAGCACCACGCCGATGTTGGTGCGTAGCCAGGCGGGATCGACCTGGGTCAGGTCCGCCCCGTCGAGCAACACCTGGCCGTCCTGCGGCACGTACAGGCGCTGGATCAGCTTGGTCAGCGTCGACTTGCCCGATCCCGAGGGTCCCACGATGCCCACGACCTCGCCGGGCCTGATGGTCAGCGAGACCTGTTTCAACACGTCGCCGGCCGCCGGCCGATAACGAAAGGTGACGTTCTTGAACTCGATCAGCCCGCGTGGCGGCGGCATCACGGTCCTGGCCTGAATGGCCGGCTCGGGCGGGGCGTTGAGGATGTCGCCCAGGCGCTCGACGGAAACCTGGACCTGCTGGAAATCCTGCCAGAGCTGGGCCAGTCGGAGCACCGGCGCCGTGACCTGGGCCGAGATCATGTTGAACGCCACCAGGGCCCCGATCGTCAATTCGCCGTCGATGACGGCCTTGGCGCCGAACAGCATCAGCAGCGCGGTGGTCAGCCGGCTCACATATTGCACCGCGTTCTGGCCGAAGGCGCCGAGCAGCGTGACCAGGAACGAGGTCTTCACATAGGCCGCGAGCCGCTCTTCCCATTGGGCTTGCATCAGCGGCTCGACAGCCGAAGCCTTTACGGTCTGGATGCCGACCACCGATTCCACCAGAAATTGCTGGCTCATGGCGCCGGTGTTGAACTTTTCCCGGACTCTGTCCTGCAGGGATGGGCGGATGAACGTCGCGATCGCGAGATAGAACGGGATGGCCCCGACCACGATCAGCGAGAGCTTCCACGAATAGGCGAACAGAACCGCGATGAACACGAAGGTGAACAGCAGATCCAGCGCCGAAAACAGTCCTTGCCCGGTCAGGAAGGCGCGGATGTTCTCGAGCTCGCGCACGCGCGCAACGGTCTGGCCGGCGGCACGGGTTTCGAAATAGCTGATCGGCAGGCGCAGCAGGTGCCGGAACAAGCGCTGCCCGAGTTCCACGTCGATCCGGTTGGTGGTGTGCGACAGGGCATAGGTGCGCTGGTATTGCAAAAGCACGTCGAACAGGCCGACGATCACGATGCCGATGACGAGCACGAACAGGGTCGAGTAGCCTTTGTGGGACAGCACCTTGTCGACCACCACCTGGAAGAACAAGGGCGTCACCAGGGCGAAGATCTGGATGAACAGCGACGCCAGCAGCACGTGCGCCAGCGGCTTGCGGTAGCGCCAGATCGAGGGCAGGAACCAGCGGAACCCGAAGCTCTTCGGATCGAAGCCCTCTCCGCCGATCCGCCTGGCAAGCAGGATCATGTCCGGATCGATTTCGGCCAGCAGTTCGGCGGCCGGCAACAGCCTGTCGATGCTGGTGACCGGGTCGACAAGACGGAAGAGGCCGTTCGGCATGCGACCGCCGAACACCGCGAACCCGCCGTCGCGCAGCTTGGCGATGCCCGGGGCCGGTGTAGCGGCCAGATCCTTTTCGGTGGTCCGCTTGGCCAGGCGTGCCTTCAGGCCGATGATCTTGCTGGCCCGCAGCAGGTCGGTTGCCGAGGCCTCCCGTCCCAGCAGCGCCAGTTCCCGCTGCAGATGGACCGGATCGGCCGCGATCCGGTAATAGGCCGCGATGCCGCAGAGGGCCCGGAGACCGGAGTCCAGCTTGGGTGGTGGCGAAAGAACAGCAGTATCGTTCATGGTGGACGGTCTGGCTCTTCCTACGCCTGTTTACAGGGCGAGCTTACGCCTCTCTTCCTGCATCTGAACATGGGACCTGAAGTCTTGCGATTGGCCTAAAGCTCTGCCTTTGTACAGGCTCTGAGGTGATCCAGTCCTCCTTCTCGATCTGGAAGTTCGTCGCGCGTGTTGCCGCCCTGCCGGGAGGGCCGCCACCGTGCCAAGGCCATTGCTATCGCGAGAGCCGAAAACCCGATCGAGAGCGGAAAGGCGGGCGCAAGATATTCATCGTTGATTGCCGGAAATGACGCAGCTTCGACGAGAGCGATCAATGCGATCCGACTCGCGACGGCAACGCCGAGCGCGAGCGCGACCAAGAACCCAAGGGACATCGTTCTCCGTCGCACTGCGTCGAAAGCGATCGCCAGGAACGACAGGGTGCCCAGGACGAACAGCAAGGTATAGCCGTGTTCAAGCCAGGGTAGAGCCTTATTGAACGCATTGGCCCAACGCGTGCGCAGCGTATAGCTCGACGATTGGTAATCGACGAGGCGGATCGTCCCCTGGCCAAGCTCGATCGGGTCCGACTGCCGCCGGCGGCCGAGGGTCACCATGGCCTCTGAGTTATCTGGACCGGAGAAGCCGATCGTGCAGGGCTCGGCCAAACACCCGACCGTGGCGGAAAACTCCACTGGCGACTTGCTGTCCTGGCCCGGTGTGTTGCTGACAGGCGATGGTGGGGAGAATTCGACGATCCGTGCCGATGTGCCGCCGTGGACCGTGATCGCCTCGGCGCCGGAGCCCTCATAGGAGGCTTTCAGGGTGACGATGCGACCCGGTCCGAAGGGTGTGTCGCCGACCAGCTCGACGAACCGGGGTTCGAGATCCCGGGGAGGTCTACTGACTGACCAGCCGGTCTCGACTGGATCTATCATGGCTACAGCCTCAGCCGACCGCAGGACGATCCCGGGGAGGTCGCGAACTTGCGTGACGGTCATGGGTGGCACGAGCGGCGGCATCCAGCGTGCGCATTCGAGCCGACCCTCGCGGCAGGCGGCCCCGACCTCGCTCGCGACATCGCTGTAATATGCCTCGGCAGTTCGCGCCGAGGCATACAGGCCGGCGTCCTGCACTGCTGACCGCACAGCCCACATGAACCACCCTCCAGCGATGTCGCCGCAGGTTTGCGGCAACGGCACACAGCCCTCATGTTCCCATCCATTGAGCGAGCCCGGAGGGTCGAGGGCGGCCTGGAGCTTCTGGAAGCTTGGGCTGACGGCATAAAGGCGCGCCCGGGCGCGTGCAGGAACCGGAACATAGGGGCGCCAATCGGGATAGGCACCTCTTTCCAGGGCCGTCATGGCCGACTGGAAGGCGCTCGACGTGATCTCGGCGACTGAAAAACGGCCGTATGCGATGCGGTTGGTCGTTGCGACGGCCAGCACCGTCCCGAGGCCAATGGCGAGCGCGAGCGCCCAGCGGCGAGCGGCGTCTACTCGGTTTCGACGCGGGCTCTTCAGGATCGTAGAAACCACCAGCGTGGCGAGTGCGGGGACCAGCCAGACGCCTTCCTCGCGGGTCAGCCAGGCCCATCCGCCCAGCGCGCCGGCCAGGAGGATGGCCCGCCCGCGCGCAGTTGGGGTTTGGGCCACACAGGAGAGATCGATGGCGGCCGAAAAGAACCCCAGCACGATCGCGGCGTAGAAGAAATCTCGCTCGACGAACGTGGTGATTGACGAGGCGAGCGGCGGAACGAAGAGCAGAGAAGCGAACAACGCGACGCGGGCGACTTGCGATCGGACAAAGCAGCGCAAGGTGCGGCAGAAATAGCTGACCGCCGCGACATAGCTCAGGCAAAGCGCAAGGCCGACAGGCAAGCCGAGCATGTAATTGAGTGCAAGGAAGATAGGAAAACCTGCGCCCTTGGCCAAGGTCAAATTGTTATAGTGGCCGAGCCAATGTCCGGACGCAATCTCCAATGCCTGCTTCATGTACAGACCGTCGTCGTACATGCTTTCGGGAGTTACCGCGAACGGTCGGTGGGCAACGGCGAGGATGTAGAAGAACGCCAAGGCCCAGTACGCAAACCGCACTGCGGATGAACTATGGGTGCTCGGGCCCGGCGTGCCGGATTGTTCCACCGAAATCCCCTCGGAGCTAACCGCGGGCCCGTGCATCACGATTGCGGATCGGGCACCGAAACAGCCCCGTCGGATGGGTCGAGGCCGATAATGCAATGGAGGCCCTGGCCGAACGCGAGCGAGACCGGGAATGGATAGAGGGGAGGATCGTCCGTCCAGGAGACCACGCCTAGTCCATGCCGCGCGAACGCATCCCTCCACTCCGTGTTGGACCAGTAATTATAGGGCAGCACGACATTGTGACTCGCATTGCCCACCCAATCCATGAAGCGCAGGCGCGAATAGGCCAGGGGCCCGTCCCGCGTATGATCCTTCAGCACGATAAGCCGACGAGCGACGCGCTTGGCCTCCAGAAGCAGAATGTTGGGATCGGCGGTGTGATGAAGGACGTCGATGAAAATAACGGCGTCATAGCTCTTGTCCGCAGCCGGCAGGTGGAAACCGTCGAAGACTTCCACGGGAATGTGGGTTTGCGGTCGCACAAAGACATCGACGCCGCGGAGAGTCACGTCCGGCCTGCGTTCGGCGATCAGGGCATCGATGGTGCCGTCGCCACACCCGACGTCGAGGATCGTGGCACCGCGCGGCAGCAATTCGGCGATGCTGTTCGCCAGAACGCGGGTACGGCGGCCAAAGACCATCTTCGAATGCGCCAAACCAACGAGATCAGCCATCCAACGTCTTTCCTTCTAGGCGGACGCGGGTTCCGTGATGCGGGAACACCCAGAAGCGCGAACCCAGGCAACTAACGCCACCGGCGATCAGGGTGACCATGAGCGACATCGGCAGCGGCGACCACCCCAGATCCGCAACCGCAATTTGCGAAACGACGCCGGATAGGAGGCCGCAGCCTATCTGAAGCGCAAGGTAGCGCGGAAAGGCATGCCCATGCCGGTGCTGTGCATTGAACGTCCACCCTCTTTGGAGGCCGTAGCCGATCGCAAAGGCCAGACCATAGGCCACGATAGTCGCAGCAAACGGCGGTGCGCCGGCTTTGGCGAACAGGTAACAGAAGACAAAGAAGAGTGCGGCCGCACTGCCGCCGGAGATGATGAATTTGGCCAAGGTCCAGGCGGCCGGATCGGGCATACGGGATGGAGCGATATCGCTGCTCATCGGTGCACCTTCTCAGGAGTCGCGCTTGGTCGGAATCGCCAGGATACCGAAGAAGAAGGCGAGAAAGAACATCTGAATGCCGGCGACCACGAAGGTAAAGCTCGCGATCACCATGCGCGGCACGAAGGGACTCGAAAGCGGGCCAAAGTTGACCGCCGCCCAGAGGCTGACCGCATAGGCGAAGAAGCCCAGTCCTGCGAGAACCAGGATCGCCGCGAGCGAGACGAGCTTGTCGGTCGTGGCATGCCGCACCATGGTGACGATACGGGGACTGTGGGGCAGGAACCCGGCAATCGCCGCGAAATACCGCGCCAGGACGCCGAAGCTCAAAAGCTGCATCCCCACCATGACCAGCAGACAGGCGATGATGAACGTGTTGAGGTCGATGACCAGGCTCTGGAAGCGAAGCGGGCCGAAAAAGAGGACGGTCGCAACGATCGCGCCGAGCAGGACCAGCAAGCCGCCCGGGACGACGAACAGCCAGCGGGGCGAATACATCAGAAGAAACTTCAAATGTCGCCAGCCGTCCCGCCAAGTCTTGAGGTGCGGCTTGCGACTTCGCCCGTCCCGCTGCAGCGTGGTGGGGACCTCCGCGATCCGCAAGCCCGCAATGGCGCTCCGCACAACCATCTCGCTGGCAAATTCCATGCCCGTCGTTCGCAGGCCGAGCGCGCGGATCGAGGAGGTTCTAAAGCCGCGCAATCCGCAGTGAAAGTCGCCGACCCCGAGCTTGAAGAACAGCCGCCCAAGGAAGCTCAGGACCGGATTGCCCAGATAGCGGTGCAGGAACGGCATCGCACCCGGTTCGATGCCTCCGCGGAACCGATTGCCCATCACCAGATCGGCGCCGCCGCGAAGGCTGGCGACCATGTCGTCGAGTTTCGAAAAATCGTAGCTGTCGTCGGCATCGCCCATGATGACGTAGCGGCCGTGTGCGCCCGCGATGCCACCGGTCAGCGCGGCCCCGTAGCCCTTTGCCGGAACATCAACCACGCGGGCACCAAGTCTGCGCGCGATGGCCTGGGATGCGTCGGTACTTCCGTTATCGGCTATCAGCACTTCGCCGTGTATTGCGCTCGTTTCCAAGAACAAGAACGCCTTCCGAACACAGGCTTCGATGGTTTCGGCTTCGTTGAGGCACGGCATCAGAATTGTCAGCTCGCAAGAGCTTTGGTCGAGACCGCTCTCCCTCATTCCGTCAGGCCTCGAACGTCGTCAAATTCCTCGCGGCGGATAGCATTGTCACGGCATCATGGTCAACGCGGTGTCCGGGTTCAGGCCAAGGGAGTGGCGGTTGGCCCTTGGCTGGACTGCCTATAGGGTCCCGGCTGCAGGGGGCGAAAGCGAGGTCGCCGCTCCGGGCCAGAAAGGGAATGCGATGGGTGCGGCACAAGGGAGCCGGGACGGCATGCCGGCGGATGTTCAGGCGATCGCCGCGGAGGCCGCCGCATTGCTGGGAACCGGCCGCCAAGTCGCCCCCTTCTCGGCCCGCTACTCCGGCTTCGGCATGAATGATGCCTACCGGGTGACCGCGGCTGTTCGCGGAATGCGCGAAGCGCGCGGCGAGCGGCCGCTCGGCCGCAAAATCGGGTTCACTAATCGGACAATCTGGGCGGAATATAATGTTCATGCCCCGATCTGGGGCTATGTCTACGACACGACGATCCAAGACCTTGCCGCCGCGGCTTCGGGCCTTTCGCTGTCGGGCTTGGCCGAACCGCGAATCGAGCCGGAGATCATGTTCGGGCTCGCTCGGGCCCCTGAACCCGGCATGGACAGGCCGGCGCTGCTCGGCTGCATCGATTGGGTCGCCCATGGGTTCGAGATCGTGCAGTCGATCTTCCCCGATTGGTCGTTCGTGGCCCCCGATACCGTCGCGGCCTACGGGCTGCATGGTGCTTTGCTGGTCGGACCACGACATGGAGTTGGGTCGCGGCTGGCCACCTGGCAGCACGATCTATCGTGGTTCGAAATCGACCTGTTCCGCGATGGCGTGCTGGTCGACCGGGGTCGCGCCGCAAACGTGCTGGACGGTCCGGTTTTCGCCTTGCAGCACCTCGTAGAGGTGCTGGCGCGCGACCCCGACAATCCGCCGCTTGCGGCCGGCGAGATCGTCACGACCGGAACCTTGACGCGGGCATTTCCGGTCAAGAGTGGCGAGGTCTGGACCACCGCGTTGAGCGGCATCCACCTTGAAGGCGCGCGCCTTAGCTTCGCCTGATCGGCACAGGAATTCAGGCTCGCCTAATGCGAGATACTGTACTTCCCGGCACGCGCAACCTTTCGGGACGCCCGCTTCCATCGTTCGCCCGGCACCGGTTCCGTCCCGAACACATAGCGGGCGAGAATCGACGAGCGCTCCCTCAGCCTGACCCGTGTCGCGGGCGGCCTTTCGAAGGCGGGTTGCCGGGACGCAGGCGGCTCTACCGCCGAAGCGGCTGCAGTGCCTTCGGCCTCCGTCGCGCCCGGGGGCGTGATCTCGGACGCTGCGGCAAGGCCGACGCCATCCAAGGCCTTGGGCTTGTTCTTTGAGCCCGGTTTGCGGCCCCGTCGCCGCGGCGCGATCTCGTCGCGAACGACGTCCGGCTCGGGCGTGACCTCGATCAGGCTCGGCAGGATGCGCCCAAGTGCTTCGGTCGCGAGAGACTTGGACAGCACCGGTTCGCTGGAGGAGGCCGCAAACAGCGCAAGGTCGGCTCGCCGGCTCGCTTCGCTCGGCTTCGCGTTCAGCATCTCAACCCGGGCCCCGAACGGCGAACGCCGCTTTCCGCGCTTGACCTCGACAACAAACGGTTTCAGTTCGCGTTTCATAAATCCTCGACAACTCTTGTCCGGCTACGTCCTACGCTCGAATCACACCGGGTGAAAGGCAATATTCTGACCGATACCGTGCCATTACAAGAATTCCGCCGCCATTTGCACCGCAGTTTCCGAACAGCCTAGTCGAAACCCGGCGGTGATCAGCAGTTTGCTGTTTCGCCGCCCCAGAACTGAGCGTTTGCAACGCGAGGCCGCATTCGGCGTCGAATTTCCACGACTGGCAGCCAAATTCGAAAATCGAAGGTTTCCCGACCGAGCCTGAATAGCCTCAGTGCAGCGTGCAGCCCGCCAAGTTCGCGCGAGAGCTTCCTTCCGGCCCAGCAACGCCGGAGTTGATCGCCTGTTCAACCTCGAACCTGTCGAAAGAATCGGAATACGTCGTTTCTTTGAAGACGAGCAACCCCTAAAGTCCTATTATCGGACGCGGTGCTTGCCTGCATGATTTGGTTTCGCTCGACCCTTGCCATCTACGCAGCCTGCGGAGCGTGTGGCCAAAGCGGTCGGCCAATGATGTATGAATAGCAGGCGGTTCGAAGGAGACATCGATGACGGACAAGACCGAGGAAGCTCGACAGCGCGCGGAAACCAAGTTCGAGAAGGCCAAGACCGCGAGCCGGGAAAGCGACAAGGTTTGGGCCCAGCACGAGGCTGAAGGACGCGCGGTGCGGGCCAGAACGGCACGTCTGAAATCCTTGCGTCTGGCCAAGGAGGCCGCCGATAGCGAATTGGCCGCGGAAGCCGCCAAGGTCGCCAAGCCCGCCACCCGCAAGCCCGGCACCCGCAAGAAGGCTGCCGCAACCGCTGCACCCGAGGCGCCTGAACGGCATGGCTGAGGGCAGAAATTCCGCCTAGAACGAGCCGGATTTCAACCCTCGAGGACGGTGTCGTCGGACTGCACTTGACTTGGGATGGCCAAGCGGCCATTTTCTACGCGTCGATCCTAGGCCGAACGATTTGGCCCCCGCGCACACCATAACCTCGGTTACGTGCGCCAGCTGATGATTTCCTTCGAGAAGTCGATATCCTTACCGCCGACCATCTCGATGGTATGCGGAATTCTTGCATGTCTCAGGAGGGCTCACCGTGAGCACTGGCACAGTTAAATGGTTCAATGCGCAAAAAGGGTTTGGTTTCATCCAGCCGGATGATGGTGGCAAGGACGTCTTCGTCCATATCAGCGCCGTCGAACGTGCCGGATTGTATGATCTTCGCGAAGGCCAGAAGATCAATTACGAACTGACCAACGATCGCAGAACCGGAAAGACCTCTGCGGATCAGCTCAAAGCTGCGGAGTGATCTCTTCGCCCGCCGAGCGGTTTCCGCCGGTGGGTGACCTTATGCGAGCGGATCGGTAGGGCCGGGATCAGTCCTGGCCCTATCCCTATTTCTGAACAGAGGGAGTGATGGTTTGCAGGTTCTAGTCCGCGACAACAATGTCGATCAGGCGCTGCGCGTGCTCAAGAAGAAGATGCAACGTGAGGGCATCTTTCGCGAAATGAAGCGGCGGGCGGAATACGAGAAGCCCTCGGAAAAGAAGGCTCGCGAAAAGTCCGACGCGATCCGGCGTGCCCGCAAGCTGGCGCGCAAGCAGGCACAACGGGAAGGGCTGCTGCCGCCGCCGAAGCCCCGCGAGATTCGCCAGAAGCCCGGAATGCCGGCTCGTTCGACGACGTCCGCTCCGATGTCCGCACCCGGCTACGGGCAGGCCAGCTGACGTCATACCCGATCCGCCGGGCTCGCAAGGTCCCGGCATCCATCTCTGGTCCAGACCGATACTGCTGTTAGGTCGCGGCGGGCGGAAGCAGTCGCGCGCTTTGGCGCGAGCGACTTCCAGGGCCACGTCGAAGCTGATGACCCGCATCATGGCATGCTGCGGCGCATGGCCCCTGCCTGTGCGATGGTTGAGCCTGCGCACTGGCCATTCGCGATAGCATGCGCCAACTCCAGCCGCGCGGTGGCGGAGGCTGCCCTACGATGCAGGAGCGCCTCGTCGCCAATGAATGTCTCGGGTCCGATCTCGAGGTCGCGGCCCGACGTCTCAACGTCGTTGGTGCCGCGCAGAACATAACATAGACGTTCCGGTACGACGCCCTGTTGCGTGATGATCTGGTCGGTTTCGGCAGTTCGCCAAACCCCAGCCTCAGGTTCGAGCGGGATTCGCCGGGCGATGGCATCTGTAGCGCCGCGAACAATTCCTGCTCCTCCGGGCTGAATCCGATCGGACCATGTGACAGTTCGACGAGTACTTGGGTCGCCCAAGTGCCGACAAGACGCCGTGCCGGCGACGAGGGTTGACGGGGCTTCGGTTCGGTCTACGGTTTCGCCGCGAGTCTCTCTGAGCCAAACGCAGCGGCCGGCACGAGGACCTTCCCGAATGCGGCGAAATCGAACCTACAGGCTGCTGTTCGCGCTTATCTATGCTCTGGCCTTCGTGCTGTGCTGGGCGCAGCCGCCCTGGATCGTCGACCTCCGCAATTTCGTGTTCGACAGCTATCAGCGGATAGAGCCCGCGAGCTATGACCCGGCTAGTCCGGTCCGCATTCTTGCGGTAGACGAACGCAGCCTGCAAAGTCTCGGGCAGTGGCCTTGGCCGCGATCTCGTCTCGCCGACATGGTCGAAAAGCTTGCCGGTCTCGGCGCGTCCGCGATCGCGTTCGACGTGATCTTTGCCGAACCGGACCGCACCAGCCTCGAGAACGTGGTCGAAGGCTTGCCCGAGGGAGCCTTGAAGGCAGAACTGAGGCAACGTTTCGGTGCCGAGGACTCGAATGACACGCGCTTCGCCCGGGCTATTGCGGCCAGCCCCGTGGTGCTCGGCGTAACCGGCACCGAGCGAGGTACTCCCGTGGTTTGGCCTCCCAAGGCCGGTCTCGTGACCGCCGGGGACCCGTCCGAAGGTTTCGTCCCGAACTTCGCCTCCGTGGTGCTGCCGATCCCCGTCCTCCGGGAGGCCGCGAACGGGCTCGGCGCCACCAACTGGCTGCCGGATCGCGACGGCATCGTGCGCCGCGTTCCGCTCCTTCTGCGCTCCGCCGACGCCACGATTCCCTCGCTCTCCATGGAGGCTCTCCGGCTCGCGCAAGGCGCCTCGACCTATGTTCTGCGCGGCTCGAATGCGAGCGGCACCAGTGCGTTCGGGCGCCAAACCGGGCTGAATGCCGTGAAGGTCGGCGATGTCGAGGTGAATACGAACCCGGACGGCAGCATAAGGCCGCGCTACAGTCACACCAACCAGGCCCGCTACATATCGGCCGCCGACCTTCTGGCCGGAAAAGTCGAGGCCGACGCCGTCCGGGGCCGCATAATACTGGTCGGCACCCCGGTCGTGGGGCTCGGCGACGTGCGCGCAACGCCGCTGGATGCGGTGGTACCGGGCGTCGAGATCCATGCGCAGATCATCGAGGAATTGCTGTCCGGCAACCTCCTGTCGCGCCCGGACTGGGGCCTGGGCCTTGAAACATGCGCCACGCTGTTTTTTCTGACGCTTCTCGCCGGCACGCTGAGCAGGATGTCGCCCGCGCTCGCGGCGCTTCTGTCGCTGGCCGCAATGCTGGTGATGACGGCAGGCTCATGGATCGGCTTCAGCCGCTATAGCGTGTTGCTCGATCCCGCCTTTCCGTCGATCGTGATCGGCACTGCCTATCTGTCGGGCGCTTCGGCTCTTTGGCAGACCGAGAAGCAGGCCAGGCGCCAGGTCCGCGTCGCCTTCGGCAAGTTCGTTTCACCGGCTGTCGTGGCGCGGATCGCGGAAAACCCGGAGCTCCTGGTCCTCAGCGGAGAGACCCGGGAACTCACCATATTGTTCTCCGACCTGCGCAGTTTTTCGACCATTTCCGAAGGGCTCACAGCGCAGGAAGTGGCGCAATTCCTCAATCGCTATTTGACGCCGATGACGGACGTCATCCTCCGGCATGACGGCACGGTGGACAAATATATCGGTGACGCGATCGTGGCCTTCTGGAACGCACCGCTCGACGTGCCGGACCACACGCGCCGGGCCGTCGACGCCGCGCTGGCCATGCGCCTCGCACTGGAGCAGTTCAACACCGAACAGGCCAGGCTGGAGCAAGCCGGCGAGAAGGCGGTGCGTGATGTCCGCATGGGGGTGGGGCTCAATTTCGGGGCCTGCAACGTCGGCAACATGGGCTCCGTGCAGCGCTTCGACTATTCGGCCCTGGGCGACCCGATGAATGTCGCGGCGCGTCTCGAGGCTTTGACCAAGACCTATGCGGTGGACGTCCTGGCGACTGTCAGTGTCCTCGAAAGGACCCCGGGCTATGCGTGGCTCGAGATCGATGAAGTCAAGGTCAAGGGCCGGTCCGCGGCCACCAAGCTGTTCACCCTCTTCGGCGATGAAGCATGCGCGCAATCGGATGCTTTCAAGGACTGGGCCGCGCAACACCAGACCATGCTGCAGGCGAGCCGTTCCGGACGGTTGCGCGCGGCGATGCGGGCCGCCCGAGATCTCGCGGGGCGGGCGCAGCCGCGCTGGGTGCCGCTCTACGAGAACCTCGCCGGGCGCTACGCCGAGGCCTCTACCAGCGAGCCGGAAATGCTGGAACCGGCCGACCTCGCCCACCTGCACGACCTAGCCTGACGTCTTCCTGCTCAATCGGCGCCATCTTCCCGGGGTGCGTCGAGCAGCAGGCTCAACAACGCCCGAATGGCCGCAAGCTGGCGGGAGAAATTTTCTGCGTCCGGCTGATCGGCCAGCAGGGCGGAGGCGTCCGGCATTCCAGGGCGCTCCAGAAAATCATGCAAGGCCCGCCGATGCGGCCCGGGTTCGCCTTTCATGCGGCCGGGCGTCATCAGGTCGGACACGGCTTGCCAGCCCATGCGCCGCCGAAGCCAAGCCTGGGTCAGCCGTTCGGCGTGAACGTGATGACGCACGCGCATGTTCGGCTCGTAGAAGGCCTCCAGGCCGGCTTCGACCATGTGGTGCACCACGGCCAGATCCTCGTTCGACAGCAAGGCCTCCCCGGCGCGCCCCAAGGTCTCAGGAAAGCCGCCCGCGGTCAGCAAGGCGGATTTTCGAAACGCCAGATTGGCGCCGACCAGCCATTCGTGCGCCCGCAGCCCATGCGGTTCGGCGCCGTGATCGAGGATCGTCAGAAAACCATCGAGCCCGGGCGGCATCCAGTCGGGCCTTGCCGCAGGCCAGATCGGTTCCACCGGTCCGCCCAGAACGCCCATCCCGGGCCGGGCCGCGAACCGCGCCAGAATCGCCTCGGCCCAACCCGGGTCCGCCAGGGCGTCATCATCGAGGAAGGCCACGATCTCGCCGCGCGCGAGACCCGTGCCGATATTGCGGGCCCGCGACAGCCCGGGCCGGTCCTCGACAGCGTAGTCGCAACGGCAATCGACCACGAGGTTTTTCAGGAACGCCGCCTGCGCGACCCGGTCGGACGAATTGTCGACGACGATCAGTTCGAACCTTTCTGCATCGAGCGATTGTCGCTCGATCGCGCCGATGCAGCCACGCAACAGCGCATAACGGTCCCGGGTACAGACCACGATCGAGAGCGACACTGTTCCATCGCCGCGAGAGCCGGGCGCCGAACTCACGCCGAAGCTCCGGGATCTAGATCAGGGAGGCGATCGTCGCTCTTGAAGCGAGCACGCGCAGGCGTGCGCCAGCCGTTAATCCTGATTGGCGTAGCACAGCGCGGGGTTGTTGGGATCGAGCGCCGCCGAACCGATCGTCACGGATGAGGCGGCGGCCGTGGTGGTCGAGCACAGGCCGGCGTCGCCGCCGCAGACGGTCCCGGCGAAATTCACTGGCGTACCCGACAGCGAAGCACTGCGCGACGTCACGCGGGCCGTTTGTCCTGGCTTGGTGAGGTCCTGGCAATCGAAATGCTTCAATTGCGCCTTGCTCAGCTTGCGGGGGTCGCCATCGTATCGGCCGCGCGGGCAGATCGCGATTTCGCCCTCGATCAGGGTGACGTTGGTGACGCCGTTCTTGACCGAAACATCGAACACGGTTCCCCGGACCCCGATGGTGGCAGTGCCGGTCTTAAGCTGATAGGCGCCCTTTTCGGATCCACCCGTGGTGAAGCGGAACGCGCCGGCTGCGAAATTCACCGCTGCCTTGGCATAGGTGGTCTCGCCTTTGTAGACGAAGCGGTCGAGCTTGACTGTCGAGGTGGGCCCGAGCGCCAGATTGGTCTGATCGGAGAACACGAACTTGGCGCTGGACTCCTGCCCGGTCTTGACCTGTTCGTCGGCGAACACGTCGTCGCCGACCTGGATGGCGGAGGTTCTGGCAGCTGAAAGCTGTGAGACTTCATTATGGGCTATGGCGGTATTGCCGATCCGGTTCTGCGCCATCGAGGCGCTCCCCAAGATAAAAACGGTCGCGACAGCCGCTGCGCCGGCCACCGCGGCCCTTCGCACAAGATCGATCGTCTCGCTTCGAGATGCCAGGAACCGCATCGTCCTTTTCCCCGAAAACAGAGACTCGACGTTCGACGAAGGACATTATCGTCGCGGTGAAGTGCCGGTGATCTTGGCCCAGTAGCCCCGCGCGAGCGTCACTTCGAAGCTGAGCGCGCGCTTGCTTGAACTTTACTTTTCTACGCTGCCCTGAAAAAGCCGTCAACCGAGGCCGTCGCTGCAGCCGCGGATCGCCGAAGGACATTCCGCAAGCCGCATCCTCCGCGAGAGCCTCCGGATAAGCAACGCGGAGCCCGCAACGCACGAGACCACAAATCCCCGAACACGGGGCCTGGGCCACGCCTGTCAGGGAACGCGGTTGGCGCGACGCTGCGCCACGAACAATGCAGCGACCATCACGCTGCTCAACAGCCAAAATGAAACGCCTACCGAGTACCTGTTGCTATTAGACGCAAGGCAGAGCTCGGTCTTGACTTCGAATTCCGCGATTACATTCAGGATATTACAGGCGTAACCCGAGCCGATCTCGACGAATTTTTCCATGGCGTCGCTCCCTTGTGCGACAATGGGCGATAAGCGGCAGCAATTTGCGGCCTGTAAAATCGTTGAACAAGAATTTGTTGCTAGGAACGGTTCGTCGGCTCAGAAAAATTGGAATCTTACTGAAGAAAACACTTAGCGGGCTTTCGATTGTTCGGGCCAAATAGTCGAGCCGAGCGGCGTGCTAGCCTGCCAAGACCTGGTGCGACCGCGGGTTGCATGAAGTCGTGCTCGGGATCCAGTACTGGCCATGCTGCGAAAAGCCAGCGGCCACCCTATCCTGACCGCGACGAGTTGAACCGGACTGCGGCTTCGGCGAACATCGGTCAGGGAATCGGCACCCCAAGTTGGATGGCCAAACGATGACGCTGCGCGATCACGACAGATTGGAATCCGTCGGTGCCTTATGGACCGCACGTCCATCCGGATGGAACCTGTTGGCGGGGGCTGTCGGCGTATTCGCATGCGTGGCTGCCAGTCCGTCTCTTGCCGACGACTGGTGGGGCCGCAAGCTGCCCAACGAGCCGAGCCAGTTCATTTTCGGCTATGGCTCGCTGATCAATACCCAGTCCCGTAACACGACGGCGGGAGCCGCCATGCCGGCGCTCCCGGTCCGGGTGTCGGCGGCGTTCGGCTACCTACGCACATGGAACGATCGTTCGCCGTCCGGCTTCACGGCGCTCGGTCTTCGCAAGCCGCTCCTCGGTGAAAGCGCGTCCACCATCAACGGCGTGCTTTACCCGGTGCAGGGCGACGACATGACCAAGTTCGATGGGCGCGAGGAGGGCTATGCGCGCGTCGAGGTGCCGATGGAGGATATCGAGGCCGTCTCCTGGCAAAGCCTGCCGGTTGGCGCCCATGTGTGGGTCTACATCCCGGCGAAACCCAGCGGCGTACCGGGCGAAGGCCTTCCCGAGCCGGACGCGGCCTTCCCGATGCTCGAATCCTATGTCGATGTCGTCCTGGAAGGCGCTATGGAATACGGTCCCGACTTCGCCCGGGAACTCATTGAGACGACTGCGGACTGGAGCCGGTACTGGCTGAACGATCGCGAACTCGCCCGCCGGCCCTGGGTGCACGACAGCAAATCTGCGGCCGTGGACAAGCTGCTCGCGACCACGCCGCCAGCCGCGAGCCGCCTGTCCGATCGGCTGTTCCCCGAAACCTTCGCGGTGAAATGGCAGGGTCCCACAGACCATTGAGGGCAGGGCGCTTTCGACGCCGCGAGGGCAGGAGCCCTCGGCAGAACGGATCGAAACGCGGCGTCACCGATTACCTTGCTGGGCCGGGGTCGTTGTCACCGGTGAGGAGGCGCCATGGCCTATGAGCTCTATTATTGGCCGGGTCTCCAGGGCCGTGGAGAATTCGTCCGCTTGGCGTTGGAGGACGCCGGGGCGGATTATGTCGATGTTGCGCGCGGGTCCGAACGGGACGGGCAGGGCATCGCGGCGATGAGGCGGCTGCTGCAAAGCCCCACGGAGCCGTGCCCGCCCTTCGCTCCACCGGTTCTGAGGGATGGCGAGACCGTTCTGTCGCATGTCGCCAATATCCTGCTGTATCTTGGTCCGAAGCTCGGCCTCGCCCCGCAAGGGGAGGCGTTGCGCCACGCCGCGAATGGTCTGCAATTGACCATCACGGATCTGCTGGCCGAAGTGCACGACACTCATCATCCGATCGCAAACGCACTCTATTACGAAGACCAGAAGGATGCCGCCGAGGCGCGCGCCAGCGACTTCATCGACAACCGGATGCCTAAGTTCATGGGCTATTTCGAACGCGTGCTGGAGCAGAACTCCTTTGGAGACGAGCAACTCGTCGGCGATGCACCGACCTATGTGGATCTTTCGCTGTTCCAAGTCGCCGAGGGGCTGCACTACGTCTTTCCGCGGGCCACACGGAGCTTCCCCAAGCACTATCCCAGGATCATGGCTTTGCGGGACAAGGTTCGGTCGCGGCCGAAACTCGCGCAATATCTGGCGTCCGGACCCCGCCTGCCGTTCAACGAATCCGGGATCTTCCGGCACTATCCCGAACTCGATCAGGACGCATCCCGATGCTGAAGGTGGTTCTTGCAATCATCGGCATCGGGTTGGTGCTTGTGCCCCCGACGGGAGGGGTCACAAGGGCGGCCGCAGCGAGCGTCGCGGCGCCGAAAGCCGTGCCCGCCGGTTCTGTACCGACCGCGGCCGAGTTCAAGGCCTTCCTCGAGTCACTTTGGCCGGAGGCGGAAGCCCGGGGGGTGCCGCGCGCCCTCTTCGACGCAAGCTTTTCGGAACTCACGCCGGACCCGGCCGTGGCGGCGATGATCCGGCGGCAGCCGGAAGAGCTCAAATCCATCGGATCCTATCTGGCCTCCCAGGTCACCCAAACTCGCGTGGCGACCGGCCGCGCCATGCTGGAGCGTTGGCATACCGACCTTGCCGCGATCGAGCAGCACTATGGCGTGCCGGGTGCGATCATCGTCGCGGTCTGGGGCATCGAGACGAATTACGGGGCCTCGACCGGCAACAAGGACGTGATCCGTTCGCTCGCCACCTTGGCCTCTGTAAACTACCGGCCCGAGCTCTACCGCGGTGAACTGCTTTCGGGGCTCGGCATGCTGAGCCGGGGCGATGTGGATCGCCGAAACCTGCGTGGTTCCTGGGCGGGCGCCATGGGACTGCCGCAGTTCATGCCATCGAGCTTTGAGAAATATGCGGTCGACCAGGATGGCGACGGCAGGCGGGACATTTGGAACAGCGTGCCCGACGCGCTTGCATCGATCGCCAATTTCCTCCGGGTCCAGGGGTGGCGCCCTGGCCGGCCCTGGGGCTTCGAGGTGGAGCTGCCGGCGGGGTTCGACTTTCGCACCAGTCGCGCCAGCTTCAAGGATTGGCTGTCGCTCGGCGTGACGCGCCCGGGGGGCGCGCCGATGCCCGAGGGAGACGACGGCATCCTGTTCCTTCCGGCTGGCGCTAAAGGGCCGGCCTTCCTGGTCACGGAGAACTATGAGATCCTCAAGACGTACAACTTTTCGGACACTTACGTCCTGAGCGTCGGCCAGCTCGCGGACCGGATGGAGGGCGGACCGCCCATCAAGGCGGCCTGGCCGAGCGAGCCTCCGATGGGCCGGGACGAACGTATCACGCTCCAGGCTCGCTTGGCCGGGCTGGGCTATGCGGTCGACAACCGCCAGGGCCGGATAAGCCTCGCCCTGCGCGATGTGATCCGGGCCGCGCAGGCGAGGGTCAACATGGTGCCCGACGGCAATCCAACGAGCCGGCTGCTGCAGGCCTTGCCGCCTGGGCCGGAGCCGAAATAGGCTCAGGCCTTCGGTTGCTCCGGGCCGCGCTGGGCGCTCGCGAACAGGCTAGGGGCGGTCGTGGGATCGGCCTCGAGCACCGCGATGAGGTCCCGAACGCTCACGACGCCGATCAAGGAGTAGTTTTCCAGTACCGGAACGTGACGGATGTGGTTGTCGTTCATCAACTGGCGAACGTGGTCGAGGCTGTCGTCGGGGCTGCACGAAATCACGTTCATCGACATCAGCGACGAAACCGGCATCTTCAGCGCCGCGGTGGAGTGATCCGCCAGGGCCCGAACGACGTCGCGCTCCGAGAACATGCCGACCACGGTGTTTCCCTCCGTGCGAACCACGTCCTTGACCACCAGAGCGCCGACGCCCTCGCGTCGCAGCAGCTTGATTGCGGTTTCGACCGTTTCGTTCATCCTGACAGTGGCGATCCGCGTGCCTTTGCCGCGGAGAATGTGTTCGACCTTCATCCCAGCCTCCCTGAGCAACAGCGGCCCGTAGTGCCGACACTTGTCTGGTATACGT
The DNA here is from genome assembly GCA_963851175.1 of uncultured Alphaproteobacteria bacterium. Taxonomy (GTDB): domain Bacteria; phylum Pseudomonadota; class Alphaproteobacteria; order Rhizobiales; family Beijerinckiaceae; genus Lichenihabitans. The sequence continues at coordinate 128,627 of CAWKNU010000008.1, read as the reverse complement.
TATGCCAGCAATTCAGCCCGATGCGCAAGCGCCCAGCTCAGGTACCCTGATGACGTGTTCCCGAATGCGAGCGGGCCTTTTCAAAGCTGCCGGGATGCCCGGTGTTCCAGGGGTGCATAAAGGCCGGATTGCCTGCCGCGCTCCTGGACCAGAGTGAGGAGCAGGTCGATGGTCGGCGTGGCTTGGCCGACCATTCTGCCAAGTTCCTGCACTGCGGTCACCAGTGCATCGATCTCCATCGAGCGTCCACGCTCGAGGTCCTGAAGCATGGACATCTTGTGTCCTACCGCGGTTCCGGCCGCCTTAAGCCGACGATCGATCATGTCGTCGGGGATCGCGATACCGAGGGCTTCGGACACGGCCTTTGCCTCGTCCATCACGGTCCTGCACAGCGACCTGAGCGAGGGCTCGGTCACGATGCGATCCAGGGTCGCGTGGGTCAGCGCGCTGATCGGATTGAAGCAGACGTTCCCCCACAGCTTCAGCCACACGTTCCAGCGAATATTGTCGCGGATGGGGGCTTCGAGATTTGCCCCTGTCAGAGCCGCCGCGAGGGCAACGATGCGCTCCGACCGGCACCCATCCGGTTCCCCGAGGGTCAGCCGACGGAACTCGTGATGTTCGATGACCCCCGGCCGGATCACTTCGCAAGCCGGATCGATGACGCAGCCGATGGCGCGCTCCGGCCCGATCAAATCCCATTGCCTTCCGCCGGGGTCGACGCTCTCGAGGTGCCGCCCCTCGAAAGGGCCGCCATGCCTGTGAAAATACCACCAGGGAATGCCGTTGGCGGCGGTCACGAAGGCCGTGTCGGGACCGAGCAGCGGCGCGAACATCTCGGCGCCTTCGTAAGCCTGATGGGCCTTCAAGGCACAGATTACCGCGTCCTGCGGGCCAAATACCCCCGGATCGTCGCTGGCCGGAATGCGAGCGATCTTTTCCCCGCCGTCGATCAGCAGCGTCAGCCCCCGGTCCTGGATGGCGCGCAAATGGTCGCCGCGCGCCACGAGGCAGACCTCATGGCCTGCGAGCGCCAATTCGACCGCAACATAGCCCCCGATCGCCCCGGCGCCGAAGATGCAGAATTTCATGAAAGTCGCTCCCCAAAGAAGCAAACCCTCGGGTCGTGGGAGACCCGAGGGTTTCTTTGCTTCGCGTCAATCCGAGCGGTGCCGCAGCGATGCCGGTGACCCCGTCCATTGGCAGGGGCGGCGGCGCTACTCGGCCGGATGAGCCACCATCGACTCGGCGCGGCTGGCCGAGAGGCGCATCGGACGGAGCACGAACAGCGCCAGTGCCACGACAACGAAGTTCATCAGCGCGGCAACCACGAACACGGCGTGCCAGCTGCCGCTGTAGCTCTTCAGCACGTTGGCCAACGGCACCAGGAAGGCCGAGAAGCCCTTCGCGGTGTAGAGAAAGCTGGCATTGGTGGTGGCGTACTTCGGGCCGAAGGTGTCCGTGCAGGTCGACGGGAACAGGCTGAAGATCTCGCCCCAGGTGAAGAAGATCAAGGCGGCGCAGAACACGAAGCCCCAAGGACTGGCTCCGAGCGAGCCAAGCAGCCAGTAAGCGATGCCGCCGAGGCCGAAGGCCAGCGCCATGGTGTATTCGCGGCCGATCTGATCGGAAACCCATCCGAAGAACGGTCGAGCGCCCCCGTTCGCGATGCCGTCGACGATCAGGGCGACGGTCAGCGTAGAAGCGCCGAACAGCAGCACCGTGTCCGCGACGTTGTAGTTCTTGGCGATGAGGGCGATCTGGGCCGTGGCCATCAGGCCGCTGGCCGAGACCAGGACGAACATCACGTAAAGCAGCCAGAACACCGGAGACGCGAGCATCTCCTTCGGAGTGCTGCTGCTTCGGGACTGCAAAACCTTCACCTGGTTAGCCGGAGGCACTTCGCCGGGCAAGGGCGCCTTGAGCATCCAGGCGACCAGGAAGATCACGACGCCCTGCACCAGCCCGAACCAGAAGAAGGTCGAGGCATAGCCCATCGACTTGATCATCATCTGGATCGGGATCACGGTAACGACCGCGCCGGCGCCGTATCCCGCCGCCGTGATGCCGACCGCGAGCCCGCGGCGATCCGGGAACCACTTCACCGCATTGCCCACGCAGGTGGCGTACACGGCGCCGCCGCCGATGCCGGACACGACCGCGCCAAAATACAGCATCTCCAGGGAGCCGGCCATGGAATTGATGATCCAGCCCAAGGCCGCGAATATGCCGCCGAGCGCGACCACGATCTTCGGTCCGCGATGCGGGCCGAGCGTATCGGCTATCCAGCCTTCGACCGGGGTCAGCCAGGTCTCGAGAGCGATGAAGATGCTGAAGGCAAACTGAATGCCCGTGACGTCCCAGTTCGTCGCCTTCTGCATCGGGGCGACGAAGAGCGTCCACCCGTACTGCATGTTGGCGATCAGCACCATGCAGACGACGCCGATGATCAACTGGGTCCAGCGGTTTACAGGTATCCCGCCGCTAACGGGTGCTGCGCCTAGGGACATGAATTCCTCCACATTGGGGACCGGCATTATCGGTGCGGTTGGCACGAGCATATCTGGTATGCCACATGCAACACAACGGGATTCTCATGTTGACAACAAAAAAGGAGGCGTTGCGCGCCTCCTTTTTGCTTGTGGTCGCAGCTGACAAGTATGCTGCAGAGCAGCAAAAGTTGCCGCTAAGTTGACCCAAGCCCCGATCAGCTGGTTAGCCGCGTAAGTAGCTTTCAGGGAGGCGGCTATTCGGCCGCGACTCGGCGCGGCGGTGCCAATGCACCGGATTCGTGAACGGTTGCTATCTTGTGATCCGGGAAGCGGAGAACCTCCCGCAAGATTTCGTCCGTATGTTCGCCGAGCAGCGGAGAACGCGTCACAACGGTCGGGCTGTCGGACAGTTTGATAGGGTTGCCGACCGAAAGGTATTTGCCGCGTTCCGGATGATCGACCTCGACCAGGGTGCCCGTGGCCATCAAGGACTGGTCTTCCGCGATCTCCTTCATGGACAGGATAGGGCCGCACGGAATGTCCAGCGGGTTGCAGATTTCCATCACCTCGAACTTGGTCTTGGTCTTGGTCCAGGCCTCGATCGTGTCGAAGATCTCCGTCAGCCGAGGCAAGCGGGCCTCGGGCTTGGCATAATTGGGATCGGTGATCCACTCCTCCTTGCCGATGACCTTGCAGATCTTGTCCCATACGGGTGCCTGCGTGATGAAGTAGATGTAGGCGTTGGGGTCGGTCTCGTAGCCCTTGCATTTCAGGATCCAGCCCGGCTGGCCGCCACCCGAGGCATTGCCGGCCCGCGGAACCGCGTCCCCGAACGGCTTGCCTTGGCCGAACTGCGGGAATTCCTTCAAAGGCCCGTGCGCCAGGCGTTGCTGGTCACGCATCTTGACCCGGCAGAGGTTGAGCACCCCGTCCTGCATGGCGGCGGTGACGCGCTGGCCCTTGCCGGTCATCGTCCTCTGGAAAAGGGCAGTGACGATACCGAGGGCAAGGTGAAGCCCCGTTCCCGAATCCCCGATCTGGGCCCCGGTGACGAGCGGCGGGCCATCGTCGAAGCCGGTCGTCGAGGCTGCGCCACCGGTGCACTGGGCGACGTTCTCGTAGACTTTGCAATCCTCGAAAGGACCGGGACCGAACCCCTTGATCGACGCCACGATGATCTTCGGATTGATGGCCTGGATCTTCTCCCAGGGAAAGCCCATGCGGTCGAGAACACCGGGGCCGAAGTTTTCGACCAGAACATCGCACACCTTGATCAGCTCGGTGAGGACTTCCTTGCCGGTCGGATTCTTGGTGTCGAGGGTGATCGAACGCTTGTTGTGGTTCAGCATCGTGAAATAGAGGCTGTCCGCGTTCGGCACGTCGCGCAATTGCCCACGCGTGATGTCGCCGACGCCGGGCCGTTCCACCTTGATGACGTCGGCCCCGAACCAGGCGAGCAGCTGCGTGCAGGTCGGACCCGACTGCACATGGGTGAAATCGAGAATGCGGACTCCGTCCAGTGCCTTGGTCATGATTTCCTCCACGTGATCAGAATGTCTTTGGGCCTGCCCCCAAGGACGAGAGGGGACAGGCAGGTCTTTCGAAAAGGCCGGCTTATTGCGTGGGCTTCTTGCGAAGCTTGCTCTGCGGGTTGAGGTTGCCGATGCGCCCGCTCTCGCTGCCGGCGGCAGGGTCGATGGCAGCGTTGATGAGCGTCGGCTTGCCGGAGTCCATGGCGGCGTTCACGGCCCGCTTCAATTCGTCCGGGGTGGTCACGTGGACCCCGACGCCTCCGAAGGCCTCCATCATCTTGTCGTAGCGCGAGCCCTTGACGAAGACGGTCGGGGCCACGTCCGGGCCGCCGGTCGGATTGACGTCCGTTCCGCGATAAATCCCATCGTTGTTGAAGACCACCACGCAGACCGGCAGGTTGTACCGGCAGATCGTTTCGACCTCCATGCCCGAGAACCCGAAGGCGCTGTCGCCTTCAACCGCCAGAACGGGCTTGCCGGTTTCGATCGCGGCCGCGATGGCGAAGCCCATGCCGATGCCCATGACGCCCCAGGTGCCGACGTCGAGGCGCTTGCGCGGCTGGTACATGTCGATGACGCCGCGGGCGAGATCGAGTGTATTGGCGCCCTCGTTGACCAGAATGGCGTCCGGCCGCTCCTTGATGATGGTGCGCAATGCGCCCAATGCACCATGAAAGTCCATCGGAGACGCGTTGTTCATCAGCCGCGGCGCCATTTTGGCGATGTTCTCGTCCTTCTTGGCCTGCACGGCGCCGGTCCAGTCGGCCGGTGCCTTCGTCCAATTTCCGTCGATTCCTTCCAGGAGAGCGGACACGCAGGAGCCGATGTCGCCGACCAGCGGCGCCGCGATCTCGATGTTGCTGTCCATCTCCTTCGGGTCGATGTCGATCTGGATGAACTTCTTCGAGCCGGGCTCGCCCCAGCTCTTGCCCTTGCCGTGCGACAGCAGCCAGTTGAGGCGCGCGCCGATCAGCATCACGACATCGGAATCCTTCAGCACCGTCGAGCGCGCAGCGCCGGCACATTGCGGATGAGTGTCGGGCAGCAGCCCCTTGGCCATGCTCATGGGCAGGAACGGAATGCCGCTCTTTTCGACAAAGGCGCGGATCGCCTCATCGGCCTGCGCATAGGCCGCGCCCTTGCCGAGGATGATCAGGGGGCGCTTGGCGCTTTTCAGAACCTCGAGCGCACGTTTGACCGCGGCGGGCGCCGGAAGTTGCGCCGGAGCCGGATCGATCACCTTGACGAGTGACTTGGCACCCGCCTTGGCGTCCATCACCTGACCGAAAAGCTTGGCCGGCAGATCGAGGTAGACGCCGCCCGGGCGCCCCGAAACCGCGGCCCGGATCGCACGCGCCACGCCGATGCCGATATCGGCGGCATGCAGCACCCGGAAGGCCGCCTTGCAGAGGGGCTTGGCGATGGCCAGCTGGTCCATCTCTTCATAATCGCCTTGCTGCAGGTCGACGACCTCGCGCTCGGACGAGCCGCTGATCAGGATCATCGGGAAGCAGTTAGTCGTGGCATTCGCGAGCGCGGTCAGGCCGTTGAGAAAGCCGGGCGCCGACACGGTGAGGCAGATGCCGGGCTGCTTGGTCAGATAGCCCGCGATGGCGGCCGCGTTGCCGGCATTCTGCTCGTGCCGGAACGAGATGACGCGGATCCCTTCGGCCTGGGCCATGCGGCCGAAATCCGTGATCGGGATGCCGGGCACGCCGTAGATGGTCTTGATGCCGTTGAGCTTCAGCGCATCGATGATGAGGTGAAAGCCGTCCGTCAGTTCCGGCTCGGCCTGGGCTGAATTTGCATCAATGCTCTGTACCAATGCGGACATTCCGCGTCCTCCCGCAAAATTTTGGGCCTTGCGCCGTCACCGGACCTGTTCGATGACGCGCGTTCTCGATTGTTCCGTCGCCTCGGTGCGGCTCGTGCTGCCGAGGTCAGGCGAAGAGTTCGTGGCCGTGCGCCGCGATATAGGCGGCCAGGCCCAACGTGTGTTCGCGGGCCAATGTCTCGGCCCGTTGCGTGTCGCGCGCTTCAAGAGCGTCGATGATGGCGTAATGCTCGGGAAGCGAGTGGCTGATGCGCTCCGCGCGCCCGATCGTCAGTTTTCGGAACCCCCGGACGTGCATGAGGATGCTGTCCGTCATGGACACCAGGACCTGCGATCCACTCAGCGAGATCAGCGCCTGGTGAAACGCAATGTTGGCGTCCGAGTAGGAGGCGATGTTCTCCTGCGGAGGGTGATCGGGCGAAAACGCCGAGAAGAAGTTGCGCAGTGCCGCGATGCTCTGGAGGTCCGCGACCTCGGTGATCAGCCGGGCCGCCATGCTTTCCAGGGCGGCCCAAGCCTGGATCATCTCCACGACTTCGATCTTGGTCTTTTTGACCACCAGGATACCACGCCGCGGCACGGTACGCAGGAACCCGTCCTGCTCCAGCATCGCCACCGCCTCACGGATCGGCGTGCGGCTGATGCCGAGCCGATCGGAAAGAGCCCGCTCGTCCAGCATCACCGGTTCGGAGGTGGCGTAGATGTCCATGCGCAGCACCGCGTCCTTGAGGGCCGCATATGCCTTGCTCTTGAAACTCGCCTCCGGCTCGATCCGGTCGATGCTGAACTTCGGCTCTACGTTCGGCAGTCGGGGCGGAGCAACTCCTGCATGGGTCATCGCGTTCCATCCTGCGGAGAGCGCGCCCCGCGAAAACTGCGTATGTTTCTGGCATGCAAGATGCCAAGCGTCAAGCGAGGGATCGCCAGTTGCGGAGTTCAATCAGCTGTACCAGGCCATCGCGCGAGCGGCCCGGCTCTTGACAAGATGCCCCACTGGCATGCCAAATGCCAGAGCTGATTTCACCCCGCATCGATAGACTTGCACGCGGCTGAAGCCGCCGAACCATCGCGGTTCCGCAAAGCGGACATTTCCGGAGGAAACCATGAACGACCGTTCAGACACCGTGACGCAATCTGTCCGGAAGGTGCTCGACCAAGTGAAGGCCGAAGGGCGGACCAGCTTGACGGCCCCCGAAGGCAAGCTCGTCTGCGACGCTTACGGAATCCCGGTGCCGGCGGAAGGGGTCGCGAGCAGCGCGGACGTCGCCGTCAAGCTGGCCGAGGGCATGGGCTTCCCGGTCGTGATGAAGATCGTCTCGCCGGACATTCTCCACAAGACGGAGGCGGGCGGCGTTCTGGTCGGTGTGAAAAGCGCTGACGAGGTCAGGAAGGGCTACGACACCATTCTGGCGAATGCGAAGAAATACAAGAGCGACGCGCAGGTGGTCGGCGTGCAGGTCCAGCAGATGCTGAAGGGCGGCACGGAAGTGATCATCGGCTCGATCACCGATGGCTCGTTCGGCAAGCTGGTGGCCTTCGGGCTCGGCGGCGTCCTGGTCGAAGTGCTCAAGGACATCACGTTCCGCCTGGCGCCCGCCACCAAGGAGGATGCGCTTTCCATGCTGGACGGCATCCAGGCCAAGGAGATGCTGCACGGCGTTCGCGGCAGCGATCCCGTCAACCGCGACGCCCTGGCCGACATCATCGTGCGGGTTTCGAAACTGGTCAGCGATTTCCCCGAGATCGTCGAACTCGACCTCAACCCGGTTTTCGCGACCAAGGCCGATGCCATCGCGGCCGACGTGCGCATCGTGGTGGACTTCGCCTACGTGCCGCGCAAGGCCGTCTACTCGCATGACGAGATCGTCACCGCGATGAACCGCATCATGCGGCCTAAGGCGGTTGCCGTGATCGGCGCCTCGGCCGAGGACGGCAAGATCGGCAATTCCGTGATGAAGAACCTCATCAACGGCGGCTACAAGGGCCAGATCTATCCGGTTCACCCCAAGGCGACCGAGATCCTGGGCTACAAAGCCTACAAGTCGGTCAAGGACGTGCCCGGGGTCATCGATACGGCGGTATTCGCGATCCCGGCCAAGTTCGTGGCCGCCGCACTGATCGAATGCGGCGAGAAGGGTATCCCGGGCGCGGTGCTGATCCCGTCGGGCTTCGCAGAGGCCAACGAGCCGGCCCTGCAGGACGAGATCGTCGAGATCGGCAAGAAGTACAAGATCCGGCTGATGGGGCCCAACATCTACGGCTTCTATTATACGCCGGAAAACCTCTGCGCCACCTTCTGCACCGCCTATGACGTGAAGGGCTCGGCGGCGCTGTCCTCGCAATCGGGCGGCATCGGCATGGCCATCATCGGGTTCTCGCGTTCGGCCAAGATGGGTGTCTCGGCGATCGTCGGCCTCGGCAACAAGTCGGACATCGACGAGGACGATCTGCTCGCCTTCTTCGAGCAGGACCCCAACACCAATATCATCGCCCAGCATCTCGAGGACCTGAAGGACGGCCGCGCCTTCGCCGAAGCCGCCAAGCGGGTCTCCAAGAAGAAGCCGATCGTCGTCCTCAAGGCCGGCCGGACGTCGGCTGGCGCCAAGGCCGCCTCGTCCCACACCGGCGCCCTCGCGGGCAACGACAAGATCTACGAGGACGTCTTCAACCAGGTCGGCGTGATCAGAGCCCGCTCCTTGCGCCAGTTGCTGGAATTCGCGCGCGGCATCCCGGTGATGCCGACCCCCAAGGGTGAGAACGTGCTCATCATCACCGGCGCCGGCGGCTCCGGGGTGCTGCTATCCGACGCCTGCGTCGACAACGGCCTCTCGCTGATGTCGATGCCGCCCGATCTCGACGCGGCCTTCCGCAAGTTCATCCCGCCGTTCGGCGCCGCCGGCAATCCGGTCGACATCACGGGCGGCGAGCCGCCGAAGACCTATCAGAACACGGTCAAGCTCGGCCTCGAGGACCCGCGCATCCATGCGCTGATCCTGGGCTATTGGCACACGATCGTGACCCCGCCCATGACCTTCGCCAAGCTGATGGTCGAAGTGAAGGACGAGATGAAGGCCAAGGGCATCGAGAAGCCCATGGTGGCCTCGCTCGCGGGCGACGTCGAAGTCGAGGAGGCCGCCGAGTACCTCTACCAGCACGGTATCCCGGCCTATGCCTATTCCACCGAGCTTCCGGTCGAGGTTCTCGGAGCGAAGTACAAGTGGGCCCGCGGGGCCGGCCTGCTCTGATCGCGGGCCTTTGGATTGATCTGGACGAGGTTTGGCATCCGGTATACCATGGCGCTTGGATGCCAAACGGCACCTGAGATTTCCAGGGAGGAAAATCGATGACATATTTGCCCCGTGCGGCGTTCTGCGCCGCAGCATTGTTGGCCACCACGGCGCTTCCCGTCGCCGCGGCAGGGTCCGCCTACAAGCTGGTGAAAACTATCGACCTGCCCGGCGACAAGGGCGGTCACGGCGATTGGACGACGTTCAACCCGAAGACCGGGATGGTTTGGCTGTCGCAGTCTCCGGCGCACAACATCGTTGTCATCGACACGAAGACCAACACGGTGGCGAAGGTCATTCCCGACGTGGCCAACAGCAACGGCATCGATTTCGCGGGCGAATACGCCTTCGCGGCCGACAACGATTCCAACAATATCGTCGTGATCGACCAGAAGACCTACGAGAAGGTCGCGACCCTGACGCCCGAAGGCAAGGGGCCGGACACGGTCAACTACCTGTCCAAGGAAGGCAAGATCTACACTTCGTCCGGCAGCGACGATGCGACGATGTTCAGCGCCACCAAGCCGTTCAAGGTAGAAGGCAAGGTGCGGCTGAAGCCCGATCCCGCCAAGGACGGGCCCGACATCGCCGTCTATGTGGCCAGCAAGGACAAGATCTATCAGCCCAACGACAACATGGTCGACGTGATCAACGCCAAGACCGGCAAGGTCGAGAACGTCTGGGACATCGGCATCACGAGTTCGGCCAAGGCCGCGGCCTTCGATGCCAAGACCAACCACCTGCTGGTCGGCACCGGTGACAAGAAGGTGCTCGTGCTCGATGCCAACAGCGGCAAGGTCGTCGCCACGGTGCCGGTGCAGGGCGCCGTGGATGCGACCATCATCGACGAAAGCGCCCGGCGGGCCTACGAAGGCGACAAGGCGGGCGTGGTGGACGTGATCGATCTCGACTCCAACAAGGTCGTCGACACCATTCCGTCCGAGCCGAAGATGCACACGCTCGCGGTCGATACCAAGAACCACTCGGTCTATGTCTACCGGAACGAGGGCAACAAGGTCGACGTCTACGAGATGGGCAAGGCCAGCTGAGGATAGAGCCCGGCGCGGTGCCCAACGCGACGCGCCCGTAGGTTTCGGATTGGCATCGGGGCCCGGTTTTCGGGCCTCCTGCCGACAGATTTGGCCGCGCCTCTCCGAGGGGCGGCCAATTGTTTCTGAATGGAAAGCGGCGGGGGCGTTTCGCGGGGGTGTGGCGAAAGCTGCCGAGGGTTATGGGCCCTGATCATGCCCTTCGGTCTCGGTTGCGGGCTGTCGCGACCTCGACTTAGGGGCGCGTTTCCCCATATTGAAGCCTTGCGCGCCGCGCACGAAAGCGAGCCTTGAATGCTGAACGACAACGCCATCGAGGTCCGCCACTTCGAGCATCCGGGCCAAGGGCGAAAACGGGCCAAGCCGACCCCCAAGGGGCGGCAGGTCGACCCCAATGCCGAGCACGAGATTGCGACCTTGTTGGGCGATCGGCCGCGGCAGCGTGACCTGCTGATCGAATACCTTCACCTTATTCAAGACACCTACGGCCAGATCACCGCGGCGCATCTGGCGGCGCTTGCCGACCAGATGAAACTCGCGCTGGCCGAAGTCTACGAGACGGCAACCTTTTACGCGCATTTCGATGTCGTAAAGGAAGGCGACCCGGATATCGCCCCCGTAACCGTGCGGGTGTGCGACAGCATCACCTGCGCGCTGCACGGTGCGGAAGATCTGCTGCATCAATTGAAGAGCGGGCTCGGTCCGGCGGTGCGAGTCGTGCGCGCGCCGTGCGTTGGCCGCTGCGATACGGCGCCCGCCGTCGAAGTGGGCCACAATTTCATAGACCGCGCCACGCTCGAAAACGTCCGCGCCGCAACCGACCAGAACGACACACACACGCATCTGCCGGCCTACACGGATTACCAGTCCTATGTGGCGCAGGGCGGATACGCGCTGCTCGGGCGCCTGCGGTCCGGCGCGCTTTCGGTCGAGGACTTGCTCAAGGCACTCGACGCCGCCAGCCTGCGCGGCCTAGGCGGTGCCGGTTTCCCGACCGGGCGCAAGTGGCGCGCGGTTCTCGGCGAGCCCGGCCCTCGCCTGATGGCCATCAATGGCGACGAAGGCGAGCCTGGCACGTTCAAGGACCGGTTCTATCTCGAAACCGATCCGCATCGCTTCATCGAAGGGATGCTGATCGGCGCCCACGTGGTCCAGGCGAGCGACGTCTACATCTACATGCGGGACGAATATCCGGCGTCGCGCGCAATCCTTGAAAAGGAAATCGCCAAGCTTCCGCCGGGAGGTCCGGTCCTGCACATGCGGCGGGGTGCGGGAGCCTATATCTGCGGCGAGGAATCGTCCCTGCTGGAAAGCCTCGAAGGCAAGCGCGGCCTTCCCCGGCACAAGCCGCCCTATCCGTTCCAGGTGGGGTTGTTCGGGCGACCGACGCTCATCAACAACATCGAGACGCTGTTCTGGGTACGTGACATCGTCGAGAAGGGCGCCGAATGGTGGACCGGGCAGGGCCGCAACGGCCGCAATGGCCTGCGCAGCTATTCGGTGTCCGGGCGGGTTCGCGAGCCGGGCGTCAAGCTCGCACCCGCCGGCATCACATTGCGCGAACTCGTAGACGAATTCTGCGGCGGCATGGCCGAAGGCCATCGCTTGCGGGCCTATCTGCCGGGCGGCGCATCCGGCGGCATCCTGCCGGCCTCGATGGACGACATCCCGCTCGATTTCGGCACGCTCGAAAAATACGGCTGCTTCATCGGCTCGGCGGCTGTGGTGGTCCTGTCCGACCAGGACGACATAAAGGCGGCGGCCCTGAACCTGATGCGGTTCTTCGAGGACGAAAGCTGCGGCCAGTGTACGCCATGCCGGATCGGTACCGAAAAGGCCGTGAAGCTGATGGAGCATCGCGACTGGGACACGGCCCTGCTGACCGAGCTCTGCGACGCCATGCGGGATGCCTCGATCTGCGGCCTGGGGCAGGCCGCGCCCAATCCGCTGCTCAGCGTGATCAAATATTTCCCCGATGAGTTCGCGCCCAGGGAGGCCGCGGAATGACACAGACCATCACCTTCGAACTCGACGGCCAGCAGGTCGAAGCCAAGCCGAACGAGTCCATCTGGCAGGTGGCCCAGAGGCTCGGCACCACGATCCCGCATCTCTGCTATTCGCCGGCGCCCGATTATCGGGCCGATGGCAATTGCCGGGCCTGCATGGTGGAGGTGGAAGGCGAGCGCGTCCTCGCGGCGTCCTGCAAGCGCACGCCCACCGTCGGCATGAAGGTCAAGACCCAGAGCGAGCGCTCGGTCAAGGCCCGCAAGATGGTGATGGAACTGCTGGTGGCCGACCAGCCGGCCCGCGAAACGTCGCACGATCCCGATTCGAAGTTCTGGCACTGGGCCGACAAGACCGACGTTCGCACTAGCCGGTTTCCGGCGGCGGCGCGATGGACCAGCGACCCCAGCCATCCGGCCATGCGGGTGAACCTTGACGCCTGCATCCAATGCGGGCTTTGCGTGCGCGCCTGCCGGGAAGTCCAGGTCAACGACGTGATCGGCATGGCGTTTCGCAATCACAACGCCAAGATCGTCTTCGATTTCGACGATCCCATGGGCGAGAGCACCTGCGTGGCCTGCGGCGAATGCGTGCAGGCGTGCCCGACGGGCGCCCTGATGCCTTCCGCGTTGCTCGACGCCAACCAGACCCGCACAGTCTGGGCCGACCGCAAGGTGGATTCGCTGTGCCCCTATTGCGGGGTCGGCTGCCAGGTCACCTATGACGTCAAGGACGAGAAGATCGTCTATGCCGAAGGGCGCGACGGGCCGGCCAACCACAACCGGCTCTGCGTGAAGGGCCGCTTCGGCTTCGACTATATCCAGCATCCGCATCGGCTGACCAAGCCGCTGATCCGGCTGCCGAATGCGCCCAAGGACGCCAACGATCAGGTCGACCCCGCCAATCCGTGGACGCATTTCCGCGAAGCCAGCTGGGACGAGGCGCTCGAGGTCGCGGCCCAGGGCCTGGTGAACGTTCGCGAGACGAACGGTCCGAAGGCGCTCGCGGGCTTCGGTTCGGCCAAGGGCTCCAACGAGGAAGCCTATCTGTTCCAAAAACTGGTGCGCACCGGCTTCGGGGCCAACAATGTCGACCATTGCACAAGGCTCTGCCACGCCTCGTCGGTGGCGGCCCTGATGGAAGGCCTGAATTCCGGCGCTGTCTCGGCGCCCTTTGCGGCCGCGCTCGACGCCGAGGTCATCATCGTGATCGGGGCCAACCCGACCGTGAATCATCCGGTCGCCGCCACCTTCATCAAGAATGCCGCCAAGCGCGGCGCCCAGCTGATCGTCATGGATCCGCGCCGGCAGAACTTGTCCCGCCACGCCACCCATCACCTGCAGTTCAAGCCGGGCAGCGACGTCGCGCTGCTCAACGCCATGCTGCACACCATCATCACGGAAGGGCTGACCGACCAGCAGTACATCGCCGGCTATACGGAGGGGTTCGAGAAGCTCAAGGAGCGCATCAAGGATTTCCCGCCCGAAAAGATGGAAGCGGTCTGCGGGATTCCGGCCGAGACTATCAAGGAGGTGGCTCGCACCTATGCCAAGGCGAAGGCCTCGATCATCTTCTGGGGCATGGGCATCAGCCAGCACGTGCACGGCACCGACAATGCCCGCTGCCTCATCGCGCTCGCCTTGACCACCGGCCAGGTCGGTCGGCCCGGCACCGGCCTGCATCCGCTCCGCGGGCAGAACAACGTGCAGGGCGCGTCCGATGCCGGCCTGATCCCGATGTTCTTCCCGGATTACCAGCCGGTCGAAAAGGCCGGGGTGACCGAGCTTTTCGAGGAGTTCTGGGGCCAGTCGCTCGACCACAAGCGCGGCCTCACGGTGGTCGAGATCATGAACGCCATCCACGCCGGCCAGATCAAGGGCATGTATATCGAGGGCGAGAACCCGGCGATGTCCGACCCGGACCTGCGCCACGCTCGTGAGGCCCTGGCCAAGCTCGACCATCTGGTGGTGCAGGACCTGTTCGTGACCGAGACGGCCTTCCACGCCGACGTCATCCTGCCCGCCTCGGCCTTCGCCGAGAAGGTGGGCACGTTCACCAACACGGACCGCCGCGTGCAGCTCGCGCGCCAGGTCGTCAAGCCGCCCGGTGAGGCCCGGCAGGATCTTTGGATCATCACCGAGATCGGCAAGCGCATGGGGCTCGACTGGACCTACACGGGTCCTGCCGATGTCTTCGCCGAGATGGCCCAGGTGATGCCCTCGCTGAAGAACATCACCTGGGAACGGCTTGAGCGGGAGGGCGCCGTGACCTACCCGGTCGATGCGCCCGACCAGCCCGGCAACGAGATCATCTTCTCGACCGGTTTCCCGACCGAAAGCGGTCGCGGCAAGATCGTCCCGGCCAACGTGATGCCGCCGGACGAGATCCCCGACGCCGAATATCCGATGGTGCTCTCGACGGGGCGGGTGCTGGAACATTGGCACACCGGCTCGATGACGCGCCGCTCGGGCGTGCTCGACCAGATCGAGCCCGAGGCCGTGGCCTTCATGTCGCCCAAGGACATGCGCCGGCTGTCGCTCTTCCCGGGCGACTTCGCGCGGCTGGAAACGCGGCGCGGCGCCGTCGACGTCAAGGTGCGATCGGACCGCGACGTGCCGGAGAACATGATCTTCATGCCCTTCTGCTATGCCGAGGCGGCCGCCAACCTCTTGACCAATCCGGCTCTCGATCCGTTCGGTCTCATTCCGGAGTTCAAGTTCTGCGCCGTTCGGGCGAGCCGCACCGAGTTGCGCACGGCGGCGGAATAGCCCGGAGGGCGAAAGCGCCGCATGACCGAGCCGACTTTCGGCGTGGTGCTGGCCGGCGGCTTGTCACGCCGGATGGGCGGCGGCGACAAGCCGTTGCGCAGGGTCGGGGGCCGATCGATCCTCGAGCGGGTGATCGACCGGCTGGCCCCCCAATGCGAGGGCCTGCTGATCAATGCGAACGGCGACCCCGGTCGGTTCGCGTCCTTCGACCTGCCGGTCGTGGCCGACGACATCCCGGATTTCGCGGGACCGCTCGCCGGCATTCTGGCGGCCCTCGACTGGATCGCTCGCGACCGCCCGGCGGTCCGATGGGCCGTTAGTGTCGCAGGCGATACGCCATTCATTCCCCCTGATCTCGTGGCTCGGCTGCACGCGGGGCGGGCCGAAGCCGACAGCAGCCTCGCCTGCGCGGCATCGGGCGGCCGCACGCACCCGGTGGTGGGCCTATGGCCCGTGTCATTGCGGGTGGATCTTCGGGCCTTCTTGATCGAGGAAGGGCAGCGCAAGGTCGGCGCATTTGGGCCGCGCCACGGGATTGCCGAAGTGGACTGGCCGGTCGAGCCCTATGATCCATTCTTCAACGCCAATGCGCCGGATGATCTCGATGAGGCGGAACGCATTGCGCGGCGCATCGCGGGGCCCGGGGTTTGAGCCTCCACGCAAAGCTGGCATGCTGTCTTCAGGCTGCCTTGCGCATCCGGAAGACGAGAACGCCGTTCCGGTCTTCCTGGCTTTCGAGCAGATCGCCCGTCTCGCGCAGCAGGTGCGGAATGTCGATCCGGGCCATAGGGTCGGTACATTCCACGATCAGCAGATCGCCCGCGGTCGCGCTCTTGAGGGCCTTGCGGGTCCGCAGGGCGGGCAGGGGACATTTGAGGCCGCGCAGATCCAGGGTACTTTCCGCCATGGCTGATGCGAAGATCCTGTTGCGGCTCGACCGTCGGGCCGGAAATACGCCTCGGCCGGCGCCGTTTCGGCCGGCGTGGCCCGGTACCGCAAGCCGTTCCGCGCGGCCGCACGACAGGGAGGCTGCGTGAACCTTCTGGGTATCGCTGGTTGGAGCGGCGCCGGCAAGACCGTCTTGATCACCCGGCTTATTCCGCGCCTTGTGGCGCGGGGCTTGCGGATCGCCACCGTCAAACACGCGCATCACGAATTCGACATCGATGTTCCGGGCAAGGATTCTTTCGAACACCGCGCGGCCGGGGCCAGCGAGGTGATCGTCTCGTCGGCGCGGCGCAGCGCACAGATCAGGGAGCTGCGAGGCGAGGCGGAGCCCCGGCTGGCCGAATTGCTGCGGCGTCTGGCGGCCTGCGATCTCGTGCTGGTGGAAGGATTTAAGCGGGAGCTGCATCCGAAGCTCGAAGTGTTCCGAGCCGCGAACGGGCGTCCGCCCATGCACCCGGAGGATGCCACCATCGTGGCGCTCGCGTCCGACCAGGCCTTTCCGCATTCTGGTATAGAACAGGTGCACCTCGACGACCTGGAAGGTGTTGCTCGACTGGTTCTCGCCCACGCGCGTCCGGCCGATGAGGTGCTGCAGAAGCTGGACCACGATGGCGCAACTCAGTGATGATTGCTTTGCCTTCGGCGGGCAACTCATGTCCGTCGACGAGGCCTTGGCCCTGATCGCGGAGCGCCTTCATCCGATCGGTGCAATCGAAGATGTGCCGCTCGCCGAGGCCGACGGACGGGTTCTTGCGGACGATGTGCTTGCCGAGGTCGCGCTGCCCTCGTTCGACAATTCGGCGGTGGACGGCTGGGCTGTCGCCTTCGCCGACATCCAGCCGAAGTGCGAGACCCGGCTCCCCGTGCGCGGCCGCATCACGGCCGGCGGCTCGCCCGAAGGCCTCGAAGCGCGTGGCTGCGCGGTCCGCGTATTCACCGGGGCGCCGCTTCCGGCGGGTGCCGACACGGTCTTCATGCAGGAGGATGTTGCCGAGGAGACCGGGCACGTTGTTCTGCCGTCCGGGCTCAAGCGCGGCGCCAACCGGCGCCCGGTGGGTGAGGATGTGGCCCTGGGTGCTCTGGTATTGCCGACCGGCCGCGTGCTGCGGCCGCAGGATCTCGCCCTCGCAGCAGCTGTCGGACGCGTCAGCGTGCCCGTGCGGACCCGCTTGCGGGTCGCCCTGTTCTCGACCGGCGATGAAGTGCAGGAGCCGGGATCGCCGCTGCGCGCCGGCGCCATCTATGACGCCAATCGCACGATGCTCCGTGCCCTCCTGCGGCGCGCCGGCGCGCTCGTGACCGATCTCGGCATCCTGCGCGACGACCGCGACGACTTGCGGGACCGGCTCGCTGCCGCCGCGGCAGGGCACGACCTGATCATCACCTCCGGCGGCGTCTCGACTGGCGAGGAAGATCACGTCAAGTCGGCCGTCGAAGGAGCAGGCACGCTGACCTTCTGGCGGCTGGGGATCAAGCCGGGGCGGCCGGTCGCCATGGGAATCGTGGCCGGCAAGCCCTTCGTGGGCCTGCCCGGCAATCCGGTCGCGGCCTTCGTGACCTTCTGCTATGTGGCGAGGCCAATCATCGCCCGAATGCTCGGGGCCCGCCTTTCGGCGCCGCCGTCGGTGCCGGTCGTGCTCGGGTTCGACTATCGCAAGAAAACTGGACGGCGCGAGTTCGTCCGCGCCACGCTGGTTGAGCAGCCGGACGGACAGTTGGAAGCGCACCAGTTCCCGAAGATCGGCGCCGGGATCCTCACGTCCTTGACCGATGCCGATGGCCTCGTGGTCCTGTCCGAAGCCATGGAGGCGGTTGAACGGGGCACGCTCGTGCCGTTCATGTCCTATGCGGCCCTGCTTTGACTTGCGCTCGCAGCGGGCTCATGCCCTCCGGTAGCCAGGTTCTCGGCCGCGCGGTTCGCGGGCGCAGAGCCAGGACCGTCGCGGTTTCGCCGAATTCGGTTCTGATAAGAGCCACCACGCAAACTCGAGCAGATCCTTTATGTCAGAGCCCCGCGCCCGGCTGTTTCTCATCACGCCACCCCTGCAGGCCGCCGCCGATATCGGGCCGCGGCTCGAGGCGGCGCTCTCGGCCGGCGATGTAGCATGCGTGCTGCTGCGCCTCGCGGACTTGCCGGAGCGCGACGCCAAGCATCTGGTTCGGGAGCTCGCGCCCTTTATCCAGGACAATGGCGCGGCGCTGCTGCTCGAAGATCCCCGGCTTGCCGCTCGCGTCGGCGCCGATGGCGTTCAGGTCGCCGAGGCCGGCGAGGCTTTCGCGTCCGCGCTGGATAGTCTCAAGCCGGAGCGCATCGTCGGGGTCGGCGGGCTCTCGTCGCGCGACGACGCCATGCGGGCCGGGGAAGAGGGCGCCGACTACCTGATGTTCGGGGAACCACAGCCGGGGCGCGCGAGTGAAGCCCCGAGCGACACGCTCGAGCGCGTCGGTTGGTGGGCCGAGATCTTCAATGTGCCCTGCGTGGGCTATGCCGCCACCCTGGGCGAAGTGGAATCGCTCGCCGCCGCGGGGGCCGATTTCGTGGCCTTGGGCGAAGCGGTCTGGGGCGACCCGCGCGATCCGGCCGCGGCGGTCGCCGAGGCAGAAGCCGCTATCGAGCGCGCCCACGCGAGCCGAGCCGGAGTTGGCGTTTGAGGAGGGCGGCACTCGCGGCGGTCCTCCTTCTTGGAGGGGCCGGGCCGGGGCTTATCGGCACCGAGGCGGCAGGACAGGCGGCGCCGCCCGGGGCGTCGCCCTTCGGGCGGGCGCCCTCTGCCGCACCGTCCGAGGCCAAGGGCCCGCTCTTCTGCTCCCGACCTGGCCTTCGGCGCCTTTCAGCGCGGCTATTTCGCCACGGCGCTGAACGAGGCCACGAAGCGGATCGCCGCAGACCCGAAGGACGGCGCCGCCATGGTGCTGATCGGGGAGATCTATGCCCAGGGGCTGGCGGTCCGCAAGGATCCGGAAGAGGCGGCCCATTGGTACAAACTGGCCAGTCAGCAGGGCAACCGGGAGGGCACGTTTGCCTATGCCATGGCGCTGCTCGAAGGGCGCGGCGTGGCCAAGGACCGCGCGACCGCCAAGACATTCTTCGAAAAAGCAGCCCAGCAAGGCCATGCCGGGGCGCTCTACAACCTCGGCGTGATCGCTCTCGAGGGCGACGGGACCACCCGGGACTACGCGGGTGCTGCTGATTTCTTCAAGCGCGCAGCCGCGGCCGGCGATACCG
This sequence comes from uncultured Alphaproteobacteria bacterium, assembly GCA_963851175.1. GTDB lineage: Bacteria > Pseudomonadota > Alphaproteobacteria > Rhizobiales > Beijerinckiaceae > Lichenihabitans. Next base: position 109,487 of record CAWKNU010000008.1, on the reverse strand, counting down.
ACGCGCTGTTCGCTCTGGCGACCCAGTACCGCGCCGGCCAGGGCGTGGAACGGGACCTTGCCGAGGCCGCGAAGCTGTTCAAGGCTGCGGCCGACCGAAAGGACCCGGCCGCGCAGCTCGAATATGCGATCATGGCCTTCAACGGTGAGGGCCAGCCGAAAAGCGAAGAAGCGGCGGCGCGATATTTCCTGTTGGCGGCCGAGCAGGGCAATCCGGTTGCCGCCAATCGTCTGGCGCGGATCTATGCCTCCGGGCGAGGCCTGCCGAAGAACGCCGTGGAAGCGGCCAAATGGCATATATTGGCCCGCGCCAAGGGCATTGCCGATCCGTGGCTCGACAGCCTGCTGACCTCGCTCACACCCGCCGACAAGACCAAGGTCAACGACGGCATCCGCAAGATGCTGGCCAACTAGGGCAGACCGAGACCCTCCACATTGCTGTGATGCGCGTCTCCGGCACAGCCGGAGACGCGTTGGACTTGGAGCCTGCCCTGCGGGATGGGGGTTGCCCGCCGGCCGATTTGGGTTCAAGTGCGCCAGCCTGCCCATGACCCCGACCGCCCTCGACCAAGGTTTTTCCGAATGATTCGCTCTGCCCTGATGAACGTCATGACCGCGGCCGTGCTCAAGGCCGGGCGAGGCCTCAAGCGCGATTTCGGCGAGGTGGAAAACCTCCAGGTTTCGATCAAGGGCCCAGGCGACTTCGTGACCGCGGCCGACCGGCGGTCTGAAAAGACCCTTTTCGAGGAACTCGGAAAGGCCCGCCCCGGCTACGGTTTCATCATGGAGGAGGGCGGGGTCGTCGAGGGCACGGACAAGAGCCACACCTGGCACATCGATCCGCTCGACGGGACCACGAACTTCCTGCACGGCCTGCCGATCTTCGCCATATCGGTCGGCCTCGCCCGCGAGGGCACCGTTGTAGCCGGCGTTGTGTATAATCCGGTAACCGACGACATGTTCTTCGCCGAGCGCGGGCAGGGGGCCTATCACAACAACCGCCGACTTCGGGTCGCAGCCCGGCGCGACATCGCCGAGGCGCTGGTGGGTTGCGGGATTCCGGCGCTCGGCAAGGCGTCCGATCATCCTCGGTTCAAGGCGGAGATGGCCGAGGTGATGGCGCGGGCAGGCGTCTTGCGCCGGCTTGGGGCGGCGGCGCTCGACCTCGCCTTCGTGGCATCGGGCAGCTACGACGCCTATTGGGAGCGCGGGGTCAAATCCTGGGATGTCGCTGCGGCCGCGTTGCTGGTGCGCGAGGCCGGCGGCTTCGTGTCGGACGCAGACGGCGGAAGCGATCTGCTCGACTCGGGCTCGATCTGTGCCGGCAACGAGACCATGCACCGGCAGCTTTTGGACATCCTGCGCAAGGTTCGCTGAGGCCTGCCCTTGAACCGCCGGGGCAGGGGCCAAACATCTGGTCCTCGGCAATCGAAAGCTGCTACAACTGCAGCTGACCTTTGCCGCCCAGAGTTTGCCACGAAAGAGCGTTTTTAGTTCTGGCCAGCTCGAAAGGGCGGCGCATCTTTGCGAGCGGCACGCTCAATGGCGACACGAAGCGATCCCTTCCGGCTTTCATCGCCGCGCATCTTCCTGGTCAGAATGGTGGTTTTCATCATCCTGGTCGGCTTCATCGCGCTGATTCTGAACCGGCAGATCACGACGGCCTTCATGGCCAACCCGCCCCTCAACAGCCTGATCATCGGCGTGATGCTGATCGGCATCATCCTGGGATTGCGCCAGGTCTTCCGTCTCTTCCCCGAGATCAGGTGGGCCAACACCTTCAACAATCCCGAGGTGCCCGCGGCGCGCCCTCCGACCCTGCTGGCCGCGGTGGCGGTCCTCCTGGCCGACAAGGATGGCAAGGTCCGCCCGATTTCCACCGCGACCATGCGGGCGATCCTGGATTCGGTGGGTACGCGCCTCGACGAATCCCGCGATATCGCGCGCTATCTCACGGGTCTGCTCATCTTCCTCGGCCTGCTCGGCACGTTCTGGGGGTTGCTGCAAACCGTGGGCTCGATTTCCGGCGTGCTCAAGTCCATGCAGTCTAGCGGGGACGCGTCGTTGATGTTCGACGACCTGAAGAACGGTCTGGCGGCACCGATCAGCGGCATGAGCGTGTCGTTCACGTCCTCGCTGTTCGGCCTCGCAGGCTCGCTGGTCCTGGGCTTCCTCGATCTTCAGGCCGGACAGGCACAGAACCGGTTCTACAACGAACTCGAAGACAAGCTGTCGATCTTCACGAGCGATATGTCGACCCCGGTCGTGCCCGGGGCGCCGTCGCTTCCGTCGGATCTGCGCACCGCGCTCGACAAGATCGCGGCCGGCGCCGACCAGGCCGGCTCGCGGGCTTCGGCTGCTGCCATGGCCAATCTGGCCGAGGGCATCCAGGCGCTGGTGCAACATATGCGCTCGGAGCAGCAACTGATCCGCGATTGGGTCGAAGCTCAAGCCGACCAGAACAACGAGATGCGCCGCCTGCTCGAACGGCTGTCGCGCGAGCGGGAGCTGGGCTGACGTGGCACTCGCACGCACCCGGCGCACACAGCGCACGATCGATTATTGGCCCGGTTTCGTCGATGCGTTGTCGACCATGCTGCTGGTCATTACATTCCTGCTGTCGGTTTTCATGCTCTCGCAATTCTTCATGTCGCGAGAGGTGACGGGCAAGGATTCGGTGCTGAACAGGCTTAACCGCCAGATCGAGGAACTCACATCCCTCCTGGCGCTCGAACGCGCCGGGAGCTCCGACGCCCAGTCGAGCATCGCGACGTTGCAGGCGACCCTGGATGCGACCCAGGCCCAGAAGGGACAGCTGCAAAGCCTCATCGAGCAGAACTCGGCCTCGGCCAACGCTGCAGGCAGCGAAGCGGCCCAGGCCGCGCAGGCGCTCGACGCCCAGAAAGATGTGGCCGCGCGGGCCATGGCCCGCATCGACATCCTGAACCAGCAGATCGCAGCCCTGCGCAAACAGCTCGCCGCAATCGAGGAAGCTCTCAATGCTTCGGAGGCGCGCGACAAGGATTCGCAGGCGACGATTGCCAATCTCGGCTCGCGCCTCAATGTGGCCCTGGCCCAGAAAGTCCAGGAGCTCGCACGCTATCGGTCGGACTTCTTTGGACGCCTGCGCGAGATTCTGGGAACCCGGCCGGGGATCCGAGTCGTGGGGGACCGGTTCGTATTCGAGTCGCAGGTGCTCTTCGACTCAGGCCAGGCTTCGGTTAAGCCGGAGGGAATGGGCGAGCTCGACAAGCTGGCGGCCGCCGTCACCGACCTCGAGCGCGAAATACCGCCGGAAATTCCGTGGGTCATGCGCGTCGACGGCCATACCGACAAGCGCCCGATGCAATCGCCCCAGTTCAAATCGAACTGGGATCTTTCGGCACAACGGGCCATCGCGGTGGTGCAATATCTCATCGGCAAGGGGGTCGATCCACAACGGCTCGTGGCGGCGGGCTTCGGCGAGTTCCAGCCGATCGAACCCGGCGACACCGAGGAAGCGTTCAGCAAGAATCGCCGCATCGAGCTGAAGCTCACCGAAAGGTGAGCGAAATCCTGCTGCGATCCAGCGAGGTCCGGGACCGTCCGGCGCTGATCGATCTCTGGGTCGCGGCCTGGAATGCGGCCATGCCGGCGATCGATTTCGAGGCCCGGCAGGCCTGGTTCGAGGATCATATGGACGGTCTCGAGAGCGCGGGCGCCAGGACGATCGTGGCGGAGGATCTCGGCGGGGCGCCCATAGGCTTTTTGACCATCGATCCGGCGGACGGCTATCTCGATCAACTGGTCGTCGCACCCGCCGCCCAGGGTCGCGGGATCGGCCGCCGCCTCATCGCCGAAGCGCGGCGATTGTCGCCCGGCCGGCTTGCTTTGCAGGTCAACCAGGACAATTGGTCCGCCGTGCGCTTCTATGAACGGGAAGGCTTCCGCACGACGGGCTCCGGCAGCAATTCGCGCTCCGGCCTGCCGGTGTGGCATATGGAGTGGCGATTGACCTCTTCGGAGAGCAACCAGGAGTGAGCGGCGATGGATGAAGACGCATTCAACATGGCGCTTCGCAAGTTCCTGAAGGAGGTCGGGGTCACCTCGCAACGGGAGATCGAGCGGCTCGTGCATGACGGTATTGCAAAGGGCCCGGCGCTACGCCTCAAGATGACGCTGGTGTCGGAGGACGTGCCGTCGTTCGAGCATATTATCGAGCACACGATCACCCTGACGTGAGCTAGCCGTTCCGCTTTGCCTAATGGCGTGCGGCGAGGCGATTGAGCGCGAAGGCGGCCGCGCTAACGCCGATGCTGATTGCGATGAGGATAAGCCCGAAGGCCAGCGCGAGCGGCAGATCGCCGGTGCTGGTCTCGAGCGCGATCGCGGTGGTCATGGTGCGCGTGAAGCCGCGGATGTTGCCACCCACCACCAGGATAGCCCCGACCTCGGCGATGACGCGTCCGAAGCCGGACAGGAACACCGTGATCAGGGCGGTGCGGCCCATCGACAGCAACGTGGCAATGCGCCTCGGCCGCGACGCGCCGTCCATGACCAGGGCATCGCCGTGGGCGCTCCAAAACCCCTGCAAGGCCAGTTGCGTGAGGGCGATCACGATGGGCAGCGCCAGGGCGGTCTGGGCGAGGATCATCGCGGCGGGCGTGAACAACAGGCCGAGCCCTCCCAGCGGCCCCGAGCGGGAGAGCACCAGATAGGTCATGAGACCGACCACCACCGGCGGCAGGCCAAGCGCGGCGTTGGCCAGCACCAGAAGCGCGGTGCGACCCGGAACCCGCGTGATGGTGAGCCAGGCCCCGAGCGGCGCGCCGACCACGAAGGCCACGCATGTCGCCGCGAGGCTGACGCGGAGCGATAGCGCCACGATGCCGAGCAATTCCGGGTCGGGGCCGGACAACAGGCCCGCGGCGAGCGCGAAGGCCCGTGCAATCTCGTCCATGGCCAGGGTCTAGCACAAGCGGGGTTGGTGCGACCGGTAGCCTTCTAAGGCGGGAACCCGAGCGTCGCGAGCTTCATACGAACCGCGTCGTCCTGCAGCAGCGCCATGAAACGACGAACCGGCGCTCGCTCCAGACGAGACTTGGGCACGACGAAATCGTAGCGCTCCGGCTGCAGGGCCAGGAAGCCGAGGCCGTAGCGCCGGGCCACGGTCTCGATCGCCACGCCCCAATCGGCACGGCCCTGCGCGACCGCGGCCGCAACCGCGTTGTGCGACTTCGTCTGGTGCGAATAGCCGGCCGGCCGTGCGCCATTCAGCAGGCGATCTATGACGATCCTGGTGCCGCTTCCTGGATTGCGATTGATCATCAGGCAGCGCGGGTCGGCGAGAGCGCCTGCGATGGCGCCCTCCGTCGAACCGCCCTTGAAGCGCAGGTCGCCTGGCCGGAACACGAGCCCTTGCAGGCGCCCGTACCCCGGCACAAGGTCCAGCGCGTCCGTCAGGAAAGGCCGGTTGTAGTCCCCGGTCTCCGGATCCATCAGGTGGATGCCGGCGATGTCGCACTCGCCGCGCCTGGCTGCGGCGAGGCCGCCCATGCTGCCGACCGGAAGCGTCTTGACCGAAAGCCCCTCGGCCGTGAGTTGGCCGACCAGCATGTCGAGGCCGACGCACTGGCTGCCGATGATCACGAGATCGGCCAGCCGATGCCCGGCCCCGATCAGCGTAACCTCGACGGCGGTTCCGCCCTGTACGGATTCGGTTTGCGCATTGACCTTGAAGAAGCCGTCCGCCTGGCCGAACGCCGTCACGGCCCCGGAGCCTTTGGCCGTGGGGTAGGCGGCGAGGCCGCCGTCCTGGCTCGCGACGAGCGACGCCAACACATATTCGGTGCGGCCCCGCTCGGAAGCCGTGCGCACCGCGAGGTTCGCCGAAACGCTTTCCCGCTGTTCGGGTGCGCGACCCGCAAAGGCGCGAATTACCGGCGCGACGAATTCGTGGAACGTGAAGATGGCCGAGGTCGGGAAGCCGGGCAGGATCACCACGGGTTTTCCGCCCGTGACGGCCAGGCAGATCGGCTTGCCGGGTTTCAGCGCCGCCCCATGCACCACGATGCCTGGAGCGCGCAGCCGGCTCACGACCCTGTAGGCCAGGTCCCCGGCTCCCTTGGAAGTGCCGCCGGAGAGCAGCACGAGGTCCTGGGCGAGCGCCTGGTCCAGAAGGCTCGCCAGCTCCGCTTCGTCGTCCCGCGCGATGCCGAGCCGGACAGGCTCGCCGCCGAGTTCCTCGACCGCGGCGGCCAGGATAGCCGCGTTGGAATCATAGACGCCACCCGGCGTCGGCGGCTGCCCCGGCGCCACAAGCTCATCCCCGGTCGAGAAGATCGCAACGCGCGGCTTGCGCCAGACCCAGGCTTCGGCGAGGCCCACGGCCGCCAAAATGCCGATCTCCCGCGAGGTCAGGGCCTGGCCGGCCCGCAGCGCGGTTTCGCCCCGGGCAATATCGGAACCGGCCGTCTGGATGAACTGGCCGGGCGCCCCGGGGCGTGCGACCGCGATCCCGAGGTGGTCGTCTTGCTCCCGGATTTCGGTGTGCTCGATCATGACGACGGCATCGGCCCCGCGCGGCACCATCCCACCCGTGGCGATGATGGCGGCCGTTTCGGCGGTCACCTCTTGGGTCGGCGCGACCCCCGGCGTCAAGATTTCGGGGTTCAGCCGCAGCGCCCTTGGGGCTTCGGCGGTCGCACGGATCGTGTCGGCCGCGCGAACCGCAAAACCATCGACACTCGCGCGATCGAATCCCGGGACGTCGACCTCGGCCACGACATCGCGGGCCAGCACGCGGCCGAGCGCCCCAGCAAGGGAGATCCGCTCTTCGCCGAGCGGGTGCATGCGAATGTGCTGCCGGAACCGGGTTTCGGCCTCGTCACGTCCGATCACGTCCAGGAATTGGTCCTGGCGTGCCGCATTTCGCAATGCCGCCTTCAGATCATCCAACGGGCGCGCTCCTCGAATCCGGCGCGCCGGCGTGGGCTTGTCGATACAGATGGACCGTGACCCTTGTTCCTGGCCCATAGCCCTCGAGCGAGGCCGGGACTACGACGAAGCCGTCGGCCCGGAGCGCCGAAACAAGGCCGCCGGAGTCCGGCGAGCCGACAGGCTCGGCCCGCCCCTCGACGATCTTGACCTGAAACATATCGACGGAGCCGATGCTCGAGACGATCTTGTGTCCCAACTCGACGGCGCGCACCGGATGGGGCAGGGCCACCTCGCGCCCGCCGAGACTCCTGATGAGCCGCCCTGCCAGCATTTCGTATGTGCAGAGGCAGGCAAGAGGATCGCCAGGCAGCAGGATGACCGGCGTACTTCCGATAATGCCCAGCCCCGCCGATCCCCCCGGCCGCAAGGCGATGCCATGGACTGCCAAGCTTCCGGCCGCCGCAAGGGCGAGCGGGGCCTCGTCATCCGATCCCACGCCGGTGCGGCCGACGATCAGCACGAGGTCGGCTTGGGGCTTTGTCACCGCTTCCATTACCCCGCCGCGGGTCGATGGTCCGAGCGTGATCGAGGATATGATGCCGCCGTCCCGCTCGATCAGGGCCTGCAGCAGCGGACCGTTCGCATCATGGGCCGGATCGGCGGGCGGCTTCGGGCCAGCGATGATCAGCGCCACGCGCGGCTGGCCGACCACCTGGACGTTGCGGACGCCGAGCCCCGCCAGCATGCCGAGATCTTGCGCCCCGAGGATGCGACCGGGCTCGAGCAGAAGCGTGCCCGCTGCAGCACACTCGGCCCGCGCCTCGACCCCGGCGCCCTGGGCCAGGGCTTCGAACACATCGAGGCCGCTCTCGCTCCGCTGGACCGACCCGAAAGACAAGATCGCGTCGGCGCCTTCCGGCAAGGGCCCTCCCGCTACAACCAAGGCTACAGCCGAGGCCGGCAGCCCGTCGCAGGTCGGGACGATCGCGAAAGACAGGGGATTGTAATCGCTGGCACCCGCCGTCTCCGCTGCGCGAACCGCATAGCCGTCCTGGTGCGCCTGGTCGGCAGGAGGGAGGTCGAGGGGCGCGTGGACCGAAACCGCAAGAACACGGCCCAGCCCGCGAGCGGCTTCGATCTCGCCGTCCGGCAAGCGGGACCCATGGGCGTCGATCCAGCGCGTCGCATCATCAAAAGAGGCGCGGTGCGAGAACCCGCGCAGCCGCACGTCGCTGGCACCAGTTGGCGCGTAGGCTCCCGAAGCACCCGGGCTCGTCATGCCATGGCTTCCTGCGGCCGCCGCGGCCCTGGTCCATGTGCGGACCCTGAGGCAATCCCGGTCCGTGTCAGCCGGCAACCAACCGGCGGCCGCGACATTGATATGGGCAACGCGGGAGGACCGAATGGCTCATCTGGACAAGCGAATGGACGCGAACAAGGAGGCGACCAGCCAGGATGGCGGGCGCGTGAAGGACGGGGTTTCCGGCAATGCCAATGAGAGCCGGAAGTATGAGGAAAACAAGACCGCGGATCTGCCCCACGGCACTCCGCCGGACGTTCCGGCGAAGTCCGGGCAATCGAAAAAAGCGTCATAGCCGGCAGCCTCCGCGATACTGCTATAGCCAGTCCCGCACCTATTCGGCCGCCTCGGCGTTTTCGCCCCCGCTATCGGGGCGGCGGCCAGGGCTGAACTGCAACTGCGCCAAGTGCGCATAGAGGCCACCCTGCGTGATCAGGCTCGCATGTGTTCCCTCCTCGACGATGCGGCCCTGATCCATGACCAGGATGCGGTCCGCCGTAGCCACCGTCGCAAGCCGATGCGCGATGACCAGGGTCGTTCGGCCGGCCATCAGCTGGTTCAGCGCCGCCTGAACCAGGGTCTCGTTCTCGGCATCGAGTGCCGACGTCGCCTCGTCCAGTAGCAGCACCGGCGCATCCTTGAGGATAGCCCGTGCAATGGCGATCCGCTGCCGCTGTCCGCCCGAGAGCATCACGCCGCGCTCGCCGACGGCGGTTTCAGCGCCGTCCGGCAGGGCGTCGATGAAGGCGAGAGCGGCGGCGCGCTCGGCCGCATGTCGCACCTCCGCATCGCCCGCCTCGGGCCGGCCATAGCGGATGTTGTCGGCGATCGAGGCGGAAAAGATCGCAGGGTCCTGGGCCACGATCGCAATGCGGGCGCGCAGTTCGGCCGGATCGACCTCCCGGAGGTCGACGCCGTCCAGCAGGATGCGACCCGAGGAGGGGTCGTAGAACCGCATCAGAAGCTGGAACAGGGTCGATTTGCCGGCCCCCGACGGCCCGACGATCGCGACTCGTTCGCCGGACCGGATCGTGAAGGACAGGCCATGCACCGCGGCATCTCCGGCTCGTGTCGGATAGGAAAATCCGACCCGCTCGAACACGACGCGCCCCGCCGCCGGAACCGGAAGCCGTGCCGGCGAGGGAGGCGCAACGATGTGCGGGACCATGGCCAGGATCTCGGCGAGGCGTCCCGCCGCACCCGCAGCCGCGGACATCTCGCTCCACACCTGGCTGAGTTCGCCGAGCGCGCCGGCGCCGAACACGGCGTAGAGCACGAACTGCGACAGAAGCCCGCCGGTGATGCGGCCTGCCATCACGTCATGCGCGCCGAGCCACAGCACCGCGACGACGCTGCCGAAGGCCAGGAAGATCGCGACCCCGGTCAGCAAACTGCGCGCCCGCGTGGCCTCTCGGGCGGCCCGGTAGGCGTTCTCGACCGCCGCATCGAACCGGGCCCGCGTGGCAGCTTCCGCGCCGAATGCCTGCATGGTCCTGATCGCGCCGAGGTTTTCGGCCGCGAAAGCGCTCGCCTCGGCGAGTCTGTCCTGCGCGGCGCGCGATCGGCGGCTGATGCGGCGGCCGGAAAACACCAGCGGCAGAACGATGACCGGGATGGCGGCCAGCACCAGCGCGGAGAGCTTCGGGCTCGACACCACCATCATGGCGATGGCGCCGAGAAACAGGAACAGATTGCGCAAGGCCACAGAGGCGGACGCCCCGAAGGTCGCCTTCAGTTGGGTGGTGTCGGCGGTCAGCCGCGATACGAGCTCGCCCGTCTGGGCCGTATCGTAGAACGTCGCATCGAGGCGGCTCAAATGCTTGAACAGGTCGGACCGCAGGTCGGCCACGATACGCTCGCCGAGCGTCATGACGAGATAATACCGGCTGGCGGACGCAAAGGCCAACACAGCCACCACCGCCGCCATGGCGCCGAAATAGGCGTTGATCAGCCCGGCCTTATCGGCCGCGAAGCCGAAATCGATCATGCGACGCACCGCTTCGGGCACCGTGAGCGTGGCGGCCGAGGCCAGCGTGAGCGCCGCAATGGCAGCGGCGATGCGGCCCTTGTAGCGCCGAACGTAGGGAAGCAGCGGCACGAGAGCCCGCATCGGGGCGCGTGATGTCGTGCGCGGCGGTTTCGGCATGGGCTCCGTTCCGGAAGCAACTTCCGCCAGGGAAGTGCTGTTGTGGCGAGGTCGCACCATTACTGGCGCGGTCGGGCTAGTTTTTGGCGATAGCCTGCGGTATAGGACCGCAATTCTCCGAGCAAGGCGAAATCACCCGAGCCGCAGACGGCTTCGCGCCATCCATGCCGCATTGAGACGACGATCATGAAGACTGACGTGCACCCGAACTACCATTTCATCAAGGTCGTCATGACCGATGGCACCGAATTCACCACCCGTTCGACGCTCGGCAAGGACGGCGACACGCTGAACCTCGACATCGATCCGAACACGCATCCGGCCTGGACGGGCGGCTCGCAGCAGCTGCTCGATCGCGGCGGGCGTTTGTCGCGGTTCAACTCGCGCTTCTCGGGCTTGAGCTTCGGCAAGAAGTAAGCGGCCTCGCGTCTACGGACGCGGTTCCGGGACGCAGTTCTTCGGCCCTGGCGAGCCACGCTCCGCCGGGCCGTTCGGCATTTATCGGGCTATGCCGCGACATTCGCGCTGAAGATGGCTATTGCGGGCGCGATAGACTTCTGATCTTCCGGCGGAACCGCGGCGAGCGGCTTCAGATCGCTTGCCCGCCCCGGCGCGCTAGGGCCTGGCGTGAAACGCCACCCGAAGCTTCTCCCACTGCAGCCCCAGTTCGGTCGGAAACGCGGGCTGGCGTCCGCGCATTTCCTCGGAATCGAGTTCCGGGACCCGGATCGACCGGTCGAGATAGAGCAGCCGGGTCTGCAGGCGGAGCGATCGCGCGGTCAGTTCCTGCAACTGGTTCGGCAACTGGGCGTAGACGCCGGGACCGGACGCGATCTCCTGTGGGCGGAGCCGCACCTTGTGCTTCTCCGCGGCAGCCTGGGCCTGCGTCATTTCCTTCTCGTTGACGGCGCGTTGCACCAGCAGCCAGGAGGCCAACTGCATAAGCCTGGTGGTCAGGCGCATGCTCTCGGCCGCATAGGCGAGCGCGACAGGGCGGGGGAGCTGTTTGGCCTCGTCCCGACCCGGGCCGTCGAGATAGGCGGCCACCTCCTCGACGAGGTCCATCCCGTCCCGGAACAAGGCCTTGAAGCGCGGCGATCCGGCGAGCCTGTGGGCCAGCGAGACCGTGTTGCCGGAGTCGAATTCGATTGGCGCGCCACCCATCGCTCGTCCTTTTGAACTGGTCGCGGGGGCCCGACCCCACCGCCGTCTGTGCCTGATCGGGACACAATGTGTTAACCCAACCAGAGGAAGCAACTTTAGCACCAGCGGATTCAGCCGGGTGTTTAACTCTTCTTTAAGGTTAACGGCGAGCCGGAAGTCTCAAAAAGAGAGCCGCTCTGAGCGGCTCTGAAGGCTAGACAGGGAGGAGCCAGACCTGACGGGCAGAGCGGCATGTGCTGCAAGGCTGCCCGGCGAAGCCAGCATGAATATTGGTGAACGAAGACGCTTAACATAGGGTTAATCGCGCTTCGCCGTAAGTTGCGGCTCGCTACATCGATCTGCGTATTCGAGGGCGCCAAGCGACCCCGGCGCGCGGGCGGCCCAATATCCATGGACAGCCACGGAGCTTTCTGCTAACGCCAGCGCAACGAACGGACTGCCGTCCGCGCCGCGTTCGCGTTCCCCTATACCCGATTGCGATGCTCTTTTCGGAAGCGCCGCTTCACCTGCAGGATCGTTGATTGCAAGTTCTCGTCCGTGACAACAACGTCGACCAGGCCCTGAAGGCACTCAAGAAGAAGATGCAGCGCGAAGGCATCTTCCGCGAGATCAGGCTGCGGGACCATTACGAGAAGCCGTCCGAGAAGCGGGCCCGCGAAAAGGCCGAGGCGGTCAGCCGGGCCCGCAAGCTGGTCCGCAAGAGCCTTCAGCGCGAGGGCTTGCTGCCGACGAAGCCGAGGCTCGTTGCCGGCGCCCGGTGACGTCGTCCCGAGTCGCGAGATCGATAAGACCGGGGTGCTGACCACGACGGCTACCCCGGGTGAGGCAGATTGCATGCTGCCTGACTTAGTCGTGCCTCATTCTACGGGCAGTCCGAAACAACAGGTCACCTGCGATCTGGCGGATTCCCGGCTTTTGAAAACGGGCTGAAAACAATGAGCGTGAGCACACTCCCGGGGCAGGGCCGCGGGCGGAGCCGAGCCGGCAGCAAGCCGGTCGACGCTCGCATGATCGGGCTGGCGCTGGCCACGGCGCTGGCGCTCGGCGGGTGCGAGACGGTCGGCTCGGTCGGTTCCGTCGGGACGGGCGTCGCCGAGGTCGTTCCCGCCAACAAGGACACCAGCGTCAACCTCGATTCGCTCTCAGAGGTGATCAAGCGCAATCCGAACGACTCGGAGGCGTTCAATACCCGCGGTGCCGCCTATGCGCGGACGGGGGATTTCTCCGACGCGATCGCTGATTTCACCAAAGCGATCCAGCTCGATCCGAAAAACACCGCCGCCTATACGAACCGAGCCTTGGCGTATCGGCAGACCAAGCGCAACGAACTCGCGCTCGCCGACTTCAACCATGCGCTGCAAAGCAATCCGAACCATGCGCCGGCCTATATCGGTCGGGCCAACCTGCTCCGCGCGCAAGGCAATTACAGCGAGGCCATGGCCGACCTCGACCAGGCCATCAAGCTCAACCCAGAAGGCGGGTTGGGTGCCCAGGCCTTTCATGCGCGCGGCCTGATCCACCAGCGCCAGGGCGAGCAGGCCCTCGCCATCACGGACTTTGACAACGCGATCGACCGGGATCCGTTCGCCGCGGCCCCCTATCAGGCGCGCGCGCAGAGCCTCGTATCGCAGGGCAAATATCCGCAGGCCATCGAGGATCTCAACGCCGCCCTCAACGTCGATACCCACAATGCCGAGGCCTGGGCCAATCTCGGGGTTGCGTACGAGAAAAGCGGAAACGCGACCAAGGCCCGGGAAGCGTTCTCGCGCGCCAAGGTCATCGACCCCAACAACCAGCTCGCATCGGACGGTCTGTCGCGCGTCGGCAGCTGACGCATCGTCGGTCCCGATCCGAGAATTCTATGCGAAGCGCAGCTTCGGCTCGCGCAGCAGACCGGTCGCGGTGGCCGATCTTGAGGCGGGGTAGCCGTCCCCGCCGCGGTCCTGCGAGGGCTCCTCGGCAAGTTCGCTGACGTCCACCGATACGGACATCCCGACATAATCCGCGGCCGCGCCGAAGAACGTGCCCTGCAGCGGTATCGCCTGGCGCGGATCGCGCGCCACGGCCACGCGAATGAGATCCCGGTTGCCGACGATGCCGTTGGTAGGGTCGAACTCGACCCAGCCGGCGCCAGGAAGGTAGACTTGGCACCAGGCGTGCGTGTTGCCGCCCCCAACATGGGTTTCGTCCTCGCCCCGCGGCACATAGAGATAGCCCGACACGAAACGGGCCGCGAAGCCGAGCGTGCGCACCGCCTCCATCATCAGCACCGCGAAGTCGCGGCATGAGCCCTTGCCGGAACTCAAGGTTAGCAACGGGTTCTGGGTGCCGCGCTCGTGGCGGCGCGTGTAGGTGAAGCCCTCCTTGATCGCATAGGTGAGCGTCATCAGCAGTTCGCCGGTGTCGATCGGCTGTCCATAGCCGGTGAACCGGCGCACCCACTTGTCGAGCTGGTGCTCAGGATCGAGATATTGCCGCTCGATCAGCCGGGAAATATCCGGCCGTTCTTCCGCACCGTAGGTGAAGGGATACGTCTTGGCATAATCTTCGATGACGAAGTCGGGAGCGTTGGACGGCGTGTGGTTGAGGACGATCGAGGTGTCGAAGGTTAGGCTCGACGCTTCGGTTCCAAAGGCCGCCACGGCAACGCAATTGCCGAACACGTCGTGAAACCACCGCACGCGCTTCGGCTCGGGCGTTATCGTCATGCCGGACGAAATCAGCCTCTGATCGTAGCTGTCGCGCGGGCGAAACATCAAGCGATGGTCACCAAACCGCACCGGGACCCGATAATCGTAACGGGTCACGTGCTTCACCGACAAGATGGCCATTCTGATCCCACGAGAACTTCACAAGGTGCAATGATGGCACCATTCGGCCAATGACGCATCACCCGCAAGCGGGTAGCCGCCCCGCGTCTACACGGGGCCGGCCTGGCTCGCGTCCGCGAAGAGCGCGGTCGCGGGCCCGCGGGTGAGGCCGGTATCGGCGGTGAGTTCCTCCGTGATGACGTCGAAACGGCCAAGGTAGGCAGGGCCGAAGGCTGTGGAAATCGCGACATCGGTCGCGTCGCGGCCCCGGGCCATGACGATGCGGCCGATACGCCGCCGATTGTGCCGGGCATCGAACGTATACCAGCGGTCGCCGAGATAGACTTCGAACCAGGCGCTGAAATCCATCGGTGCCGGGTCACGTGGAACCCCGATATCTCCGAGGTATCCGGTGCAGTAGCGGGCCGGGATATTCATGCAGCGGCACAGGGTTATGGCGAGATGCGCAAAATCGCGGCACACGCCGACCTGTTCGCGATGCCCCTCGCTGGCCGTGCGGGTCGAACGCGCCTGCTGGTAATCGAAGCGTATCCGGCTATGGGCATAATCCACGATGGCCTGAACGCGCTGCCAGCCGAGGGGCGTATTGCCGAACAGCGCCCATGCCGTGTCGCTCATCAGATCCGTGTCGCAATAACGGCTGCCCATCAGGTAGACGAGCGCATCGTCGGGAAGGTCTTGCACCGGAACCTGCGGCGCATCCGGCGCGAAGAGATCCGGTGCACCGCTGTCCTGGATGACGAAATCGGAGCTCAGCACGATGTCGCCCGGCGGCACCAGAAGCCGCGTGAGGCGATTGCCGAAGCTGTCCAGGACCGTGCGGGTCGGCAGTGAAGGCGTGGTGTGAAGAACTTGTTCGGTCAGGAGATCGCCCTCGCGGGACGGATGCACGCTCAACAGTAGCACCATCGGGGTCGTGGCCGGGCAGTAGAAGGATATGTCGAACCCGCAGCGAATCTTCATGCTCGAAGGCCTCCCGCCTTGCCTTGCGCTCCCGAACGCGTCGGGCCGCGGTTCAATCCGCGACACTATGCAAGAACCGGGCTAGCCGGGCCATGGCAAAAGCTCATCAAAGGCGCGAATTAGCGCCCTGGTGGAGGCCACCCTCAACGGTTGATGGCATCCGCATAGCGCTGGACGGCGCGGCCCAACCGCACGGCCTCGGCACCCTCGCTCCTGTCGCGCGCCATGCTGAACGCGCCGAACTGGAACGCCGCATAGGCGGGCTTGCAGAAGCTGACGAGCTCGCGGCTAATTGCTCGACCCGCTGCGTTGTCGAGCACCGCCAGGAGGGCGGCTTCCTGGTCCGGCGCGAGATCGAATTCGATCGCGGCACCCGCGGCATCCCAGGCGATGTCCTGGCAGCCGATCAGGTCGTGGCCTGCACAATGATCGACCGCGTCGGTCTTGATCCACCGTCCGTCTTCCGAGGTCAGCCACTCCCAGGCGTGCAGCCGGTTATCGGTCTCGACGCGCCTCGACTGCAAGGCCAAGCGAGCGAGGTGCGGTTTCCATTGCGCGAGCCGCCCGTCCGGTCCCCCCAGGGGCGGAGGAGCGTTGTGGATCATCATGCCGTACAGGGCTTCGAGCGACGCGCTGCTGTCGGGCCGAGCCGGAAGCGCCCGGGCCCGAAACCCCAGGTAGGCGCCGAGGTGGCGCACGAACGCGGTCCGATCGAGCTTCGCCAGGTCGAGGCACGCAAGGTCGTCGCGCCAGCGTTCAACCAGGAATCCATGCCGCATTCCGAGCACCGGAAGGCAAAAGCCCGCCTTCGCGAGCGCCTCGGCACGGGCGAGCGTGCGGCGGCCGCTTTCGCCAAGGCCCGCGAACTTGAGCAGGAAGCGGCCCCGCTCGGCCTCGAGCAGGAACTTGCGGCGCTCATTTTGGGAGTCGCAGGGCGGCCATCGCTCTTGCGGTCCCGCACGCCAGTTGCCGCGGCCCAGATCGAGCAACGGGGCCAGCGGCGCCCCGGTGATGTCCCGTGCCCAACAGTCGAGGCGCTGCTCCGGTGCGGCCGCCCGCAAGGCGAGCGCGTCGAAGTCGGTTACGAAACGGCGGGCCCGGGCCCAGCGCGCCCGATGCCGCGGGCTGGCCTCTGGCCCCGGGGCATTGCTGTGGCTCGGAAAGAAGACCAGCTTGCTCTCGACGATGCCGCGCTGTTCGAGTGCATCGGCAACTGCCCCGAAGGAACTGCCCGACAGGCCTGGACCTTCGTCGACGATGGCCCGCATGCTCGAAGCGTTCGCCCGCAGCGCGGCTTCGAGCCGGGCGCCGGCCCGGATCTCGCGCGCAAACGGATGACCTGCGGGGCGCACCGTGAGCGGCACATCGGCGCCGAGGGCCGCCGCCACCATGGCGCCGAGCGAGGTGCCGATAGAACGTATTCCGATAACCTGCGCGTCCGGAGACGGGCCGAGCGCCTTGGCGGCCATCCAGTAGCACTCGGGATAGACTGCGTAATGCGCGAAGCCTTCCGGCTGACGCATCACGATCTCGTCAGGAAGCGCGCCATTTCGCAAGGCGTCGAGGGATAGCGCAAGCGCCGCGACTGCGTCCGGCGGAGCCCCCGCAAGCCCCTGATCCCAGGAGTGGCCCGCCAGCAGTGCCAGGCGATGCACGATCGCCATTATGGCGCGCTCGGAATCCGTACAATCATCGACGCCATTGGCCAGAAAGGCGGCGTCACTCACCCCTTGGGCCAGTTCTCCGGCACCGATCACGGCGCTGATCAGCGCCGCATGGCGCTCTATCGGCAGGCATAGACCCGGCCCGGCTTGCAGAATTTCAGCAAGCTCCGCCAGGGCATCGCCCGTCCGCACGGATCGGACCTGGTCGCCGTAGAAGATCATCGGCCGGGCGGGGCGAGGTGCCGGTAGGCGATCGCCGCGAACGCGTCGAATTCGGGAATCTCCCAGGCCAGGCGGTGGGCCGCGCGCCACTGAGCCAGCCATGCGCGCCAGCATTCATATTGGGCAGGGCTGGGCGAGACGCTGTCGCGCCGGTCCTTGGCGAGGCGCAGCGCTTGCGTCGGTTCGAGGCCTTGAGCCACGAGAACGCACAGCGCAAGCGTCGCCGAGCGCCCGATGCCATGTTCGCAATGCACCAGGACTCGCCGGCCTCGCTCGATCTGGCCGGTTGCAAATTCCACCCCGGACTCGAGCATGGCTGGGCTGACCGCGGCATGATCGTCGGTTGGCAAATGCAGGAAATCGATGCCGTGCGCTTGCAGGATCGTCGCCTCGTCGACCGCTTCGCTGCGCAGGTCGATCACCGCCCCGACGCCAGCGGAACCGAGTTCCGCCAGTTCCTCGTTCGAAAGCCGGCCGCCGATCGCGACATTCGCGGTGATCCAGGAAAGGTTCACCGCGTTGTCGGGACCTGCCCGGCAGCCCTCACGCTCGGGGCTACCCGGCTAGGCGCTGCCATGGGAACCCGTCCGGGCGGCGTCGCGTAATCCACCGTGCAATGGTGAGCCGACCCGGACCATGGAGACACACGAATGCCGAACCGTTCCATCTCGTCCCACAACAGCGGGGAACTTTCCCCTACCGAGCGCACCCTGTCGGTCGCCGGTGGATTGGTGCTGGCCGCTGTTGCAGCCCAGCCTCGCCCCAACGTGGTGCTCAGCATCCTGGCGCTCGCGGCCGGATCGTTCCTGGCCTACCGCGGCGCGACGGGAACCTGCCCCATCCGGTCGGCCATGGCCGAACGAATGGGTTGAGCCCGGCCCGGACACACCTCGCTCAGGGGGCCGCGAACGCGATCTAGAGCGTGTTGGTCCGGCGCGTGAAGAAGCCATAGATGGCCAGCACGATGACGGCGCCGATCACCGACGCGATCAGCCCGGCGCCCTGGTCCGGGCCGTACCAGCCGATCGCCTGTCCGAGGAAGGTCGCCACGAATGCGCCGACGATGCCGAGCACCGCGGTCATGATGAAGCCGCTGGGTTCGTTCGGCCCCGGCATGAGAAACTTGGCGATAACGCCCGCCAGGAAACCGATGATGATCGTCCAAAGGATATGCATTCGCCAGGCTCCGCTCTGTGTTGCCTCAGGCAGTATAGAGCGTTCGGGACGAGGGGGGAACATCGTCCGAAGCCTTGAGGCGGGATATCCCGTGTTTCCGGCGTCGCATCTGGTGGCGTTCGGCGCAGCAAAATCCTCTGCGCCACCTACGGAGCCGACCTCGGATGCGGGGGGCTGGCTTTGCATTTATCGGACGCTTGTCCTAAGCACCTCCGGCGCCGAGGGAACTTACATTGGGAAAACGACAGTTGCGGGTCGGTATCGTCGGGGTTGGCAATTGTGCCTCCTCGTTCGTTCAAGGCCTCGAATATTACAAGGACGCCCGCTCGAACGAGCCCATTCCAGGGCTCATGAACGCGGTGGTCGGGGATTACCACATCGGCGACGTCGCGGTCGTGGCGGCCTTTGACGTCAGCGCCGACAAGGTCGGCCGCGACCTCGGCGAGGCCCTCGGCTCGGCGCCCAACAATACCTTCCGTTTCGCCGACGTTCCGCCTACGGAGGTCAAGGTCGAACGCGGCCCCACCTTGGATGGCCTCGGTCGCTATCTGCGGGACGTCGTCGTCGAATCCGAAACGCCTCCCGCGGACGTAACCGCAGTTCTCAAGCAAGCCCGCGCCGATGTGCTCGTGTCCTACCTCCCGGTCGGATCGCAACAGGCGGCCGAATATTATGCCGAGCGCGCGCTCGAAGCCGGATGTGCGCTGGTCAATTGCATGCCGGTTTTCATCGCGTCCAATCCGCAATGGGAGCAGCGGTTCGCGCAGAAGAACCTGCCGATCATCGGCGACGACATCAAGAGCCAGGTTGGCGCCACGATCCTGCATCGGACGCTCGTGAACCTCTTCCGCGAGCGCGGGGTCAGGCTCGACCGGACCTATCAGCTCAATTTCGGGGGCAATGCCGATTTCCAGAACATGCTGGAGCGCGACCGCCTTGAATCGAAGAAGATTTCGAAGACGCAGGCGGTGTCCAGCCAGTTCGATGTTCCACTGGACCCCGACAACCTCCATGTCGGGCCAAGCGACTATGTGCCGTGGCTCCACGATCGCAAATGGGCCCATATCCGAATGGAAGGCACGGCGTTTGGCGGCGTGCCGCTAAACCTCGAAGTGAAGCTCGAAGTCTGGGATTCGCCGAATTCGGCGGGTGTAGTGATCGATGCCGTAAGGTGCGCCAAGCTTGCGCTGGATCGTGGTATCGGCGGGGCGCTGATCGGCCCCTCGAGCTATTTCATGAAGTCGCCGCCCAAGCAGTTCACCGATGCGGAAGCACGCGAACGGACGCAGAATTTCATCGCCGGCCTGGACTGACCGCATGAGTTGCACTGCATGGTGACCCTGTTCCTGGTCCGGCATGCAAGTCACGGCCTTCTCGGCAAGACCTTGGCTGGCCGGATGCCGGGGCTGAGCTTGAGCGAGGAGGGACGAGCCGAGGCCGAAAGGCTGGCGGCACGGCTCGGCCGGGAGGCGATCGGCCAGGTGCTGACGAGCCCGCTCGAGCGGGCCCGTGAAACCGCGGCGCCGATCGCGGCCCGGCTGAACTGTCCCGTGGTGGTTGCGGATGAGCTCGACGAGATCGATTGCGGCGCCTGGACCGGGCAAAGCTTTGCGGTTTTGAGCCAGGACCCGCGCTGGCGCGTCTGGAACGAGGCACGCGCCGCCGCCTGCACGCCAGGCGGCGAAACCATGCAGGCCGTCCAGGCGCGAGCCATGGGCCTCGTGCAGCGGCTTTCGGCAGGAAACGGCGCCGTGGCTCTCGTCAGCCACAGCGATGTGATCAAGGCGATCGTCGCTGGCATCCTGGGTATGTCGCTCGATCGCTACGATTGTTTCAGCATCGATCCCGCCTCGATCACCACGGTGCACATGTTCGGCTCGACTGGCAGGATCGTGCAGATGAACGAGACGGTGCCGGCGTGAAGATCGTGGTGTTCGGGCTGACGATCTCGTCGTCCTGGGGTAATGGCCACGCGACCCTATGGCGAGGCCTTGCCCGGGCGCTTATCCGGCGGGGGCACGACTTCACCTTCTTCGAACATGACGTCGCCTACTACCGCGACAACCGCGACCTCCACGAAATCGCAGGCGGGCGGCTCGCGTTCTACCCGGACTGGGGCTCGATACGGGACGAGGCGCGCCGGGCCGTACGAGAGGCCGACGTCGCGATCGTAACGTCCTATTGCCCGCACGCCCATGAAGCCGAGCAGATCGTGCTCGATGCGGGAGGACCGACCCGGGTGTTCTACGATCTCGACACGCCCGTGACGCTGTCCGGACTGGGCCAGGCGGAGGGACCCAGCTACGTCGGCCCGAACGGCTTTGCGGGCTATGACCTCGTCCTCTCCTACACCGGGGGTCGGGCACTCGAGGAATTATGCAGCCGTCTCGGCGCGCGCCGGGTCGCCCCGCTCTACGGACATGTCGATCCGGAAGTGCATCGACCGAGCGCTCCTTCGGAACGATTCGCCGCCGATCTGACTTACCTCGGCACCTATGCGGCCGATCGGCAGGCGGCTCTCGAACGGCTTTTCGTGGACCCGGCACGGCTTCGGCCGGCGCAGAAATTCCTGATCGGGGGCGCCCAATATCCGCAGAACTTTCCTTGGACGCCGAACATTTACTTCGTCCGCCACTTGCCGCCGCCCGAGCATGCAGCTTTCTTTTCCTCGGGACGCATGACGCTCAACGTAACGCGTGCCGCCATGGCCGAAATGGGATGGTGCCCGTCCGGGCGCCTGTTCGAGGCGGCCGCCTGCGGGGCTGCTATACTGACCGATGATTGGGATGGCCTTGATGCATTCTTCGAGCCCGGACAGGAACTGATGGTGGCCTCCCGGGCAGACGATACGCTCGCCGCCCTCGGCCTGAGCGATACCGAATTGCGGCGGGTCGCCGAGGCTGGGCGCGCCCGCGTTCTCGCCGAACATACGTCCGACCGGCGCGCGCGCGATTTCGAGGTCGCGATCGAGGCAGCGCGTGCGGCCGCGCCGGGCCCCGGTGCGGACCTGTCCGGTCCGGCACGGGCCGAGGCCTAGCCATGTGGGGCATCGTTCCAGCCGCGGGGCGCGGCAGCCGCATCCAGCCGCTGGCCTTCTCCAAGGAACTGCTGCCGGTCGGAAGCCGGTTGGACGGTGAAACCGAGCGCCCCTGCGCGGTGAGCGAATACCTCCTCGACCGCATGGTGGCGGGCGGGGCCCGCAAGATCTGCCTCGTGATCTCACCGGGAAAATCCGACATCCTCGCCTATTACGGCGGGGGCTATGCGGGCGCCTCCATCGCCTATGTGGTCCAGCCGCAGGCGAGCGGATTGTGCGACGCGATCTTCCGCGCCTGCCCCCTGGTCGGCCGCGACGAACCGGTGCTGGTCGGCCTGCCCGACACGATCTGGTTTCCGCAGAACGGCTATGCGGCCTTGCCGGACGACCGGCTGTCCTTCCTGCTGTTTCCCGTCGAGCGGCCCGAACTGTTCGATGCCGTGGTCACCGCGCAGGATGGCGCGGTCCGGGAGATCCAGGTGAAGCAGCAGAACGCGAGCACGCATTGGGTCTGGGGCGCCTTCAAGATGCCGGGCAGGGTCCTGCATGATCTCGAACGGCTGTGGGTCGCGCGCGAGCGGTCGGACGAGTATTTCGGCACGCTGGTCAACGCCTATCTGGCCGAAGGCGGCCAGGCCTGGGGCGCGCAGGCCGGCGAAGATTATGTCGACGTCGGTACCTTCAACGGCTACCGGGCCGCGATCGGCCTATTGAGTCGAACCGGCACCGGTCCCGCCGGCGGGCCCCGATCCGCTGCGGCGCCCGCTCGAACCACACACGAGACCTTGCATGGCAGACCCTGAAGGCGTGACGGTGGCCACCAGAATACGCGAAGAGGCCGAAAAGCTCGGCCCCTGGTTCCACAACATGAACCTGAAGGGGGTCTGGACCGCGCCGGACCATTTCCTGGGTGACTACCCGGGCGTGAAGTTTCGCGGCTTTGCGCATGTGCTGCCGGACGACCTCAGCGGCAAGAGCGTGCTCGACATCGGGTGCAACGGCGGCTTCTATTCGCTCGAGATGAAGAAGCGCGGGGCCGCCCGAGTGCTCGGCATCGATTATGACGAGGATTATCTGCGGCAGGCCCGGTTCGCCGCCCAGGTGATGGGCCAGGATATCGAGTTCCGTCGCCTGTCGATCTATGATGTGGGAGCGCTTGGCGAGACGTTCGATCTCGTCATCTTCATGGGGGTGCTCTATCATCTGCGCCACCCGCTGCTGGCGCTCGACCTGATCTACGAGAACGTGGCCAAGGACATGCTGCTGTTCCAGTCGCTGCAGCGGGGCGCGGACGACATCGATCCCGTGGCCGACGACTACGATTTCTGGAAGACCGACCAGTTCGACAGCGCCGGTTATCCCAAGATGCATTTCATCGAGGGGAATTATGCGGGCGACCCGACCAACTGGTGGGCGCCGAACCGGGCCTGTTCGGCCGCGATGCTGCGTTCGTCCGGATTCACGATCCTGGCAAATCCCGAGCCGGAAGTCTTCCTGTGTCGCCGGGGCGAGCGCGGCCCCTTCGTCGAGGCCGCCTATCCGGCCAAGGGCCCAGTGCTCTGACGGGTCGAAGGACATGCGGGCAGGAAAATGCTACATCGGCAGGCATGGATCATCAGCCCGAGCCCCGAGGTTCTCGATGAATGCCGTACGGAAAATTCTGGTTGAAGGCGAGGACCTGTCCGTTCCTGCTAACATTCGCGACGCCATGGGCCTGAAGCCGGGTGATGCGGTGTTGCTCGAACTGCACGGCGACGAACTGCGCATCAAGCCGGAGCTTTCGGCGCTGCGCCGGCTGCAAGCGAAACTCGCGCCACATCGGCCCCAGGAGGGAGAACCCCAGGTGTCCGATGAATTGATCGCTGACCGGCGCGCAGAAGCCGCTCGTGAATAGCCGATACGTTTTGGATGCGTCCGCCCTGCTGTGCCTGCTTTATCGAGAGAAGGGTGCAGATCGGGTCGAGACAATCATTTCCGGCGCCGAGATGAGCACCGTCAACTATGCCGAAGTGGTCAGCAAGCTCGTGGAACACGGGCGCTATGACGAGGAGACGCAAGCGGACCTCGCCAGTCTTCCCGTGAAACTCGTGCCCCTGGATCCTGAGACGGGCCGCCTCGCCGGTCTGATGCGAGCGCAAACGCGCGAAGCGGGTCTCTCCTTGGGAGACCGGTGCTGCCTTGCGCTGGCGAAGACGAAAGGCGCTGCCGCGGTGACTACCGATCGTGTCTGGGCCTTACTCGAACCTGAAATCACGATCGAATTGATCCGCTAACTGGGCTTGCGGCCCAGCGACGTGTTGCACAGTGTCTGGAGTTCTCGATGATTGAAGCCGCGATGATCTGGAACGAGCCGAACAACAAGTCCCATTGGGACCCGGCCATCGACCCGGACTGGAGCCGGTTCGCGGCCATGACCAAACTGGCCGGCCAGGCGATCCGGGCCGAGAACGCCAGCCTGCCGCGCGTGCTCGGCGGCATGTCGCCGATCGATCCGAGCTTCGTCCAGAATCTCGCCGGCAAGGGGGTTTTCGAGGACATCGACAATGTCGCGGTGCACGGGTTCCCGCTCGACTGGAATCTTTGGCAGGTCGGCGAATGGCCGGCCAAGCTCGACGAGATCCGCGCCGTTACCAACCGACCCATCTGGGTCAGCGAAGTCGGGGTCTCGACCTTCGGGGCCGAGGAGGTGCAGGACTGGGGACTCAGGCGAACGGCCGAGCTGCTGATCGGCAAGGCGCCCCGCATCCATTGGTACAGCCTCTTCGACCTGCCGCGCGAATGGGAAGCCACCACCCGCCACAAGGAGGCCGAGGGCTCGTCCTATTACCGGCACTTCCACATGGGGATCTTGCGCCAGGACGGCACCCCCAAGCTGGCGGCCAAGACCTTCGCGGACTTCACGCCGGCACTGGGGCTCTGCCAATGGTTCCACTACGAGGACCACCGGCTCGAGGATGCGGTCGCCTGGATGAAGCGGCTCGGCGTCACCTATCTGCGCACCGGCCTTTCCTGGGCGGATTCGTTCCGGCCGAACGCCCTGGCCTGGTTCGATCGCATGATGCGCGCTCTCGAGCCCTTCGACGTGACCGTGACGTTCTGCTTCACGCCCGAACATCGCGGGATCGAGCCGCACCACACCAGCGCCCCGCAGGTGCCGGAGGAATTCGCCGAATTTTGCGGCGCCATGATCCGTCGCTATGCGGGGCAGGGCGCCGGGACATCGATCATGGCGGTCTCGGAAGATGCCCTGCCGCTCTCGCTGCCGGGGTAAGCCGACCCAGAGTTGACCGTTCACTATTTGTTCTTGACATCGGGCGGCTATCGTGATCTATAAGGGTCAACTGCAGAGATGCGGTCTTGACCCGCCGCCGCAACGGACGGGAACGGAAATACAGCCCGGGGCGGAAACGCTGCCGGGCTTCTGCATGTCCGGAGCCGCCATGGCGCCCCGCACCGCCAAGGCGAAAGCGCCGGCCGACGATGCGACGACGGCCATTCGCGACGCCATCCGGGCCTATGTGCCCGACGCTATCCGTGAACTTGCCCGCCTGGCCCACGAGGCGACGAGCGAGCAGGCGCGGGTTTCCGCCATCAATGCCCTGATCGATCGCGGCTACGGCAATCTGAAAGCGGCGCCGGACGGAGATGACGCGCCGCATGGCATCACGGTTCGCTTCGTCGCGCCTTCAGAGAAATCTTGAGATCGAGCTTCCGCAGGCCTTTCGGGAGCTGTTTCGGCCGGCCCGCTACAAGGCCTTCTATGGCGGCCGCGGCTCCGGCAAGTCGCACTCGATCGCGACCGCGCTGGTGCTGCTCGCGTCGCAGCGCCCGCTCCGGGTCTTGGCTGCGCGGGAAATTCAGCGCTCGATCCGGGACAGCTCGAAACGGCTGCTCGACGACCGGATCGCGGCCCTCGGCCTCGGGCGCCGTTTCCGCTCGACCGAGACCGCCATCCGGGGCCGCAACGGCTCGCTATTCCTGTTCGCGGGGCTGCGCTCCAATCCCGAGTCGATCAAGTCCATGGAGGGTATCGACATCGCCTGGGTCGAAGAGGCCGCGAGCGTGTCGCAGTGCTCGCTCGATATCCTGATTCCGACCATCCGCAAGCCCGGCTCGGAACTTTGGTTTTCGTGGAACCCACGACACGCCAGCGACCCCGTTGACGGCACTGTTCCGCTCCGGGCCGGCGCGGCCCGACGCTATCGTCCGGCATGTCAGCTTCCGCGACAATCCGTGGTTTCCGGCCGGTGCTCGATGCCGAGCGGCTGTGGGACCGGGGCCGCGATCCCGACAAATACGCCCATGTGTGGGAGGGAGCCTATCAGCTCCATGCGGAAAGCCGCGTGTTCCGCAACTGGCGGATCGACAGCCTGGCGGTTCCCGAAGGCAGCCGACCCTATTTCGGGGCCGACTGGGGCTTCGCGGTCGATCCGACCGTCCTGGTCCGCTGCTACCTTCTCGGCCGCATTCTTTACATCGACCGCGAGGTCTACCGCATCGGTTGCCCGATCGACGAGATCGGGGCGCTGTTCCGGACCATCGAGGGTCCGCATGGCGCCGCCGCCTGGCCGATCATCGCCGACAGCGCCCGGCCCGAACTGATCGACGCCCTGCGCCGCGAGGGCTTTCGCATCAGGCCGGCCCGCAAGGGCAAGGGCTCGGTCGAGGAGGGGGTCGCTTTCCTGCAGGCGCACGACATCGTGGTGCATCCGGAGTGCCGGCACGCCATCGATGAACTGACGCTCTATTCCTACAAGGTCGACGCGCTGACGGGCGAAATCCTGCCCGTGCTCGAAGACCGTCACAACCACGTCATCGACGCCCTGCGCTACGGCCTCGAAGCCGTGCGCCGCTCCGACTACCGGCTGCTCAATCTGGTGTGAGCGGATTCTGGGCAAGTTCTTGCCGCTCATCCCTTCGCCTGCAACTCCGCCCGGCTCCGCCCGCGCAAGCGGAAATCCAGCACGAAGCCCCGGCCGCAAAAGTCTCGCTTGCCGCCCTTGGCGCCCCCGAGTCCCACCCTGGATTCCCGCTTGCGCGGGAATGAGCGAGGAGGGGTGCGCGAGTGACGGCGGCTCTCCCCACATCCCGATTTTCCGCGAGTCCCGATGCCGAACGATTCCTCTTTCGCCGGCGTCGCGCGCGACAGCCTGTCGAACCTCGCCGCCTCGCTCAATGCCGGCAAGGACAAGGCGGCCGCCGACAGCTTTTTCGTGTTCGACCTCAGCCGCGGCCAGATCGACGCCATGTACCGGGGCGACTGGCTGGCCCGCAAGATCGTCGACATCGTGCCCTACGACATGGTGCGCGAGTGGCGCGAATGGTCGGGCGAGCGCGCGGCCGTGCTGGCCGTGGAAGCGGCCGAGCGCCGGCTCAACTTGCGCAAGACCGTGCAGCGCGCCCTGACGCTGGGGCGCCTTTATGGCGGGGCCGCCGTCATCATCGGCACCGGCGAGGAGAATCCCGCCGCACTCGCCAGCGCGCTTGAGCCCGAGACGATCGGGCCGGGCGGCCTCAAATTCCTGCATGCGGTGAGCCGCTGGCAGCTCTCGACGCCGCTGGTCAACCGCGATCCGCTCGACCCCTGGTTCGGCGAGCCGGCGGCTCTACGAGGTGGTGGCCCCGACCCGCGGTGCGCTGCAGATCCACCCCTCGCGGGTGCTGCGCTTTCTCGGCAATGAACTGCCCGACCCCTCGCTCGGGGTGTCGGTCTGGTCCGACTCGATCCTGCAGACCCTCTACGACGCCATCCACGCGGTGGCGCTGACCAATGCGGGCGCGACCTCCCTGATGCACGAGGCCAAGGTCGACGTCGTCACGGTGCCGAACCTCTCCGAGCACCTGTCCAGCGCCGCCACCACGGCGCAGCTGTCGGCCCGCTTTTCCTATGCGGCCGCCATGAAGTCGATCAACAACCTGCTGCTGCTCGGCGACGGCGAGTCCTGGGCCCGGCAGAAGATGGATTTCGCCGGCATCCCCGAGATGGTGCGCACCTTCCTGCAGGTGGCGGCCGGGGCGGCCGACATTCCGGTGACGCGCCTTCTCGGCCAGAGCCCGGCGGGGCTCAGCGCCACCGGCGACAGCGACACGCGCAATTACTACGACATGATCTCGGCCCGGCAGGAGATCGACCTGCGGCCGCAGCTCGAACGGCTCGATCGCCTGATCCTGCGCTCGGCCGGGGTCGATCCCGCCGCGCTGACCTTCGAGTTCCGTCCGCTCTGGCAGATGGATGCGGCCTCGAAGGCCACCATCGCGCTGCAGAAGGCCCAGGCGACGCAGATCTATGCCGGCCTCAACCTGTGGCCCGCCGACACGACGGCGCGCCTTGTCGAGGCCCAACTGGCCGAAGAGGGCACCTATCCGGGCGCCGAGGCGGTGTTCCTGGAGAGATGAATGGGACAGCGCGAACTGTTGACCTAAGCAAGGCTTTGCGCGGCTGCTCAACGAGCAAGGTCGCTGATGTTGCTATGCCCGAGGATGGGAGGAAGAATGGGCGGCGGCGTTCCAGCAGTGCAGGACGTGGCTTGCGATGAGAGACCCACCCCGGTGCGCCGCGCGGCGGTGCGTTCTCATGAGGCCCGATGTTCCGGCACAGCATGACTCAATGCACGCTCGCCTGGTTCTCGGCCCTGGGTTCCACCACCACGGTCGCGGTGCGGCCGGCCAGGAGTTGTACCCCCTCGGGAACCCGGTCGAGCGCTACCCGCACAGGAACGCGTTGGGCAAGCCTCACCCAGCTGAAGCTTGGATTGATGTTGGCCAGAAGGTTCGAACTCGAGCTGCGCTCGCGATCCTCGATGCCGCCCGCGATGCTTTCGACATGGCCGGACAAGGCCTTGGTCTCACCCATGAGATGCACCGACACCGGATCGCCGACGTGGATGCGGGGCAGCTTGGTTTCCTCGAAATAGCCGTCGACATGCAGCGAGTCGGTATCGACCAGCGCCATGACGCCCTTGCCGGCCGCCACATAGGTGCCGGGCCGCAGGTCCATGTTGGTGATTACGCCGTTGACCGACGCATGCACTTCGGAGCGCGCCAGGTTGAGCTTGGCCACGTCGCGATCGGCGATCGCCTGCTGGGTGTCGGCTTGCGCCTGCTGCAGGGCGGCCAGGACTTGGTCGCGCTTTTCCTTGGTCACGGCCACGTCGCTGAGCTGCTGGTAGCGGCTCTGCGTGGAGGTGGCGAGTTCGAGCTGTGCCTGACGTCCGGCCAGCATGGCTTCGGCCTGGCGCAAGGCGAGCTGGAACCGGTCGCGATCGATGCGGAACAGAATGTCGCCGCGGCGGACCGGCTGGTTGTCCTTGACCAGGACGTCGGTCACGAGGCCGGACACGTCCGGCGCTACCCCGACCACATCGGCGCGGACGCGGCCATCCCGCGTCCAGGGCTCGTCCATGTAATAGACCCAGAGCTGCCAGCCGACCATGATCGCGGCGAACACGAAGGCTGCGGTAACCAGGAGCCGACCAAGGGTCGAGGCGAGCGTCTTCATGGTTGCAACCCGCGAGCGAGAGAAACGACGCCGCCGAGGAGAAGGACGTAGACCGCCGTGTCGAACAAAGGGCGGTGCCACACCAGGCGATAGAAGCCGATTTCGGACAGGACGCGGCGAACCAGCACGCCGAGGAAAAACGCCACCACGATCCACACCAAAAGATCGGGCAGGAAGACGCCGAAGATATCGATTTCGCGGTTCATGCGGCCATCCTGTCGAGAGAAGGCCCGGATGGCACGGGTGGCCGGTAGGGTGGCGCATCCGGGTACAGTCCACGCCGCAGCCCGACGAGGCCCAGGATGGCCTGGCGCTGATCGTCGCCGTCGGCCCCGGCCAGGACGGCCGCGAGTGCTGCGTCTATCCGGGCCGGGATAGCATCCGCCTGGCCCTGGGTCGGCTTGGCATAAAGCTCCGCCAGCAGCTGCGAGCACCTCTTCGACCCGGGCCCTGGCGTCGGCGCTCAGCCCATGGCGGGCGCGCCGGAGATCGACGATGTTGAGCCCGATGCGGGGCTGGGCCAGCACGTCGCGGTGTTCGAGGCCATGGCCGGGCGGCAGTGCCGCGAGACGCGGAGCCAGGAGGCCCAACCGGTCGATCATCAGCCCTGCAACGCGGGCGCGGTCGCGCGGACCCCGGCCGCGAGCGGCATCGGCCAGGGTGGCGGATCCCGCCCGCATCAGGCGGCGCACCGACCATTCAGCGCCGACCGAGCGGGTCAGCCGGGTAAGCGTCGCGGCGAGGCTCATGCCGAGCAGAAGCGCGAGAGCGCCATTGGCGAAGGACGGAAAGTCGGCCGTGTAGGAGCCCTTGCAAGGCCAGCAGGGTCGAGCCGTTGGCGCCCAGGGCAAGGCCCTTGGACATGGTGCTCGGCATCGAGATCATGAGCCCGATCACCAGGTAAGCCGGGGCAAGTGCCAGGACCAGCATCTCGAAATCATGCACGAAGGGCAGGATTGCGAAGAGATAGATGCCGATCATCACCACCGCTACGGCGGACCAGACCGCAAATTCGACGATGGCGGGCGCCGGGTCGTCCTTGGCGGCGAAGAACGAGCAGGCCACGGCCGCCATCATGGGCGCAGATGAGCCGTCAGGCCAGCCCGTCACGATCCACAGCGCGGAGCACAGGACGACCGCCACCGCGACCCCGACCGCCGAGATCAGCGGCAGCAGCCTGTCCCGATGATGGGCCGGCGCCACAAGCGCTTCGGGCAACGCATGCAGCGGGATCGCGCCGCGGGTGCCGAGCGCGATGGCGCGTCGCAACGCCCGGCAGTCGGCCGCGAGATCGACGAGTTCGCGGATCCGGATCAGCAGATTGGCGACCAGCAGATCGGTCCAGCCGGAGCCCGCATGCAGTCGCGGTTGCGCCAGCTCGATGGCCCGGCGCATGGCATCGGCGTCCGACGTCTCGCGCTCCTGGTCCGCGGCCGACAGCGAGGGCCCTTCCGGCCTGACCCAGGCACGCAGCCGGGCCACGACATCGGCAAGGCCGTCGGGCAGTCTCGTCCCGCTGGCCTGCAAGGCGGACATCCGGTCCGCGATGGACGACAGCACGGGCAGGAGCATCAGCATGCGCAGCCGTAACCCCTGCAGCAAGCTTCTGGTATCGCGCGAGGAGGCAGCGTCGTAATCGAGGTGCGTCGACAGGGTGTCGATCTCGGCGGCGTCGCCGGCCAAACGGATCAGATCCTTCTGCGCGGCGTGATCGGGCCGACTGCCGGCGAGAGCGTCGAGCGTGAAGCGAGCGCCGTCCCCCAGCCAACCATCGATCCGCGCCGCCACGACCCGCCCGACGGATCTCGGCAGAACCAGATCGGAGACGAGGCTCGCGCAGACGATCCCCAGGGTGATCTCCTCGACGCGCGCCACGGCGAGATCGAAGATGGAACCCGGGTCCGCCACGGCCGGAAAACCGATGAGGGCCGCCGTATAGCCGCCCAGCATGAACACGTAGGATCGCGGCGTGCGGTCGAGCAGCGACACATAGAGGCACAAGCCGGTCCAGCCCGCCAGCGCCAGAACCAGGAGTTCCGGGGCATCCACCAGGTTGGGGACCAGTGCGACGGCCGCGACGGCGCCGATCAAGGTGCCGAGCACGCGAAACGCCGATTTGGAGCGCGTCGCGCCCGACAGGGGATTGGAGCAGATGTAGACGGTTGCCATCGCCCAATAGGGGCGGGGCACCGACATTGCGAAGCCGAGATAGAGCGCCAGCATGGCGGCCCCGAAGGTCTTGATGGAGAAGATCCAGTCGCGAGCGGCGGGCATGGTCACGATGCGGCCTCCTCGGCGGAGGCTTCGCTCGGGCCGGGGATGCTCGCCAGCTGCGCGAAGATCCTCCGGCTGATCTCAAGGTCATTTTGGCTGACATCGGCGAAAACGTCGCGGCGCAGGACGTCGAGGTCCTTCACGATGCGTGACGCGAGGCCTCGCCCGCGCGGGGTGAGGTTGAGGCATTTTGCGCGCCGGTCCGCCCGGTCCGGTTCCCGGGTGACGAGGCCTGCCGCACAAAGCTGATCCAGCAAGCGCACCAGGGAGGGGCCTTCGAGTCCCATCGCCTCGGCGAGTGCGGTCTGCCGGATGCCGGCGTGGCGCGCGATGAGGATCAGCGGCAAGGCCGTTGCCTCCGACAGCCCGTGCGGCCGCACCACGGCATCGGCGAGGCGGCGCCACTGGCGGGCCGCCTGAATCAGATCGAGGCAATAGGTCTGAAGGACGTCCGTGGTCATCGCATGTGAACCGCAGCTGACGCGGACCGTCGCGCCGTTGGTCCTAGATAGATAGCTAACTATTCAAAAACGTCAACTCTTTATGCCGCTGCGGCGGTTTTGGCCGGAGGCGCCTGCCCATGTTGCTCTGCGATTCTGCTCAAACCGTCTCTCGCGAGCGGACTCCCGAAGGTTTCTTGCGCATTCGGGCCCGCATCGCGCGGGTGGGCGTTCACGACTACAAGGCCGGCGAGATCGGGGGGCCTCCGGGGGCCTCGCCGGACAAGATCGTGCGGGTCTATCGCCCTGTTGGGGCGGTGTTCGATCCGGCCAGCATGGCCTCGTTCGCGGCCAAGCCGGTGACGCTGGATCATCCGCCCGCCATGGTCGACAGCGCCAATTGGAAGCGCTTCGCGGTCGGCCATTCGGGGGCTGCGGTCAGCCGCGAGGGCGACCATTTGGCGACCGATCTCGTCATTACCGATGCGGTCGCCGTGGCCCGCGCCGAAGCCGGGGCCGAACTGTCCAACGGCTATTGGGCGGATTTCGTCTTCACGCCGGGCTGGACATCGTCGGGCGAGCCCTATGACGCCGTGCAGCGTAACATCCGGGGCAACCATATCGCGCTCGTCGACAGCGGGCGCTGCGGCCCGGGTTGCCGGCTGGACGTAGGCGGCCGTGACGCTGCGGCGGGAGATGCTGCCGTGTCGGAGCCCTGCGGCTGCAAGGCCCGGCCGGCCGAGGGTCGCGAAGCCGACGACCGGCGCATCGTGACGATCGACGGCATCGCCATCGAGACCAGCCCCGAGGGTGCGGCGGCCCTGGAGCGTCTCCTGGCGAGCCTCGATAGCGCCAAGGCGACCCATCGGCACGACCTCGAGGTGCGGGACGGGGAACTGGCTGCCTTGCGGGCCACGGCTCCTGACGCTGCAGCGCTCGATGCGTTGCTGGCCGAGCGCGTCGAGGTGATCGAGGCGGCACGCCGCCTGCTCGGCACCGGCTTCGACGGCCGAGGGCAAGGCACGGCTGCGATCCGGCGCTCTGCCGTCGAGCGGCTGCTCGGACCCGAACGGGTGCGAGACCGAACCGACACCTATGTCGAGGCTGCCTTCGACGCCCTCGTGGCGGCCCGCACTCCCGGCAACGCCTTGGCCAGCCATCTCGCGGCCGGACTCGCCGACCGCGCATCCTCTCGCGAGGCCGCGCTCGCCACCCGCAACACATATCTCACCCAGGCCTGGAAGGGCGATGCCATCCAGGACCAGACCCCCGGAGCCCGCTGATGCCCGCCGTCCAGACAACCTATGCGAACTCTCGCGGCGCCGGCTACCCCGGCATGATCGCCAACGGCGAGTGGGTGACCAACATCATCTCGCGCATCGTCGATCCCGCCGCCTCCACGGCGATCAGCTTCGGCGACCCCGTCCTGCAGGGCGCCTCGGAGCAACTGGTCGTCTCGGCCAATGGCGGCTCGGGAGCGTTCCGTGGCATCGCGATCCGCGACGTCACCCTGCCGCCAACCGATGGCGACCAATATCCCGCCACCGCGACGGTTGGGGTGATGACCAAGGGCGTCGTCTGGGTCAATGCGGGTGCCGCGGTCAGCCCCGGCCAGGCGGTCTATTTCACGGCCGCCGGCGTCCTCACCAACGTGTCGACCAGCAATATCCTGGTCCCCAACGCGATCTGGGAAAGCGCCACCGCCGGGGCCGCCCTGGCCAAGCTGCGGCTGAACTAGCCCGACGACTGTACCCGCCCGTCATTGCGAGCCGAACGCGAAGCGATCCAGACCCTTTGGCTTTCTGGATCGCGTCGCTGCGCCCGCGATGACGATGCCCCCTTAGCTACCAGAGGAACCCCAATGCTTCGCGCACCGACCTTCGACGCCCAGGCGGCGCTCGGCTTCCTGCTCTCGCAGGTCAGCTCCATCGAGCAGGAAGTCTACCAGATCCGCTACGGCGACATTCAGTACCCGAACCTCGTGCCGGTCGACACCTCGGCCTATCCGTGGGCCCGGACCGTCACCTATTTCACGTCGGACGGCGTCGGCCAGGCGGACTGGATGGACGGCGATGCCAGCGACATGCCCTTCGCCGAGATCGCCCGCACCAAATACGAGACCACGGTGGAATCGGCCAAGATCGGCTACCGCTTCTCGCTAGAGGAGGTGAACGAGGCCATGCTGATCCCCGGCATGAATCTCACCGCCGACAAGGCCGCGGCCGCCAAGCGGGCCGCCGAGGAACTGGTCGAGCGTGTCGTGATCTCGGGCGACAGCCGCAAGGGTTTTCTGGGCCTCGTCAACCAGCCCGCCGTGCCGCAGATCGCGGTGCCCAACGGGGCGGCCAGCTCTCCGCTCTGGGCCAACAAGACGCCCAGCGAGATCCTCGCCGACGTCAACAACGCCATCGTGGGGGCCTGGTCGGCGACCCAACAGGTCGAGCTGCATGACACGGTGCTGCTGCCAGTGGCGCAATACGGCCTGATCGCCTCGACGCCGCGCTCGGTCAATTCCGACACGACGATCATCACCTATTTGCAGGCCAACAACATCTACACCTCCACGACCGGCAAGCCGCTGACCATCCGCACGTTGCGGCAGCTCAGCGGCGCCGGGGCCGGCGGCACCAACCGGATGATCACCTACCGGCGCGACCCGCAGGTGCTGAAATTCCACATGCCGATGCCGCACCAGTTCTTCCCGCCGCAGCAGCGCATGCTGGAATTCGTGATCCCCGGCATGATGCGGCTCGGCGGCCTCGACGTGCGCCTGCCCAAGGGCGTCTCCTACAACGACGGGATCTGACGCCATGCGGGCCCATGTCACCAACCGGAGCGGCGCGGCCCGGGGCTTCCAGAGCCTCGATCGCGGCACCGTGATGGTCGAGCCCGGCGCCTCGGCCGAACTCGACCTCGCCGACCACGATCTCCATCGCGTCTGGCACAAGGCCGGCGCGGTGAAAATCGTGCCGGTTAGCGACGTCGAGCCGGTGCCCGCGCCCGCGCCGGTTGCAGAGAAACCCAAGCCGAAGCGGCGCTGAGCGCCCTTCTCCCCTGCGGGAGAAGGAACAGCCCGCCGAACTTTGAGGTCTTACCCATGCCCTACATCGTCCCGACCGCGGCTGATCTCGTGGCGCGCTTCCCGGCCTTTGCCGCTGTTCCGGCGCCCACCATCACGGGTGCGATCGCCGAAGCCCAGAGCCGGGTGGACCAGACCTGGCTGCCGGACGATTTCGGCATCGCCATCCTGCTACTCGCGGCTCACACCATGACACTGGACGGCCTCGGCACCGGGGCTGAAGCCGCATCGGCGGCAGCCGGCGCCCTCGGGTTCCAGTCGATGCGCTCGGGCAGCCTCAGTCTCGACCGGCGGCAGGCCGCTGGAGCCTCGCACGAACCGTCGATCCTGCACGAGACCACCTATGGCCGGCGCTTCCTGGCGCTGCTGAAGGTGAACCAGCCGCCGGTCGCGGCAATGTGAACGATCCAGCCGGAGTCCAGCCATGCCGCTTCTCGACGGCGACCTGCAAAACATTTTCGGCGCGGCCCTCGGGGCCGTCTATCTCGACGGCGTCCTGCACAAAATCGTGGCGAGCGACACCGGCGCGGGCGGCTTCTCGACTGCCACGACAGACCATCCCGTCAAAGCGATGGTCGAAGCCGTGTCGGACCGCGCCCGTGCGGCGAGTGGCCTGCCGCTGCCGTCGGTCAGCATCAGCGTGCTGCGCGCAGGTCT
Source organism: uncultured Alphaproteobacteria bacterium (assembly GCA_963851175.1). Taxonomy (GTDB): domain Bacteria; phylum Pseudomonadota; class Alphaproteobacteria; order Rhizobiales; family Beijerinckiaceae; genus Lichenihabitans. The sequence continues at coordinate 74,119 of CAWKNU010000008.1, read as the reverse complement.
ACCGGTCTCCGTGGACCTCGACGACCTCGTCACGGTGTCGGGCCGAACCTATCGGGTGATCCGTGCCGATACCGATGCTGCCGGCGCTGCCTTTTCACTTATCGCGGTTCCGGATTGAGCCATGATCGGCATCACGCACAAGCCGCGCGGACTCGACGCCCTGCGCAACCAATTGTCGGCGCTGCCGGGCGTGAGCCGCATCGCGGCCGCCCAGGCGCTCGATGATATCGCCGAAAGTGCAGCAGGCGAGGTGCAACACGGGTTGCAGCACAGCCTCGGGATCGGGCCGCACGCGCGCTCGGTGCCGGGTGCACCGCCAGCCGATCCGAAAGGACGCTTGGCCGCCGCGGTGACAGCCGCTCGAGCCGCGGACGGAACCGGAACCAGCGTCACGGTCGACCTGCCGTTCGCGCGCGACCTCGAATTCGGCACGGCCAAGGTGGCGGCGCGTCCCTTTCTCCGCCCGGCCATGCTGCGCAGCGCCGGCGCCGCCAAGGCCGTCCTCGGCGAGGCTCTGCGGAGCGCCTGTTCGGCGCTCAAGGGAGGCGCGCGATGAGCGCAACCGACCGCCAGGCGCCCATCGTTGCGGCCCTGCTCCAAGCGCTCGGACAGGATAGCCAGCTCGCTGCCTTGGTGGGCCAGCGTCTCTACGATGCGCCGCCCGCCCAGGCCGTGGTGCCGTCGATCACGATCAGGGCCGTGTCCACCCACGACGATTCGAGCGCCGACACCGAGGCCCAGGCCCTGATCTTCGATCTCGACGTGTGGGACCGCTACGCCCTCGGTGCCGACCTTGGCCGGCCGCGCACCATCATGGGCCATATCCGACGTATCCTGCATATGCGCAGCCTGTCGGCGCCCGGCATCGCGGTGCTGACCTGCCGATGCAGCGCCACGCAGGGGCCGTTTCGCGATCCGGACGAGGTCGCGCTGCACGGCGTCGTCACGCTCACGGTGCTGGCCGGCCACGAAGCCGCTTTCGCCTGATTCTCTCGCTCCAACAAGGAAATCGCCATGTCCGCATCGCCCGGCAAAGGCCTGCTGTTGCGCGTCAATACCACCGGGTCCACCTTCGTGACCGCCGGCGGGCTGCGCACCAAGCAGGTGAAGCGTGCCACCGGCAAGGTCGACGTCACCTCGGCCGATTCGGCTGGGCGGTGGCAGGAACTGCTCCCCGGGGCCGCGCCGCAATCCATGTCCTTCTCGGCCAGCGATTTCGTGTGGCTGAACGACGCTGCCTATGTGGCCGTGAAGGCGGCCTTCGAGACCGGCGCCATGCTGGTCTGCCAGGTGGTCTACCCGGGTGCGGGCTACTACCAGGGCAACTTCGTGGTCACCCAGCTCGACGAGAGCGCGCCGCACGACAAGGAAATCTCGGCCGCGTTGACCCTGGAGAGCTCCGGCGTCCCGGCTTGGAGCACGGGGGCGCCGTCATGATCAATGCCTTGCGCGGCGAGTTCGAGGCCGCCATCGGCGGCGACCTGATCGCCTTCGACACGGCGCTCGGAACGGTGGCGACCATCGAAGAGCGCTGCGGCGACCTGCCGATCGTCGAGCTCGTCAACAAAGCCGTCTTTGGCCGACGCGCTCGCGACCAGATGGCCCTGCTGGCGGCCGCCATCGCGGCGACCGGGCGCAGCACCGAGGAGGCGGCGACGCTCGCAGCACGGGCCAGCGTGGCCGAGACCGAGCGCTTCATCCTGGCCCTGATGGGCGCACTCGGCTTCGAGGTGACTCGAGCGGTAGGGGAGGGCGCGGAGCGCCCTTTGGACGGCGCGAATTCTGGAGACGTTGGCGGGAGTTCGCGCTCGGCGGGCTGAACTGGACCGAGCAGGCCTTCTGGAACTGCTCCTGGAGCGGGTTCCTCGACGCCTGGAACGGCTACAGCCGCTTCGTTCTGGGCGTCGATCCCGAGGCAAGCTCGATGACCCGCCAGGAGGCGCGAAGCGCTCGAACGCGAGCTTCTCGTCTGGCAGAACAGGGGCGGATGACATGGCCGACAGTGCGGGCGCCCTGAGCTTCGGCTTCGAGGCGGATTTTTCCGGTTTTACGCGCGCCGCCGAAGGCGCCGGGCAGACGCTCGATCGCCTGGCCCGCACGGCCGGCCAGTGGGCGGGCGCGACCTCGAACGACCTTTCGCGCACGCTCGGCACGGCGACCCAGCTCCAGTCGTCCCAGAGCACGGCCCTGGAAGCTGCGGCCCGCACCATGGCCACCAAGGCGCGCACGGCCGCGAGCGCGATCGTGGCGCCCAACGGCCTGTCGGCCGCGCAGCTTCTCGCCGGCACCACGATCAAGGACACGTCGGGCGATCGCGATGACGATTCGGCCAAGGTGATGACGCATCTGTCCGAGCAACTCGCGTTGCTGCAGACCACCGGCGCCGCGCATGACCAGATCGCGCTGCGCATGAAGACCGAGGCCGAACAGCTCAAGCTCGGCACCGATGCGACCAATACCGAGAAGGACGCCGTGGCCAGCCTGGTGCAGCAGATCGATGCCGCCACCACGGCCCAGACCAAGCTCAAGGCCGCCCAGGAGGCCACCAACCAGGCCTGGAACTTCGGCTCGCAGCAGGTCGTGAGCGGCATCGATGCCATGATCTTCAGCGGTGCCCGGCTTGGCGAGGCCGCCGCGGGCGTGTTGCGTAACCTGTCCGGCGCCGGGCTCTCGGCCGCTTTGACCGGATCGGGACCCTTCGCGGGGCTGTTCGGGACGCAGGGCAGCAATGGGGCCGAGGGCGGGCTCTTCGGCGCACTCGGGAAGGCGCTGTTCGGTGGCGCGAGCTCGAGCCCTGGCGGCAGCGCGGTCGCGCCCGCAGCAAGCCCGTCATTCGCGGGCCTCTTCGCCGACGGTGGCTCGATCGGAGCCGGGCAATGGGGCGTCGTCGGCGAGAAAGGGGCCGAGGTGGTGGCCGGGCCGGCGGCTGTCATGCCCTGGGACAAGATCCCCGCCGCCGCCGCGGCCGGGCGCTCGACCCAGGTGATCAACTTCAACGTCACCTCGCCGGACGCGCCTTCCTTCGCGCGCTCGGAAACCCAGATGGCGGCGCTGCTGTCGCGGGCCGTGCTGCGCGGCCAGAGGAACTCCTGATGCCGAGCGTCTTCAACGAGGCCCGTTTTCCGACCGACGTGGCGCTCGGGGCACGCGGCGGGCCGGAGCGGCGCACCGACATCGTGACCCTGCGCTCGGGCGCCGAGGAGCGCAATTCGATCTGGGCCGACGGCCGGCGCAAATATCAGGCCGGCTATGGGGTCAAAAGCTTCGCCCAGCTCGAGGCCGTGCTCCATTTCTTCGAGGCGCAGCGTGGCCGCCTCTACGGCTTTCGCTGGAAGGACAGGTTCGACTATCGCTCCTGCCCCTCGCCCCAGGCCCCGAGCGCGCTCGATGTAGGGCTCGGCAGCGGCGACGGCAGCACCGCGACGTTTCAGCTGATCAAGCCTTACGGGAGCAGCGCCGGCTCGCAATATCTGCGCAATATCCGCAAGCCGGTCTCGGGCACCGTGAAGCTCGCGGTCGCCGGCATCCTGTCGCCCGGCGACATTGCCTGGACGCTCGACACGACCACCGGGCTGATCACCTTCCTGCCCGGCCACATCCCGGCGAGCGGCGCCTTCGTGACGGCGGGCTTCGAGTTCGACGTGCCGGTGCGTTTCGACACCGATTACCTCGAAATCGACCTCGCGCATTTCGAGGCCGGGCAGATCCCCAACATCCCGATCATCGAGATCAGGGTGTAGGGCCGAGGCCGAGGAAGCGCGAAAGGGCGCCTTCGATGGCTTTCATGACCGAGCCGTCCAGCTCTCCGATCCGCTGTCCGATCTTGGACCGAGGCACCGTCATGATCTTGTCCACCATCGCCTGAGAGGGCTGCTGCAGCCCCGTCCGGGAGCCGGGCTGGACCGTGACCCTCAACAAAGGTGCTGGATTCAGCATGCTCGTCAGCGGGATGACCGTAATAGATGGCAGTGTCGAGTAGCCGTCATCTTGGATGACCAAAGCCGGACGCGGCTTGCCGTATGCACCAGGCAAGGAGATCGTGACGAGATCGCCTCGCCTTACCTCCATTCTGCACCGAATTCCTTTAGGTTGGCGTCAAGTTCACGCATGACCTGGGCCTCGTCGCCGTCGGGATCGCGCGCGGCCTCATTGAGGATCGTGCATTGCCGGCGAGCCTCTTCTTCGAAAACACGACGTTCACGCTTCGACAGGTAATTCTGCAGCAGTTCGCGCACGAACTCGCCAGGCTGCTTGTGAACTTCGGCTGCCGAGGCGACCAATGCAGCTTTAAGCGCAGCATCAAGTCGGAACGTGAAGGTTTCGCCCTTCGACGGCACGGAAAACTCAGTCATGGGGTCGCCCTGGGCTGTACACGGAAATGTAGTTCGCGGCGTCGTGCATGGCAAGATCGCCACCGCCGCATAGCGAGGTTGAGCATGAAAGCCATTCCTCCCGCCCTGCAGGCGCATCTAACGAGCGGCGTCACCACGCTCTGCTACTGCTGGCGCGTGACGCGACAGGACGGAACCGTGCTGGGCTTCACCGAACACGACCGCGACATCACGGCCGAGGGCACCACTTTCTCGGCCGACAGCGGCTTCACGGCGTCGCAGATCCAGCAGGGGCTTGGGCTCTCGGTCGACAACCTCAACGCGGCCGGCGCGCTATCCTCGCCCGGCCTCAGCGATGCCGATATCCTGGCCGGACGCTACGACGATGCCGCCGTCGAGGTGTTCTGGGTGAATTGGGCCGACCCGACGCAGGTGATCCTGATCGCCAGCGGCAATCTCGGCGAGATCAAGCGCGAGGGTGTCGCCTTCTCGGCCGAATTGCGCTCGCTCGCGCATAGGCTCGACCAGAAGATCGGCCAGACCTATGAGCGAACCTGTTCGGCCGTGCTTGGCGATCCGCGCTGCAAGGTCGACCTTTCGCAGCCCGCCTATCGGGGCACCATCACGGCGAGCGCCGCCACCATGTCGCGCCAGATCGTGGCCGCAGGCCTCTCGGGCTTCGCATCCGATTGGTTCACCGACGGCACGCTCACCTTCTCGACCGGAGCCAACAGGGCAATCCCGTTCGAGATCAAGGCGCACCGGCGTACCGCCGGGGTCGACATCCTCGAACTCTGGTTGCCACCGCCGTTTCCGATCGCGGTCGGGGATCGCGGCACGGCGGTCGCGGGTTGCCGCAAGACGCTCGCAATCTGCCGGTCCAAGTTCAACAACGTCGCGAACTTCCGCGGCTTTCCACACATTCCGGGCGTCGACGTGGTGACGCGCTACGGCGTGGAAGGCGCGCTCGGCCAGACCGGCGGCTCGATCTTCGGGAACAATCCGTAATGCCGAGCCGCGACGCGATTTTGCGGGCCGCCCGGCGCTACATCGGCACGCCTTACCATCACCAGGGCGCGCTGGCCGGTGCGGGGTGCGACTGCCTCGGCCTCGTCCGCGGCGTCTGGCGCGACCTTTACGGCAGCGAGCCAGAGGTCCCGCCGCCCTATGGGCCGGATTGGGGCGAAACGGGCGAGACCGAGTTCCTGATCGAGGCAGCGCGCCGGCATCTCGTGCCGGTGCCGCTCGACGCAGTCGAGCCAGGCGATGTGCTGATCTTCCGGATGCGGCCGGGCTGCATCGCCAAGCACGCCGCGATCCTCACTGGCGCCGACCGCATGATCCACGCCCAATCGCGCGACAAGGTCCGCGAGGTGAGCTTTGGTGGCTTCTGGCGCGCCCGGGCCGTGGCGGCCTTCGGCTGGCCGGAATAGGCGCCGGTCTCCTCCACGGCTCACCCCCGCTAACGCGCGGGGTGAGCATGGGGCTTGGGCCCACGCCGAGTCGATAGATCGAGCACATCTGCTCCTGGATCCCCGCTTGCGCGGGACTGAGCGGGCAGGGCTTGCGTCCCGCCCCGCGGCACTTCGCCGAAGCCGCCCGCCCCGCTGCGCCGACCTGACTTAACCTGGAGGCTCGCATCCGCAATGGGCGGGGGCGGGCTTCCCCAAGCCAGCACGTCCTCCATACCCCGACCCTACGAGCCCCCCATGGCCACGCTCCTTCTTCGCTCGGCCGGGTCGGCCGTGGGCACCTTGCTGGGTGGGCCGCTCGGCGGCCTGATCGGGGGCGCCATAGGGGCCGTGGGCGGGGCGGTCGTCGACAATCTGCTGGCCAACGCGCTGGTGTCGCGCCCCAAGACGCCGCAACTCGACACGATCGCGATCACCTCGTCGAACGAAGGCGCGCCGGTCCGAAAATTGTGGGGCCGGATGCGGCTCGGCGGCAACGTCATCTGGACGACCCAATTCCAGACCTTCGATACCGATGCACCGGGTTCGTCGGGCAAGGGCAGCGGCAACAATGCCAAGGTTACCCACTACACATTGTCCTACGCGGTTGCATTTTGCGAGGGCGGCGACGATGTCACGCTCGGCCGCGTCTGGGCCGATGGCGCCGAACTCGACCTCGGCCAGTACGGCTATGCCTTCTACAACGGCTCGGAGTCGCAGCTGCCGGACAGCTGGATCGAATCGGTCGAGGGCACCGGCGCCGTGCCGGCCTATCGGGGCCTCTGCTATCTCGTGTTCCAGGACATGGCGCTGGACGCCTTCGGCAACCGCATGCCGCAGATCACGGCCGAGCTGATCCGCCGGCCCCCGATCCCCGATCCCGACGACCTGACCAACCTGCTGCGCTCGGTGGCGATGCTGCCGGGCGCCGGCGAGTTCGTGCTCGGCACCGAGGTCTATCAATCGTCGGACGGGTTCGGGGCCTGGTATCCCGAGAACGTCCATACGCCGAACGGTGCGACGGACTTCAGCGCCTCGCTGGGGCAGCTCGAGGACGCGCTGCCGAACTGCTCGGCTGTGTCCCTCGTGGTGAGCTGGTTTGGAACGGATCTGCGGGCCGGCGCGTGCCAGATCGTCCCCAAGGTCGAGACCAACAGCAAGACCGTGACCCCGGCCGATTGGGCGGTGGCGGGGTTTACCCGCGCCAGCGCGGCCGTCGTGTCGCAGATCGACCCGTCGACCCTCGATCCCACCGGGCTGGTCGACACGGCGCCGATCACCGGCCTCGTGCCGGCCTTCGGCGGCACCCCGTCCGACGACACCGTGATCCAGGCCATCGTGGCCATGAACACCGATGGCCTGCGGGTGATGTTCTATCCCTTCGTCATGATGGACATTCCGGTCGGCAATGGCCTCCCGGACCCTTACGGCGGGACCGAGCAGGCCGCCTTTCCCTGGCGCGGGCGCATCACCTGCTTCCCGGCGCCAGGCCAGGCCGGTTCCCCCGACAAGACCGCCGAGGCCGCGACCGAGATCAATGCCTTTTTCGCGCAATATTCCACCATGGTGCTGCATTATGCGCAGCTCTGCGTTTCGGCCGGCGGTGTCGACAGCTTCGTCATCGGCTCGGAACTGGTCGGGCTGACGCGGGTCCGCTCCTCGGCCGGCGACGGCACCTATCCGGCCGTGCAGGCGCTGAAAACCCTGGCCGCCGAGGTGAAGGCGATCGTCGGAGCGGGCTGCCAAGGTCGGCTATGCGGCCGACTGGAGCGAATACCATTCGCACCGGCCCGTCGACGGCTCGGGCGACGTCATCTTCAACATGGACCCGCTGTGGTCCGACCCGAACATCGACTTCGTCGGCATCGACAACTACCTGCCGATGAGCGACTGGCGCGACGGCGCGCCCAACGTCGATTGCGATCCGGTCGCCGGGCCCTTCACGATCTACGACAAGAGCTATCTCGGCCGGAACGTCGAGGGCGGCGAGGATTACGACTGGTTCTACGCCTCGCGATGCCGATCGCGTCGCCCAGACCCGCACGCCGATCGTCGACACGGCGCACGGCAAGCATTGGGTGTTCCGCCAGAAGGACATCCGCAACTGGTGGCTGAACGCCCATCACGCGCGGCCGGGCGGCGTCGAAAGCGCCGGTTCCACCGGCTATGCGCCGCAGGCAAAGCCCATCTGGTTCACCGAGTTCGGCTGCCCGGCCGTCGACAAGGGCCCCAACCAGCCGAACGTCTTCTACGACCCGAAGAGCGCGGAATCGTCGCTGCCCTACTTCTCGCTGGGCTCGAAGGACGATCCGGTGCAGCGGGCCTATCTCGAGACCATGCTGGTCTACTGGCGCGACCATGCCCCGACCTCGAGCGTCTACGGCGGCCCGATGGTCCATACGGCCAACATGTTCGCCTGGGCCTGGGATGCGCGGCCCTATCCCAATTTCCCGGGCCTGACCGCGGTCTGGCACGACACGCCCAATTACGAGCTCGGCCATTGGCTGACCGGCCGCCTGACCGAGGTGCCGCTCAAGTGGATCATCGCCGAGCTCTGCGCCGAGGTCGGTGTCACCCGATACGACACCTCGGCCCTGATGAGCGCCTCGACCCTGGTGCTGGGCTACGCCACGAGCGCGATCTCCTCGCCGCGCGACATGCTGGCCGGGCTGATGGACGTGTTCCAGTTCGACGCCTGCGAGAGCGGCGGCGAGATCCGGTTCTTCGCCAAGGGCAACGTCCGGGTGACGGCGCTGACCGCCGATGATCTCGTGGTCGAGGGCGCGGCCGATCCGGGCTATGCGCTCACCCGGACGAGCGACACCGATCTGCCGGGCGCGGTGCGCGTCACCTTCGCGGATCCCTTTCGGGCCTATGCCAGCGCAACCGTCGAGGGCCGGAAGGCGATCGGCAACAGCGCCAACGTGGCCCAGATCTCGACCGCGGCCGCGCTCGATCCGGCCTATGCGGGCGACGTGGCGACCAGCGTGCTGCAGCAGACGTGGGCGGCCCGGGAGACCGGCTCCATCAAGCTGGCGCCCTCGCGCCTGGCTCTCGACCCGGGCGACGCGGTCACCCTGACACTCGACGCCCTGACCTTGCCGTTCCGCATCGCCTCGATCGACACGGGGACGTTCCGATCGGCTGCATTGACCGGATTCGACCCGTCCCTGCTGCGCGTGGCCTCGCCGCCCGAGATGCCGAGCGGGGCGCCGCGCCGGGGTGCCTACGGGCCGCCGATCATCGAGTTCATGTCTCTGCCGCCCGTCACGGGGCGGGAAGCCGAGCTCTGGGCGCCGCGCATTGCCGCCTATGCGTCGCCCTGGGCCGGGATCGATGTCTACCGCGGCAACGGCGCCGGCGGCTATGACTACGTCAGCACGGTCGACACGCCCGCCGTGATGGGCGAGCTGACGAGCCCGCTCTATGCCGGACCGGTGGATCGCTGGGACCGTGGCAACGTCGTCTCGCTGCGCCTTTATGGTGGCGGCCAGCTCGCCTCCCTGACCGAAGCGCAAGTGCTCGGCGGCGCCGGGCTGATCGCGGTCAAGAACCCGGCCTTGGGCGCGTGGGAACTGCTGCAATACCAGACTGCCGCGCTGGTCGGGGCCAGCGCCTATAACCTCTCCAAGCTGCTGCGCGGCCAGTGCGGCAGCGAGGGCGCCATGGCCAATCCCGTCCCGGCGGGCGCACGCGTCGTCGTGCTCGACGGGGCCAAGCTCGGGCCGCTCGACATGAGCGTCGACCAGCGCGACCTGGTGCAAAGCCTGCGCTACGGCCCCAGTCTGTTCGGCCCCGAACATCGAACCTATCGGACCGCCACTCTGTCGTTTCCGGCGACCGGCCTGCGACCCTTCTCGGTGTCGCAGATTTCCGGGCGGCGGGCGCTGCCGGCCGCCGATGTCACGGTCACGTGGGTCCGCCGCACCCGGTTCGCGGGCGACAGCTGGGCGCACGACACTGTGCCGCTGAACGAGGACAGCGAGAGCTACGACCTCGAGGTGCTGGACGGCGCCGGCGACGTGCTGCGCACCGTCTACGCTCTTTCCGCGCCGAGCTGGATCTACACGGCTGCGGCCCAGACCGCCGACTTCGGCGCCGCGCAGCCCTCCTACAGGCTCAACATCTACCAGATCAGCGCGCTCTACGGGCGCGGCCAGGTCGCCACCCGGACGGTATATCTATGAGCGCCTCGCCCAACCTGAAGCTGCCCTTCATCGACGCCAACCAGAACCAGAAGAGCGTCACCCACAATGCGGCGCTGACCATCCTCGACGCCCTGGTCAATTGCCAGGTCCAGAGCGCCGCGCTCGCCGCCCCGCCGGCCTCGCCGGCCGACGGGCAATGCTGGATCGTCGCCGTGGGCGGGTCGGGCGCCTGGACCGGCAAGGATTTCAATGTCGCGGCCTGGCAGGACGGCGCCTGGAGCTTCTATCCGCCCACCACCGGCATGCTGGCCTATAACGACGCCACCGGCGGCCTGGTCGTGTGGACCGGCACGGCTTGGGCACCGGTGACAAGCGGAGGCGGAGGCGGCGGGGCGGTCAGCAGCGTGGCGGGCCGCACCGGCGCCGTGACCCTGGCGGTCGCCGACGTATCGGGGGCGGCGCCGCTCGCTTCGCCTGCCCTCACGGGCTCGCCGACCGCGCCGACGCGACTGCCGGCGACACCTCGACCAAGCTCGCCACCACGGCTTTCGTCCAGGGACAGGGCTTTGCAACGGCGGCCGGAGCGGCCGCGGCCGCTCCGTGCAGAGCGTGGCCGGCCGCACCGGCGCCGTGACCCTGGCGGTCGGCGACGTGTCCGGGCGCGGCGCCGCTTGCTTCGCCTGCCCTCACCGGCTCGCCAACCGGGCCGACGCAGCCGGCCGGCGACAACTCGACGAAGCTCGCCACCACGGCTTTCGTCGCCACGAACTATGTGCCTGCCTCCAATGCGGCCGCGCTCGGCATCGGCACGGCGGCGGATTCGAGCAATCCGCTGTCGACCAAGCTCAATTCCGCGCTGTTCACGGCGCTTCCGACATCCTCCTCGGGCACCGGCGACATTCGCATCAAGCTGTCCAAACAGGCGGCCGGCAACACGGCCTCCTTCCTGTTCCAGGACAATTTCTCCGGGCGGGCCGAGATCGGGCTCACCGGCGACGACAATTTCCACTTCAAGGTCTCGGCCGACGGTTCAACGTTCTATGACGCCATCGTGGTCACGGCGGCGGGCGGCGCGGTCGCGTTCCTCGGCACGCCGACCCATCCGACCCCCGCCACGGCCGACAGTTCGACCAAGTCCGCCACCACCGCCTATGTGCAGGCGCAGGGCTTTGTCACGGCGGCCGGGGCGGCCGCGGCCGCCCCGGTGCAGAGCGTGGCCGGCCGCACCGGCGCCGTGACCCTGGCGGTCGCCGACGTGTCGGGGGCGGCGCCGCTCGCCTCGCCGGCCTTTTCCGGCTCGCCCACGGCCCCGAACCTCTCTGCCGGCGACACGAGCAGCAAGCTCGCCAACGCCAATTTCGTCACGGCGGCGGTCGCGGCCGTGACGGCGCGGCGGCAGATCAGCGACGCGGCGGCGACGATCGCTGCCACCGACCGCACCGTCGCGGTGACGGCTCTCACAGCAGCCCGCACGCTCACCTTGCCGGCCGCAAGCGCCTATCCGGGCGGGGCGACACTCACCATCGTCGACGAAAGCGGCGCCTGTTCGGCCACCAACACCATCACCATCGCGGCCGCCGGAACCGATACGATCAATGGGGCGGCGAGCGCAGTCCTGGCGGTGCCACGCGGCTACGTGGCCCTCGAGTTCGAACACCTCGAACAAGTGGACGATCGTCGATACCAGTCAGGTCGTCCTGTTCGACGCAACCAGTGGAACCTACTACGCGGGGGTCGATCAGACGGTCGGCTACACGATCGTCAAGGGCGGCACGAACGGCACGCTGTTCCGCGACTTCGCGAATACCAACATCTTCCTGGCCTACTCCACGGCGTTCCGACCTGGCGGCGACAACACGCAATCACTCGGCCTCACGAGCTTTCGATGGTCGGTGGTCTATGCCGGAACGGGCGCGATCAACACGTCGGATGCGACCGAGAAGACCCTTCGCGGCGCGCCTGACCCGCGCGTGTTCGACGCGGTGCTCGACGTCCCCCTGGTCGAGTACCAGTGGAACGACGCCATCGCCGAGAAGGGCGCCGACAAGGCTCGGCTGCACTTCGGCGTGACCGCCCAGGCCGTGCGGGACGCCTTTGCGGCGCACGGCCTCGACCCCACCCGCTACGCCCTGTTCTGCCAGGACGATATCGTCGACCGGACGGACCCCGCCAACGCCGATCGCCCGCCCGTTATGCGCTACGGCGTGCGCTACGACCAGTTCGACCGGCTCCGGCAGGAGGCGATCCGGCGCAAGCTCGTCGCCGCCAAGCTGATCTGATCTCCTCTTCAGGGCGTGCCTGCAGCGGGGCGCTTCCCCATCGTCTTCAGCCAATCGAGCCGCCTCCTGGCGGCTTTTTTCGTGGAGCAACGCCATGTCCGGGTTCGACGATGCCCTTGCTCTTGTGCTCGCCGAGGAGGGTGGGCGCGTGAACAACCCCCGCGATCCCGGCGGGCGCACCAACAAGGGCGTGACCCAGGCTGTCTACAGTGCGTGGCGCGCCAGCAAAGGACAGCCCAGCCGGTCCGTCTATCTGATCGGCCCCGACGAAGTCGCGGCCATCTACCGGCACCAATATGCCGATCGCATCCGCTTCGACGACCTGCCGCCCGGCATCGGCTATGCGGTTTTCGACGAGGCCGTGAACTCCGGCCCGATCGAGGCCGCCAAGCGGCTGCAACAGGCGCTCGGTTGCACGCCGGACGGCGCCATCGGGCTGCTGACCCTGGCGGTGTTGCGCAAACGCTCCGACCCTGCCGCTCTCGTCAACGTTCTCTGCGACGGACGGCTGACATTCATGCGCCGGCTGAAAGCCTGGATCACCTTCGGCAAGGGTTGGACGAACCGCGTCGAGTTCGTCCGTGCGCATGCGCTCAAGATGGCCGTGGCGCCGGTGGTCACGTCCGTGCAGGGGCCGTCCCGCTGAAACAGGCGAGCCGGCGCAACACGCGACCCATTCCGTAGATCCGAGCCGCGGCGGCTCCGCGGCACATCTTTCAAAGGACAATCCGATGCTTCGACGTTTCGCTCTTCTGGGGCGCGATGGCGCTCGCCTGTTTGGCGGCCGCGGTCGCGCCGTCCCTTGCTCAAAGCGCTGCGGCCGTCGCGCCTCCAACTTCGCTCTGGAGCCTGTTCGAACCCACCGTGCTCACTGCGGCAAGCGGCCTTGTCGGGCTCGCGGTCACCTGGGCGGCGGCGCGCTTCCACGCCCTGACCGGTATCCAGATCGAGCAGAAATACCAGGACGACCTGCACCGGGCGGCCGACACCGGGATCAACATCGCGCTGAGCAAGGGCGGCGCCATGGTCGGCGACGCGCTGGCCGGCAACGCCCGGTTGGCCGTGGTCGGCGAGGCCATGAAATGGGTCAATGCTTCGGTGCCGCAGGCCCTGCGGGCTCTTGGCGTCACGCCCGACCAGGTTCGCGGCATCGTGACGGCGAAGCTCAACAAGGTTTTGAGCGCGGTCCCGTCCGCCACGGCCGTTGCGGTTGCACCGGCGCCGGCCGGTACCGGCAAGGAGGGCTGAGCCATGCCGATCGCCGCCATCCTCGCCTTGCTCGAAACCTACGGCCCGACCATCTGGTCCTTGGCCACGACATATGGCCCGACGCTCGTCGGTCTGATCAAGCAATACGGCCCGGCCCTGGAAGCCCAGGTCGGCCCGCTGATCGCCGCCTCGGTGGAGGCCGGAACGCTCGAGCAGGACGTAGGCTCGCTTGTGGCGAAGCTCCAGGCGCTCGCACCGCTCCTCGGCGGCCTCTCGTCCCTGGGCGACGTCGCGGACGCGCTCGGGACAATCGGGGGCGCCCCTGTCGAAAGCCCGGCCATGCAGCACGCCGCGGGCAGCAGGGCACGCTGAACCGCCGGCCCCGCGGCGCCTCGAAAGGACGAGCTATCATGGGATGCACCACGACGGACGCAGCGAGCCTCCTCGGGCCCGCCGCGGCGCAACAGAGTCTGTCGGTCCGGGGAGGTGGGCCGTGACGCGGCCGTTTCGGTCGGGCCGGGGTGAGGCCGACGAGCGCGCCCTCGAATGGCTGTGCGCCGGCATCATGGTCGCCTGGGGGATCACCCTGGCGGTCAGCGGCGGGATCCTCGATCAGCCGGGGTTTTCGGCGTTCCATCGCTTCGGAGCGAGCGAGTCGTTCTGGGCCTGGATGTTCGGCGGCTCGGGCTTTGCCCGGACAGCGGCCCTCTACATCAATGGCCGCTGGCCCAAGACGCCGGTGATCCGCATGGTTTGCGCCGGCTTCGGCTTCGTGTCGTGGAGCCAGCTTGCGTGGCTGTTCTTCGAAGGAACGTACCTGCTCACGGGCGTGCCGGGCACCGGCATCGGGGTTTATGCGATGCTGGCGTTGGCCGAGCTTTTTTCGATCTACAGGGCAGCCCACGATGCTCGGTATTACCACCGCTGACGCGATCGCGTTCGGGTCGCTCTGCGCCGCGCTGCTGGCCGCCTATGCGGGCCTTGTCAGGGGAGAACACGCCAAGGAAACGGCCCCGCCCGAGCCCGGTCTGGCGCTGATCGGCTCCGGGCTGGTCGACCGGGAAACCCTGCGGGACCTCACCGAAGCCGTCGAAAATCTCGTGGCGGTGCTGCGTGACGGCATCGTGGCCGGGGAGGCGCGCAGCCGCGATCACCTGGCCGAACAGATCCGCGACCTCGTCGACAAGATCGACCATCGGGCCCCGCGCCGGTAGGATTCTGCACCATGACCGCCCCGCTGGCCTCGGCCGGCGGGGTGTTTTGGCGTTTGGCCGAAGGCATAAAGCGGGCAGGCTACCTTGCGCGGCCACGCCGCCACGAACATGGCCCTTGTCCGACGTCTCGCCTTCAATGTGGTTCGTGCCGGAAAACAAATGCGGTCCATCGAAACCGCCCGAAAAGCCGCAGGATGGAACACCGACAACCTAAAGGTCATCATCAGCCCGCAAACGCGTTGACCTGGACTTGTTGGCGCGGCACCTCGCCGGGCGGCTTGCGCTCGGCCCAAACTCCCGCTAACCCGCGCCGCAGGGTGCCCTTCGGCTTTGCGCCGAGCTCGGCTCGCAGAGAGCGGTTCGTGCCCGCATCCACGGCTCGCCAGGCCGGCCGGGTTCCGGCGGTCGCAACCCCGGTCCTCGCATGGTCTCTCCGCCCCTCTCGAATGAATCCTTGGCCAGCTCCGTGGTGTCTATCGAAGCGGGCGCTCACGTCACTGCGGCCGCCTTTCTGGGCGGTGCGCCCGTGTTGGCCCTCGGGGATGGCACCGTGGTCTTTCCCGACCAGAACCGGAGCGTCGTGGCCCATCCCGACGCCGCGATCCTGGTCGCCGCCGCGGACAAGGACAGGCTCGTGACCGGCGGGGATGACGGTCGTCTGGTCGCCACGACGCTCGATGGATCCACGACCCTGCTGGGGGAGGAGAAGACCGGCTGGATCGACGCGCTTGCGCTGCATCCGTCCGGCGCCCTCGCCTGGGCGTCGGGGCGCAACGTGCGGGCTCGATCCGCCAAGGGAGAGGTGAAAACGACGCTCTCGAGCTCCTCGACGCGCGGGCTTGCCTTTGCGCCGAAAGGCTATCGGCTCGCCTTCTCGCATTACAACGGCGCCTCGCTCTGGTTTCCCAACAGTACCGAGCCGCCGGAGACGCTCTCCTGGAAGGGCTCGCACCTCGACGTGTCGTTCTCCCCGGACGGCCGCTTCCTGGTGACCTCCATGCAGGAGAACACCATGCACGGCTGGCGCATCGCCGACGGCAAGCACATGCGCATGTCGGGCTATCCGGCGAAGCCGCGCTCGCTGTCCTGGTCGCCGGACGGCCATTGGCTGGCGACGTCAGGCGCCGATGCCTGCGTGGTCTGGCCCTTCGACAGCAAGGACGGGCCGATGGGCAAGTCCCCGCGCGAGTGCGGGGTACGTCCCACGCGGGTATCGCAGGTGGCCTTTCATCCGAGCGCGCCCGTGCTGGCCCTGGGCTACGAGGACGGTTTCGTGCTCTTGTGCCGGCTCAGCGATGCGTCCGAGATCCTGGTGCGCAAGGAGGACCCGGAAGGCGGCGCGATTTCCACCATCGCCTGGGATCGCGACGGGCGCCGTCTTTTGTTCGGCACCAGAAACGGCAAGGCCGGCATGCTGTCGCTGCCGGCCTGACACGAGACGAATCGGGACCGTACTGGCCCGGGAAAGGTTCTTGGCAGGGCCAGTGCGGCTCAGGTCCCCGGGTTTGGTGAAGCCGGGTGGCGGACGCCCAGGCTCTTGCGCATCCAGATCTGCGATGCCCCGGGCGGGTAGCCGTCGAGCTGGCCGAATTCGACGTAGCCGTGCCGCTCATAAAAACCGCGGGCCTGGAACGTGTAGGTGTAAAGCCGCGCCTGGGCGCACCCGCGCCGTATCGCTTCCTGCTCGGCAAGCTCCAGGATGCGCCCACCCCAGCCGCCCTGGCGCAGATCCTCGGGCAGCCAGAAGCAATCGAGGTAGAGCCAGCCCCAATTCGTGTAGCCGGTCACGCCCCCGACCGTGCGGCCCTCGGCATCCTTCATGAAGATGCAGAGCGGGACGCGATCATAGGGCAATGACCTGGCTTCGTTGTAGTCGACCAGGCGACTCTCGACCAGGTTCACATCCGCAACATTGGGCTCGTCGGTGAGGCACAGCGAAAATGTCTGGTTGGCGTCCAAGATCTCCCCCCGAAATGCCGGCTCCGCCGCTCCGCCAGAGTTGAGCCGCTCCTCAGCCCTTCAGCAGGGGGGCCAGCAACTTGTCGAGTTCGGCGACGGTCAGTTCGCCGGAATGCTTCTGGCCATTGACGAAGAAGGTGGGCGTGGCATCCACCTTGAACTGCTGGGCGGCCTTGTCACGGATCTGGTTGACCTGATCGTAGAGCTTCTGATCCTTGAGGCAGGTCTCGAACTCGGCTTGCGATATGCCCGCCTGCTTCACGGTGGCGGCCAGAGCCTCGACGGGTTTGTCCACGAAGGCCCAATTCTTCTGCTGATTGAACAGAAGGTCCACCAACGGGTAGCGCTTGTCGGGCCCGGCGCAACGCCCGAGCATGAAGCCGGCCGTCGCCAGCGGGTCGAGCGGGAATTCCCGCAACGTGAAGCGGACCTTGCCGGTATCGATATATTTGGACTTCAGCGTCGGATAGGTTTCGGCATGGAATGCCGCGCAATGGGTGCAGGTCATCGAGGCATATTCGATCATCGTGACCGGCGCGTCCTTGGCACCGAGCCAAAGGTCCGGCAACGGCCCTTCGGCCAACAATTGGTCGTTGGGAAAGCTGGTCTGGGCAGCGGCGCCGCGGCCGGATGCTTCAGCGATCAGCACACTCGAGGCCGCCGCAAGGCGCAAAAACTGCCGGCGGCTGGTTGAAACGGAACCGTGCATGCAAACCTCGCTCGGGATGATTGACGCCCCTGCGCCCGGGATCGGAACACCGACGCCTTTCTTAAAGGAGAACGCCCGAGAGGGAAATCGCACGTGGTCCGATTCGCTCCGGTCACGTGGCCCGAAGCGCCCGCGCTCCCAAGCGCACAAGGGCCTGGCGCAGTCCGTCCTCGGCGATGCCGTCCGTGGCAGCTTCGGCGCGCGCGAATGCCGCCGGCCCGGGCGGTGCGGGTCGCAGTTTTGGGGCAGCCCGGCCCAGCAACGGCGCTTGTCGAAACGCGAGCCGTCCGACGCAACGCCACCCCAGATGCGTGTTGATCCGCTCGATCACGGTCGCGCCCATATGCTGGAGCTCGAGCGCCCCGCCGCCATCGACGCGGAGGATCAGGGTCGCGGGCTCGCGTCCGCCGGCCGGCTCCGGGCTCGGCCCGGGTCGGGCCCATTTCAAGCGGACCGGTTCGGAATAGGACGCCACGCGTTCTCCGACGATGTCGGACCAGCACGTGATGATCTCCGCCTCGCCGAAGCCATAGCGTGCCAGCACCGGGCTGATGCAGGGCTCGACGAGATCGGCCAGCGGCCGGGACCAGGAGTGTTTGCCGTTGATATTGCGCATCGGGCGTGCTTCTCGTTCATACCCTCAGGTCCCGGGCGGCCCATGGCGCCGCGCGGCTGGCCGGCCCGGGTGTGAGACCCGGTCCCGCCGCAGCTGTGCGAAACGATGCCCCAGCCCGACGCACAAAAAATCGCCCGAGGCCTTCTCGACTGGTACGATCGCCACCGGCGCGATCTGCCCTGGCGGGCCGCCCCAGGCGCGCAGCCTGATCCCTACCACGTCTGGCTGTCCGAGGTCATGCTGCAGCAGACCACGGTCGCTGCGGTTCAGCCCTATTACGCGCGATTTCTCGCATTTGGCCAACGGTCGAGCAGCTCGCCGCCGCGCCGCGCGAGCACCTGCTTAGGGAGTGGGCCGGGCTTGGCTATTACGCCCGGGCCCGCAACCTGCATGCTTGCGCCCAGGCCGTCGTCGAGCACCACGGCGGAACGTTCCCGCCGAGCGAAGCTGCCCTGCGGCTGCTGCCCGGCATTGGCGATTACACGGCGGCGGCGGTCGCCGCGATCGCGTTCGGCCTCCCGGCGACGGTCGTCGACGCCAATGTCGAACGGGTCGTGGCGCGCCTGTTTGCGGTGGAGGAGCCGCTGCCCGCCGCACGACCGGCGATCCGGCGGCTCGCCGCGGATCTCGCGCCGCGCGATCGGCCCGGGGATTTCGCCCAGGCCACCATGGATTTCGGCGCGACGCTTTGCACGCCCCGCGCACCCGCCTGCACGATCTGTCCGGTCACGCCGCACTGCGAGGCACTGGCCTCAGGAGCTCCTGGCACGTACCCACGCCGGGCGCCCAAACGAACCCGCCCGCAAAAATTCGGCGCGAGCGCGCTGATCCGGCGCGACGACGGCGCCATCCTGGTCCGCACCCGCCCTTCTTCGGGCTTGCTCGGCGGAATGACGGAATTTTTCGGGACGGCCTGGACCGAGTCACAGGCCGAAATCGCAACCCTGCTGGCCATCGCGGATCGTGCGTTCCGATCCTGCGGCCATGTGGACCATGGCTTCACCCACTTCGACCTCCGGCTGGAGGTCTACAGCGGCAGCACCAGCACCTGGGAGCCGCCGGACGGCTATCGATGGAGCCCGGCCGGATCGCTGGATTCCGAGCCGATGCCGACGCTGATGCGAAAGGTCTTGCAGGCCGCCGCGCGGGAGCCGTCAGTGGTCGTCGCGCTCGACCAGCACAGCCTGTGTCTCGTAAGCGTCGAAGGAGCCGATCAGCAGAGTGGCCGAGAGCGCGAAGACAGTCAGGCACAAGCTGCTCAACGTACTCGCAAGGGGCAGAAAATGGCCAAACCCCATGGCGGCCGAACCCGCGCATAAGACAGACAGAGCGATGATCCAGCGCAGCATGGGCCGAACTCCGCGACGGGGGCGTCATGCCACCCAGCCGGGGAATGCTGCACCGCTGAGAAATGTTCCGCCATCCACAATCGATTTGGGCTGAAATCAAACCCAACAAAGTGTTTCCGAAAAAGGATGCATTTGGGCGCGGCGCGGCATTGCTTTTCCCGCCCCGAGAGGGCCGCTCTCCGCCTGTTCAGGCTCCCGACCCCAGGCTGTCGCGCCTTCGCCCCGGGGCAGGCCGTCATAAATCCTTTGGCGATTCGTGATGTCTCGAAGGCGATAAACCCGCCAGGATCGTCCTTCGCCATGCAAAGTCCGCGCGCCCGAGATGGATTGGCAGCCACGATCGCCGGGAATGCTTCGGCCTTCGCGTCCGGAGCCTTCACGGCCTGGAATGCGGCCCTGGCCTGGACACCCGCGATCGCAGATGCGGCCGAGCCGCTCTGCCGGATCGGGTCGCTCGAGGTGCGCCTCGCGGATCGTCGCAAGGACGTGCGTCGCGCCCAGCGGCTTCGCTACAAGGTATTCTTCGAAGAGGGTGAGGCGATCCCGGATCGGGCCTCGGCCTTTCAGCGCCGCGACCTCTGCGCGTTCGACGACGTTTGCGACCACCTGATCGTCATCGACCATGCTGCCCTGCGCCCACGGCTCGGCGGCGTTCGGCCCAAGGTGGTGGGCACCTACCGGCTGCTGCTTCAGGCCGAGGCGGAACGCAGCTTCGGGTTCTACTCGGCGCGCGAATTCGCGATAGGGCCTCTGCTGGCCCGGCACGCCGACAAGAGCTTCCTCGAACTCGGTCGCTCCTGCGTGCTGCCGGCCTATCGATCCAAGCGCACCATCGAATTGCTGTGGCGGGGGATCGGGGCCTATGTGCAGAAGCACCGCGTCGACGTTCTGATCGGCTGCGCCAGTCTAACCGGCACCGATCCTTCGGCCTTGGCCCTGGGCCTGAGCTTCCTGCGCCACCACGCCGGGGCCGCTCCCGAATGGCAGGCGCCAGCCCTGCCTGAGCGCGCGGCCCGCCTCGACATCCTGCCCGTGTCAGGCCTCGACAGGCGTGACGCTCTGGCGTCCCTGCCGCCCCTGCTCAAGGGCTACCTCCGGGCCGGGGCGCGCTTCGGCGACGGCATCGTGGTGGACCATCAGTTCGGCACCACGGACGTGCTCGCCATCATGCCGATCGCGGAACTCGATCGGCGCTACCTGTTGCGTTTCGGTTCGGCGTGACGCCTCTGGCTGGCCCGCCTCAGCTCAGCCACCCCGCCGCGGCGCCGGCCAACAGCACGATGCCGATCACGGCCCGGTAGATGACGAAGGGCCAGGCCGAGAAACGCTCGAGGATGCGCATCAGGAGCGAGATCGCCACGAAGGCGGAAATCGAGCCGATCACCAGCCCAAGCGCCAGGATCGACCAGCCCTGGGCGTCGAGATGCGCCTTGTGCAGCTCGTAGAGTTCCTTCAGTCCCGCCAGCGCGATGGCCGGCAGGCCGAGCAGAAACGAAAAGCGGGCGGCCTCCTCGCGCTTCATGTCGAGGAACAGGGCCGCCGTCAGGGTCGAGCCGGAGCGGGACACGCCCGGGATCAAGGCGCCGATCTGGGCGATGCCGACCACCATGGCGTCGAGCAGCGTCATGTCGCCCAGCACCCGCCGGTGCCGGGCATAGACTTCGGCGATCGCCAGCAAGATCGCCATCACCACACAGGCCACGCCGATCACCTCCAGGCTTCGCAAGGCGGAACCGCAGGCGTTAAGGCGCGAGGACAGCAGCAGCCCCGCGATGGCGATCGGGATCGTGGCCAGCACGATCCACACTACGAAGCGGAAATCCCAGGCCGAGAAGTTGCCCCGCAGGGCGGCCCGCAGCGCTCCGCCACCGATGCCGCTGATGTCTTTCCAGAAATAGGTGACGACGGCGGCCAGTGCGGCTAGTTGCATGGCGGCCGAGAATGCCGATCCCGGGTCCTGCCAGCCGAGCAGCGCCGGAACGATGCGCATATGGGCCGTCGAGGAGATCGGCATCAGTTCGGTGAGGCCCTGCACGACACCGAGCAGCGCCACCTTGGCGTAGCCGAGCGCCACGAATCCGGTATCCAGCCCTTCGGTGCAACCGCCAGCCATGCAAGATCTCCAAGATATCGTCCGGACCGGTCCGGCGAATCACGCCGCCCTCCTGTTTGTCGGGGTCGAGGCCGGAGATCAACCGGCGGCCTGCGAAGCGTCAAACAAGATAGGTCGTGGGGCCGAGCCTATGTGGCGCTTGTCACGGCTGCGCGACACATTAGGGTGCAGCGCGCTCTGCTTCGCCAGAGGCTTGGCCGGCGGTCGTGCAAGAGGTAGCGGGATGCGCGTGACGCCCACCATCAGCATCGACGACGACGAACTGGTGGAAAGTTTCGTCCGGGCATCCGGTCCGGGCGGGCAGAACGTCAACAAGGTGGCCAGCGCCGTGCAGCTGCGGTTCGACATCCGCGGCTCGCCGAACCTCACCCCGATCGTCAAGACGAGGCTCGAGCGGCTCGGCGGCAGCCGGGTGACGCGTGAAGGCGTCATCGTGATCTTCGCCGATCGCTTCCGCAGCCAGGACCTGAACCGCGCCGACGCGCGGGCCCGGCTCGCCGACCTGATCGAAGCGGCCGCCAAGATTCCGAAAACCCGACGACCCACGCGCCCGACCCTGGCCTCCAAGGAGCGGCGCCTCACCGGCAAGTCGATCCGTTCGGCCGTGAAGAGCCGCCGCGGCAAGGGCTTCGACGACCATTAGGGTGCGTCTTCGACCAGCCGGTCGACCCCTTGACATGGAACCAAAAGGTTACATATCATCGCCATGACCGACGACATGGTGTTCAGGGCCCTGGCCGACGAAAGTCGCCGGCGGTTGCTGGACCGACTGCATGGAAGAAACGGGCAGACGCTCGGCGAACTCTGCCAGGGGCTCGAGATGAGCCGCCAGGCCGTGGCGAAACATCTCGGGATTCTGGTCGACGCCAATCTCGTGTCCTTCAAGCGACAAGGCCGCGAAAAGCTCCATTTCATCAATCCGGTTCCGATCAACGAGATCGCCGAACGCTGGATCGGCAAGTTCGAGCGCGCGCGTCTGAGCGCTCTCGCGGATCTTAAACAGAGGCTCGAGGGAGAGGATCATGGCTAGCGCGAACGACAGCACCTTCGTCTACGTCACGTTCATCCGCACGACGCCCGAGCATCTGTGGTCGGCGTTGACCGACCCGGCCTTCATCAAGCGCTACTGGTTCGGCATGTCGGTCGAGACCGATTGGACGGCGGGTTCGCCCTGGCGGCTTCTGTTCGCCGACGGCCGAGTCGCCGACAGGGGTGAGATCATCGAAGTCGACCCGCCCCGGCGCCTCGTTATCAAATGGCACAACGAGTGGAAGCCGGAAATGAAAGCGGAGGGCTACTCGCGCTGCACCATGGAACTGGAACCGGTCGACGGCGCCGTGAAGCTCACCGTCACGCATGGGATGGAACGGGCCGGATCGAAATTCATCGAGGCCGTGTCCGGCGGCTGGCCGCGCATCCTTTCCAACCTCAAGTCCTTGTTGGAAACCGGCGAGGTCGCTCTGCGGTCGAAGTAGCGTGGTGAGCGCCGCGCCGTCGTCAGCGGCGCAGCGAATCGGCGATCGACCGGCCCCCGAAGGCGATGAACATCACGCCCGAGGCCCTGCGGATCCAGATCTCGTGCCGCCGGTAGGTCGCCCGGAACCGGCCGAGACCGACCAGCGCCACAAGGACCACATAGGCCGCGATCGATCCGAGCGAGGCGGCCAGGACGAGGCCCGGAAGCGACGCCCAGGTGAGGCTCTGGGCCTGGCCCGCCAGCAGGGCCGTGAACATGGCCGCGGCCACCGGATAGGATTTCGGATTGGTGGCGCCGAAGATCAGGCCATACATGAAGGGGCGCCGGGCCGTCGGCGGCAGCGCGGCCGACGAACGCACCGATGCGCGAACGGACCGCCAGCCGAGATAGATGAGATAGGCCCCGCTGACGAGCCCGAGCACGCGAAACACGGTCTGGTCGATGCTCGTCGCCCCGATGATGGACACCAGCGCCAGGGTGTACCAGAGCAGATCGCCCGCGAAATGGCCGCCCAGGAACGTGGCCCCGGCACGACGGCCGTGATCGGCCCCGATCCCGAGGACCGCCAGAACGCCGGGACCTGGCGTGATCCCATAGGCGAAGCCCGCCAGCGCGGCACTCCAAAAGGCGGCGATCGTCATGGCGAATGTTTCTCCGCTCGGCCTGAACGCCAAGGCTGGCGCGCGCAGCATCTCCGCTAGGGCTTCGCCTAGCAAGCACAATCCACGATCGCTTCGACGGGCGGCGCGGGCGCGCAAATCGGCATTGCGCCTCCGGACCACTTGCGCCAGTCTCCGCGGCTTGAGACAGCCACGGTTGGGGAACGTCGAGATGGTAAAATCAGCGAACAGAGGCAAGACTTTGCGCCGCGCCGCGGTAGCCGGCGTCCTCGCGACTCTCATGGGGACGGCCGCGGCCCAGGCCGCCGATCTCGAGCTCGTGAAGCCGGGCAGTCTGGTCGTTGCCTACAACGGTGACATGCCCGGGACGGGCGTCAAGGACGGCAAGCTGATCGGGCTCGATGGCGAAGTCATGCAGGCGGTCGGGGAATCGCTCGGCCTCAAGGTCGAGCCGCAATTGATGGAATGGGCCGCCGAGATCGAATCCGTCAAAGGGCGGCGGGTCGACGCGATGCACGGCATGATGGGCTGGAACGAGCCCCGGACCAAGGTGATCAACATCACCGACCCGATCTATTACGGCGGTGCCGTGATCGCCCAGAAGGAGGGATCCGACCTCAGCACCGTCAAGGCGCTCGAGGGCAAGACGATCGGCTCGATCCAGGGTTTCGGCTGGATCAACGACCTGAAGGCCATCCCGGGCGCGACGCTGCAGCTCTACGACACCAGCGACGCCGCGATCCGCGACCTGCTGGCGGGTCGCATCGAGGCGCTTTTCGCCGATCCGCCGCTTATCCAGTACGCGGTGTCCAAGAACCCGGACTGGAAGATCCACGTGGTCCCGCTCAAGCAGGATTTCGACCCGAAGTTCCCCGTGCTGACCGCCAAGTACAATATCGTGTTCGGTCTTTCGAAGGATGCGCCTGAACTGCTCAAGGCGGTGAACGGCAAGATCGCCGAGATATGGGCGAGCTGCAAGAACGTCGAAATCGGCAAGAAATACGGCCTTGGCGACCCCTCCTGGTACGAGCCGGGATCGGTCAACCAGCGGGCCGGGAAGGACCGGCCGGCCGATTGGAAGCCGCCCGTCCTGCCCGAGAAATGCAAGGGCTGATCGCATCGCGCCGATGAACGACAAGCTTTTGCGGGTCGAAGGACTGCACAAGTCCTTCGGCCAACTTGAGGTGCTCAGGGGTGTCGACGTCACGCTCGAGCGGGGCAACAAGGTCGCGGTGATCGGGCCGAGCGGCTGCGGCAAGTCCACCATGCTGCGCTGCATCAACGCCATCGAGACGCCGACCCGGGGGCACGTGTTCCTGGACGGCCAGCTGTTCGGCGAAAAGCGGCAGGGCGACAACCTGGTCCGCATGAGCGAGCGCGAACTCGCGCCCCAGCGTGCCGAGGTCGGCATGGTGTTCCAAAGCTTCAATTTGTGGCCGCATCTCAGCGCGCGCGACAACGTGGCCATCGCGCCCATGAAGGTGCGCGGCCTCGCCAAGTCGGAAGCCTACCAACTCGCCGATGCGATGCTCGACAAGGTGCATATGCTGCACAAGGCCAGCGAATACCCGGAGCGTCTGTCGGGCGGCCAGCAGCAGCGCGTCGCCATCGCCCGCGCGCTCGCCCAGAAGCCGAAGCTGATGCTGTTCGACGAGCCGACCTCCTCGCTCGATCCCGAACTCGTCGGCGAAGTCCTCAAGGTGATCCACGAACTCGCGGACGAAGGCCGTTCGATGGTGCTCGTCACGCATGAGATCGGGTTCGCGCGCGATGTCGCCGACCATGTTATTTTCATGAGCGACGGGAAGGTGCTCGAAGAGGGGCCGCCCGCCGAGGTCATCGATGCTCCGAAGCATGAGCGGGTGCGCGCGTTCCTGCGGCAAGTCACGCCGCAGGGCGTTCACTGACGGTCGGGATAAGGAATGTTCGGCAAGATCGTCGATCTCGGCGGACCCCTGCTGCTGGGTGCGGCCACCACGGTCACGATCACGCTGGCGTCCCTGGCTGCTGGCGCTGGTTTGCGGCTTGCTGGTGGCCTTGCTGCGGCTGCTGCGCAGTCGTGTGCTGAATTTTCTGCTCGACGCCTATGTCGAGCTATTCCGCAATACGCCCGTTCTGGCCCAGGTCTTCCTCATCTACTTCGGGCTGCCCTACGTCGGGTTCCGCATCCCGGCCTTTCCGGCCGCCATTCTCGGCCTGTCGCTGAACGGCACGGCGGTGCTGAGCGAGGTTTTTCGCTCGGGGCTCGCGGCCATCAAGCCCGGCCAGCGCGAGGCGGCGCGCGCGGTCGGCATGACGCCCTGGACCAGTTTGCGCGAGATCATCCTGCCGCAGACCTGGCGCATCACCCTGCCCAGCATCGGCAATTATGCCATCGCGTTGCTCAAGGACACGGCCGTGTGCTCGGCCATCGCGGCGCCCGAGATCATGTTCTATGCGCGCAAGCTCGTGACCTCGACTTTCGAGACGACGCTGATCTACGTCATCGTGGCGCTCATCTATTTCTGCCTGAGCCTGCCGATCGCCCGGCTGGTCGCCAGCCTCGAGAACCGGCAAAGGTCCTGGGCCTGATGTTCGGACTGAGCAACTTCCTCGCCACCTACGGCGAGAACTGGGCCGACTGGGCGCCGCAGATCCAAAAGGCGGTCGTGGTCACCGTCGAGCTGACCCTGTGCTCGTTCGCGCTTGCGGCCGTGCTCGGCACGTTGCTGGCGCTGGGCAAGCTGAGCCCGCTCCGACCGGTGCGCCTGTTCTGTTCGGCCTACATCGAGCTCGTCCGCGGCATTCCGGCGCTGGCGATCCTGTTCCTGCTCTATTTCGGGCTGGTGCCGCTGGGGCTGGTGATGAACGCCTTCGTGGCCGGCTTCATCGGGCTCGGCATGAGCGCGGGCGCCTATCTGGCGGAAGTGTTCCGTGCCGGCATCCTGTCGACCCACCGGGGCCAGCGCGAGGCGGCGCGCGCGGTCGGCATGACGCCCTATACGACCTTCGTCTACATCGTCGCCCCCCAGGCGATGCGGACCATCCTGCCGCCGCTCGTCAATGTGCTGGTGACCTTGCTCAAGGACACTTCGCTGTGTTCCCTGATCTCCACGCCGGAATTGATGCTGCGCTCGAAGGACCTCGCCATGAATTCCTTCCTGCCCATGCACCTGTTCCTGCTGGCCGCACTGATCTATTTCGTCCTCGCCTGGCCCCTGTCGATGGTGGCGCGGCGCCTCCAGGCGCGGCTGAGTTTCGGCTACCGGACCTGACCGGCGCTCCGTCACGTCGGCGGGAAACGCCGGCGCAAGTCCTCGACCTGTTCGGGCGTCAGCGGCCGGGTCGCGCGATCACCCAGCAGCAGGAACAGCTTCGCGGTCTCCTCAAGCTCCTCGGTGCAGTACATGGCAGCTTCGAGGCTGGTCCCCGCCACCACCGGACCATGGTTGGCGAGCAGCACCGCATGGTGCTTGCCGGCAAGTTTTTGGACCGCATGGGCCAGCGTCTCGTCCCCGGGCGGGTAATAGGGAACGAGCGGGAGGCGTCCCACACGCATGACGTAATAGGCGGTCAGCGGGGGCAGGCAATCATGCGGGTCGATGTCGTGCAGGCACGATACCGCGACCGAATGGGTCGAATGCAGGTGGATCACGGCCCGGCTCGCGGCGCGCTCTGCATACATGACGCGATGCAGGAAAGCCTCCTTGGTGGGCGCCTCGCCCGAAAGTAGCCGTCCGTCTTCGGCTAGATGGGACAGCTTCGCCGGGTCAAGCGCGCCGAGCGAGGCATTGGTTGGCGTCATGAGCCAACCGCCGTCCGGCAGCCGAACCGAGATGTTGCCCGTCGACCCAAAGGTCAGCCCTCGTCGGAACAGCGAATCGCCGACGGCGCAGATCTTGTCGCGTAGCCCAGCATGCCCCAAGTGCCGATCCTCTCCTCGAAAGCGATCAGGCCTCGCAACCCCCGATTAACACTCCCCATGCAACCCTCCATTGCAGGTGCCTGCTGAAGGATGGAGTTTCATGCGTGTAGCCGAATTCAACCGGAAAGGGGCGGAGAAACAGCCCAACCGGGGGCCGGGCAGGGAGATGGAGTCTCCTGGTCGAACACATGCGCACCGGGGCGATCCTGTGCCTGAGTCTGTTCATAATGCTAGGACCGGCGATGGGCCAGATTTTTGGGCACCATTCGGTTTTCCTTCGCGAATGGATCATGTTCGCGGGGGGCGGTATCGGCGTGGTGAAGGGCACTTTCACGTTGCGCCGGGCCGATGGCGTGCTCGTTCGGATGAATCCGCTCGAAGTGCTTGGGCCACAACATTCCGCCGGTGAGCCGCCCTACGACTTCGGCAAGAGAGTGTTCGAAGAGCGCGACCTGAGAAGCTTCGCCGACCGCGTGTGCGGTGCGACCGCTTCTGTTCACCTCTCATTCCAAGGGTGGGTCGGAACGCGCCGAGGCTGGCGAGCCATGGAGGTCGCAGACGTTTGCGCGCTGCCATCCCCTTCGACGGCGGCCGATGGTACGGGTCAGGAGAATGGGGTGTGACTGCCCCTCCAGCCGCATGGCTGCTCACGCGGTGGGTGGACGGCCCCCAACAATCCACGCGGCCGGTAGCCTTGATGCGGATCGCGATCGGCCTGGTCATCCTGGCCCGCTTCGGAAGCGAATTGACCGTCTTCAACACCTTGGAGCCATCGAGCGTGATTCTGAGCACGCTGTTCTTCGTGCTGACCGCCATGATGGTCGTCGGCTACATGGCCCAGCTCGCGACGGCGTGTGTCGCCGCCGCGGTGTTCGAGATCTATTTTACCGGCAGCTACGGAAACAGCGTGGAGCAGTGGAACCACCACCAAGTTTATATCCTGCTGAGCGCGACGCTCCTGCTGGCCTGCACGCCCTGTGGCCGGTCCTATTCTCTGGATCGCTGCTTGGCGATCCGCGAAGCGGAGCAGAGGGGAGCATCACCGCCGGCTGAACGCGGCCCTCTTTGGGGACAGCGGCTCATCGTGCTGCAACTCGCGGCGCTTTATTTCTGGACCGCTTTCGACAAGTCGGATTGGGCGTGGGTTTCGGGGCAGCGGCTCGAGCAGATCGTGACCTGGTTCTATGCCGGACGTCCGCTCGGCATCGTGGTCCAGTACCCGCTGCTGCTGTCTGGGCTCGCCATCCTGGTGGTCGCGGTCGAATATGGGCTGGCTATCGGCCTGTTCGTGCGGGCTTGGCATTGGGTGGTGATCCCGGTCGGGCTGGCGCTGCACGGGGGGTTCTATCTCCTCCTTCCCGTGGGGACCTATTCGATCACCATGATGGTTCTCTACCTCGCCGTACCGGACCCGGACGCGCTCCATCGCTTCCTCGACAGATTGCAAGGCCATGCGCCAGCTGCGTATCGTTTATGATGGGCAGTGCCCCTTCTGCAGCCGTTATGTGCAGCTGCTGCGCTTGCGGGAGCGGTTCGATGTGTCGCTGCTCGACGCGAGGCGCGAGCCCGAGCGCGCCTCCCGGTATGGCCTCGACCTCAATGAGGGTATGATCGTCGACCTCGACGGCACGGTTCATCACGGGGCCGCGGCGGTCTCGCTGTTGTCGAAACTCTCGAGGCGACCTGGGCCGCTCTCCCGGCCCGCAATGGCCCGACTGCTTTATCCGCCGATGCGGCTCGGGCGGCAGCTCACGCTTCGCATTCTCGGCCGCAAGCCGCTATAGCAGCACGATGATCGAAGGTAATCGAAAGCCCGTGCCGACGTTTCGGCATAATGCGCCGACCGATAAGCGCCTCCCTTGTCCGACACGGTGAATTCTTCGGGACACGTCGCGAGCGCGCTTGCGACAATGCTTATGCCGTTGCTGGAGCCGATCGCGGCGGCTGCGTCGTTCCTGAGCGCGTGGCCGGTCCTGGAGCCGTCCCGTGCGGTTTCGCCATGCGGCCTGCCGGTGCTTGGCTGGCTGGGCGACCTCCCGAACGCCACTGCGCCCTTGAGCGCACCGGTCGTGCAGGCTCTCGTGGCGAGCGCTGGACATCTCGCGTGGGGGCAGACCTATGGAGCGAGCGATTTCGGGCCAGAATTCCTGGACCGCTATGGCTGGACCGAGTTGATCGGCATGCGGGGACCTATCCCTAGCCAGGCGCTCGCTTGCGGGTTTCTGATGCTCGGTCCAGCAACCACCTATCCGGCCCATGCGCACGAAGCCGAGGAGCTCTATCTGCCGCTTTCGGGCTCCGCATGGTGGCAGCGCGGCCAGGAGGCCTGGGCGAGGCGCGAACCCGGCACGCCGATCCACCACCCTGGCTGGATGGCGCATGCGATGCGCACCGAGGCCGAGCCGCTTCTTGCACTCTACCTGTGGCGCGGGGGCGATCTCGCCGCCAAATCCAAGGTTTTGCGCTGAACGCCGAGCTGTGGACAATGAGGCCGCCGGGGGCCGTCCTCTCGTTTCTCACTCTCCGCCCAAACGGGGACGCAGTTGCAAACGATCGATGAACGCCGCGGTCCCTGATTTCGAAGCTTTCCCCCATTAAGCCTTTACTTCTGTCCCGCATGGTTCCCCGACTCGATTCTGGCATGAGCGGCCCGTGCACGACACTCTCAATGGCGAGGACGGCAGCAACGGCGGCAAAGCGCTCGGGCCCTCCGCCGCGCAACCCGCAAGCCGCCGCGATGAGCGCATCGACGTGCTGCGCGGCTTCGCTCTCATCTGCATCTTCTTCGATCATATCCCCGGCGATTACCTGTCCTTGATGACCATCAGGCGCTTCGGGTTTTCCGATGCGGCGGAACTCTTCGTGTTTTTTGCCGGCTATTCGGCGGTGGTCGCTTATGGGCGGGTGTACGAGCGCGATGGAGCGAAGGTCTTCTTGCGGAAGGTCGGCACGCGGTGCCTGAACATCTATGCCGCGCATGCCGGCCTGTTTCTCGCGACCGTCCTTATAGTCAATCTGCGCACGATCTTGTTGGGACTTCAGCCGACCCTGCTGGCCCCGATCATCAACGATGGGCTTGCCGGAATCATCCGCGGCCTGTCGCTGATGGCCTTGCCGGTCTATCTCGACATATTGCCGCTGTACCTCGTCCTGCTGGCGTGTTTCCCGCTCATCCTCGCCCTGCTGCGCAAGAGCGTTGTCGGAACGGTGGTGCTGTCACTTGCGGTCTATTGGCTTGCCAACCGTTTCCACGTCAATCTGCCCAACCATATCGACCGGTTGTCGACCACATCCTGGACCTTCAATCCCTTCACCTGGCAACTTGTCTACGTGCTCGGGGCCGCCCTTGCGACAGCGCGCCGGAATCCGGCCAGCCTGCTGAACGCCCCGCCTTCCGCCCTGCGCTGGCTTTGCGGCGCCTACCTGATTTTCGCATTCGTGGCTGAATCTTCAGGCGCCGGGCTTGCGACGTTTCACTTGCCCGCTGCGCTCTTCGGCAACGAGCCGAAGTGCTTTGTCACGCCGTGGCGCGTCTTTCATGTGCTGGCGCTCGCCTATCTGGCACTGACGTCCTCGACCTTTACGGCGGTGGCCCGATCCGCACTGGTCAGTCCCGTGCTGGCCGCCGGCCGTCACTCGCTGACTGTCTTCGCGTCGAGTTGCATCCTGGCCCTGATCGGCCGGATCGCGTTCAACGACCTCAGCGACGGGGCCTTAGTGCAGGGCAGTGTCAACGCCTTCGGATTGGGCGCGATGCTCTGGCTGGCTCTCTTGCTCGACCGCAGAAAGCTCGGCAGCGGCGAGGCGCGGCCGGCGCCGAAGCTGCTGTTGACCGGGCACGCAACCTAGCCATGCGGGTGCCGTCCCCCGTGTTTCTCAAGAATGCCTGCGGTTTCGCGCTCGGAGGCCTGCTGAGTTTTCTGCCGCTCTACTTCGTTTTCAACGTCAAGAAAGCGGAAATTCCGCACACGCAGGCCTTCGATTACTACCCGCCGCCGCACCTGAGCGACAAGCAGGTGTTTCGGATCGTCGCCTTCGGCTCGTCCTCCACCCGTGGCACCGGTGCGACCTCCCGCCAGAAAACCTATCCGGCACGGTTGCAGGAACTCTTGCGCGAGCCTCCGGGAGGCAGGCTCGGGGTCGAAGTTGTCAATCGGGGTGTCGACGGCGAGGACATCGAGGAGATGATGCGGCGGCTGGATGCCGATATCCTGTCGCGTAAGCCCAACCTGGTCATCTGGCAGACCGGCAGCAATGACTCGCTGCAACAGGTGCCACTCGATCTTTTCAAGCAGAACCTGCGCGCCGGGATCGCGGCCATCCGTGCGGCGGGGGTCGAGCTCATGGTCATGGAGCCGCAATGGTGCCCAAACATCGAGCTGGCCGAACCGACCAATCGCTATCTCGAGGCCATTCACCTGATCACGAGGGAGCAGAACGTCGCCGTCATCCCCCGCTTTGCGCTGATGCAGCATTGGATCGCCTCAGGCCTCGTGACCCAAAAGGACATCATCGGTCCGGACGGGCTGCATATGACGGACCGCGGCTACGAATTGCTGGCCAAGGCCGTGTTCGATGACGTGATCGGCCGGTCGCAAACCTTTGGTAAGGCGGTTCTGCTGCGAGCCTCGCTACCCTGACAGCTTGGCCCTTCGATGCCTCGACAACACCCTCGCCTACGGGAACAGGCCCCGCATCTGCTTGGCGGCCGAAACCCGCTCCACCCCGATGGCCATGGCGGCCGTGCGATGCGCTACGTCGTCCCGCCCAGCCCGCGCCATGACGGCTTCGAACGCCTTGTCGAGCACCTGCTTCAACCGGTCCAGCACCTCGTGGCGGCGCCAGAACAGCTGCTGCAGATCCTGCACCCATTCGAAATAGCTGACCACGACCCCACCGGCGTTGCACAGGATGTCCGGGATGACGAAGATCTCGCCGCGCCGCGCGTTCAGCACCTCGTCGGCATCGGGCGTTGTGGGCCCGTTCGCGGCTTCGGCCAAGACCCGGCAGCGAAGCCGCGCCGCGATCTCGGCATCGATTACCCGCTCGACCGCCGCCGGTACCAGGATGTCGCAGGGTTGCACCAGAAACTCGGAAGGATTGAAGGTCGCCTCGGCCGAATAGCCGCCGAGATCGCCGCGCGCCCGCGCATGGGCCAGCAGCGCCGACACGTCGAAGCCTCGCGGATCGAAATAGCACGAGGCATGATCCGACACGCCGATGATCTTGACGCCGCGGCTGCTGAGATCCAACGCGGCCTCCGCCCCGACGTTGCCGAAGCCCTGGATGATGGCGGTCGCACCCGTGAGCGGACGCTCGATCCGCTCGAAGGCACGCGCGATCAGATGGGCGACGCCGAGGCCCGTGGCCTCGCGCCGGCCTTCCGTGCCGCCGGCCGAAACCGGCTTGCCGGTGACGATCTCGGCCACCGTGCGGCCCTGGTACATGGAATAGGTGTCCATGAACCAGGCCATGATCTGCTCGTTGGTGCCGAGATCGGGCGCCATCACGTCGACATGCGGTCCGACGAAGGGGATCATCTCCTGCATGTAGCGACGTGACAGGTTCTCGAGTTCGCGGCGCGACAAGGCCTTGGGATCCACCGCGATGCCGCCTTTCGCGCCCCCGTAGGGCAGGCCGGCCAGCGCGCATTTCCAGCTCATCCAGATCGCCAGCGCCGCCACCTCGCCCATGTCGACGGTCGGGGCAAAGCGCGTGCCCCCCTTGGTGGGCCCGAGCGTCAGGTGGTGCTGCACCCGAAAACCCTGGAATACGGCCGTGCTGCCGTCGTCGCGGTGGATCGGGCAGGCGATCGCGATGGCGCGCTTGGGATAGAGCAGCCGGTCCCGCTCATCTTCGGCAATGCCGATGTGGTCCGCTATCAGCGTGAATTGCCGCCGGGCCATGTCGAATACCGGGCCGCTATAGATCTGCACTGCTACCTCCCTTTGGGCCACGGTCCTTGCAACCAACCGCCGCCCAGCGGCCGGCAGTTCGCGATCTCCGCGTCACTCACTCGTTGCGCCTTCCAGCCGCGGCAACAGTTCAGCCGGGACCGGCGCCGCAATTCCCACCTGGTGCTGGCCGATGTGCCAGATGCCGACCGCGATCCCCAAGACCTGGACCTCGCCGGCCGCCGACTTGGCGAGCAGCGGAGCCCCCGAATCACCGGGCGCAATCAGGCAATCATGGGAGATCAGGTTGCCCGCGACCGGGCCGAGAACCTGGCAGTTGCTGTCCGCCGTCATCACATAGGCCCGATCGCGGGCAAAGCCGCCGAGCATGATCGCGGTCTTCGGAACCACGACCCCGCCAACGAGCCGCAAAGGCCTGGTGCTCGCCGGCACCGGCTCCGCCAGATCCAGCACGGCCCAATCGGCCGCCGCCGTGCTGCGCTCGGCGTTCGGCTCATAGCCGGGTCCGAGCCGGTAGCGCGCCACGCGGGCGTGGGTGCTGTAATCGCCGCGGTCATAGCCGAGCAGCACGTGGATCGCATCTGGCGGCAGGAAACGGCGTGTTCGAAACGCATAAAGGCAATGGGCGGCCGTCAAGATCTTGTCGCGCGCGATCACGGTGCCCGTGCAGGAACCGCCGACGCTGTTGAACAGCTTGCCCACGGACGACCACGGATAGCTGCTGGCATCGACCTTGGCGTGATGAGCCTGGGCGGGATCGCCCGTCTCGGCCAACGCCGGTGCGACTTGGCACCATCCTGCGATGCTCAGGGCCAGTGCGACGGCGCTCCAGCCATGAAGGAGCTTTGGGCCTCGAGGCTCCCCGGCCGCCCTGATGGTTCTCGTCCCTGTCGACGCCACATCGGTTTCCGGATCGCTCACCGGGTGCGCTTTGTTCTGAGTTCTGCCGGCTTCGCGGGGCGAGGTCGGCATGACGGCGGCCCTGGATCGTGCACGATGGCTGTTTGGTCGTGTGTACCTGATTGCGTGCCGACGCGCGAATCACTTTCGAGGTTCAAGGGCCGCGGCACGTGTCCCTCGGCCCACGAGCCGACCGCCTTGCTTAATTTGAACGAAGCCATGCAGGCATTCGTAACCAACAACATGTGCTGGTTGAATGTAGGTGAACGTAATGACCATTTCGAAAATTGACCATCGAGCCCCAATTAAGGGAGCGCCCAGTGGCCTACTTAGCTTCCGTTGTTACGCAAGCACCACCCTACGTGATGATCAGTGGCGTGTTTATACCGCTCTGCCTAAGTCTTTACGCGGTGCTGTCGGATGAAACCCGCACGGAGACTCAGCTCGACACGCAGATTGCCGCAGCGCGGGACGCCTCTCGCCAAGCGCGCCAACGCTTCAGATAGGTCCGGGGGCGGAGTTCCCGACCACCGGGGCGATACTGGCACCTTACCGGCTTGCCCTAACCCGGCTGCAACGTCAGGTGACGGCGACCGACGGACGTGCGAAACTTAACCTCAAGCTTTCGGTTGTCGCACCAGACCCTGCTTTGCCGACGAGGATGTCATGCCGATCCGTTACCTTTCGCTCACCGGCGCCGCGCTGGCACTCACGCTCCTAGCAGCTGGCGGAGCCGCTGCCCAGGGCCGGCACATCCGCCACCTTCGCGTGGTCCATGTGCATCATCGCCTGGTTCTGGCCGAGGTGAGCGCACCTCCGTTGACGGTCAGGAAGCGCAGCTTCCTCGACCCCGGCAACGTTGTCGAAGTCGGCGCCGACAACGAATATCTGACCGCCAATACGACGGAGCACCAGCAGATCTACACCAGCTTCGCACCGGCGCGATTCGGCGAGTCAACGCTGCCGGGCCGGTTCGACCTGCCCTACAATCCGCGGTTCGAACCGAACAACAACATCGACTTCATGACCTCAGGCTGGTGAGTTCCTGCACCACCGCGTCGCCCATGGCGCCGGTGGAGATCGCCGCTCCGCCCTGCGCCACGATGTCCTGGGTCCGAGCGCCATGCTCCAGGGCGAGCCCGATGGCCCGGTCGAGCATGTCGGCCTCCGGGCCCATGTCGAAGGAATAGCGCAGCGCCATGGCGAGCGAACCGATCATGGCCAGCGGATTGGCCAGGCCCTTGCCGGCGATGTCGGGCGCCGAGCCGTGCACCGGCTCGTAGAGGGCCTTGCGCCGGCCGGTCGCCGGGTCGGTTTCGCCCAGCGAGGCTGACGGCAGCATGCCGAGCGAGCCGGTCAGCATGGCCGCGACATCGGACAGCATGTCGCCGAACAGATTGTCGGTGACGATCACGTCGAACTGCTTGGGCCAGCGCACCAGCTGCATGCCCAAGGCATCGGCGAGCTGATGGTTGAGCTCCACATCCGGATATTCGCGGGCGTGCAGGGCGTTGATGGTCTCGGACCAAAGGACGCCGGTCTTCATGACGTTGCGCTTGTCGGACGAGGTGACCTTGTTGCCGCGCTGGCGGGCGAGCTCGAAGGCGACGCGGCCGATGCGCTCGATCTCGTAGGTGTCGTAGACCTGGGTGTCGACGCCGCGCTTCTGGCCGTTGCCGAGGTCCGTGATCTGCTTCGGCTCGCCGAAATACACGCCGCCCGTCAGCTCGCGTATGATCAGGATGTCGAGGCCTTCGACGACCTCGCGCTTGAGCGAGGAGGCGTCCGCGAGAGCCGAATGGCAGATCGCCGGACGCAGGTTGGCGAACAGGCCGAGCTCCTTGCGCAGCCGCAGCAGCCCCGCTTCGGGCCGGGCCTCATAAGGCACGTCGTTCCACTTGGGACCGCCGACCGCCCCGAGGAGGATCGCGTCAGCGGTGCGCGCCCGGTCCATGTCGGCATCGCTGATGGCTGCCCCATGGGCGTCATAGGCGCAGCCGCCGACGAGGCCCCGCTCGGTCTCGAAATGCGCGATGCCGGCGCTGTCGAGCCAGGCGAGGACTTTCTCGACCTCCGCCATGACCTCCGGTCCAATGCCATCGCCGGGCAACAGAAGGAGCTTGTGCGTCGGCATCGGTCCTCGCGGGTTCATCAGAATGGCACGTGCACTAAACGCGCGTCCCGGACTTGGCAAGCGCATCGGAGCCCCGTGGACAATCGGTGAAGCTCACGAGCCGCCCTTCTATTTCGGTACGGATGGTCGCATCCGGCTCAGCACGGAGGGCGGGAAAGGTCTTTCATCCGCTCGTACCGGATCGCGGCCGGGTCCTTGGCCGGCTGCGGGAGGGGACAACTACAAGGCAGGATGTTCTGACGATGAGCGATGATTTTGGACCACCGATGCCCGGATGGACGGCGAGCGAAATGTCGGCCTCGGTGCGCAGCGGCGCCGTCCGCGCGGCCGATCTTGTGGCGGCATCATTGCGCCGGGCCGCCGCCGTGCAGGGCTCCTTGAACCCCTTTACCGAGATCTACCATCAGGATGCGGCGGAGCAGGCGGCCGGCATCGATCGCTTGTCGCCGGAGGCCCGCGCGGCCCTGCCGCTGTGCGGGGTGCCGGTCGCGATCAAGGACTTCACGCCGATGGCGGGCAAGCGGACCACGCTCGGCTCGCTGGTGTTCCGCGACCATGTCGCCACAAGGGACGCGGTCGTGGTGGAGCGGCTGAAGCAGGCCGGGGCCGTCGTCGTGGCCCGCACCACGACGCCGGAATTCGCCCATGCGGGCTTCACCTTCAGCCGGCTCTGGGGCGTGACCCGCAATCCCTGGGACAGCTCGCGCACGCCCGGCGGCTCGTCGGGCGGCTCGGCTGTAGCGGTCGCGACGGGCTGCGTGCCGATCGCCGAGGGCACCGACATGGGCGGCTCCGTGCGCATTCCGGCGGCGCTCTGCGGAACAGTCGGGCTGATGCCGAGCCAGGGTCGCATTCCCATGGATATTCTGCCCACGCAAGCCGATGCGCTGTCGCGGTTCGGTTGCCTCACCCGCACCGTCGAAGACGCGGCGCTGTTCCTGGCCGCCACCGAGGGACCGGACGATCGCGACCATTCTTCGCTGCCGCCCATGGCTCCGGTCGCCCTGCCGGGCGGCACCAGCCGAAAGCCGCGTCTCGCGGCCAGCCTCGACCTCGGCATCTATGACGTCGCGCCCGACGTCGCGGCCCTGTTCGAACGTTCGGTGGAGAGCCTGCGCGCCGCGGGTGCCGTCGTTGACATGGTCGAGCCCGCCATGACGCAGCGCGAGATCGACGATTGGGGCGACCTCTGGGCGGTGTTCTTCGCGGGCGATGTCGGTCACCTCCTGCCCGACCACGCCGCAGAGATCGAGCCGGCGGTGGTGGCGCTGATCGAGCAAGGGCGGCGGCTGAGCGCGGTCGAGATGCGCCACCTCGAGCATCGCCGCACCGCGATGTGGACCCGGATGGCCGGAATCATGGCCGGCTATGATGGGCTGATCTGCCCCACCACCGCCATGACCGCGCCCGACGTTTCGTTGAACGATGCCGCGGTCACGACAGTGTTGCCGGACGGCCGTTATCGCACGCTCGACATGTGCGTGCTGTTCAACCTCATCGGCCGCTGCCCGGTCATCGCCCTGCCCATGGGGCTCACGCCCGGCGGGCTGCCCGCCGGGCTCCAGGTGCTCGGCCATCGGCACGACGACGAAGGCATTCTGGCGATCGCGCGTTTCATGGAAACCTGCCAGCCCTGGGACTCCCTCTGGCCGAATCTAGGCGCGACCGGCGGGTGATCTCGCTCATGCCTCCACGTGACTGGACGAAACCGCACGGGCGCTCCACCCTTGAGGTGAGTTCCGGAGACCTCAATGACCCTGCCTGACACCATGACCGCCATCGCCATCACCGAGCCGGGTGGCCCTGATGTGCTGAAACCCGAATCGCGGCCTGTGCCCCGGCCCGAGGACGGCGATATCCTGATCGCGGTCGCGGCCGCCGGCATCAACCGGCCGGACGTGCTGCAGCGCTCGGGCGCCTACCCGCCGCCGGCCGGGGCCTCCGACCTGCCGGGGCTCGAGGTCGCGGGCGAGGTCGTGGCCTGCGGTCCGGGGGCAGGGCGCTTCACCGTCGGCGACAAGGTCTGCGCACTGGTAAACGGCGGGGGCTACGCTCCCTTCGTGACCGCGCCCGAATCGCAGGCTCTGCCGGTGCCGGCCGGCCTCTCGATGATCGAGGCTGGGGCGCTGCCCGAAACCTTCTTCACCGTATGGATCAACGTGTTCGGCCACGGCCGGCTCGCCGCCGGCGAGACCCTGCTGGTGCATGGCGGCTCCTCGGGGATCGGCACCACCGCGATCCAGCTCGGCAAGGCGTTCGGGGCCAAGGTGCTGGCGACCGCCGGCTCGAAGGAGAAGTGCGACGCCATCGCAAAGCTCGGTGCCGACCGAGCCATCGATTACAAGACGGAAGACTTCGTGGCCGTCGTCAAGGAGGTGACTGGGCGCAAGGGCGTCGATGTGATCCTCGACATGATCGGCGGCTCCTATGTCGAGCGCAATTACCGTGCGGCCGCGGATGGTGGCCGGATCGTGCAGATCGCCTTCCTGGGCGGCGCGACCGCGGAGGTGAATTTCACGCAACTGATGATGAAGCGCCTGATCCACACCGGCTCGACGCTGCGGCCCCGCACGATCGCCGAGAAGGCCGCGATCGCCAAGGCCCTGGAAGCGAAGGTGTGGCCGCTGCTGGCCCAGGGAACCGTCCGGCCGGTCATCGACAATGTGTATCCGCTCGAGCAGGCCGCCGAAGCCCATCGGCGCATGGAGGCCGGCGACCACATCGGCAAGATCGTCCTGACCGTGGGACAGCAGCCATGATCGGCCGCGACGAGGAAGTCGCGCCTCCGAAGGCGCCCGAGCGGCACGTGATGGGCGAGCCGCTCGACAGGCTGTCGGTGGAAGAGTTGCGCTCGCGCATCCTGCTGCTGCGGGAGGAGATCACCCGCCTTGAGGCGGCTGCTACGGCCAAGGAGGCGTCGCGCCATGCCGCGGATGCGTTCTTCAAGCGGTAGACTGGCAGCATGACCAACCACATGATTTCGGAAATCCTGGCCCGCAGCCCCAAGCCCGGGCGGCGGTTGATGGAAACCGGCGACGGCCGCCTTATCACCTACCGGGCCATGTTCGAGAGTGCGGCCCGCATGGCGCGGGCCCTCGTGGATCTCGGGGTCGAGGTCGGCGACAGGGTCGCGGTCCAGGCCGAAAAGAGTCCGGAGAGCGTCGCGCTCTATCTCGGCTGCCTGATGTCCGGCGCCGTCTATCTGCCGCTCAACACCGCCTATACGCGGGCGGAGCTCGACTATTTCGTCGCGGATTCCGAGCCCAAGGTGCTGGTGGTGGACCCGGCTCGCCGCGAGGCCGTGCGGGACATCGGCGGTGAGAGCGCCCCGCAGATCGAAACGCTCGGCGCCAGGGGCGAGGGCTCGCTGGCCGAGCGGGCCCTGGCCGCGCCGCCGGGCTTCGCGCCGGTTGAACGCGGGCCGGACGACCTGGCCGCCATACTCTACACCTCTGGCACGACCGGGCGCTCCAAGGGCGCCATGCTCAGCCACGAGAACCTCGCCTCCAATGCCCGCACGCTCGCCACCCTGTGGCGGTTCAGCGGGAAGGACGTGCTGATCCACGCGCTG
Source organism: uncultured Alphaproteobacteria bacterium (assembly GCA_963851175.1). Lineage (GTDB taxonomy): Bacteria > Pseudomonadota > Alphaproteobacteria > Rhizobiales > Beijerinckiaceae > Lichenihabitans. The sequence goes on along the minus strand of CAWKNU010000008.1, from coordinate 34,220 downwards.
CCGATCTTCCACACGCACGGGCTCTTCGTGGCCATCAACGTCGTGCTGTTGGCCGGCGCCAGCATGCTGTTCCTGCCGCGCTTCGATCCCGCCGAGGTTTTGCGCCTGCTGCCCCGGGCCAGTGTGCTGATGGGCGTGCCGACGTTCTACGTCCGGCTGCTGCAGCAGGAGGGGCTGACCCGCGAGGCGGCGGCCGGGATGCGGCTCTTCATCTCCGGCTCGGCGCCGCTGCTCGGCGAAACCCACGCGAGCTTCGCGGCGCGCACCGGGCACGCGATCCTCGAGCGCTACGGCATGACCGAAACCGGCATGAACAGCTCGAACCCCTACGACGGACCGCGCGTCGCCGGCACGGTAGGTCGACCGCTGCCGGACGTCGAGATCAGGGTGGCGGCGGAGGGCTCGACGGAGCCGCTGCCGGTCGGCGAAGTCGGCATGATCGAGATCCGCGGCCCGAACGTCTTCAGGGGCTATTGGCGAAACCCTGAGAAGACGCGAGCGGAGTTCACGACGGACGGCTATTTCGTGTCCGGCGACCTCGGCAGCTTCGATGCCGACGGCTACCTGACCATCGTGGGGCGCGGCAAGGATCTCGTGATCACGGGCGGCTACAACGTTTATCCCAAGGAGGTCGAGGCCGAGATCGACGCGCTCGATGGGGTGCTGGAAAGCGCCGTCCTCGGCGTCCCGCACCAGGATCTCGGCGAGGCCGTGGTGGCGGCCGTGGTCCGGCAACCGGGTGCGACGATCGGCGAAGCCGACATCGTGGCGGCGCTGGGGACCAGGCTGGCCCGCTTCAAGCAGCCGAAACGGGTGCTGTTCTTTGACGAACTGCCGCGCAACAGTATGGGCAAGGTGCAGCGGGCCGTGCTGCGCGAGCGGTTCGCTGCGGGCGGTTGATCGCACCAGGCCGGCGCTGCCCGATGCTGCTCTGCCGAGAGCTTGCGCCGGGCCCGCCAACCATTACATACGAACGAAGGTGGGTTGCTGGCACGGTCAGCCTCATTCATCGTCTGGCTGTCAGTCCTCGCAACCGATTATCGGGGAGGACGGCTATGACCAACCAGCATGTACTCAGTCCCGTGGCCGAAAGCGCGGCGCTTCCGGCGGTTCGCACCATCGGGGTCGACGACCTCAAGGACGCGCTGCAGGCCGGCCTGCGGGATTTTTGGGCGATTCCGACGCACGTCGTGTTCCTGGCGATCCTGTATCCGGTGATCGGACTCATTCTGGCCCGGCTCACCATGCAGCAGGGATTGCTGCCGCTCGTCTACCCGCTCATGGCCGGGTTCGCGCTGGTCGGCCCCTTTGCTGCTATCGGGCTTTATGAACTGAGCCGGCGCCGGGAGCGCGGGCTCGACGTATCCTGGAGCAATGCTTTGGACGTGTGGCATTCCCCGTCGCTGGGCGCCATCGCGGCGCTGGGACTGGTGCAGATGCTGATCTTCGTGGCCTGGCTCGCCTCGGCCCAGGCGATCTACCGGGCGCTGTTGGGCGACACTACGTTCGCCTCGCTCGGTGATCTGCTGCATGAAGCCGTCACGACGCCTGCCGGATGGGCCCTCATCATCATCGGCAACGGCGTCGGATTGTGCTTTGCGGTGGTCGCTCTGACGCTCAGCGTCGTTTCCTTTCCTCTGTTGCTGGACCGGAACATCGGAGCCCGGGCCGCTGTCATGACCTCGGTTCATGCTGTCGCGACCAATCCGGTTACCATGGCGGTCTGGGGGCTAGTCGTCGCCGTGGCCTTGCTGCTCGGCTCAGTGCCGTTCCTGATCGGACTCGCACTCGTCATGCCGATTCTTGGACATGCGACCTGGCATCTTTATCGCAAGGTCGTCGAACCCCCGCGTGCCTGAACGCCTGGTCGGGCCCGCCTTCCGCCTTCCCGCCGGCCTACAACGACACCCGAACTCGACATCCGGCCTGCTCGGCCCCACATTCGGCTGACGATTCGCCTTCTGTTCACGTTCTTGTGCTGAAGCATGCCCGCCGACTGGCGGCCGTGCTCGGGAGCTCCGCCTTGGCCGAACCCGCCGTTTCCCTCGCGCCCCGTCCGGGCGGCATCGCCGATCGGGCCCGGCGCCGCCATCGCGGCCCCGTATCTGAGCGGGCTCAACCCGGAACAGCGCCGGGCCGTGGAAGCGATCGAGGGGCCGGTTCTGGTGCTGGCCGGCGCGGGCACCGGCAAGACGCGGGTGCTGACGACGCGCATCGCCCACATCCTGGCGACCGGCCATGCCCGGCCGCACGACATCCTGGCCGTCACCTTCACCAACAAGGCGGCCCGCGAGATGAAGGAGCGGATCGCCGTCCTGGTCGGTTCGGTGGCCGAGGGCATGCCCTGGCTCGGCACCTTCCATTCGATCGGCACCAAGATCCTGCGCCGCCACGCCGAACTGGTCGGGCTGAAATCGAGCTTCACGATCCTCGATACCGACGACCAGATCCGGCTCCTGAAACAGGTGCTGCAGGCCGAGAACGTCGATGACAAGCGCTGGCCCGCGCGGGGCCTCGCGCACCTCATCGACAGTTGGAAGAACCGCGGCCTCGATCCTTCCCGGGTGCCGGCCGGCGAGGCGGGCGCCTTCGCCAACGGCAAGGGGCAGAGGCTCTACGCCGCCTATCAGGAACGGCTGAAGATCCTCAATGCCGCCGATTTCGGCGACCTTCTGCTCGAATGTTTGCGGCTGTTCCGGGAGCAGCCGGACGTGCTGGCGCAGTACCAGGGCCGCTTCAGGTTCATGCTGGTCGACGAGTACCAGGACACCAACGTGGTCCAGTACCTGTGGCTGCGCCTGCTGGCGCAAGGCCGGCACAACCTCTGCTGCGTCGGCGACGACGACCAGTCGATCTACGGCTGGCGTGGCGCCGAGGTCGACAACATCCTGCGCTTCGAGCACGATTTTCCGGGCGCCACGGTGGTGCGGCTCGAGAACAACTACCGCTCGACCGGCCATATCCTGGGCGCCGCCTCGGGGCTGATCGCCCACAACGAGGACCGGCTCGGCAAGACGCTCTTCACGGAAGGTGAAGCCGGGGAGAAGCCGGCCGTCGCCGGCGTGTGGGACTCCGAGGAGGAGGCGCGCGCGGTCGGCGAGGAGATCGAGCAGCTGCAGCGCCAGGGACAATCGCTCGACGACGTGGCGATCCTGGTACGCGCCTCGTTCCAGATGCGCGAATTCGAGGAGCGCTTCATCACCCTCGGGCTGCCCTATAGGGTGATCGGCGGCCCGCGCTTCTACGAGCGGCTCGAGATCCGCGACGCCCTCGCGTATCTGCGCTGTGTCGCCCAGCCCGATGACGACCTCGCCTTCGAGCGCATCGTCAATACGCCGAAGCGGGGGCTCGGCGATTCCACGTTGCAGCTGCTGCACGATGTCGGCCGCAAGCGCGGCCTGCCCCTGATGGCGACCGCGCAGATGATGGTGGAGACCGAGGAGCTCAAGCCCAAGCAGCGCCAGACCTTGCGGGCGCTTCTGGCCGATTTCGACCGCTGGCGATCGCGGCTCGGCACGGTGCCGCATTCCGAGCTGGCCGAAACCGTGCTGGAAGAATCCGGCTATACGGATTTCTGGCAGAAGGACCGTTCGGCCGATGCTGCGGGCCGGCTGGAGAACCTGAAGGAACTCGTCCGCTCGATGGAGGAGTTCCCCGACCTCGCCGAGCTTCCTCGAACACGTGTCGCTGGTCATGGAAGTCGCCAATGCCGACGATAGCGAGCGCGTGTCGATCATGACGCTGCACGGCGCCAAGGGGCTCGAATTCGAAACCGTGTTCCTGCCCGGATGGGAGGAGGGGCTGTTTCCGCACCAGCGCTCGCTCGACGACAACGGCCGTGCCGGCCTCGAGGAGGAGCGGCAGGCTCGCCTATGTGGGCCTTACCCGGGCCAAGCGGCGGGCGCGCATCTATTTTGCCACCAACCGGCGCATTCACGGACTGTGGCAGACCACCGTCCCGTCGCGTTTCCTGGATGAGCTGCCCGAGCAGCATGTCGAGGTGACCGAAGCCGCCCAGGCCAAGCGGCACGGCAGCTACGGCGCGTCGCGCTTCGACCGGATGGAGAGTTTCGGCTCGCCCTATGCGACCCCGGGCTGGCAGCGCGCGCAGCGCAACGGCGCGGGCGCGACCTCCGGCATCGCGCGCCTGCCGGGCGTGATCGAAGGCGAGTTGCTGGCCAAATCGACCGGGAAAACGCAGTTTTCGGGCGGCGCCCGCGTGCTGCACACCAAGTTCGGGCCGGGCACGGTGGCGGCGGTCGACGGCAACAAGCTCACGGTCGACTTCGACCGGGCCGGCCGCAAGATGGTGCTGGACAGTTTCGTGCAGGCCGGGTGAGGAGCGGGCGGCGGGTGAGGCTCGCACTTGCAGTTTGAGCCATCAGCACGCCGTACTGAGAAACCGTCATGCTGACCGACAGCCGGAAGATCGTTCAGCGGTTGCAGAAAGAAGGTTGGATCCAAGTTCGAGTGAGAGGCTCCCACCACGTGTTCCGGCACCCCGAAAGGGAAACACTCCTGGTGGTGCCCCACCCGCGAAAGGATCTCCCTCTCGGAACGGTGCGGAACATCTATCGAAGTGCGGGCTGGCCCTCAGACTGATCGGGAGTTAGGCCGCGCGACGGAAGGATGGCTGCGGCGCCGGGATCGCGATGACCAAGGCGACATCGGCGAATTCACCGGCCCAGTTCGGATCGGCTTTGATCACGGAAAGGTCGCGCGTCGTCGGCACGGCCAGCTTTTCCTCGATCGAAGTTTCGAGCCAGGCTTGAAGTGCTTGTTCTGCTTTGACGAAGATCTCGTCGAGATCGTCGGCGGCGGAAAAGCAGCCAGGCGCGTCTGGGAAGTGGATACCGTAAGCACTCCCTTTTTGTTTGTGCACCAGGCCGATGTAAGGTTTCATCCGAAAACTCCCTCCTATGAGCTAATAAAGCTTCGCCTCCTTCAAGACAATGCGTTGGGCCTCCAAGCCCTCCACGGCCGGTATGGGCTCCTGGATCAGGATCCAATAACCCAGTGCCGCAACGAGCGCGATGACCCCGCCGGTAATCAGGGCGAGCGAGAAATGCCCGGTTCCCTGCACGATGAAGCCGGTCACCGTGGGTGCCAAGGCACCGCCGATATAGCCGCCGAAATTCTGCATCGAGCCGATCGACGCCGTGCAATTGACCGGTGCCGCCACCGAGGCCATGGCCCAGGCCGAGGAACTGCACAAGTAGACCAGGAACAGCGAAAGCGAGATGCAGGCGATGGCCAACGTATCGCTTGGCGTCTCGGCGGCGATGAAGGTGAACAGGGCCGTCGCCACCAGCGAGATCGCCATCGGGGCCTTGCGGCTCATGATCGGGTCGACGCCGCGCCGGGCCAGCAGGTCGACCACGCGACCTCCCAGCACACCCCCCACGACGCCGAATGCGAAGGGAATCGCGGCAATGAAGCCGGTCTTGCCGATGGTGAAATGCCGCTCGATCTCGAGATAGCCCGGCAGCCAGGCGGTATAGAGCCATGTGACGTAGATGCAGCCGAAATAGCCGACGATCATGCCCCATGTGGTCCGGAAGCCGAACAAGCGGCGCCAGTCCGCCCAGGTGACGCGCGAGCGGGCCCCCTTGGCGTCGCCTTCGTGCAGGTAGGCCCGCTCCTCGGGCGTGAGGTCTACCTCTTCGGGATTGCGGAACAGCGTGTAATAGACCCCGGCGAGCAGCAATCCCGCGACGCCCATGATGACGAACATAGCGCGCCAGCCGAAGGTCAGCATCAGGAAGGTGAGTACCGGCAGCGAAAGGAAGCTGCCGAGCGAAGACGCGCAGTTCCAGATGCCGGTCGACGTGCCGCGCTGACGGATGTTGAACCAGTCGCGGGAGATGCGGGCACAGGTCGGAAAATGCGGGGCCTCGCCGGCGCCGAGCACGATGCGAACGCCGACGAATTGCCAGAATGAGTTCACCAGCCCGCCGAGCATCTGCCCGAGCGACCACACGGTAAGGCCGATGGTCAGCATCCAGCGCGGCCCGAGCCGGTCCGCCAGGGCGCCGGCTGGAAGTTGCGCGAACGCATAGGCCCACAAGAAGGCCGACAGCAGGAGACCCATGTCGGCGATCGTAAAGCCGAGCTCCTGACGGATCAGCGGATTGGCCACCGCCAGCGTGGCGCGGTCGACGTAATTGACCACCCCGGCTGTCACCAGGAGCGCCAGAGACAACCTTTGGATTCGCTTCACGCGTAGCGATGCAGCCGGCTCGGCCATGTGTCCTCCCGTGTCCGAGCCGGGTCCCGGGTCGGCGCTCATGCTCGGCTGGCGCGTCTCCGCGACCGATTCATTGCGGCCATTCTGCACCATCCGGCTCCGCCGGGAAGGCCTTTTCCGCGCCGCTCGGTCGGCGGGTCGTCGGGACGGACGCCCAGAACGAGATCAGGCGAGCTCCGCCGACTTTGTCCAGAGATTGAGGTTTCCCTCGACCGCGAAGCGGTCGATCTCGACCAGCTCTTCGGGGGAGAACTCCAGCCGATCGAGCGCGCCCACGCATTCGGTCACCTGTTCGGGGCGACTCGCACCGATCAGCGCCGAGGTGACCCGATCGTTTCGCAGCACCCAGGCTATCGCCATCTGGGCGAGGCTCTGGCCGCGCCGCTTGGCGATGTCGTTCAGCGCCGCGACATTAGCGAGGTTCTCGTCGCTCAACATACCCTGACGCAGCGACTTGCCGGCCGCAGCGCGGCTGTCCTCCGGCACGCCCCCGAGATAGCGGGAGGTCAGCATGCCTTGCGCCAGCGGCGAGAACACGATGGAGCCGATCCCTTCCTGATCCAGCGTGTCCAGCAGGCCGTCGCGCTCGATCCAGCGGTTGAGCATGGAATAGCTCGGCTGGTGGATCAGGCAGGGGGTTCCGAGGTCCCGCAGGATACGGGCCGCCTCGCGGGTGCGCTGGGCATTGTAGGACGAGATCCCCACATAAAGCGCCTTCCCCTGGCGCACGGCGGCGTCGAGCGCCCCCATGGTCTCCTCGAGTGGCGTTTCCGGATCGAAGCGATGCGAATAGAAGATGTCGACGTAGTCGAGGTTCATCCTGCGCAGGCTCTGGTCGAGGCTCGCCAGCAGGTATTTTCGGCTGCCGAACTCGCCATAAGGCCCGGGCCACATCGGATAGCCGGCCTTGGTGGAAATCAGCAGTTGGTCGCGGAGCCCGGCAAAATCGCCGCGCAGGATCTCGCCAAAGGCGGTCTCGGCCGAGCCGGGCGGCGGCCCATAATTGTTGGCGAGATCGAAATGCGTGATGCCGAGGTCGAAGGCCGTGCGGCAGGTCGCCTTCATCGAGCCGAGCGGCTTGTCTTCCCCGAAATTGTGCCACAGCCCGAGCGAGATCGCGGGCAGCTTCAATCCGCTGCGCCCGCTCCGGCGGTATCGCATGCGCTCGTATCGGGTCTCGGCTGGGCTGTAAGGCACGGGCGTGGAATGCTTTCGTTCGGGTGTTCGTATCGGCACCGAAGCGTTCTCGCAGGGTGGCTCGCCACGCTCTAAGATGCCGTATCGAGCCCCTGTGGTGAGCGGGAACCATCAAAGGCGCGACACGGTTCCGTGAGGGGGAAGGTGGAATGACGTTTCGATCGATCTACAGGCATGGGTTCGTACGCGTCGCGGCCTGCACCATCAAGACGAGCCTGGCCGATCCGGCCGCCAATGCCGCCGCCATTCTGGATGTCACCCGGCAGTGTCACGAACGCGCCGTCGGGGTCGCGGTCTTCCCGGAACTCTGCATTTCCGGATACAGCCTCGACGACCTTCTGCTGCAGGACGTGCTGCTCGATGCCACGGTGACGGCCGTCGAAACGATCGTCGAAGCTTCGCGCGATCTGCTGCCGCTCATGCTGGTCGGGGCGCCGCTGCGCCATGGCGCGCGACTTTACAATTGCGCGCTGGCCATTCATCGCGGCACCCTGCTCGGTGTCGTCCCCAAGATCTACCTGCCCAATTACCGCGAATTCTACGAGCACCGGCATTTCGCCTCGGGGGCCGAGCGCGAGGACGAGCAGATCGCCATCGGGCGTTTCGAGGCGCCGTTCGGTCCGGATCTGCTGTTTGCCGCCGAGGACGTGCCGGGCCTCGTGGTCCATGCCGAAATCTGCGAGGATTTGTGGGTACCGGTGCCGCCGAGCGGGGTGGCAGCCCTCGCGGGCGCGACCGTGCTGGCCAATCTTTCGGCCAGCAACATCACGGTCGGCAAGGCCGATACGCGGCGCCTGCTCTGCCAATCGCAGTCGAGCCGCTGTTTTGCGGCCTATTTGTACGCCGCGGCCGGCGCGGGCGAATCCACCACAGACCTTGCCTGGGACGGGCAGGCCTCGATCTTCGAGAATGGCGCCATCCTGAACGAGACCGAGCGGTTTCCGGCCGCCGACCAGATGGCCGTGGCCGACGTCGATCTCGACCTCTTGCGGCAGGAACGCGCCCGGCAGGGCACGTTCGACGACAATGCGCGCTTTTGGGCCGGCGCTGTCGAGGACTTCCAGACGGTGCCGTTCCGGCTCGATCCGCCGATGCGCGATGTCGGCTTCGAGCGCCGGGTCGAGCGCTTCCCTTTCGTGCCGGCCAAGCCCGAACAATTGGCGCAGGATTGCTACGAGGCCTACAACATCCAGGTCTCGGGCCTGAAACAGCGCTTGCAGGCCATCAAGGTCGAGCATCTCGTGATCGGTGTCTCGGGCGGGCTCGATTCCACCCAGGCTCTCATCGTGGCCGCCAAGGCCTTCGATCTCCTGGGCCTGCCGCGCACCAATATCCTGGCCTATACGATGCCGGGCTTTGCGACCGGCCAGGACACCAAGCGCAACGCGCACCGGCTGATGGCGGCGCTCGGCGTGACGCCCCACGAACTCGACATCAGGCCCGCCGCGACCCAGATGCTGAAGGATCTCGACCATCCGTTCAGCCGCGGCGTACCGCAATACGACGTGACCTTCGAGAACGTGCAGGCGGGCCTGCGCACCGACTACCTGTTCCGCCTCGCCAACCACCAGAACGGGATCGTGCTCGGCACCGGGGATCTCAGTGAACTGGCCCTTGGCTGGTGCACGTATGGCGTCGGCGATCAGATGTCGCATTACAACGTCAATGCCGGGGTGCCGAAGACGTTGATCCAGCACCTGATCCGCTGGGTGATCGTCTCGCAACAGTTCGAACCCGAGGTCGGGGAGACGCTGGAGGACATCCTCAGCACTGAGATCTCGCCCGAACTCGTGCCGGTCGAAGCCGGCTCGGCGCCGCAAAGCACGGAAGCGCGGGTCGGCCCCTACGAATTGCAGGACTTCAACCTGTTCTACACGCTGCGCTTTGGCTTCCGGCCGTCCAAGATCGCCTTTCTGGCCCTGCAGGCCTGGGGTGATGCGGACCGCGGCGCGTGGCCGGGCGGCTTCCCGGCCGATCGTCGGCGTGCCTACGACCTGCCGCAGATCCGGCGCTGGCTGCACGTGTTCCTGCACCGCTTCTTCGGGTTTAGCCAGTTCAAGCGCTCGGCCATGCCGAACGGGCCGAAAGTGGCAGCCGGAGGCTCGCTGTCGCCACGCGGCGATTGGCGCGCCCCTTCCGACGGCAATGCCAGGGCATGGCTGGCCGAACTCGACGAGAACGTGCCCGCCGACGAATTTCCCTGAAAAGAGCATCCATGAGGACCGAAAAAGACGACGAACTGCGGTTCGGGCCGCTGGGGCAAACCGCCGTCCATCTCTGCGTCGATATGCAGAACCTGTTTGCCCGCGAGACGGACTGGCACACGCCCTGGATGCATCGCGTGCTGCCGAACGTCGAGCGGATCGCGCGCGCCCATACGGCGCAGACCGTCTTCACCCGCTTCATCCCGGTGCGAAATGCCGACGAGGCTCAAGGTGCGTGGCGACGCTATTACGAGCGCTGGTCTGCCCTGACGCTGGATGAACTCGATCCCGACATGATCGAACTGGTGCCCTCGCTGGCCGAACTCGTGCCCCCGGCCCAGCTGTTCGACAAGATTCTGTATGGGCCGTGGATCGAAGGCGATCTCGACCGCCGACTGAAAGACCGGGGGATCGACACGCTCGTCGTCACGGGAGGCGAGACCGACGTGTGCGTGCTGGCCACGGTACTTGGCGCGGTCGATCTCGGCTACCGCACCGTGCTGGTCACCGATGCGCTATGTTCGTCGTCGGACGACACCCATGATGCCCTGATGACGCTGTACCGTAAACGCTACGGATACCAGATCGAGACGGTGACGACCGACGTCGCGCTGGCCGGCTGGGAATAGGACCATCGCCCCGGCCGTGGCCCGCGCCAGACATTGCGGGCCGCTGGCCCGAAACCGATCGGTTCGCGCTCCCCTGGACGGAACCCGTCCTTGCTGCATCTAACCTCCTGTTCGGCGGACTGCCGAAGAGGGGGGAAATCATGACAGTCACGGTTCATGGTGCGGCTTACAGCACCTACACGCGTTCGGTCCTCATCGCGCTGCATGAAAAAGGCGTGCAATATACTCTGTCCGAGGTGGATATCTTCAAGCCGATCCCGCCGGAGCATTTCGCCCGCCAGCCGTGGGGCAAGATCCCGGCGCTCGATCATGATGGGTTCCAGGTTTACGAAACGGACGCCATCACCCGCTACGTCGACGAGGCTTTCGCTGGAACGACCCTGCAGCCGGCGACGCCGCGCGAGCGGGCTCGCATGATGCAGGCGATCGGCATCATCGACAGCTATGCCTATAAGCCGATGGTCGTCGAACTGTTCGTGCAACGCGCCGCGATGCCCAAGATGGGACAAAGCTCGGACGAGGCAAAGATCGCGGCCGCTTTGCCGGAGGCCGAGAAGGCCGCCGATGCCCTGGTCGCGGTCAAGGGCGACAGCCGCTGGATGGCCGGGGAAAGCTTCAGCCTGGCTGACCTCCACTTGGCCCCGGTGATCGCCTATGTGAACCAGACCCCGGAGGGGCGCGCGATGCTGCAGCGCCGGCCGGCTCTTGCCCGATGGTGGGAGGAAGCCTCCAAGCGCCCCAGCGTCGTGGCGACCCGTTCGCCCCTGGAAGGATAGGTGGCGGAGGAGGGTGCTCCCGCAGGTGAACCGGGGCCGCGCGGTTCAGCCGCTCCCTTGCACCATAGCGGCCACCACGGAGGGGGCAGCCTCGGGCTGCAGCTGATCGAAGGTGCATTGGCGCGGCGCCTTGTCGGGGCGCCAGCGCAAGAACTTCGTCCCGTGGCGGAAGCGGTCGCCGGTCACGTGATCGTAGCGGACCTCGAGCACGAGTTCGGGCTTGAGTGCCTCCCACTCTCCGGAGCGCTCCGTCGACCAGCGGCTCGGGCCGCCGGGGGCTTTGCCCGTGAAGCCGGAGCCCCCTTTCAGGGTCTCGAGCTGGCCGGTCAGCGCCGCCCGGTCGAGGTCGGCAAAACCCGACGTAAACCCGACATGGCCGAGCAGGCCATTCGCGTCGTAGAGGCCGAGCAGTAGCGAGCCGACCTCGCGGCTGTTCGTGCCGTAGCGAAAGCCTCCCACCACGCAATCGGCGCTGCGCAGCCGTTTGACCTTCAGCATGGCCCGCTCGCCGGGCTCGTAAGGGCCGTCGAGGCGCTTGGCCACGACGCCATCGAGCGCACCGCCCGTTGCGTCGAGCCAGCGCTGCGCTGCGTTGCGTTCGCGCGTGTAGGGCGAGAGCCGCAGGGCGGGACCGTGCATCGCGGCCCCTTGGAAGAAACCTTCCAACGCCGCCCGCCGCTCGCGCAACGGCGCGCCAATCAAGATTTCGCCGCGCGGCGCAACCAGCAGATCGAACAGGATGAAAATCGCCGGCGTCTCGGCCGACAGCTTGCGCACCCGGCTCTCTGCAGGATGCAGCCGCATCTGCAGCGCATCGAACGAGAGGGAGCCTTCGACCGGGATGGCCAGTTCGCCGTCGAGCACGAAGTTTTCGCCGGGCAAAGCCCGGACCAGGGCCACGATCTCCGGGAAATAGCGGCCGAGCGGCTTGCCCGATTTGGCGTGCAGTTCGACAGCCTGGCCCGATCGGAACGCCAAGCATCGGAATCCGTCCCATTTGGGCTCGAACTGCCAGCCGGGCTCGTCCGGCAACGCGTCGACCAGCCGAGCCTCCATGGGCTCGATCGAGGTCACACCAGCAGGCCGAGCATGGTCTGGGCCGGCGATTTTGCTTTGCCTCTTCATGACTCGCCTGCTCAACCATGAACCCGCCTGAAGGCCGGCCGGGTTCGCATGATCCCGACGCCCTCAGGTTCAGGCTTTGGCCTTCTTCCTGGAATTCGGCTTCGACGAGTCCTCGCCCAATTCCTCGGTGGAGCCGCTGCCCTTGCCGGCTTGCGGGTTGACGGATGCCTCCGCGATCCTGGTGAGAAGCTCGTCGGCGCGCTTTTCCTCCTGCAGGGTCTCGTCGAGCAACCGCGCCGCGTCCTCCATCCCGAGCTGTCGCGCCCAGGTCTTCAGCATGCCATAGCGCGCGATCTCGTAATGTTCGACAGCCTGGCCGCAGCCAATCAGAACCGCGTCCCCGGCCGGAGTATCGCCGAAGTCCTCGAGATCCTCCTCCATTTCGGTGCTCAGGCCCTTCATAGCTTCGCAGGTCTTGGCCCGCGCGGGCTTTCCGATCATCTCGAAGACCTGCTCAAGCCTTTCCACCTGGCCGGCGCTTTCCCCGCGGTGGGTCTCGAACGCCTGCTTGAGTTCGGCCGATTTCGCGGCCTTGGCTGACTTGCCAAGGGCCCGCACGCTTTGCTTCTCGGCCCAATACACATCCCGCAACGTTTCATAGAAGGCATCGTTGAGGGTCTTTTCCTTGGCGGCCATGGGCTGATCCTTCGCTAAAGCGCTTAAGTGAAATGAATTCCGGTATTTGGCGCGTGCAGCCCGAGAAACGCCGAAACGTTCGACAATGTTCGCGTGATTCGTCCTGCGCGGCGAAGAATCGGCCGCCTTGCCTCAACGGGCCCGCGGATGCGCCGAGCGATAGGCCTCGATCAGGCGAGTGCTGTCGACCGCCGTATAGACCTGGGTGGTCGACAGGGAGGCGTGCCCCAGCAGCTCCTGGATGGTGCGCAGGTCTCCGCCGCGGCTGAGCAGGTGCGTCGCGAAGGAGTGACGCAAGGCGTGCGGCGTGGCGGTCGAGGGCAGGCCGAGGGCGCCGCGCATCCGTTCGACCGCGAGCTGGATCAGGCGCGGCGAGAGCGGCCCGCCGCGCGTGCCGACGAACAGCGGGCCGGTTGGGGCCAGGGCGTAGGGGCAGAGCGCCAGGTAGCTCTCCACGGCCCGACGGATCGGCGCGATGACCGGGACCATCCTGGTCTTCTGTCCCTTGCCGGTGACGGTCAAACTGTCGCTGGTGCCGATCGGCGCCTCCGCACGGGTAAGACCGAGCGCCTCGCTGATGCGCAGCCCGGCGCCGTACAAAAGGGCGATCACGGCGGCATCGCGGGCCAGCACCCAGGGCGCGCGGCTTTCCCCCTCGCGGGTCGCGGGATCGGTCAGGTCCTTGGCGGCGTCGATCGGCACGGGCTTGGGCAACCGGCGGGCCAGTTTCGGGGTGCGTACCGACGAGAAGACGGCGGCCTTGCCCTTGCCTTCCCGCTCGAGATGTCGCGCGAAGGAACGCAGGCCGGCCAGGGCCCGCAGCAGCGACCGGCTCTCGACCCCGGCGGCGCGGCGCTGAGCCATGAAGGCGCGAATGTCGGCCTGGGCCAGGGCCGAAAAGGTTTCGAGGTCGGCGAACGCGCCATGGTGCTCGGCCAGAAAGGACAGGAACTGGCGCAGGTCGCGGCGATAAGCCTCGACGGTTTTGGGCGACATGCGGCGCTCGGCCGCGAGATGGGACAGCCAGGCGCGGGCCTCCAGCAGAAGATCCTCGGCGGCCGGCGCCGGGAACCCCGGCAGGACCGCGGCCGGCGGGTCAGAGTCTTGGGTCTCGATCCTCGTCACGGACATGGCCGCGAGCTTCCCCTGGGCTGCTTAAGATCGGGTTGCTCCCCAGGCTAACCGCAGCGACATCCCCATTGCGCTCTGGCCGGTCAATCGCACCAATGGGTTTCGAAGTTCGGCGGCGAGAGGCCCACGGCATTGCAGACCAGATCGATCTCCTGGAGTGTGATGTCGCCCTGGAAGTTGGGCCTTCTTACGGTCGCCAAAACGCGACCCCGTGCATAGATGAGGGTTCGCTCCGTTTCGGCTGATAGGTGGTAGCCTTGTTGGCGCAGGAAGCGTTCGAATTCAGCAAACCGAACGCAATAGATCACGCCGAAGCGGCCCTCGCCTCGACTTTGTGCTCCTGTCTGGAGAACGGCCCAAGTTCATTGCGCCGGATCGCCTCGAGGACTTGAAGCGCCTCGGTCTCGGCAGCCTCGTGCGTATCACCCACCACGCAAAAGCCTTGGATGTCCGGTGACGTGATTACGTGAAGGCCGGTATCCGTCATAATGTCGTGATCGAAACGAATATTATCCGGCATGATCTCGACTCTGGCACGCGTGGCTTTGGTGGTTTGTAGCTACCGCGCATTGTAACGCCGCAGATGGTTTGAGGTCAAAGATGGCTCTTCGCCCAGGGTGAAGCAACGAAGCCTGGACAGATCGCAGCCGTGGCTGACACCTCGGGAGCAGGATGTGCCTGATGCACTGATAACCGACGTGCAACGTCCCTCCAGGGCCAGCGCAGCAACGCCTGGCTTGACCCGGGACGCGACAGTCCCGAAAACTCGGCCATGACCGAGAACCAGCATCCAGGGCCGAGAATCAACGATATCGTGGTCGCGGGCGGGGGGATAGCTGGCCTTGCGCTTGCCCTCGCGGTGCGGCGGGCGTGGCCCGGGGCGGCGATCGCGGTGTGCGACCCCCGCCTGGTGCAGCAACCGGGAGCCGGGCGCAAATCCATGCGGGCCGTTGCCGTGGCGGCAGGGTCGCGGCGCTTCCTCGAACGACTCGGGGTTTGGGGGGCCGTTGCGGATCGCGCCCAACCCATCAACGAAATGCTGATCACCGATTCCGGACAGGCCGATGCGCCGCGCCCTGTCTACCTCGATTTTGCGGGTGAGGCCGAGCCCGGCGAGCCCTTCGCCCACATGGTGTTTGCCGAGGATCTGTGGGGAACGCTTCTGACCCGATCCGAGGCGGCGGGGGTCCGTCTGCTTGGCACGAAGATCACCGGCTTCGGCCCAGCCACCGGTACTTTGGCGGTGCAAACGACAGGCGACGAATTGCGCGCAAGGCTGCTGGTGGCAGCCGACGGCGGGCGCTCCCGGCTGCGCGACCTGGCCGGCATCCGGTCGGTCGGGTGGGACTACCGGCAGGCCGGCATCGTGGCCACGATCGCGCACGAGATCCCGCACGGCGGGCGGGCCATCCAGCATTTTCTTCCCGCGGGGCCGCTGGCGATCCTGCCGCTGAAGGCCGAAGACGGCACCGAGCGGCGATTCTCCCTGGTGTGGACCGAAGAGGCCGCCGAGGCGGCTCGGCTCGTGGCACTGCCCGGTGTCGCGTTCCTGGCCGCACTGGAGGACCGGATCGGGTACGAATTCGGTGCGCTCTCGCTGGAGGACAAGCCGAGCGCCCATCCGCTGCGGCTGATGCTGCCGCGCGCGCTCGTGAAGGACCGTTTTGCGCTGCTCGGCGATGCGGCCCGCACCATCCATCCCCTGGCCGGGCAGGGGCTCAACCTCGGGCTGCGCGACGCGGCCGTGCTGGCCGAGCTTGTGGAGGAGCAGTTGTCGCTCGGCCTCGACCCGGGCGACCCCGACACGCTCGAAAGCTACGAGCGGGCGCGGCGTTTCGACGGCGTCGTCATGGCCGGGGCGACCGACGGCCTGAACCGGCTTTTCTCGAACGACAGCCTGCCGGCGCGGCTGGTGCGCGACCTCGGCCTCGGGCTCGTCGACCGCGCCCCGGGCCTGAAGCGCGCCCTTATCCGCGATGCCGCCGGGTTTTCGGGTGCCGTGCCCCGAGGGTTCGCGCGCTGACAGCTCTCCCGCTGTTGCGAGAACCGCTCCGACTCGGAAACCCGAGCAATTTCAGCGGTCGACGGTTCGCTTCGCGGTTCCGCTTAAGCCGATACTCCTCGCAGGAGCTGGCCGCATAGCGACCTGGTTGCGGCATCCGAGCGGGATGGTCGTCGATAGACCGACGGGGCCACCCGTTCCGCCAGTGCGCTTGACCCGGCCGTGCCGGGAAGGTCCTCATGGGTCCGGGCCGGACGAGCAAAGAATTGGCGCTGGCGGAAATGGCTCGAGCCCCAACGCCGTGAGCATCTGGCCGCGACCCCTTACGGCCCGGTCACCGAGCGGGCGAGTCCGGGCCAACGGCAGGGCCCGCAGATACTACGATGTTGGCGTCGTTAAGCGGAGCCGGGAACCCTGCAACCTCTCGATGACCCGTTCGGCCCGAGGTTGTTACCCATGTCTTAGGTACGAAGTGTTACCCATGAGTCCGGGCCGGACAGCAGGGTATCTGGTGCCGCAAGAGGGATTCGAACCCCCGACCCCCTCATTACGAAACAGTCGATAGCCTGTCAGCTCGCCATTGTCGCCGAACTCCGGCCGCCAGTCGCCGCCGGTCTCCCATCCCCGGAGATCCTCGACCCCTCGGAAGCCCGCGCCCGTTTCGGCAAACCGAAGCACGCCAAAACCGGGACCTACATGCCCTTCGAGGACCCGGTTGTTTCAGACTGGAGCGCCTGTGCGCCGAGTTGGCCGAGGCCGTCCACCGCGGGCGCCTTCGTGCCCGCGCGCATGAACGTGAACACAGCGCTGCCCTTTTCACGCGCAATTGCGCCCGTCCGAAGCGCTTCGGACGGGCAACCATTGGGCCTAGTGGTCCAAACATGACGTTTTGGTAACGTTCCGAATGTCCGCCCAGGCTGGGCCGATCTTCACCCTCGCTGCCGAATCCAAACATTCATGCCGGCAAAAATTCGCTGGACTTGAGTGTAGTTCAGAGAGACCTGTCTGTTTAGAACAGCGCTCAATTGGTGGTAGCCTTGTAACGGCTAAGTGTAGCGTCATCCCGCCTCGAGTGCTCCGCCGCAGACTGGTTTAGATTCGGGCAGTCGTATCCTTTAGCAGCAGAAGAGGACATGCAGGGACTCTGCTTTTTCTGAAAGTCGCCACCATTTCGAGCATAGGCCGAGGTTGCAAGAGACAAGGCGAGAGTGGCAACAATTAAACGGATCATAGATGTTCTCCTCACGAGGCGTCATTCACCTGCGGCAGGAGCTACTGTAATTCGATGACAATCTGATGAAACGGTTCTAGTGGATGCCGACAAGCTGGCTCGCTCTTCCTTTGAACCTGTTCAACCCGGTGATCCGTCAATTCGCCGGGGGCAATGACAGTCACAACATAGGTCCAAACCGTCGCGCCATCGTGCGCCGACACCTTTCGGAGGCCCGAATGAGCAACCCCGTCGCGTGTTACCTTGAGAGTTACCCCGGCCCGACGACTGCCGGGCAAGCCGTTACCCGCAGCGGTGAGAACTTAAGAGAATTCAGGGGATAGATGGTGCCGCAAGAGGGATTCGAACCCCCGACCCCCTCATTACGAATGAGGTAACTTATAGTCCACCAAGGTCCGATGCGATCCGATAGACGCGGCCAAGTATCTGGTAGCGCGACAATTTCAGTCCATTGACGGCCACCGGCGTCCCAGGCTATCCAGCACTTTTCGCGTCCCCAGTGTGTCCCCGGGCGCGCAACCTGGACTAGGAAAATGCCCCTCGAACCACTTACCGATTTCCTCGTCCGAAGCCTCAGACCTCCTCATTCTGGACGGACCGAAATCACCGACTCTCGTTGTCGCGGCTTGACCCTGCGGGTCACGGCGGCGGGTGAGAAAACCTGGGCATTCCGGTATCGGGACCGTGGTGGCCGTCCTCAGCGCCTCACCATGGGTCGCTATCCCGACCTTAGCTTGGCGGGCGCTCGGGCACGTGCCGACGAGGAAAGGCGTAAGGTGGCGGGCGGGGCAAGCCCCGCAGCCGAAAAGCGCGACGAGCGCGGCAATGCAGAGAAGCTGTCCTTTGACCACCTCGCTGATAGATACCTCGTCGAACACGCTTATCGGTTCAAGAAGTCCGCCGGTGAGGATGAGCGGAGCCTAAGGCTCCATCTTCGCCCAAATTGGGGGCGCAAACGTTACGCGGACATTCGGCGGCGAGATGTGGTCGAGGTCATCGAAGCCATTTACGCCTCCGGTCGCCACGCCCTGGCCGTGCGCCTGAAGGCCACCGTTTCCAAGATCTTCGCCTTTGCGATCTCGAAAGACCTCCTGGACGTCAACCCGGCAGCGGGCATCGGGCGCATTGCGGATCTCAAGCCGCGGGATCGGGTGCTTTCTGACGAGGAGATACAGTTCGGTTGGGGGGCATTTGCGATGCCGCCGGTTTCGCCCATGGTGGGATTGGCGATGCGTCTTGTGCTCACAACCGGCCAGCGCCCGGGTGAGGTGACCGGGATGCGTTGGAGCGAGCTAAGCGACATAGGCGACCCGCACAAGGCCAAGTGGCTGCTGCCCGCTATGCGAGCGAAAAACGGGCGCGAGCACGGTGTTCCCTTATCGCCGCTCGCGGTATCGATTCTCGCGGAGCTTCAAGCCCTGCAGGAGGAACGGCGGGACGGCGACGGAAGCGGCGGAGATTACGTTTTCCCGTCACCACGTGGAGAAGGAGGCATCTCTGCCCACGCCTTGGCGGTAGCGATGGCCCGTATAGCAAAGCGCCTCGACCCCTCCCGCGACACGGCGCACCCGCTTCAGAATATCAACGGCGCGGCCACTTGGCAGAACGAACCACCCACGCCGCACGACTTGCGCAGGACCGCAGCAACGCGGATGCGGGCACTCGGCACCTCGTCCGACGACGTGAAGCACGTTCTGAACCATGTTCAAAGCAGCGTGCTAGGCCGTCATTATGACCGGTATGACCCCCTGCCAGAGAAGCGGCGCGCACTTGACGCGTGGGCATCAGAGCTGCAGCGGATCATCGGCTGGGCAGACGGTTAGGTCGAGCGAGCACGACAACCAGGGCTTCAGGTGCCTCCCTAGGCTGCGGTCGGCGGGGCGTTCCAATTTTGCTCTGGCCGAGTTGGCGGTTCCAATGTAGCAAATCTCGGAGGGGCTGGCGCAGGCCAGGGGTCTCCAGCCCCGCCATCCTAAGGAAACCGCGCAATGCCGATCTCAATGACTCAGGCATCCATCCCCGCCCTGAAAACTGGGCTGGAGGCCCTTTCCGCGGTTCTCGACAAAGCCGAGGCTTTCGCGGCCACCAAGAACATTGAGCCCTCGGTCCTCGTTCAGTGGCGCTTGGCTCCGGATATGTTCGCGCTGGCTCGTCAGGTGCAGGTCGCATGCGACATGGCAAAGAATGGGGCCGCCCGCCTCGCTGACGTTGAACCTCCGCGGTATGAGGACACAGAGACCACGGTCGAGCAGCTAAAAGCGCGCATCGCGAAGACAATCGCGTTTCTACAAACGCTAGGCGCGGAACAGATCGATGCTTCGGCCAATCGTGAGATCACGATCCCACTCGGCCCTGACCGCAAGGGCCACATGAAAGGTGATGACTACCTCAGCCATTTCTTACTGCCGAATTTTTACTTCCACCTCACTGCCGCCTACGCGATCCTTCGCCAATGCGGGGTTGAGCTAAGTAAGCGCGATTTCCTGGGCGCAATCCCCATGACCATGACGTGACAGTCGATGACCACGGGGGAGGAGGGCTACTCCAATCGCAAAGCGCCTCGAGTGGGGTTCCCTCGTCTGCCTGATCGGTAACCGCCCGAACTTTCGTTTGTCCCTTGAAGAGGCATCTGAAAAGGCGTGTCATTCTAGATCAGCGTAGCTCCAGCCCAGGATTCCTCATGTCTGGTCACTCGATCCATATCAAGCTGGACGGCAGAACGTATTCGGGCACGTTCAAGGTTGATCGAGCCGTGATGACGGTGAGCACAACCTACGGCAGCAAAACCGCCGCGATTGACAAGACGCCGCACGCCGAACTCGCTCACAGGCTCCTGACGGAACTTGTTCGACAGGAAAAGTCTCGAAAGGGATCTACGCTTTGATGCCGCCAGCGCAGTCAACCGTGGCTTAAAACCCAAAAGCATGAACCGTCGTGCCAGTCACAAGGACGCCGTCCAACCCGACTGAATGATCTCTATTACGCGGGGCCACGCTGGCGCTCCGCATGATGTGCTTGCAGAGGGTCGGCCTGGAAGCGCCCCGGGGCACCCATTGCCCTGCCGACCTCACCTCCCCATCTCGAAGGCTGACGCGGAGGGGTTCATGGAAGCGAATCGCACGAAGGAATCCGCATTCAGGGTCATCGCGGGGGGAAAAGAGCAACCCACGAAGCCAAAGCTGAGGCTTCGGTTAAACGAAACTCCGGACCGACCTCACAAGCCGCTCAGCCGCGAAGACGCCGATGAGCTTCATCGTCTGCCCGATGGAAAGTGAGGCGGAATGCATCATAAACGGCGCGCACCAGGGGCATTCACCGTCTGAGAGCAATCACCGAGCCCGCAAGGGCCTGTTTGCGCTACTCACGGCGTCGGTTAAACACCCAGCATGAGATCAGAATCGCTTGAGTTCCTGAAGAGCATCGTCAACGCGCCGTCGCCGAGCGGCTATGAGCAACCCGCAGCCCGGGTCTATCGCGCATACACCGAACCGTTTGCTGACCGGGTCACCACCGACGTTCACGGCAATGTCACGGCGGTGCTCAATCCGGATGCGCCCATGCGGATCATGCTGTCCGGGCACATGGACGAACTCGGCTTCATTGTGCACCACGTCGATGATGAAGGTCTGCTGCATTTCCAAGGCATCGGCGGTCACGACAGCGCGATCCCGGTTGGCCAAAGAGTTTGGGTGCACGGGAAAGAGCGCATCACCGGCGTGATCGGGCGCACGGCAATTCACCTGCAGGACGAGGCGGAACGAAAGCGCAAGCCCGAGTTCAAGGACTTCTGGATCGACATCGGGGCCAGCACCCGTGCGCAAGCCGAACAGGTTGTTAGCCTGGGCGATGTGGCTACCTTCCAATACGAATTTCAGACCCTCTTGGGAGATCGGGCGACCGCCCGTGGGTTCGACAACAAAATGGGCGCGTTTGTCGTCGCCGAGGCGCTTCGGTTGCTGATGCAGGACGGCGGGCTAAATCCTGAGGTCGGGGTCTATGCGGTTGCCACGGTCCAGGAAGAGGTTGGCATCCGTGGCGCGCGAACCGCGAGTTTCGGTATCGCCGCCCAGACTGGTTTGGCGGTCGATGTGAACAACGCAACCGACTCGCCGGGCTTGAGTAAGGCCCGCTATGGGCGGATCGAGGTTGGCAAAGGCCCAACTGTGTCTCGAGGACCGAACACCAACCACGTCACATTCGACCTGATCACATCGGCGGCGCGCGAGGAAGGGATCGCCTTTCAGGTCAGCGTCAACCCGGGCGGGACCGGGACGGATGCCAACGTCATGCAATTGAACCGGGACGGCATGGCCACGGGGCTGCTCGGGGTTCCTCTTCGCTACATGCACACACCATGCGAATTGCTGAGCCTGAAGGACGTGGAAGACTGCGCCCGCTTGATGGCGGGCTATTGCCGCCGCGTTACTCCGACCACGGATTTCACGCCGCGGTAGCGCCGTCGCCCGCTCTTCATTGTGCCTGACCATGCGGGCCGTGCTGTCGCGTCAAGGGCGATCAAAGGATTTCGCTTGCACTCTGGCATTTGCATCGAGAAGCTCCGGCGAATGCGCCGGTGGTCACGTCCGGTCACACCCAATCAGTGCAGGAACCGATATGTCTCTGGTTCAAATGAAGCCTCGGCAGCCGCCAGTCGCTCTCGAATTTGAACGTATTTTGGCTGAGGAAGGTCAGGCTCAAGCCCCGGACATCAACACCTTTATGGCCCGGGTGTTCGGCACTCCTCCGGTCGAGGCACGTGAGGTTGAAGCTTCTTCTCCCCGCACCTTTGAGGTTGCGTTCGAGGTTCTCAAGCGCGGATCTGAAGCCCTTGGAGAAATGCAGAGCCGCTGCGAGCAACTGGAGTCGGCGCTGGTGGCGATCGACTGAACAAGCCCGGCTCGATCTCGAAGCCTCGGAAGCTGCAAGGATGGAATGGCAACAGCTTGCCACTGAGATAAGCGAGAAGCTCGAATCTACCCAGGGCGAGCTTGTGGAGCTGAAACAGACAGCCGATTCAGAACGAACCCGGGCTGATGCGGCCATCGCACGGGCCGAAGCTGCTGAACGCCGGGCGTTCGCTATGGAAAAAGTCGCGACTGCTCTTTACGACGATATCCTGGCTGCATTCGGCGGCTTCACCAAGGCGCGCTCGGCCCTGTAAGCGGCGCGTCACAGCCGAAACGCTCCGGTCGGTCACGATCCAAGCCGGGCCGTGAAGGTTTTCTCGATCACGACCTGCCCGTCACGGGTCACCGTGTAAGTCGCTTTGTATTCGCCGGGTTCCCAGCCCAGGGCTGGCCTTTTCCGCCCAACTTCGTAGAGAGCCTGATCCTTGTTCTGATCGAGCGGCGGGGCGGCATGCTCGACGATCTCACCATGGGGGCCGTTCAATACGATCCGTTGAACGTCGCCCTTGCGCAGTCCAATGGCGCGAACGAACGCGAGCAGGGCGGGTGACTGAGACGTCAGCGCCTCCTTGCCCGCGCCGTTGTCGATGTCCTCCATCTTCACTTGGTGCGGCGCAAAGCCCGCATTGAGAACCGTGCCCGCCTTGTATTGGAGTGCGGCTTGCAGCGAGGGCTGCCAAAGCGAAACGCCGCCGCTGCAAGCGCCCTCAGGCTCGCCATAAGCGAAAGGGTCGATCATCTTGCCATCGTGCCGAACCGTGATGTGCAGATGCGGGAACTCGGTATCGCCTGACAAACCGACATGACCGAGCTTCTGACCGTCGGCGACCGTGTCGCCCGGCTTCACCACGAGACTGCCTTGGGCCATGTGGCAGTATTGCGTTTCAAACCCATCCGCGTGGGCGATCACCAGCCCGTTACCGCATTCGCGGTCATGGACCGCGTTGCGCCCCGTCACGCTCACTGACATGTCCGGCATGTTGTCCCGAGCCCGTAGCACCCGCCCCGGCGCGGCGGCGAGCACATCAACACCCGCCTTCTCATCGGCCATTGTGAGCACGCGGATATCGGTGCCGTTGTGGCCGTGATAGGTCACCGTCCCGCATCGGTAATCCTGGGCAGCACCGGCATTGCCGTGATCGACATAGTGCTGGATTTCGCAGGTCTCCCCGACCTTGCAGGCGACCGGCCAACCGAGCGCGATCTGCGCCTTCGCTGCATTGGGGATCAAAACAATCGTGAACAGGGCGAAGATGCGGGATAAGTTCATTGACAAACGACCTCGATTGTTCCGACGAAGACCATTGCATGACAGGTCATCTCCATACGTCGGCGATGTTTCGGATTTGATGCTTACGCCCTTGATTGACGCGCAACTTAGGCTCATTTTGGTTCTGCAGTTCGAGTTTATTCCGATCAAGGAGCCCAAACCAAAATGTCTGATCCCAATCAGGATACCTCTCTTGTTCAGCTGGCTGCTGAAATCGTTTCAGCCTATGTCTCCCGCAATTCGGTGCCTCTCGGCGATCTCCCCGGCCTTATTGAGTCGGTGCACAAAGCCCTCGGAGGTCTGAATGAGCACGACAGAACCCAGCCCGTGGCGGAACCACCTAAACCGGCAGTTTCGATCAAGAAGTCGATAACAGACGAAGCCCTTATCTGCCTCGAGGACGGGCAACGATTCAAGTCGCTGAAGCGGCACCTGTCGAGTGCCCACGGCATGACGCCGCAGGAGTATCGGGCGAAGTGGGGCTTGGGCAAAGACTACCCCATGGTGGCCCCGGCTTATGCTAATCAACGTTCAACCTTGGCTCGCAGCCTGGGTCTGGGCCGGAAGCCGAAAGCTGCTGCCGAGGCTCCATCAACTGTAATGCCCGAGCCGGAAACAGCGTCTACGCCCGGGAAGGCGACTCGCCGCCGGAGGGCCAAGGCAGCGGTATAAAAAGAGCCGAGTGTTGCCTTCGATTGAAGGTCGCCGTGGGTCGGGGTCGCTTCAGCCCTGACCCTAATTTTCCTGACATTTTACGCTTTGCTGACCATCTGGACCCTCTTCAGTTCCAGTCGTGGTTTAGCGATGTTAGGCGGGAACCCAGACGAGATTCTCAGACGTGAGATTCGGCTCTCCTGACCAACGATAGGCTGTAAGGAACCCCGCGTTTGCCACACTGAAGTCCAAGCAAGACGCCTTGGGGTTGAGAATACGTGGCCGGCCTCGCATCCAGTAATGCCCGAACAGGACGGGCGTGTTGATTTCCGTTGAGAGTTGACCCGGAGGAGCCGGAAGTTTCCACCGAGAAGTGACCCGTGTCTGAACCCTCCCCTGGCTGATTGGGTCGGGGGGCCGAGGAGTGATCGACATGGCGTTATTGAGCGTTATCCGGCGCTGGGCATCTCGAGAGGGGATGCCGATCCGGGAGATATCGCGACGCACGGGATTGTCGCGCAACACAATCCGCAAGTACCTCCGCTCCGATGTGACGGAGCCCACCTATCGGGTTCCGGAGCGGCCGAGCAAGCTGGATCCGTTTGCTGGAAAGCTGTCCGGTTGGTTGAAGACGGAGGCAAACAGGCCGCGCAAGCAGCGGCGCACGGCGCGGCGGATGCATGCCGATCTGGTCTCCCTGGGCTATGGCGGCTCCTACGGCCGGGTCGCGGCGTTCATCCGAAGCTGGAAGGCGAACCGTCAAACGGAGCAGCAGACGTCCGGGCGCGGTACGTTCGTGCCGCTGGTCTTCGCGCCTGGCGAGGCGTTCCAGTTCGACTGGAGCGAGGACTGGGCGGTTCTGGGCGGCGAGCGCGTCAAACTGCAGGTCGCCCATACCAAGCTGTCGCATAGTCGGGCTTTCGTCGTGCGGGCGTACCTGCTGCAAACCCACGAGATGCTGTTCGACGCCCACTACCACGCCTTCCGCGTGCTCGGCGGCATCCCCGGGCGTGGCATCTACGACAACATGAAGACAGCTGTGGACCGGGTCGGGTTCGGCAAAGTGCGGCAGGTGAATGCCCGCTTCGCCGCCATGGCGAGCCACTATCTCTTTGACACGGCGTTCTGCAATCCAGCGTCAGGTTGGGAGAAGGGGCAGGTCGAGAAGAATGTCCAGGATTCCCGGCGCCGGCTTTGGCAGCCGCTGCCCGACTTCGCCGATCTTGATGGGCTGAACGCTTGGCTCGAGGCGCGCTGCATTGAGGCCTGGGGGCAAATCCCGCATGGGGAACTGCCCGGCACTCTCGCCGAGGTGTGGGCAGAGGAAGTCGCCAGCCTGATGCCGCTGGGGCGTCCCTTCGACGGCTTCGTCGAGCACACTAAGCGGGTCTCTCCGACCTGCCTCGTGCACTTCGAGCGCAATCGTTATTCGGTCCCGGCCTCGCTCGCCAACCGCCCCGTGAGCCTCCGGATCTACCCGGAGCGGATCGTCGTTGCGGCGGAAGGCCGGATTCTGTGCGAGCATCCCCGGATCATCGCCCGGTCCCACCACCTGCCTGGGCGCACCGTTTACGACTGGCGCCACTACCTGGCCGTCCTTCAGCGCAAGCCGGGCGCCCTGCGCAACGGAGCGCCCTTCGCCGAGATGCCGAACGCGTTCCGGCAATTGCAGGGACACCTTCTCAAGCGCATCGGTGGCGATCGGGAGATGGTGGATATTCTGGCGCTCGTGCTGCACCACGACGAGCAGGCCGTGCTCTGCGCGGTCGAACTGGCACTCGAAAGCGGCGTTCCCACCAAGATCCACATCCTCAACATCCTGCACCGGTTGCTCGACGGCAGGCCGACAACGGCTGCAACCATTGACGCCCCCCAGGCGCTCGTCCTGGGCCAGGAGCCGAAGGCCGATGTCGAGCGCTACGACGCGCTGCGAAGGAAGGCGGTGCATCATGCGTCATGATCCGGCCAGCGCTGCCATCGTGGTCATGCTGCGCGGGGTCAAGATGTACGGCATGGCGCAGGCTGTCGGCGACCTGATGGAACAAGGAGCGCCCGCCTTCGAGGCGGCCGTCCCCCTCCTGTCCCAGCTCCTCAAGGCCGAGATGGCTGAGCGGGAAGTCCGATCCATCGCCTACCAAATTAAGGCTGCTCGCTTTCCGGCCTACAAGGACCTCGCTGGGTTCGACTTCGCCGCCAGCGAGGTGAATGAAGCCATGGTCCGGACCCTGCACCAAGGCGACTTCATCGACGGGGCGCACAACGTCGTTCTGATCGGCGGCCCGGGTACCGGCAAAACCCACATCGCGACCGCATTGGGCGTGCAGGCGGTCGAGCATCATCGCAAGAAGGTTCGCTTCTTCGCCACGGTCGATCTGGTCAATGCGCTGGAGCAGGAGAAAGCCCTGAACAAGGCGGGCCAGTTGGCCGAGCGACTGCTGCGGTTGGACCTCATCATCCTCGACGAACTGGGCTATCTCCCCTTCAGCTCGTCAGGTGGCGCCTTGCTATTCCACCTGCTCAGCAAGCTTTACGAGCGCACCAGCATCGTCATCACAACCAACCTCAGCTTCAGCGAATGGGCCGGGGTCTTCGGTGACGCCAAAATGACCACAGCCCTGCTGGATCGCCTCACCCACCATTGTCATATCCTGGAGACCGGAAACGACAGCTTCCGGTTCAGAGCGAGTTCCGCAGCCGGAAAACCAAAGAAGGAGCTTCCACGTGACTTGACCAGACCTGTCCGACGGGAAACATGAACCCCTGAACCTGGGTCACTTCTCAACGAAAACGCCGGGTCAACTCTCAGCAAAAATCAACAGGTGGTAGCATTCCTCGGCACAAACCGCGCGGCTATTCGTGTTTCCGTTCGTTTAACGTCCAGCGTCGTGCCCATCGGCCTGCCTTTCTATTCGATTTTGCCACTTAGGACGGAATTAAGGACGAGGCGTCGAACCGCCATCGAGGCTCCCCGTCTTCGGTTTGGTCCGGTGGCCGGTCGGCTTTCACCATGACGCCGATGCGTAAACTTGTCGTGTAGCTTTTCTATAGGACTGTGAGCAGGCAGTTTGGTCTGACCCTGACCGTCTCCGGCGTGAGGTTTTGCTTTGGTTGCTGGATCCAGACGAGGCCAGGGAAACGGTGCCGACCGGGGCGCGCGTTCGCCTTCGCGCCGCTTAATGCTTTGGAAGGTGATCCTGGTTAGCATCTCAAACGAAGCATAATTTTACCGTGGCGCAATTGGAGGAGGTTCTATTGTTAAACCGATTTCTTAAGGATGAGTCCGGCGCAACCGCTATCGAATACGGTTTGATTGCCGGTCTCATCAGTGTCGTCATTATCACGGTCATCACCGCGGTTGGCACCAAACTAAATACAAAGTTCACCAACATCTCGACCGCTCTCAACTAGCCATAGTGCTGACTAGCTGCATGTCAGGGCAGTAAGACTTTGCGCAACGTTTCAGGAGCTGTGGATGGTTCAGCTCCTGACCTTCTACCGGCGATTCCCGCCATGCTGTTTTTAATCAACCTCGCTCGGCGATTTGCTGCAAGTGAATCTGGAAGCAACGCGGTGGAATACGCCCTTCTTGCTGGTCTCATGTCCGTGGTGATTGTAGGCGCGCTGACATACGTAGGATCAAAGCTGACCGCCAACCTATCCGGAGTCTCAACGGGTCTCAACTGAAAGCAGGATACCTTCGGGCCGCACCTGTTTTGATTGCCCGAATGAGGCGCTGTTCTCACCAAGCTCGTCGTGGACAACCGGAGCGCGGCGGCTCAGATAGGCAATCAAATTGCCGGTTCTTAGCCCGCCAATCGGCGGCTCTCGTTGACGGCTGCGTGCTCATATAGGTCAGCAAACTCGCCCACGGTCAGCGGAAACTCGAATTCGTCCAAGCTCGAAAACGGATCTATCCCCAGCCGATCCTCTAACCTTGTGACAAGGACGGCGAGGAACAACGAGTCCATGTTCAAATCTGACAATAGGTCGCCCATCTCGACGCGACGAATGGTGCCATTTTGCTCCAGAAGGACGTGTCGAATTTCATCGACGATGGCTGCGGAAATCATCGCACCTCTACAACGAACTGCTCAGCCGAGCTTTCCAGGGCATCCTCATAGGAATGAAGTTGCACGGTTTGCGCGACAGTCGTCAACCAGCCGGGTGAGCCGGTCAACAAACATCCACTCATTCTCCCCAATTTTTTCGGCTTCGCTGCGCAGCGACCTCCTCAGCGATCCCGTAACGTCACCATTTTCCACAATGCTTGTTTGAAGTGATTGAACTGGCTGGGGCTAGCCAATTGGGTCTGCTAGGGGGCTGGATGGACGCCAGCTTCGAAGCATCGTTCCCGATCACGCCATAAGCAAAAGTTAACTGCAAAGCGTGGTTCTGCCGAGAGGGGCTTCTACCTAACTGTTTTACACACTAGCTGCCATACTTATGTCTCTGCAACCCGGCGCGGATGCGGCGGAGCAAATCAGGGACGAATGTCATGATCAAGCGTTTTTTCAAAGACGAATCTGGGGCAACCGCAATCGAGTATGGCTTGATTGCGGGTCTCATCAGCGTAGTCATTATCACGGTAGTGACGGCCATCGGAACAAAGCTCAACACTAAGTTTACCAATATCTCTACAGCTCTAAACTGAGCGTAGTAGAATTGCTCTGTGAGCTTTGCACGAGATCGACGGCATAGCCCGACAAAAGGCGGGCAGTCCAGGTAAGGCCTTATTGCGACGAGTCGAATGAATGCCTCAGCTCGAGGTGGTTCGCACCGTCTACGGGGTGGGATGGCGATATACGACCAACCTCGCCCTGCTGAAGCGAGCTCTCGAGATTCGCTTCGACGCCCTTCCCTTGCACGGATGAGACTAAATGCAGTCCACTCAGAATGACAATGCTGAGAGCTACCTCAGCAACCCCGATCAATAGAGTGGATGTACGCATTTGCGTTTGGTCCTCATGGGACGATGAACATAAGACTGATTTATCAGCGATCTTGCTTAAAAGTCCGTGAAGCATGCTCGTCCGATCCCTTGATCGCGCCCGAGGGCCGAAACCCCGCCGATGAGCAATGTTCGGCCCCCAATGCCATTACCGAAGGGCGTCATTCAGGGCGCGAATTCGACCTGGGTCGTGATCGGCTGGCTGCAGGCGGCGGGGAGCGGCATGAGGCGAGCTAGTGAGGAGCTCTTTAGTGGCGTCTGCGAAGCGTGGTTCCGCCGAGATGGGCTCTTCATGGTCCCCCTCGGCAAGGCACTGATCGGGAGCCGTATTGGCTTCCGAGACCCTATCGCCTGAACCTCCGAAAGCCAGTTACACCGACATTAAACCTCTTGAGAGCAGGCGAGAGCATCCATAATGCTGGATTGTAAATGAGTTGGAGTATTGCACCTCGCGTTAAGGAACCCTTACCGAAGTTGCCCTAGGTAACAGACTTCCGGCGCAACGTATTTCTGGACCAAAGGTCTTGCAAACAGAGCCATTCTCGATTCAGCGCAGTGGCATATCTCTGTCCCGCCGCTTCCGGCAGTGCATATGTGGCGTCGCGGCTGTCGAGTTTGGACTCCTGGGCGGTATGTTCATTTTGTTTCTGTCGTTTTGGCTCGAACTCGGCATAACCTTGTTTATGCAAACAGCATTAGACAACGCTGTTAGAAATGCTTCGCGCCTGATCAAGACTGGCGCTATCACGAGCACCGGAGCATCCGCATTTTCTACGAAGTTGTGCAGCGATCTTTCTTTCATTATGAATTGCACGAACATTCGTTACAACGTGGTATCTGGCGCAACATTCTCATCTCTTTCTGGAGCAATAACAACAGATTCAACAAACACCATGATCAACACACAATTCAGCCCAGGCGTTTCTGGTCAAGACGTCCTCGTGCAGGTCAGCTACACACGGCCCATCTACATCCCTATCGTGTCGTCCTTTTTGGGAAAAAACGGAAACGTTATGACCTATTCGTCCGTCGCCTTCCAGAAGGAACCCTACTGAATGCGGATTAGGTCCTTCAACAGAAATTGCGATGGGGTCATCGCTGTTGAGTTCTCGCTATTGCTGCCGGTTATGGCAGTGGTCCTCTTCGGAAGCTTCGAAGCCACCCGGCTTGTCCGCGCGAGTATGAAAGTGTGGAATGCGGCCCAGAGTATTAGCGACCTTGTGGCTCAGCAAACAACAGTCAGCTCTTCCAAGATCTCTGATTTCTGTACCGGGGGCAGTTTGACATTGGCTCCGTTCACCGGGTCACTCAACGTGACGGTGACCAGCGTTACCTACTCGGCGTCCGGAAGCCGCGCGGTGGACTGGGAAGATACGACATGCGGCGGGGTAAGTATTAGCAATGCTGTCAGCCTTGCGACAAACTACACTCCGAATCTGAAGGACAGCGTGATTGTGGCCAAGGCACAGTACACGTATTCGCTCCCGAAATCGTATGTCCTCCCGTCGTCTTTTACCTTTGTCCGATACAGTTACTCCCGACCGAGAAGCGGAACGCAGGTTGCTCATAGCTAAGATTAACCGTCCCTTGCGCAATTTGGTTAAAGCTCCGTAACACGGCAGCACCGTTTTTTCTGGCCAAATTAATTCTAGGTTGCAGCTTTAGGCTTACCGTCATGTTCGTCGGTGACGGAGGAGTTTCGGCTTATGGACCAGAGCCCGCACAAAGGTCGCCAGCTACCCCGTTCGAGGCTGGGTGCCACTCTATTGCGACTTCCCACCTTCGTGCCGAATGGCGTCGCGAGGCGGTTCGCAAATAACCAAACTGGCTCGCTTGCGATTTGGATGGCGCTTTCAATCCTCCCCCTGTTTCTGGTAATTGGAGCAGGCGTCGATCTTAGCCGCAGCCTCAATCAGAAAGCCGAGTTGCAGGGAGCAGCCGATGCCGCCGCCCTGGCTGGGGCGAGTGCCTACGTCAGCGCAGCCTCCTCCAGCACAGCCGTTGCCCTTGCGACCAAGTATATGGACAACTTCAAGGCGACGAGCGGGTTGCCGATCACTTACACCGTGACCCCGTCAACTTCGACCAGCGGCTCTACGATAACGCTGTACAAAATGACCGTTGCCGCGTCGGCTCCCATCTCTAACACGATCATGGCTCTGACGAGGAGCACGAACGCCGTCGGGGCGAGTTCGACCGCTCAGAACCCTGTGTACAACATCACCATCAACCTGGGTGCGTTCAATGCCAGTGCAGCCGATCTGAACACAATTTCCTACTACAAAGTGCCTCAGGACAACAGCGCGCCCGCGAGTACTGCGACGACCCAGATTTTCAGTAACGACGGTACCAGTAGCAATGGCAGCATAACTTTCACCGTAACGGCGTCAGAAAAGATTGGGTTCATGTTGACCAACACCACGGGCGGAAAGCCTAGCATAACCTGCAGGGGACACTCTGGAAACTGCACGACCACCTACCCGAACGGCTACGGCTCAAATGGATACAGTGGTGCTCAAGGCAGCGTTCATTATTTCTATTCCCACATGATGCCTCCAAGCAAGATTGCATACCCTTCCGTCACTTCGAACTGCAGCCTCCAGGTTCTCACCACCACTGCCTCTCCATCCTCAGGTGGGTGTTCCAGTTCATTGCCCGCGAACTCAGCCGTGAACTGCGTCGATGCTTCCGGGCAAACCCTCTACTTCAACTGGAACGACATGGGCGGACAAACTGATGACAAGGACTACAACGACGCTGTGTACACAGTCGGGTGCTCCAAAGTGGACTCCTCAGTGAGCAAGGGGCTGGTCTTGACCAATTAAACAGCAGTAGGTCGCGACCACTAGATAAAGCCAAGCCCGTGCAGGACAGCGCCGACGACGGCAATCAGGGCAATGGACGCGAGTTCAAGAGGCCAGCGCGGTGGCGGAGGCTTGCGTGGCTTTTGATCCTCGAAGGAAAAACGATAGTACCCGCCCATTTCGGGATTTTCTCACGCGGAAGTTAACAATCTATGCGGGAACCAGGGAGGTGTTTCGTTTCCTTTCGAGAGGCGACTTACGAGATCGGGCACGTCAATACTCGTCCGCGAGCATGATGGTCAGCACCCGACAAGTCACGGCACGGTCGGTCGGGTCCGGCGAATGTGTCCGCAAAGCGAGGTCGAAATAGTCTATCTTGAACATGATCGCCTCGCCCGTGACCTGCAGAGATCCAAAGTCGTGCTCGCCGTAGGGATCGTTGTCGGGCGTGAATGCAGCGAAGCGTGACACGGCTTCGGTGATGAGGGCCACCTTTATCGGGCCAAGGGCCGAAACCCCGCTGGTGAGCATTATACGGCCACCGATCCCGTGTTGGCGAAACGCATCGTTGAGGGCGCGAATGCGGCTGGCGTCGGGATCGGTGTGGGACGGCATTGGAGCCGCCCGCGATGCTAAGGGCATCAGCCCACTTCCACTCCAGGAGGCAGATAGGCGAGATGGTCCCGGCGACGCACGATTTGCGCCCAGTCGGGGAAGTCGCGCCACTTGAGCGTGATCATGTCACCGCTCGTACGGATGACGACCGCCTCCCACCAGCCCTCCATCGGCCCTTCCAGGGCAAGGACGACACTGCCCACTGCCAGGGAATCCGGGTCCGATTCGGGCTGGCCTTCGACCGGTTCGCCGCGGTCGCTTGCTCCGGCTTCATTCGGCCCTGCCGAGGCCGCTGGGGCTGGATCCGGGTCGCGAGGCCCTTGGGTAGGGTCAACATCGGCAGTAGCCGCCAGCGAGGCGTACAGGCCCGCCTTGACGAAGGGCACGAACGCCCGACCGCTCGCGAATATGCGGCCTTCCGGGAGCTTCCCCGCCAGTTCTCGAGCCTCGGCGCTCTCGAGCCGCAGCACGTGCATGCCCATCAGGCCCGCCGCCCTCTCGGCCTGCTCTGCCAGGGCAGCATCGAAACAGGATGCGTGGGGCTTGCTGGAGTTGTCTCGCCCGAACACCACGATGGCTCGGGCGTCCGGGGCGGCCTGGACCGCTTTCATGCTCATGTCGTTCATCACTCGCTCCTGAAAATGCAGAAGGCCCCGGATGGGGCCTTTGTTGATCGTTCGAAGGTGATCGGCAGTCGCCGCGGCGGACGGCGATTAGATTGTGCTTGGGTGCCCATCGATCACGCTCGACCGCTCAGGTGTGCAAGCCGAAGTGCCTGCAACCAACCTTACCCTATTACATCTTATGGTTGCAGTCAATCGATTGTAGATAGCCTTTTATTATCTCCGGTGCGTCCGACGGGTCGGCAACGTTGCTACTTCTCCCGCAAGGCGTTGATGTGAAGTGGCCGGATTGGGTGGAAATCCGATGCCCGGCTGGCGCGGCTCGCTGCAAAATACGGCTCCGAGATGCTGATAAACGATCTGCTCGTGCGCCTTTCCTACGATTGCCCCTGATGCGGCTGGCCGCAATCCCGCCTGACCGGAATCTGCGCCCCTCCAATGTTAACGCAACCTACTGACGTTTGTTGGGGACCGAGGTTAGCGACTGACCTACGCTCTCTTATCGCTGGCACCCAACAGGCTGCCGACGCCTGAGAGAGTAGTGCGCTCCCGCCCTGCCAAACGGGAGCCCGCCATGCCCCAAGCCTCGCTGAACGGATCATCCGAAGTGCTCGCCCGTAAACTGGCGAGTATCGCGCCTCTCGGCCATGAGGAGCGGGCAGCGTTGCTTGCGCTTCCGATGCAGATTGTCGAGATCAGGGCGGATCAGGACATTGTTCGCGCCGGAGACCGGCCCTCCCGCTGCTGTCTGATGCTCGAGGGCTTCGCAGACTTCAACAAGCTCACTGGGCATGGGCGGCGGCAGATCATGGCATTCCAGATCGCAGGCGACATCCCCGATTTGCAAAGCCTTCACCTGCGCACCCTGGACACCAATCTCAGCGCGGTGACACAGTGCCGGGTGGCGTTCATCCGGCACGAAGCCGTACGCGAACTCTGCCGCACGTTCCCGCAAGTTGTAGAAGCTTTCTGGCGCACGACGCTGATCGATGCGGCCATTTTCCGGGAGTGGGTCGTCAACATCGGGCAGCGTGAGGCTAAGGGGCGGATCGCTCATGTGCTTTGCGAAACGTTCCTGCGCATGAAGGCTGTGGGGCTGGTCGAAGATCACGCGTGCAAGTTCCCGTTCACTCAGCAGCGGCTGTCCGAGGCGACCGGCATGTCGGTCGTCCACGTCAACCGCACCGTGCAGGTCTTGAGGTCGGATCGGCTGATTGAGCG
>CAWKNU010000007.1:0-673307 GCA_963851175.1 uncultured Alphaproteobacteria bacterium | reverse complement strand
GGGTTCACGCCGACGCAGGGCCGTGCGGTGGCGTGCCACGCCGCGCAATAATCAGCAGCACGACACTGGTCCAGAAGATCGCCGTAAGGAATCCGCCGATCACGTCGGTAGGATAATGCACTCCGAGGTAGATGCGCGAGAGGCCGATCGCCAGGATCAGCAGCGCTGCGATGCACCACAGGGCACGACGGCCGAAGGTCGGTAGATGCCGGGCCGCGAGAGCCACAAGCGTGAGATAGAAGCAGAACGAGAGCAGCGAGTGGCCGCTCGGAAAGCTGTAGGTGGTCGGATCGACGCCGAAGAAGGCGTCGGGGCGGACCCGCCGGATCGAGAATTTTAACGCATTCTCGAGTCCCACCGCACCCGCCATCACATAGGCGAGCCGGACGGCCTCCTGCCACAGGCGTGCCAGCAGGAACGCGACGAGCGAGACCGCGAAGGCGATCGACAGGAACAGGATCGATCCCAGCAGGGTGACGGCTTGGGCGAGGGTCGTCAGCGCCGGGGACGCGACACTGTGGATCCCGTCCCGGACCCAGAAGTCGAAGCCGCGCGTGTCACCCAGTGTGACCTCGGCAATGAGCCAGACCAGAATCGCGAGTGAGACCAGTCCGGTGCCGAGCCATAAGCCGGTCGGTCGCGTCCTGCCCTGCTGCATCATGCGTGTTTCCTCGCGTTGAATGCTAGACCTGGGCCCAGGTGTTCGCCTGACGTCGATAGCGCTCGACGACCGCGCAACCGAAACGCGATCCGGTGGCGTCGGAGGTCCAGCGCTCGATCGCGACTTCAGGATGGTTCACGCGCAAGATATTGAACGCGTTCGCTTCGTCCCGGCGCCGTGTCGATGTCGCGGTGCCGGCCTGAACCAGCAGCACGGGACGGCCGGCCTGACCCTCCGCGGGAGCGCTCTGGAGGGTTCGGCTGACGTGCAGATGGCCGGAAAGGATGAGATCGACCCCAGCTTCCGTGAAGGCTTGCAGCCCCATTCTGGCCCGGCCGATGAGGTCGTTCGGATTGGCGCCGTCCGGCAGGATGAACGGGTGGTGCGCCACCACGATGCGCGTCATGGCGCCGGTGTCCGCAACCGCCGCGAAACGCTCGCGGCATTGGACGACCTGCCGATGGTTGATGCGGCCGTTCTTGAACGTGAGGGCGCGGGCCGTGTTGATGCTGACGACCGCGATCTCCTGGTCGGCGAAGACGGGTTCGAGATCCTCGCTGATGATGGCCTTGTAACGCTTGAGCGGGCGCAGCCACCGCGCCACGACGTCGTAAAGCGGCACGTCGTGATTGCCGGGAACGACCAATCGCCGGAACGGCAAGCTGTCGAGAAACTTTCGAGCGGCCTCGAATTCCTCGCGGCGGGCCCGCTGGGTCAGATCCCCCGACACAACCAGGAGATCGGGGCCGATCTCGAGAAGCGTCTGGCGCACCACCGGCAGGATTGCAGGATCGAGGTGGCCGAAATGGAGATCCGACAGGTGGGCGATCGTGCGCACGGCTCAGGACCTCCCTAGGCCTGCCCCTGGGCGAGCAACCGGTGTCGGGCTCACGCAATGCCTCCCTGGTTCGCCCGGAGTTCCTGGTGTGCCGCGGAACCGTCCGCATCCTCGCCGGGTGCCGGCACAAGAACGCCCAGTGCCTTGGGGCGGATCCGATAACGGAGCGGCGCTTCGAGCTGCAGGACTTCTCCGTCCGCGCTGACCTCGATGTGCTTGTGGCGGGTGTCGACCGTCAGGTCCTTGGCGTCGAACACCTCGATGTCCGTGCTCCTCAGGCGGTTGACCAGGGCCCGGCAGCCGATCGCCAGCAGATCCGCGGCGCTGGCCCGCGGGGCCATGTAGATCCACAATGTGCCCGCATCGAGCGCGGTACGAGAGCCCATCTCGAGACCCGTGATCTCGTAGCGGTTGTTGCCGACGAACAGGAACGGCGTGTCGCAGGGCTCGCTGCCCTCCCGGTCCGAGGACAGGCTGATTCGCACCCGCGAATAGCGCCGCATCACGGCCACCAGGGAATGTGCGAACGCGACCCATTTCGAACTGCCGCTCTGCTGCTGTTTCTCTCGCAGATGGACAAGTTTCGGGTACAGTCCCAAACTCGAGTTGTTCAGGAAAACGCGGCCGTTGACCTCTCCGACGTCGACGCGAATTGCGCGTCCGCTGAACACGGTGCGAATCGCGTCATCGATCGCTTGAGGAATTTTGAGATCCTTGGCGAAATGGTTGAGGGTGCCGAGCGGCAGAACCCCGAGGACCTTCTCGGTGCCGGCCAGAACCGACGCGACGGCACTCACCGAGCCATCGCCGCCGCCGGCCACGATGGTTCGGCCCGGGCCCGTGAGAGCCTGCGCGGCGAGTGTCTTCAGGTCCGCTCCCGCAGGCGCGATGCGGAGGCGTACCTCGGTGCCGTGCTCGGCCGCGATCCGGTGGATGCGGTCCTCGATCTCGCCGCCGGGCGGAACGCGGGCTCCGTTCAGCACGAAATCGACAGCCGCCTACATTGGCCTCACCCGGACCGGTCATGCAGCACTCCGAAAGACCATCCGCCACGCGGGGCCGGGTTGTAACGCCCGGGCGCCGCAGGGGGTCCCGGCAAACGTGATTCCGCGGCAATTCTCTGCCGCGCGGTGACGTGTCTGCAACGTTTCGAATCGCCTGCGCAGCTTCGGGTTCTATTGGCAGTTCCGAAAACAATGCGCTGTGGTGACGATCGCTTAAGCATATCCACCTAGGTTCGAAGCTTGGCGGGTTTGTTCGCCGCGTGCGTCCTCGATGGCCGGTACGCGGCACAAGGCACCGTCGCGATCCGTGGATCCAAATCGGGCTGCACGTGCGTATCACGACGTTCTCGCCGACCGACTATATGCCCGATTCCGCCCGTGAGTTCATGGCGCGGCGCGTGGCCGAGTTCGGAGGCCTTCTGCTTCTCGCCGGCGTGGCGGTGGTCAGCCTCGCTCTGGCGACCTGGTCGATCCAGGATCCGAGCTGGAACCACGCCGTCGACGGGCCCGTGCGGAACCTGGTTGGTCCTGCCGGCGCCGTCGTGGCCGATTTCCTGATGCAATTGTTCGGCATCGCGGTCGTGGCGATCCTGCCGCCGCTGGCGTGCTGGGGTTGGCGCTTGTTGGGGAAGCGCGACCTCGACCGTCCGCGCCTGCGACTGACGCTGCTCCTCGTCGGGGGGTGCGCCGCGACGGCTCTGGCCTCCGCCTTTCCGGCAACCGATCGGTGGCCCCTGCCGACGGGACTCGGGGGCGTGGTGGGCGACGCCGTCCTGGGGATCCCCCGCCATCTCTTCGGCATGTCCGGGCCGGGCCTGGTCATCGTCGCGGTTGCACTCGCCGGGATCATGATCCTGTCGCTTACGGCTTCGGCAGGCTTTGGCCTCCAGCCCTCCGGAGGCGAGGCCGACCATGACGGACCCGCGGCCTACGAATGGGTGCCGATTCCGAAATCCCTGCGCCAGTCGTTCGAGGACGACCCGGAGGGCGAACCAGGTGTTGGGCTGGTCTCCGTCGGCGCCGTCATCCATGCAGGTTTGAGCGCCAAGGCCGGGCTGGGCAGGCTGCTCAGGCGGAGCAAGCCGGAGGGAGGCGCCGACGATCTGTCCTGGACCGGCCCGCATGATGGCGGGGCGGCCCGCTCGCCGGACAGGATGTCCGAGCCCTCGCTGGGCCCGCAGGCAAGACGGGAGCCGACCTTCGGCCAACCGGCGCCAGGTGGCGCGGGACGGCGCCAATCCGAGCCAGCGGCTCCCGCGCCCGCCCATGCGCCAGGCCGGGGTGGCGCCGCTCCGGCAGCCCCTGGCACAGCGCTGCGCGGCGCGGCCCAGATCTTCGCACCCGCCGCGGCGCCAAAGCCCGCCGCACGTACCGGGCGCGCCGATCCAGGGTCCCGCGACGTCTACGAATTTCCGCCGACCAGCTTCCTGGCCGAACCGAAACGCAGCGCTGTCACAACGATCTCGGAGGACGCGCTGGGCCAGAACGCCCGGCTTCTCGAGAGCGTGCTGGAAGATTTTGGCGTGCGCGGCGAAATCATCAACGTGCGGCCCGGACCCGTGGTGACGCTCTATGAGCTCGAGCCGGCGCCGGGCATCAAATCCTCGCGCGTGATCGGTCTGGCGGACGACATCGCGCGCTCGATGTCGGCAATTTCGGCGCGCGTCGCCGTGGTGCAGGGGCGCAACGCGATCGGGGTGGAACTCCCCAACCAGCGCCGCGAAACCGTGTTCCTGCGTGAACTGCTGGCCTCGGAGGAATTCGAAAAGACCAGGAACAAGCTGGCCATCGCACTCGGCAAGACGATCGGCGGCGAGGCCGTCATCGTCGATCTGGCCCGCATGCCCCACCTGCTGGTGGCCGGCACCACCGGCTCGGGCAAGTCGGTGGCCATCAACACGATGATCCTGTCGCTGCTCTACCGGCTGCGGCCGGACGAGTGCCGGCTGATCATGATCGACCCCAAGATGCTGGAATTGTCCGTCTACGATGGCATTCCGCACCTTCTGACTCCCGTCGTGACCGACCCCAAGAAGGCCGTCGTGGCCCTGAAATGGGCGGTGCGCGAGATGGAGGACCGCTACAAGAAGATGTCCAAGGTGGGCGTGCGCAACATCGACGGCTTCAATGCCCGGGTTGCGGAAGCTGCGGTCAAGGGCGAGACCATCACCCGTACGGTGCAGACCGGGTACGACAAGGAGACCGGCGAGGCGGTCTACGAGCAGGAGGAGATGACCCTCTCGGTCCTGCCCTACATCGTGGTGATCGTCGACGAAATGGCCGACCTGATGATGGTGGCCGGCAAGGACATCGAAGGCGCCATCCAGCGCCTGGCCCAGATGGCCCGCGCGGCCGGCATCCATCTCATCATGGCGACCCAGCGCCCATCGGTCGACGTCATCACCGGCACCATCAAGGCCAATTTCCCGACCCGTATCTCGTTCCAGGTGACCAGCAAGATCGATTCTCGCACGATTCTCGGCGAGCAGGGTGCCGAGCAGCTGCTCGGCCAGGGCGACATGCTCTACATGGCGGGCGGTGGGCGTATTTCCCGCGTGCACGGCCCCTTCGTCAGCGACGGCGAGGTCGAGCAGGTGGTGGCCCATCTCAAGCTGCAGGGCCACCCGGACTACCTCGAGGCCATCACGGAAGATGTCGAGGGTGGGGCCGACGCCGACGACGATGCGGCGCCGGCCGCCGGAACCATGGATGCGGAGGAGGGCGGCGATCTCTACGATCGTGCGGTCGCTATCGTGCTGCGCGATCGCAAATGCTCCACGAGCTACATCCAACGGCGCCTGTCGGTCGGCTACAACAAGGCGGCATCCCTCGTCGAGCGCATGGAGAAGGAGGGCCTGGTGGCTCCTGCCAATCATGCGGGCAAGCGCGAGATCCTGGTGGGAGGCGGCGTCGACCGCGGTGCTTTCGAGCCCCGGGACGAGGAATAAGGGTCGATCCGCGAAGCCGGCTGGCGTTCGCGGATCGGACGGCCTAGGATAGCAAACGCGTGCACCGGCTCGTCTCACAAACGCCACACCGGATGCCTATCGCGCGCCCACCTTGTCCTGGAACCCTCGAATGCTTCGTTCGATTTCGATCGCGCTTACGCTTGCTGTCCTGGCCTCGGCACCCTTGAGGGCCGAAAATGCCCCCTTGGAGCTTCAGTCGGCGAAGCTGGCCACCAAGCCCGTGGGAACGGTCACGCCGGTCGATCCGCAAGTGGTCCTGGCCAAGGCCAACAGCTATTTCAACGATGCTGCCACGATGATCGCCGACTTCGTCCAGATCGGCGGCGACGGGCGCAGGAGCGACGGCAAGCTGTTCCTGGAGCGGCCGGGCCATATGCGGTTCGCCTACGCGCCCCCGGCGACTCTCGACATCGTGGCCGATGGAACCTCGGTTGCTGTGATCGATCGCAAGCTGCACACGCAGGATTTGTATTTCATCGGTCAGACTCCGCTGAAATTCCTGCTCAGCGACAACATCGACCTCGCGCGTGACACCAAGGTGCTGGACATCACGGGCGACACCGAAGGGGGCGCCTCGATCGACATCGAGGACAAGGCGACCTTCGGCGGCACCTCGAAGGTGAAGCTGACGTTCGCGCTGCAGCCGTTCGCGCTCAAGCAATGGACCGTGACCGATCCGCAGGGCTACGAGACGGTGGTGTCGCTGTCGAACATCGACAACAGCACCAAGCCCGATCCGAATCTGTTCAAGATCAATACCGAGCGGATGCTGAACTCCCGCAAGTGACGACGCTGGCCTCGAAAGACGCGGATCGGCCGCGGCCCGCACTGTCGTTCATCATGCACCATATCGCCGGGTATGTGCCTCGGGCGGTGTTCCGCCGCGCTCGCTGACATTCTCGTGAATCTCACACTCGCGACCTGGAACATCAACTCCGTCCGGCTCCGGCTGCCGCTCGTCCGTCAGCTGCTCGACGCCAGAATGCCGGACATTCTCTGCCTGCAGGAGACCAAGGTTCGCGATGGGGACTTCCCTTATGCGGCGATCCGCGAGCTCGGCTTCGAGCATGTCGAGATCGCCGGCCAGAAGGGCTACCATGGGGTGGCGGTGATGTCCCGGTTGCCCATCGCTCACGTCGAGCGCAGCCCGTTCTGCCGGCACGGACATGCCCGGCATATCGCGGTAACGCTGGGGGCCGGGGCGGGTCCCGCAGCAGGGCTGACCGTGCACAATTTCTATGTGCCGGCGGGAGGCGACGAGCCCGACCCCGACAGCAACGATAAATTCGCCCACAAGCTCGACTTTCTCACCTGCATGGCGGGCGGCCCCAAGAGCGGCCTTCTGGCGCCCGAGCGGGCCATCGTGGTCGGCGATTTGAACGTCGCCCCGCTCGAAACCGACGTGTGGAGCCACAAGGCCCTGCTGAACGTCGTCAGCCACACGCCGATCGAGGTCGAGCACTTCGCGAGGGTGCAGGCCGCCGGCGGCTGGGTGGACGCCATGCGCGAACGCATTCCGCCGCACGAGAAGCTTTATACGTGGTGGAGCTACCGCTCGCCCGATTGGGCAGCCGCCGACAAAGGGCGTCGTCTCGACCACGTTTGGCTGAGCCCGGATCTCCAGCCGGCCCTAGGCGCAGTCTCGGTGCTCAAAGAGGTGCGGGGCTGGGAGCGGCCGTCCGATCACGTTCCCGTGGTGGTGGACCTCACGTTTTGACCTTCAACAGCTTGTCGTGAAGGCGGCGCGCCCAAACGCGCCGCACAGCGCGGGCATTGTTGGGATATTCGTGCAGAACGCGCGTGAAGAGCACGCGCGAAATGGCCAGAACCGAAGATGTTTCCAGCACAGTCGCGGTCTGGGCGCGGCGCACGGGCGCCAGCAGGGCGTGTTCTCCGATGAGGGTGCCGGGTCCCGCGGATTGTGCGCCATGGTCCTCCTGCTCTACCGTCACGAGAGAGACCGACCCCGACATCACCAGGAAGGCTCCCTCGCCCATCTCGCCCCTTCGAAAGAGGAACTCGCCGGCGCGCATGACGCGGGTTTCCGCCGCGAACGCCATCAGGCGCAGGGCCTCGTGATCCATGCCGGAAAAGAGCGGGACCCGGGCAAGGGTGCTGATGTCTCTTTCGAGCGACATGGAGAGGTCTCTGAGGTGCAAAACCGGCAGGTTCAAACAAGCAGCCTATAGCCGCCGATCTCGGTCACGAGAAGCTGAACGTTGGCCGGGTCCGCCTCGATCTTCTGCCGCAGGCGATAGATGTGGGTTTCGAGCGTGTGCGTGGTCACGTTGGAGTTGTAGCCCCAGACCTCGCGCAGGA
Organism: uncultured Alphaproteobacteria bacterium; assembly: GCA_963851175.1. Taxonomy (GTDB): domain Bacteria; phylum Pseudomonadota; class Alphaproteobacteria; order Rhizobiales; family Beijerinckiaceae; genus Lichenihabitans. The sequence goes on along the minus strand of CAWKNU010000007.1, from coordinate 665,516 downwards.
GCACCTCGCGGGGAACCACCTGGCTTCCCGCGCGGTGAAGGAAACGCAGGATCGCGGTTTCCTTTTCGGTCAGGCGCAGCTTGTCGCCGGCCTCGTTGACCAGGTGCTTCGAACTCGGGCGGAACGCATAGGCGCCGATCTGCAGCACGCGCGTCCTCGGTTCCCTGATGGTGACGCAAGTGGGCGCGAATGCGGGCGAGCAGGACCGCATAGCGGAACGGCTTGCTCACGCAATCGTTGGCTCCGGCATCGAGGCTCAGCACGGTATCGGCATCCGATGCCTGTCCGGTCAGCATGATCACCGGGTTATTGAAGCCTTCCGCCCGCGCAAGCTTGACGACCTCGGTGCCGTCCATGTCCGGCAGGGCAAGGTTCATGATGACCAGTTCGGGCCGCTGCGACCGAATCGTCTCCAGGGCCTCGCCACCGCTCGCGACCGAACTGGTGCGGAATTCCTCGTCGATCATGAGCTGCTCGGCGAGGCTTGCCCTCAGATCGTCGTCGTCATCGACGATCAGGATCTTGCGGGCGTGAGTCATCGACGCGTCTTTCCGGCAACAACCGCATGCTGGAGGCAAGGCTGCGGTGCGCCTGACCTGATTGCCTCGACAGCAAAGTGCGCAAAGACGCGGACGCGCGCAAGCGCCTCCGATGGTGGTTGAACAGTTGGTTCGCGCTCGGCTGTCTGGCGTAGTCTCGGGGGCCCAGGCGCGGGCCAACGGAACCCGGAGGGTTGCCTCAGGCGGCCTGACGGCGCGCGTCGTGGACGGCTGCACAGCACTGTCCCGGACAAGGCCGCGAGAGGCACCAAGGCCCAGAGGCTGCCCAGCATCACCAGCGCGGTCGAAATGCCCCAGAGCATCGACAGGCCCATCTCGATCAACGAGAGCAGCTTCGATTGCCGGTGCCGCGCCGCAAAGGCCGAGCGCTTGGCCGGCTTGCCGTGCCACGATTGCAGCAGCACGGCCGACCCGATCGCAAAACCGATCAGCGCCAGCGTGACCGCCGCTCCGGCAAGGGAAACGGCCGCGAGCCAGACCAGCGGCAGCGCCACCACGGCCAGCGTCAGGGCGCCCACCGCCTCGAGCTTCCCGCGCCGGAGCGTCGCGGCCGACACCGGTGCGGTAGCCAGAAGCTCGGGCGCGTCTTCGCCTGAAAGACTCAGCCAGGTGAGCGACGAGGAGACCTGGAACGCCACCACGACGATCATCGGGCCGAGCGCGATGACGGTCGAGCCTCCGCCGGACCAGAGCAGCACCACCATCGGGGTCATGTAGAGGATCTGGAGGAGAATCTGCGATATGACCCAGGGGTCGCGGGCGATCAGTCTCCATTCCTTCCACCGCAGGCTGGCCATAAGGCCGCCGCCGAACGGACCGGCAGTGCGGGGCGGGCGTGCCGTCGCGGGCCGGTGCGAGCTTGAGCGGTCCGCGGGAAGCCTCGCGGCGTGACGCTCGTGGCGATGCTGGCGTCCTTGGCGAAGCGTCGGCCCAGCACGCCGCAAACCAGGGAGAACACACCAGCCGTGAAGATCAGCCACGCGGCCAGAGACCTCGGCTCGCCCATAGCGGCCCGAACAGGCCAGAGGAGCAACCGGGCCGCGCCCCCCGCCGTACTGGAAGGGTCGGCGAACAAGGCGGCAGGCGAAAGCCAGGGCAGCACATGGCGCAGTTGCAGCCCGAGCATGAAGCCTGCCCCGATGAAGGTCGCGAGGATCTGGGCCGCCAGCCGGGTCATGCGAGGACCGATCAGCGAGAACAGGCCCATGGCGACCACGAGGCCGGCAGCCGCCGCCAGCAGGGCGGCGCCGAGCAGGGCAGGGTAGGCTCCGGCAAACCCCCAATGGCCGGTCATCAGGCCGGCATCGGCCAGCGGCACGACGAAGATGCCCGCCGAAGTCAGAGCTCCTCCGGCCACCGCGAGAGCGCGCACGAAAAGCACTTTCCTGGGCGACAGGGGCGATGAAAACATCAGTTCGAGGTCGCCCCGCACGTAGAGCAGCTTGGTCACCCCATTCAGGGTCTGGGCCACCATGAGCAGGAGAAAGAACAGCACGACCGGCGCGGCCTTCGCATAGGCAGCGGCCCTGGTGGCAGGGTCGTCCGCCAGTGCGCCGAACTGGCTGGCGATGGGCCAGGCGGCGGCGTGCATGATGGCGAGCAGCAGCAGGAACAGCAGGGCGAGGGCGTGATTGCCGAGCGCCCCGAAGGTCGCCCGGAAGTCGCGCCAGGCGAGGCGCGCGTCGTGGGCCAGCAGCCAGAGGATCGAACCGGGCCGGCTCTCGCGCGCCATCGCGTCAGGCGGCCTGGGCCGCGGTGCCGGTCAGGTGAAGGAACACATGTTCGAGCGTCCCGCCGAGGTCCGGGCCCGTCGCGGCGCTGCTGCCGGCCAGGGCCGCGAGTTCCGCCATGGTGCCCTCGGCCACAAGGCGTCCCTGACGGATGATGCCGATGCGATCGGCCAGCCGCTCGGCAACCTCCAGGATGTGGGTCGTCAGGATCACGGTTGCGCCGGCGGCCACGCGGGCCGTCAGCATCGTCTTGACGGTTCGCGCACTCGCCGCATCGAGGCCGGTGAGCGGCTCGTCCAGGATCAGAACCCGGGGATCGTGGATCAGCGCGCCCGCCAGGGCCACCTTCTGCTTCATGCCGCGCGAGAAGGCTTCGCATCGGCCCAGGCGGTAGGGCCAGAGATCCAGCTGCTCGAGGAGTTCGCAGGCACGCTGCTGCGCGTGCTTCGCATCCACACCCCAAAGGCCGGCCACGAAGGCCAGATATTCCAGCGGGATTGAGCTTGTCGTAGAGCATCGGATCGTCAGGCAGCCAGGCGACGATCCGCTTGGACGCGAGCGGCTCCGTCAGGACGTCGATGCCGAACACCTTGACGCTGCCGCGATCCGGGCGGAGCAGGCCCGCGACGATCCGCAACGTGGTGGTCTTTCCGGCGCCGTTCGGGCCCAGCAAGGCGTAGAACTCGCCCGGAGCTACGTTCAATTCGAGGCCGTTCAGGGCCGGCAAGTTGAACGTCTTGCACAGGTCCCGCACCTCGAGCGCGGCGTCCGGAACGGGAAAGCGAGGAAGGGTAGCCATGCCCCCCATGATAGCCCATGGGACGTTGCCAGTCCCTTACGGGCGCCGAGAAAAGCCGGGGAGAGGCACGACACCGCACCGCCGCGCCGCAGCCCGCAAGAGAGGCAACAATCCACGATTGACAGTACCCATTGATCTGCGCAGTCTCCCGACGCTCGCGAGATGCGGGCGCCGCGGCCTGCGGCAGAGAACCCATGCCGGGATCAGCGATCCCCAAAATGGAGGGCCGCGCAATGGAGGAGACGTCCGGTGAGGAAGACCCTTTTAGCGGCTGCTGCCGTAGCGAGCCTGATGGTTGGTGCGCCTGCCTGGGCTGCAGATCCGTCGATCCCGGTGATCGTCAAGGACACCACCTCGAATTATTGGCAGATCGTTCTGGCCGGCGCCCGCAAGGCCGGCAAGGACCTGCACGTGAACTGTGCCGGAGCTTGGCGCGCAATCCGAATCCGACATCAACGGCCAGATCACGATCCTCGAGAACGCCGTATCGGAAAAGCCGGCCGCCATCGTGATCGCCCCGACCCAGTTCGCGGCGCTCGGCAAGCCCATCGACGAAGCTGCCAAATCGGTGAAGATCATCGGCATCGATTCAGCCGCCGATTCGAAAGCCTTCACGTCGTTTCTGACGACCGACAACGTGCAGGGCGGACGGGCCGGCGCCGATGCGCTGGCTGAGGGCATCAAGGCCAAGACCGGCAAGGCCGAAGGCAATGTCGCGCTGATCACCTCGCTGCCGGGCGTCGGTTCGCTCGACCAGCGGGCCCAGGGCTTCAAGGAAGAGCTGGCCGCCAAATACCCGGGGCTGAAGCTCGTCGCCGACAAGGTCGCCGACGGCCAGGCCACGACGGCCCTCAACATCATGACCGACCTGATCACCGCGAACCCGGACCTCAAGGGCGTGTTCGCATCGAACCTGATCATGGCGCAGGGCGCAGGGCAGGCGGTCGCGGAAAACAAGCTCTCGGACAAGCTGGCGCTGGTCGGGTTCGACTCGGATGCCAACCTGGTCAAGCGGCTCGGCGACGGCGCCATCTATGCGCTGATCGTGCAGGATCCGTTCCGCATGGGCTATGACGGCGTAAAAACGGCGCTTGCCGCGTCCAAGGGCGAGAAGGTTGCCGAGAAGGTGGACACCGGTGTCAACGTGATCACCAAGGCCAACATGCAGACCCCGCGCTCGCAGGAACTGCTCAATCCCAAGCTGAACTGATCCGGTGAGCGGGCGAGGCCGAGCGGTCTCGCCCAACCTGCCGGGCGGAGGTTCCCTCCACTGTTGGCTCGCCTTGTTGGATGTGTCTCATGATGCCAACCGCACCGGCGGCCGAAACTTCGGGCGATTCGGCCCAGAGCGTGCAGCGTGGGCCGCTGCTCGCGCTTCGCGGCCTGGACAAGAAATTCGGCGCCACGCATGCGCTGAAAAGCGTCGATCTCGATTTCGACGCCGGTGAGATCCACGCGATCGTGGGCGAGAACGGCGCTGGCAAGTCCACCCTGATCAAGCTGCTGACCGGGGTTTATGCCCGCTCGGGTGGCGAGGTGATATGGCAGGGGCGGCCGGTTCTGTTGGCGACGCCGCACGAAGCCATCGAGCTCGGCATCAATGCGGTGCATCAGGAAGTCGTGCTCTGCCCGCACCTCAGCGTCGCGGCGAACCTTTTCCTCGGCGACGAGACGAGCCGTTTCGGCTTGCTGCAGCACCGGGCGATGGTGCGCGAAGCGCGCCGCATCCTTGCCGATATCGGGTTCAATCTGCCGGCTGCGGTCCCGCTGTCCAATCTTACGATCGGCCAGCAGCAACTCGTCGCGACGGCCCGGGCGGCGACGCGCGGCACCAAGTTCCTGATCTTCGACGAGCCGACCGCCTATCTGACCCGCCAGGAAGCCGCGCAGCTTTTCGCGCTGATCCGCCGGCTCAAGGCCCGCGGCATCACGATCGTCTACATCAGCCACCGGCTCGAAGAAGTTTTCGAACTCGCCGACCGCGTGTCGATCCTGCGCGACGGTAAGCTGGTGTCCACCTCCAGGGTGGCCGAAACCAACGAGGCGGCCCTGATCTCCGGCATGCTGAACCGCTCGCTCGAGCAGGTGCATCACAAGGAAGAGGTCGCCTTCGGTCCCGAAATCCTGCGCACCCGCGCTCTCACGGGCCGGGGGTTCGAGGATATTTCCATCGAAGTCCGGGCCGGCGAGGTGGTCGGGCTCTATGGGCTGATCGGGGCCGGGCGCAGCGAATTCGTCCAGACGCTCTTCGGGCGGCACCCTAAGACATCCGGCGAAATCGTCTGGAAGGGCGAGCCGATTGTGATCCACCGGGAAGCCGATGCGATCGCGCGCGGGCTGGCCCTGGTGCCCGAAAGCCGCCGCGACCAGGGGCTGTGCCTCAATCTTGGCGTCGACTTCAACCTCAACCTGCCGATCTTCGACCGGTTGACCCGGGGGTTCACGCTCAATCGGCGCGCCGAAGCCGAGCACGCCGATCGGCAGATCAAGGGATTGCGCATCAAGACCGCCCGGCGCGGCGCGCCAGCATCCAGTCTGTCAGGCGGCAACCAGCAGAAGATCGTCGTCGGCAAGTGGCTCAACCACGGCGCCTCGCTCTACATCTTCGACGAGCCGACCGTCGGGGTGGACGTCGGCACCAAGGTCGAGATCTACAGGCTCTTCGCGCGGCTGCTGAAGGACGGTGCCGGCATCATCCTGATCTCGTCCTACCTGCCGGAAGTCTACGATCTTTGCGACACGCTGCATGTCTTCCGCCGTGGACGGCTCGTGGCGAGCCATGCCGGGCACGGCGACGAGCACGAGAAAATCCTCACCGAGGCCATCGGGGCCTGACGAAGCCGCCATGAGACAATGCCGATGAGCGCGAATGTAAAATCGACCGACGACGCGGCTGCCGTAGCGGCTCCTGCGGTGTCGCGCATCGGCCTCCTGCTCAGCCTGACCCTGGTCGGGCTGCTGGCGCTGATGTGGATCGCGCTCTCGCTGTCGACCGACAAGTTCCTGACCTCGAACAATGTCGACAACCTGATGCGTCAGGGCGCCATGACGGCCATCATCGCGGTTGGCCAGACCTTCGTGATCATCACGGCCGGCATCGACCTCTCGGTCGGCGCTGTGGTCGGCTTTTGCAGCGTTATCGTAGCCTGGCTGCTGACCCACAATTTCGGCATCGCGACCTCGATCGCGCTGACCCTGCTCATGGGAGCCGCGATCGGCACGTTTCACGGCTTCGGCATCATCAAGCTCGGTCTGCCACCCTTCATCATGACGCTCGCCACCTTGACGGCGCTGCGCGGCATCGGGCTGCTGATCACCAACGGGGCGACTATCTCCGGCCTTCCGGACGAGTTCACGAATTTCTCCCGCGGCTATTTGTTCGGCATCCCCAATCTGTTCTGGATGGTGATCGTGGTCGCGGTGCCGGCCTATGTGGTGCTGCACCACAGTCGCTGGGGGCGCTACCTTTACGCGATCGGCTCGAACAGCGAGGCGGCGCGGCTCTCGGGCGTAAACATCAATCGCATGATCTACTTCGCCTACATCGTCTCGGCGACCTTGTCGGCCTTCGTGGGCGTGTTGCTCGCCGCCCGGATCGGGATCGGCAACGCCACCCAGGCGGAAGGTTGGGAACTGCAATCGATCGCGTCCTCCGTGATCGGCGGGACCAGCCTGTTCGGAGCGGTGGGCTCCGTGCATGGGCCGCTGCTCGGGTCCTTCCTGCTGACCACGATCAACAACGGATCGAACCTGCTCAACGTCAACCCGTTCTGGCAGCGGGTCATCACCGGCGGCCTGATCATCCTGATCGTCTATTTCGACCAGTTGCGGCGACGCCGGCGGTGAGCCTGGTCGTCAGGTGCGGGGTTCGTCCCGCCCGGCATTCTTGTCGATGAACAGCAGCGCATCGACGATCGAATTCTTCCAGCAGTTCCAATTGTGGTCGCCGTCGGTCACGCGGAATTCGATCGGGCGGCCGTCCATCTGCATCGTCTCGAAAAACGCGATGGCGCCACGCCACAGCAGATGGCTGTCATCGTCGCCCACGGTCAGGAACATGCTCGGCAGCGGTTTCCTGGAGTCGATCGCCCGTTGCAGCAGGGTGAACACGTTCTCTGCGTTGAAGCGGCGCGGGTCGAACGGGGTTCCGAAGGCCCCCCCGAAGTGCTCCCCGGACGGCGGCAGATCGATGCCCACGGTGACGGTCGTCGGATCCGGTCGCACGAAATAGGACGCGTTAGCGCCGACCCCGGTCGAGGGCGGCTTGGCGGCTTGTGGCAGGTTCGTCCCCTCGAGCGGCACGTTCTGCCAGATCGCCGGCGAGAGTGCTGCCGCGGCGCTGTAGCGCTCCGGTTCGGACAGAGCCAGACGCAAGGCGCCGAACCCCCCCATCGAGAGCCCCGCGATCGCCCGATGCGCACGGTCGTGCCCGACACTGAAGTTGCGTTCGATCGCGGCGGGAAGGTCGTGGCCGATGGCACTGGCGTAATTGCCCGGTCCCGCGATATCGGCCGAATCGACGTACCAGGAATTGGCCGCCTCCGGCATCACCACGACGAAGGGCCCGATTTGCTTCTGCTCGACCATGCGATCGAGCGTGGTTCCGATCTTCCCCAAGGCCTGCCAGTCGGAGGAGCGTCCGCCGAGTCCATGCAGCAGATAAAGGACACGCCAGCCCCCGGGAGGGGCGTCCCCGCTCGGAACGTAGACCTGGGCCGTCTGCTCGCGCCCGAGAGCGGGAGAGTCGTAGCGGAACTGTTGCACGGTGCCTGCAAGTGCGACGCCGCTGCAGATCGATGAGGCGGCTGCAACGCATCTTGCGAACAGGCCAAGGGCGCGCGCCGCTGCGCGAAGCGGATTGGAAACTACGCTCGGAGGGGCCGGCTGGCTAAGGGTGACCATGGCGAAGCGCTGAGGCGTTGAACAGAACAAAAGCTGGCCTTCTCTTTGCATGGCCAGATGACACATTAAAGCTCCAAATCGGGCTTTTTCATTCCTCCACCGGCGGCCATAAGCGCCTCTCACCAACCTCGGAGGCCACGTGAGCCAAGACCCGGTTTCGGAGATCCGGCAGCCGCCTCGCCCGAGGTGGGATTCGATCGATTTTTGGCGTGGGCTTCTATTCTGTACGATTTTTATCAATCATGTGCCCGGAAACATCTTCGAAAACTTAACGTCACGCAACATCGGCTTTTCCGACGCCGCCGAGGGTTTCATTTTCCTTTCGGGCGTGTCCTTGGCATTGGCCTATGGCGGCCGATTCGCAGGCGCCGGAGCATGGAAAGCGACCCGCACGATGGTGGGGCGGGCCGTTCGACTCTATGGTGCCCACATCGCGCTTTCGCTGGGGGCGCTGGCGATCTTCGGCATCGGAGCGATGGTCGGTGTCGACCCGTCGCTGACCGACGATCATGGCCGTGGCTTCGTGTTTGCACATCCGATCGAAGGCCTGATCGGCATTGTGTCGCTCGGCCATCAACTCGGCTACTTCAACATTCTGCCGCTCTACCTGCTGATGCTGCTTTGGGCCCCGTTTTTGCTCTGGCTCAGCCGCAGAAGCGTGCCGTTGATGCTGACCTTGTCGGCTGCCGTCTATGTCGTCACGCGTCTCAAGGGCTGGAATCTCCCGACCTGGCCCGTGGCCGGGAGCTGGTTTTTCGATCCCCTGGCATGGCAGGTCCTGCTGGCCGTGGGGATTGCGTGCGGGCTGCGGCAGCACACCACACCGCTTCCCCGCACGCTGCCTCTGGTCGGTGTCGCGCTGCTCGTCGCCGCCTTTGCGGCCTGGAGCGTCAGCAATGGACTGTTCCTGCGGCCCGGCCTGCAGGATGCCACCCGCAGGTGGGCCGATCTCGACAAGACCATGCTCGGCACCGGACGGCTGATCCATTTTGCGGCGCTGGCCTATCTGCTCTATGCGGCTCGAGCGGCGGAAAGGCTGCGCGGCCTGACGTTATTCAAACCCCTATGCGCGATTGGTCGCGGCTCGCTTCCGATGTTCTGCTTTCTCTCGGCGCTTGCGGCCGTAAGCCAGGAAATCTTGAACCTGTTTGGCCATACGCCCGCGCGCGGCGCCGTGGTGGTCGCGGCGGGCCTTGGTGCCATGTATGGCGTTGCGCTCTACCTCGACGCGGCTGCCGGCCGGAGAGGAGCTGCGCGACGCCGCTTGGGCGTTCCCAGAGAGGCGTTCGACTTGCCGGCCATGCTGCCCGCGCCGGTTCCAGGGCGGACTGCAGTGTTAGGGGCGCCGATCACGCTCATGGTTTTGGATCGACTCGATCCGAAATCATCGTGATCTAAGAACGCGCTCCGCGGCCGCGCACGTGGTCCTCGACAATGGCCAGGTTTCGCAGGTTGGCCTTGAACCCCATGTCGAAAACATCGCCGAGGAGCGGCACGGCCCCCGCAACCGCTTCGATGCCGACATTGCGCAGCATCCTGGTCAGTTCACGGCGTGGCACGCCGAGCCGGTGCGCCTCATAGACGATGTAGAGCGAGATCGCGGTCAGCACGGTGTCGCCGGCCACCGGCGTCAGGCCGATCAGGCTGTTGAGGCCGAAGCGGAAGCGCGTGCCTGGAATCCGGAAGGCACCGTCGACCAGCCACGCCAGCGCCTTGAGCCGAGACAGGCGCGAGGCGGCCGAAGCCGCGGACATGTAACTCGGGTTGATGGCGGACCAGGTCATATCGAGCTCCGAATGCTCCTGACGAGCGATCCTCAAGTGGGGAGGCCGTCACCCCACGTCAATGCACCGAAAACTCGCCTGGCCAGGGCATCTTCGGCCAGCACACGGAAGCGCAGACCTGCCCTTTGCGCCACGCAAGGCTCTTACCTCGCCGGAATCGACGCCTACATAAAAGGCTAACCTTTCCCTGTTCTCCTTCAGTATTGGTCGATGGTGCGATCGCTTGTGACGATCCTGTGCTTCTTTGCGCTCTTTCTCACGCCCATCGTCTGGCGAACGGCGTTGTTTTGGCACGGCCCGGCGTCCGACTGGTGGAGCGCCGACCGCTCCAGCACAGGTCTGCTCGAATCGCCCGGGATGCATCCGGCTGCCGTGGTGCGGGTGTTCGCAGCCAGGACGGTCAGTTGGCGGGGCATTTTTGCGGTCCATTCCTGGATCGTCCTCAAGGACCAGGGGGCCGCGACCTATGAGCGCTACGATCTGACGGCCTGGGGCGACCCGATCCGGGTCAACGGCTTCGCCCCGGATGGCCGGTGGTTCGGCGAGATCCCGCAACTGGTCTACGAGGCGGACGGCGTCGCGGCCGAAGCCCTGATCCCGCGCATGCGCGCCGCCATTCGGGCCTACCCCTATCGCAACCGCGGCGATTACCGGGCTTGGCCCGGCCCCAATTCCAATACGTTCGTGGCGACCGTGATGGCGGCCGTGCCGGAAGCCGGGGCCGCCCTGCCGCCAACCGCCATCGGCAAGGATTACCCGCTCGGCGGCCGCATTCTCGATTGGACACCCTCCCGTACGGGTTTGCGGATCTCGTTCGGCGGTTATTGCGGGTTGACGGTCGCCTGGGTGGAAGGGATCGAACTGAACCTTCTCGGCGGCGTGATCGGGCTCGACATCAGGCGGCTCGGCATCAAGTTGCCGGCGGTCGGACGGCTCGGCGTTTGAATTGGCCCTGAGGGTCGGGCGATTGATCGTTGTGTCAGCGGCTTTGCTTGCCTCGGGAGTCGCAACGCCACATAAGGCAGGAATGCCGTACATCATGGGACCGCCATGAACGCCCCCCAGCCCGCTTTCGAGCCGGCGCGCCGTCTGAGCCATACCGAGATCAAGTCCATCGTGATCGGTCTGATGATGGCGATGCTGCTCGCGGCGCTCGACCAGACCATCGTGGCGACCGCGATGCCGACTATCGGCCGCGAGCTTGGCAATGCCGAGAACCTGCCCTGGATCGTGACCGCCTATCTCCTGGCCTCGACGGCCGTGACGCCGCTCTACGGCAAGTTCAGCGACATCCATGGACGCCGCATCACCCTGCTGGTGGCGATCATCACCTTCGTGATCGGCTCGGTTGCCTGTGCGCTGGCCCCCACCATGGTGACCTTGGCCCTGGCGCGCGGCCTGCAGGGCATCGGCGGCGGCGGCTTGATCTCGCTCGCACAGACCATCATCGGCGACATCATGTCGCCCAAGGAGCGGGCCCGCTACCAGGTCTACATCGCCAGCGTGTTCGTCACCGCGTCCCTGGCCGGGCCCTTGCTGGGCGGGTTCCTGGCGCAGCATTTCCACTGGTCGCTGATCTTCTGGATCAATCTTCCGATCGGCTTCGCGGCCTTTCTGATGACCAATCGCAAGCTGAAACTGCTGCCGCGCCACGAGCGCCCGCACCAGCTCGACTATTGGGGCGCCGCCTGGCTCATCGTCGCGTCCACGAGCCTTCTGCTGGCGCTGAGCTGGGGCGGGGTACGCTTCGCCTGGACGTCGCCCGAGGTGCTCGGGCTGGTGGCGGGGTCGGTCGTGTTCTGGGCGGCGTTCTTCGTGCGGCTGTTTCGTGCGCCCGAACCGCTCATCCCGATCTCGGTCCTCTCCGACCAGGTGGTGTACAGCGCGACGCTGGCCGCCTGCTTTGCCATGGGCACTTTCATCGGACTGACCATCTATGTGCCCATCTATCTCGAGGGTGTGATTGGATTGACGGCCAGCCAATCCGGCCTGGCGCTTGTGCCCTTGATGCTCGGCACCGTGACGGGCGCGACCGCTTCGGGGCGGTCTATGACCTATTTCAAGCGCTACAAGCTGGTGCCGCTGATCATGATGGGGATCAGCGTCGCCTCCTGCGCGACCCTGGCGCTGCTGGGGCGGCAGCTCAACCTTTGGGTCATGGAGGGGCTGTTCATGCTGATCAGCCTCGGCCTCGGCACCATCCTGCCGCTCTCGACCATCACGATCCAGAACACGGTGCCGCTCCACCAGCTCGGCACCGCCACGGCCAGCATGAACTTCTTCCGCTCGCTCGGAGGAGCGCTGATCGTCGCGGCATTCGGCACCATCGTGCTCAGTGGCATGGCCGGGGGACAAGGCGGGCAGCACGACATGGAAAGCCTGATCCGCGGCGCTGATGCGGAGCATCTGGCGCAGATCTTCCGGTACGTGTTCGCGGCCGCCGATGTCGGGCTGCTGCTGGCGTGGTTTTTCTTGGCCCTCCTCGAGCAACGCCCCTTGCGGGACCGTCGCGGGCCGGACCTCGAAGCCACGCTCGAGGCCGAGGTTCCGGGCCCGATCTTCGACTGAACGGCTCGATCTTCCGAAAGGCCTGATGCCGAGCGACGATCGCGAGCTCGTCAGCGCGCGACGAGGACCATCCACGACACCCCGAATCGGTCGGCCACCATGCCGAAGCGTGACGAAAAAAACGTCTTGCTCATCGGCATCTGCACTTGGCCGCCCTCGCCCAAGGCCGCGAACAGCCGCTCGGCTTCCGCGTCGTCGGCTGCGTTCAGCGACAGGGCGAAGCCCTGGAACTCGGGCTTTCCAAGGCAGCGGCCATCCGACGCCATGACGGTCGTGTCGCCGATGCGCAACTGCATGTGCATGATCTTGTCTTCGGCGCCAGGAGGAATCATTCCCGGCGGATGTGGCTGAGGGCCGTCCTTGAAGCGCATCCGCATGGCGACCTCGGCGCCCAGCGTCGTACGATAGAACTCGGCTGCTTCCTCGCAGCGGCCATCGAAGAACAAGTACGGTTGCACGTGCATGGACATTCTCCCTTGCGCCGGGGTGGTCGGGCATCGTGGTGCCTCGCCTGACTTTGAGCGATCTACCCCGGTCTGCGGGACATTACGATGAACAGACGCGGGTGAAACCGGCCCGCGCCAACAAGCCAGGCAATCGGCACAGCCGCGAACTCAGGGACGGCCGATCCGAACCCCCGGCAAGTCCTCGGGCCGTGCTGGAAGGTTCACCCGCGCGCCCGAACATGACAAAGTGCTGGGCAGCAGGGGACAGGTCCGGGATGGGTTCTCGGCGGAATCGGGAAAGGGAGGCTCGTGGACGAGGACTTCGTCAAGGCAGCGCTCGATTATCATCGCTTACCGCGGCCGGGTAAACTCGCCGTCGAGCCGACCAAGCGCATGGCGACCCAGCGCGATCTTGCTCTTGCCTACTCGCCGGGGGTGGCGGCGGCGTGCCAGGCCATCATGGCCGATCCGGAAGCGGCCCGGGATTTGACCGCCCGGGGCAATCTCGTGGCCGTAATCTCGAACGGCACCGCAGTGCTCGGGCTCGGTAATATCGGGGCGTTGGCCGGAAAGCCCGTGATGGAGGGCAAGGCTGTCCTGTTCAAGAAGTTCGCCGGCATCGACGTGTTCGACATCGAGGTCGATGCCGAGGATCCGGACCTCTTCGTCAATGTCGTGGCGGCGCTCGAGCCGACCTTCGGGGCCATCAACCTCGAAGACATCAAGGCACCGGAATGTTTCGAGATCGAGCATCGCCTGCGCGAGCGGATGTCGATCCCCGTGTTCCACGACGACCAGCACGGCACAGCGATCGTCTGTGCGGCCGCGATCCGCAACGGCCTGCTGATCCAAGGCAAGCGCCTCGAGGAGGTCAGGCTGGTGACGTCCGGCGCAGGGGCGGCGGCTCTCGCCTGCGTCGACCTTCTGGTGGCGATGGGCCTGCCGATCGAGAACGTGACCTTGACGGACATCAAGGGCGTGGTCCACGCCGGGCGGGGCGACGCCATGGCACCCAATCTGGCCCGCTATGCCCGGGTTACCGAAGCCCGCGTGCTGGCGGACGTGCTGCCGGAGACCGATGTGTTCCTGGGGCTCTCGGCTCCGCGCGTGTTAAAACCCGAATGGCTCGCCACCATGGCGCCCAAGCCCCTGATCCTGGCATTGGCCAACCCGGACCCGGAGATCACGCCCGAACTGGCCCGATCGGCACGCCCCGACGCGGTGATCGCGACCGGCCGCTCCGACTACCCCAACCAGGTCAACAACGTCCTCTGCTTCCCGTTCATCTTCCGGGGCGCGCTCGACGTCGGCGCGACAGGCATCAACGAGGCCATGAAGGTGGCGGCCGTCGAAGCCATCGCCGAACTTGCCCGGATGGAGGCCAGCGAGGTGGTAGCCGCAGCCTATGGCGGCCAGGCGCCCGTGTTCGGGCCCGATTACATCATCCCCAAGCCTTTCGATCCGCGGCTCATCCTGCAGGTCGCGCCGGCGGTGGCCAAGGCCGCGATGGACTCGGGGCTGGCACGCCGGCCGATTGCCGATTTCGACGCCTATGCGCGCGATCTCGAGCGTTTTGTGTTCCGCTCCGGCCAATTGATGAGGCCGGTCTTCGAAGCCGCCCGCCGCTCTCTCAAGCGCGTCATCTATGCCGAGGGCGAGGACGAGCGCGTGCTGCGGGCCGTGCAGACCGTGCTCGACGAGCGTCTGGCCGAGCCCATCCTGATCGGCCGCCGCGCCGTGATCGAGCGCAAAGCCGCCGAACTTGGCTTGCGGCTGGCACGCGCGCCGAGCTTGCGGATCCTCGATCCGGCCGAAGATCGGGACGTGTTCGATCCCTTGCTGAAGGACTATCAGCGGCTGGTGGATCGGCGCGGCGTGCCGCCCGATGCGGCCTCGCGCCGGATGCTGAACCGGCTCAGCGTGTCGGCCGCCATGCTGCTGCAATCGGGCTACGGCGATGCGGCATTGTGCGGCGGCACAGGCGACTGGTCGCGCCACCTCAGCTATATTCTGCCCATCGTCAGGGCTTCACAGAAGAGCGGCCGCGTCTACGCGCTATCCGGGCTGATCCTGCAAGCCGGGGCGCTGTTCATCTGCGACACCCATGTCAACCTCGATCCGACGGCCGAGCAGATTGCCGAGATGACGTTGCTGGCCGCCGAGGCCGTGCGCGGATTCGGCGTGGTGCCCAAGGCGGCGCTGCTGTCCCACTCGAGTTTCGGGGCCTCGCACGCCACCGGGGCCCGCAAGATGCGCAGGGCGCTTGGACTGATCCGCGAAGCGGCGCCGGATCTCGAGGTCGACGGCGAGATGCATGCCGACGCGGCCTTGAGCGCACCCTTGCGCGAAAGGCTGGTCAGCGACAGCCCGCTCGAAGGGGCCGCCAACCTCCTCATCATGCCCAACCTCGATGCGGCGAACATCGGCCTCACGCTGCTCGGCGCGGCGGCCGGGGGCCTGCAGGTCGGGCCTGTGCTGCTGGGATTGCCGAAGCCGCTGCACGTTCTGGTGCAAAGCGTGACGGCGCGCGGCATCGTCAACATGACGGCGCTCGCGGCCGCGCAGGCGCAATGACCGGGGGCGGCCTTTCCGCGAACGCGCCCTCCTTCCCCGGCAGGGGAAGGTGCCCCGGCCCAAGCCGGGGCGGATGGGGTTCGACTGTCCTGCGAGGATCACCCGTGGCCAACGAACGCGCCCGATCCTTGAGGAAGTCCATGACCCGCCAGGAGGTGCGCCTTAGGTTGCGCCTTCGCGCCCTCCGTCCGCAAGGCTTTCACTTTCGACGACAAGTGCCGATGGGCAGCTATATTTTGGATTTCGCCTTTCTGCGCGCCCGACTCGGCGTCGAGTTCGATGGCGAGCACCTTGGATTGCGCTCGCAGCGCCGGCATGACATGGCGCGTGATTTGGCTTTGTCGAGCATGGGCTTGCGCATCATTCGGTTCTGGAATGTCGAGATCGACACGAATTTGGAGGGTGTAGTCGAAGGCGTCATGGCGACTGCCCAGACCAGGCTTGAAACTTATCGTTCAGGAACGCTGCCGTAACCGGATCAAATTGCGCGGACCCCATCCGTCGCCGCTTCGCGCCGCCACCTTGCCCTTACAGGGAAGGATGGATCGCAACCGATCCGGCCCACCCCGTCGCTCGACGATCGGGAAATTGACGCCGCCCGCAAAACCTTCCATTAGCCTTATAGCCAAGCTTCGTGCCTGAGCGCCGTCCTGCCGCAGGAGAGATCCGCCTGAACGATCATCTTTCCCCAAAGCCGGGCACCGGGACGCCACAGACTGCGCCGCAACGGCGCAAGATCAACATCGCGTTCGGGCTCGAGCGGATCGGGCTGATCCCGCTGCACGCCCCGGCCTTGGCGACGATCATCCTCGTCCTGCTGGCGATCGGGGCGGCCTTCGGCGTGACCCGCCTGAAGGTGGATGATTCGCTCAGCCAGCTGTTCCGGTCGGACACGGCCGAGTTCAAGCAGTTCGAGGACGTGTCGCGGCGCTTTCCGTCGAACGAGTTCGACATCCTGATCGTGGTCACCGGCAAGTCTCTTCTCGAGCGCGACTCGCTCGAGAAGCTGCGCACCCTCGTGACCGACCTGCAACTGGTGGACGGCACCAAGGGCATCATTTCGCTGTTCTCGGCCCGCGAAGCGCCGGAGAACGGCCATATCCCGCCGGCGCTGTTCCCCGAACCGCTGCCCGAGGGCGACGCCTACCAGAAGCTGATCGAGAAGGTTCGGGGCAACGACATCATCCGGGGCAAGCTCCTGTCGGATGACGGCGATCTGGCGCTGGTGGTGCTGGCGATCGATCCCGAGGTTGCCTCCGGGGCCAAGCTCGAGCCCGTGGTGGCGGATATCCGCAAGACCATGAAGGAGGACCTGGCCGGCAGCGATCTGCAGGCGGAGCTTTCCGGCGTGCCCGTCATGCAGCTCGAAATCCGCAATGCTGTGGAGCGCGATCGCCTGCTCTACAACGCCATCGGGTTTGCGGCCGGGTGCCTGATCGCGATCCTGTTCTTCCGCCGGGTCTCGTTCATGATCATCGCGGCGGGGCCGCCGCTGATCGCCATTCTGCTGGCGCTGGGGGCTCTCGGCTGGATGGACTTCCGGCTGAACATGTTCCTCAACATCATGACGCCGCTGATCATGGTGATCAGTTTTTCGGACAGCATGCAGCTGACCTTCGCGGCGCGCGACCGGCTGATCGCCGGCGAAAGCAAGGTGTCGGCCTTCCGCAACGCCATCCTGGTCGTGGGACCCGCCTGCGTGCTGACCCACGCCACCGCGGCCCTGTCATTCACGGCGCTGATGTTCACGAAGTCGGACCTGATCCACACGTTCGGGGAAGCCGGCCTGCTGTCGACTGTCATCGCGCTACTGGCAGTGCTGATGCTGGTGCCGTTGCTCGGCATCCTGCTCACCCGCGAGGGTGGGGATTTTGCCACCAAGATGAAGTCGTCCGACACCGGCGTGAACGCGCTGCGGCACTTCTGCGGCTGGATCGCGGCCCGCATGGTCAGCCATCCCGGCCTCTACAGCCTCGTAGGCGTCCTGGTGGTGGCCGGGCTCGGCTTCACCTATGCGCATCTCGAGCCGAGCTACAGGCTTGCCGACCAGGTTCCCGACAAGGAGCAGGCGGTGCAGGCCAGCAGCCGGCTCGATGCGAAGCTGACGGGCGCCAATCCGATCGACGTGCTGATCGAATTCCCGCCCGGCAAGGGCCTCTACGATCCCGAAACCCTGCAGGTGATCGCGGACGTGCATCAGACGATCGAGAAGCAGGCCGGCGTGGGCAACGTCTGGTCTCTCGAGACGCTCCGCCGCTGGCTGTCCCAGAAGCTCGGCAAGAACGATGTGGACACGCTGAAGCAATATGTCGGCTTCCTGCCGAAATATCTGACGCGACGCTTCGTCTCCGAAAACCAGGACGCGGTCATCGTCTCGGGGCGCATCCCGGATAAGGATTCGAGCCAGTTGCTACCCGTCATCGATCAACTCGATGCGACGCTGAACGAGGAGCGGGCGAAAAATCCGGGCTATACGATCGCGGTCACGGGTCTGTCGGTCATCGCGGCCCGCAACAGCGCCAATATGATCGAGAAGCTGAACCGGGGGCTGACGCTCGAATTCCTGTTCGTCGCGATCTTCATCGGGCTGGCATTCCGCTCGGTGGTGGTGATGTTCTCGGCGATCCTGCCCGGCATATTCCCGGTCGTGGTCTCGGGCACGCTGCTCTATCTGCTGGGAGACGGCCTGCAGTTCGTGAGCGTGGTGGCGCTGACGGTGTCGTTCGGGCTTGGTCTGAGCGCCACGATCCACTTCCTCAACCGGCTCAGGCAGGAGCAGGAACCCGGCAAGGACCCCGCCATAGGCGTGGAGCGCGCGACGGTCCTGATGGGACCGGCCTTGATCCTGACGTCGGTCGTTCTGGCATGCGGCTTGGCCGTGACGGTGTTTTCCGACCTGCCATCGCTCAGGCTGTTCGGCTGGCTGAGTTCCTTCGCGATGATGTCGGCTCTGGTGGCCGATTTCCTGATCCTGCGGCCGACCATCACGTTCCTGACCATGACGGCGAACCGACTGGGCCGGCGCAATGCGCCGGCTCCAGCGGAATAGGGCGAAGCGGGAGAGTCAGGCGCTCCCGGTTCAGACCTTCTTCATCTGGATCCGGACCGACTGGACGTCGGTACCCTGGGCCTGGATTGCCACGGCCTGCTGGCTGCCCTTCGTGGTGACCGACAACTGGATGCCGTACACGGTGCCTTCCAGGCTTGCCTGGATCTGGCCGGGCCCGGCAATTCTTCCGGAAACGCTGCCCTCGGCCTGGCGGGTCAGTTCCCTCCAGGTTCCGGACAAGCTGCCGTCCGCCGCGGCCACCACGTTGCTGATCACCTGGACCTTGTAGCTGTCGCTGGCGCAATTGATGTTGATGTGGAGCGCGCCTCCGCTCGGCGGCACGGAATATTCGGCCTTGCAGCGGACCTTCTCCTTCGATCCGTCCGTCATGGCGATATCGCCGCCGCCGGCCCAGTTTCCGGAAAACCCATCAAACGGACCCGCGCCGAGGGCCGGGACCAGGGTTGCCGCAACCAGAAGTGCGGCTGCGGGCATGGCTGCTCCGAGCCGACGCGCGATCCCATAATTCACTGAAAAAGACATTGGTCTAGATCTCCAATAGCCCGGCACATCGCAGTATCGACTACGATACAGCAAATCCCAAAGCGGGGGCGCCTCGGGTCGAACGCATCGACCGGCACCCGCACCGAAGGTGCCACGTTCCGTAGATCCGCCGCAACCGGCAGATCTTCGTTCATGGATCGAAACGTGTCCGACGTGGCTCGGTTCAGTGAGCCTGCGAAGATTCCGGGCGCTCATCGAGATCGGACGCAATTCGAAGCTCTTCGAGCGTTCATCGACTGCTCAGCTTTTTGTCGCAATATCAATGTTCGGGGGTGCTGCGATGTCGCAGACGAGTGCCTCGGCCCGGACGCATTGGCGGAAGCTATGTGGCGCATGCATTCAGGTGCGGTCGGAGCGGATGGCGATGGCGGCTACCGGTTCGAAATGCTAATCCTCCGCCGCGTTCGGGTGCTTGTTGCCTGGACCACGCTCGCCGGTTCGGGCTGCGGAATGTCGCCTCTCGAGGATAGGGCGTAGCAAATGGAGAAGGCTTCGGTGGTGCTGATCGTCGAGGACGACGCGCTTCTGGCAGAAATGGCCCTGGAGATGATCGAGGAGGTCGGCCTGCCTGCCGTCGCGGTGGACTCGGTCGACGCAGCGCTCGATTACCTGAAAGAGAATTCCGCCAGCGTCGCCGCAATGTTCTCCGACGTTCGATTGAAAGGTCCCCTGAATGGAATCGAACTCGCCGCCTTCGTGGCCGTAAGGTGGCCCGAGATCGCGATCTGCGTCACCTCGGGGGTGGCCCTGGAGCGCCCCTATCGACTGCCCAAGAACGCGCGCTTCATGCCTAAGCCGTGGAAAGCGCTCGAGGTCATCTCCTTCGTCGAACAGGCGGCCCGACCGCGTTGACTTGGCGCCCCTTTGTTTGAACAATCTTCGACCTTGGGCGGTTGAAGACGGTCCGGCCATACTGAAACAAGACGCTTTGGGAGGCACGATGAAGGCGAAGTGGATGCTTGCGATCGCCTTGGCCCTATGGTCGGCGCCGTTTGCCAGTGTGGCGCGTGCTGAGGACGCGCCCGCGGCCGCGAAGGCCGGTGATCCTGCGGCCGGCGAGAAGGTGTTCACCAAGTGCCGTGCCTGTCATCAGATTGGCGAGACGGCGAAGAATTCCGTCGGACCAGAGCTCAACGGCGTGATCGGACGCCATTCCGGCTCGGTGCCCGACTACAATTATTCCGAGGCCAACAAGAATTCAGGCCTCACCTGGGACGAGCCGACCTTCCGGGAATATATCAAGAATCCCAAGGCCAAAGTGCCGGGAACGAAGATGATTTTCGCAGGCCTGACTCGCGAAAAGGACATCGACGATATTGTCGCCTATCTCGAGCAGTTCGGTCCGGACGGCAAGAAAAAGTAGCGCTGCTCGCGATCTGCCGAGCTCTGCCTGCTTACCGGCCAATATGAGCCGGCGCCCCCTCGTGGTTGTCCGGCGGCAGTAGCCCGCCACCGGTTCTGGCCGCCTGCCGCCAAAACATATTCAAGGGACCACAAGGCGCTGCAGCACGGCAGTGAACTGGTCCGACGTGAACGGCTTGGGCAGGGTGAGTTGGCTCTGCCAGCGGTCCGGAAGGCCCGAGGCTCCGTATCCGCTCGAAAAGACCAGCGGCACGCCGCGGTCGGCGAGAATTTCCGCAACCGGAAAAATCGCATCGCCTCCCAGATTTACGTCCAGAATCGCCGCATCCATCTCGGCAGTTTGGGCTAATGTCATGGCCTCTTTCAGGTTCAAGGCGGGACCGACGACCGTGCAGTCCAGTTCCGCGAGAATATCCTCGAAGAGCATCGAAATCAGCATTTCGTCCTCGACGACGAGGACCCTTTTCCCTTTCAGCCCCGCAGGCGGTTCCGCGTCTGCCATTTTTCCTTCCTTTGTGCCCCGAGCGCCCGCTCCTGGTACAATCTGTTCAGCCCGGCGCATGACGCAGGCGGCTGCGAGCCTTTTAGCTTACAGCCCTACCGGTCCGCGACGCAAAAACGCAATTCTCGCGTGATACCGATCTCGGGCTCCCGCGTCCGCATACATGCACAGAAATCATGCCGCTTTGGAACAATATAGAGTTCTAGCCGGTCCGGTCCAAACCCCTTGGGGACGGAGCGGTGATCGCGAGTTCCGGAGCGAGGGCGAGATTCTGCCCCTTGACTGACTTGCCATGACCTCCGATTTTAGGCGAGATAGCCGTCCTCGTAGCCTTGCCGCTGCGGGGGCATTTGTCGTAGCTCAGTAGCACGACCACATCGTGAAAAGGAGAGAACCATTCGCCGACCCATGAAAGCAGCTCCGGTCCCGCAAAAGGACGGCCCCCGAATCAATCGCGACATTCGCGCCCGCGAAGTCCAGCTGATCGATGCGGAAGGTCAAAACCGGGGTGTTACCGACGTTCTCGAAGCGCAGCGCATCGCCGAGGAGGCCGGGCTTGACCTCGTGGAGATCGTGCCGAACGCCAACCCACCTGTCTGCAAGATTCTGGACTATGGCAAGTTCCGCTTCACGGAGCAGAAAAAGGCCGCCGAAGCGCGAAAGAAGCAGAAGATCGTCGAGGTCAAGGAAATCAAGCTTCGGCCCGGCATCGACGAGCATGACTACGACGTCAAGATGAAGGCGGTCCGCCGGTTCTTCGAAGAGGGTGACAAGGTCAAGGTCACGCTGAGGTTCCGAGGCCGCGAAATGGCGCACCAGGATATCGGGTTCAGGCTGCTCGACCGCGTAAAGACGGAAACTTTCGCGCTTGCCAAGGTCGAGACGGAACCTTCCATGGAAGGCCGGCAGATGGTGATGGTGCTGGCGCCGAAGTGACGGATTGCGTCAGTGTCTGCGTGCATAGGGCGTGGAACGCGAACTCGGCGTTCGTCGTTGGACTTCTTTAGGAGCAGGCGATGGGCCGAGTAAAGACAGGGTTGATGGTGGCAGGCCTCATGCTTGCCACGGCGCTTTCCATTGGGGCTGCTTCCGCTCAATCGAACGGCTACGGGCAACCCTACCGGTTCTGGGATGACGGTTCATCCGACGACGGCTTTCAGAACATTCCCGACGACAGGGGCTGCGTCAAATGGTGCTTCCGCGACCGAAGCCCCTGTGATCCGCCCCAGTTCAAGCGCGCTGACAACCGCTGCAGCAACTTCAACTGACCACCGACGACTTGCATCGGTACGCACGGCCGGCAGTGGTTCAGACCCCGACGGGCTCCGGCGGCAATTTCCGAGCGTTGCTGCACTCCTCGCGGTAGCCCAACGTTTCCAGTTCTCCGCGCATATGAGGCGGGAGCGGCGCCTCGGCTACGATGGCCGGTTTCGACGGATAGAGCGGCACCGAGATCCGCCTTGCGTGCAGATGAAGCTGCGTGTCGGGCAGATTGGCTGCCGCGCCGTATATCGGGTCACCAAGCAGCGGCCAGCCCATGGCCGCGCAATGCACCCGGAGCTGGTGGGTTCGCCCGGTCAAGGGGGTGAGTTCCAGCCAGGTGTGGCCGGCGTTTTGGCCTAGCACGCGCCATTTTGTCTGGGCCGGGGCGCCTTCCGGGTCGACCTTCATCCACCAGCCACGCCCGGGCTCCCGGGTGCTCAAGGGCAGATCGATCAAGCCCTCCTCGGTCATGGGAGTATTCTCGCACACAGCCCAATAGGTCTTGCCGATCTTGCCGGCCTTGAACAGGGTCCCGAGGCGCTGCAGCGCTTTCCGGTGGCGGCCGAGGACAAGGCAGCCCGACGTATCCCGATCCAGCCGATGCGCCAGGGCGGGCTGGCGCGGCAAGCCAAATCGTAGGCTATCGAAGGCTGCTTCCAGATTGTCGCCGCCTTTGGGGCCTTTATGCACCGCAATGCCGGCCGGCTTGTCCAGGATCAGCATCAAGCCATCACGATAGAGCAGGCGCGAAGTGAGATCTTCCAGCATCATGGTGGAGCGTTTATCCGACAAGCGAGTCCCGATGACACTGAATCTTGGTGCAGCAGCGATGAGGCAGGTCAATGGCCGCGGATGAGGATCGGGCCTCGGGGGAGACCAAGAAGCCGGGCTTTCTGCGCCGACTGTTCGGAGGTGGCGCCGAGAAGGCGCCTGAACCCATCGCGACGCAAGAGGATGTCGGGACCGCAGACGCGGTCGAGACCGCCGAGGCGCCGAGCGAAGCGGCTTCGGACGCCTCCGAGCAGGACCTGATCTCGATCACTGCAGGGCTCGACAATACCGCGCTCGACCCGCTGGAGCGTGTGGCGTTGGCCGGCCTTTTGCCGTCCGGGCTCCCCGCCCTCGCCGAAGCCCCGACCGAGGCAGAGGCTCTCGAGGAGCCCACCTCTCCCCAGGGCAACTGGTGGAACAGGCTCCGCCAGGGGCTGTCCCGGTCGTCCACGTCGATCAAGCAAGGCATCGTCGACGTTTTCAGCAAGCGCAAGCTCGACGCCGAAACGCTCGAGGATCTCGAGGACGTTCTGATCAAGTCGGACCTTGGCCTTGCCATGGCGACCCGCATCACGGCCGCCGTCGGAAGCGCCCGCTACGAGAAGGGCATCGACCCCGGCGAAGTGCAAGCCATCCTGGCGCGCGAAGTCGAGTCCGTGCTGACCAAGGTGGCAGCGCCATTGCGGATCGATCCGGTTACCAAGCCCTTCGTGATCCTCGTGGTGGGAGTAAACGGGTCGGGCAAGACCACCACGATCGGCAAGCTGGCCGCCAAACTGGTCGCCGAAGGAAAGAAAGTGACGCTTGGCGCGGGCGACACGTTCCGGGCTGCCGCCATCGAACAATTGCGCATCTGGGGCACCCGAACTGGATGTGCCGTGGTGTCCCGCGAGCAGGGCAGCGATGCGGCGGGCTTGGCGTTCGATGCCATCGCGACCGCCCGCGACAATGGTTCCGACGTCCTGCTGATCGACACGGCAGGGCGCCTGCAGAACCGGGTCGAATTGATGGACGAACTCGGCAAGGTCATCCGCGTCGTCAAGAAGCTCGATCCGGGCGCACCCCACGCGGTGTTGCTGGTGCTCGATGCGACGGTGGGCCAGAACGCCATGAGCCAGGTCGAGATTTTCTCGCGCGTTGCGGGCGTGACCGGTCTCGTGATGACCAAGCTCGACGGCACGGCGCGGGGCGGTATCCTGGTTGCGGTCGCCGAGAAATTCGGGCTGCCCGTGCATTTCATCGGCGTCGGCGAGTTGGTCGACGACCTGGAGCCATTTGCAGCCGCGGACTTCGCCCGTGCTATCGCGGGGCTGGATCGTCCATGAATGCCGACCCAGGGGTTGTCATCCGCCGCAAACGGAGGCAAATGCGCTGCAAAGAAAGACGCTTATGACCGGAAGCTCGGATCTCGTGACCAAGACAGAAGCGCCGATGCCGCCCGGCCGGCGACCGATCGATCCTATGCTCAAGCTGGCCCTGGAACTCGGCCCGCTGGCCTGCTTCTTCGTCGCATCCTACCGGTTCAATCTGCACGTGGCGACCGGTGTCCTCATGGCAGGCGTCGTCGTTGCCCTCGCGGCGTCCTACTGGCTGACGAGGCGGCTGCCGATCATGCCCGTGGTGACCGCCATCGCGGTGCTCGTGTTCGGGGCCTTGACGTTCTATTTCGACAATCCGGTGTTCATCAAAATGAAGCCGACGGTCGTGAACTGCATCTTCGGCGCCGCGCTCCTGGGTGGGCTGGCGTTCGGAAAACCCTTGCTGCCCATCGTGCTGGATTCCGCACTGCATCTCGACGAAACGGGATGGCGCAAACTGACGTTCCGTTGGGGCGTCTTTTTCTTCGTTCTCGCGGCCCTCAACGAGGTCGTCTGGCGCACCCAGAGCGACGTCTTCTGGGCGGGCTTCAAGGTGTTCGGCACCATGCCGCTGACGCTGGTGTTCGCTCTGTCCCAGGTGCCCCTGATCATGCGCCACGAGGCGAAGCCGGCCGTCCCTCAGGAGGAGCATTTCTAAGCTCGACCTGCGCCAGAGCGGAAGCCGGATCAAGGCGTTCCGCCGGCCCCGGTGCCCGCGCCGTTCCCCGTGCCGCTGTTAAGCACGCCGCCGTTGCCGGTCGATCCTGCGCCGTTAATCGGGCTGTTACCGACCCCGGTCGTCGACCCCGCACCGTTGTTGACGCCCTGACCCGCGGAGCCGGCGGCGCTCTTGCCGGCCCCGGACGCTGGGCTGGTTGTGCCGCCGTTGCCACCGGGCCCGGTGCCCGCGCCGTTGCCTGTGCCGCTATTGAGCACGCCGCCGTTGCCGGTGGTTCCAGAGCCAACCGCGGAACTATTGCCGACCCCGGTCGTCGATCCCGCACCATTGTTGATGCCCTGACCTGCGGGGCCGGCGACGCTCTTGCCGGTACCCGGCGCTGCGCCGCTCGCGCCGCCGTTGCTGCTTGCCCCGGCCCCGCCGGCCGGCGTTTTGGTCGCGCCCACGCCCTGTGTGGTGCTGCCCATGCCCGTGCCGGCGACGCCGCCGTTCTTCGGATTGGTCAGCAGGCCGCCTGCGCCGTTGGTCACGCTTCCGTCCTTTACGGTCTGAGCCGAGGCAGCCCCCGCCTGAAGGACGAATGCCAAGACCACAGCGGCGCATGCGCCCGTCCGTAGCGGCGAATTCTTCAATGCGGTCATCCTGCGCCTCGCTTGGTGGTTCGGGACTGAACGCAGGTCTTGCCAACGGGGTTGCCTCCGCTGGTTTCAGAGGGTCCGGGACTGCAAGCACGTCGATGGCGGACCTCTATGGGTCCAGTGTTCCCCGCAAGGCCGCGACAGAAATGTCGGCGGCGGCTGGATCGGACTGCGGTCTATCGGTCAGAAGCCCGGTGACGACGACCACGGGTACGAACAGCATGCCGGCCGTGAAGGCGATGCTGATCAAGCGGCTTGCCGGCCGCATGATGCGGATTGCCGCGCGTCTGCAAAATTCGCCCGATCCGCCGCCAGCGCTCATTCGTGGGACCGCAAGACGGGCCGCCGATCGATCTCGGGAACGCATACGACAGGCATTCGGAGGTTCCGTGCTCCAGGCTTCTGAACGCCTAGCCGGTCGCGCTTAACGTCCCGTGCATAGGGCAGGGGTACGCCACCGCCGGCCCGTCGCGATACCCGGAACGGCGGTACCGTTCCAGGTCTCTGCGACTTAATTGTCCAGGAAGCTCCGCAGCTTGCGGCTGCGGCTCGGGTGCTTGAGCTTGCGCAACGCCTTCGCCTCGATCTGGCGGATGCGCTCGCGTGTCACGGAGAACTGCTGTCCGACCTCCTCCAGCGTGTGGTCGGTGTTCATCCCGATGCCGAACCGCATGCGGAGCACGCGCTCCTCGCGCGGCGTCAGCGACGCCAGAACCCGGGTCGTGGTTTCCCGCAGGTTCGACTGGATCGCAGCGTCGATCGGCAGGATCGCATTCTTGTCCTCGATGAAATCGCCGAGGTGCGAATCTTCCTCGTCGCCGATCGGCGTCTCGAGGCTGATCGGCTCCTTGGCGATCTTGAGCACCTTGCGCACCTTTTCGAGCGGCATGGCGAGCTTTTCCGCGAGTTCCTCGGGAGTCGGCTCGCGACCGATCTCATGCAGCATCTGGCGCGACGTGCGCACGATCTTGTTGATCGTCTCGATCATGTGCACCGGGATGCGGATCGTCCGCGCCTGATCGGCGATGGACCGGGTGATCGCCTGCCGGATCCACCACGTGGCATAGGTCGAGAACTTGTAGCCGCGGCGGTACTCGAACTTGTCGACGGCCTTCATCAAGCCGATGTTGCCTTCCTGGATCAGGTCCAGGAACTGCAGGCCGCGGTTGGTGTACTTCTTCGCGATCGAGATCACCAGACGGAGGTTGGCTTCCACCATCTCCTTCTTGGCCTGCCTGGCTTCGCGCTCGCCCTTCTGGACGATGTGCACGATCTTCCGGAATTCCTGGATCTCCAGCCCGGTTTCGGACGACAGGTTGTGGATCTCGCCGCGCAGGCCGTGGATGCCGTCCTTCTCGCGGGCCACGAACTCCTTCCAGCCGCGACCGCCGAGCTTCGAAACGCGCAGCAGCCACTTCGGATCGAGTTCCGAATTCTGATAGTTGCGAAGGAAATCTTCGCGGCCCACGCCGCAGCTCTCGGCAAGCCGCAGCAGCTTCAGCTCGTAGCCGATCAGCTTCTTGTTGATCTCGTACAATTGCTCGACCAGCGCATCGATGCGATTCTGGTTGAGCGACAGCGACTTGACGTCGGTGACGACTTCCTTCTTGAGCGTATTGTACTTGCGCTCCTGAGCGGGCGAGAGAGTTTCGCCGCCGAGCTTGTTTTCGACGTTCTGATCCTGCAGGCGGCGCAGCTTCTTGTAGGCGTCCGCGATGCGGTCGAAGGTTTCGAGCACCTTCGGCTTCAGCTCCGCTTCCATGGCCGACAGCGACACGGAATTTTCCATGTCGTCTTCGTCCTCGAAGGCGTCGTCCGGTATCGGCATGTCGCCTTCGCCGCCGAGCCCGGCCGGGGGATGGCGCGGCGCGGTGGGCGCCGCGACGCGAGCCGCCAGCACTTCCGCCGCACCCGGCGCCGTCATGTCGATCTTGGGCGTGTTCTTGCCGTCGGGTCCTGCATAGGTGGCTTCGAGATCGATGATCTCGCGCAGCAGGACCTTGGCTTCGTTCAACTCATCGCGCCAGATGATGATGGCCTGGAACGTCAGCGGGCTCTCGCAAAGCCCCGCGATCATGGCTTCGCGGCCGGCCTCGATCCGCTTCGCAATGGCGATTTCGCCCTCGCGCGACAGCAGTTCGACCGAGCCCATCTCGCGCAGGTACATGCGCACCGGATCGTCGGTGCGGTCGGCGGGTTCGCTCGAGCGGGTCGCGACCGCGGTAGGACGGGCAACCTCGGCGACCTCGCCGCCTTCGCTCTCCTCTTCCTCGTTGGACGCCTCTTCGGGCGCGGCGGCGCCTTCCTCGGCCTCCTCGCTCTCGACGACGCTGATCCCCATCTCGCTCAGCATGGAATAGATGTCTTCGATCTGGTCCGAGGTGACTTCCTCGGAGGGCAATACGGCGTTGAGCTCGTCATGCGTCACGAAACCGCGACGCTTGGCGAGCTTGATCATGCGCTTTACGGCAGCATCGGACAGATCGAGCAAAGGGCTGTCGGTCGCCGGTTCCGTAACCGCGCCCTCGCCCTCGACTTTTTCATTGTCCTTCTTTGCCATCGTGCGCTCCGCCCGACCGCGAGACCCCGTCAGGCCTGCGCTCGATTGCTGTCCCATGCTCATGCCCCGACCCTCAGACGCTCAGATCACCGCTCTCCGATATCATCCGGCAAGGCTGTGAAATCATCATTAACCATAGGCCGAAGCCCTCGGTCGCACCGTCACACGTCCGGTGGTTTGTGACCCGATAGAGTTCCGAACCCTTCGACCGTCGCCTCTGTTCCCTCTAGTGCGGAAACAAGGCCCTGGATGTCGCGTATACGTGCAAAATTACGCTCGGTGGCGTCGCGCCCGAACGCAATTTCCGCATCCTTCAGGTTCCTATGTAATTCCCGAGTCTTGCGGTGCAAGGCCAAAGCCTGTCCGAGAACGAGTTCGGCGTCCGCGTCGGCGGCCTCCGGGCTCATGCACCAGTGGGGCAGTTTCTCGGCGGCGAGTTCTATCCGCTGTCGAATGTCGCCGCAACCGCAGGCGTCCAAAGCGGCCTTCAGGCTCATATGGTCCTGAGGATGTTCGGCCGACAGGGCCACGAGAGCATTGCGCAGCCGGGTCAAATCGGCATGCCCGAATTCGAAATGCGCCAACTCCTCGGCGTGGCGCTCGAGCAGGGCCGGATGATTGAGTACCAGCATCAGGATCTCGACGTCCCGCTGTGCGAAGGCGCTGCGCAGCCAGTGCGGCGTCATGGTCAGGCTCTGGCTCATCGGCGGCAATGGCGTGCCGGCCAGCCCACGGACGGGTGGCGGGGCGAACCCGCGCCGTCCGTCGCGCCCTGGGCTCCTGGCCTGAAATGCGGGGCGAGAACGCGCCGCGGCCGCCGGGTTCGCGAGTGCGGCCATCCTGGTCCGCAACTCGGCCGCGTAATGCCGGCGCAGGGCTTCGTCGGCGATGTTGCGGACGAGCTCGGACAACCGATGTTCCAGGCCCGCACGCCGCTCGGGGGTATCGAGCGTGACATTCTCGGTCTCGCGCATCCACAGCACGTCGACCAGCGGCCGTGCCTTTTCGAGCACGTCCGCCACCGCCTGCGCTCCGCCGCCCCGCGCCAGATCGTCGGGGTCCTGGCCCTCCGGCAGGAAGGCAAAGCGCAAGGTCTTGTTCGGACCGATGTGAGGAAGCACCGTGTCGATCGCCCGGAACGCGGCCCTGCGACCCGCGCCGTCGCCGTCGAAGCACAGGATCGGGTCGGGTGCCATTCGCCACAGGAGTTCGCATTGGTCGGCCGTGAGGGCGGTGCCGAGCGGCGCCACGACATGGGGGAAGCCCGCGCCCGAGAGGGCGATCACGTCCACATAGCCTTCGACCGCGATGACGGTGCCCTTGTCGCCGGCGGCCTTGCGGGCCCGGTGATGGTTGTAGAGCACCGCGCCCTTGTGAAAGAGCGGTGTTTCGGGCGAGTTCAGGTATTTGGCTGGGGCCGCCGGATCGAGCGCCCGCCCTCCGAACGCGATGATGCGGCCCGACCGATCGGCGATCGGAAACATCACGCGGTCGCGGAACCGGTCGTAGGGAACCGCGATGCCCTCGCCATGCACCAGCAGCCCTGCCTCGATCATGGTCTCCAGGCTCGCGCCCTTGCCGGCCAGATGGTCACGAAGGGCGAAGCGCTCGGCCGGCGCATAGCCGAGCCGGAATTCCCGCTGCAACTCCGGACCGAGGTCTCGGCCCGCCAGATAGGCGCGCGCACGGGTCCCGTCTCGGCCCGCGAGGCTGTGCTCGAAGAACGCAGCCGCCATTTCCAGCACCTCGACCAGACCAGCGCGCTTTTCCTCCCGCGCAATGCTCTCGGGCGTGCTCTTCGGCAGTTCGAGCCCCGCTTCCCCGGCCAGCCGCTCCACCGCCTCGGGAAAGCTGAGGCCATCGGTGGCCATCACGAAGTCGAAGATGTTGCCGTTGCGGCCTGACGAAAAGTCGAACCAGGCCATCTTGGCGTCGTTGACGAAGAACGAGGGGGTTTTTTCGGTATTGAACGGCGACAACCCGCGCCATTCACGCCCCTCTTTGCGGAGCCTCACGCGCTTGCCGACGATGTCCGACACCGCCACGCGTGCCTTGATCTCGTCCAGGAATTCCGGCGTGAAGCGCATGCGGTCAAAAGGTCTGGCGCGAAGCAAATGTCCAGCCCGGCCTTGCACGCGACGTCCGCGCGGAGCGGAGCTGTTGCGGCGTACCGGGCGGTGTATTATCGCGCTGGAGGGTCCTGCTGCGGGACTCTCACCGGCGCTAATTCGTAGTCCTCAGTATGGACGATGACACAATCAGGGTCGAGCAGAATGACCCCGTAGGCAGCCGGCTCATCCACAGAAAGGGAGCTCTCCTCGGCGTGCAGATCCATCGGCTGCTGATGCACAGGGCTCTTGAAAATCGAGAACGGCACGCCGCGGTATGAGCCGCTCACGGTGCGATGCAGGTGCCCGGCGACGATGTGCCGAACGTTCCCGTAACGCGCGGCTACGTCGTAGAAAACCTCCCCGTCCATTAGCGCGATGCGATCCATCCCCGGAAAACCCGTGCGATGGGGCGGGTGATGCAGGAACACGATCACCGGCCGGCCCGCCGCGGCTGCGAGCTGTGCGTCGAAAAAGGCCAGGCGATCGGCGCAGAGCTGGCCCGCATGGCCGGAGTAGGGCGGTCCCGCGAGGGTGTCGAGGAGCACCAGGCGATAGGGCCCGGCATCGAACGCCTGTTGGACGAAGCCGTTGCGGTCGCGCGGCGTTTCGGGGAACACCTTGAGAAAGGCGTCGCGCCGATCGTGGTTGCCGATCTGGAGATGACAGGGCGGCGTCAGCTTCTCCAGGCGGCGGCGCACGCGGCGATAAGACTCGACATCCCCGTGATGGGTCAGGTCGCCCGTGACGATCACCCCGTCAGCGTCGGGGTGTGTGGCGTTGATATGGCGGACGGCGGCCTTAAGACGGCTGTCCGGATCGATGCCGATGATGCGCTCTCCGGCCGGCACCATGTGCAGGTCGGTGAGCACGATGAGCTTGGTCGCGAAGCCCACTGAGTGGGGAGCCCCTGGCGCCTACTTGGCCGCCAGCATCTCCTTGACGAGACCGCTGGCCTTGCCGAAATCGATCCGCCCGGCATGCTTGGCCTTCACGGCCGCGATCACTTTGCCCATGTCCTTGGGGCCGGCGGCGCCGGTTTCGGTGATCGCCGCGGCGATTGCGGCCCGAACCTCATCCGCGCCCATCGGCTGGGGCAGGAACTCCGACACGATCGCCAGTTCCTCGCGCTCCTGGGTGGCGAGGTCGTCCCGGCCGGCCTGGTCGTAGATGGCGATCGAATCCTGGCGCTGCTTAACCATCTTGCGCAGCACCGCCGAGACGTCGTCCTCGCCCATGTCCTTGCCGGTGCCGCGCGCCTCGATTTCCTTGTCCTTGAGCGCCGCAGTGATCAGGCGCAAGGTTCCCACGCGGCGCTTGTCGCCGGCCTTCATGGCGTCCTTGAGAAGGCTATTGAGTTGCTCGCGCATGGCGGCTCTCCCGTTTGGGAATGGCCAACGAGGCGGGCCGCGATTGACCCTGCGAGCCGCGGCGCCTAGTTTGCTTCATCCATCGAAATGATTGCGGGGCAAGCCCGCTGCTACTCGGGTGTAATGCGCCGATGAACGACGTTCAAGGTGCCGCGGATGGCGGCCGACATGGCGGCTGGGATGAACCGAAGGTCACGGCGCTTCTGGTTCTCGCGGATGGGACCATTCTCGAGGGCTTCGGTCTCGGTGCCACGGGCTCCGCGGTCGGCGAGGTATGTTTCAACACCGCGATGACCGGATACGAGGAGATCCTGACCGATCCGTCCTATTGCGGGCAGATCGTCACGTTCACGTTCCCGCATATTGGCAACGTCGGCACCAACGACGAGGACATCGAGGTCATCAACGCTGCAGGGGATGCTGGGCTGCGCGGGGTCGTGCTTCATGCGCCGATCACGCGCATCCTCGAATTTCCGGGCGACGCGCTCGCTTGCCGATTGGCTGAAGGCCCGCAACATCGTTGGCATCGGCGGCATCGATACGCGCGCCTTGACGGCGCTGATTCGCGAAAAGGGCATGCCTAACGCGGCGATCGCGCATGATCCGGACGGACACTTCGACCGTGACGCATTGCTGGCCCAGGCCCGGGCCTGGCCGGGGATCGACGGCATGGACCTCGTCCCGGAGGTCACGGCGGGACAGCGCTTCGACTGGGACGAGACGACCTGGACCTTGGGAGAGGGCTTCGGCCGCCAAGTCGATGCGAAGCACCGTGTCGTAGCGATCGACTACGGGATGAAGCGCAACATACTTCGCCTGCTCGCCGAAACGGGATGCGCCGTTACTGTCGTACCCGCGACCGCCACGGTTGACGACATCATGGCCCTGCGCCCCGACGGTGTATTCCTGTCCAATGGCCCCGGCGATCCGGAAGAAACGGCACGTTATGCTGCCCCAGTAATCCGGGACATCATCGACCGCAGCGTGCCGACCTTCGGGATCTGCCTCGGCCACCAGCTCCTTGCACTGGCGCTCGGGGGCAAGACCAAGAAAATGCACCAGGGGCACCACGGGGCCAATCATCCGGTCAGGCATAACCAGACCGGCAAGGTCGAGATCGTGTCGATGAACCACGGATTTGCGGTCGATCTCGCCACGTTGCCCCCGGAAGCGGTAGAAACCCATGTCTCCTTGTTCGACGGAACGAATTGCGGCATCGCACTGATCGACCGCCCCGCCTTCTCGGTGCAATACCACCCCGAAGCTTCACCGGGACCGCACGACAGCTACGCCCTGTTCCGGCGTTTCGTCTCGATGATGGAGGAGAAGAAGTCAGGCCGCTCCGGCAATGGCCTGCAGCAGGATCAAGGCGGCGCCGCAGCCTCCAGGTGAAGGCGGTGTGAACGCGCGCCTCATCCGCAGTTCAACTCGGCCGCGATATTCCTCTGCTCATGTGGGAAAGAGGAGTTTTGCGATGTTGAAACATCTTGGGGCCGCGGTTGCGGGCTTGGTAGCGCTGGGGGCTGCCTTCGTGCCGCAGGTAGCTTCGGCGCAGGGGTTCGATCATGGTGGCCCGGGTGACATCCGGATGCATGGCGGACAGGGTCACTTCGGGCAGGAATTCCGGGGCGGCCAGGGTCGCATGGGCGGTTTCGGCGAAATGGAGCGTCGCGGACCGGATAATCTCAGGTACGGCGAAGGCCATCGGCAGTTCGGCCAGGACCGGGGCTTCCGGTTCAACGAAAATCGCCGCGGTTTCGGCGAGCGCGAGCATTTCGGGTTCAACGACAACCGCAGGACTTTCGGAGAGCGTGAAGGCTTCCGGCTTCACCCGCGGCCGGGGCAGTTTCGCGACCGCGAGTTCGCGGGCGAGCGACGATTCGAGTATCACCGCGGCTTTGGAGCACGGGAGTTTCGGCCCGGCGTTCGTTTCGGCGTAGTTCGGCACTATCCGGTCTACGGTGGCTATCGGTATGGGCACGTCGGCTTCCGGGCGCCCTATGCTTCCGCCTACCTGTTCGACGGCGGATACGGCGTTCCCCGTGCAGGTTGCTCGACCCGCCGCAATATCTCGCTGACGCCCCTCGGCTGGCACAAGATCGTGACCATCCGGACCTGCTACGTGCGCTGAGGAAATTCTGGTGATCCTCACAGCTTGTTGAGGAAACCGGCGAACACCATGAGACCTTCGGGCCACGGACCGTGGCCCGATTCCGTGTTTATGTGGCCCGCCTCGCCGCCATCGACCAGCCTCGCGCCCCAGGGTTCTGCCAGCGCGGCCACCTCGCCGAAGCTGGCATAAGGGTCGTTGCGGCTCGCCACGAGCAGGGTCGGAAGCTCAAGCCGCTGCGTGGGTGCAGGCGCGAACGCAGGGTCGATGGCCGGCAATTCGCGCATGGTCGCGTTGCTTGGCGGCGTCACCAGAAACGCCCCGGCGATGGGCCCCATACCGTCCCGCAGTGCCCAGGCCAGAGCGACTACGCCAAGACTGTGTGCCACCGCCACCACCGGCCGCTCGCATCGCGCGATCGTACGCGCGATCCGCTCGACCCAGGCGGCGCGGTTCGCCCTCTCCCAATCGGCCTGCTCGACCCGCGTTGCATTGGGCAGGCGGGCCTGCCAGCGACTTTGCCAGTGATCGGGGCCCGAGCCACCTAGGCCGGGAATGAAGACCACATCGGTATCACGGCTTCGCATCCGCCACTCCAAGACGTGTCCCAAGAGCCATGTCGGCTCGGTTTTCCGAGTCGGAGCGGTTCCCGCAACAGCGAAAACGCTCGAGCCAGACAGGCCCAGCTTTCAACCGCCGAATTCGTCGATGGTTCTAGGACGGACAATTCTATTCCAGTCCGTCGCTCACCGCCTAAGGACTCAGGGCGGCAGGAGAGCGTCCAAGGTTTGAGGGTCGAGCCTTGCGTTCTCGAACATGCCGAAACCGGTGTCGAAATCCCAATGCGCCCAGCCGAAGTGGTTCGCTTCCGCGGCCTTGCGGACGGCGGCAAGCCAGCGATACCGGTCCGCAGGCACCGCTTTGAAGCGGAGGACGCCGAACTCGTTGAGCACCACGGGGGCGCCATTGGTGCGGCTCCAGGCCGAGAGGGCGGCGAACTGCGTCGCGATCCGGTCCGTCGTCCACGGCGTCGCGAGCGACTGTGCGAAGTCGTCCGCGAATGCCACGTCGCCCGCGCGCTTCAGTGTCGCGAGCACACGCTCGATCTTTGGGTCGCCGAGCCGTGCCGGAAACGGGACACCTTCGAGAATTGCGTATGGACTGCCCTCCATCCAAGTCGCCCCTTGATGGGTGAACGGCATCGGATCGTAATAGTGGAACGCGTAGACGATGTTGTCGTCCGGCAGTTTGGGCCAAGCCGCGAGGGCCTCTACCCGTTGAAAGGGCGCGGGCCCAGTGATGAACGTGGTCGAAGGAAGCAGGGGCCGGAGCTCCTTGACCAGGATTGCCGCGTGCCGACGCCAAATCTCGTCTGTGGTGGGCGGCTCGTTCATCAATTCCACGAAAACCCGGGAACTCGGAAAGCCGGTGAGTTTTGACGCGAGGGCACGCCAGCCGTCCAGGAAAGCGCGCAGGCCGGCTTCGGGACCTGTCTTGTAAAGGCGTGCGAACTGGTCCCCGGGGTGCAGGTCGACCGTCACCGCGAACCCGATCCCGAGCAGAAGGTTCAGCGCGCGCGCGAGGTCGTCCGTCGCGGCCGCCAGCGTCGCCGGGCCAGCGAAGCGCGGCAGGACGTGCTCGGCGTGGACCGGCAGACGCACGTGCGTCATCCCGCGCCCGTGCAGCGCGCGCAGGATCTGGGGATCCACCGCCTGGGACCGAGTGTCCGGAACGAGGTCCGGAAGGTTGAAGCCGCGGGCCAGCGCCGCCGTTCGCCTGGATTCGACCGATGCGCGCGCCAGTGGCGGCGCAAGGATCGCCGCCCCGGCGATCAACGGGAGTGCCTGGCGGCGCGTGACGTGCGGCATTGCGGGCTCGAATTGCGATCGGGTTCAGGCCATGCGGCGAAACGGCGCCACGCTTCGGGGCCGAGGGATGCCCGTCGACGCCACCACGAAGCGCCGGTCCACGGCACCGAAGGTCAGGCCGACGACGGCCATGATCAGGCCGAGCGCCAAGGGCGCGAACAGGGCTTCCTCCTGGAAGAGGCCGTTGACCATGATCACGGCCAGGAACGCGCAGGAGAGCGCAAGGGCGGGCGCGCGCAGCACCCTGTAGAGCCGCCAGGCGGTGCCCGACAGCCAAAGGTACATCAGGACGATCGGGAACGTGGCCACTCCCAACTGGTAGAGCATCACGCCAATTCCGCTTTCCACCGCGATGTCGGCCGAGCCGGCATGCTGGTAGGCCGACCAGTCGATGTCGGCGAATGTGGTCGACAGATTGCCGCCGCGCCCCAGCGTATGTCCGAGGGGATTCTCGAAAAATCCTTTCAGGCCGCCCAGGAACCCGAGCACATGATAATCGCCGCTGTTCATTCCGGAGACGAGCGCGAACGCCGCATAGAGCAGCAAGGCCACGGCCAGGGCCGGAACCAGCAGGGGACCTCGGTAGATGCGGGCCGCCATGCAGAACCCCACGCTCACGACAGCGAGGACGAGGGCACCCTTGGCGCTGGCAAACAGGAGCAGCGGCAAGGCCAGCAGCGGCAATACGATGCCGCCCTGGACCGCGGCAACGGCCGAGAGCACCGACAAGACATAGCCGAAGCTGATCGGGTGGAAGTTCGGGCCCTGCAGGCGCACAACCGTCAGGTCGAGGCCGGCCAAGAGGTTGGTATTTAGAAAACTGGAGCGGAGCAGATCCGCCACACCGGTGATCACGAACCCGCTCTCCTCGGCGTGCTTGACAGCGCCGGGGCCGATCAATTGGTTCTTGGCCGTAATGGCCCAATAGGTCCAGCCGTGGGTGAGGTCCAGCCACGAGTTCAGCGAGAAAAGCTCGAGGTACCCGCAGGCGACCAGGAGCACCAGGATAGAGGACACGGTGGCGCCGAGGGCAAACTCGTGCCGTGACGTGACCACGAAGCAGACCTGGAACAGCAGAATCGGCAGTCCCACGTTGCGCATGTAGATGGTCGCGCCCCGGGAATCGATGGGCAGGCCGGCCAGGAAATACAGCCCAACCAACCCGAGGCTGCCGGTGGTGATGATCATCAAGCGCCGGGCGAACGGGGACGCGGCGTGCCTTGTCAGCACGAACCGGACGGCGATCACGACCCAGATGCCGATTGAGGTCAGGAAGCTATAGATCTTCATTGCCTCGACGTCGGTACTGTCCCTGGCATAGACCGAAGCCAGTGCCACGAATGTCGTCTGGAACGTGTACGCCACGATCAATAGCGTCGGCACGGCCCGCTCGAAACTGAACGCAATCCACCCGGCCGTTCCCAGACAAACCGCCGCGGCGAGCGGCGGGCTGACGAGATGCAGCAGGATGGGAAAGGACGTTGCCGCCAGGGCCAGGGCGAGGATCAGCACCTGATCGAAGATCAGCGAGGCACTGTCCGGCCTGGCCGGCGTGGTCGTTGCAAGCCTGCTTTCCGGCCCGCGGCCGGTCGGGGAAGCTGTGGCAACGCTCGCGTGACCAGAACGCATCAGCACCAACTCTTTCGCACCGCGTTGCGGCTTGTCCGACCCGACAGCAAACATAACCGGTCTTGGTTGCATCGCGCATTAACGCTCAGCGAGAGTCTCGGTTGTTCCTTAAGCTGATGTAACCCATGCTTAATGGATTGCGCGCCTTAATAAGACAGTGCCGCGACCGCTGAATTTGGGCCGAGTAGACGTCGAATGTCCATGAGTCCGGTTGTATCCCCGTCCTATATGACGAGCTCCAAACCTGGAGAACTCGTCTCCGAAGAGATGAACCTTTGGAAGGACAGTCCGAGCCGCTCGAGCTTCGAGGGATTGAACATACGCCGCGGGTTGCGGTTCTTGCGGAGGAATTGGCTTCGCATCCTGTCGATAGCGGTGCTGGTTACGATTTGTGGAATGATCGCGGCGTTTCTGTTTTTCAACAAATATGTATCTACCGCGCTGATCCTGGTGGATCCGCGCGACGCCAAGGTCACCCAGGCCACGGAGGTTCTGCCGAACATCGGACCGGACTCGATCGCGATCGAAAGTCTCGTCCAGGTCGCCAATTCGGACGGTTTCATGAGCCGCGTGATCGACGAGATGAACCTCGTCAACGATGACCTGTTCCGATCGGATGGCGCCACCGAAGCGGACCGTCGCGCCAGGACGCTGGAGAAGCTGAAATCGGCGGTGCGGGTGGAGCGGCGTGGGATGACCTACGTGATCGAGGTCACCGCCGCGACAAAGAAGAGCGAGGAGAGCGGCCGGATTGCCAACAAGGTCGCCGAGATGATCGTCGCCGACCAGTCCCGCATCCGCTTCGGCTCGAGCGACAGTGCCGCCGCCTGGATCACGGACCACATCGACGAGATGCGCGACCGGCTGCACACCGCCGAAGAAGCCGCGGCCGCGCTGAAAGCCAAGCTCAAGGTAACGGATGCCGGGCAGGGCTTCACGCTGCAGGAACGCCTGGTTTCCGAACTCAACCAGCAGCTCGTGCTGGCGAGCGCCCGGACCGCGGAGGCGCGGGCCAAGTTCGAACAGCTGCAATCCGTCGGATCGGCCGCCGCCGACACTCTGCCCGGAACGGTTCAGTCCCCCGTGCTGAGCTCGCTCCGGCAGGATTACGCCCGGCTGACCCGTCAGGCGGCCGACCAGGCGACGGTTTTCGGCGACCGTCACCCCGACGTCCAGGCCCTCAGGGCGCAGATCGCCGACAACAAGCGCCAGACCGCCGCCGAGATCAAGCGCATGATCGGTTCGGCGAGGAGCGATTTCAACGAGGCGCAGGCCCGAGAGGCGAGCCTGTCTCGACAGGTGCGCGAGGCGCAGAGCAACAGCGGCGAACTCGGTCGCCAGATCGTCAAGCTCGGCGAGGTCGACCGCGAAGCCAAGGCGCAGCGTTCCGTCTACGAGCAGTTGCTGACGCGGCAGAAGGAACTCACGGAACTCCGCAACCTCCAGCCGAGCGAGTTCCGGATCGTGTCGACGGCCGTTCCGCCGCTGCGCACCAACATGCCAAAGTTGCCGCTGCTCGCGCTCGCCTGTTCGGTGCTGGGCCTGATGGCGGGACTGGGATACGCCGCCGTCAAGGAGAACATGAGCCGGACGGTA
Source organism: uncultured Alphaproteobacteria bacterium (assembly GCA_963851175.1). Lineage (GTDB taxonomy): Bacteria > Pseudomonadota > Alphaproteobacteria > Rhizobiales > Beijerinckiaceae > Lichenihabitans. The sequence continues at coordinate 626,726 of CAWKNU010000007.1, read as the reverse complement.
ATGACGCAGGCCCAGGCGGAGCGTCTTTCGGGGCTGCCGGTGGTGGGTCTGATCCCGATGGTCAGGCGGCTAACGAAAACCGTGGACGCGAGCCGGTTCGACCGGGCCGTGGGCGCCTGGGTGGCCGATTTCGGTCCCCTGGCCAGGCCTGGCCGAGATGGCCAGTCCCGCGTGGTCCTGGTCACATCGGCCAAGGCTCGGGAGGGCAAATCCGTGGTCGCTTCGCATCTCGCGGCATCGCTCGCCGGCGCGGTCGAGAACGTGCTGCTGGTCGACGCCAGTCTTCCCAGCCGGGCCAAGCCGCAGAAACCCGGGCTCGTGGATGTGCTGCGTGGCACCGTGAGCCTTGAGCGCGTCTTGACGGACCACCCCTCTGGCCTGTTCTCGCTGCTGCCACTCGGGCGCACCGCGGACGTCGATCCGGACGCGATCGGCGCGCTCCTCGGCGGCCCCAAAATGGCCGATGTCGTCGAAGTGTGCCGCGAGCTCTACGGCGCAATCGTCATCGACTGCGCCTCGGTTTCGGAAGCGGCCCACATCAGCGACCTCGCCGCCTTGGCCGACGTGACATTGCTGGTGGTGGAGTGGAATGCGACCGATCAGTCATTGGTGTCCTACGCGACCGAGCGGTTGCACGCGAAGGCGGCCGCGGTGGTGATCAACAAGGTCGAACTCGGTCGCTATTCCCTGTTCGAGCCGTTGCCCCCGGAACTCCTGGCGAGGCGGAGAGAAACCGCGCGCAAGGCCGCCTGACTGCCTGCAGCGGAAGTTCCTGGCCCGGCCGCAAGTACCTGGCAGCTTTCCGCTTGCCGCCTGCCCAGCTCGCAACCGGCATAGCCGGAATGCCGGCCAAGTGGCCCTGCCTGATTACGCCTTGTGCGCCGAACTCGGCACGAAGTTGAGGGCGTCGCGTAGGTGACGCCGCATAAAACTTCCAAGGCGATCAAGAACGCCGCCAAGCCGCAGATCCCCTCGGCCAGCAATGGCCAGATCCCGGCGGCGCGGTAACTTTCGAACAGTTTCATGCAGAGCACCATGACGACGCCGCTGAGCACGATCCGGGCATATCGGGTAGCAAGGGCGCTCACGTCGAATCGCATCACGCGGTGGACTACGAGCAAGTGGATCGGGACGGCGGCGAGCGAAATCGCCAGCCAGGCATAGCCGACGGCGAGAATGCCGAGCTTCGCCACGAGCGCGAACACGATGCCGCTGGCCACGAGTTGCGCTGCGGCGAGCCGCGCATAAAGGTCGGGACGCCCCATCGCCGACAAGGTCTGGCCGGTCAGGCCCGTCAGTCCGATCGAGAAGGCGCCGAGGCACATGATCTGCACGAGGGGGACCGCGTCCAGCCACCGAGGGCCGAACACGAGGGGCAACAGGGTCGGAGCCATGACGCCGAGCCCGACGGCGCACGGCAACCAGGCGGTCGTCGCGGCGATCACCATCTTGATGTAGATGGCGCCGACATTGTCCGGCCGGTCCTTCCAGCGGCTGAGGATCGGTATGACGATGCGCGAGAGCGGCGCGATGCTGAGGAGGTTCGCCGCCTCGATCAGGCGGATTGCCAACGAATAGTAGCCCACGGCCGTCACGTTCAGTAAGGCGCCGATCAGAAGCGTGTCGAGGCGGCCACCGAGCGACGTGATGACGCTCGCCAGCATGATGTGCCGGCTGAAGCTCGCCAGATCCTGGAACGCCGCCCGCGAGAACAGCATCCTGGGGCGCCAGCCGCTCTTGGTCCAGACCACGACGCCGATGGTCATGCTCTGCACCATCTGCGACGTCACCAGAGACCAAATTCCCCAGCCGCGCAGCGCCATGACGAGGCCGATCGCGAGACCGATGCCCGAGCTGAGCGCCGTTATGAGCGCGAAAATCGACATGCGGAGGTCGCGCCGGAACAGCGCCATGTGTACGCTGACCGACGCGCGTAGCAGGCACGTCAGCGAGAGCCAGCGGATGACGGGGCCGATCTCCGGCGAGTTCGAACAATGTTCCGGCGAAGAACGAAAAGCACCACAGCCCGATGATGACGAGACACGCGATGGCCATGTCCGACCAGAAGGCGGTCGACAGGTGCTGTTCGTCGATGTGCTCCCGCTGGATCACCGCATCGCCGAAGCCCTGATACAGGACCACGCCGAAGATACCCAGTATTGCCATCGAAACGGAGAAGATGCCGTACTCGCCCGGAGAGATGATGCGGGCCAGAACCAGGAAAATGATGAACGCGGACGCCTGCCCGCTGACTTGTTCCACAAGGGCCCAGAACGCTGCGATGGCCGTTCCTCGCGGAAAAGTGGGTTTGGGCCTGATGTGACCCGCGGCCTGCGTCATCCTGAAACAATCCCCCGGGGTTGAAGGTCAGCAAGACTCTTGCAGCAAGAACAAAGCCAGCGCAGGCGCCGATGTCGCCCACATGGACGGCCCCGTCCTACTTCGTGGCTAACACGTCGGGCTGCGACGCGCTGCCGTCGCCCGCAGGCGCCATCTTGGCTTGCGAGTAGGGACGAAAAATGCCGAAGCGCGGGTTGTAGGTGGTTCCGTCGATGAGTTCGAGACGGCCGAGACGGTTGAGCGTGTGCAGCCTGCCTCCGGGCCAGAGCGCTCCGGGGCGGATGTGCGAACAGATAGTCTGGGCGTAGTGGTCCGGGTCGAGCCGGTCGATCCGGGCCAGGCTGAGGGCGCGGCCGTAGCCGGCGGTGCAGTCCTGTATGGGGCGCCAGAGCTGGCCGTCGCGGACCGTCACGGCGCCGGCCGGGCGAGCCGCTCCGACATCGACCAGCACCGGGCGCTGGCTGTGCTCGTGCCAGGGCCCGAGCAGGGCCGAGGCGTAGTGAATGGCGAGCGTATCGGAATAGCCCCCGACGCCTTCACGGGTCGCCGACATCATCCACAACAGGCCGTCGTGCCTGAAGAGGGTGCAGTCGGCCGCCTCGATGCCTTCGAGCAGCGTGCCGGCCCGCTCCCAGCGGTTCGGGAACCCGGTACAGCGATAGATGGGCACGCATCCGGAGAGGGAGCTTTCCGGCACCATCCACAACGCGCCTTCATGTTCCATGATGAACGGGTATGACATGTGCCAGGGCTCTTCCAGCACAGGAACGACCTCGCCCTTCGGCCCGTGATCGTCGAACTCGATCGGCGGAGATCGTGCCCTTGCCGACCCGATGCTCGAGATCTTCGAAGAACACGAACGTCCGGCCTTGCCATGTGACCGGGAACGGATCGGCGAAGAAGCGCGTGCCGGGGTCGCCGAGCACGTTCCAGCGCAGGCCTCCGATGTCGCCCCGTTCGAGGACGCCGGGACCGTCATGCAGGCGCCAGCCGACGCGCCAATGGGGCGCCAGGAAACACAGGTGGTAGATGGCCCGGGCGCAATCCATCGCGAGGTTGCGCAGTGCGAAACGGGCGACGTTTTTCGGGGCGGGGGCCGGGTGGTCGCGCCGCGCGCCCTGCAAGGCTTCCCGGGGCGAGATCAGCACGCGCTCGATCAGGGTGACGGCGCGTGACAACACGGCGTCCATGCCGCCGGTCAAGCCCTGCGCGGCTTCGGAGGAGGGATGGCCCGATGCCAGGATCGCGCCCGAGCGGCGGTCTTCGATCGAGATCTGCGGCATGACGTGCGACAGCAACGCGGCCATCATGGCCTGTTCCGACCCAACGCCGTCGAACAGCGGCCGAAGCACCAGCGATGCGTCGCCGAGATCGGTTGCGCTCTCGGCCCCCGTGCAGTCGACGATGACCTCCGGTGCGAATTCCGCTGTGGACCGGGGCTCGGCTTGGCTGGGACCGAGAACATCGGTGCACGAAGCCCGCGAGCGCAGCAGTATGAGACGCTCGAGAGCCAGGAGCGACGCGACGGCTCCCGGAGGGGCATTCTCGCCTTCGGCAAGGCGAAACCTGACCTCCGCACCGGGAATCTTGCGCTCGAGCCCGCTTCTTAGAAGCGAGTGCCAGCGCCGGAAGCAGGTGCGGTCGACGCGGATTTCGATACGCATGTCGTCTCTTTGGCTAGGGCCTCGATGAGGCTCGCATATTCGTCCACCATGGCGTGCAATGGGTATCGTTCCGCGAGGCGCCGGCCATTGGCCGTGAGCATCCCGGTCGTCTGCGGGTCTGCGAAAACTCGTCTCACCGCGGCCGCGAAGGCTTCCGGATTGTCGGTTTCGACGAAGGAAGCGCAGGGCTGGCCGTCGACCGAAAGGACCTCCTTGAGGATCTGGATGGCGTTGGCCACCACCGGCACGCCGGCCTGGGCGGCCTCGACGGGCGCCAGGCCGAAGGTCTCCACCCTGCTCGGAAACACGAAGCAGTCGAGCGCCGCCAGCAGGACGCCGATGCGCTCGGGGGGAAGCTCGCCGAGGAAATGGATGCGGTCTTGAACCCCGAGCTCCGCGGCGAGGCGTTCGAGGTTCGCCTGTTCGGAGCCTTGGCCCGCGAGGGCGAGATGCTGGTCCCGGTTGATGGGCAGGATGCGGATGGCCGCATCGATGCACTTCGCCGGGTGCAGGCGGGCCACGCAGCCGAGCAGGGGCGCTTCCAGCGGCAGTCCCAGCGCGACCCGGGCCTCCCGCTTGCTGATGGCGACTGTCTTGTCCTGGAACCCGTGGTCGATCCGCGACACGCGGCTCCGGTAGCGGCGCGGGTAACGGGCGTAGTCGGCTTCCGTCTCGCTCGAATTCACCACGATCCGGTCATAGGCGCCAAGCAGGCCGAGGGCCGCGTCGGCCCACTGGATCGAAGGATGGATCAGCTTCTTGGGGCTGACCTGGTTGGCGATCACCATGCGCACCCCGATCGAGCGCGCAACGGGCGTGGCAATGATATTGCCGTAATGCTGCAGCGCGATCACAACGTCGGGCTTGGCGCGGAGGAGCTCGCGACGCAGAGCGAGAAGAAAACGCACCATGCCGAGTGGCCCGGATGGCCGCTCGGGGCAGCACGAGACGGCGTTCGGGACGTCGTCGAAGGAGGCGGTGCGCCGGAAGAAAAAGATCTGTCGCACCTCGTGCCCGCGCGCCTGAAGGCCGCCGGAGAGCAGGCGGGAAATTTCCTGAGCGCCGGCGTTCTCGGCCTGTGTCTGGATCAGGGCTATGCGCAGAGGCTTCGCGACACTCATACCGTGGCTCCGCGTGCCAGGACTTGCGCGACCTACAATCCTGGCCTCGATCTGCGAAGCTGGCCACGCCGGCTTCGTACGAGCAACGCTGGATTACGGTACTCGCGAGACAGCACAACCATCTAGACGCCACGCCTTTACAAACAGTGCACGATTGCTACACCGCTGGACTGACCTGTCACGTGTCGCCCTTCAGGGTCGAGGCGGGTTCGCTCGACCCGACCGGGCGCGTCGCGTGCCGGACAGGCCGTCGTCGCTCCGATGCTAGACGCAGCGCGCCTAGGCGGAGACAGTTCACGCGTTCAGGCGAGCCGGAGCTTCGCGCCCTTGCACTTCTCCTTTCTCAATCTTCTCCGCCAAAGCTTCTCAGGACACGCGGGCTGGCCCGAGCAATGGCGCTCGCCCGAGCCGAAAGCGAGCTACGACGCCGTGATCGTGGGTGCGGGCGGCCACGGCCTCGCGACCGCCTATTACATGGCGGCGGAACACGGCATGCGAAACATCGCCGTCGTCGAGAAGGGCTGGCTGGGCGGCGGCAACACGGGCCGCAACACCACGATCATCCGGTCGAACTATCTGTGGGAGGAAAGCGAGGGGCTCTACGATCACGCCATGAACCTTTGGCAGGATCTCTCGCACGTCCTCAACTACAACGTCATGTATTCCCCGCGCGGCTGCATGATGCTGGCCCACAACACGCACGACGTGCAGGTGTTCAAGCGGCACGTCCATGCCAACCGGCTGGCCGGCATCGATAACGAATGGCTGACGCCCGAACAGGCGAAGAGCTTCTGCCCCATCCTCAACATCTCGCCGCACCTGCGCTATCCGATCGTCGGGGCGACGTTGCAGCGGCGCGGCGGCACCGCCCGGCACGATGCCGTGGCCTGGGGGTACGCGCGGGCTGCCTCGGCGCTCGGGGTCGACATCATCCAGAACTGCGAAGTCACCGGCATTCGGCGCGACGCGTCCGGCGCCGTCGCGGGGCTCGACACCACGCGCGGCAGTATCGCGACCAAGCGGGTCGGCGTCGTGGCGGCCGGCAATACCAGTGTGGTCATGGCCATGGCCGGGGTGCGTCTGCCGCTCGAGAGCTACCCGCTCCAGGCGCTCGTCTCCGAGCCCGTGAAGCCGCTGATGCCCTGCGTGGTGATGTCGAACACGATCCACGCCTATATGTCGCAATCCGACAAGGGCGAACTGGTGATCGGGGCCGGTACGGACGCCTATATTTCCTACAGCCAGACCGGGGGCCTGCACATCGCGACCCACACGCTGGATGCGATCTGCGAGCTGTTTCCCATGGTGCGACGGTTGCGGATGCTGCGGAACTGGGGCGGCGTCGTCGATGTGACGCCCGACCGCTCGCCGATCATCGGCAAGACGCCGGTCCCGGGGCTGTTCGTCAATTGCGGCTGGGGCACGGGCGGCTTCAAGGCCACACCCGGCTCGGGCAACGTCTTCGCCTATCAGGTTGCGCGCGGCGAACCCCATCCTATCAACGCGCCGTTTTCGCTGGACCGTTTCCGGACCGGCCGGCTCATCGACGAAGCGGCTGCGGCCGCGGTGGCCCACTGATGCTGCTGATCCCCTGTCCCTATTGCGGCTCCCGTCCGGAGCTCGAGTTCCGCTACGGCGGCCACGCCCATATCCGGCGCGATCCCACGGCGGCCGACGATCAGGCCTGGGCCGAGTTCCTGTTCGTGCGCGACAATCCGAAGGGTGTGATGGCCGAGCGCTGGCGGCACGTTTCGGGCTGCGGACGCTTCTTCAACTGCCTGCGCGACACGGTCAGCGACAACATTCTGGTTACGTACAGGATCGGCGAGCCGAGGCCTGCCATGCCCGACCTTCCGCCGGAAGGCGAAGCACCGCGGCTTGGCGGCCGGCGACGAGGTAAGGCCATGAGCGGCCGGTTCCGTACCAAGACCGGCGGCCGGGTCGACCGTGCCACGCCGATCCGCTTCACCTTCGACGGTGAGCCCTACACCGGCTTCAAGGGTGACACGCTGGCGTCGGCTTTGCTGAGCCATGGCGTGCACCTCGTCGGCCGCTCGTTCAAATACCATCGCCCTAGGGGTTTTCTGGCCGCTGGCTCGGAGGAGCCGAACGCGCTGGTGTCCGTGGCGCGAGACGCCGCGCGGGTCACGCCGAACCTGCGCATGACCCAGGTCGAACTCTACGAGGGGCTCGACGGCACCAGCCAGAACCGCTGGCCGCGGCTGGGCTTCGACGTTGGCGCCATCAACTCTTTGTTCTCGCCGCTGTTCGTGGCGGGCTTCTACTACAAGACCTTCATGGGGCCCCGCTTCATCAAGGGCGCCCGGATGTGGGCGGATCTGTTCGAGCCGATCATCCGTCGTGCGGCGGGGCTCGGCGAGCCGCCCCGTCTGCCGGATCCCGACCTTTACGCCCAGAGATTCGCGCATTGCGACGTGCTGGTGATCGGTGCCGGGCCTGCCGGCATCGCGGCGGCGCTCTCGGCGGCGCGGGCCGGATCGCGCGTGATCCTGTGCGACGAGAACAGCGAGATGGGCGGCTCGCTGCTCGCCGCGCCGATGACGGCGATCGACGGCCGGCCTTCGGGCGCCTGGCTCGCCGGGGTGCTCGAGGAACTCGCGGCCGCGCAAGTCGTGCTTCTGCCGCGCACCCAGGCCTTCGGCTATTACAACCACAATTTCGTCGGGCTTTGCGAGCGGCTGACGGATCATCGCGACGTGGTTGCGCCGGGTGCGCCGCGCGAGCGCATGTGGCAGGTGAGGGCAGGGCACGTCATCCTGGCCACAGGGGCCACCGAACGTCCGCTGGTTTTCCCGGACAATGACCGCCCCGGAATCATGCTGGCCGATGCGGCCCGCACCTTCCTCAACCGATACGGTGTGCGGCCCGGCACCCGCGCCGTCGTGGTGACCGCGCATGACAGCGCCTACCGGACCGCCATGGAGCTCGCAGCGGCCGGGGTCGCCATCGCGAGGATCGTGGATGTACGGCCCGATGCTCCGGCCGGGTTGGCTGAACTGGCGCGGGCACGCGGCATCGCGACCTCGGCGGGTTCGACGATCGTTGCGGTCAAGGGCGCGTTGCGGGTCAGTGGCGTGACCGTGGGTCAGATCGCCGGCGGATCTGCAACGGATTTCGAACAGGTCGCCTGCGATCTCGTGCTGATGAGCGGCGGCTGGACACCGGCCGTGCATCTGTTTTCGCAGTCTCGCGGAAAGCTGCGCTTCGACGACGCGACGCAGACCTTCGTTCCCGGAACGCCCGCGCAGGCGCAAAGCTCCGTCGGCGGCGTGCAACGGCGGGTGGGGGATCGCGGCGGCGCTCCGGGAGGGCGATGCGGCCGGGGCTCGGGCGAGCGGACCGGGCGGACGGCGTTCCTACACGGTCGAAGGCGACGACGCCGAGGACCGCGGCGGGTTCGTGGGCGCGCTGCCGCACGGCCGAGATCCGTCGCGCGTCAAAGCTTTCGTGGACTTCCAGAACGATGTCACGGCCAAGGATATCAAGCTCGCCGTGCGGGAGGGCTTCCGTTCCATCGAGCATGTGAAGCGCTACACCACGACCGGGATGGCCACCGACCAGGGCAAGACCTCGAACATGAATGCGCTCGCGATCGCGGCGGGCGCGCAGGGCAAGACCATTCCCGAGGTGGGCCTGACCACCTTCCGGCAACCCTACACGCCGGTGACCTTCGGGACCTTCGCGGGTCTTTCGCGGGGCGACCTGTTCGATCCCGTCCGGGAAACGCCCACCCATGCCTGGGCGGTCCGCAAAGGCGCGCGCTTCGAGGATGTCGGCCTCTGGAAGCGGGCGCATTATTTTCCGCAGACCGGCGAAGACATGCATGCGGCCGTGGCGCGGGAATGCCGCGTGGTTCGGGAGGTCGCCGGCATTTTCGATGGCTCGACCCTGGGCAAGATCGAGGTCGTCGGGCCGGACGCGGCGGAGTTCCTCAATCGCCTCTACACCAATAGCTGGAGCAAGCTCGAGCCGGGCCGATCTCGCTACGGACTGATGCTGAGCGAGTCGGGTTTCGTCATGGACGATGGGGTGGTGGGCCGCATCGCCGCGGACCGCTTTCATGTGACGACCACCACCGGCGGCGCGCCGCGCGTGCTCAACCACATGGAGGACTATCTCCAGACCGAGTTCCCCGAACTGAACGTGTGGCTCACGTCCACGACGGACCAATGGGCCGTGATCGCCGTGCAGGGACCACGTGCGCGCGACATCATCGCGCCGCTCGTGGAAGGCATCGATCTCTCGGCTGCGGCGCTGCCGCACATGAGCGTTCGCGAAGGTCGCATCTGCGGCGTTCCGACCCGGCTGTTCCGGGTAAGCTTCACGGGCGAACTCGGCTTCGAGATCAACGTGCCATCCGACTTATGGGCGCGCCGTATGGGAAGCGGTCTGGGCGCGGGCGGAGCCGCTCGGCGCGGTCGCCTACGGCACCGAGTCGATGCATGTGCTGCGGGCCGAGAAGGGCTACATCATCGTGGGTCAGGAAACCGATGGCACCGTGACGCCGGACGACCTCGGCATGGGCTGGGCAGTGGCCAAATCCAAGCCGGACTTCGTCGGCAAGCGCTCGCTCGGACGGCCCGATCTCGTCGCGCCAGGGCGCAAGCAATTGGTCGGGCTCTCGACCGCCACGGGCAGCGTTCTCGAAGAGGGAGCCCAGATCGTGCCGGTGGCCGCGCCGGCGCCGGGCATCCACGCGATCGGCCATGTCACGTCTTCATATTGGAGCCCGACGTTGCGTCGCCCGATCGCCCTGGCTCTCGTCGAGGGCGGCCGGTCCCGGATGGGCGAAACTCTCTACATCCCGATGGCGGGCGGTTCCATCCCGGCGAAGGTGACGGCGCCCGTCTTCCTCGATCCCGAAGGAGCACGTCTGAATGCCTAGTCTTGCCAGGGCGGTGCGCTACGGGCCGCTGGCCGAACGTGCTCCGGTTTCCGTCGGCTTGTGCCAGCCAGCCGCGCGGTTCATCTTCCGTGGTCCCGCCGAAGCCGCCAGGCTTTGCGGGCGCGCCTTCGGTTGCGATCTTCCGTTCGAGCCCTGCCGCGCCAAACGGGCCGGCGAGCGCGCCGCTCTATGGCTCGGGCCCGACGAATGGCTGCTGCTCTCGAACGAGGCCGACGAGACCGACGCACTTTCCGCCGCCATTGAGACGGCGCTCGGCAGCATGCCGCATAGCCTCGTCGACGTGTCGCATCGGCAGGTCGGGGTGGAGGTCTCGGGACCGGGCGCCGCGACCCTGATCAATGCCGGATGTCCGCTCGACCTCGACCTCCGCGCATTCCCGGTCGATATGTCGACCCGCACGGTGCTGGCCAAGGCCGACATCACGCTCTGGCGCTTGGCCGAAGAACGGTTCCGGATCGAGGTCGCGCGGTCTTTCTCACCCTATCTGCTGGCGTATTTGAACAACGCCGCGGACGGTTAGAAGTCGGTCGACCTACCCGCCGAAGAGCTTCTCGAGAAAGTTCTTGTCGCTGCTCGAGGCAGAACGGTCAGGCTGGTCGGGGATGGATTCAGGCGGAAGCAGCCGATCCACGCCTTCGGCCGGTCCCGCCGTCCGCGGCTCTTCATTGGCCCGAGCGGCTTGATGGATGGGCAGCGGAGGGCCGGTCCGGCCAGGATGCGCGCTTTCCGGCGGCGGTGAGGTGTCCCAGGCCACCGGCTGGGCAGGGTCAGCTCGCCCGGTCGCCGGGTCGCGCGCCGGCAAGGATGCCACGGGTGTGGAATCGTTCTCCGGCGCTGGGTGCCAGTTGCCGGGCAGCGGCGACGCCGGCAGGCCGCGATGCGCCACCTTCATGAAGCGGCTCCACACATCCACCGGCAGATTGCCGCCCGACGCCTTTCTGGTGGGCGAGCCGTCGTCGTTGCCGAGCCAAACGCCGGCCACGAGGTGGCTGGTGTAGCCCACGAACCAGGCATCGCGCCAATCCTGGCTGGTGCCAGTCTTGCCGGCCGCCTGCCATCCCGGCAGCTCGGCCTTGCGGGCAGTGCCGGTCAGCAGGGTTTCCTGCATCATGGCATTCATCATGGCCACGTTCTGCGGCTCGATCACCCGGCCGAAGCTCGATCCCTTGCGCTGGTACAGCAGCTTGCCGGCCGCCGTCTTGACCCGTGTGATGATGTGCGGCTGCACGGCGGTGCCGCCATTGGCGAACGGCGCATAGGCGGCGGTCAGTTCGAGCGGCGTTACTTCGGAGGTGCCGAGAGCGATCGAGGCGTTGGCCTGCAGGTCGGACGTGATGCCGAGCCGGTGGGCGGTCTTGACCACCGTCTTGGGACCCACCTCGAGCCCGAGCCGCACTGCGACCGTGTTCAGCGACAGCGACAACGCCTTGGTGAGCGTCACGGGCCCGAAATATTCGCGCGAATAATTTTCGGGCTGCCAGCCTTTGACGTTGATCGGCGCATCCTGGCGCACGGTGTCGGGCGTGAGCCCCTTCTCGATCGCCGACAAGTACACGAAGGGCTTGAAGGCCGAGCCCGGTTGCCGCTTGGCCATGACGGCGCGGTCGAACTGACTGTCGGCATAATCGCGCCCGCCGACCAGCGCCTTGATGCTCCCATCGGTTTCGAGCGCCACCAGGGCGCCCTGCGACACGCCGTATTTGCCCGCCGTTGCGGTTCAGCGCGTCGCTGAGCGCATGCTCGCCTGCCAGCTCCAGCGCCGGGTTGATGGTGGTGGTGACCACGATGTCCTGGTCCACGGCGCCGATCGTATCGTCGAGCGTGTCCATTACGTAGTCGGCCGCATAGTTGATGGCGCCGACATCGTGTTCCTTGACCGCGGTGGCGGGCTGCGACAACGCGATCTTGGCGGCCGTATCGGGGATGAGGCCTTGCTCGGCCATCGCCGCAATGACCTGGGCGGCGCGCTCGCTGGCCCCGCTCGGATTGCGGTTCGGCGCCAGCTTGGTCGGCGCCTTCATCAGCCCGGCCAGAACCGCAGCTTCGGCGAGGCTAACCGTCCGGGCGCTCTTGCCGAAATAGCGCTCCGCCGCGGCCTCGACCCCATAGGAGCCTGAGCCGAAATAGACCCGGTTGAGGTAGAGCTCGAGGATCTGGTCCTTGGAGAACTTGTGCTCCAGCCAGAGCGCCAGGATCGCTTCCTGGATCTTGCGGGACAGCGTCCGTTCCTGGGTCAGGAACAGGTTCTTGGCCAATTGCTGCGTCAGCGTGGAGCCGCCCTGCATGCCGCCGCCGCCCACCACGTTGCGCAGCAGCGCACGCGTGATGCCGACCGGATCGATGCCGTGATGCTGATAGAAGCGGCGGTCCTCGATGGCCACGAAGGCCTTGGGCAGATAGGGCGGAAGATCATGCAACCGAACCGCCGCGCCGCCGGTATCGCCGCGGTTCGCGAGCTTGGTGCCGTCGTCGCCCATGATGGCGATGTTTGGCGGGCGTTTGGGCACGGACAGCTGGTCGATCGGCGGCAATTGGCTGGCGTAGTAGACGACGAGCCCCGCGGTGCCGAGAGCGCCCCAAAGGCCGACCACGCAGCACCAGTATGCCAGAAGACCGAGGATCGAGCGCGATCGGCGCGGTCCCGGTCCGGATTTTGACCTTTCCGCCTTGCCACCGCCCGCTGGTTTTCTCACGTCGCCCGAGCCCGAAAACAATCCGCGCTCCCGGCCCATGGTGGGTTCGATCCGCTTCTCCGGCCGCGCGTTCCGAGGCGGACGGCTGCCGCCCATTGCGCGGTCTTCCGGAAAGGCGCGCAGGTCGTGCGACTCGCCGCGCCCCGGGCTGAATCTCGGCTCTCGGCGCCCCGCTGCATCGTCTTCGCCCGTGTCCCGGCCCTTACGCATCCGATGCCTTGCGGTCCCACAAGAGACGGTCTTCAGGCTAATGGAGGCGAATTAAGGGCCGGTTACGACAGCGCGCCGGCACTGCCGCTGCGCTTGGCGCGGAGGGAAGGCCTCGGTTATGAGGGAGCCGAAGTTCAACCAAAGGCAAGCCGCACATGGGCACGCTGCTCGGCGCACTCTCCATGTCTCGCGCCGCGGCCGTCGTGCTCCTGCTTGGCACCTACGCGTTCGGGCTGTTCGAGATTGCCATCCTGCCGCCCTTCGAAGGGTTCGACGAACCGGGCCATTATTCCTACATGCAGCAGCTCGCCTGGACCGGGACCTGGCCGCACCGTGGCGATCCGATGTCGGCCGACGTGGACGAGTACCTGCAGGCAGCGCCCACCGCCGCCGCGATGGACCCCCGATGGAGCTATCGCGACTTCTTCGCTGCATCGGCCGATGTCATCGCTGGCGGGCGGGATGCGATCTTCTCGCAGCCGTCCGCTCCAAGAACCTGGCGCGCCGGCGAAATCCCCAACTGGGAGGCCCAGCATCCTCCGCTTTATTACGCCCTGTTGGCGCCGGCCTTCCGTCTCAGCGCCGCATGGAGCCTCGGGGCGCAACTCCTGCTTCTAAGGGCCATTTCATACACGATCGCCTGGTGCGGCCTTTGCTTGGCCGGGGTGGCGGCGTCTCGGTACGCAAGGAGCCGCCGGCTGCCTTTGGCGCCCGTCATCCTGGCTCCGGCGCTGTGGCCGCTGCTGCTGCCCATGTGGTACCCGGACATGGCGCGCCTCGGCAACGACAGCCTCGTAGCGCTGTTGGCCGCCGGTGTGTGGTTCGGCGTCGCCCGGCTGACCGAGAGCCATTCTGGCCGCCGTGCCCATCTCGGGATCGGCCTGCTCCTGGGCCTCGGCCTGTTGACCAAGGCGACCTTTCTGCCGCTGACCGCGGCCACGCTGGCGGTCCTGAGCTGGCGGGCCTGGCGTGGTCGCAGGTCTCGTCCCGCGCTCGCCGGTGCGCTCGATATCGCGCTCTGCGTGGGGGCGGTCGGAGCTGTGGCCGGATGGTGGTACCTCGGCCAGGCTCTTTCCACGGGCAATGCCATAGGCTCGAACGATGCGGTCACCGTGAGCCAGAACGGTGGCCTTCTGGAAGGCCTGAGGCGGCACGGTTCCGTGGCCGCCTTCTTGCGCATGCCCAAAAACTTTGGGTTATCGATGGTATGGGCCGGCACGTGGTCGTTCGTGGCCCCACCGATCTATGCAACCATGCCGCTGCTGCTTGCGCCGCTCGGGTTGGCGCTCGGCGCTGTCGCTTGTCTCCGGTCCGCTCGGCCGAAACTGCTGGATACGTTGCCGATTCTGACGCTCGTTATCTTCCTGTCGGCTCTTTCCTATCATTCGGTGCTCATGATCGCCGAAATGGGCAGCGGAGCCCCGGCCTGGTACCTGCACGCCTTTGTTCCGGTGTTGTGGCCGCTCCTGGCCTGGGGTCTGGTTTCAGCGGCCAGGAAAGCCAGCCGCCTTTTGGCAGGCCTTATTGCCTATGCGCTGACCTTCCTGGCCCTGATCCATGTCGTGCAAGTTCTTTTCTTTTCCGGATGTGGCGTGACTAGGCCGGATTCGCGGACTTTCGACTTCGCAAGCGCCTCGGCCTGCCTCGCAGATCCCGCGACGATCTTCCGCAATCTGGACGCGATTGCGTTCCCGTACTTGGCCTGCGTTTTCGTGGCGCTCGCGGTGCCCCTCCTGGTCTCGGGCGGCATCTTGGCGGTCCTTGCTCTGCGCACCGCGGCGGAGCGCCCGTCGGAGGCGGGCGGGCGTCTTTAGGGCCCGCCGGCATTCTCACATGGTCGGCATGGAGAATTCCGCGCCTTCCTTGACGCCCGAGGGCCAGCGTGCCGTCACGGTCTTGGTCTTCGTGTAGAAGCGCACCGAATCGGGCCCGTGCTGGTTGAGATCGCCGAATACCGACCGCTTCCAGCCGCCGAAGGAATAATAGGCCAGCGGGGTCGGGATGGGCACGTTGACCCCCACCATGCCGACCTGGACCTTCGACACGAAGTCGCGGGCTGCATCGCCGTCGCGGGTGAAGATCGCGGTGCCGTTGCCGTATTCGTGGTCGTTGCAGAGGCTCAGCGCCTCGCCGTAGGTCTTGGCGCGCACCACCGAGAGCACCGGCCCAAAAATCTCTTCCTTGTAGATGCGCATGTCCTTGGTGACATTATCGAACAGGCATGAGCCCAGGTAGAAGCCGTTCTCGTAGCCCTGCATCTTGAAGCCGCGCCCGTCCACCACGAGGTCGGCGCCTTCCTTGATGCCGATATCGATGTAGTTGCGCACCTTGGCGACAGCCTCCGCGGTCACCAGCGGGCCGTAATCGGCGCTCGCGTCGGTGGACGGGCCGATCTTGAGCGCCTCGACGCGCGGCACCAGCTTTTCCATCAGCCGGTCCGCCGTCCCCTTGCCGACCGGCACCGCAACCGAGATCGCCATGCAGCGTTCGCCGGCCGAGCCGTAGCCGGCACCGATCAGCGCGTCGACGGTCTGGTCCATGTCGGCGTCCGGCATGACCACCATATGGTTCTTGGCCCCGCCGAAGGCATGCACGCGCTTCCCCTTTGCGGCGCCGCGCGCGTAGATGTATTCGGCGATCGGAGTCGAGCCCACGAAGCCGATGGCCTTGACGTCCGGGTCGTCGAGCAGCGCGTCGACCGCGACCTTGTCGCCGTTGACCACGTTGAGGATGCCGGCCGGCAGGCCCGCCTCCATCATCAGTTCGGCGAGGCGCATCGGCACGCCGGGGTCACGCTCGGAGGGCTTGAGGATGAAGCTGTTGCCGCACGCGATGGCGGGCGCGAACTTCCACATCGGGATCATGGCCGGGAAATTGAACGGCGTGATGCCGGCCGTGACGCCGAGCGGCTGGCGCATCGAATAGGCATCGATGCCCGGACCCGCCCCGTCCGTGAACTCGCCCTTGAGAAGATGCGGGATGCCGCAGGCGAATTCCACCACCTCGTAGCCGCGCTGGATGTCGCCCTTTGCGTCGGCGACGGTCTTGCCGTGCTCGCGCGCCAGAAGTTCGGCCATCTCGTCCTGGTTCTTGATCACGAGATCGAGGAATTTCATCATCACACGGGCGCGGCGCTGCGGGTTGACGGCCGCCCAGCCGACCTGCGCGTCGCGGGCATTGACCACCGCCTGCCGGACCTCGTCCGTGCTGGCCAGGGCGACCCGGGCCGCGACTTCGCCCGTCATGGGCCAGTACACATTGCCGAACCGGCCCGATGTTCCGGCGACCCGCTTGCCGCCGATGAAATGCCCGTAATCCTGCACCGCGTCCTCCCTGGCATCGATCTTGACTGCGGCCACTATGCGTCATTAATTTTGCACAGCAATCGCGGAGAACGCGCATCCGCTTTGCATTTCCGAGCATAGAATGGACTGGGACAACGTCCGGATCTTCCTGGCAGTGGCGCGGGCCGGGTCAATTCGTGGCCGCGAGCCGCATGCTGAAGATCGATCACGCCACGGTGGCGCGGCGGATGACCGCGCTCGAGCGCAGCCTCAATGCCCGTCTGCTCGACCGCCGTACCACCGGGGTCGCGCTCACGGCCGCCGGCGTGCGGTTCCTGGCGGCGTCGGAGCGGATGGAAACCGAATTCCTGCACGCCCAGTCGGAGCTGACGGACCGGGACTTCGAACTTTCCGGCACGGTGCGGGTCGGTGCGCCGGATGGCCTGTCGACCTATTATCTCGCGAGTCGACTGGCGGCCTTTGCCGAGCGCCATCCGGCCATCGTGGTGCAACTCGTCCCGACCCCGCAGATCATCCCGCTCAGCAAGCGCGAGGTCGACATCGCGATCGTGCTGGAGAAGCCACAAGCGGGCCGCCTCGTCACGCGCAAGCTGACCGATTATTCGCTCGGGATCTTCGGCTCGCCCGCCTATCTGCTGCAGAGAGCAGCGCCGACCACCGAGGCCGAGCTGCGGGAGCACCGCTGGGTGGGATACGTCGAGGAGTACAACTATTCCTCGGCGCTCAACTACGTGCGGGAACTCTGCGGCGACGTGCCGATCGGCTTCCAATGCGCCAGCGCGGTCGGGCAGGTGGAAGCCGTTCGGGCCGGCATGGGCCTAGGGGTGCTGCACGACTTCATCGCCAGTCGGCACGATGACCTGGTGCGTGTCCTGCCCGACCGCAGGGCGGTCCGGTCCTATTGGGTCGTGGAGCACGAGGACACGCGCGGCATCGGTCGCATCCGCGCCGTCCATGAGTTCCTTGTGAGCATTATCGAACAGGACCGGTCCGTGTTTCTCAAGCGATGAGCGGACCGGTGGCTGCGCCGCTCAGACGTCGGCGCTGAAGTCGCCGCCGCCTGTCCCGGGGTCGAAACTGTCGCCGCCGAAATCACCGGCATTCTGCTGGGCGTCGCCGTAGTCGACTGAATCAGCGTCCCTGGTTCGGAGTGTCGTAGTAATTGTTGACGATAGTTTCTCCACCGGGGTTGCCGAAGCCACCCATGCCATCCCCGCCCATGCCCCCGCCGAAGCCGGAAGCGATGCCGTAGGGATTGTGGCCGCCCGAGAAGAGATTGCGGATACCGTCGGCCATCAGCACGCCGCCTGCCACACCGGCCGCCGCGCCGAGCGCGCCCTGCATGAAGCCGCCACCTCCGCCGCCGAACAATCCGCCGGCTGCCGCCGGAGCAGCCGCCGCCGCTGCGCCTTGCCCCCAGGGGCCGCCGGCCGGTGCGCCCTGTCCCGGGTAGCCCTGTCCCGGGTAGCCCTGGCCGCGATATGGCCCGGGTTCCTGGGGCAGGGGAGCGGGGCCGTGTCCGCCGGTGGTCGGCACCGTGGGCCGTTCCCTGACCGGAGCCGAAGATCGAGCGGCCGAGGCCGCCCAAGAAGCTCGTGTCCTCCGGCTGCGAACTTGCGGGCTGCTGTTTGCGGACCTGATCCTCGAGCTGCTGAATCTTGTCGTTTGCGGCGCGCAGCGCCTGATCCTGCACGATGACGGTCTGGGCCAGGAGATAGGGTGCGTAGGGCTGCACCCTCACCTGATCGCCGATCAAAGACTCGGCGTCGCGGTCGCGTTGCTGGCCGGCGGCCGGCCGCATGCGGTCGAAGAGGCCCATGATCAACTGGCGTTCATCGGGGGTCATCGTGTTTCTCCGTTGCAGCGGGCATGAGCCCGCGATTGAAATATGGGAAGGCGCGCGCGCCGATCCAAGGGCGCCATGGCGTTCGAAAGAATCTCCGCGAGCCGGCCTGCTAGCCTTATTGGCCGGAGCGGTTCTCGCACCAGCGGAACGGCTCTAGCACGGAGGCTCGCCCGGCTCGGCCCAGCCGAACGCACCCACAAGCGGAACGAACCGGACGCCACCGAGATCGACCCGCATGAACTGGGCGGGACCCGTGCGGGTCAGCTTGACGAGCTGCTGCGCGTGGGCGCTTGGGCCCACGGGCATGATGAGGCGCCCCCCGAGGGCGAGTTGATCCTTCAGGCTGTCGGGGATCACGGGGCCGCCGGCCGCGGCCAGAATGGCGTCGAACGGCCCGGCATCCGGGCAGCCGCGCGTGCCGTCGCCGACCCGCACCTCGACGTTGGCAAGGTCGAGTTCTGCGAGGCGGTCCCGCGCACTCTCGGCCAGGCCGCGATGACGCTCGATCGTGAACACCCGCCCGGCAAGCATGGCGAGTACCGCGGCCGCATAGCCCGAACCCGTGCCGATTTCGAGAACGCGATCGGTCGGCGCAATCTCGGCGGCTTCCGCCATGAGCGCCACGATGAAGGGCTGGGATATTGTCTGTTCGCCGCCGATCGGCAGAGGCCCGTCCTCATAGGCCCGCGGCCGCAGCTCCTCCGACACGAAATGCTCGCGAGGGACGTTGCGCATCGCATCGAGAACCCGGGCGTCGCGAATGCCCCGGCGTACGAGCTGGCGGTCTATCATGCGGCCGCGCTGGCGCGCCATATCAGGCATGAGCGTCCACCTGCGATCAGACGCGCGGTGCTCTTGTGACGTGCGCATGCCTATCAACCGCGACGATTCGATTTTCGTTCGTTTTGTGGGTTGGCAGGCGTGGGTCAGTCGCCGGAGGCGACCTCGCGAAGGCGGTTCGCCATCATGGTCTGCAAGGAGTTCGAATATCGCCGCAAGGCGCCATTCAACGCGTCTCGACTGCCAGGCTCGGCCAGTGCCGCTGCCACGGCGTCAGGAGTCAAACCGAGCAGCGGCACGGTGACGCTCGCCTCCGGCACGATGACCGTCGACATGGTCCGCAGCACCTCTTCGAGGGCAGCACGGCTCACGGCGGAGCGCGGCGATGCATGCATCAGCGCCACCGGCTTGCCCGGGATCTCGCTGCCGGACACGAGCCAATCCAGCGCATTCTTCAGGCCGCCCGGAATGCCGTGGGCATATTCCGGGCACGCGATCACGAGCCCGTCGGCCGCGCGAACGGCGTGGCGCAGTTCGGTCACCGTCGGGGGCAGCGGCGCCTCTTCAAGATCCGGGTTGAAGATCGGCAGGGCGGAAAGTCCCTCGAACACCGTCAGCTCGATATCGGCCGGAGCTGCGGTGGCCGCGGCCCGCAGCAGCGCCGTATTGGTCGAAGTGGCGCGCAGGCTTCCCGACAGGCCAAGAAGCCTGAACGTCCGTGCGATCATCTTTGCGGCTTCGCCCGGTAGACGACCGGCCAGAAGTCCGAGCTCACGCCCAGGCATTCCGGCATGGTCTTGAATTCCAGCAGCGCGAAGGACGTGCCGTCCCAGCCCCAGCGACCTTCGTCGCCGCAATCGCCCGGGCCCCGGCCTTTATAGAGCGAGTGCAGCTCCATCGTCTTGGGATCGAACTCCGCCAGGAAGATTTCCTGCTGGCTCGCCGCGTCGCCCTTGACCAGCACCGGCTGCCTGACGCTCACGGGTTTCAGGGTGCCGCCTTCCGCCACGAAATAGAGGCTCGACGTGTTGTAGGCCGCCAGCGTGCAAGTCGCCTCCCACAGTACCTTGCTGGGCGACAAGCGATAGCTGGTCGGTTTGGCATCGGCCTGGTCGTCGGGTTGCTGGCAACTCGCGGCCTTGACGGCCTTGGCGATGCCGGCCGGCGGTTTCGAGGGCAGGTCGGTCTGGGCCGCGGCAAGGGCGAGATGGACGAGGGGTTCGGCCGGCGGTGGAGGCGGATCGGATGCCGGGCCTTTCTTGATCAGGGCCGAGGCGGTGCCGATGCGCTTCTGCTGGTCGTCGATCCACAGCAATGCCGCAACCGCGCCGTTCAGCGAAATCTCGGCCTTGCCGTCCTCGGGGTTCGGCAGGGTTTTTCCCGCGGGCAGCATCAGCTCCGCGGTCAGCGTGTGGGCCTGGCGGATGGCGGCGATCAGCGTATCCGTCTCGCCAGGAATTTTCACGACGATCGGATCGGCCACGACTTCGACCGCCAAGGGATTGGCCGGCAGGCCGGTGATCTTGGGATCGTCGAAGCTCAGATGGAGGCGTGTGCCGGGCGGCAGGTTCTCGACGTTCCAGCCGATCGTCCAGGCCGCTTGCGCTTTCGCGTCCCCCGCCCGATCCATCCGAAGCGACGTCGGGCTGGCCGCGTCCGGCGTCGTGCCGAAGGCCGAGCAGGACAAAATATTGTCGCAGAATGCGAGCCACTGGCCGAATTGCTTGTAGCTTTGCGCCATGGCCGGAGCGGCGTAGAGCATGCCGATGGCCACCATCATGGTGCCCGCGATCCGATATCGACGCCGCGATCCCATAATCCCACCCGTTCCCGACTCGCAGATGAGCAGGAGCTTAGTTCAGGAACCAGGGTGGCGCACGCGCTCTGTCGCTGCCCCGAGTCTAAGCCGGGTTTTCCAGGCTGAAGGCCTTAGCATCCTCGTCATAGGCGTAGATCTCGCCGTAGCGGCCCCAGTTTATCGCCGCCCGCAGAGTTTTTTCTGCGTAATCCTCGGACATGTAGTCTTCGAGTTCCTCGCGGAACCGCGAGGCCGGCGCATGGTGCGAGGGGCGTTCGTCGAGCACGCGCTTGATCCGGGCCGCCAGCGGCACATAGGCCAGCAGGTGATCGCCGAACTGCTTCTTGCGAACGTCGACGTCGGCATCGGCGAAGCGCTTGCCCGAGGCCGTGAGCTTGATGTCGCCCTCCTCGAGTTCGGCGAGGCGCATCAGCTGCAGGGTTTCGGCGATGGGAAAGAGCTCGTCGATTTCGAGCTGCAGGGAATCGGCGAGGTGCGGCAGGTCCGCCTTGCCGTTATAGGGCGGCGCCGCGACCTCCTCGACGAGGCCGGCGAGCGAATTGGTCGACACCCGGGGCAGTACCATGCCGATGCCCGTGCCCGGAAACGCGCCTTCCTTGCCGGGCTGCCTGGAGCTCGAACGCCGGGTCATCAAGGCATAGATGTTGTCGACGAGCTGCCGGAAGTCGGGATCGAGGCGGTTGCGCGGATGGGGCAAGGTCACGCGGATCTCGGAGGCGATGCGGCCCGGATGGGACGACAGCACCAGGATGCGGTCGCACATCAGCACCGCTTCCTCGATGTTGTGGGTCACCATCAGGATGGTCTTGATCGGCAGGCGGCCCTCGCACCACAGATCGATGAGGTCGCTGCGCAGCGTTTCCGCGGTCAGCACGTCGAGCGCCGAGAAGGGCTCGTCCATCAGCAGGATATTGGGGTGGGTGACCACCGCCCGCGCAAAGCCGACGCGCTGGCGCATGCCGCCCGACAATTCCTTGGGATAGGCCGATTCGTAGCCGTCGAGCCCGATCAGGTCGATGGCGGCCAGCGACCGGCGCCGCGCTTCGTCGGCCGGTACGCGCAAGGCCTTGAGGCCGAGTTCGACGTTCTCCAGCACCGACAGCCAGGGGAACAGGGCAAAGCTCTGGAACACCATGGCGATGCCCTCGGCCGGCCCCGTCACGGTAGCGCCCTGGTACACGACTTCGCCGGCCGAGGGCCGGATCAGGCCGGACACGATGCGCAGCAGGGTCGACTTGCCGCAACCCGAGCGGCCCAGGAGACCGACAATCTCGCCGCCCGAGAGCGTGGTCGAGACATTGTCCAGCACCGCGGGGCCGTCGTCGTCCTGGCCGCCCTTGTAGCGCTGGGTCACGTGCCTGACCTCGAGCAGCGGGCCTGTCGCTTCGCCCAGCATGGGAGCGCTCCTCAACTGATGCGCAACCGGCGCTCGGCATAGCCGAACAGCGGGCGCCAAAGCAGGCGGTTGTAGAGAATGACAAACACCGACATGACCGCCACGCCAAGAACGATGCGCGGAAAGTCACCCAATTCGGTGGCCTGTGCGATATAGGCACCGATGCCGTGCGCCGCCACCTTATCGTTGCCCCACTTGACGTATTCGGCCACGATGGCGGCATTCCACGAGCCGCCCGAAGCCGTCAGGGCGCCGGTGACGTAGTAGGGAAAGATCCCGGGCAGGATGACGTTCCGCCACCAGGCCCAGCCGGTGATCCGGAAATTGGCGGACGCCTCGCGCAGGTCGTTCGGAAACGCGCTCGCCCCCGCGATGACGTTGAACACGATGTACCATTGCGTGCCGAAGATGATCAGTGCCGACAGCCAGATGTCGGGGTCGAGGTGAAACGCCAGGATGCCGATCACCGCGATAGGGAATACCACATTGGCCGGAAAGGCGGCCAGGAATTGCGCAGCCGGCTGCACGCGCTCGGCGATGGTCGGCCGCAAGCCGATCCAGACCGCGACCGGCACCCAGAGCAGGCTGGCCAGTACCAGCAGCACCACCACCCGCAGCATGGTGAGGAGCGTCAGGCCCATGGCCTGGAAGAGATCGTGCCAGGTCAGCGCCGAGGCGACGAATTCCACGGTCTGCCAGGCCGCGTAAACGGCAAGCAGCGTGATCGCCGCGATCCAGACGATATCGATGATGCGCGATGCCGTTTCGGACTGTTCCTTGCCGTCGCCAAAGCGGGGCAGATCGATGCGCAGGCTGGTGAACCACTCGAAGGCCGCGATCACGGGCGCAAATCCGCGCCGTACCAGTTCCGTGCGCTGTAGCAGGCCCAGCACCCATGACGAGGAGGTCGACTGCGAGGCCGACAGTTCCACCCGGAACTTGCCCGCCCAGGTGACGATGGGCCGGAAGATCAGCTGGTCGTACAGCAGGATGACAACCAGCACCGCCGCCACGGCAGCCAGCACGGCATCAAGGCGCCGCTGGTCGATGGCGACCGCCAGGTAGGAGCCGATGCCCGGCAGCTTGATGGTGGTGTCGCCCACCGTGATGGCTTCGGCGGCCACCACGAAGAACCAGCCCCCCGACATCGACATCATCATGTTGTAGATGAGTGCCGGCACTGCGAAGGGGGTTTCAAGCTGCCAGAACTTCTGCCACGGCGAGAGCCGAAAGCCCTCGGACACTTCCAGGAGATCGCCCGGTACGGTGCGCAGCGACTGGTAGAACGAAAAGGCCATGTTCCAGGCCTGGCTGGTGAAAATCGCGAAGATCGCGGCGCATTCGGCGCCGAGCACGCGGCCCGGAAAGAGGCCGAGGAAAAACGTCACCGTGAACGACAGGAAACCCAGGATCGGCACGGACTGCAGCACGTCGAGGATGGGGATCAGCACCACCTCGGCGCGCCGGCTCTTGGCTGCGACCGTCGCATAGGTCAGCGTGAACAACAGCGAGGCCGCCAGCGCCAGGAACATGCGCAGGGTGGTGCGCAGCGCGTAATAGGGCAGGGAGGAATAATCGAGGCTGATGGGTGACGTATCGGCCGGCGGTAGCGGAAGAATCATGCCGCGCGAGCCATGCACGATCAGCACGAAGATCCCGAAGATCAGCGAAAGCGCTATCACGTCCCACTGGTTGGGAAGGGCTCGCCGCCCGAGCGACGTGAAGGCGACGAATTTCGATGCCATCGGGGATCCGGCTGAGGGGTGGCACGACGCAGGGCGCAGCCGCTCCTATCGCATGTTCCACCGGGATGACAAAGGCGTGAAGGCGCGCCCCGAAGAGTCGCGAAGTCGCCGGCTCGCGGAGAGGCGACATCCGGACAGGATTGAGTTAAGTCGGTGCGAGTAGAGTTAGCTTGCGAGCTGAAGCTGTGACTGGTGCCGTGGACGAGGATGCCGTTGGAGAGGCGATGGAAAGTGGCGATCTGACCCCCGCGAATGCGTATGAATTGCTGGTTCAGGGGGTCGTCGATTACGCGATCTACATGCTCGACCGTAGCGGTCATGTGGTCAGCTGGAATCCGGGCGCGGAGCGGATCAAGGGCTATACTCAGACGGAGATACTCGGCCAGCACTTCTCGCGATTCTACACGGACGAGGAACGCGCAGCCGGTGTGCCGGGTGAGGCGCTGAGGACGGCTGCCGAAACGGGCCGATTCACTGCCGAGTCCTGGCGGGTTCGCAAGGACGGCAGCCGCTTCTGGGCCATGGTGGTCATCGACGCCATCCACCGCGACGGTCGGCTGATCGGGTTCGCCAAGATCACCCGCGACATGACCGAGCAGCGAAAGGCACAGCTCGCCGCGCTCGAGACCGAGCGCCGGTTCCGGCTGCTGGTGCAGGGGGTGACGGATTACGCCATCTACATGCTCGATCCGGATGGACTCGTGACCAACTGGAATGCAGGGGCCGAGCGTATCAAGGGCTATGCGGCCTCCGAGATCGTCGGGGAGCATTTTTCCCGGTTCTACACGCCCGAGGACAGCGATGCCGGCGTCCCCCACAGGGCGCTCGAGACGGCTCGCCGCGAAGGACGCTATGCGGCGGAGGGGTGGCGCGCCCGCAAGGACGGGACCCGGTTCTGGGCCGGCGTGGTGATCGATGCCATTCACGACGACGATGGCGTGCTGATCGGCTTCGCCAAGATCACCCGGGACCTGACCGAACGGCGGGAAGCCGAACTGGAACTGGAGAAGTCGCGCGAGCAGCTGTTTCAATCCCAGAAGATGGAGGCCGTGGGCCAGCTCACGGGAGGCATCGCCCATGATTTCAACAACCTGCTGACCGGCATCAGCGGAAACCTCGAACTGCTGAGAACCCGTGTCGCCCAGGGGCGCACCGATGAGCTCGAGCGCTACATCACGGCGGTTCAGGGTGCCGCCTCCAGGGCCGCCGCCCTGACCCATCGGCTGCTGGCCTTCTCGCGCCGCCAGACTCTCGACCCCAAGACGATCGATCCGAACAAGCTGATTGCGGACATGAAGGAGCTGGTCGAGCGAACGGTCGGGCCGTCAGTCATCGTCAGTACGGACCTGGCGGCGGAAGGCTGGTCGATCTTGTGCGACCCGAATCAACTCGAGAATGCCATTCTCAATCTCTGCATCAACGCCCGCGACGCCATGCCGGAGGGGGGCCGGCTCACAATCGAAACCGCCGAAAGGATGCTGGACGAGCGCGCCGCGCGCGAACGCGACATTTCGCCGGGGCAGTATGTGGCGATCAGCGTCAGCGACTCGGGGACCGGCATGTCCCCCGAGGTTATGGCGCGCGCTTTCGATCCGTTCTTCACCACCAAGCCGCTCGGCCAGGGCACGGGGCTCGGCCTTTCCATGATCTATGGTTTCGCCAAACAGTCGGGCGGCCATGCGCGTATCTCCTCGGAGGCGGGCGTGGGTACCACCATCACGCTGTACCTGCCGCGCTCCCTGGGACAGACGGTCGAGAACCAAGCAGAGCCCAAGCCAGGCGCATTGCCGCGTGCGCTCGCCGGCGAGACCGTGCTGGTGGTGGACGACGAAACGAGCGTGCGCATGCTGGTGAGCGAAGTGCTCGAGGAGATCGGCTACGCGGCGATCGAGGCCGCGGACGGGAGCGCAGCCTTGGAAGTGCTTCGGTCGGATGCCCGCATCGATCTCCTGATCACCGACATCGGCCTGCCCGGGGGCATGAACGGGCGCCAAGTGGCCGACATCGGGCGGCAAGCACGCCCGGGGCTCAAGGTGCTGTTCATAACCGGCTATGCCGAAAAGGCTGCGGTCGGCAACGGGCTCCTCGACGAGGGGATGCACGTGTTGACCAAGCCCTTCGCGATGCAGGCGCTCGGCTCCCGCATCAGCGCCATCATCGGAGGGGAGTGAAGGCCTGCCTCGGGGCTAGCTGCGCCAAGGTTGCGGCGGGAGTCAGTGCGGCTTTCCGTATGTCTCTTCGAAGGTTTGCCGCGAATTGGCGAAGCCTTGCTTCAACACCGACCAGGCGCTCTGACTCGCGTGGCCGAGCTTGTTGAGGCGTGCCCCCGCACTCGCGGCGCGGGCCTCGATCCTTGCGATCCTGGCGTCGATAGCGGCCCGCTGCTCGACCGTGAGCGTTGCGGCTGACGCCTGCAGGTCGGCGACGACCCCCTGCCAATAACCCTGTTCCGCTTTGATCCGGGCCTCGACCAGGGCCTTGCGCTGCTCGGCGCCGAGCTTGATCGTCGCAACGTCCCGATCGAGGCTTTGTTCGAACTGCGCCCAGGGCGCTGCAAGGGCGCTCCGCACCACCGCGAGTTGGTCGGCGGTCATCTGCCGGCTTTGCGCCACGATGCCGTCGATCTCCTTGCGATAGGTCTGGCGGATCGCGCGCAGGCCCGCGACGGCGGCCTGCGCCTTCTGGCGCGCGGCTCCCTGAAGCGTGTCGACGCTTTCCTGAAGCACCGTTATCGTGGCGTCGATCTCGGCCAATCGCTCCTGGGCCTGGGCGATGGCAGCGTGCGCGCCGTCGGAATCCGCCGCCTCCGCGGCCGGCAGGATCATCGTGGTCGTCGGGGCTTGAGCGAGCGGCAGAGCCGAGGCCAGGGATGGGGTGAGCGCCCCGAGCACAACGCTGATAGAAAAAGCCCGAAACGACATGAAAGCCTCCCTTCGGTGATCGAAAGCCGGTGATGACGTGCGGGAGCACGGAAGAGAACTCTAGCTCTAAACGCCCAAGCCGGCCTCTCGTTGCGCGGGACTCGGGCCAAGCGGTGGGCAGTTTTCGGCGTTATTCTGCCGTGGCACTGCTGAGCGATCCGTCCGATGTGATCAGAATCATTGGACAGCCGCTCATCCCCGCGAACGCAGGGCTCCAGTGCAGAGTGTCGGCCTGAGGCCATCCGCTACGGTCGAGCGCGGGTTGGGGCCTCTGGATCACCGCGTTCGCGGGGATGAGCGGAATGCCATGTGGCTGAGACGATCCGGTCGGCTTGCCCTCAGCACTCGATGAAGTTCACGGCCAGGCCGCCCTGTGAGGTTTCCTTGTACTTGGCGCTCATGTCGGCGCCGGTCTGCCGCATCGTGGCGATGACATGGTCGAGCGACACCTTATGGGTGCCGTCGCCATGCAGGGCCAGCGAGGCGGCCGTGATGGCTTTCACGCCCCCGAAGGCGTTGCGCTCGATGCAGGGGATCTGCACCAAGCCGCCGATCGGGTCGCAGGTCATGCCCAAATGGTGCTCCATGCCGATCTCGGCCGCATTCTCGATCTGTTCGTTGCTGCCTCCGAGCGCGGCGCAAAGCCCCGCGGCTGCCATCGAGCAGGCCACCCCCACCTCGCCCTGGCAGCCGACCTCGGCGCCCGAGATCGACGCGTTCATCTTGAACAGGGCCCCGATCGCCGTAGCCGTGAGAATGAACAGCCGCATGCCGTCGTGCGACGCCCCGGCGCATTGGTCCCGGTAATAGCGCAGCACGGCCGGGATGACGCCCGCGGCGCCATTGGTTGGGGCCGTGACCACCTGGCCGCCTGCGGCATTCTCCTCGTTGACCGCCATGGCGAACAAGCTGACGTGGTCCATCACCTCATGGGAGAACCGGGCGTTGAGGCCTTCGCTGGCGCGCAGGCGCTCGTGGATCGCCTTGGCCCGGCGCTTGACCCGGAGCCCGCCCGGCAATTCGCCATCGGTGCTCAGGCCGCGGTCGATGCAGCGCATCATCACGGCGAGCACCTGGTCGACATGGGCCTCGACCTCAACCCCGCTGTGGCTGGCGCGCTCGTTGGCCATGACGATCTCGGCGATCGACAGGCCGGTGGTCTGGCCCAGGGCCAGAAGGTCGGCGCCGCTGTGGAACGGGTAGGGGACGGGCTTGTCGTCGTCGAGCGTGCCTTCGGCGTCATCCTCGCGGACCACGAAGCCGCCGCCGACCGAACACCAGCGCTCGCCGCGCAGCAGATCCCCGGCAGCGTCGAAGGCCGAAAAGCCCAGCGTGTTCGGATGGCGCGGGGGCACCGACAACGTGTCGAACACGATGTCACGTTCGGGTTCGAAGGCGATGTCGCGGCCCGCCGGCAAGGTCAGTCGATGCTCCGCATGGGCCCGGCGGACGAGCACTTCGGCATAGTCGAGGTCCACGGTCGCGGGTTCCTGGCCGGCAAGCCCGAGCATGATGGCCCGGTCGGTCGCATGACCCCGGCCGGTCCAGGCCAGCGAGCCGTAGAGATCGACCTGCAGTCGAGAAGTGCGCGCGAGCAGCCGTTCGGCGGCGAGGTCCCGGACGAACGAGAGGGCCGCCTTCATGGGCCCGACTGTATGCGACGACGAGGGGCCGATGCCGATCTTGAACAGTTCGAAAACCCCGACCATTCCGAACCCTTCTGAAGCCGCGTGTCGCCGCTTTTACTCTCCGGCACTTTCGCCCAAGCCAGCATAGGGGTTCGGACCTTTGCTGGCTATTTTGCGACCCTGGCCAGGCCACGGCGACTTCCGCCCGGGAATGGTGCTCCGGGGATGACTCCCGCGCCGCCCAACTTGATACCCGCCTCGCCAGCGTCTAAGCCGCACCGACGTGGATCGCCCGACCCGCCACAGGCATGCGGCCGTTCAAGATACGATTTATCGGGGACGACTGATGCGTCTTTTGTCGACCGCACTGAGCACAGCGAAGCGCAGACTCATGAACGGCTCAGGTTCGCAGGCCGCTGTCCTGCGCGCCAGCGGGCTGGTCGATGCGGATTGGTATCTCGCCACATACAAAGAGATCGCGGAGGCGGGGCGGGACCCGGTCGAGGATTATCTGCATTTTGGCGCCGCTGCGGGTCGCAACCCCAATCCGATGTTCGACACGGCCTGGTACCTGCAGCGCAATCCGGACGTGCGGGACGCTGCCATCAACCCGCTGGTGCACTTCGCAGAATTCGGTGCACGGGAAGGGCGGGACCCGGGTCCGGAGTTCGACACCCGGTTCTATCTCTCGACGAACCCCGCCGTTGAGGCGGCCAGTATCAATCCGCTGTCCCACTACCTCGACCATGGCCGAAAGGAAGGCCGGGAGCCGCGCCCGCCCAATCCGCTCGAAGTCTACGAGACGGCGGTGCGGGCACGGGGCACGAGCGCCGACCAAGGCGGCATAAGCCACGTTCATTTTCCGCTGCACGGGCCGACCCAGGACCGCGATGCCGACGGCAGGCCCCTGCCGCCGCTCGATCTCGCCAAGCGGATCGGCGCGCCGACGCTCGACGAATTCGAGCTTGTCGGGCGAGAAACGAAGCGGATGATCCTGCGCTGCCTGCCGGAGGCGTTCGACTTTCACGAGGCCCGCGTTCTCGATTTCGGCTGCGGGGTTGGCCGCGTGCTCAGGTATTTCTCGGAGGAGGCCAAGTCGGCCGAGGTCTGGGGGTGCGACATCGATGGCCCGAGCATCCGCTGGGATGTCGAGAACATGGCGCCGCCGTTCCGGTTCTTCCAGCTGAGCGAAATTCCCACGATCCCGCTCGAGGATTCCTCGTTCGACCTCGTTTACGCGATCTCGGTCTTCGCCCACATCCACGTGGACTGGCACCATTGGATGGCCGAGGTACGCCGCATCCTGAAGCCCGGGGGCTATTTCTTCGTCACCTTCATGGCCCAGGCTCCTTTCGAAGAAATGCTGGGCCGGTCCTATCGGGATCTCGGACCGAACTTCGGCAAATATGTCCAGAACCCGTTTGCCGATTGGAACGACGGCGGGCCCATGGCCTTCCATTCTCCCGAGTGGATCAAGACCTTCTGGGGCAATCTGTTCGACATCGAGTTCATCGCCCTGGAAGGGCTGCTGGAATATCAATCCATCTGCTTGATGCGAAAGCCCGCATCCCGGCGCCCGACGGCGGGCCGAACCATCCCGGTGCTCAGGAACAGCACCACGCAAGCGTTCGATCCGGATGCGGTCGGGCGCATTTTTGCCCGCTACGATCAAGGGCGCCGCTATCGCGACAGCTACGGAATCGAGGCGAACGGGACGAGGGAGATTGGCGGCTGGATCGTGTTCCGGGGCGACGCGCCGGCGGAGCTTGAGATGTCGGTGGATGGGGCCAGGATGGATGCCGCCCCGGAGTTCAGGCCGGGCGATCCCCATCGAGATTGGCCCGACACGCTGGTGACAGCTTTCGCGGCCCGTGTCGATCTAACCGGCCTGGAACCCGGGGAGCACCGGCTGGAGATCCGAATCCGCAGCACGCGGGGGAAAGTCCATACGATGTCCATTCCGCTGATCGTGCGCCCCGGGGAGCCTTGACCGGCTCCAACCGAGCAGTCCAGCGATGCCGGTTGCTCCGCTGTGCCCGAACGGTTCGTTAGGCCTGTCGCCTAAGATGCTCCGGGCTATTGCAGGGTGACGCCCACCTTGTCGGGGCTGCGACGCAGAAGGCCTTCCCGGGCTCCGCCGGAGCCCAGACTTGGCCCGTTTTCATCTCCCGGGTCCGACGCCAATTCGACGACATTGTCCTTCGGCAGCTTGGCGAAGGCCGGAATCGCGTCGCCGAAGACCCGGTCGACGTCCGCCCTGTTGCCGGTCGCAACGGCACCGGCCAGGATCTCCATCCAGCCCTTGATGCGCGCCCGGTCGAAGCCGATGGTGCGGGCAGCGGTGACGCCGTTGACCCCGATATCGACCGCGGGTTCGTCGGCCGCGAACAGGTATTCGTTCAAGCGTTCGCCCTTGCGAATGCCCGTGAACATGATTTCGATATCGCGATCCGGCTCGTATCCCGCGATGCGGATCATGCGTTTCGCGAGATCCACGATGCGGGCCGGCTGCCCCATCTTCAAGACATAGACGGAGGCCCGTTCCGCGCTGGCTTGCCGGGCGCCAAGCGCGTGGGCCGATGCCGTCAGCACGAGGTCGCAGGCCTCGCGGACCGTCATGAAGTAGCGCACCATGTCGGGATGGGTGACCGTAACGGGTCCGCCCCGCTCGATCTGGGCCTTGAAGCGGGGCACTACCGATCCGGCGGACCCCAGCACATTGCCGAACCGGACCGAGAGCAGCCGCAGCGGCTTGTGCGCGGAGGCCGCTTCGGCGTCGAGCAATTGCGCATAGATTTCGCAGAAGCGCTTGGTCGCGCCCAGGATCGAGACGGGATCGACCGCCTTGTCGGTGGAGATCAGAACGGCCGCCGTGGCGGTCTGGGCCGTGGCGTCGGCCACATTGACGCTGCCGAACACGTTGGTCTTGATCGCCTCGGTCCAGTCGGTCTCCAGGAATGGCACCTGCTTGAGCGCCGCCGCGTGAAACACGAGGTCGGGTTTGAAGTCGCGAAACAGCGCGAAAATCCGCTCGCGGTCGCGAACGTCCGCGATCTTGCCGGTGATTCGGGTCAAGTCGTTGCGCGCCGGCGCCAGCGCTTCCATGACGTTGTAGAGAGCCGGCTCCGAATTATCGAGCACCAGCAGGTCCGAGATCCCGAACGCGATCAGGCGCGCGCAAATCTCCGACCCGATCGACCCGCCCCCACCGGTGACGATGACGCGCTTGCGGCTGAGAAATTGCGCCAGCATGGCGCGATCGACTTCGACGCTCGGGCGAAACAGCAGATCCTCGATGTTGACCGGCTTGATGGCCGCGGTGGCAAGCGATCCCTCTTCCACGGTCTGCATGCGCGAGAGCGCGATGCCCAGACGATTGGCGGTGGCCATGAGCCTCTCGGACTCGGCCTCCTGGACGAACTCGTCCGGGGCCAGGATCACGCGGGTGATCGGCTGGTTGCCGTCGTTCGATTCCGAGATTACGCGTTCGAGTTCCGCGTAGCCCCCCAGCACCGGAACGTTCCTGATGGCGGTGCCGAAGTCGCTGCGCTGGGGCGATAGAATGCCCCGTGCGGCGAACCGGCGGCGCAAGCCGGTTTCCAACGCGCGGAGCACGATCTCGGCTTCGGTGGCACGACCCAGAACCAGCACCGATTGCACGTTCTCCCGTTCTCCCGTTCGCCGGGACTGAACATATTTGAGATATCGGTAGGCGAGGCGCGGGCCGCCCAGCAGGAACATCTGCAGCAGCCAGTAGATGGCCACGGTCTTCTCGCCGAACATCAGCCAGGGACTGAGATCTCGGGCCACCAGGACGTAGTCCGCCACGAGAAGCATCACGGCCAGGAGCGTCGAGGCCTTGAAGATGTTGAACAGGTCCGGCAGGGAGGCGAAGCGCCACTTGGACGCATAAAGCGGGAAGATGCGGTACACCACGGCCGCGATCACGACCGTGGCCGGGATGACGACGATGATCTCGCCGGCGCGGGGAGAAAGTTGCCAGAACTGGTAGCGCAGGATCAGGCTGCCCCCCACGGCCAGGGCGGTCGCGATCAGGTCGTGGGCGATGATGATCCCGCGCTTGAAGGTCTGGGACACCCGGGAATTGTCTTGGGGCAAAATCATCGCTGCTCTTGGGTAGCGCCGGTCTGCTCGTCCACAGGCGCACAGGCTTGGGACCAGGCGGTTCGATAACGAGCCCGGACTCATCGTCGGGTTGATCTTGACGTGATGAACCCGCCGAGTTCAAGGCGAGCTACTAGACGGTTTCGCCGGCAAAGGCACGGCCTGTTTACGGTGCGCGCCGCTGGCTCCTATGTAGGGGCGGAACGCGCGTGACCGGCCCTTTGCCGAAATGACCCGCAGGCGGATGTCCGTGAACCCTGGAGGATGCTGGAGGTGAGCCTGGTCATACTGGGAGGCAACAGCCTCATAGTGTCCTACCTGCTGGCTCGGCTTCAGCGACGAAACCGCTCGGCGCTGGTCGTGGCGCGCCGGCCCGTGACGGTGCCGGACGGGTTCGCGTTGCTCGAGCTCGACGTCCTCGACAGGCAGGGCTGGTCGCCACCCGAGGGGGCGGTCGTCATTAGCGCCTTGCCCCTGCCGGTCCTGGTGCTTGCCCTCCCGGGTCTCTCGGGCGTGCATTCGATCATCGCCATCGGGTCCACCAGCCGGTTCAGCAAACACGAGAGCGCCGATGCGGGCGAGCGGCAACTCGCGCAAGCGCTCGAAGACGCCGAGACCGCGCTCATAGCCTGGGCTCGAGACCACGCCGTTCGCTACACGATCCTGCGACCGACATTGGTCTATGACGGAGCCGGCGACCGTAACGTCGCCCGCATGGCCCGGTTCATCCGGCGCTTCCGCGTGCTGCTCCTGGCGCGCCCGGCCAAGGGGCTGCGGCAACCCATTCACGCGGACGATGTCGCGGCCGCCATCATGGGCGCGGTCGGCAATCCGGCCGCACAGGACCGGGCGTTCAACATCGCAGGCGGCGAGGTTCTGACCTACCGCGCGATGGCCGAGCGGGTGTTCGTCGCACAGGCCGTCACACCGCGTCTGCTCCTGCTCCCCGTCGCCTGGTTGCGGGCGAGCTTCCGGCTGGCACGCGGGTGGGGCCTGCTCAAGAGCCAGGGCTTCGAAAGCGCTGTTTTCGAACGGATGAACCAGGACCTCGTCTATGACGTCGCCGAGGGTTTGAAGATCCTGGATTATCGACCTCGGCCTTTCAAGCCAGCCGCGCCCCCCACCCGGAACTAGGGCGATTTCGGTCACATCCGAGCCGATCGCAGCAGAATGCAATCCCGGGTTTCACAATTGATGGTAACGGAATCTGAGTAAAAGTTCGTCCAGGTTGTACCCCGAAGGGGGCGGCTGTCGTCCTGCTCTGCACGCGGACGGGCTCCAGGGTCATGGCGACGAACGGACTGACAAGCCCACGGATAATGCCGGGGCTCTTCGATCGAGTGTCGGTTTCGAGTTCGACTCGGCAGGGTTGCAGCCCTGCTCGGGCTAGCTTTCTGGGTGGTCGCGCTGCGAAGCCCGTCCTTCGATGTCAGCACCAGCGACGCGGACGAATCTCTGTTCCTCCTCATCGGCGGAAATTGGCTGCAGGGGCATCTTCCCTATGCCGAGATCTGGGATGTCAAGCCGCCAGGGCTGTTCGCGATTTTCGCGCTCGCGCAGCTGGTTTTCGGGCCCGGAATATTGGCCGCTCGCCTCGTCAGCGCGTTTGCGGTCTTCCTGACGTCCTGCGCCTTGTTCCGGTTCTCGCGACGTCATCTCGGCGGCGGCCTCGTTGGCGTCGGAGCCGCGATGCTCTACCCCGCCTATTCCCTGATCCTTTACGGTTTGCGAAGCCGCCCGGAGTTGCTGCTCGCTTTTCTCGTGGTGATAGGGCTCGATCTGGCGGTCATGCAATGGAGGAGGGCCGCAGGGGGCTCGGATTACCGGGTCGTCGCGCTGGCCGGACTGCTCTTCGGCCTGGCCTTCACGGTGAAGCAGACGGCGATCTTCGAGGCGCTGCTTGCAGCAGGTCTCCTGAGTACAGGATCGGGCCGCGGCTTCCAGCGCGTCGATTGGCGAGCTCTGTTGGTATTCGGGCTCGCCGGTTTCCTGCCCAGTTTGGGATTTCTGATTTATTTCACGCTCGAAGGGGTTCCCGCGCTTCTCTATATGGCGCCCTTCATCGGTGCTACGCAGCGCCTGGGCGGTGACGGAATCGGCTTCGTCGAAGGCGTGCTACGAATCCTGCCCATGATGAAGCCGCTGCTGCCCTTGTTCATCGGAGCGCTGCTGCTTTGCACGGAACGCCATGCGCTCAGGGCATCGGCGGAGGCCGACGGCACACGCGCCATCGGGCTTTGGACGCTGGCCGCCACAACCGGCATGCTGGCCATGCGGTCCATGTACTTTCAGTACCTCATTCCGCTCGTTGCGCCGCTTCTTCTCGCCACCCTGGTGGTGGCCCGGATCTACATCGTCAGGATTGCCGAGACCCGGGTGCGAACACTCGCCGCAGCAACGATGGCCCTGGTGCTGGCTGCCTACCCGATTCTGTGGCTGCACTTCTACGAGCAGCAGGATGCGGGCTGGTCCCACCTCCCCGCCATGGCGGTCGCCGAACTTCGTGCGGACGGGTTGCAATCCCGCGACAGCATCTATGTCGTGGACCAGGAGACCACGATCTATCTCCTTGCGCGGGCGCGCATCCCGACCCGCTTTCCACAGTCCCAGCACCTCGTGTGTGATTTCGCCCTGCCGGGCACCGATCAGGCCGAGGAAATCCGCCGGACCATGGCCAGCGCTCCCCGTTTCGTACTCGTTTCTCACCAGGGTCCGTGGATGGTTTGCGAGCGGCCGGACCGGCTCGACATCGTGCACGCGGCACTTGCGAAAAATTACGATGCGCAGGCGACCGTGAGCGAAGGAGGATTCGGCATCGACATCTATTGTCGCAAGGGAGCCTGTCCCGCCCGGAAATTCACGGCTCTGCCGGCAACCCGGAACGCACTTTGACGTCGACCTCAAAGGCGGCGGGGTAGAAGCTCCGACCGTCCTTGGCCATGGCGATGAGGGCCGCCGAGGGCGCGAACCTGGGGCCATGCTTCTTGGCCAGCGTGTCGCATAGCAGGACGAAACGGGGCAGGCCCATGCCGTCGATGTAGGACAGGGTGCCGCCGGTGAACGGCGCGAACCCGAACCCCAGGATCGAGCCCACATCGGCCTCGCGGGGGTCGGTGACGATGCCGTCCAGCACGGCATTCGCAGCTGCCAGCGCCTGAGCGACGAGAAAGCGCTGCTTGACCTCGTTTCGGTCGATCGTATCCGGATCGAGATGGCGCGGACTGCAGGTCGGCGAGCCCCGGCCAGAGCGCCTTGCTGCCCGATTCGGGGTAGTCGTAAAAGCCCTTGCGGTTCTTGCGTCCAAGACGCCCGCGTTCGCTCACGAGAGCCTCGAGCAGCCGCATCTGTTCCGGGTCGCCCCCCGCTTCGTCCTCGGCGCTGATTCCGAGCAGAACCGTGCGGACAAGGTCGAGCGCCACTTCGTCGGACAGGGCCAGGGGACCGACCGGCATGCCGGCCTGACGGGCCAGATTCTCGATCATGGCGGGCGGCACGCCCTCGGCCACCATGCGGTGCCCCTCCGACAGATAGGCGCCGACGCAGCGATTGGCGTAAAACCCGCGGGCGTCGTTGACCAAAATCGGCGTCTTTTTCAGCGCCCGGACGAGGTCCATGGCAGCCGCGATGGCCTTGTCGCCCGTCCGGTGTCCCTTGATGATCTCGACGAGCGGCATGCGCTCGACCGGCGAGAAGAAGTGGATGCCCACGAAGCGGCCCGGATGTTCGGCGGCATCCGCCAGGGACGTGATGGGCAGGGTGGAGGTGTTCGAGGCGATGATCGTATCGGCACCGACCACGGATTCGATCCGGCGCGTCACGCCCGCCTTGACGGCCCGGTCTTCGAACACCGCTTCGATGACCATGTCGCAGCCCGCCAGGGCCGTATCGTCCGCGCTGGTCGCGATACGGCCGAGCAGGGCGTCGCGATCGGCCGATTTGGCGCGGCCCTTCGCGATCTGGTCGGTGATGAGCTTGCGGCCCCGGGCCTTGCCGGCCTCCGCAGCCTCCACGGTCTGATCGAGCAGAACGACCTCGAGTCCGGCCGAGGCCGCCACATAGGCGATCCCGGCGCCCATGAACCCCGCTCCGACCACCCCGAGCTTGCGGATCGCGATGCGATCGACCCCCGCCGGGCGCCGGGCACCCTTGTTGAGTTCGCCGGTCGAGACGAACAGCGTGCGGATCATAGCGGCCGCTTCGGGCGAGCGCAGGATCGACGCGAAGAGCCGGCTCTCGATCCTGAGGCCGAGGTCGAACGGCACCTGCAGGCCTTCGTAGACGGCCTGCAGCAGCGCCTTCGCGGCGGGATAATTGTCCTGCGTTTCGCGCCTGTAGATCGCATTGGCGGCAGGCCAGATCGCCATGCCGGCCGGCCCGTGCACGCGGCCCGACGGCGGCTTGAACGCCTTCTCGTCCCAGGGTGCGACGGGCTTGCCACCTTGCCTGATCCAGGCCTTGGCGGTGTCGACCAGGGAGGCCTGCGGCACGACCGCATGGACCAGGCCCATGGCCTTGGCGGCGGATGGGCGGATCTGCTCGCCGCGGAACATCATCTGCAGGGCGTCGCCGGTCGGCATGAGACGGGCGACCCGCTGCGTGCCGCCCGCACCCGGAAACAGGCCGACCTTGATCTCCGGCAGGCCCACACGGGCGGCGTCGTGGTCGGCCAGCACGCGATGATGGCAAGCGAGGGCGAGTTCGAAGGCGCCTCCCAGGCACAGCCCGTTGATGGCGGCCACCCAGGGCTTTCCGCTCGTTTCGAGCTTGCGATAGAGCAGGGACAGGCGGCGCGAGCCCTCGAAGAAGGCCTGCATGGCAGGTTCCGCGCCTTCGGCCACCGCTCGTTTGGCATGATCAGCCCCGAGCCGCTGCAGCATCGCCAGATCGGCCCCGCCGGAGAAACTCGCCTTGCCGGAGGTGACCACGCAGCCTTTGATGCCCGGGTCGGACGCCACGTGATCGATCAATGCGTCGAGTTCCTCCATCACGGCTTCCGTGATGACGTTCATCGAGCGGCCCGGCATGTCCCAGGTCAGGAGCGCGATGCCGTCGCTATCGAGGTCGAAGCGGAAGCTTGCGAGATCCATGGTCATATCCGCTCGATGATGGTCGCGGTGCCCATGCCGGCCCCGATGCAGAGCGTGACCAGCGCGGTTGCTGCGCCGGTGCGCTCCAGTTCGTCGAGCGCGGTGCCGAGCAGCATCGCCCCGGTCGCGCCGAGCGGGTGCCCGAGCGCGATGGCCCCGCCGTTAACGTTGACCTTGCTGTCGTCGAGACCGAACGCCTGGAGGTAGCGCAGCACCACGGCCGCAAAGGCCTCGTTCACTTCGAAGAGGTCGATGTCGGCGATGGCCATGCCGGCGCGGGCCAGCAGCTTGCGGGTCACGTCGACCGGTCCGGTCAGCATCATGGCCGGCTCTGAGCCAATGTTGGCGAAAGCCTTGATCCTGGCGCGCGGCCTGCGGCCGAGCTTGCGCCCGGCCTCCGCCGAGCCGATCAGCACAGCAGCCGCGCCATCCACGATGCCGGAGGAATTGCCGGCATGGTGCACGTGGCGCACAGCCTCGATCTCCGGATGGGCCTGCAGCGCCACCGCATCGAAGCCCGCTGCCTCGCCCAGTGCCGCGAAGGAGGGTTTCAGGGCCGCCAGGGACTGCATGTTGGTCTGCGGGCGCATGTGTTCGTCCCGGGCCAATATGCTCAAGCCATTGAGGTCGCGCACAGGCTCGACCGAACCCGCGAACCGGCCTTCCTCCCAGGCCTGGGCGGCGCGCTTCTGGCTCTGCACCGCATAGCTGTCGACGTCGTCGCGCGAAAAGCCGTATTTCGTGGCGATCAGGTCGGCCGACACGCCCTGCGGCATGAAATAGGAGCGGATGGCGATCGCCGGATCGACCGGCCAGGCCCCGCCCGAGGCCCCGATGCCGACCCGGCTCATCGATTCGACACCGCCGCCCACCACGAGATCGTGCTGGCCCGCCATGACCTGCGCGGCCGCGAAATTGACGGCGTCGAGCCCGGAGGCACAGAAGCGGTTGATCTGCACGCCCGGAACCTGGTCGCCGTAATCGGCCGCCAGTGCGGCTGCCCGGGCGATGTCGCCGCCGGCTTCCCCGACCGGGTCGACGCAGCCGAGAACGACGTCATCCACCGATGCGGTGTCGAGCCCGTTGCGCGACCTTAGGGCACGGAGTGCCGCAACCGCCAGTCCGAGCGTCGAGACTTCGTGCAGGGCGCCGTCGGGCTTGCCGCGCCCCCGGGGCGTGCGGACGTGGTCGTAGATGAAAGCATCGCTCATGGGCAATTTCGGCTGGAGGTCTTGAACGGGATCGATCGGCTACTGTTCATGGCGGGCCGCATTGTGCAATCCGC
Organism: uncultured Alphaproteobacteria bacterium; assembly: GCA_963851175.1. GTDB lineage: Bacteria > Pseudomonadota > Alphaproteobacteria > Rhizobiales > Beijerinckiaceae > Lichenihabitans. The sequence continues at coordinate 587,834 of CAWKNU010000007.1, read as the reverse complement.
TGGCGGTCAAAACGATTCTGCGGGGATGGCCATCACGGCTTCGGCACCAGCCATGATCCGCGCCAGGTGCGCAGCGGTTTCCGGCATGATGCGCTCCATGAAGAACCGGCCAAAGCCCAGTTTGGCCTGCATGGTCGCGTCGACGCTCTCCTGGCCATGTGCCGTGCCGAGCGCCGCCTCGGCGATCCGGGCCCACATGTAGCCGAGGGCGACGAGCCCGAACAGGTGCATGTAGTCGGTCGAGCCCGCCGCGGCATTGTCCGGATTGGCGGTGCCGTGCTGCATGAACCACATGGTCGCCTGCTGCAGGCGACCGAGGGCGTCCTGAACCCCAACCGCATAGGGTTTGAGAGGCTCGTTCCCGTCGATCGACTTCAGAAACCCCGTCACCTCCGCCGTGAATGTCAAAAAGGCACGCCCGCCATTCCTGGGCAGTTTGCGCGCCACGAGGTCGAGCGCCTGGATCCCGTTGGCGCCCTCGTAGATCGAGGTGATCCGCGCATCGCGGACGAACTGTTCCATGCCCCATTCGGCGATGTAGCCGTGACCGCCGAGCACCTGCTGGGCCTGGATGCAGTTCTGCAAACCCGTGTCCGTCAGTACGCCCTTGAGAATGGGCGTCATCAGGCCGAGCAGGTCCTCGGCGGTCTGGCGGACACCTGCGTCGGGCGAACGGTGCAGGAGGTCGGCCTGCAGGGTGGTCCAGACCAGAAGAGCACGTGCGGCCTCGTTGAAGGCGCGGATCGACATCAGCATGCGCCGAACGTCGGCATGGACGATGATCGGATCGGCCGGCCGGTCCGGCGCCTTCATGCCGGTCAGGGCGCGGCCCTGCAGGCGATCCTTGGCGTAATCTGCCGCGTTCTGGTAGGCGACCTCGGACAGCGCCAGCCCCTGCGTGGCGACCCCGATGCGAGCCTCGTTCATCATCACGAACATGGCCTGAAGGCCGCGATTGGCTTCGCCGATAAGGAAGCCCGTTGCGCCTTCGTAGTTCATCACGCAAGTCGGGTTGGCGTGGATACCCATCTTGCGCTCGATCGATCCGCAAGACAGTGCGTTGCGGGCCCCGAGCGAGCCGTCCTGGTTCACCAGGATCTTGGGCACGATGAACAGCGACAGGCCCTTGGTGCCTTCGGGCGCGCCTTCGATCCTGGCCAGCACGAGATGGACGATGTTTTCCGCTAGATCGTGCTCGCCGGCGGAAATGAAGATCTTCTGCCCGTGCAGCGCATAGGACCCGTCGGCCCCCGCACCGCCTTGGTCTTGATCAGCCCAAGGTCAGTGCCGCAGTGGGGCTCCGTCAGGTTCATGGTGCCCGACCATTCCCCGCTGATGAGCTTGGGCGCGAATAGCGCCTTCTGGTTTTCGTCGCCGTGCGCCAGGATCGCCGAACAGGCGCTTTGGGTCAGGCCCGGATACATGCTGAACGCCATGTTGGCGGAGGCATAGAACTCGTTCATCACGGTGCCGAGCACCAGCGGCAGTCCCTGTCCGCCATAGGCTGCATCGCCGGCCAGGGCAGGCCAGCCGCCCTCGACGTGCAGCCTGTAGGCGTCCTTGAACCCCGGCGGGGAAGTGACCGAGCCGTCCGGATTGCTTGTGCAGCCCAGACGATCCCCGACCTGGTTGAGCGGCTGGAGAACCTCCTCGGCAAACCGGGCGCCCTCGGCCAGGATCGCATCGACCGTATCGGACGAGGCTTCGGAGAAACCCGGCAGGTTGTTGTAGCGCTCGATCTTGAACACAGCATTGAGCAGGAAGGCGATCTCGGCGACGGGAGCCGTGTAGCGGGGCATGGTGGGCTCGGCTGATGGAGTTCGAGGAAACCGGGCTGGGTCCGGTCGCATCCCTGCCGGGCAACCAAGTCGCCACGATGGCGAGCACCACCGCTTGAGCGTCCCTTGCACAATGTGCATCGCCGAGTCCTGGCGAGCCGCCGCGCGAGCCTTACCGTGCCTCGCCTGCAACACACGCCGTTGCCGCTGCTGCTGCCCGGCCAAACTGTCCCAAAATCGGGCAGGCTTAACGCCCTGTTTACCGGTTTTAACGAAAATCAACCTTGTACGGGCGTGCGGCCAGTGGAGAGGCACATATCTTCCATGGGTTTGCGAGCGCTCCCAAACGCCGATCACGACCGGGCCGGGCAGGTGCGACGATGAACAAAACGGTTCCATGGAGCATCAAGGGCGTCGGCCCCGACACGCGGGAGGCCGCCAAGGAGGCGGCTCGACGCTCGGGTGTCTCGCTCGGCGAGTGGCTCGACGGCATCATCGCGGAACGCGCCTCGAGGCTCGGGGTACCCTCGGTCGAGGTCGATAGCCAGGAGCGTCAGGACGCAGTCGCCGACGAATTGTCCCGCTTGGCGGCTCGCTCGACCGCCCCCGAGAGTGGTGAGGAGGTGCGTGAGACAGCGCCGGCCGAGACGGGCCGCGATCCGGAGTGGGCCGCAATGCCGCAGGCGCGCTTCGCCGGGCTTCCCCCCGAGGCGCTGCGATCGCGCGACATGTCCGCCGGAGAGGCGCGCGCGTTCGATTCCGCCGCGACCTCGGTCGAGCAGCCGTTCTTCGGAAACCGCGAACCCGTCCCCAACGTTCTCCAGGCGTCGCAGGGCAGGGGAAGCGTCGATAGCCGGGTCCGCGCCGCGGTCAATGGTTCACTGGCCGAGCGCCTGGATTTCGAAGAGGAGCCATCAACTCAGAGAGCCCTGCGGGCCTTGAGCGAGAAACTCGAAAGCTTCGAGCGGCAAAACTGGGCGGGCGTGGTGCGCCATGCTGCCGAAGGCCCGGAGCGAACCATGGGCGAGGCGGGCCCGCTCCTCATTCGCAAGCCGGGTTCGGCCATCAGCGCCATCAAGGAGCGCTCGATCCGCTACGCCGTGGCGGAAATCGCCCGCCGGCAGGCGGCGCTTTACGACGAGGATCGGGTTCCGCCGCTTTCACTGTTGCCCGGCACTTCTCCGGTCGAGAAGGCGGCCGAAAAGCCAACCGAGGGCAAGCTCAGCGGAGCGAGCCTGGGCGCTCTCGACCAGGCCGTGGCTTCGATCGAGGCCAAGCTGACCAGCGATCGCCTCGCTGCCGATGCCGAGCGCCGAACCCCGTCGGTTCCAGTCAAGGTGCCCGACGGCGACGACGATTCGATGGCTGTGTTCGCGGCACTCGGCCGCGACCTTCGACAGGCGATCGGGTCCGAAGAGGCACCGACTGCGCCCATGTCGCAGGCCCCGGTTCCCAATGATGCAGACAGTGTCGGCGGTGCGCCCGACGCCGTCGCCGAGGCGGTCCGAGCCGCCGGTGCGCGACCAAGGCGCGAGTTGCGCGATCGCCCCGCAAGCGCGTCCGATGGCGCGTACGCACCGGATAGGACTGGCGAGCAGCACGCTTCCCCGAAGACACTCCTCCCGGCTGACCCGGGGAGTGGCGACCTGCTCGAAGCGCAAACGACCCTGAGCGAAATTCGCGCGCTGCTCGACCGGTTCGAGCCGGGTTCGGCGATCAGTTCGCTCGAGCGGCGGATGGAAGATCTCGCGACCAAGATTGACCGCGGCATGGAACCGCAATCGTCGTCCAAGCAGATCGAGGATCTGGCCCGGCAGATCGACGAGATCCACTCCTCGATACAGGGGCAGATCGGATCGCAAGCGGTCGAGCCGAGCTCCGTCGACGCTCTGGTGCGTGGCATTGCGGAGCGGATCGAGGAAGCCCGCGAAGCCTCAGCCGACATCGAAAGGCTGGAAAGCCTGATCAAGGGTCTCGCGGCCAAGATCGACGGCAACAATGCCCAACCGGACCCGCAGGCCGTCACCGGGCTCGAAGCCCAGATGAGCCGGCTCGGCGAGCGGCTCGAGCGCTCGGAAGCAAGTCTGTCCGCGCTCGATGGGGTCGAACATTCGCTCGGCGAGCTCTTCACCCAGCTCGAAGAGACCCGTCACGCCGCCATCGACGCCGCCGAAAACGCTGCCCGCACCGCGGCGCGTGACACGCTTCGTGCGGCCATGCAGAACCCCGCCATGCCGCAGGGCGCGGCGGAAGGCGAGAGCGGCCTTTTCGGCCAGGTGGCGCATGAACTCGCGGAACTGCGCGTCAGCCATGACCAGACCAGCCGCCGCACGCAAACCACCCTGGCCGGCCTCAACCAGACCATGGAAAGGCTCGTCGAGCACCTGGCGCGGCTGGACGCCACCGGATTGTCGGGTGATGCCGCCGAGCGGCCAGCGGCATTGTCGGCGGAGGGCGCGGGCGAGCGCAGGAAGTCCATCATGGCGCCTTCGGTCCGCGCCGAGCTTGGGCTGCCTGAACGTCGGAAATCCAGCGAAGTGGAAAGGCCGGCCGACACCGTCGATCCGATCGACACCCTGATCGAGCCGGGGCTCGGCCGTGCCTCGATTCGTGACCGATCCGGCAAGGCGGACGCTGCGCCTGCAGGCGACGGGGAGGGGCCCGCATTTTTCATCGCGGCAGCCCGCCGCGCCGCCCATGCGGCCCAGGCGTCGGCCGCTGCGACGAGCAAGCCTTCGGGCCGCGTTCGGGTGTCGGGGGAAGTCGACTCCATGACGGAAATGTCGGCTCTGGAGCGGGCTCGCAATTTCCTTCGCGAGCGCCGCAGGCCGCTCCTTCTCGGCCTGGCCGGCCTGGTTCTCCTGCTTGGGGCTTTGGAAGCGGCTAAGCTCGGCGTGTCCGGCACGCTTGCGCCGGAGCATACCGGCGCCGCTCAACCCGCGACCCCGGCCGTCGAGCAGGCGGCTCTCCAGCCCCCTGCTGCCGATGTTGCCACCCCGGCGCCCAGCCCGGCTCCAGATGCCGGCACAGCCGGCGCCACGGCTGCATCGCCCAAGGATGAACCGGCATCGGCTTCGACACCCGCGGCAGCGGCGGCTTCCGGCCCGAGCGCCGAGACCCCAGCCGCCGTGATGCCGCCCGCAGCGGCAATCACGGGATCGATCGCAGCGCCGGCCGCATCGGCCGCGAAAGCGCCTGTTGCGGTTCGCAACATGAACCCGTTCCTCCCCGGCAACGATTTCAAACTGGGCGGCCTCAGCGAAGGCTTGCGCAACGTGGCACTCGCAGGTGATCCGGCCGCGCAATACGAGGTCGGATTGCGGTTCGCGGAGGGGCGCACGGTCAACCGCGACCCGAAGGTCGCGGCCAGCTGGTTCGAGAAAGCGGCCGTCCAGGGCTTCGCTCCCGCGCAATATCGTCTGGGGTCGGCCTATGAAAAGGGCATCGGCGAGCCCAAGAACCCGGCTCTGGCGCTCACCTGGTATGGGCGCGCCGCGGACGCGGGCAACATGCGGGCCATGCACAACCTGGCCGTGATGGCGGCGGAAGGCGCGGTAGGAAAGCCGGATTACGCCAAGGCCGCAGGCTGGTTCGAAAAGGCTGCAGCACTCGGGGTCCGGGACAGCCAGTTCAACCTCGCGATCCTTTATGCGCGGGGACTCGGCATCGAGTTGAACCTGGCGAAGTCCTATACTTGGTTCGCCGTCGCGGCGAGCCAGGGGGACGATGACGCCGGCAAGAAACGGGACGAAGTCGGCGCGCGGCTCGATGCCAAGACGCTTGCCGACGCCAAGGCGGCCGCGGAGGCGTTCCGCCCGAGCACGGCCGTCAGCGCCGCCAACGAGGTCTCGCCGCCGCCCGGCGGTTGGGATGCCGCGGCGCCCTCGCGTTCGATCCCGTCCGCGGCCAAGACCATGCCGCCGCGGTTCACGGTCATGTAGTCGAGCGGCCCGCCGCCCGTCCGCCGGGCGCAAGGTCCCGACACGAAAATGCCCGGGCAAGCCCGGGCATTTTCATTTCGCAGGCGGCCTGTCAGCCGGTCGGTTGCGGCTCCAGCTCCGGCTCGGGGCCATGTTTAGGGCGTCCCTTGCCGACGTTCGGCACCGGAGAGGCTCGCGGGGGTGCAGGCTCGTCGCCCGTGTCGCGTACCGGCATCCGGCCCTTGAGCAAGCCGACGATCTCGTCCCCGCTCAGGGTTTCGAATTCAAGCAGCCCCTTGGCCAAGGCTTCGAGTTCGGTCCGCTTGTTGGTCAGGATCTCCGTCGCATCCGCCAGGCCGGCTTCGACCAGGCGGCGCACTTCGGAATCGATCTTCTGCGAGGTCGATTCCGAGATGTTCTGCTGGCGGCCCATGGAATAGCCGAGGAACACCTCTTCCTGGTTCTCGCCATACATCACGGTGCCGAGCTCGTCCGAGAACCCCCACCTGGTCACCATGGCGCGGGCCAGCTTGGTGGCCTGCTCGATGTCGGACTGGGCGCCCGAGGTGACCTTGTCCTTGCCGAAGATGATCTCCTCGGCGACCCGGCCGCCCATGAGCACCGCCAAGCGCGACGTCATCTGCTCGTAGCTCATCGAGAGCTTATCGCGCTCGGGCAATTGCATCACCATGCCGAGCGCCCGCCCACGCGGGATGATGGTGGCCTTGTGGACGGGATCGGTGGCCGGCACATTGAGCGCCACCAGGGCATGGCCCCCTTCATGATAGGCGGTCAGCTGCTTTTCCTGCTCGGTCATGACCAGGGTGCGGCGTTCCGCGCCCATCATGATCTTGTCCTTGGCATCCTCGAATTCGGACATGGTCACGATGCGCTTGCCACGCCGGGCCGCCATCAGGGCCGATTCGTTGACGAGGTTCATCAGGTCGGCACCCGAGAACCCGGGCGTGCCGCGGGCCACCACCTTGAGATCGACATCAGGCGAGAGCGGCACCTTGCGCACGTGCACCTTCAGGATGCGTTCGCGGCCGATCACGTCGGGATTGGGAACCACGATCTGCCGATCGAAGCGGCCGGGCCGCAGCAGCGCGGGGTCCAGCACGTCCGGGCGATTGGTCGCGGCAATGAGGATGATGCCCTCGTTGGCCTCGAACCCGTCCATTTCCACGAGCAATTGATTGAGCGTCTGCTCGCGCTCGTCGTTGCCGCCGCCCAGCCCCGCGCCGCGGTGCCGGCCAACGGCGTCGATCTCGTCGATGAAGATGATGCAGGGCGCGTTCTTCTTCGCCTGCTCGAACATGTCGCGCACGCGGCTGGCGCCGACACCCACGAACATCTCGACGAAGTCCGAACCCGAGATGGTGAAGAACGGCACGTTGGCTTCGCCCGCGATGGCACGCGCCAGCAAGGTCTTGCCGGTGCCCGGCGGGCCGACGAGCAGCACGCCGCGCGGAATGCGTCCGCCCAGCCTCTGAAACTTTTGCGGGTCGCGCAGGAACTCGACGATTTCCTGCAGATCTTCCTTGGCTTCGTCGACGCCGGCCACATCCTCGAAGGTGACCCGGCCGTGCGCCTCGGTCAGGAGTTTGGCCTTCGACTTGCCGAAGCCCATGGCTTTCCCGCCGGCCCCCTGCATCTGTCGAGACATGAAGATCCAGACGCCGATGAAGGCCAGGAGCGGCAACCCGTTCACCAGCAGCGTGACGATCCACGAGTTGCCGTCGGACGGCGGCTTGGCAGTGATCGCGACGTTCTTTTTGTAGAGGGTCTGCACCAGGCTCGGGTCGTTCGGCGCGTAGGTCGAGAACGCCCGGCTGTCGCTGAAGTGCCCGGAGATCTCGCTGCCCGCGATGGTCACTTCCCGGACGTGCCCCTGGTCTACTTCGTTCAGCAGTTGACTGAAGGTAATGTCCTGGGTTTGGGCTCGCTGACCGGGGTTCTGGAACAGCAGAACCAGCGCCACGACCAACAGGAATATTATGACCCAGAGGGCAAAGTTCCGGAAATTCGGATTCATTTCGGACCCGTGTAAGGCGTTATCGTTCGTGGCGGTGCAGAATCTCGCGGCATCCGACCCGAAAGGACACGCTGCTCCAAAGCTCAATGTAGGCTCTGGCCGTCGCCTTGCCAAGGGAAGCCGGCCGGCTTGACGAACGGTTAAGCTTTCCAGCCACCTGGGGCTGCATTCCGGCGCCGTGTTTCCCGCGTGATGACCAGGTCCGAACCCGAACGCCACGACACGACCGCTCCATGCAACGTGCGCCTGAAGGTTCGCGTCTGGCGAAAGGCGTCCTGAAGGTCGTCGACAAGAGTCTCCAGGCGCCCGAGCCGGGGCGGACCTGCGTGAGCGAAGTCCGTGAGGCTCATCTCGAGAGCGCGAAGCAGGATCGAGGTGGGTTCCGCCAGGAGGCGGGCGGGAGCGAAGCGCTGGCGCCCCTCTGCCGCCGGCATGCGTGCCTCGTCGAGCGCCGCCGTGGCCTTGTAGCTGATTGCCGCGGCCGTGCGGGCGGCGCGCTGCCCGAGCCTGGCCAGGGTCGACGCATCCAGGCCTTCTACCGCCAGCAAGGGCAGCAGCTTCCGCATGCGGGCCCGGGCGAAGCGCGGGTTGCGATTGGCGGCATCCTCGACGAACGCCCAACGGTTTGCCCGGCAGGCTTCGATGAGCCGCAGCTTGGGGATGTCGAGGAACGGGCGGACATGCATGACCGGGCCTCGCTGGACGACGGCCTGCATGCCCGCGAGGCCGGCAAGTCCGGAGCCCCGGGCCATCCTGAACAAAATCGTCTCCGCCTGATCGTCGAGCGTGTGAGCGGTGACAAGATGAGAGGCCTCGATAGTCCCGGCGAGATCGACCAGCAGTATCGTAGCGGGCCTGGCGCGCCGCCGCCTGGATGCCGGCCGAGGGTTTCGGGCCCTCCCAAAGCAGGAGATGCGCCGGGAGCCCGAGTGCTTCGGCCTGTTCGGTCACCTGCGCTGCAACACGGTCCGATCCGGGTTGCAGGCCGTGGTCGATGGTTGCGACGGCGAGGGGCGGCAGGCACTCCTGGCGGCGCAAGCGCCGCGGCGAAATGCATCAAGGCAACGGAATCAGGTCCTCCGGAAACGGCAAGGAGGATCCTGCGAGCCTGCTTGAGTGGTGCGAAGCAGGATCCCGCTTCATCAAGGGTAAGCGGCGCCGCGCGCTAACACGCGGCCGGCTCAGCACTTGGAGCGCTTCAACTCGCGCTCGACGCCCACGCGAACGTCCGAGGAGGCGGTCGGATATTTGCGATCGACCTCCTGGTAGGTGGCGCAGGCCTGCTCTTTGGCCCCCATCGCATTGAGCGCGATACCGAGCCTCAGCAGCGCGTCTGGCGCGCGGGTCGAGCGGGTGTAGTCCGTAGACAGTTTCAGGAATTGTTCGGCGGCTTCCCGATGCCGGCCCAGGTGGGCGTAACTCTCGCCCAGGAAATAGGTGGCGTCGGCCGTGAGGCGATCCTTGGGATAGTTCTGCACGAAGGCCGACAAACCGTTTGCGGCGGCGTCGTATTGGCCATCCTTGTAAAGCGCGAAAGCGGCCTCGTATTCGCTTCGGGTTCCGCCCGGCGCAAGACTGGCCACGCCGGCCGGAACGGACGCGGTCCGTGCCGCTGCGGCGGGCAGCGCGTCGGAACCCGACACCGTCGCGCTCGCGACGTCGGACCTCGGGGCCGGCTCGATGCTGTTCGGCATCAGGTCCATCGGGGCGTGCGGGCTCGCTTCGCTCGTGCTCCGGGCCACGCTGCGAGGCGTCGTCGATCGCATGGCCGGGCAGGGGTTCGCTCGGCTTGGTGGTTCCGAGCGGCTTGGGTGCACCGGGGGCGTTCGGATCAAGGCTCGGGTCGAAGGCATCGCCTACCTGGCGGGCTGCCGGCCGGGGAGGCGGGGGTGCAGCTTCGGCGACAACCGGAACCGACGCTTCGACGACCGGAGGCACGCCATCGGCGGGCCCGACATCACCGCGCTTCTGCGGCGCGGGCCGAACCGCGCCAGGCGCTGCTCGGCCAAGATCCTGGAAGCGGAAATCGACGTCTTGCTGCATCTTGCGCAGCGAGTCTTCCAGCTTCTTGTTCTGAAACTGCAATTGCTCGATCTGCCCCGTCATCGAGCGCAAGCGGTCTTCGAGCCGTTCGATCCGGATCAGCAAGGCGGACGCGCTCTGGGTATCATCGGGCGCGGCATCGGGATCGGTTTGCGCCAGAACGACCGGCGCATTGTCCTGGCTCAAAGCGACGGCTCTGCCGGACGACGCCGTGGCGCCGACGATGCACAAGGCAGCGACGGCGATACGGCGGAGGGAACGTTCAGAGGTCGCCATCTTTGGTCCTCAAGGCTCGATCATGGGCTCAGCCGGAGCCCTGGCGCGACCGGGGGAGCGTTCGAGCTGGAACGCTCGCGATCCGCTCAGGACTGGCCGCCGCTCAAGACGGTAACGGCGCGGCGGTTTTGTGACCAGCACGAGATATCGTTGCAAACCGCAACCGGGCGCTCCTTGCCGTAGCTGATGGTTTTCATCCGCGACGCCGGAATGCCCTTCGCGACCAGATATTCCTTGGTGGATTCGGCGCGGCGCGCCCCAAGCGCGAAATTGTACTCGCGTGTTCCGCGTTCGTCGGCATTGCCTTCGATGGTGAACGAATAGCTCCGATATTGCGACAGCCAGCGCGCCTGCTTGTCCAGCGTGGCCCGGGCGGTGGGCGAGAGTTCCGTCTGGTCTGTTTCGAAGAAGACGCGATCACCCACGTTCGACGCAAAATCCTGGACGCTGCCGGGTGCGGCCCGCCCGCCGGCGCCGAAGCCGCCCGCTCCGCCAGCGCCACCAGCGCCATCGGCGGTAACCATGTCCTTGGCGCATCCGGAGATCGCCACCGCCGCCGCCAAACCTGCGACGAGGCCAAGCCCACGTGCATATTCAAAAAAACGCATGCTGAAGTCCCTCGTGCAACGCCAGTCAGCCACGCCTATGGTCATAGCGCCGCGTTGGTTAAGCGAAGGTTCCGTCAACCTTGATGGACGGTTGCCGCGATATGCGACCTTCGATGCGTCGGCACGCATGGTAAATCGAGGGTTAACGGCAGAAATGCGGCAGGGGTTGGATACGCACCGAGTGACGGGGTGCGTTTTTAAGCTCGATTAAATCCTTCTCGCTCAGGGTGCTCCGCAGGCCGATGTTTTTATAGACCTGCCTTGGACGTGACCATGACCAGCAGCGCGGGTGAACTGGGGACGACAGCCTTCGCGGTTGGCGCCATCTCGCCTCCCCGGCTCGGAATCGTGCGCGGGCTTTTCACGATCACGGCGTTTGCGAGCGCGGCGCTGGTCTTTCTGGTCGAACCGATGATCGCCAGACTGGTCCTGCCGACGCTCGGCGGTTCTCCAGCCGTTTGGAACACCAGCCTGGCGTTTTTCCAGGCCTCGCTCCTGCTCGGTTACGGCTACGCTCACCTGCTGCAGCGCCTGAAATCCGCGCGCGCCCAGACACTGCTGCATTGCACGGTTCTGCTTCTCGTGGCGCTGGTGCTGCCGCTCCGCATATCGACGGCGCTGGGGGAACCGGGCGGGCGCGATCCGACGCTGTGGCTGCTCGGGGTGCTGGGCCTGTCGATCGGGCTGCCGTTCGCGGCCCTGTCGGCGACCGCCCCGCTGGTCCAGGCCTGGTACGCACGCGCGCGCGCCGGTCAGGCGGGCGCCCCCGACCCATACCGGCTTTATGCGGCCAGCAATCTCGGCAGCCTGGTCGCCTTGCTGGCCTATCCGGTCGTCATCGAGCCGACCGTAACGCTGAGGACGCAAACCCTGGCCTGGAGTGCCGGCTATGGCGCCTTCGTGATCCTGGTCGGTGCCCTGGCGTTGACGATGTGGTCGGCCGCTAAGGCTATTCCAGCCGATGTTCCCCGGGCCACAAGGCCGATCCCGATTCGATGGACCGATCGCCTGGTTTGGGTGCTGCTCGCGGCCGTGCCCTCCAGCCTGATGCTGGGCGTCACCACGCACATCACCAGCGACATCGGCTCGGCCCCCCTGCTGTGGGTGATCCCGCTCGCGCTCTACCTCTTGAGCTTCATCATCGCGTTCCAGGCCAAGCCGCTGATCAGCCGCGACAATGCCCTGGTGTTTCAGGCGGCCGCCTTCGTGGCTTGCCTTCTGACCCTCGGCCTGTCCATGGGCGTGTTCCTGGCGCAAGTCGCACTCGAACTCGTCAGCTTCTTTCTGACCGCCCTGGTCTGTCATCAGGCGCTCGCGGCGCGCCGGCCTCCCGCTTCGCAGTTGACGGAGTACTATCTGCTGATGTCGCTGGGCGGCGTGATCGGTGGCGGGTTCAACGCCTTCGTGGCGCCTCTGCTGTTCAAGAGCGTCCTCGAATACCCTCTGGTCCTGGCGCTGAGTTGCCTCGCCCGGCCTTGGCTGGGCGGCCGTTTGTCTCGCCGCGAGACCCTGTGGATCGTGCTCGGCCTGCTCGGGGGCGCCGCGACCGTCGGCATCGGGCACCTTTTCGGTCTCAATCCGCTGAGCAAGCTGACCCTGGCCGTGGCCGTCATCGCGGCCTTCCTGATGCGGGAAAAGATCGTGCCGTTCATCGGGCTGTGCGTGGTCGTGTTCATGGCCAGCCTCAGTCTATCGCCCGGGCAGGACGTTATTCTGACGGACCGCAGCTTCTTCGGCGTTGTGCGGCTGTCGCGCGCCATGATCCCGGAGTTCGGGGAGGCACGCCTCATGGTGCATGGCAGCACGATGCACGGTGCCGAGTTGCTCGATCCGGCCAATCGATGCCGCCCGCTACTCTATTATGCGCCCACGACCCCGATCGGTCAGGTGTTTCGCTCGGTCCAGGCCCGCAAGCCGGCCATCCGGGTCGGCGCGATCGGCATGGGTGCCGGAACGGTGGCAGCCTACACGCGACCCGGAGACAGTCTGCGCTTTTTCGAGATCGACCCGCTCGTGGCACGGCTGGCCGAGGATCCCGCAAACTTCTCCTATATCAACGGCTGTGCCAAGGGCAGGATAGATCACGTGCTGGGCGACGCCCGTCTTACCCTCGCCCATGAACCGGACGACCAGTTCGATCATCCTCCTGGTCGACGCCTTTTCGTCGGACAGCGTTCCGGCCCATCTCCTGACCGTCGAGGCCATGCAAGGCTACCTGAAGCACATCACGCCGGACGGCGTCGTGGTCATGCATCTGTCGAACAACAATCTCGAACTGATGCAACCGGTCGCCGCGGTCGCCCGCGCGGCTGGAGGATCGGCGCTTCAGCAGGCATATCGGCCGCCCGAAGGCGCCATCGGCATGATCGACGTGGGCGAAGATGCGGTGATCGTCACACGTGACCTAGCCGGGCTGGCCCCGTTCCAGGCGGATCCGGCCTGGAAGCCGGCCGAACCGCACGGGGTCAGGGTGTGGACCGACGACTACACCAATGTGTTCGGCGCGCTCCTTCGCGGCATCGGGCACGCCGAGCGCGAAGCATCGCCCTGATCGAGCAGGGCGCACCGGCGTCCCTCTGTGGCGCTCAGGCTGCGGTCGCGTCCGCTTCCGCCGGTTCGAAGCGGCCGATCCGAAGATTGTGCTCGGCTTGGAACATGTAGTCGCGGGTCAGCGGCACGGCGTCGATCGCGCGCGACAATTGCACCTGAAACACCATGAACCCGTAGTAGCGGAAGCTCATCTCGCTGCAGGCCAGGTAGAATTCCCACATGCGGCGGAACCGATCGTCGTAGATGCCTTCGAGTTGTGCTTGCCGCTCGAGAAACCGCTCGCGCCAGGCCTTCAGCGTTTCCGCATAGTGCAGGCGCAGGATCTCGACATCGTCGAGCACCAGCCCGCTGCGCTCGAGCGGTTCCATGACCTCCGACAAGGCCGGGATGTAGCCGCCGGGGAAGATGTATTTCCGGATCCAGGAATTGGTCGGGCTGGGGCCGTGCAGCTTCCCGATCGAGTGGACCAGAGCCACCCCATCGGGTTTCAGAAGCTGCTTCACGCGCGTGAAATAGGTCGGATATTGCGGTGTGCCGACATGCTCGAACATGCCGACCGAGACGATCCGGTCGAATGTCCCTTCCAGCTGCCGATAGTCGATCAGTTCGAAGGAGACCCGATCCGCGAGGCCGGCCGCGCGCGCCCGCTCCCGCGCGACCGCGAGTTGCTCCTTCGACAGGGTGATGCCAAGCACCTTGACGTCTTCCATGCGGGCCAGGGATAGCGCCAGCCCGCCCCAGCCGCATCCGATGTCGAGAACCCGCTGACCCGGCCGTAGCAGCAGCTTGGCCGCGATGTGCTGCTTCTTGGCGATCTGGGCCTCTTCGATCGTATCGTCGGGATTACGGAAATAGGCACAGGAATATTGCAGATCCTCGTCCAGGAAGAGCCGGTACATGGCCCCGGAGAGATCGTAATGGTGGGCCACGTTGCGGCGCGAGGCGCCGATGCCGTTGCGGTGCAGGACGGCACCCATGGCCTTTCCGGCCATCCGCGACCAGAAGCCGGCGGCGCTTTCGTGCATCGAGAGGTTGGAGCCGATCAGCTCCATGAAGTCCCACAGCGTGCCCTGTTCGATCTCGAGGTCGCCGTCCATGTAGGCTTCCCCGAGATAAAGGTCGGGGTTGAGAGCCAATCGCAGTGCCGTGCTGTTCTTCTTGAGCCGGATCCCCACATCGAGGCTCGCGGCCGGGAACCGGGCATCCATTTCCCCGACGACGAATGTTTCCTTGGGTGTGACCACGGTCAGTTTGCCGTGGGTAAACAAGCGCTGCAGTGATGCTCTCAACATGACGAACTCGGTCCTGGCCGCTCGGCCGACGCGAGCGTCGCGTCCCGTTCATCTCATCGAGAACACGCGCCCACCCGATCGGTGCTGGGCAGTCCGGAACGGAGTGATTCCGCTCTCGCGCCCACGTTCAACTCTGGCCTTCATAAGCCTAGGCTTGGTCCAGCATAAACCTTTTTTTCCAGCCCCGACGCTGGTTTTGCGTCGGCCCGATAGGACGGTGCACCGCCAGGGACGGTGCACCGGTTCTCGTGCGAAGAGGCTCGGCCTCGCCCGCGATCAGAAGTCGAACTTGTCCATGTTCGCCTTGGTGAAAACGAAGGGCGAGCCGAGCAGGACCTCGCTGCCGTTGATGATCTTCAGTTCGCCGAGTTTGCCGGCCTTGACCGAGGCGTCGCCTGGCTTGAGCGTGCCGTCCGCCACCGCGCGCATCACGTACATGGCCGCATAGCCGAGATCGACCGGGTTCCACAGCACCACCGACTTCACGCAATCCTTGGCCACATAGGGCTTCATGGCGTTGGGGGTCGCAAGGCCGATGATGGCGATCTTGCCGCATTTGTTGGCCTGCGTCACGGCTTCGGCCGAGGCCGGCGTCGCGACGCTGGTCATGCCGAAGATGCCCTTGAGGTCGTCGCCGTACTTGTTGATCAGGGTGGTGGCCTGGTTGAAGGACAGGACGTTGTCCTCCTGGGCCTCGACGGTCTCCAGCCACTTCATCTTCGGATGGCACTTGGCCGCGTAGGCGGCCATCTCGGAAATCCAGCGCGCCTGATTCGGGGTCGTGAAGGTCGAGGTGACGATGGCGAAGCTGCCGTCCTCGCCGATCTCCGCCGCCATGTTGTCGATCAGGGACTTGCCGATGCCGTTGAACTGCGCCTGGTTGACGAACCATTGCCGCGCATCGGGCTGCGCATCGGCGTCGTAGCCCACCACATTGATGCCCTTGCCGAGCGCCTTCTTGAGAACCGGCGCGATCGCGACCGGGTCGTTGGCGGCGAACAGGATGCCGTCGACGCCGCTCGTCACGTAATTGTCGATGAAGGTGATCTGCTCGTCGATATTGGCCTTGGTCGGGCCGTCGGTCTTCACCTCGACGTTGCCGAGTTCCTTGGCGGCATCGGCGATCCCCTTCGAGGTGGCGTTGAAATAGCCGATGCCGATGAGCTTGGGGATGTCGACGACGTTCAGCTTCTTGCCCTTGCGATCGGGCGCATTGGTCGGCTTGCCGCCGTTATACGGCATCGACGCCGGCGTGGAGGGGGTCGCGTCGCAGGCGAGGGGATTGGTGGCGAGGTCGTCGCCGCCTGTCCAGGCCGGCGCCGCCAAGGCGGCGCTCGAGACGAGCGCGGGGCCGGAGCCGAGCGCGAGAACGAGCGTCAGAGCAGTCAAACGCACCATTGTTTCCTCCCGTTGTTTCGCGCGAACCGGAGCGGACGGCCGGCTCGCGCGATGATTGTCTCAGCCGCCGTCACGGCGAAAGATATTGGCCAGGAGAACCGTCAGGATCAGGATCGTCCCGATCACCACGATCGTACCGTCTCCCTTGATCCCTGCAAGCGACAACCCGTTGCCCAGCGCCTGCATCAGAATCAAGCCCGAGCACGGTGCCGATGATCGTGCCGCGGCCGCCGAAAATGCTGGTGCCGCCGAGCACCACGGCCGTGATGGCGGTGAGTTCGTAGCCGGTGCCCATGTCGGAGCGCGTGGTCGACACGCGCGCCACCAGGATGATGCCGGCAAGCGCCGCCGCAAAGCCCGAGGCCGCGTAGATGGCGAGCTTCACCCGGTCGACCCGCAGGCCCGAAAACCGCGCCGCCACCTCGTTCGAGCCGATCGCATAGGCGGTGCGGCCGAAGGTCGTCAGGCCCAGCACGAAGGCCGAGACGGCGAGCGCCGCGAACAGCACCCAGAGCTGGCTCGGCACGCCCCAGGCCTCGCCCTGTCCGAGCGCCGCGAACCAATCGGGGTAGTTGCGCACGGATCGGGCCTGGCTGATGCCCTCCGCCAGCCCGCGATAGAGCGCCAGCGTGGCCAGCGTGGCGATGAGCGGCGGCACCCGGAAGCGGGTGATCACGAAGCCGTTGAAGAGGCCCGCCAGGGTGCCGATCACGAGGCCCAGCGATGGCGGCGAGCCACAGCGGCAGGCCGACATCGTGCCAGAGCACGCCGAGGCAGATCGCCACCATGCCGACCGTCGAGCCGACCGACAGGTCGATGCCGCCGGTGACGATCACGAAGGTCATGGTCAGCGAGAGCAGCCCGACCTCGGTCATCAGCCGGCCCTGGTTGAGCAGGTTTTCGGCCGTGAAGAAGCGGTCGGATCGCTGCGCCAGCACCGCGAAGGTCAAAACCACCAGGGCCAGCGAGGATGGTTTCGTGCCGCAGAAGCGTGCGTGCCGTCACCCGGGCCTCCTCACACGAGCCGCCGCCGCCTGGCCATATCGGCCAGCACGGTCACGAGGATGAGAAGACCGATCACGGCGCCGCGCCAATAGGCCGAGATGCCGACGAACACGAAGGCCGATTCGATGGCCCCGAACAGGATCGCGGCCAGGGTCGAGCCGACCACCGTGCCGGTGCCGCCGAGGATCGACACGCCGCCGATCACGGCCGCCGTGATGACCGTGAGCTCGAGGTTCGGCGGCACCGTCGACTGGATCACCTGCAGCTGGGTGCCGAAGAGATCGGCCGCGATGCCGGCGAAGAGCCCGTTGACCGCGAAGACGAACACGATCGTCGGCTCGACCCGCAGGCCGGTGGCGCGGGCGGCCTCGCTGTTGCCGCCGACCGCATAGATCGAGCGGCCGGTCGCGCGAATAGGTCATCCAGGCCGCCATCAGCACGGTCAGGACCGCCATGAAATAGACCGGCGCCGGCACGCCGAACCAGCGCTGCTGCGCCAGCAGAAAGCCGGGCGGCAGATTGCTGATCCAGGCGCCCGAGGTGACGCTGATCAGCCCGCCCCGCAGGATCGACAGCATGCCGAGCGTCACCACGATCGAGGGGATGCGGGCATAGGCGACCAGGATTCCGATGAAGCTGTCGACCACGATGCCGACCAGGATCGGCACGCTCCAGGCCACCCAGACCGGGTAGCCGTGCGTGGCCAGGGTTCCGGCGATGGTGGCCAGCACGCCGATCAGCGCGCCGACCGACACGTCGATCTGGCCCGCGATGATGACCAGCGACATGCCGATGGCCGCCACCGCGATATAGGCCTTGCCGGAAAAGATGCTGGTCAGGTTGTTGGAGCTGAGAAAGCGCGGGCTGTGCACCCCGACCGCGACGAACAGCACCACCAGCACGAGCAGGATGACGAGCTCCTGCCCATAGGTCCTGGCGCGCCCGGCGGCCGCGTCCCGCCTGGGGATGGGCGGTGGCCGGCACGCTCGTCATGCGGCGACGCTCCCGGCGCGGGTCATGGCGGCCCCGACCGCATCGGGGGTCGCCTCGGCGCGGGCGAAGCTCGCCACCATGCGGCCCTCGTTCATCACCAGCACGCGGTCGCTCATGCCGAGCACCTCGGGCAATTCGCTCGAGATCATCAGGATGGCGAGGCCCTGCTGGGCCAGGCGCACCATCAGGGCGTGGATCTCCGCCTTGGCCCCGACATCGATGCCGCGCGTCGGCTCGTCCATGATCAGGATGCGCGGCTCGACCGCCAGCCACTTGGCCAGCACCACCTTCTGCTGGTTGCCGCCGGACAATTGCCGCACGATCTGTTCGGGGCCGCGGGTCCGGATGCCGAACCGCTCGATGGCGTCGCGGGCGCGGGTGTTCTCGGCGCCGCGGTCGAGCACCAGGGCCCGGGAGACCCGGTCGAGGATCGCCATGGTGACGTTCTCGCGCACCGTCATGGGGCGCACCAGGCCCTGCAGGCCGCGGTCCTCCGGCACATAGGCGATGCCGAGGTCGCGCGCCCGCCGCGGCGAGTGGATCTCGACGGGCCGGCCGTCGAGCAGGATGGTGCCGCTCGTCGCGGGCGTGATGCCGAAGATGGTGAGCGCCAGTTCGGTCCGCCCCGAGCCGACCAGGCCCGCGATGCCGACGATCTCGCCGGCATGGACGTCAAGCGAGATGTCCCGCACCTTGCGGCCGTAGCACACGCCCTTGAGCTCGAGCACGACGGCGCCGCGCTCCGCCTCCACCTTGGGGAACAGCCGGTCGACGTCGCGCCCCACCATCATGGACACCAGCCGGGCCTCGTCCACGTCGCCGATGTCGCGCGTGCCGACCAGCGCCCCGTCGCGCAGCACCGTGACGCGATCGGCCAGCGCGAAGATCTCGGCCATGCGATGGCTGACATAGACGATGGCGACCCCGCTCGCCCGCAGCCGGCGCACCACGTCCATCAGCCGTTGCACGTCCGCCTCGGCCAGGGCCGCGGTGGGCTCGTCCATGATCAGCACGCGGGCGTTCTGCGACAGCGCCTTGGCGATCTCGACCCGCTGCCGGTTGGCCACCGACAGGGTGCCGACCAGCACGTCGACGCCGAGGTCGTGGCTGTCGAGGCTGTCGAGCAGCCGGCGCGCCTCGGTGCGCATGCCGTCCCAATCGAGCCCGCCCCAGCGTTTGCGCGGCGCATGGCCGACAAAAATGTTCTCGGCGACGGTGAGTTCGGGAAACAGCAGCAGTTCCTGGTAGACCACCGCGATGCCGGCCCGCTGGGCGTCCCGCGGCGACGCGAAGGTCTGGCTCTGCCCCGACACGTTGATGGTGCCCGCGTCCGGCGCGTGCACGCCCGCCATGATCTTGATCAGGGTCGATTTGCCGGCGCCGTTCTCGCCCATCAGGGCGTGGACCTCGCCGGGCCGCACCTCGAACCCCACGTCCTTGAGGACCGAAACCCCCGCAAAACTTTTCGAAATGCCGGAGAGTTCGACGAGGGTTTGCGCGGCCGCAGCGGCGGCCGGCCGAAGCGGCTGCGTCGTGCGTGGAATCGGCGGATTCGCCTTGCGCCGGTTCGGCGCCAGAACTGCTCGGCACGCGCCCCATCCCCGTTCCCGCGCTCGTGGCCCGGTTGTTTTATCCGGCGCGGATTTTCCGAACGCCTGTCCGCCAGAGTGCTGGCAAGCGGCGGCTTTGGCAAGGGCGGGGAAGGTGCGAGGGGAGCGTGGGGGGCCGATGCCGAAAACCATCTGCGGCCAGCCGCGACGCACCATGAGCGGACAGCGGCTCACCTCTGGATAGCTGACATCCTGAAGACCTGACGCTTTGCCTGCTAGCCAGTTAGGAAACGTTGGCGCTGAAATTTCTGGGCCGACGCGCGAATTGCGCCCTGACCGTCCGGCGCCAAACGCAGGAGAACATGCCGTGGAAGGCCGTGTGGCACCGAAAGCCACTCACCGAAAATCCTGGCTCGCCAGTCGCGATCCATTTCATGGGGCAGCGAAACCGTCCAAGCCCTCTGCCCGACAAACTCGGGCAGGACGTCACTGAGTTGGGCACAAGCGCCGGCAGCGATATCGGGTACGGCCGCGAGGTCTTCGGCCCAGGCGGGCGTATTTTCGCCCTCAGTGGTGATGAAATGCTGGTCGGCGGCATTGTGCCACCCCGTCAGCCCGTAGGTCAAATAGGTTGCTAGACGCGCGAACCGCTCGCGTCGGTCTAAGCTATCGAGCGTTTCGTCATGGTCACTGATCCACAACGAGGGCTGCTTCTCCTGACGTAGCCCCGACTGGAGCATGGCAACGAAGAGCGCAAGCCGGTAAATTTTTTCTATACTGGCGTCCGATATTCCGGGCGCGAAGCAATCATCGAGCACTTCAGCCAAAGCCCTGGGCCCGCCCTCGACAAAGCTGCCGACCCGGTTGTCGACCATGATGGTGATCAGATTGGCCTTGAGCCGCCCTACAAGCTCCAAGAACCGCGGATAAGCCCTTCGTCGTAACGGCTCACGAAGCTGTTTGAATGATATGCGACGACCGTCGGGGAACCAATCCTTGCGAAACCTTTCTTGTAGCGGCAGCCAGCCCTGAAGTTCGTCCCAGGTCGTCACCATGAACGAATAAACTTCATGAGTCGCTTGGCGGTGTTGGCCCGAATAGTCGCTGACGATCACCTGCGGGCTGTCATCCACTGGCCAGAGCAGCCGGTTGTCGTTCTCCTCAACGATCTGTATTGCCCTGCTAAGCAGAACCTCATAGCCAACGTCGGGTCTGTGGATGTGTCGCCAGACGGTCAACGCTGGGGCCCCTTGGCTTGGCTTTGGCGCAGTCCTGCACGAAAACAGCCGAGCAGAAAAATCCTCCGCCAACCTCGCTCCCCCTTAGCGGCCTCGCTTACAGTTCCCAGGTCGCGGGCATCTCGTTCCACGTTCGGCCGCGATATTCGCGGCCGTTGGCCTTCTTGGAACGCTTCTTGTTATCCGTGCCCCAAGCACCCCATTGCTTGAAGAAGAAAGCGGTACCGTAGAAAGCGCATTGCCCGTGAATTTCGTCAATCCAGTCCTCGCGGATCGGACGCGCATTCAAGCCGCTCTCGCCGCCGACGATGGCCCAGTGGATGTCGGTGAGGTCCACGGAGCCGACCCGACCGATCAGCGGTTCGAACGAGATGAAACGTATCGCGGCTGGCACAGCCCGTAGACGGTCGATGCGGTGTTCGACGTCAGCGTTCTCGACGCTGGTGCCTAGCCAGACGTTGGGCAGGCTATCAGAATTCAAACGCGACACGACCTCGGCCATCCGCTCGGGTCGCTTGGTCAGGATTTGGAAGTTGTGGTGCGGCGTGTCGCGCATGACCCGCCAGACATCTACGATGAACGCCTCGCTGACCGCGTCGTGGAAGAGGTCACTCATTGAGTTGACAAAGATTTTCCTTGGCTTGCGCCAGCTGTACGGGATTTGAAGGGCCGAGCGATCTTCACGGACCACGCCGTTCCAGATGGCGCGCCTTCCGCTCTTACGCGTCAGGCCTTGATACTTGGGCACGCCCATGGCCTCCAGGCGGCGCGCCATCTGCATGGCGTAACAGTTTGTGCACCCCGCAGTGACGATGG
The DNA here is from genome assembly GCA_963851175.1 of uncultured Alphaproteobacteria bacterium. Taxonomy (GTDB): domain Bacteria; phylum Pseudomonadota; class Alphaproteobacteria; order Rhizobiales; family Beijerinckiaceae; genus Lichenihabitans. Next base: position 566,332 of record CAWKNU010000007.1, on the reverse strand, counting down.
AGCATCCCGCTACGGGATTCCAGGTAGCGTCGGTCCACTCGATCTGCGTCTCTGCCATCGGTCAAACTCTTCTATCGCGCTTCGTTCGAGGCATACGGCTGCAGCTCAACATCATCTCCGAACGGAAAGGTTCCCCAACTGATAACGTTCCGGGACAGGATTTCCTGCAACCCACCTTCGGGAAATTAACGTCAACCGTGGACGCAAATTACTCCACGTGGGCGAGATTTTCTCGACGGAGGTCGCGGCCTTTGCAATTATGAGTTGGAGTTGCGGGTGAGCTCCCGTCGCGACGAGCGCGAGATGATCGGCGAACTGGATCTCTACCGAGGCCGCGAGCAGGCCTACGTGAAACATTTTCTGCTCAGTGAATACCTTGAGACCTGGGGCCACAAGGTCGGCAGCCATTGGGCCGAGTTGGCGTATGTCGACGGATTCTCAGGCCCATGGCAAAACGTTGGCGAGCGCTTCGAGGATACCTCATTCGGCATCGCTCTCGCCGCGTTGACGCGCGCCAGGGCAACCTGGACCGACCGGGGTAAGCCCCGCAGGGTCTCTGCCTACCTGGTTGAAAATAACCCGGTCGCCTACCAAAACCTTCAGACTGCAAAGGCGATATTCCCGGATGTGGAGGTCAAGACTTATCGAGGATCTTTCATAGACCAGGCGCCGACCATCCTGGGCGCCATCCCCAAGAGCGCCTTCGCATTCTTCTTTATCGACCCCAAAGGATGGGCGATAGATATGCGCAAGATAGCACCCCTTTTGAAGCGGCCCGATAGCGAAGTAGTTTTCAACTTCATGTTTGACTTCATCAACCGCTTCGCTGGGTCGTTGGAACCGAAGACTGCCGAAAGTCTCGACTTGCTCTTCGACAACAAGGGCTGGCGCGCTCAGCTCGACAAGGCGCCACGTCAGGGCGTATCGATCGTCGAATATCGCAAGTCGGTCCTCGTCGAGGCGTTCGCGGCCTCGCTTCAACGGCTCGGCGGTTACAAACATGTTGCCGAAACGACGGTCCTGCGGCCGACAATGGATCGGCCGCTCTATAGCCTAGTCTATGGGACCCGAAGCCCGGTGGGACTGGAGGTTTTCCGGAACTGCCAGATCAAGGCCTTGCGCAAACAGGAACAAGCTAGAGGTGTGGCCAAGGTGAATGCCGCCATCGCCGCCACTAACCAAGGCGAGATGTTCGGATCGCTAACAGGGTTGGCACTCGATTCGTCCGAAGCCTTCTTGACCGGTGAGGAGCACCTCGCGGAGGCTTTCCTCCGCGACCTTATTCCGATGTCGCCGGCTATGGCCGCTTGGCGCGACCTCTGGCCCAAAGTCATGGAGCGACACGTGGTTGGAAGGGCGAGGATCAACCAGCTCGCTAACGATATGCGGAAGCGTGGCACGGTGACGTTTACTGGCTGGGGTGCGCGCCAGCGCTCACCAGACGACCAAAACTTGGCCAGTCGCGTGGTCCTATGAGGTCGTACAGTTTAGCGAAGATTGGCCTTCCGGAAGTGGATCCCGGCAAGCTCCTCGATGGCTCGAATTGACTGGTCCCCCTCATCCCCTCACCCCAGCAGGGCCCTCCGGTGGGGTTGGAGGCGCGGGCGGTGGTGGGCGCGGCGAACTCCCGGCGGCCAAAGAGGTCAGACATGTAGATCTTGGAGCCGCCGTCAATATCAAAATCCGCACGCTTGACACCTCTCGCTCAGCCTTCCCGGCCCCCAAAATCCTCGGCAAAACATTCGATCAAGGGACTGCGCTCGGCGAAATCTGGGCGGTTGCGTGGCCAGGTAATCCAATAGCCCGCCTCCATGTGCAGCGTTTGGTCCGTCAGGCGCAGCAGGCGGCGGGTTTCGAACGCGGCACCACAGAGCGGGAGCGAGGCCAGCAGCACGCCGGCGCCGGCTTCGGCGGCCCGCAAGGCCTGCACGAACGTATCGAAGCGCAGCAGCGGTGCGGGGGGCGGCTCCACGCCGAAAGCCTTGGACCAATCGCGCCAGCCCACGCGCGGCCCCGAGACCGCGATGCGCGGCAGCACCTGCCAGTCCACTGTTGGGCCCTCGAGCAGCGTGGGCGCCGCAGCCGGTGCAAGCTCTTCCGCAAAGAGCCCTTGCGCGTCACGTCCCGGCCACTTGCCTTCGCCGAAGCGGATCTCGAAGTCCGCGTCCGAGCGCTCGAAGTCCGGCAGGTTCTGGATCGTCTCGAACGACAGCTGGACGTGTGGCAGGCGCCGCGCGATCCGGGCCAGGCGTGGCACGATCCAAAGCTCGATGATCGAGGCGGAGGCCGCGATCGTGACCTTCCGGCGCGGCGATTCGAACAGAGTGGCGGCGCTGTGCGCCAGCTGGGCGAGGGCCGATTGCACAGGCGGCAACCAGGCTTCTCCCTGGGTCGACAGGGTGACGCCGCGCGCCTGCCGGGTGAACAATTGCGCGCCCAGGCGTAGTTCGAGGTTCCTGATCCGCTGGCTCACGGCCGCCTGGGTGAGCCCAAGCTCATTCGCGGCCGCGGTGAAACTGCCGAGTCGCGCCGCGGCTTCGAACACCCTGATCCATTCGAGCGGCGGCAATGTCTGGCTGGGCTGAGCCATAAGCAATTCCGGGCCATCCTGGCGATATCCATTGCTGGTGTTTATGGCCGGCTCTGTATCAAGTGTCGAGCAGTGCACAGGAGCCTGGGGCCCATATGGGACAGAACGCCGAGGTCGAACTTCTGGACGGGGGCAACGCGCTCGCCGTGACGCTCCCCGGTGCGGGACAACTGCGCTTCCATGCGATCTGGCTGCGCGACAATGCCTGGGACGACGCGACCCGCGCCCCCGGCAATGGGCAGCGGCTGATCACGCTCGGCGACATTCCGGCGGACACCCGCATTGCGGCCGCGCAACTCGAGGCCGGGCGGCTGCTCGTGACCTTTCAGCCCGAGGATCGCATTATTGCCTACGACACCCGATGGCTGGCCGAGCACGCCTATGACAAGGCGCAGGCGCGCGGCGCGGGCTGGACCGCCGAGGACATCGAGACCTGGGACGCTGGCCTCGGCGCAGGCATTCCGCTGGGCGATTTCGGCGCGGTCAGCCGCAGCCAGGCCGCCCTGGGCGACTGGCTGCACGGGGTGCGCCGCTACGGCTTCGGCAAGCTCACGGGCGGCCCGGTCGAGAGCGGCGCGCTGCTGCGGGTGGCGGCGCTGTTCGGCTACGTTCGAGAGACCAATTACGGCAAGTGTTTCGAGGTCCGGACGGAAGTGAACCCGACCAATCTGGCCTATACCGGGCTGGCGCTCCAGGCCCATACCGACAACCCCTATCGCGACCCGGTCCCTACGCTGCAGATCCTCTATTGCCTGGAGAATTCGACCGAGGGCGGAGAGAGCATGGTGGTCGACGGCTTTCGTGCCGCCGAGCGGCTTCGCGACGCAAGTCCGCGCGGCTTCGACCTGCTGACCCGCCATTGCGCCAGGTTCGAATATGCGGGCAGCCAAGGAATCTGCCTGCGGGCGCGCCGGCCGATGATCGAACTCGCCCCCGATGGCGAATTGATCGCGGTGCGGTTCAACAACCGGTCGGCCGCCGCCATCACGGACGTGCCCTATGAGGATATGGCCGGCTATTACGCGGCCTATCGGCTGCTGGGCGAGATCATCGACGATCCCGGAATGGCGCTGAGCTTCAAGCTTGCGCCGGGCGAGTCGTTCATCGTGGACAACACGCGCGTGCTGCACGCCCGCAAGGGCTTTTCGGGGGAGGGCTCGCGCTGGCTCCAGGGGTGCTATGCCGACAAGGATGGGCTCCTTTCGACGCTGGCCGCCATCGAGGCGCAGCCCCGGAGGGCCGCCTGATGTCCGAACCCGATCACAAAACCCTGTCGCCCGAGAACATCGTGGCGTTCCTGGGCGACATCTTCGAGCGTCGCGGCGGCGAGGAATATCTCGGCGAGCCGGTGACCATGGCCGAACACATGCTGCAGGGCGCCCATCTGGCGGAACAGCAAGGCGAGCCGGAGATCATCGTCGTGGCCACCCTGCTGCACGATGTCGGCCACTTCACCAGCGAGTTCGGCTCGTTTTCGATGGACGACACGCAGGACAGGCATCACGAGGAAGCGGGCGCCCGAGTTCTCGAGCGGTTCTTCCCGAGCCTCGTGGTCGATTGCGTGCGCCACCATGTGGCGGCCAAGCGGTACATCTGCGCGACCGACCCGGACTATTTCGCTGAACTGTCGGCGGCTTCGGTCCACTCCCTCAAGCTGCAGGGCGGACCCATGGATGAAGCGGAGGTCGCGGCATTCGAAAAGAACCCGAACCTGAGGGAGATCGTGCGCGTGCGCCGCCTCGATGATGCCGGCAAGATCGCGGGGGCGATCACGCCGGGATTTTCCCATTACGCGCCGATGCTGCAGCGGATCGTTGACGCCCATAGCGGCCGCACCGCAGGGTGGTCGATCGGCGTTGAGGTCGATCGCTCCTCAATCGCGGCGAGCGATCGTCACCCGAGCAGCGGTCCCCAGGCGGGATCGGAGGCGCCGGCCGGGGTCGGGACGACGAATTCGCCGCGGCCAAAGATGTCCGACATGAAGATCTTGGAGCCGCCGCCGCCGCCCGGGTCACGGAAGAACATGACGTAGAGCCCATTGGGGGCCCAGGTCGGGCCTTCGTTGTGGAAGCCTTCGGTGAGGATGCGCTCGCCCGAGCCGTCGGGCTTCATCACGCCGATCGCGAAGGAGCCACTCTTCTGCTTGGTGAAGGCGATGTAGTCGCCCTTCGGCGACCAGACCGGGGTCGAATAGCGGCCTTCGCCGAAGGAGATACGCTTGGCGCCGCCGCCACCCGCACCCATGATGTAGACCTGCTGCGTACCGCCGCGGTCGGATTCGAAGACGATCTGGCCGCCGTCCGGCGAATAGGACGGCGATGTGTCGATCGCCGCCGTATCGGTCAGCCGTGTGGTCGCCTTGGACGCGATATCGAGCGCGTAGAGGTTCGACGAATTGCCTTCCGACAGGGACATCACAACCTTGCGTCCATCGGGCGAGAAGCGCGGCGAGAAGGTCATGCCGGGAAAGTTGCCGACAGTCTCGCGCTGCCCGGTCTCGACGTTGAGCAGCAGCACCTGCGGTTCCGCGTCGCCGAACGCCATATAGGCGATCTCCTGCGCAGAAGGTGAAAAGCGGGGGGTGACCACCAGATCCTGCCCGCGCGTCAGGTATTTCACGTTGCCGCCATCCTGGTCCATGATGGCGAGGCGCTTGCGGCGATGCTCGGCCGAGCCCGTCTCGTCCACGAAGACCACGCGGGAATCAAAAAATCCCTTCTCGCCGGTGATCCGCGTGAAGATGGCGTCCGACACGATATGCGCGACCCGCCGGGCGTTGGAGGCCTCGGTCGTATATTGCTGGCCGGCGATCTGCTGGCCCGTGCCGAGATCCCACAGGCGGAAGTCGGTCTTGAGGCCCTCGCCGCCGCGCTCGACGCGGCCGGTGACCAGGAATTGGGCCGAGGTCGCCTTCCAGGCCTGGACCTGCGGCGTATCGGGATCGGGATTGGGCTCGGCGAAGGATTTTGCATCGAGCGGCTGCAGATAGACGGATCGCTTGAAATTGTTGGTGATGATGGACGTGACCTTCGGCCCGTCCGCGCCGCCCCCGCCGAATGGCGCGACCGCGATGACCACCGGCGTGAAGTTGCCGCCCGGCCGGATGTCGAGATAGCGGTCTTCCGCCAAGGCTGGCCTGAGTGGCGCCATGCCGAACGCGGTGAGAAGGGGGGTCGCCAGCAGCGTGCGACGGGAAAGGCGAAGCATTGGTCTTTGTCCTTGGGCGTCACGGATCGGAGACGTGCAGGCCGCATGCGACCGCGCAGGTTCGGCGATCGAAGGGGCGTTACCCGGCCATGTCGACGGGATCGAAGCGCAGCACGCGGCCCTTCCACTGGTCGTAGTAGGGGGCATATTGCGCGGGAATGCGCAGCGGGTTGCAGCGCCGCACGGCCCGCAGGGCGCTTTCGGCGAGGCTGCGCATCGCGGGGTCAGACGGCGGGTTGATCAGCACGGGCTCGCCCATCAGGCCGCCGTCCTCCGAATACAGGACCTTGATCTGGGGGATGTATTTGCTCGCGCCGTCGAGGCCGAGATAGCTCCAGCACTGCTTGTATTGGTCCTCGAGCAGGCCATCGAGCTGGTCCCATAGCGAGGCGGCCATTTTCTGGGCCGCGCCAGTCTCGCTGCCGGCCACCTTCACGCGGCTGATCTGCCGTCCCGTCGAGGCGGTCTGCGAGGGCGCGTCATGGCTGAGTAGGCGCGTGATGTCGGTCAGGTCGAACGTGTGTTGGTCCGACGGCTGCTCCTCGGCGGGTTTGGGCCGCGCGATGGCCTTGTGCACCGGCTTGTCCTCCGGCTGCTGGTCCAGCAACTTGGCGAGCTGGTCGGGCTTCGGCTTCTCGGGCCGGGGTTTTGGCGGCGGCGGAAGCTTGGCCTCGACCGGCTTCGGCTCGGGGCGTGGCACAGGCTTCTGCTCGACGACCTTGGGCGGCTTGGGCTTGGGCGGGGGCGGCGGAGCAGGGGCCACCGGCTCCGCATCGGCGACGTCGCGCGGCGGAGGGGTCGGGGCCGGAGGAGCGGGCGGCGGCGTCGGAACAGGCCGCGGTGGCGGCTGCGCCGCAATCGGGCGCGGCGGCGGTTGCGGCACCGGGGGCGGGGGCGCGACGGGCTGCGGCGGCAGGGGCGGGGTCTCGTCCTTCACGGGTTCAGGCGGCAGCGGGGGCGGCGGGGGCGGGGTGACATCGCGCTGGGCCACCGGCTTGGGTGAGTCCGGCTTGGAATTGACTTCCTGGGCGATCTTGTCGGCCTTGGGCGGCGCGTTCGGCACGACATCCTTCACGGTCTTGTCGCCGCGCATGACCTCGTTGAACTGCGCGTCGGTGACCATCTCGACCGGAACCGGCTCGGGCGAATTGTCGAGGGGCTTGGCTTCCGAAAAGGCGACGAGCAAGAGCACCACCGCCGTCACGTGGACGAGGCCTGAAACGACGATCCCGGGTTCTGATGCGGAGAGTTTCAAAGGCAATCCGCCCTCTACTTCGCGTCCTGCTCGGTGACCAAGGCGACCTTCTTGTATCCCGCCGTCGTGACCAGCGTCATGACTTCTGCGATGCGGCCATAGTTCACGCCCTTGGCGCCGCGCAGGTAGATCCGTTCGTCATAGCCGCCCTTTGCGAGGTCCTGCAGGCGGGCCACGAGGTTCTCGGCCTGAACGGGCTGGTCGGCCAGGAAGATCGCGCCCTTATCGTCGACCGAGATGCTCAACGGCTTCTGGTCGACCGTCAGTTCCTTGGCGGCCGTCTTGGGCAGATCGATCGGCACGCCGCTGGCCAGAAGCGGCGCCGCAACCATGAAGATGATCAGCAGCACCAGCACGACGTCGATGAACGGCGTCATGTTGATTTCCGCCATGGCGCCGTAGCGCGGCACGCCACGCCTGCGTCTGCCGCCCTTCGCTCCGGCGGCCGAAACCGACATACCCATCACACTACTCCCGGTTGGTCGCGATCAGGCGGCCCGGTCCCGCTCGCCGCCGACGTGATGGTCGATCTGGCGGGACAGGATCGAGGAGAACTCGTCGGCGAAGCTTTCCATCCGGGCCTGGAACTTGGCCACGATGCCCTGCAGGTTGTTGAAGAAGATCAGGGCCGGAATGGCCGCGAACAGCCCGATGGCGGTGGCCAGCAGCGCCTCGGCGAGGCCCGGGGCGATGACCGCCAGCGAGGTGTTCTTCGAGGCCGCGATGGAGCGGAACGAGGTCATGATGCCCCATACGGTACCGAACAGCCCCACGAAGGGCGCGGTGGACGCCACGGTGGCGAGGACGATGAGGCTCGATTCCAGCTTCTCCACCTCGCGGGCGATCGACACGTCGAGCACCTTCTCGAGCCGTGCGTGCAGGCCCATGAACGAAGTGCCGGCATTCTGGAACGAGCGCTTCCATTCCCGCATGGCCGCCACGAACAGCGTCGCCATGCCGACCGTGGGCCGCTGCGACAGGGCGGTGTAGAGTTCTTCCAGCGACTGGCCGGACCAGAACACCTGCTCGAACCGGTCCATGGCCTTGCGGACCTTGGAGAACAGTATCGCCTTGTTGATGATGATGGCCCAGCACCACACCGAGGAGGCCAGCAGCCCGAGCATGATCACCTTGACGATCAAACTGGCATTCATGAACATGCCCAGGACCGTGATCTCAGGCATGGGCGCGGCAGCAGCGGCTACGTCTGCAGGGTTCATGCGGATGGGGTCCTCGCGCGCAATGGCGCTTTCGTCCAGCGGTAAGCCTCTGTCCTGCGTTGAGATTCGGTCATTTCTGCGGCTTCCCCGACACACTCAAGCATTATCGCCAAGTAGGATACAGCCTCCGTCAGGGTTAACGCGACGTTAAGGGCGCCGAACTTGGGCGGTCGATCAGGCGGAAAGCTTGGCGGCCAGCACCGCGGGGAAGCGGGATACACGGCCGCCCGACAGGGCCGCCACCTTGACGCTGGCGGAGATGAGCTCCTCGTCGCCGCGCAAGAGACGCTGGCGCAGGACCAGCGAGGCGCCGCCGACCCGGACCCGTTCGGTTTCCACCGTGACAAGATCGTCCATCCTGGCGGGCCGGCGGAAATCGATCGTCATGTGGGTCACGGCAAAGACGATCGGCTGCCCCGACGCGCCGGCGTGAAGCTCCGTCTGGTGGATGCCGAGGCTGCGCAGCAGTTCGGTTCGCCCCCGCTCCAGGAAGCGCAGGTAGTTGGCGTGGTAGACCACGCCGGAGAAATCGGTGTCCTCGTAATAGACCCGAACCGGCAGACGATGCGGCTCCACCTCACTCCTCGTCGGGTTCATTGCCGAACAGGCCGAATTGCTCGGTCAGTGCCTTCGGCTCGGCGAGACCGAGATGACGGAAGGCGTGCGGCGTGAGGAGCCGGCCGCGCGGCGTCCGTTGCACGAAGCCGAGCTGGATCAGGTAGGGCTCGATGATGTCCTCGATAGCGTCGCGCGGCTCCGAAAGCGCTGCCGCGATGGTCTCGACCCCGACCGGACCACCGCCGAACGACAGCGCGATCACGTCGAGGTAGCGGCGATCCATCCCGTCGAGGCCGATGTTGTCGACATCGAGCAGTTTCAACGAACTATCGGCGATCGTTCGGGTGATGGTTTCCGCCCCTTCGACCAGCGCGAAGTCGCGCACGCGCCGCAACAGCCGTCCGGCGATGCGCGGCGTTCCGCGGGCGCGACGCGCGATCTCGTTGGCACCGTCGGCCGCAATTCCGATGCCGAGCACGCGGGCGCCGCGCCGCACGATCGATTCGAGCTCGGGAACTGTGTAGAAGTTCAGCCGGACCGGGATGCCGAAGCGGTCGCGCAACGGGGTGGTCAAGAGACCGGCCCGCGTGGTGGCGCCAACCAGCGTAAAGCGCGCGAGGTCGATCTTCACCGACCGCGCCGCGGGACCCTGGCCGATCATCAGGTCGAGCTGGAAATCCTCCATGGCCGGGTAGAGGATTTCCTCGACGGCCGGATTGAGCCGGTGGATCTCGTCGATGAACAGGACGTCGCGCTCCTCGAGCCCGGTCAACTGGGCCGCGAGATCGCCCGCCTTGGCGATGACGGGGCCGGAGGTCGACCGGAAATTCACGCCGAGTTCGCGCGCGATGATCTGGGCCAGGGTGGTCTTGCCGAGGCCGGGGGGCCCGACGAACAGCACGTGATCGAGTGCCTCGCCGCGGGTTCGCGCGGCGCCGATGAAGACCTGCAGGTTTTTGCGCGCGGCTTCCTGGCCCGTAAAATCCTCGAGCGACAGGGGCCGGATCGAGGCTTCCTGGTCGTCGGCCCGCTTTTCCGGGTTGATGAGGCGGCGGGGAGGGGTCACTCAGGGTCCGGGCTGTCGCGTGAAGAGCTTCCGCGTGCTATGCTGGAACGAGCTGAAAAAGGCCAGCGTTGCTGAAGGACCAAGCGCCATCGCGGAGTACGCGGCGAAGCGGGATGCCATCAGTTGGGACGCGCGAGGACATGCACATGAGCCAGACCGGAAACGAGACAGCTGGCCGGGAGCCTGCAAAGGCCGAACCGAAGCCGGAAGAAATGGGCCGCCCCGTGCCCGGGACCGGCGAGGCGATCGAGCCCGAGGCCATCCACAATGTTTCGGACGCGGCGATCAGAACCGGGGACCGGATGTGGGGACCTCCGGGGCCACCGGAGGAGCGCTCCTGAGACGGTTTGGCCCCGTAGCTGCAAGCAGGTCGCTGATTGAGGCCAGTGTTCGGAGACGGTGACCGGTGACCTTCAGATCGGACCAATACGATTACATGGACCTCGACGATTTCGAGGAGCTTCTGGCCGACAAGCCCCGCGACGAGAAATGGGAGCTGATCGGCGGTCGCGTGGTCAAAATGATGGTCGGGGCCCGCTGGGAGCATCATTTCATCGTGCGCAATCTGACCCTCAGCACTGATAATCAGTTGCGTGCTAAAGGCTCGGGCTGCCGCGTCTTTTCGGAGACCTTCTTCATGAAGGATTCCCCGCTGAACAGCGCCATGCTGCCCGACGTGATGGTCCGGTGCGGGCCGATGCTGCCGGGCGCCACATCCTTGAACGACCCCGTCGTGCTGGTGGAGGTTGTGTCCGAAGGCAGCGTGGGCCGAGACCGGGTGGAAAAGTGGCGCGTGTATCAGAAGCTCGCGTCGTTGCAGCATTACGTGCTGGTCGAGCGCGACAAGCCGGTCATCGAGGTCTTCGATCGGAATGGCGACGCGTGGTTCACCGAGCGCCTGATCGAAGGACTCGACGCCGTGCTTGACCTGCCCGCAATCGAGGTCAGCATCCCGCTCGCCGACATATACCGGGACGTGCTTTCCGCCACGCGGTGAAAGCCTTGGGCTTGCCCGGCGCCTGGCGCGTTCAAGGCTCTACGACCACCAGAGATCCGATCCTCGCACGAGCGAATATTCTGATCACATGAAGCCCGGATTTCGGGGCAGGTAGCGAACCCAATCGCCATAGCCGGGCGATGTCATCAGCAGCATCGGGAAGGTAATGCGCATCCCCGCCTCGACGGCAAGGCTCAAGGCGCTGTGGCAGGTACCCGGCACGCACGCCGATACCTTCTCAGGCGAGCGAACGGCCGCCATCTTCAGTGCGGTCGCAAGAGCGTCACGAAGATGCTCGACCCGCGTCACTGCGAGAGGTCCGACGTGTCCGTTCGAGCCGATGTAGCTGTAGCCGACGCACGCGCCATCGGCGTAGAGCAAGACCCCCGCGGTCGCAGGGTCGTTGAGCAGATATCGGTGATGCTTCTCGCGCGCGACACCCACGGCGTGAGCATCGATCTCGGCAAGGGTCATCATGGTCGCGCTGGTGTCGTCGATTGCGACGCTGCGCAACGGTGATTCCGGCACGCCGGCCGTCACCCGTTCGCGCGGGGCCGCGAAGACATAGATCGGCATCCTGGGAAACAGTCCGTGCCGGATGTAGAGCCCCTGCGAGACACGGTTGAAGGTGAACGTAATGAGTGCCCTATGCACTGCTTGCGATTTTCGGGCGTACTCCAGGGTCAGTTCGATGAGTTGGTTCCCAATGCCACGACCCTGTTGGGCCGGATCGACAAAGAGCTGCGCGAGGAACCATAGGTCGCCGCACACCCAGCTCCAGGCAAAGCCGACGATGTAGCCGTCGTCCTCCGCGATCCATAGGCCATCCGGGTCGTCGGCGAGCGAAAATAGCTGAAATGCGGGAGGGCTTGCCGCCGCCATCGGGCCGAAGCCATGCCGCACCGTCAGGTCGTTGATAGTGGCGACCACCAGCGCGTCGGTCGTGGCCAGATCTTCCGCTCGGGCAGGTCGGTAGGTCACAGACATTGCCAGCTCCGTCCGCAGAAGCTCCGAGGTCGAGCGTAGGCCGCGGCGGCTTCGAGCGCCCAGCTTCTCTGATTCGTAGAGTTCACGGCGATTCTGCTGTGGGCAACTCCGGTTGGCACCTTAGCCGGTGGGCTATCCGGGATGGGTCAAGAGCGGGATTTCAACTCCACCTCGTCCAACCCCTTGCGGGGCGGGGCCTGCCCGGCTTACGCCTGCCCCCATGAACGCACCACCCCGCGCCTTCGTGATCGGCCATCCCATCAGCCATTCCCGCTCGCCACTGATCCACGGCTTCTGGCTGAAACAGCTTGGCCTGCCGGGGTCCTACGAGAAGGTCGACGTGGCGCCCGAGGCGCTACCGGGGTTCATCGCGGGCATGGCCGAGGCGGGTTTTGTCGGGGGCAACATCACGGTGCCGCACAAGACCGCCGCGATGGCGCTGGTCGACGAGATCGATGAGGCGACCCGGGCAGTCGGGGCCGTCAACACGGTCTGGCGCGAGGACGGGCGGCTCCGGGCCACCAACACGGACGTCCTCGGCTTTCTCGGCAGCCTCGACGATGAAGCGCCTGGCTGGGATCGCGCGCCGGGCCGGGCGGTCGTGCTCGGGGCCGGGGGCGCGGCGCGGGCCATCGTCTACGCACTGCTGGGGCGTGGTTTTGCGGTCGACCTCGTCAACCGGTCGCGCGACAAGGCCGAAGAGCTCGCAAGCGTGTTCGGGGCGGGCGTGCGGCCCTACGCCACTACCGCCCTCGAAGCGCGGCTCGGCGAGGCCGATCTCCTGGTCAACACAACCTCGCTCGGCATGCAGGGCATGCCGCCGCTAACTCTCGATCTCGCTCGTCTGAAAGCAAGCGCGCTGGTGTGCGACATCGTCTATGTGCCGCTCGAAACCGACCTGGTGAGGGCCGCCAGGAGCACCGGCCATCGCGCGGTCGGCGGGCTCGGCATGCTGCTGCATCAGGCGGTGCCGGGCTTTGCGCGATGGTTCGGCACGCGGCCGACGGTAACGCCCGAATTGCGGGCGTTGCTTGAAGCGGATGTGCGGTCGAAGCTGGGCTGAGCCGGCTGCCACAGGCCCTCATCCTGAGCCCGTCGAAGGATGCGGGAAGGGGCGTAACCTCCTCGTCCTTCGACAAGCTCAGGATGAGGAGGTTTGCGGCAGCAAACCGATGTCGGTCGCCAGGGATCCGTCAAGCTCAGGATGAGGATGTTCTGCGATTGCCCCACCGCTACTGCTGCTCCTGCAAGGGCGGGGGGCGCCATTTTGCGAGCCGGTTCTCGACCCGGGTCATCAGCCATTCGGCCCCTAGCACCACGATCACGATGATCACGATGGCCGCGTACATCTCGGCGGTATCGTGCACGCCCCGCGCCGTCTGGATGATGAAGCCGATGCCGTATCGGGCACCGATGAATTCGCCCACGATGGCCCCGACGATCGCGAAACTCAGGCTGATATGGAGGCTGGCGAAGATCCAGCTCATGGCCGACGGGATGATCACCTTGGTGGTCACGGCCCAGGGTTTTGCCCCCAGGATCTGGGCATTGGTGATCATGGCCCGGTCGGCTTCGCGCACGCCCTGGAACGCGTTCGAGAATACGACGAAGAACACCATCACGAAGGACAGGGCCACCTTCGACCACAGGCCAAAACCGAACAGCAGGATGAAGATCGGCGCCAGAACGACACGAGGAACGGCGTTCAACACCTTGATGTAGACGGAAAAGACATCCGAGGCCATGCGGTTGCGCCCGAGCGCCACCCCGAACAGCACGCCGAAGATCGAGCCGGTGAAGAAGCCTATCAGCGATTCCTCGATGGTGATCCACAGGTGATACCAGAGGCTGGCCTCGTCGGTGCCCTCGGTGACGAGTTCGTAAAGCCTGACCGCGATGGCCGAGGGATAGGAATAGAAGAACGCGTCGATCAGGCCGGTCCGGGCCGCCGCCTCCCAGGTGCCCAGCATGGCAAGCAGGATCGCGAAGCGCCAGACCAGCACCTTGCGGCTACGGGCTCGGGCGGCGTTGCGGGCCGTGGCCTCGATCTCCGCATCCGACGTGCCGGGCGCGAAGGCGACCACCGGGTCGAGGCTGATATCGGTCATGCTGGTTCCCCGGTTCAGGCCGCCCCCACGACGTTCAGGCCGCCTTCGCGGTCCTGTCGAACCCGCCGACTTCCTCTTTCAGGTCGCTCCAGATCCGGCGGGACAGTTCGATGAACTGCGGCTCGTAGCGGATGTCGGCGATCACCCGTGGGCGGGGGAGGTCGATCGCATGCACCGATTTCACGGTCGCGGGTCGGGCCGTGAGTACATAGACCTTATCGGCGAGCCCGATCGCCTCCTCGAGGTCGTGCGTGACGAACACCACGGAGGCCTGCGAGGCCGACCAGAGCTGCAGCAGTTCCTCATGCATCAAGACCCGGGTCTGCACGTCGAGAGCCGAGAAGGGCTCGTCCATGAGCAGGATTTCCGGGCCGTTTATGAAGGTTTGGGCCAAGGCGACGCGCTTGCGCATCCCGCCCGACAGTTGGTGCGGGTAATGGTTCGCGAACGCCGCAAGGCCGACACGGCCGAGCCAATCCTGCGCTGCCGCATAGGCCTCACGCTTCGGGCGACCCCGGAACAGCGGGCCGGCAGCGACGTTCTCGAGCACGCTGCGCCAGGGAAAGAGCGCATCGGCCTGGAACACGAAGCCGATGCGCGGGTCGATGCCGTGCACGGGCTCGCCCATCACGCGAACCTCGCCGCTCGACGGGCGACCAAGCCCGGTGATCAGGTTGAGGGTCGTCGACTTGCCGCATCCGGTCGGTCCCACCAGGGCCACGAACTCGCCGCGGCCCACCGTGAAGTTGAAGTCGCGCAGGGTCGTGAAGCTCTTGCCGTCCGGACTGAGGAAGCGCCGGCCGACATTGGTGAACGCGATGGCGGGCGCTTCGGGGCTCCCCTCTCCCGCGGGGAGAGGAGCAGGGGGTGAGGGTCGAACCAATTGCTCCACGATCTCACTCCCGATGCGGTGACTGATGGTAGAGGTCCCGCTACTTGGCGTTCTTGACGAACTCGGTCGTGTAGGTCTTGCCGAGGTCGATGGTCTTGCCCTTCACGTTCTTGGAAAAGGCGGACAGCACGGCGAGCACCGTTTCCGGGCCGCCGGCTGGCATGAGCCCGTCCGGGGTGAACATGCCCTTCTCGGCCTCGAGCGCCTTCACGTAGCCGTCGCGGTCCCCGACGAGATATTCCTTCGGCATCTGGTCGGCGATCTCGCCCGCCGAATGGGTGTTGATGAAGCGCTGTGTCTTCACCAGCGCGTTGACGAGCTTCTGGGTCTCGTCCCTGTGCTTTTCGACGAAGCTCGTATCCATGTAGAGCGAGGTGGCGGGGTAGGGGCCGCCGAGGGCGGCCTTGGTGGTCTCGGCGCTGCGCAGGTCGACCAGCACCTTGGCCTCGCCGGTCTTGAGCAGCCGCGACACGGTGGGCTCGGTGGTCATGCCGCCCTGGATCTCGTCGCGCTGGATCGCCGCGATGAAGGTGTCGCCGGCTCCGACCGCCACCGAGGTGAATTCGCCGAGCTTCACGCCGTTCTTGACCGCCAGATATTGGGTCAGGAAGTTGGTCGAGGAGCCGAGGCCCGTGACACCGAGCTTCACGCCCTTCCAGTCGGCCGGCGACTTGATCTCGGGATGCTTGGAAGAGACGAGCTCGACCTCGCCGGGCGAGCCCAGGATCTGCACCACGGATTCGAGGAACTTGCCCTTGGCCTGAAGGTCTACGCAATGGTCGTAGAAACCGCCGACGCCCTGGACCGCACCGGCCAGCAACTCGTCTTCCGCATCGACGCCCGACGGCTCGGTCAGCAATTCGACGTCGAGACCCTGTTCCTTGAAATAGCCGAGGCGCTGGGTGAGCATGAACGGCAGATAGATCTGCTTTTCAAGGCCGCCCACCATGAGGGTGATCTTGTCGGCGGCTGAGGCGGCCGTCGCTAGGGCGGTGCCGAAGAGCAACACGGCCGCCAAGGCGGAGCGCGAAAAAGCTTGCGATGTTCTCATGTGATCCCCGCGATTGTTTGGTGCTCCGCGCGGAACGTGACTAGAGCCGCGCTCCAGGATCAGGCCCAACGCTCGAAAACACCGTTCTATCCGCGAAATGCGGGAGCGTCAGCCCATTTGGGCCTTTAGAGCCCTACTCGGCCGTCTGGCTCGCGATGACGAAACTATGGTCCGTTGGCGTCCAGATCACCCCGAGATCGAGGGCGTCGCCCTGATGGTACTCGACCTTGCCGGCGAGATAGACATCGCCGCGTTGTTCGGAGGCCCGCAGGTACTCGGCCGCATCCGTGCTCATTGCCTTGGCCACGGTCGCGGCCTTGGGCTTGTCCCAGTGAAAGGCCGCCATCAGGGCCGCTTCTTCGAAAGCGCGGAAATCATCGAGCAGCTTCTCGGTTGCCGGCGCCTTCATGCGCAGTTCGAACCGGAGGAATTGGTCGCCGCGGCACTTCAGCGTGCCTTCAAGGTCGGCATTGGTGGCCAGGACATGGACGTCCACCCCGGCCAGAACCTCGCCGAAGCCCCGGCTGATGGTGAGCGGACGCTCGAAAGAAATCCGGTACGCGCTCGCGGCAGCCGGAAAATCCGTCATGAACGAGCCGCAGCCTGTCGGCGGTGGCTTGATGGCTGCGGCCGCGGGCAGCCCCATGCTCACGCATAACGCAAGGCCGAGGACTGCCACCGCTTTCATGCCCGAACTCTCCGTGAGCAGCCGAACGACCGGCCTCGCCCGCTGTAACATTCGATGCTTAACCGTCCATCTTCAAGGCGGCGATGAAGGCTTCCTGCGGGATCTCGACCTTGCCGAACTGCCGCATCTTCTTCTTGCCGGCCTTCTGCTTCTCCAGCAACTTGCGCTTGCGGGTCACGTCGCCGCCGTAGCATTTCGCGGTTACGTCCTTGCGCAAGGCCCGGATGGTTTCGCGGGCGATGATCTTGCCGCCGATCGCGGCCTGGACCGGAATCTGGAACATGTGCGGGGGGATCAGGTCCTTGAGCTTTTCCACCATGGCCCGGCCGCGCATTTCGGCACGGTTGCGGTGCACCAGCATCGACAGCGCGTCGACCGGCTCGGCATTGACCAGGACCGACATCTTGACGAGGTCGCCGGCCTTGTAGTCGGTGATATGGTAATCGAACGACGCGTAGCCCTTGGAGATCGACTTCAGCCGGTCGTAGAAGTCGAACACCACCTCGTTGAGCGGCAGTTCGTAGGTCAGCATGGCGCGCTTACCCACGTAATTAAGGTCGAGCTGGATGCCACGCCGATCCTGGCAGAGCTTGAGAATGCCGCCGAGATATTCGTCCGGCGTGAGGATCGTGGCCTTGATCCAGGGCTCGCGGATCTCCTCGATCTTCATGATGTCCGGCATGTCGGCCGGATTGTGCAACTCGATCTCGGTGCCGTCCCGCAAGGCGATCTGGTAGACCACCGAGGGCGCGGTGGCGATGAGGTCGAGGTTGAACTCGCGCTCGAGTCGCTCCTGGATAATCTCGAGGTGGAGCAGCCCGAGGAAGCCGCAGCGGAACCCGAAGCCGAGCGCCGCCGAGCTTTCCATCTCGAACGAGAAGCTCGCATCGTTCAGGCGCAGGCGGCCCATGGCGGCGCGCAGATCGTCGAACTCGGCCGCATCGACCGGGAACAGGCCGCAGAACACCACCGGTTGCGCGGGCTTGAAGCCGGGCAGGGCCTCGGCGGTGGGCTTGCGCTCGTCCGTGATGGTGTCACCCACCCTTGTGTCGGCAACCTCCTTGATCTGCGCCGTGATGAAGCCGATCTCGCCGGGCCCGAGCGTCTCGACATTGGTCATCTTCGGCTTGAACACGCCGATGCGATCCACCTCGTAATGGGCGCCGGCGCCCATCATCTGGATGCGCGAGCCTTTCTTCATGGCCCCGTCGATGACCCGGACCAGGACCACCACCCCGAGGTAGGCGTCGTACCAGCTGTCGACCAGCAAGGCCTTGAGGGGCGCCGTTTCGTCGCCCTTGGGCGGCGGCAGGCGGGTGACGATGGCCTCGAGCACGCCCTCGATGTTGAGCCCGGTCTTGGCCGAAATCTCGACCGCCTCGGACGCGTCGAGGCCGATCACGTCCTCGATCTGCTGGCGAATGCGGTCGGGCTCGGCGGCGGGCAGGTCGATCTTGTTGAGCACGGGCACGATCTCGTGGCCGGCATCGAGCGCCTGGTACACGTTGGCCAGGGTCTGGGCCTCGACCCCCTGGCTCGCGTCCACCACCAGGAGCGAGCCTTCGCAGGCGGCGAGGGACCGCGACACCTCGTAGGCGAAGTCGACGTGGCCGGGCGTGTCCATCAGGTTGAGAACATAGGCGCGGCCGTCCTTGGCGACGTAGTCGAGCCGGACGGTCTGGGCCTTGATGGTGATGCCGCGCTCGCGCTCGATATCCATCGAATCGAGAACCTGCTCGACCATGTCCCGGGCCGCCACCGTGCCGGTGGTCTGGATCAGGCGATCGGCCAAGGTCGATTTGCCGTGGTCGATATGGGCCACGATCGAAAAATTGCGGATGTTGTCGAGCTTGTGGGTCGTCATGGGGCCGAGATAGCAGGGGCACCGCGCTTTGCCCAGGGCAAGGGGCACAGCTGCCGGTCCTCCCCGGGGCTAAATGGGCTCTGAAGGGTGCACTTGCGCGCGATCCCGCGGTTGCGGCTCCGCCCGCGATCGGTTAGGGATGGAGAGCCGCCGCGGCCATGCACCCGTAGCTCAGCTGGATAGAGCGCTGCCCTCCGAAGGCAGAGGTCAGAGGTTCGAATCCTCTCGGGTGCGCCAACGATTTCAGATATCTAGAATGGATGTGCGAGCCGGTCGCCATCGCCGGGTAAGCACAGGTAAGCACCAGGATCCCTTTCAATTCAGCGCGACCCCTCAGAGGCTCGTCCGCGAAGGTGATTTAACTTGCGACGATGTCTGCACTCACCAGCGAAACCGCGCTTTTGCTTGCGTTCCGCCGGCTCAGCCTTGTTCGGCGAGCGCGAGCTTGTCGCGGGTTGGGCAAACCTTTCAGCAGAGTAGTTCTGCCCTAGACGGACCTTGAGGGTTACACTAGGAGGGGCGAAATCCGTGGCATTATAAGTCACGGGGGAGAGTCCGCCCATGTCAGCGCCCGCCGCAATGTTCTTTCTCATGCTGATCAGCCAGGGTGGAGGCTCGTTCAGCATGAGCGCGATCGGTTCCTACGAAAGCCGAGCAGCATGCACGACCGCACTCCAGGGGGCGGCAAAGACCGCGGGGCTGATCAAGGGGACGCAGTTCGCCTGCGTTTCCGAGGAATCCCTCGGGGTTCTACAAGCCGCCAATAGATAGTCGATCAGTCTGCACCACCTCCGTCGTCTTGTCGGCTGCCCCCCTGGGTTCGCTACAGAACCGCGAGCCTGTTCGGGTCTGATCTGCACCGAAAGTTTTCGGAGATTTTCGTCCGGAAAAGAGGGAATTTTGTTGGCGCCGGGCCGGTGATTGAGGCCTCTACGGTCGACTCCTGGGACGTGCCTCCCAGGACGGAAGAACCGCTTCCATCGCGAGATCCTCCAAAGGGAGTATTGCGCCGAGATCCGGCCTGTGGACAACTTGGATAGGTGACAGACAGCTTCCTACGGAGGGCACCTGCCGGGCTGCCGCGACCGCAACAGCCCGGCCGACGTGGTGGCGAAGTGGGGTAACGAGATGTCAGGGAACCTCCAAACCCAGGCTGTCGACGACCTTCGATTCCGGCTCAGTATCCGCTCGGACGAGGACTGGGTTTCCATCCTGCTTTAC
Organism: uncultured Alphaproteobacteria bacterium; assembly: GCA_963851175.1. Lineage (GTDB taxonomy): Bacteria > Pseudomonadota > Alphaproteobacteria > Rhizobiales > Beijerinckiaceae > Lichenihabitans. The sequence continues at coordinate 546,628 of CAWKNU010000007.1, read as the reverse complement.
CTTTACGAAGGCGAAGATCTGGCCGGAACAGAGGTGATCGGTGTCGCACGCCGGAGCATGGCAAGATTAGTGCTTCTCGGATGCCGACTCCATCTCTTGGAACGTGGCTTGCGTGAGCACAGCCCCTCTCTGCCGCGGGCGGCCACTTTGGCGTCGGTCGGGCAGGCAGCTTAGCGCCGGTCCGAAGGCTAAGGTTTGCGCCGCTTGGCGCAAACCTTCACGGGAGTGCAGTGCGCTACGCGGTTGGCGCGCCAGATCTCGGGCACGCGAGTCCGCGAGGTTCCCACTTGTTCAGTGTCGGTTCGCCTCGATCACTTTCACCAAGTCACCGACGCACTGAAGCGCGTCCGCGTCCTTCGAGCTCATTTTGAATCCGAAATGTTCTTCGGTCGCCATGATGATCTCTATCATCTTGAATAAATCCCAGCCGGCAAGATCCTTTGCCGAAAACCCTGATGTCAATTGAAAATCATCTCGCATGAACACGTCATGGAAAATCTCCGTCAATGCTCCGTAAATCTCAATTTCGCTCACAATCTACCCTTCCCTTGTCTCGATGAATGTCGGCAGCGGCACGAAGTCACGAAGCTCGAGAGAACTCCGCACAGTTCCGTCCGCCGCCTCCTCTATGATAGCAAAGCCAAGCTTCTGATAGTGCTCCCGAACCATCCCGTTCTTCGCGGTGGGCCGGTATTCGCCTATCAGTCTACGTGCGCCCACTGCCTGCGCAGCAAGGAGGTTGAGCGTGGCTGCTTCAACCTGGCGGCCGAGCACTCGGCAACTCATGAGCCACGTGTCTATGAGCAGGTCGAGTGACGGGTCAAGCCGGCCGATGACGACACTGATCATGCCATTGTCACCGAGGCGGTCCGTCAGTCGAAGTTGCAGTCCGACTGCGTTCGGATCCTCCATCAGTGTCAGAATTTCGCTCTCTCCGTAACGGCGAGTGGTCAAATTGAACTGATTGGTCTTGTTTATCAGCTGCACAATCCGCAACAGCCCGAGGCGGTCGAAGCGCCGCCAGAACAGTTTCATATCGAGCCCACGCAGATAGGATTCCATATCGGTCGAGGAAGCCTTCAGGAGGAGGCGTTCCTTGTTGCCCTGATACTGGCGGGTGCGCTTTCGGTCATCCTCCGTGACCCCGAGAACGTCGAAATAACCAGCGTCTGCGAGGCATTGGGGAACCAGTGCCGGATCGTCGGGCACTTCCGGCACCGCGACCATCGGCAGCTCCTGCCGTATCAGCGTACGCTCGAACGGGTTGTCGTCCAGGAAAACGAGGCTGTCGAGCCCGATGTTCAGCTCCTGGGCGACGGTGCGGATGTTAGCCGCCTTGTCGTTCCAATTGGCGGCGAAACACGCGATGTGCTCGCGCTTGAGCAACATTTCGGGATGTGAGTCGAACGGCTCCCAGGCATTCGCCTCATCGTTCTTCGAGCACACCGCCAAGATCACGCCCCGCCGGGAAAGTTCGAGTGCATATCGCTGTACCGCCACGAATGCCTCGCCGAGCGCGCTGCCCTGGCCCAAGACGATACCGTCCAGCCCGTCGTCTCCAACGACGCCACCCCATAGGGTGTTATCCAAGTCTAGAACGAGACATTTGAATGAACGGCCTTGCTGCGCCGCAATGAGAGTTGCGGCCAGTTCGCCATACATTGGCGCAGCGGCCGGCGTAATTTCCTGCTTGGACCGATACCAAAGGGCCGGATCGTACCAAGCCGACAGGCCGTCCTGTGCCACCCGCTTATCCAAGGCCAGCAGATCCACGCCTTCCTCATCCGCGAGCGAACGCATTGTGCAGTTGACGCGCGCTACACCCCCCGCCATTGAGCCAGGCAGCCGATGTTCATTACTCCCCAGCAATGAGGGAAACACGGGCAGCAGCGTTTGCTGCAGGATCGGGCAGTCAAACGATTGGCGTGCGAGGCGCCAGCATTGCAGCAGCTTCTCCCGAACGCCGGAAAAAATGGCATCAGCATCCGCTTCGCTTTGCCCGGCATCCAATCCGGCTAAGAGATGGCGGCTGTCAAAGGCGAACAGCACGAGTGTGGGGGCAAACGCGTGCAATGCAGACGACGGGTCCAGCAGTTCCTGTAAGTACTGATCGTAGGGGCTTTCGTAGGTTTCGAGCCATATGCCGCGCCTGAGAGCTGCCACCCGCAGCCCGGAATGCAAATGTGACAGGGTCGAGGAACCAAGAATGGCCAGCCTGGTCGGATTGGATGCAACCTGCTCGCTGCCGCCGTCGCCGAATAGCTCCTGGACCACATGGTCCAGCGCGTTCGTCTGCACGAAATCCAGCCGCAGGTTGGCGAGCGCTTTCGCAGTAGCCCAAGCCTCGGCCGATTGGCCCATCCCGCGAAGCGCCTTGAGGCGTGGTCGCCAATCATCCGCGATGGGAAGCCAGTAAAGGCTGGTTGGACTTGGCATTCTGTTGCTCGCAATTCGACGTTTCACGTGGGTCCGGATGGGTCCGGTTGGTTCGGGGCGGGTTGTGGATGGCCTGAGCAGGAGTGCGCACCGGAGCTTGTCGGCTCTCGAAGGCTATCTCATAGTGCTGGCGGCGCCGCCGACGAGCAGGTCCGTGTAGTCGTCAAGGCTGCGTGATTGCGCGCCATCTCGGCAAACATCCGGCCCGCGCCATGGCCCGTGTCCGCCAGCAGCTTGATCTTCGGACACCGATCGGTGGGGCCCGCCGGATCGCTCCGCAAGGTACGCACGGCTCAGGGCGTCGCGCCGGAACGGCGGAGCGCAAAGGCCTTCTCACAAACTTCCCGCCAGGGCTCGACGGGCAGCTTGTCCCATCCACCCTCGCCATAGGAGCGGCCCAAATAACCCACCAGTACTCCTGGTCTAAGTGTTTCGACGCTCCCGATCGGGTGCCCTGCCTCGTGCGGCCTTGTGATAAGAAGCGCATTCGGCGCATGCCGGCAAAGCGCGTCGTGGACCTTGAATATCTCGTCGTCCGATGGCCGGGCGTCGTAGTATTTGTGCACGAATATTTTTTCGCCGGCCTTGAGATCTTCGAGAAATTTCCCTCGTAGGTATCTGAGGCGGCGGCACTGCTTGTCTAGAAACGTGCTTTCGTCGACCGCGTTCACGCGAACGAACGTGTGCATGAGGAAGCGGTCGTCGCGATCTCGAATGAGATACTCGTCTTCGTAACGCACCAGCTCAGTCTGCTCCGGCTCCCCCAGCGTACTCAGGTCGTTTTCGAGCAATTCAACCAAGTGGCCGAGGTAGACGCGCGTCCAGCGGAACAAGCCGAGCGGCTCCGCGCCTAGCCGCCGCTGCACCAAGCCAAACTCGCAGGAACCTCCGAGGCTCTCGAAGGCCAGTGCGAGGTCCCGTGTGCTGACGGCAGCAAGGTCGGGGCTCGCGTCGGAGACTCGCGAAAGGGGGGTAGGTGTTTGCGTTCGCAGCACCGTCCCAGCTTGCGCAGGGACTCGGTCCAGCGCATGTTCAGCATGCCCCTCCATAGCCGCGTCGAGCCGGGCCGACCAGGCCGCATTGGACTTCAAACGCAAAGTGTCCGGATCGAACAGTTCGGGGAATAGTCTCCAGGCCACCTCCCAGCGGCGGTTTGCCTCGGGCCAATCTCCGCGATCGTGGGCCACGAAGGCGGAAGCAAACAGAATGTCACTGTCGCCGGGATATTGCTCGATCCCGCGCTTGACCACGATTTCAGCCTCGTTGAACAGCTTCGCTTGACGCAAGTACGTGAGGGTTAGCAGCATAACCGGCCGGTTGTCGGGAAAGCGGACGAGCACATCTTGCTGCCGCTGGGCGGCCTCGATCAGGTCTCCGCGCTCATGAGCAGTGACGGCATAGGTCGAATGAAGATGCGCATCGTCCGGTATTTCTGCCATTCCTTCCCGCAGCAGCCGGTCGCATTCATCGAAGCGTCCGAGCTTACGTAGAGCAGTCGCCTGGCCGACATAGGCATCGACCTGGCCAGGGGCACGCAGTTGCAACTCGCGCCAAAACGCCAGGCTGACGTCCCAGTTGTGGTGCAACTCGGCCTCGCAGGCATCGGCAACCAATTCCTCAAGCGAACGAAGTTCCTGGACATCGGTCGGACCCGGAGTCCCAGGCCCGGCTTGAAACCGTGTTTGCTGCGGTTCGTTAATTGACATCTTCGATCCCTTTATCGCGGTCTGTGCGATGAGATGAGCGTGGCCAGGTTTCTCGCGGCCAGGATGGATGGCGTGAGCAGCCATTAGCCAAACAGGAGAGGGGTTGCTTCGCTGATTTCCTGCGCGGTTCTTTTTTGGAACTGCCGGATGAGCTACGAAATCCGCCTCAAGGCCTGGACGACCTCGTCGGCTCCGCTCGGTTGCTACCCGCCGTTGCGCTCCTTTTCGAGCTTGAACCGGGCGAAGGCAAGGCAAGCCGGCGATCTTTCATCCGCCCCTTGCGTTAGCCCGTCTCAATCCACCAGGATTTGCTCGATCGGCCCAAAAGCTCCGAAGGACGACGGCTGTTTGGATTTGGCTATCGTGTATGGGACCGGTTAGCCTGTGACCTCCCCCATAATGTCGAACCGACCAGGGCGACCGTTGTACGGCTGGCTGCGGACCTGTCGCGGCCGGCGCTTCACCTCCCAGATCCCACAGCTACATCGGCTTACGCCATTATGGGGCCATCTCAAGCGACACGAACCCGGACTGCCCGCTTGACGCTCCCTTGGAGTTGCGGAAGATTCGCGGCTTTCTGGTGTCGGTCTTGTTATGATTCGCAACTTTGCCCAGGCTTCGTTCCCTAGGTTCGAGCGTCGCTTCACCATGGCCGACCAACGAGCGTTTGCCGCATTATCCGGTGACATAAACCCGATACACATGGACCCGGTGGCTGCCAGGCGCACCCAAGCGGGCGAGCCAGTGGTTCACGGCGTACATGTCCTGCTATGGACGCTGGAATGTTTGACGCAAGCTGAGTTGCCCCTCGAAAACGTTCGGCAGCTAAAGGTCGACTTCGCAAGGTTTGTGCATCTCGACGAGCGGCTGGCCATTCAGCTGGGTAAGTACGATGGTGCTTCGGCCATTGTGAGCGTGGTCAGCGACGCCGCCATAGCGATGACCCTGTTGTTGCGCTTCGGCCCGCGCCCAGCGACCACCTTGCTCCATCCGAAACCGCCGGTCGAGGCCGCTGGAAGACCTCAGGCAATGCAGATCGAGCAGATGGCCGGGAGAGCCGGCTGGTTGGTGCCTCCCGTCCCACCATCTGCGTTTTCATCCATGTTTCCGAACGCTGCCGCTTCTTTCGGGGCAAGGCGGCTCTCGGGCCTCGCCCAGCTTTCCCGGCTGGTTGGAATGATCTGTCCCGGACTGCACTCCATCTTCGCGAGCCTGACCGTCGACGCGACCGATGTGGAGGGATCGGAATTGGGAATTGGCTATCTTGTTCAAGACGTCGACGATCGCTTTCGCTTGATCAAGATGGCCGTCCAGGGCGAGGGGCTGGCAGGTCAGGTGAGGGCCTTCGTCCGGCAAGCGCCTGTCGAGCCACCAGCGATGGCCGAGGTTGCCCGGCACGTGGATGCTGACGAGTTTGCGGGCACCACCTCCTTGATCGTGGGGGGCTCTCGCGGTCTCGGCGCAACAACTGCGAAGCTTATTGCTGCGGGTGGTGGGCAAGTTATCGCGACATTCGCCCGTGGCCGCGATGAGGCTCGGAAACTGCACGAGGAGATCGCAAGGGCACGCGGTGAGGCCGCGTGTGGTGTCTTTGAATTCGATGTCGACCGGCCGATCGAACCACAACTGTCGCATCTGAAAGGTTCGGTAGACCAGGTTTACTATTTTGTTTCTCCGAAAATTTTTGTGCAGAGAGGTCCGGTGTTTTCGCCAGACTTGTTCAAAGCGTTCAGCAGATATTATGTCGAGTATTTCTTCGAGACATGTCGAACGCTGCACTTTCGAAATCTCTCGGTGTTTTACCCATCGTCAGTGTCTGTCGAGTCCCGTCCGGAAGGTATGTTGGAATACAGCATGGCCAAGCAGGCTGGAGAGATGTTATGCTCCGACATGACCGCCGCAATGCCGGGCCTGCGGATCTTGGTCAATCGATTGCCCCGGGTGCTGACCGATCAGACCGCGACAGTCGCCTCGGTGAAGAACGCCGATCCTCTCGAAGTCATGCTGCCTCTGGTTCGCGCGATGCATGCGCCAGCCTGAAGAACCGTACGAGGGTGCCTAACACCTTGTGAGGGACCCTGGCGACAGTGGCACGCACAACGGCCTCGAAGCGATCGGGATGATGCGTCAACCCGCCTCCGCATCATTTTTCCTTCGATCGGCGTTGCAGCACCATGACGCTCAGCCAACAGCACCGATCCGCCGACAGAGACAACGCCGCCCAATTGAAGGGTGACATCGACGCTGGCCGGACGGGCGACAAGATCGCTGCTCCTGATCCGGGTCTTTCTCCCCTAGGAACAGATGACGAGGCGGCGGGCTCTCCGGCCTCGGGGGAGCGCGTCGCTCTGGCTCGCCGTCAGGAAGCCGCCATTGGCGCCGTCGCGAAGAGGGATGATCCGTCCCCGCAACGGAGCAGGTATGTTCCAATCGTGATCATGGCGGTCGTTATGGTGATCGTTGCCGCGGCGGCAGTAGGAGCCGTGATGATGAGGGGCGCACCGTGGTGACGTGCGGCTACCGAGCTTAGTTGCTCGACAGCAAGCTGGTCACCCGGAACTCGACGAGGAGCAGCACGGTCCCGTTCGCATCCTCGACTGTTAGATGCCAGTCGGCGTGATCATGAATCAGGGACGCCTCGTCGAGCAGTATGGCTCCCGCCAGTCGCACCGCCTCGGCCTGCGCGACGGCCAGATTCGGCAGGTCGATGCCTTCCTGATCCAGCAGCCCCTTGGCATCATGCACTTGGAAGTAGTACCTGGGCACGACTGTTCCCGAGTGAGTCCTTTCGCCAACTTGAAGCGAACTGACTTGGTTCAGAACCTGCCCAACAGGATCGCCGCAATGCGGCGGCCATCAAGGCTTGGTACTGAAACGGAACGTCGGTCCTATTTGCAGGCCTCGGTGGCGCCGTTCGTCATTTTCGCGCTGGCCGACTTGCAATCCGCAGCCGAACCTTCACTGGCCGTGGCTGCGTTCGTCCCCGAGTTGTTGGTCGATGGGTCTGCCGCAGGTGGTCTGGCAGTCGGGGTGCCCGACTGTGACGTTGCCGCCGAGGGTTGGGTCGTTGAATTGGCCGAAAAAGCGGCGGTGCCGATCAGGACCGAAGAGCTCAATGCGCCGGCAATCAGCAAAGTGGTGCGAGTCATGGCAAAGTCCTCCGTCTGGAACAGCAACGCCTTTTGGCTTGAAGCGGGTTCCCGGAACTCAGCTGGATGATCATGCATCGGCCGCCACCGACGACACGCGGGTCGATCCGGTGAGGCAGGAAGAGGCAGGAGTACGCAGGGGCGTACCCTGCCCAAGTCACGTCAGCGGGAGATCTCGATGCCCATCACCTATCACGTCGTGGTGCCGTTCGGCCGGGATGCCGACGGCAACCTCGTGCCGCTCGAACCCGCAGAAGCGCCCAATGCGGAGACGGCAAAGCGCCGAGCCCAGCGCGCGGCAGAAACGAGCGCCGGCGCCGTCGCTTTCAGCCGGACCGGCGATCCGAACACGGGCGAGTTCTCCGACCCGGTACTGCTGGCCACCTATGGTGAGGTCGACAAAGGCATGCTCGGAGAGTGAGGGGCGGCGGGCGCGAGGTAAAAGAAGGCGAAAGGACGAGACAAGGTCGAGTCGAGGCAAAATGAACCCCCAAGATCGGGGCGAGTTCGCGAGGATGCCACGCTACTTTTGCGATGTGCACGACGACACATCCTCGCCCTCCAGGCGGGCCCGGTTTTTGCGGATCCTTCGTGGTCGTTCCCGTTTTGGAGCATGGCCGTGAACATCCCAGCGCACCGAACCTCCTTTGGTGAGGCCCCCCGCCTTTTCCCGTGGATTGTTGCAAGGGGCACGATATGAGCGCCTGGGCATTCGAACTGGCGCTCGAGGCGGTGCCGCTCGTGCTCATCGGCATGGCCTTGCGCAAAATGTTGCTCAGCGCCGGGTTCCACAACACCAAATATCTCCGCCAGCAAGAAGAGCATCTCTAAATCCCTCGCATGGGCCAATCCGGCTTCACGCGCGACTACCGCTAGAATTTTCTCCTCTCCAAAGATGATTTCCGGGGCTGGACCAAGCAATCCAACGCTACGCCCGGCAACTCCGCGAGCGAGCCGCCGTAAAGCGCTCGACCCACGTCACCTCATCCCGGGACCACACACCTGCGCCAAAACAGAGTCAGTAGATGGCCGCTCGGGTCTGCAAGGCTTGGAGACCGGGCCCCGTCACAAAACAACGTGTGTTAGGCGCAACCCCATCGTGTTATCGGCGTTGAACCCATGGGCGGACCGCCCCAGGACGGACCGTCCCGAAGGCGGCCTAAGTCGAGGGAGAGAAACGCGGCCCTAAGGCTGCGCCGCGCTAACAGGCGCATACAGAGAAAGTTTCACGGCCCCCTCGTGGGACTTTTTTCCCTCTGGCGCAACGCCGACGTTCGGAAGAGCTTGGCACCAATTCCGCCGAGAGTCCCTGAGCCGGGTTGCGCGAGCCGAGCCGCTGACGCGCTGCCAGCCCCTTGCATCTTACAGTTTCTTAGGCTGCGCGATGGTAGATGCAGTGATCCTGGTCGGTCCCCTGCACGGCCGCGGGGCGATTGAAAAGGGTGGATCGTTGCTTACCCCTTAAGCTTCGCGGCGGCTCAGGACTCCCTGCCGGTCTGCTCTCCCTAAAGCCGCGACCGCCTGGGCGGGTGCGGGTTCGGTCAATCCAGCGCCGTATGCTGATGCTCATTGAACAAACCGTAACCTGACCGCCTCACAATGCGCTGCACAGCTGTCCCGGCCACAAAGGGTCCTTCCTCGTGCTCGCATTTGGACTTTCACTCAGATACGTGATGCTCCTTGCGTCGGGTGGCGCCTCAATCGGCGCTGTTCTGATGTTCTGGGAAGGTTTCTTGAACATCCGTAACGCAGTTGTAGCATCCTGGAACCAGGATAGCACCAGCCCGGCGGTTATAACATCCGTGATGGAAGCGACGGACAAGTTTCTATTCGGAATGGTGCTCGTGATTTTTGCGTTTGCGATCACGTTTGGGTTCGTGTTGAAGCTTTCCGACAGGGTAAGAAATAATCTACCTCGATGGATGCGGCTCAACGGAATAGATGAGCTGAAGCATGTCTTCCTGGAGGTTATTATTGTCTATCTCGCGGTGGATTATGTGACTGACATCGCTGAGAAGGAAACTCACTCAGATTGGAGCATAGTTGCGTTGCCCTTGGGCATATTTCTTCTTGCCGGTGCTATGCGGCTGTTAGCCGATGTGACTGCCAAACAGACCCACACAGAGTAACTTTCGCGGACCAGATACGTCGGCCCCACGCGCGACTTGCCGGCCTCCCGAAGTGCCAAAGACCCCGTTCGCCCGCGGGGCGAGGGGCCCCGACATCGTAGCCTTCAATCACCCGGCATCTCGCCTGCGCCACTAAGGGCCTGGGCCGCGAGTTTGCTGACCGCGTGGACGTGGTCGAAGCTGGCGCGCGCTGCCGCATCGCCGTCGCGCGCCTCAATCGCATCGAGCAGGCGGCGCATCTCCGTCAGGGCTGCTTGCGACCGGCGCGGGGAGGCGATCGTCATGGCCCGCAGGTGGTTGATGCGCGCATTCAGTCCATGCACCACCTGCCACGCCACGGTCTTGCCGGCGACCGTGAACAGGATCTCGTAGAAGCTGGTCGTCGCCTTGAGGACGTCCCGCGACGTGCCTTCGGCGAAGGCGGCCTGGATCGCGTCGTTGGCGGCATTGAGTCGGTCGATGTCTGCGGGGGTCGCCCGCAAGGCAGCGGCACGCGAGGCTTCGGCTTCGAGGAGCGCACGAATCTCATAGACCTGCGCCGCCTGGCTCAAGTCCGGGCGCACCACCGCCGGGCCTTGCTGGGGCAGCGTCTCGACAAGCCCCTCAGTCTCCAGATGGCGTAGCGCCTCGCGAACCACGGTCCGGCTCACGCCGAGCTTCTCGCACAATGTTCGCTCGACCAGCCGCTCGCCGGGTCTGAAATGGAATTCGAGAATGCCGTCGCGCAACTTCTCGACCGCGAGCTTGCGGAGTGTCCTGGCGGTGCGATCGACGCGCAGGCTGGTGGTCTCCGAGTATGCCAAGGCCATGTGTCTCGTTTCTTCCTCTGCGTTTTTACCGGTCTCGGCCCAACCCACAAGGGGCTTGACTGACGGTATTATGGTATACCATAAGTGCGGGACCAAATGCATCACCCCGCGGGTCCCATGCTGAATTCGATCCGGAAGATCGTCACCGCCGTCGAGACGACATTCATCGAAGGCGGTCGCGAAGCTCCCGTGCCGCTAAAGCTGTTCGCGGCCGCGGCCGTCATCGCCAATCCGTGGGCGGGGCGCGGGTTCGTCGAAGACCTGCGGCCCGAGATCCACACCTTGGCGCCCGTGCTGGGCGAACGGCTCACCGCCGAGATCCTGGCCATGACGGGCGGCGGCGACGCGGTCGAGGCCTACGGCAAGGCAGCGGTGGTCGGCACCGCAGGGGAGATCGAACATGCTTCGGCGCTGATCCACACGCTGCGGTTCGGCAATCATTTCCGCAAAGCCGTCGGGGCCAAGAGCTACCTGAGCTTCACCAACACCCGCGGCGGGCCGAATTGTCCGATCGTCATTCCGCTCATGCACAAGATGGACGAGGGAATGCGCTCGCATTACCTCACGGCCCAGTTTTCGATCCTCGACGCCCCGGCGCCCGACGAGATCGTGGTGGCGCTCGGGGCCTCGATCGGAGGCCGACCGCATCACCGCATCGGCGACCGGTACCAGGATTTGAAGGACCTCGGCGGCACCGATGTCTGACCGATGCGCGATCACCTACAGGGATCGCGCCGGCGCGGAGGCGCGGGTCGCCTATCGACGGGCCGGCCAGGGCACGCCCGTGGTGCTGATCCATGGCGTGGGCATGCAGGGATCGGTTTGGGCGCCGCAGATTGCGGCCCTGGCGGCGCGCCATGACGTGATCGCACTCGACATGCTCGGTCACGGGGGCTCCAGCCGGCCGGCCGGCGATGCGCAGCTCGGCGATTACGCCGACGCGGTCGCGGCGGTGCTCGACGGCCTGACGCTGGCCCGGGCTCATGTGGTCGGCCATTCCATGGGGGCGCTGGTGGCGGTCCAGTTCGCGCTCGATCATCCCGATCGGACCCTTGGCCTCGTCGCCATGAACGCGGTGTTCTGTCGGACCCCGGAGCAACGCGCTGCCGTGGAGGCCAGGGTCGGCGCGCTGGACGGAAGCAAGCCCGATTGGAGCGGCACGATCGCCCGCTGGTACGGCGAGCCCGTCCCCGCGGCCTTGCACGCCGCGGCTCAGACCACCCAGGCCCTGCTCGATGCAATCGATCCCGTGGGTTACGAGCGCACCTATCGCCTGTTCGCGACCTCGGACGCAGTTCATCGCGACCGGCTGCCCGGCCTGCGGGCCCCGGCGCTGTTCCTCACTGGCGCGGAGGATGCGAATTCGAGCCCAGCCATGTCGGAGGCCATGGCGATCCTGGCGCCGCACGGTCGCGCCGAGGCGGTGCCTGGAGAGCGCCACATGATGAGTCTGACGGCGCCGGACGTCATCAGCACCCGGCTCCTCGCGTTCATGGACGAGGTGGAGAGCGGCGCGGCTCTGGCGTCCGGAGTAGCGCCCGTGCAAGCCTTCGACAGGCAGGCCTTTCGCCGGGCGCTCGGCAGCTTCCTGACCGGCGTGACGGTCGTGGCGACCCTGCAGGAGGACGGCGCGCCGCGCGGCTTCACGGCCAATTCTTTCACCTCTGTATCGCTCGATCCGCCGCTGGTGTTGATCTGCATCGCCAAGACGGCGTCGAGCTACCCGGTATTCTCGGCCACCGGGCATTTCTCGGTCAACATCCTGGCGGAACACCAGGCCGCCGTTTCGAGCCTCTTCGCCACCAAGCTCGCCGACAAGTTCGCCAAGGCGTCCTGGCGCCGCGGTCCGGCCGGCAGTCCCATCCTCGACGAGGTCGCGGCATGGTTCGATTGCCGTCGGCACGATCTCATCGAGGCGGGCGACCACATCATTCTGATCGGTGAAGTGCTGGGCTTCCAGCAGACGCCGGCCAATCCGCTCGGCTATTGCAAGGGCGCTCACATCACCTTCGGTCTCCAGCTTGACGCGGTGGCGGCCAGCGGCGGCCGCACGCGGGTCGGCGCGATCCTGGAGCAGGACTCGTCGATCGTCCTCATCGCCGACGGAAAGGGCGGGTTCGACCTGCCCTCCGGAGCGGCCCTGGGCGTCGCGACCGAGTCCGCCAGCCTCGCCGCCGCCCTGCACCGCCTCGGGCTGAAAGCCGATCTCGGTTTTCTGTTCGCCGTCTACGAGGACGCGGCCAGGGGCGCGGGCGCCATGTCGATCATCTATCGGGGAACGCTGCGGGAGCCGCCATCGGGCTCCGGGGTTGCCCTGGTGCCGTTCGACGACATCCCTTGGCACCTCATCGCCGACGAGGCGCTCAAATCGATGCTCCGCCGCTACATCCAGGAGCGCCGCGACGACCTCTTCGGGGTCTATGTCGGCGACGCCGAGCGCGGCACCGTTCAATCCCTGGCTCGCCCAGCCTGATCGCAAGAAGGTCACCCGGATGAAATTCTCGCTTTTCGTCCACATGGAACGCACCGAGCCGGCGAAGCCGCACCGCGAACTCTTCACCGAGCTCGAGGAATTGGTGTTGACCGCGGAAGCCGCGGGCTTCGAAACGGCCTGGATCGGCGAGCATCACGGGATGGATTTCACCATCGCGCCGAACCCGTTCGTGCAGCTCGCCTATCTGGCGGCCAAGACCACGAAAATTCGGCTTGGCACCGGCAATGTGGTGGCGCCGTTCTGGCATCCCATCAAACTCGCCGGCGAAGCGGCGATCACCGATGTGGCCTCGAACGGCCGGCTCGACCTCGGCATCGCGCGAGGCGCGTACACGTTCGAATATGAGCGGCTTGTGCCGGGTCTCGATGCCTGGGGGGCAGGCCAGCGCATGCGCGAAATGGTGCCGGCGATCAAGAATCTCTGGGCCGGGGATTACGCCCATCAGGGCGAGTTCTGGAGCTTTCCGAAGACCACCGCGTCCCCGAAGCCGGTGCAGGCAGAGCTGCCGATCTGGATCGCGGCCCGCGACCCGAACAGCCACGATTTCGCGGTTGCACAAGGCTGCAACGTGCAGGTTACGCCGCTTGCGTCCGGGGACGGCGAGGTGGCCAGCCTGATGGAGCGGTTCGAGACCGCCGTGGCCGCACACCCCGAGGTGAAGCGGCCCCGCATTTCGCTGCTCCAGCACACCTTCGTGTCGGATAGCCCCGCGGAAACTGCGGCGCTGGTGCAGGATCTCAGCGCCTTCTACTGCCTGTTCGGCGCCTGGTTCATGAACAAGCGGCCGGTGAGCCAAGCCATTATGCAGCCGCTGAGCGCGGAGGACATGGCCGCGATGCCGCAGTTCTCGCCCGAAAAGATCGCCCAGAACCTCGTGATCGGCGAGCCCGAAGCCGTGATTGCGCGACTGAAGGGCTACGAGGCGATGGGCTACGACCAATTCTCGGTCTGGATCGATTCCGGCATCAGCCACGAGCGGAAGAAGAAGTCCCTCGATCTGTTCATCCGTCGCGTCATGCCGGCCTTCGCGTGAGGGGCCAGCGATGAGCCTTCGCGGTTTCCAGAACTTCATCGACGGCGCCTTCTGCGACGCCGCCGAGACCTTCGAAAGCCTCGATCCCTCGACCGAGCGCGCCTGGGCCGTGATGCCGGCCGCCAGCGGCGAGGACGTGAACCGGGCGGTCGAGGCCGCGCATCGCGCCTTGCACGATCCGGCCTGGGCCGACCTCACAGCGACCGCCAGGGGCAAGCTGCTGCTGCGGCTCGGCGATCTCGTGGCCGAGCACGCCCAAAATCTCGCTGAACTGGAAACCCGCGACACCGGCAAGATCATCCGCGAGACCCGCGCCCAGGTCGGCTATGTGGCGGACTACTACCGCTATTTCGGTGGGCTCGCCGACAAGCTGCAAGGCGCGCATCTGCCGGTCGACAAGCCCGACATGGACGTGACGCTGCGCCGCGAGCCCATCGGGGTCGTGGCCGCGCTGGTGCCGTGGAACTCGCAGATGTTCCTCTCCGCCGTGAAGCTGGCGCCGGCGCTGGCGGCCGGCTGCACGGTCGTGCTGAAGGCCTCCGAGGACGGGCCGGCCCCGCTCCTGGAATTCGCGACCCTGATCGAGAAGGCGGGGTTCCCGAAGGGCGTCGTCAACATCCTGACGGGCTTCGGCGAGCCGTGCGGCCGGGTGCTGACCAGCCATCCGCTGGTGAGCCGGGTCGCGTTCACGGGCGGGCCCGCGACGGCGCGCCACGTGGTGCGCAACACGGCCGAGAACTTCGCGCATACGACGCTGGAACTCGGCGGCAAGTCGCCCGTCCTGGTCTTCGCCGATGCCGATCTCGACAGCGTGTCGAATGCCATCGTGGCCGGCATCTTCGCGGCGAGCGGGCAGAGCTGCGTGGCAGGGTCGCGGCTCTATGTGGAGCGGCCGGCCTATGAGCGCCTGGTCGCCATCCTGAAGGCCAAGGCGGAACGGATCGTCGTCGGCGACCCCCAGGATGTCGCGACCGAAATGGGACCGCTTGCTACGCGGCGCCAGCGCGACGGCATCGAGGCCGTGCTGGCCCGCAGCGTGGCCCAAGGCGCAACGATCATCACCGGCGGCAAGCGCCCGAGCCGGCAAGCCAGGGGCTTTTACTTCGAGCCCACCATGGTGGCTTGCCCCGACAACAGCATTGCCTGCGTCGCCGAAGAACTGTTCGGCCCGGTGCTGAGCGTCATGCCCTTCGACGACGAGGCCGATGCCGTGGCCAAGGCCAACGACAGCCGCTTCGGCCTCGCATCCGGTCTGTTCACGACGAACCTCAGCCGCGCCCATCGCATGATCCGCAAGCTCAAGGCCGGCGTCGTCTGGGTGAACACCTATCGGGCCGTCTCGCCCATCGTGCCCTTCGGCGGCTACGGACAATCCGGGCTCGGCCGAGAGGGCGGGGCCGAATCCATCCTCGACTACACGCGGGTCAAGGCGGTGTGGATCCGCACCTCCGACGATCCCATCCCCGATCCCTTCGTGATGCGCTGAGACCGCGATGATCTACGAAATGCGCACCTATCGCATGAAGGTCGGCACCGTCCCGGTCTATCTCCAGCTCGTCGACCAGGAGGGCATAGCGGTCCAGAAAAGCCATCTCGGGCAGTTGGTCGGCTACTTCTTTTCCGAGATCGGCGCCCTCAACGAGATCGTCCATATCTGGGCCTATGCCGACCTCAACGATCGCGAAGCCCGCCGCGCCGCTTTGGCAGCCGACCCTCGCTGGCAAGTCTTCCTGCCGAAAATCCAGGCCTTTATCGAAACCATGGACAACAAGATCTTGAAGCCGGCCTCCTTCTCGCCGCTGCCCTGACCCCCACGGCTCTGCCTACTGTCTTGTAGAAGATGGAATGAAACAACAGTGAAACCGTAACGTTCACAACGGGAGATATTCGATGAAAACAAATAAACTGATATTGGCGTCTGCGTTCGGTCTGGGCCTTATGGCCTCGACCTATGCTTCGGCCAAGGACATGGTCTTCACCTCATGGGGCGGGACCACGCAGGACGCGCAGAAGAAGGCCTGGGTCGACCCGTTCGAGAAGAGCGCGGGCGTGACCGTCAAGCTCGACGGGCCGACCGACTACGGCAAGCTCAAGGCCATGGTGGACAGCGGCAACGTCGACTGGGACGTGGTGGACGTCGAAGGCGATTTCGCCGTGGCGGCCGCCAAGGCCGGCCTCTTGGAGCCACTCGATTTCTCGGTGATCAGCAAGGGCGACCTCGATCCGCGTTTCACCACCGATCATTACGTCGGCAGCTTCTATTATTCGTTCGTGCTCGGCTACAACAAGGACGCGCTCGGCGGCAAGGAGCCCAAGACCTGGGCCGACCTCTTCGATACTAAGACCTATCCGGGCAAGCGCACCTTCTACAAATGGTCGGCGCCCGGCGTGCTCGAGATCGCGCTCCTGGCGGACGGTGTGCCGGCCGACAAGCTCTATCCGCTCGACCTCGACCGGGCATTCAAGAAGCTCGACACGATCAAGTCGGACATCGTGTGGTGGAGCGGTGGCGCCCAGTCGCAGCAGCTGCTCGCATCGGGCGAGGCCCCGATCGGCGCGTTCTGGAACGGCCGCATCTTCGCGGTGCAGAAGGATGAGCCCGCGGTCGGTCTGTCCTGGAATCAGAACCTGACGGCCGCCGACGTTCTCGTGGTGCCCAAGGGCGCCAAGAACAAGGCCGAGGCCATGAAGTTCCTGGCCGAAGCTTCGAGCGCCAAGCCACAGGCCGAGCTCGCCTCGCTGACCAGCTATGCGCCGATCAACACGCAATCGGCCAAGCTGATGCCGGCTGCCGAAGCCAAGACGCTGCCCGACCAGCACACGGACAGCCAGATCAACCTCGACATGAACTACTGGGCCGCTCACCGGGACGAGATCGGCAAGCGCTGGTACGGTTGGCAGGCGAAGTAGCGGTTGCTCCATCCCGGCCTGAACGTTGAACCATCCTTCTCCCCGTGCGCGGGGCGAAGGGCAGGGGGCGAGAGGTCCCGAAACCGGAAAGGTCGGTTCCCATGGCATCGCTGACATCCGCGGGAACCGGTATCGGACGGCCGAAGGGCAAGCTATGGGCTGGCAAGGGCTTCTGGCCGACCAGCCCGGCGCTAGTCCTGCTGCTGATCTTCTTCGTCGCCCCGGTGGTCGGCTTGTTGCTGCGGAGCGTCCTCGACCCCCAGCCGGGACTGCAGAACTATGCCGAGGTGTTCGGTTCGACCACCTATCTCCGGGTGTTCACCAATACGTTCCTGGTCGCCGGACTTGTCACGGCGGTCACGCTTCTGCTGGCCTTTCCGGTCGCCTGGTTCCTGGCCATCGCGCCGCAGCGCTGGGCCTCGCTGCTCTTCGGCATCATCATCCTGTCGATGTGGACCAACCTGCTGACCCGTACCTACGCCTGGATGGTCCTGCTGCAACGCACGGGCGTCATCAACAAGACCCTGATGCAATGGGGCATGATCACGAGCCCGCTGCCGCTGATCAACAACCTCGTCGGCGTCACGATCGGCATGACCTACATCATGCTGCCCTTCATGATCCTGCCGATGCATTCCACCCTGCGCACGCTCGATCCGGCACTGTGTCGGGCAGCCTCGCTCTGCGGCGCCAGCCGGACCCAGGTGTTCGCCCGCGTGTTCGTGCCCCTGGTGGCCTCCGGGGTCGGGGCCGGGCGTGCTGATGGTCTTCGTCATGTCGCTCGGCTATTTCGTGACCCCGGCGCTGCTCGGCGGCACATCCAACATGATGCTGGCCGAACTCATCGCCCAACTCGTGCAGTCGCTGCTCAACTGGGGCCTCGCGGGAGCGGCCGCGGTGGTGCTGCTCGTGGTCACGCTGACCATCTACGCCATCCAGTTCCGGGTCTTCGGCTTCGGCACGCTGCGCGAGGTCGAGTGATGCTGCTCGATTTCGACCGCCTCGGAATCTTCCGCTTCGTCCTCGTCGGCATGGCGCTCCTGGTCGGCGCCTTCCTGCTGCTGCCGATCCTGCTGATCGTGGCGCTCTCGTTCGGCTCCTCGCGCTATCTGCAATTCCCGCCGCCCGCCTGGACGCTGAAATGGTACGCGGCACTCTTCGCCGATTCGGGCTGGCTCAATTCCTTCGTCACCAGCCTCGAGATCGCCGTCGTGGTCACGATCGTGTCGGTCCTGATCGGCCTAATGGCTTCGTTCGGGCTGACCCGCGGCCGCTTCCCGGGGCGGGAATTTCTGCGCGCGCTGTTCCTCACGCCGATGGTGCTGCCCGTGGTGGTGCTTGCCGTCGGCCTCTACGCCTTCTTTCTCCGCCTGCATCTCAACGGCACGTTCGTGGGCTTCGTGATCGCCCATACAGTTATCGCGCTGCCCTTCGCGATCATTTCGATCTGCAATGCACTGGAGCGCTTCGACAAGAGCATAGAGGACGCCGCGGTGCTGTG
Source organism: uncultured Alphaproteobacteria bacterium (assembly GCA_963851175.1). GTDB lineage: Bacteria > Pseudomonadota > Alphaproteobacteria > Rhizobiales > Beijerinckiaceae > Lichenihabitans. The sequence goes on along the minus strand of CAWKNU010000007.1, from coordinate 528,461 downwards.
CGGCGCGAGCCCGCTCGAGGCCAAGATCCGGGTCACCCTGCCGGGCATCCAACTCGCGGTGATCGGGGCTGCGATCTTCTCCTTTCTGGCCTCCTGGGACGAGGTGGTGATCGCGATCTTCATGGCGAGCCCCGACCTGCAGACCTTGCCGGTGCGCATTTTTTCGACGCTCCGCCAGGACCTGTCCCCGGTAATCGCCGCGGTCTCCACCCTGCTGGTGGGACTCACGGCGGCCCTGATGCTCCTGGCGGCCCTGCTGCGGAAGGGAAAACCCGCATGACCGAGCCTTTCCTGTCCATTCGGGGCATCGAGAAGACCTACGGAAACGTGGTGGCGGTTGCCGACGTGTCGCTCGATGTCGCCAAGGGGGAGTTCGTCACCTTCCTGGGCCCATCCGGCTCCGGCAAGAGCACCACGCTTTACGCCATCGCCGGTTTTCTGGATCCGACCAAGGGCGACGTGTTGCTCGAAGGCAAATCGCTGCTGCGGGTGCCCTCGAACAAGCGCAACATCGGCATGGTGTTCCAGCGCTACACGCTGTTTCCGCACCTCAGCGTTGCCGACAACGTGGCATTTCCGCTGCGGATCCGGCGACAGTCCAAGGCCGAGGTCGATGCCAAGGTCGCGGCCATGCTGAAGCTCGTGCGGCTCGACGGCATGGCCGATCGCAAGCCGGCCCAGATGTCGGGTGGCCAGCAGCAGCGCGTCGCGCTGGCCAGGGCCCTCGCCTATGATCCACCCATCCTGCTCATGGACGAACCCTTGTCGGCGCTCGACAAGAAGCTTCGCGAAGAGATCCAGTTCGAGATCAAGCGCATCCACAACGAGACCGGCGTCACCATCCTGTACGTCACTCACGACCAGGAGGAGGCGCTGCGCATGTCGGATCGCGTGGCCCTGTTCAACGCCGGCCGTATCGAACAGCTCGGCACCGGGCGCGATCTCTACGAAGCGCCCGCGACGCGCTTTGTCGCCGGTTTCATCGGCAACTCGAATTTTCTGCCCGGCAAGCGAGAGCACGTGTCGGCCCAACATTCTGCCATCGTGTTGCCCGATGGGGCTCGGTTCGATGGGACGTCCATGGGGCAGGCAACGGAGGGCCAACACGACGTCGAGATCATGATCCGTCCGGACCGCTTGCGGTTGCACAGGGGCGCCGAGGACGCCGGCCGCCCCAGGGTGGCCGGCACAGTGACGGGGTCGACCTACCTCGGCGAATGCGTGCTGGTTGCGGTCCGCACCGCCTGGGGATCGGATGTGATGGCGCGGATATCGCCGGACAGCACCGCCTCCTCCGATCTCGCGCCGGGGCGAAACATCGCTCTTACGTGCGAGCCAGGGAACATCCTGGTTTTCTGACCAGGCGCACGCGGGGGCTGGGGATCGCGGCGGCGCCGCACCCGTCGGGCCCGGGCCGCGCAAGATGCTGCAGCGAGGGCGATCCTCGCGTGCGCCGGCCAGGGTCAGGTTATTCGCTTCGGCGAGATCGGATCGCTTCCTGGAAAGCTCTCCTCGATGGCTTCGTCGAGCAACTGATCCTGGCGCTGCTTCAGATCAGTGCTTTCGGTCCTGGGCGACGGGGCCGCGTCCGCCGCCCTGTCCGGGTCGATCCGTCCCGTAGGTTCCGTCGCGTTTTCCGCATGGGCGATCTCTTGCTCGGCCTCGCGCCAGTGCTGTTCGTGTCGGCCGTGGGGCCGCCCCTCAGCATCCCATATCTCGTAGGCACGAACTCTTATCCGCCGTTCCCGGTCCTGATCCGACTCGTCCTTGTTCATGGTTCACCTCCAGGCACGGCGGCGCCTCCATGCCCGCCATGCCTAAAGGCGCGGGCCGCCTCTACTCAATTACGCCACCCATCGAAGCTGCTCTCTAACAAAGGATGGGTGACCATTGCGGAGCGACCGGTGAGCTTATGGCGGAGCCGGTTCCCCGGGCCTGGCGCAAGCCGCCTTGCAACGTTGCGCCACATCGTTAGCTTCGACCAGGGCTTTTCAGCGACCAGCCAAACGCGTCGCGTGATGAGGATGGCGATGCGGCGAGCTTTGATTACCGGTGGTGCACGGGGTATCGGCCATGGCATCGCCCGAGCCATGATGGACGCAGGCTATGGGGTCACGGTCACGGGCCTCACGGCCGAGGAGGTCGCAGCGGTGCCGGTTCAAGTCGGCCTCGAAGCGGTGCAACTGGACGTCGCCAGCGATGTCTCGGTCGCGGCCTGCCTGGCCGGCTTCGACCGGCTTGACACTCTGGTCAATTGCGCCGGGATGATCTTGCGAGGCGGCGCGGAATTCGAGATCGAGGCCTTCCGCAGCGTCGTCGAGGTCAATCTGATGGGCACCATGCGCCTCTGCGTCGGGGCCAAGCCAATGCTCCTCGCCTCGCGGGGCGCGATCGTCAACCTCGCGTCCGTCCTGTCCTTCTTCGGTGGGCCGCTGGTGCCCGCCTATACGGCCTCCAAGGGAGGGGTCGCGCAACTCACCAAGTCCCTGGCCGTGGCCTGGGCGCCGGACATCCGGGTGAACGCCGTCGCGCCCGGCTGGATCGCCACCGAACTCACGCGCGGCCTCGTCGAGGATGAAAGCCGCTCTGCTGCCATTCTGGCCCGGACTCCCATGGCACGGTGGGGCGAACCCGCCGATATCGGTGGAGCGGTGGTTTTTCTATGTTCCGATGCGGCCCGCTTCGTGACTGGCGCGATCCTGCCGGTCGACGGCGGCTATGCGGCGATGTGAGGAAAGAAGACAAGCGATGAGCAGCGTGGTGCGCGACCAATCGGCAATTCCCTACAGGCACCCTCAACCGAAGGATTCGCCACCCGAACTGGTGATCCCGCATGCGATTCCCCAGGACGAGCGCGTGTGGGTTCCGCAAGGCGAGAATGTCTGGTTTCGCCCGCTCTGCCTCTCGGTGACGCGGGGCTATTGGATGAACCTGCTCCGGGTGCGCAAATCCGGCGTGCTGTCCCGCCACAGGCATCCCCAACCCGTGCACGGCTATGTGATCAGGGGCAGTTGGCGCTATCTCGAACACGATTGGATCGCCCAGGAGGGCAGCTACGTCTACGAGGCGCCGGGTGAAACCCACACCCTGGTGGTGGATTCCCACGTCGAGGAGATGATCACCATGTTCCAGGTCAACGGGGCCATGATCTATGTGGATCCCGATGGCGGCGTGCTCGGCTACGAGGACGTTTTTTCCAAGATCGACGCCTGCCGGGCCCATTATGCACGGATCGGACTGGGCGAGGATTTCGCGAACCAGTTCATTCGCTAACCACCGTCGTGGATGTCTTGTGGAGCGGATCGCCCATGTTCATCGGCATCGATGTCGGCACCTCTGCGGTCAAGATCGTGCTCGTGGACGAAACGCAGCGGATCCTGGCGGGGTCCGAACGGCCCCTGACCCCCCGCCAGCCCCGTCCGCTCTGGTCCGAAGACGATCCCGAAGCCTGGTGGTCGGCGGTCCTGGCCGGCATGGACCAGATCGGGGCAGACCATCCCGAAGCCTTGGGCCGGGTGCGGGCCATCGGGCTGTCGGGCCAGATGCATGCGGCGGTTCTGCTCGATGCGGCCGACGCGCCGGCGCGTCCGGCCATCCTTTGGAACGACGGCCGCGCTTTTGCGGAAGCCGCAGCGTTGGCCGAAGGCGGCGAAGACCTGCAGCGGGAACTCGGGGTCTTGCCGATGCCCGGGTTCACGGGTCCCAAGATCGCGTGGCTGGCGCGGCATGAGCCGGAAACACTCGCCCGGACGCGGCGCATCCTGCTGCCTAAGGACTATGTCGGGCTCAAGCTCACCGGCGTGTATGCGACCGACGTAAGCGATGCCGCCGGTACCTGGCTGTTCGACCAGGCCGCCCGCCGCTGGTCGGCGCGGGCCATTGCGGCCTGCGGAGTCGATCCGGCCTGGCTGCCCGACGCGGTCGAATCCTCAACTCCTGTCGGAACATTGCGATCCGAACTGGCGCGGCGCTGGGGGATGCGGGACGACGTCATGGTGGTCGCGGGCGCCGGGGACGCGGCGGCCGGCGGGGTCGGGATCGGGGCCGTGAACGCCGGCCAGGCCTTCATCTCGCTCGGCACGTCGGCGCAGATCTTCGTCGTGGCCGCGAGCCATCGGCCCGATCCGGCCCGGATGGTGCACGCCTTTTGCCATGCCGCACCGCAAAGGTGGTTCCGCATGGCGGCGCTGCTCAACGGCGCGAGTCCGCTCGCCGCAGTGGCGCGCTGGACCGGCCATTCCCGGATCGACCTCCTCCTGAATGAGATCGAAGCCGCCTATCGGGGGCCATCGAACCTGCTGGCGCTGCCCTACCTCTTCGGCGAGCGAACCCCGCACAACGATCCCCTGGCCAGGGGGGCCGTAATCGGGCTGACCGGCTCGACGCAGCCGACCGACATCGCGCAAGCCATGATCGAAGCCGTGGCCTTCTCGCTGGCGGACGGACTCGCGGTCATGGAGCTGCCGGCGTCGTCCACTACCGAGCTTGGCTTCATCGGCGGCGGCGCGCGTTCGGCGTTCTGGGGCCGCATCATCGCGTCCGTTCTCGGGGTCACGCTGGTGCGCTACGACGATGCCGATCGCGGCCCTGCCTTCGGGGCGGCGCGGCTGGCCCGGCTCGGCCTCACAAACGAGCCCGTGGCCGAGGTCGCGGTGCCGCCGGCTGTGCGCAATCGGATTGCGCCGGACCAGCGCCTGCACGAACTCTACAGGCCCCGGATAGAGGCATTCCGGAGCCTTTACAGAGCACTTCGTCCGCTTTCCCGCGTATCTGCTGGAGAATAACGGGTTTCGGGCGGGTGGCGAAAGAAGACCACCATTGGGGCCGATCAATTGCGTTCGGGCGGCCATCTCGCTAAGCCTGGGGTCCCCGCCGAGACAAGCCCCGCGCCGGCCCGGGCACATCAGGAACCCCCGCAGTTCCGCTTCCGATCATGGGCAAGCCGATGAGTGATGATCGCGTTCCGCAATCCGACCCGGCAGGCAAGCCGCCGAAATCACGCACGATGCTGCAGGCCGTGACCCGCCTGGTACCGCAGGGCGTGCTGACCCATGAGGAGCATCGCAACCCGGGGACGGCACTCAAGCCCGAGTGGTTCGACAATATCCAGGTCAACCTCAGTGCGGTCGAGCGCCGTGCGGCCACCATGGCGACGCGCCGCTCGGTCAAGAAGGAATTCCAGGCCGCCTGGCTGGTCAGGGCCATCACCTGCATCGACCTGACGACCCTTGCTGGAGACGACACGCCCGGCCGGGTGCACCGGCTTGCCATGAAGGCGCGGCGTCCTTTGCGCGACGACCTCGTCGAGGCGCTCGGCCTGTCCGAGGACCCGCCCAAGGTGGGCGCGGTCTGTGTCTACCCGACCATGGTGGCCCCGGCCGCCCGGGCGCTGCGCGGGTCGGGCATTCCGGTCGCTTCCGTGGCCACCGGCTTTCCGGCCGGGCTCACGCCGCTGCCCCAGCGGCTCGCGGAAATCCGCTATGCGGTCGAGCAGGGCGCCGGGGAGATCGACATCGTGATCACCCGGGCCCATGTGCTGCTGGGCGAATGGCAGGCGCTCTACGACGAGGTCGCGGCCATGCGCGAAGCCTGCGGGCCGGCCCATCTCAAGGCCATCCTGGGTACCGGCGATCTCAAGACCCTGCGCAACGTCTACAAGGCCAGCATGGTGGCCATCCAGGCCGGCGCCGATTTCATCAAGACCTCCACCGGCAAGGAGGACGTCAACGCGACCCTGCCGGTCAGCCTGACGATGATCCGGGCGCTCCGTGATTACGTGGATATCACCGGCCAGAAGGTCGGGTTCAAGCCGGCCGGCGGGCTCCGGACCGCCAAGGATTCGCTCGCCTGGCTGACCCTGATGAAGGAGGAACTGGGCCGGTCCTGGCTGCGGCCGGAGCTGTTCCGGATCGGGGCAAGCTCCATGCTGGCCGATATCGAGCGCCAGATCGAACATTACGTCACCGGCCGCTACGCCTCGGCGGCCCATCACGCGATGGCCTAGCGCCGCTGCTCCCGCCGGCTGCAAGGCCTGGGATCGTGCCTTTCAGGACAAGTCGATGCCCGCCATCAAAGAGATCCTCGAGACCATGGACTACGGCCCTTCGCCAGAGGCCAGCGACCACGTGAAGGCGTGGCTAAAGGACCATGAGGCAGGGTTCGGCCATTTCATCGACGGCCGGTTCGTGTCGCCGATCGAAGGCGAAACCTTCGAGGTCCGCGACCCGGCGCGCGATGTGCCGCTCGCCAGGGTGGCCCAGGGCTCATCGGCCGATGTCGACGCGGCGGTTGCAGCCGCCCGCGCGGCCTACGATCGCTGGTCGACGACGCCCGGCCACCTGCGCGCCCGGCATCTCTACGCTTTGGCGCGGCACATCCAGAAGCGCGAGCGCTTCCTGGCGGTGCTGGAATTGATCGACAACGGCAAGCCGATCCGCGAGTCCCGCGACATCGATATTCCGCTGGTCGCGCGGCACTTCTACCATCACGCCGGCTGGGCCGAACTGATCGAGAGCGAGTTTCCCGGCCACGAGCCGGTGGGCGTTTGCGGCCAGATCATCCCCTGGAACTTTCCGCTGCTGATGCTGGCCTGGAAAATCGCTCCCGCGCTCGCGGCCGGCAACACGATCGTGCTCAAGCCCGCGGAATTCACCCCGCTGACCGCGCTGGCCTTTGCGGAAATATGCCGTGAGGCGGGCCTGCCGGCCGGCGTCGTCAACATCGTGACCGGCGACGGCGCGACCGGCGCGGCGCTCGCCGGTCATCCCGACGTAGACAAGGTCGCCTTTACCGGCTCAACCGAGGTGGGGCGGCTGATCCGCCAGGAAACGGCCGGCTCGGGCAAGAAACTCAGCCTCGAGCTCGGCGGCAAGTCGCCGTTCATCGTGTTCGAGGACGCCGACCTCGACGGCGCGGTCGAAGGCGTGGTGGACGCCATCTGGTTCAACCAAGGGCAGGTCTGCTGCGCAGGCTCGCGCCTCTTGGTGCAGGAGGGCGTGGCCGAGCGCTTCTATGCCAAGCTCAAGCGCCGCATGGGGACGCTGCGGGTCGGCGATCCGCTCGACAAGTCCGTCGATATCGGGGCAATCGTGGCGCCCGTCCAGCTCCAGCGCATCCGCGAACTGGTCGCCAAAGGCGAGGCCGAGGGCGCCACCCTGTTCCAGGCCGAAAGCGCGGTCCCGGCCAACGGCTGCTTCTTCCCGCCCACATTGTTTACCGATGTGGCGCCAGCCTCGACCATCGCCGAGGTCGAAATCTTCGGCCCGGTCGCCGTGGCCATGACGTTCCGCACACCCGATGAGGCCATCCAGCTCGCCAATAACACGCGCTATGGCTTGGCGGCCTCGATCTGGTCCGAAAACATCAACCTCGCGCTCGACAGCGCCGCAAAGATCCAGGCTGGCGTCGTGTGGGTCAATTCGACCAACATGTTCGACGCCGCAGCGGGCTTCGGCGGCTACAAGGAAAGCGGCTTCGGCCGGGAGGGGGGCCGCGAAGGGCTCGGCGAATATCTCGTGCCGTCATGGCTGAAAGCGCTGCCGCCAGCGTCCGACTCCCCGAGCGCGGCATTGTCGGCCCTGCCGGCCGAGCGCGAGACGGCGGACGATGCGCCGAGCACCCCCACGATCGACCGAACCGCCAAGCTCTACGTCGGTGGCAAGCAGGTCAGGCCGGATTCGGGCTACAGCTACACTTTGCGGGGCCCGGACGGCGCTCCGCTCGGCCAGGCTGGTCTCGGCAATCGCAAGGACATTCGCAACGCCGTCGAGGCGGCCAACAAGGCCGTGTCCTGGGGCGCCGCCACGGCCCATAATCGCGCCCAGGTGCTCTTTTACGTGGCCGAGAACCTTTTTTCCCGGGCCAGGGAGTTCGAAAGCCGCCTCATCGCAATGACAGGCTGTTCCGCCGACGAGGCGGCGCGCGAGGTCGAGGCCGCAGTGCGGCGGACCTTCTTCTACGCCGCCTGGGCCGACAAGTACGATGGCCAGGTCCACGCCACCCGCTCGCGCCACGTCACGCTGGCCATGAACGAGCCGTTCGGGACCATGGGGCTCATCTGTCCCGACGTGGCGCCGCTGCTCGGCTTCGTGTCGCTGCTGATGCCCGTCATCGCCATGGGCAATCGGGCCGTGATTGTTCCGTCGGCGTGCCAGGCCCTGGCTGCGACGGACCTCTACCAAGTGTTCGACACCAGCGATGTGCCGGGTGGGGTGGTCAACATCGTCACGGGCGATCGCGATGTCCTGGCCAGGACGCTCGCCGAGCACCACGATGTGGCGGCGCTCTGGTATGTCGGCCCGCAGGCGGGCAGCGCCATGGTGGAAAAGGCCTCGGCCGCGAACCTCAAGCCGACCTGGGTCAGCGGCGGCCGGGATCGCGACTGGTTCTCGGACCAGCAGGGCCAGGGGCGCGAATATCTGCGGCGTGCCACCCAGGTGAAGAATATCTGGGTGCCCTATGGCGAATGAACCGGGAGACCGCGTCCAGGCGCGTTGTTCCTGACGCCACTTTGTGCCAATTCTGCGCATGCGCGGGCAGCCCGCAACAAGGGTCGGCATCGTGTTTTCGAGGCCAGCAAACCGCGCCGAGGTCGAGGACGGAATCAGCAGAATGACGAAGACTCTTCGAGGAGCGCTCCTGTTCGCCGGCCTGGTGCTTGCCGGCTGCCAGTCGGAAAAGAACCACTTCGATCCACCCAAGCCGCTGGATCAGATGAACCACGAGGAACTCTGCAGCTATTACGGGTTCTACCTCACTAACCCGGCCCTTCAGCCGCAGACGCGAGCCATCGCCACCGCCAAGATGCGCGAGAAGGGCTGCACCAAGTAGGGCGGCCTCGAACGGCCGGATCGATCCATGAACGCAGTACCTCGAGCGATCCGAAGGGCCTCGGCCTGTCCGCACGATTGTCCCTCGACCTGCGCCCTCGAGGTGGAAGTGCTCGACGCGCGCACGGTGGGACGGTTCTACGGCGCCGAGGACAACAGCTATACGGCCGGGGTGATCTGCGCCAAGGTCGCCCGCTATGCCGAGCGAGTGCACAATCCAGACAGGCTCACCCAGGCCCTAGTCCGGACCGGTCCCAAGGGCTCCGGCCAATTCAAGCCGATCGGGATCGAGGAGGCGCTCGACCGGGTCGCCGAAGGGCTTCTGGCCGCGGAACGGCGGCTCGGTCCCGAAACCGTCTGGCCCTATTATTACGCGGGCACGATGGGATTGGTGATGCGCGACGGCATCAACCGCCTGCGGCACGCCAAGCGCTATTCGGATCAATATTCGACGATCTGCACCGCCTTGTCCTGGGCCGGCTACATGGCCGGGCACGGGCGGCTGAGCGGTGCGGACCCGCGCGAGATGGCCGAGTCCGATTGCGTGGTGCTCTGGGGCACCAATGCGGTGGTGACGCAGGTCAACGTCATGACCCATGCGGTCCGGGCCAGGAAAACGCGCGGCGCCGCGATCGTCGCGGTCGACGTCTACGACAACGCGACGATGCGCCAGGCTGACGTGGCGGTGCTGGTGCGGCCCGGTACCGACGGCGCCCTGGCCTGTGCGCTGATGCACTTGCTGTTCCGCGACGGGCATGCGGATCGCGCCTACATGGCCCGCTATGCGGACGATCCGGCCGGGCTTGAAGCGCATCTGCAAAGCCGCACGCCCGCCTGGGCCTCGGCGATCTGCGGCGTGCCGGTCGCCGACATCGAAGCGCTGGCCAAGCTGCTCGGCGAACGGCCGCGGGCTTTCTTTCGCATCGGCTACGGCTTTGCGCGCTCGCGCAACGGCTCCGCGTCGCTGCATGCGGTCAGCTCGATTCCGGTGGTTCTGGGCAGCTGGCAGCACAAGGGCGGCGGCTCCCTGCATTCCAACTCCGGCATGTTCGGCTGGAACAAGCAGGCCATCGAAGGGCTGGAACTGCGGGATCCGAAGGTGCGCCGGCTCGACCAGTCGCGCATCGGCGCGGTGCTGACCGGCGATCCCGAAGCCCTGCGCGGCGGGCCGCCGGTCACGGCGCTGTTCATCCAGAACACCAATCCCATGGTGGTCGCCCCGGACCAGAACGTGGTGCGGCGGGGCTTTGCGCGAGAAGACCTGTTCACCGTGGTGCACGAGCAGGTGATGACGGAAACGGCCCGCGTCGCCGATATCGTGCTGCCGGCGACGATGTTCGTGGAACATGACGACGTCTACCAAGGCGGAGGCCAGCAGCACATCCTGCTCGGGCCGAAGCTGGTCGAGCCGCCGGGCGAATGCCGCAGCAACCACGAAATCCTGTCCGGGTTGGCCCAGCGGCTCGGGCTGGAGCACCCTTCCTTCGCGATGTCTGCGCGCGACCTGATCGACCGCACCTTGCGCGATTCCGGTCGCGGCACGCTCGCCGAGCTCGAGGAACAGCGTTGGATCGATTGCCAGCAGCCCTTCGAGCAGGCGCATTTCCTCGACGGCTTCGGCTGGCCGGACGGCCGCTACCGCTTCCGTCCCGACTGGACGGCTCTGTCGAGGCCTTGGCCGGACGCGCTAGGGCGGGGCGGGGCCATGCCGGACTTTCCCGACCATTGGGCCTCGACCGAAGAGGCTGATGCCGAGTATCCGTTCCGGCTTGCCACCAGCCCGGCCCGCAACTTCCTCAATTCGTCCTTCACCGACGTCCCCGCATCGCTCGCCCGAGAGGGGCGCCCAACGGTTCTGGTCCATCCTGAGGATGCGGCGGGCGGCGGCATCGGGGATGGCGCGCTGGTCGAACTGCGCAGCCCGCGCGGCGCCATGCGGCTCCATGCGAGGCTATTCGCCGGGTTGCGGCGCGGCGTGCTGATCGCCGAGTCGGTCTGGCCCAACGATGCCCACGAGGGCGGGCTGGGCATCAATACCCTGACCGGGGCCGATACCCCGGCGCCGGCCGGCGGCGCCGCCTTCCACGACAACAAGGTCGCGATCCGGCCATTATCTTGAGGTCCTGACGCGTCCGTAGGGGAGTGCTGCCGTCCGGGCAGGGCGACGTCTGACGCGCTTGTAGCCTGCTCCCGCGACCCGCGCGCCAGGCAACCAAGGATCGAATGATGCGACTGAACAAAGCCAAAGCCGCTGCGGCGGCGCTCTGCCTGTCCGTCCTGCTGTCGTCGCACAGCCGAGCCGCGGATGGCGCAATGCCCGATGTCGAGAGGATCGTCGTCGAAGCCACGCAGCCGATGATGCAGCACTATGGCATTCCCGGCATGGCCGTGGGCATCGTCACGGACCGACAGAGCTCCGTCTACAATTTCGGCGTGACTTCGAAGGCGACCGGAAACCCTGTCACGAATGATACGCTCTTCGAGATCGGCTCGCTGAGCAAAACCTTCACGGCAACCCTTGCGGCCTTGGCCGAGGGCAGCGGCCACCTGTCGCTGTCCGACAACGCCAGCAAGTTCCTTCCGCCGCTGCGCGGCAGCAGCTTCGACAAGGTCACCCTGCTCAACCTCGGCACGCACACGCCGGGCGGGCTGCCGCTGCAGGTGCCCGATGAGGTCAAGACCGACGACCAGTTGATGCGCTACTTCCGGGACTGGAAACCGAGCTCCGCGCCCGGCACCGTCCGCACCTATTCCAATCCGAGCATCGGCCTCTTGGGCATGATTGCAGCGAGAAGCCTGAACGAGGATTTCGATGCTGCTACAGACCGGCTGGTGTTTCAGGCGCTCGGGCTCCGGCACACCTATCTTCACGTGCCCGAGGCCGAGATGCCGCTTTACGCGCAGGGCTACACGAAGGCGGACGTGCCGACCCGGATGACGCCCGGTATGCTCGACTCGGAGGCCTACGGGATCAGGACGACCGCTGGCGAATGCTACGCTTTGTCGGCGCCAACATGGGCCTGGTGCCGGTCGCCGCCGATCTGCAGCACGCCATCATGGCCACGCACACCGGATACTTTCAGCTGGGAGCAATGACCCAGGATCTGATCTGGGAACAGTACCGCTACCCGGTCGACCTCAAGGACCTTCTGGCCGGCAATTCGGCAAAGGTCAGCTACGAGGCCAACCCCGTGGTCCGCGTCGATCCTCCGTCCCCACCGCAAGAGGACGTTCTCATCAACAAGACAGGGTCGACCAACGGCTTTGCGAGCTATGCGGCCTTCGTTCCCGGAAAGAGGATCGGCATCGTCCTGCTGGCCAACAAGAACTACCCGATCGAGGCCCGCGTGACAGCCGCCCACGCGATATTGACGCGGCTGATCGGGGAAGCATCGAACAACTGAGGGCAGACTTCGGTATTCGAATGGTCCGGCTTTTTGCCCCCCTCACACAGGCAGCGCCGTCGTCTTCTTGACCGTCCGCAACGCCAGCGTCGACTGCACCCGCACGACCCCGGGAAGCTGCGTCAGGATGGCGGTGTGGATGCGCTCGAAATCCGCCGCGTCCGCATAGGCTACCCGTATCAGGTAATCGGCCGCGCCCGCCAAGAGATAGCACTCGAGGATCTCGGGGTGTCGCGAGACCGCCGCCTCGAACCTGTCGAGCGCGGCACGGCCCTGCTGGTCGAGCGTCATGAGCACGAAGGCCACGCCCGGCAGCCCGGCCGACCGTTCGTCGAGCAGGGCCGCGTAGCGGGCGATGAGCCCGTCGTCCTCCAGCATGCGGACCCGGCGCAGGCAGGCCGAGGCCGACAGGTTGACCCGCTCGGCGAGATCGGAATTGCTCAGCCGCCCATCGGCCTGCAGGATGCGCAGAATCGCCCGGTCACGCTCGTCGAGGATCATCGAAGCGGCTTCGCATGTTCTGCGACGATCCGCCACGATTTCCATGCCTTTGACGCGAAGCCCGGGTCCAGAGCCGCAAGATCGGCGGAATATTGCGCATTGTCTGGCCTAGCTTGCTTGTGGCCCAAGGGTGGCCGGCCTGACAGGAGCGACGCCATGCGCATCGGTGTTCCAAAAGAAATCAAGGACAATGAATTCCGCGTCGGGCTGATCCCGTCCTCGGTCGGCGAGCTCGTCCACCATGGCCACCAGGTGATTGTCCAGAAGGACGCCGGCATCGGGGCCGGCCTGTCGGACGATGACTACCGGAACGCCGGCGCCGAGATCGTCGAAGATGCGGCCCGCATCTTCGCCGAGGCCGAGATGATCGTGAAGGTGAAGGAGCCGCTCGCCGCCGAGCGCAAGCGCCTGCGGCCCGGGCAGATCCTGTTCACCTATCTGCATCTCGCGCCCGATCTCGAACAGACCCGCGACCTGATCGCCTCGGGTGCGGTCTGCCTTGCCTACGAGACCGTGACCTCGGCGAGCGGCGCGCTGCCGCTGCTGACCCCGATGTCCGAAGTGGCCGGCCGGCTCGCCCCGCAGGTGGGCGCACATAGCCTCGAGAAGGCGCAGGGCGGCCGCGGCATCCTGCTCGGCGGCGTTCCCGGCGTGCCGGCCGCCGAAGTCGTCATTCTCGGCGGCGGCGTATCGGGTACTCATGCGGCCACCATCGCGGTCGGCATGGGGGCCAAGGTCACGGTGGTCGATCGCTCGGCCGAAACCCTGAAGCGGCTCTCGATGCAGTTCGGCACCACGGTCTCGACTGTGTTCTCGACCCGTTCGGCTATCGAGGAACTGGTGCGCCGCGCCGACCTGCTGATCGGGACCGTGCTGGTGCCGGGCGCCGCCGCTCCGAAGCTCGTGACCCGCGCCATGGTCAAGACCATGAAGAAGGGCGCCGTGATCGTCGATGTCGCGATCGACCAGGGCGGCTGCGTCGAAACCTCGCATGCCACCACCCATTCCGACCCCACCTATGTGGTCGATGACGTGGTGCATTATTGCGTGGCCAACATGCCGGGCGCCGTGGCCCGGACCTCGACCTTCGCGCTCAACAACGTGACCCTGCCTTTCGCCATCGCGATCGCCGACAAGGGCTGGCGCGCCGCGCTGAAGGCCGATGCGCATCTCCGGGCCGGGCTCAACGTGTGCGAAGGCAAGGTCACCTGCGCGCCGGTCGCAGAGGCCCATGGCTTGGCCCATGTGGCGGCGGACACGCTCCTGGCCGGCTGATTGCAGATCGCACGGGTCGCCCTTCTCCCCTTGCGGGAGAAGGTGGATCGCGCCCCAGGCGCGAGACGAATGAGGGGTTCTGTTTTCCGGTAACCCCTCATCCGGTCCTTCGGACCACCTTCTCCCGCAAGGGGAGAAGGAATATGCAGGCCCAAGCCGAGTCTTGCGGGTGCTGTTGCATGCACAGGACGAGCGCAGTGGGGTTGCGATGACCGATGTGGCGGCGGGGCTTTGGGATTTTTGGATCGACCGCGGCGGTACCTTTACGGACGTCGTGGCCCGTGACCCTGGCGGGGTGCTGCACGCCACCAAGCTTCTGTCCGAGAGCCCGGACAGCGACCGTGATGCCGCCGTCGAGGCGATACGCCGGTTTCTCGCCGTGCCCGATGGGATGCCGCTGCCACCCGGCGCGATCGGGTCGGTCAAGATGGGCACCACGGTCGCAACCAATGCGCTGCTCGAGCGCAAAGGCGAGCGCACGGCGCTGCTGATCACCAAGGGATTCGGCGACGCGCTGCGCATCGGCTACCAGGCCCGACCCGACATCTTCGCCAAGAACATCATCCTGCCCGAACTGCTCTATCGACGCGTCGAGGAGGTGGCCGAGCGCGTCCTGGCGGACGGCACGGTCGAGCAGGGCCTTGACGAAGCCGCAGCCCGGACCCTGCTCCGGGCGATTCACGACGATGGCTATCGCTCCGTCGCGATCGTGTTCATGCATTCCTGGAAATACCCCGAACACGAGCGGCGCGCCGCCGCCATCGCGCGCGAAATGTTTCCACAGGTCTCGGTGAGCCACGAGGTGTCGCGCCTCGTCAAGCTGGTCGGGCGTGGGGACACGACCGTGGTCGATGCCTATCTCAGCCCGATCCTCAACCGCTATGTTTCGCGCGTCGCGGCCGATCTCGGCATCACGGGATCGGGGCAGCACGGCGAGCCGCGACTGATGTTCATGATGTCCTCGGGTGGGCTCACGGCCGCCGACCTGTTCCAGGGCAAGGACGCGATCCTGTCCGGCCCGGCCGGCGGGGTCGTTGGCGCGGTCGAAACCGCCCGCATGGCCGGGCTCGACCGCATCATCGGTTTCGACATGGGCGGCACCTCGACCGATGTGTCGCACTACGCCGGGCAGCTCGAGCGCTCGTTCGAGACCGAGGTGGCGGGCGTGCGCATGCGCGCCCCGATGATGCACATCCATACGGTGGCGGCGGGCGGCGGCTCGATCCTCCACTACGAGGCGGGCCGCTTCCGGGTCGGGCCGGACTCGGCCGGCGCCAACCCCGGCCCGGCCTGCTACCGGCGCGGCGGGCCGCTCACGGTTACCGACGCCAATGTCATGGTGGGCAAGCTGCGCCCAGATTATTTTCCCGCCATCTTCGGCCCGCAGCAGGACCAGCGGCTGGATGCCGACATCGTGCGGCGGAAATTCGAGGCGCTGGCGGCCGGACTCGGCCGCACCCCGGAGGCCGTGGCGGCGGGCTTTCTCGAGGTCGCGGTCGAGAACATGGCCAATGCGATCAAGAAGATCTCGGTCGCGCGCGGCTATGATGTCACGCGCTACGCGCTGTCCTGCTTCGGCGGCGCCGGGGGCCAGCACGCCTGCGCGATCGCCGACCGGCTCGGCATGGAGATTGTGCACATCCACCCGTTCTCGGGGGTCCTTTCGGCCTATGGCATGGGGCTCGCCGACATCCGGGCCAACCGCACCCGCGCCCTGGTGCTGCCGCTCGAGCAGGCGTCGGAGTCCGAGGTCGCGGCGACGCTGAACGATCTTGCCGAAGACGCACGTGCCGAACTTGCGGGGCAGGGGCTCGGGCCCGGCGAGATCGAGGTCGCGGCGCGGCTGCACGTGCGCTATGGCGGAACCGACACGCCGATTCCGGTGCCGCACGGCGCCAGCGCGGCTGTGAAAGCCGCCTTCGAGGCGGAGCACCGCGTCCGCTTCGGCTTCATCTACGACGACAAGCCGCTGATCATCGAGGCCCTGGAGGTCGAAGCCCTGGGCGGCGGGGCCGCTCTCGCCGAGCCGCCGAGCCCGTGCATCGAGGCCGACGCTGCCCCGAGCGACACGCGACCCGTCTTCACAGGCGGTGGCTGGCATCAGGCCGGCATCCTGCGGCGCGAGGCTTTGCGCCCGGGCCATCGCGTGGCCGGGCCGGCCCTGATCATCGAGCCGAACCAGACCGTGGTGGTCGAGCCCGGCTGGGCCGCCGCAATCACTGACCGCAACCACATCGTGCTGCGCCGCGTCGCGCCCCGGCCCAAGCTTCAGGCCGTGGGCACGGACGCCGATCCGATCCTGCTGGAGGTTTTCAACAATCTCTTCATGTCGATCGCCGAGCAGATGGGGCTGACCCTGCAGAACACCGCCTATTCGGTGAACATCAAGGAGCGGCTGGATTTTTCCTGCGCGATCTTCGATGCTTCGGGGGCGCTGGTGGCCAACGCACCGCACATGCCGGTGCATCTTGGCTCGATGGACCGCTCGGTCGACATCGTGCGTCGGCTCAATCCCGACATCGCACCGGGCGACGTTTATGCGCTGAACGCCCCCTATAACGGCGGCACGCACCTGCCCGACATCACGGTGGTTACGCCGGTGTTCGACGAGGCCGAGCAGGAGATCCGTTTCTGGGTGGCGAGCCGCGGCCACCATGCGGACGTCGGCGGCACCGCACCCGGTTCGATGACGCCGCGCGCCACCACGGTCGACCAGGAGGGCGTGCTGATCGACAATTTCAAGCTGGTCGACCGCGGCCGCTTCCGTGAAGCCGAACTCATCCACCTGCTGACCGATCATCCCTGGCCCTGTCGCAACCCGGCCCAGAACGTGGCCGACCTCAAGGCCCAGATCGCGGCCAACGGCAAGGGCGTGCACGAGATCGGCAAAATGGTGCGCGAGTTCGGCCACGCGGTGGTGCAGGCCTATATGGGCCACGTGCGGGATAACGCGGCGGAATCGGTCCGGCGGGTGATCGAGGGCCTGAGGGACTCGGAATTCGAGGTGTCCACCGACCAAGGTGCGGTGATCCGGGTGAAGATCAGCGTCGACGAGGCGCAGCGCCGGGCTCGGGTGGATTTTTCGGGTACCAGCCCGGCCCAGCCCAACAACTTCAATGCCCCGGCGCCGGTGACCCGGGCGGCCGTGCTGTATTGCTTCCGGGTGATGGTGGAGGGCAACATCCCCATGAACGCCGGCTGCCTCGAGCCGATCGACATCGTCATTCCCGAAGGCTCGATGCTTGCCCCCCAATATCCCCGCGCCGTGGTGGCCGGCAATGTCGAGACCAGCCAGCACGTCACCAATGCCCTGTTCGGGGCGCTCGGGGCGCTGGCTGCCGCGCAGGGGTCGATGAACAATCTCACCTTCGGGAACGCGCAATACCAATATTACGAGACGATATGTTCCGGCGCGCCGGCCGGGGTGCTGAACGACGGCACGGGGTTCGACGGCACCGACGCCGTGCACACCCATATGACGAATTCGCGCCTCACCGACCCCGAGGTGCTCGAGATGCGCTTCCCGGTGGTGCTGGAGGATTTCCACATCCGGCCCGGTTCGGGCGGGAAGGGGCGCTGGAGTGCCGGCGCAGGCACCGAGCGGACCATCCGGTTCCTCGAGCCGATGGAGTGCGCCATCCTGTCCTCGCACCGAACCGTGCATCCGCACGGCCTGTTCGGCGGCGAACCGGGCCAGCTTGGGGCGACCCATATCCGTCGCGCCGACGGCCGGCTCGAGGAACTGGAAGGCGCCGACCAGACCGCGGTGGGGCCTGGCGATGCCGTTATCGTGCGGACTCCAACAGGGGGAGGGTACGGGCGGGGGTAGCGCACGTCCTTCTGCCCTTGCGGGAGAAGGTCTGGGCTGTCGCGATTCTGGATTGCTTCGCTCCGCTCGCATTGGCACGGAACGCCACCCGTTACCCTTTAGGCACCCATCGCTCGACGGCCTCGGCGCTGTCTTCAGGCCGGGTATTGAACGCGATGGCGGCGGCGGGGGCTGCCTTGTGGATGGCGTTGATGATCACCTCGAAAATTTCGAGGTAGCGCTGCGACAGCCGGACCCCGCCCCCGATCACCACGCAATCATAGGTCGCGGAGCGGAGTTGGCGCTCGATGGTCGGGCCGGCCTCTTGGTCGGGGCGGACCAAGCAATGGTCGGCCTGCCAGCCCCGGTCTTTCATCTGCTGCATCGCGAGGTCGATACCAGCCTGGATCTTTGCTGCGTCGAGGCCGGGCGGCAGCCCGGGGTCCGAGAAATCGACCGCCTTTGGATCATAGCCGATGAGTAGCACCCGCATGCTGGCCTCTCCGCCCTGCGACAAATGTTATCCTGTCGGGCACGCGTTGCAAATTCGACATCGCTTGGGTCTAATCCCGGCCGGGGCGCGGGGCCGCGTGGCAGCGGCGCCGCTTGCGCCTGGAGGAATCATGAGAGCGTCTTCGAAGATGTTGGCGACGGCGGCGGCAGTCACCGCGCTCGGCCTTCATGGCCACGCACGCGCGGCCGATCAGGGTCCCGCAACGGCCCGTTCGATCAACGATATCGAAACCGTGGTCGTCATCTACGCCGAGAATCGAAGCTTCGATAATCTTTACGGGGCCTTTCCGGGCGCGAACGGGGTCGGGAACGCGTCCCCGACGGCCGAACTCCAGCGCGACCGCGACGGCTCGGTGCTGAAAGAACTACCCCCGGTCTGGGACGGGCTGACTGCCAAGGGCGTGACCCCCGCCGTTACGCAGGCGCAGACCGAGCACCTGCCCAATCGGCCGTTCCTGGTCGACGACCCGATGGGGTTCAACCTGCCGCTCGGTACCGTCACCCACGATCTTTGGCACCGCTTCTACCAGAACCAGATGCAGATCGACGGCGGCCGCAACGACAAGTTCGTCGCCTACGCGGATTCGGGCGCCATGGTCATGGGCCGTTGGGACGGGTCGCAGATGGCGATGTGGCAGGTCGCGCGCCGCTACACGCTGGCCGACGATTTCTTCATGGGCGGTTTCGGGGGTTCGTTCTTCAACCACATGTGGATCGCCTGCGCCTGCGCGCCCCTCTACCCTGATGCGGATCGATCTCCGTCCAAGCCCTCGATCGCCGCCGTCGAGCCAGACGGGGTGACGCTCAAGGCGGCCGAAGCTTCCCCGGCCTCCGCGCTCGAGGGCATCCCGAAGTTCGTGAGCGACGGCAATCTCACGCCGGATTTTCATGCGGTCAACACGATGCAGCCGCCCTACCAGCCGAGCGCCAATGCGCCGGCGCCCGGCGGCGATCCGGCCCTGGCCGATCCCGCCAAGTCCACCACCCTGCCGCCCCAGACCGAACCGACCATCGGCGATCTCCTCAGCCTGAAGCGCGTCACTTGGGCCTGGTACGCCGGCGCCTGGCAGGATGCCCTCGACCATCGCAACGAGATTCCGACGCCGAACTTCCAGTACCACCACCAGCCCTACAACTACTTCCTCAACTTCGCGCCCGGAACGCCGGCCCGGGCCGAGCACATCCGCGACGGGGGCCTTGGCGGCGTCGAGTTCATCAAGGCGATCGATCGGGGCACCCTGCCGCAGGTGTCCTTCTACAAGCCGCAAGGCAATCTGAACGAACACTCCGGCTATGCGGACATCCAGGCCGGCGACCGGCATATCGCCGATGTGGTCAGCCACCTCGAGAACAGTCCCCAATGGCCGCATATGCTCGTGGTGGTCACCTATGACGAAAACGGCGGCATCTGGGACCATGTGGCCCCGCCGAAAGCCGACCGGTGGGGGCCGGGAACCCGGATTCCCGCAATCATCGTGTCGCCGTTCGCCCGACAGGGCTTCGTCGACCACACGCCGATGGATACGACCTCGATCCTGCGCTTCATAACGCGTCGGTTCGAACTACCCACGTTGCGGGGCATCGCCGAGCGGGACAGGGCGGTAGCGTCGAACAACCAACCCCCGCTCGGCGACCTGACAAGCGCACTCGAGATCGTGCCCGGCGGGACCGAGTAACCCGGCCTCTGCCCGCCTGCGTCAGGGTGCCTGGCTCCGGCCCGCTTCGACGAGGGCTGCCAGCTTGTCGAGCGCCATGCGCCAGCCGGTTTCATTGTCGCGCGGGCAAGATACCCGGCGGCACGTTCTCGTGTTCGGCGAACAGGTCCGTGCCGCCCTCCGCGTCGCGCAGCGCGAAGCTCACGATCATTGTCCCGCGCATGCTGTCGTCGGCCGTTTCGAACTCCATCTCTTCGACCACCCGCTCGCCCGGCACGAGCGCGACGAAGCGGCCGTGGTAGGTGTCGGTGTGCGGGCTCGTCTTGCCGGTCCCGGTCGCGGATTCGTAGGTCAGCGAGATCCGGAACGCGCCGCCGACGCGCGGTTCGAACGTGTGGACGCAACTGGTCATGCCGTCCGGCACCATCCATCGCGCCACCGCGGCCGCGTCGGTCAGGGCGCGGTAGACGGCGCCGCGCGGAGCACCGATACGGCGCACCATGCGAAGCGAGGACATGGTTCGCCCCTATAAACTCGCGCCGAGCCGGTCGAGCAGAAAGCCGGTGCCTTTTTCGCGCGAGCCGGCGTCGTCGTAGCCGTCCAGGAAGGCGCCCTGTTCGGTGATCACGATCCGGGTTCCCGTACCGGCCGGCTTGAGCTCCACGGTCGCCAGCGAGACGGAGATCTTTCGATCGTCCTGGTGCATCTCGTAGGCATAAACGAGCCGCTGGTCCGGCACGACATCGTGGTAGGTGGCATCGAAGGTCGAGATCGTGCCGCTGGCCCAACGCCCCTGCACGCGCTCGCGCCCGCCGGGGCGGACATCCATGTGCCGCTCGAGCACCGTGTAGCCGCTGCCGCCCGAGAACCAGCGGGCCTTCGCGTCCGGGTCGGCTAGCGCATGGAAAACGCGCGCCGGCGGAGCCAGGTAGGTGCGCTCCAGAGAAAACATCGCGTGCACCACCGAGCGGCTCTCTCGCGGCGCGCATGCGCGCCACCTCCGCTTCCAGCTTGTCGAGGGTGGTCCGCCATCCCTCGGGCGCGCCTTGCACCGCGGCCATGAAGTTCGGGTCATAGATCTCGTAGGCCTGGCGCACATTCATGCGGGTTTTCGCCCCCACCTCCTCGAACGTGACGGTGGTATGGGCCGTGAACTTCGGAGCGCCCACATCTCCGACCGTGAAGGTGAGCACCAGGCGCTCGGGCGGGAAAACCTCGATGAAATGGCCGCGCGACCAGAAGTCCTGGCCATCAGGCGAGCGCATGCAGATGTCGCAGGTGCCGCCGGGCCGGAAATCGACGGTCGCTTCGGGCACCGTGTAAGTCTCCGGGCTGAACCAGCGCTTGATGTGTTCGGCGCTGCTCCATGCCCGGAACACCAGGGCGCGCGGGGCATCGAACACACGGGAAATCACCAGCGGCTCGGGATTGCTGCCGCGTTCACGTGCCTGAGACATCGTTTTCTCCTTCCCTTTGCTGTTCCGCCAAATAATCGCCCAGCCGGTCGAGCCTTCGCTCCCATTCCGTGCGCCGGGCGTTGATCCATTGTTCGGCCAGGCTCAGCGCTTCGGGTTCGATGCGGCAGGTCCTGACGCGCCCGATCTTTTGCGAGCGCACCAGCCCGGACGTCTCCAGCATGGCCAGATGCTGCATCACGGCCGGCAGTGACATGGCCAGGGGCCGCGCCAAGTCGCTGACCGAGGCCGGCCCGCGCGACAGCCGTTCCACCATGGCCCGGCGGGTCGGGTCCGCCAGGGCCTGGAACATGTGGTCAAGCACGGGATAATGGTTAGGCATGCGCTTTAGTATCTGGGCCGCATCAGTAAAGCAAGTGCTTTAGTGTCGGGGCGAACCCGTCCCGGAAAGGTAAGTTTTTTGCGCTGCGCCCTCCCATAAGGGCCCATTAACCAAATTCAGCCTCAATGAAAGCTTGATCGAACGTACAAAACGTCGGTTATGGGCATCCAGGTCGGAACTGACCGGTCGATGCCGGGACAGTTGCACTGGGAAAGCGAGGCGGATGACATACGTGGCCGAAAGCCCCCTCGAGGTCAGCCTCTACGACCCCGATCGTTCCTGGCGGCGTGTCTCCGGTTCCACCTTGGTTGGCGCGGTCGCGTTGGCGTTTGGCCTGACGGCGGGCGCCTTTGTGCTGGACGCGCGCTTCAGCGCTGCTTCAGGTCCCGACCTGGCCGACGCGGGCGCCTCCACGGCCCCCAATCTCGACAAGGCGCCGACCCCCGAGGTCGTGGCATCTACCCAGGTCGAGGCACCTGCGCCCACCCCCGAAGTGACCGTCGCCGCGAGTCCCTACGGGGTGTTGCTCAATCCGTCCTTCTCCTCGGGTGTCACGGGCACCTTCGGCCAATCCGACTTGCTGGGACGCGACTTCGCCTCGACCAGGCCTGCGGCGCCCCGTCGATCTCGCCGAGCGCAACGACACCGCGCCGACCCCGCGCGAGGAACGCGCGGAAGCAAACGACACCACACCGAAGGCGCCGCCCGTCGTTCTGGCGCAAATGCACGATGTTGCGCCAGCGCCACTGCCAGCGCCAACCCCTGCGCCTGCAGCGGTCACCGCGGCGGAACCGGCCGGCGTCGCGCCGGTCCCCTTGCCACCGGTGCTCGACCCCAAGCTTGCCGAAGCGGTCCCGCTACCCGCGCCGCGGCCCACTGAACTCCGCCCGCCCCCGGGCCCGGTGCGGACCTTCGGCCGTCGCGTTGCCCAGTTCCGGCCGGCCGCGCCTACGGCGGCACCTGGCGACAATCGCAATTTCATCGAAAAGCTGTTCGGCATGCCGCAGTCGGGTGGGCCCGCGCTCGCCTATGCCACACCGGAGGATGGTCTCTTCGGCCGCTCTCGCGCCATGGCGCCGGGCCCGGCGGTCCCGTACGACCGCTATACCGCCGTCTATGATATCGAGGCCCATACGGTTTACATGCCGAACGGCGCAAGACTGGAAGCCCATTCGGGGCTCGGCCCGAGGCTGGACGATCCGCGTTCCGTGACCATGCGCGATCGCGGCGCGACGCCGCCCGCACTCTACGACTTGCAACCCCGCGAAGCGCTGTTTCACGGCGTGCAGGCCCTGCGCTTGAACCCGATCGGCGGCGGCAGCACCTTCGGGCGCAACGGCCTTCTGGCCCACACCTACATGCTCGGGCCGAACGGAGACTCGAACGGCTGCGTGTCGTTCAAGGATTACAATGCCTTCCTGCAGGCCTACATGAACGGCGAGATCAAGCGCCTCGCCGTGGTTACGCGCCGATCCTGATCGCGGCAACGCAGCGCCGCAGACGCCGCGCTGATCGTTGCGGCCCGCCATTGCGCACGATACCATGCCGCCCTAAGCGACCATCGTCCGGCCTCAGATCAACGCGGGGCCGGTCGAGAAGGTTCCGCCGGGGAGGATATTTGATGCAGGGCGAGACCGGTCAGACCGCGGATTTTCAGCTTCGGCCGGCCTTCTTCTCCGACAAGGAGCGTGTCGCCCTCACGTTTCGCGGGGCTGGAGGCCAGCCTCTTCCGCTACGACACCGGGGTCGAGGCAATCCGCCTCCGCAACGCCCGCGGCGAAGTGATCGTGCTGCCCTACCTGGGCCAGATCGTCTGGAGCGCAGCGTTCGATGGCGTGCAACTCGCCATGCAGAGCATGTTCGACGCGCCGCGCCCGGCCAAGACCATCGTCGAGACCTATGGGTGCCTTGCCTACCATGCCGGGCTGTTGCGCAACGGGGTGCCGAGCGCGCAGGACACCCACGCCCTGCACGGCGAGATGCCGTGCGCTCCGATGACCAGCGCGGGCCTGGCCTGCGGCAGCGGACGCCGATGGCCCCTGGATAGCGGTCACGGGCGCTTACGAATATGCCATGGGGTTCGGGGCCCGTTATAGGGCGACGCCGCGCGTCGTGCTGCGTCCCGACGCCACCAGCTTCGTTATCGTCATGGAGGCCGAAAACCTCTCCGCCGCTCCGATGGACCTGATGTATCTCTGCCACGTGAACTTCGCCTTTGCGGAGGGGGGCCGCATCGTCCAGCCGGTCGCGTTCACGCCGCAGAATGTGGTCACGCGGACCGCCATTCCCGCCCATGTGGTGCCGACCGAGGATTATCGCGTGCTGCTCGGGGAACTCGCCGCCGACCCGCGCCGCATGGAGGTGCTGAGCGAGCCGCATCGCTACGCCCCCGAGCAAGTGTTCTACATCAAGAACCTGCGGCCCGGCCCCGACGGCCTTGCCCATTTCATGATGCTGCGCCCGGAGGGTGACGGCTTCACGATCGCCTACGATCCCGTTGCCCTGCCGCACACGATCCGCTGGGTTCTGTCGAACAGCGACCAGCGCGTTGCGGCCTTCGCCATGCCGGCCACCTGCGAGCCGGAGGGCTTCTTGGCCGAGAAGCGCAAAGGCAACGTCCGCACGCTCGAAGGCCGGGGCAGGGTGTCGTTCACGACCCGGCTCGGCTATGTGGATCGCGATCACGCGGCCGGGCAGGCCCGAGCCATCGAGGCCCAAAGGGCAGGGGAGACAGCATAATGAAGGGCCGCATCGCCGTGATCGGCAGCAACATGGTCGATCTCGTCACCTATGTGACGCGCATGCCGGCCAAGGGCGAAACCCTGGAGGCGCCGAGCTTCGAGATGGGGCATGGCGGCAAGGGCGCCAACCAGGCGGTCGCGGCGGCCAGACTCGGCGCCGAGGTGATCATGGTCACCAAGGTCGGCGACGACATGTTCGCGGACAACACCATCCGCAACCTCGAGAGCGCGGGGGTCAATACGCGCCACGTCGTGCGCGTGCCCGGCATGTCGAGCGGAGTCGCCCCGATCATGGTCGATCCGACGCGGCGAAAACTCGATCCTCATCGTGAAAGGGCGCCAACAACGACCTTTCGGCGGCCGATATCGAGCGCGCCGCCGAGGACCTCAAGACCTGCAACCTGATCCTGCTGCAGCTCGAAGTGCCGGTCGAGACGGTCTATGCGGCCATTGCGTTCGGCAAGCGGCACGGCATCAAGACGCTGCTTAACCCGGCTCCGGCGGTCGCGGACCTCGATCCCGCCAAGATCGGTCATGCCTCGTTCCTGGTCCCGAACGAGACCGAACTTGCCATCCTGTCCGGCATGCCGGTTGAAACCGATCCGCAGGTCGAGGCCGCGGCCGCCAGCCTGATCGCCAAGGGGATCGGGACCGTCATCGTCACCATGGGGGCCCGGGGGGCGCTACTGGTCACCGCCGAGGGTGCCAGGCGCATCGCGCCGGTCTCGGTGGTTCCCGTCGATACCACGGGGGCGGGGGATGCCTTTATCGGCAGTTTCGCGCGCTATTTCGTGGAAACCGGCGATGTTGTCGGAGCGCTCGGCCAGGCCGTGCGCTATGCCGCCAACTCGATCACCCGGCGCGGCACCCAGAAGGCCTATGCGACCGAGGCTGAATTCGCCGTGTTCTGCGCCAATGTCGCGAACACCGGCGTGGCATAGCATCCCCGCCTGATCTACCGCCCGAGGGACGGCGGACCGAGCCATTTCTTGGCGATCCGGCACACCACCGAATAGGCTGGGTTGAACACGTTGGCCACCTCGTAGCGGACCGTCTGGCCCAGCAGGTGGCTCGCGGCCGTCGCATCCAGCCCATAATCACTGCCGAGCCACGCGATCATCTCCGTGGTGGCATGCTGCAGCGCCTGGTCGAGCGGGCGGGCATTGCCCACGGTGAAGATGTGTTCGGCGTTCTCGCCGCGAGGCCAGCCGATGGTCTTTCCCTTCAGGAGCCGCACCGTGAACTCGATTTCGAACGAGGTCTCGATCCCGGTGCCCACGATTTCGCCGTCGCCCTGGCAAGCATGGCCATCGCCGAGAAAGAACAGCGCGCCCGGTTCGGACACGGGGAAATAGGCCGTCGCGCCCGGCCCAAAGCCGCGGTAATCCATGTTGCCGCCGTTGGGTCCGCTGGTGGCGGTCGAAATCGCTTGTCCGAGAGACGGTGCCACGCCGAAGCAGCCGATCATGGGCGCAAGCGGCATCCGCCAGTTTCGAAGCGCGGCCGGCGGTTCGGCGAGCCGGACGGTGCCGTCCTGCGGGTCGATGGCCCATTCGGCTCGCGCCCGTTCGGGAAGCTTTGCCACGAAGCCTGGGTCGACCACGTTGGGCGCCACCACCGAGTAGGTCCAACCCATCGCGCGGCTCGGCGTCATCCGGTCGATGTGGACCGACAAGGCGTCACCCGGCTCGGCGCCTTCGATGTGGAACGGCCCCGTCATCGGGTTCGGCTGCTGAGCGCGCTGACGATTGTTTTCGTCGAAACCGATCGCATCGAGCGTCTGGGTGATGATCGTGTCGCCATCGGCAACGCGAAGCACAGCCTCCGCCCTCCCGATCGCGTTGTGGAACCGGGTAGGCATGAACCGATGTGTGGCCAAGGGATGAGATCCGGACGGGAGACGACTCGGCCCAGCCTACCGTCCCAAGGGTGGTGCCCGCAAGGACGAACAAACCAGACGATCGCGGCGCTGCCTGCTACAAGGGCTTCAAAATCGACGCATCGCACAAGGGAATGAGCATCATGGATTATCGCACGCTTGGCCGCTCAGGATTGAAGGTGTCGGTGCTGACACTCGGGACGATGACGTTCGGCGGCAAAGGCCAATTCAGCAAGGTCGGCGCGACGGACGTGCAAGGCGCACGCCGCATGGTGGACCTATGCATGGATGCAGGGGTCAATCTGGTCGACACCGCAGACGTCTATTCGAACGGATTGTCGGAGGAGATCGTCGGTCAGGCGATCTCGGGCAAGCGGGACGGACTGATCGTCGCCACGAAGGCGCGGTTTCCGATGGGCGAGGGCCCGAACGACCGCGGCTCGTCGCGCCATCATCTCGTGCGGGCCTGTGAGGCGAGCCTCAAGCGGCTCGGCACGGACTGGATCGACCTTTACCAGCTGCACGAATGGGATGGCCTGACGCCGCTGGAGGAAACGCTCGAGGCGCTCGATCTCCTCGTGCGTGCCGGCAAGGTGCGGTATGTCGGCGCGTCCAACTTTTCGGGCTGGCACCTGATGAAGGCGTTGGGGATCGCCGAGAGCCGGCACCTACCCCGCTTCGTCAGCCAGCAGATTCACTACACGCTGCAGGCCCGCGAGGCCGAACACGAGCTCGTGCCGATCAGCGTGGACCAGGGCCTCGGCATCCTGGTCTGGAGCCCGATCGCGGGCGGCCTGCTGTCCGGCAAATATCGGCGCGGCCAGCCGCAGCCGGAGGGCAGGCTTCTGCAGCAATGGAAAGAGCCGCCGATCAACGACCAGGAAAAGCTCTACGACATCGTCGAAGTGCTGGTCGCGATCGGCCAGGAGAGGAACGTGCCGGCCGCCCAGGTGGCCCTGGCTTGGCTGCTCGGGCGGCCTTGCGTTGCCTCGGTGATCATCGGGGCCCGCACCGAAGATCAGCTCAAGCAGAACCTAGGTGCCGGCGAGCTCAAGCTTTCAGAGGAGGAACGCGACCGCCTTGATAAGGTCAGCCAGATGCCGCTGCCCTATCCCTACTGGCATCAGGCCGCGACCGCGTCCGACCGGCTGAGCCCGGCCGACCTTTCACTGATGCGACCGCACCTGAAACCCTGACCTGCGGGCTGAGCGAAGCGCCCCTTTTCTGTTCGGCCGGAACCGCGAACCTACACGGCCGAACGCGCCGGCATGGGGGCCGCGCTGGTCCGCCGCGCCAGAACCTCATCGAGCCAATCGGCGCGCATCTGCGGCACGGATGACAGCAGGAGCTCGGTGTAGGGATGGTAAGGCGGCGCGAACACGTCAGAGGTCTGCCCGGATGCGACAAGCTCGCCCTTGAGCATCACCGCGACCTTGTTGGCGATGCGCTTCACCGTGCCGAGATCGTGGGTGATGAACAGGTAGGCGACGCCGAGCTCGTCCTGCAGCCGCTTCAGGAGCCGCAGGATCTCTTCGCCGACGAGCTGGTCGAGCGCTGAGGTGACCTCGTCGCAGATGATGAGATCCGGCTCGGCCGCGAGGGCCCGTGCGATCGAGACGCGCTGCTTCTGCCCGCCGGAGAGTTCGGTCGGATAGCGGGTGATGAAGCTTTCCGGCAGGTCGATGAGCCGCAGCAGCTCGGCGACGCGGTCGCGCACCTGCTCGGGCGACCGCTTGAAGTAGAACCGCACCGGACGGCCGATGATGTCGAGTAAGGTTTGTCGCGGATTGAGTGCCACGTCCGGGATCTGGTAGATCATCTGGACGCGGCGCAGCTCTTCCTTCGAGCGGTCGGCGAGTTTTGCCGGAAGCGAGCGGCCAGCGAAGCGCACGTCGCCCTTGCTGCGCGGCAAGAGGCCGATGATGACCCTGGCGAGCGTGCTTTTGCCCGATCCGGATTCACCCACGACCGCCAGCGTGTCGCCGCGCCAGACCTGCAGGCTGACGTCCTTGATGACGTTGGCGAACTTGGAATAGCTCGCGCTGACGTGCTCGACCGCCAGAAGCGGAAGCTCGTTGGCCTGGTCGGCCGGGGTGGTCGTGTGGCCGAAGGTGCGTTCGGCGACCAGCCTGCGCGTATAATCCTCCTTCGGGGCATAGAGCACCTGCGCCGCGGCCCCGAGCTCGATCATTCGGCCGTAGCGCAGCACCATGATGCTGTCCGCGATCTGCGCCACCACCGCGAGATCGTGCGTGATGTAGAGCGCCGCGGTGCCGTGCTCCCGGATCAGCTTCTTGAAAGCCGCCAGCACTTCCACCTGGGTGGTGACGTCGAGCGCGGTCGTCGGCTCGTCGAAGACCAGGAGGTCGGGCTTCGCGGCCATGGCCATGGCGGCCATGGCGCGCTGCAATTGCCCGCCCGAAACCTGGTGCGGGTAGCGGTCGCCGAACGTATCGGGGTTGGGCAGATCGAGTTCCTTGAAGAGGCTGACCGCCGTCGTCCGGGCTTCGGTCGAACTCATCAGTCCCTGGCGAACCGCCACCTCGCAGACCTGGTCCATGATGGTCATGGACGGGTTGAACGACGCGGCCGCGCTTTGCGCGATATAGGCCACGCCATGGCCCCGCAGGTCGCGACGCTCGGTGGGCGACATGGTGCGGATGTCGCGCCCCTCGAAGATGATGGATCCGCCAGTCAGAAAGCACCCCGAGCGGGTGTAGCCCAGCGTCGAAAGGCCGATCGTCGACTTGCCGGCACCCGACTCGCCGATCAGCCCCAGCACCTCGCCGCGCTTGAGCGTGAACGAGACATCGTCCACCAGGACGGAATTGCCGCGTTCGGATCGCGCCTCGATCCTCAGCTTGTCGACGTTGAGGATCTCTTCGCCGCGGCGCTCCGTGCTCATGCGCCTTCTCCATGGGCCTTGGAATGGATCGACAGCATCCAATCGACCACGAAGTTGATACCGATGGTCAGCAGCGCGATCGCGCCGGCCGGATAGAGCGGTGCGGGCGAGTCGAGGTTGATCATGTCGCGGTAGTCCTTGACCATGCTGCCCCAGTCCGCCAGGGGCGGCTGGATGCCGAGGCCGAGGAAGCTCAGAGCCGCGATCAGCAGGAAGGTGAAGCAGAACCGCAGGCCGAATTCGGCCACCAGCGGCGGCACGGCGTTGGGCAGGATCTCCCGGCTGATGATCCACCACAGGCCTTCGCCGCGCACCTTGGCGGCCTCGACGAATTCGAGAGCCGTGATGTTCATCGCCACCGCGCGCGCAAGCCGGAACACGAGAGTCGAATTGAGCAGAGCGATCGTGCCGACCAGCACGGGCAGGTCGGTGCCGAGCACCGACAGGACCATGAAGGCCGAGATCAGGATCGGCATCGACAGCAGCAGGTCGACGATCCGCGACAGGAGCATGTCGACCCAGCCGCCGAGCGTGGCGGCCGTGAAGCCGCCCACGATACCGACGAAGAAGGCCAGCCCGGTGATGAGGGCCGAGAGGCCGATCGACAGGCGGGCGCCGTAGAGCAGGCGGCTGACGATGTCGCGGCCGAGATTGTCGAGCCCGAGCCAGAACTGCGAGCTCGGATCGGCCCAGGCATCGCCGACGATGTCGGCCTGTCCATGCGGCGCGATCAGGGGCGCCAGCAGAGCAGCGGCGACGTTCAAGACGATGATGACGATGCCGATGACGGCGGTGACGCTGAGCTTGTAGCCGAACAACCGCATGTGGCCTCGCGTCCCTTGGCGAATGGCACCCTTCCCACCCTCGGCTGCGGCGTTCCCGACCCCGGTCATCGCGGATGCCGGAGGCGAGGGTTGCTCATGATGGCCAGGATGTCGGCCGTCATGTTCAGAAGGATGAAGGCGGCCGCGAAGATCAGCCCGCACGCCTGGACCACCGGCACGTCGTGTTTCGACACGGCGTCGACCATGAGTTGCCCGAGCCCGGGATAGACGAAGACCGCTTCGACCACGACGACGCCCGTCACCAGATAAGCGAGGTTCAGCGCAATCACGTTGATGATGGGCGCCAGGGCGTTGGGGAAGGCGTGCTGCGAGACCACGCGCCACTTCGGGATGCCCTTGAGCAACGCCATCTCGATGTACGGACTGGACATGACCGACAGCACCGAGGCGCGGGTCATGCGCATCATGTAGGCCACGATGACCAGCACCAGCGTCAGCATGGCCAGGAAGGTCAGGTTCAGCCGGTCGAAGAACCCGGTATTGCTGGTGACGTTGGCCAGCGAGGGAAACCACCCCAATCCCACGGCAAGATATTTCACCAGCACATAGGCGAGGAAATATTCGGGCACGGAAATCGTCATCAACGTGATGACGTTGACCAGTCGATCATAGATGCCGCCTTGCCGGATGGCAGCCAGGAGACCCAGGGCGACCGCCAGCGGAATCGAGATGATGGCCGCATAGAGCGCCAGAAACAGCGTGTTCTTCAGCCGCGGCGCGATCTCGTCCGCAACATCTCGATTGTTGGCGAGCGAGCGGCCGAGGTCCCCATGAGCAACGCCGCCGAGCCATTCCCCGTAACGCACATAGGCCGGGCGCTCGAGCCCGAGTTCCTTGCGCATGGCGGCGAGCGACTCGGGCGTCGCGTTGTTCTGCAGAATCGCGGAAGCAAGATCGCCCGGCAGGATCTCCGTGCCCGCAAAGATGAGCACGGAGGCTGCGAAGAGCGTCAAGAGCCCGAGGGCGAAGCGCTGGGCGATCAGCTTCAGCAAGGCATCAGGCTTTCATGAAGGCTTTTTCGGCGATGCGGCCGTTGTCCATGTCGAAGCCGCTGTGCGGCGTATGTCCTCCGACCTTCTTGTTGTGGGCGTCGAGCCAATCCCGGAAGCACGGGATGATGGTTCCACCCTCGTCGCGCAGTTGTTCCTGCATGGCCCAGATTGCTGTCTTGCGCTTGGCCTCGTCGGTTTCCGCCTTGGCCTCCGCGAGAAGCTTTTCGAACTTGTCGTTGTTCCAGTGCGACTCGTTCCAGGGCGCGCCGCTCTTGTAGGCGACGCTGAGCATCTGGGTCGCGGCCGGGCGGCCGCCCCAATAGCTCGCCACGAACGAGCCCTTGAGCCAGATATTGTCGAAATAGCCGTCTGCCGGCTCCTTCTTGACCTGGACCGGGATGTCGGCCTTGCCGGCGGACGCCTGCAACAGCGTCGCCATGTCGACGGCGCCGTTGAACGCAGCATCGGAGGTCTGAAGTATGATCTTGGGGTCCGTGAGCCCGGCCTTCTTGAAGTGGAACTTGGCCTTTTCCGGATCGTATTTCAGCTGAGCCATCTGCGAGTTGAAATAAGGATCGCTGCGCGGGATCGGGGTGTCGTTGCCGAGCGTGCCGTAGCCGCTGAACAGCGTCTTGATCATCTGCTCGCGATCGACCGCATATTTCAGCGCCTGGCGCAGCTCGAGGTTGGAATAGGGATCCCGGTCGACCATCATGGCCATGACCGGATACCAACCGCCGGCGGCGCGAACGATCTCCAGCGTTGGGCTTTTCTCGATCCGCGAGACTGTTTTCGGGTCTGCGCGGTTGATGGCGTCGACCTGGCCGGAGATCAGCGCATTCATGCGGGCGCTGGTGTCGTTGATGACGTTGAATTCGACCGCGTCGAGATAGCCGCGGTCGGCTTTCCAGTACTTGCCCGGCTTCTTGAGAGCGACGCGTACCCCCGGGTCGAACGCGTCGACCACGAAGGCCCCGGTACCGATCGGCTTGGCCCAATCGGTGAAACCGTTCGGCACCATCATGACATGGTAGTCGGTCAGGACGGTCGGGAAATCGGCATCGCCGGAGGAGAGGGAAACCTGAACCTGGTATTTGTCGAGCTTCTTGACGTCCGAGATCACCTTCATGGGGCCGGCCGCGCCGGACTTGGTGTCGCCGCGGTGCAGGTTCAGAGAATAGACGGCGTCGTCTGCGTCGAATTCCTTGCCGTTATGGAACTGGATGCCCTTGCGCAGGGTGAAGATCCATTCGGCGGCGCCGGGCTTCGGCTCGAATTTCTCGGCCAGTTCGGGGACCGGGCGATTGTCCGGCGAGTTCTCCACCAAGCCATTGAATACGCCGAACAACACGTCGATCATCACCGAGTTGGTGGCCGACAAAGGATTGAGACTGTCGGTCGTGCTGCCGCCGCCGAGGCCAAGCCGCAACGTTCCGCCGGGCTTACCCTGCTCGGCCGCGGCCGTGGCGTCCGCGGTGGCGAGAAGGCTGGCGAGCAACGGGGTTGAGGCGCCGAGAGCCAAGGCGCGGCCCATGAAGTCTCGGCGGGAGAGCCGCCCTGCTGCATGCAGGTGCGTTAGATAGTCGAACTCGCTCATGTGCTGCCGTCCCTGCTTTGGTTTTTTGCCTGGGCCGCAGCTTCGACGCGCGTTCCAGTCTTGTCCCGGCATATTCGTGGCGAAATCGGGCGCCTGTCAAATGGACCCGCGCCATCGTGCCGGCCCGGACCGGAGCAGCATCAGGAACATCGACGCGGCAAAGATCTGCTCGACAGTCGAGCACCTGCTCGGATTTGAATGAGGGAGAGCGCTCGGCCCTATTCCTGCGATCGCGACCGCGCGAGCCGGCCTAGAATCGGCGACAGGATACTATAGGACTCAATATCGCGGCGAACCTCGAGGGGAAGAACTTTCGCCTACCACGCCTAACTAGGCCGGGAAGCTCGGCACGCTGCCAAGTTGACTGGCGGTGTCGGGTCTCAGCCTGAACAATCGGATGCTGAGTCAGTTTTTGCTGGCCGCAAGATCGGGCGGATTTTTAAGGTATGGCCGTGATTGCCTTGCGCTTGGATAGCGCGACGCCGCTAAACGTCGAGCATCAACCGGGCCGGGTCTTCGAGCGCATCCTTGACCCGTACGAGGAAGGTCACGGCCTCGCGGCCATCCACAACGCGATGATCATAGGACAGCGCCAGATACATCATGGGACGGATCTCAACCTTGCCGCCTACCACGACCGGCCGGTCCTGGATCTTGTGCATGCCGAGGATGCCCGATTGCGGGGCGTTAAGGATCGGGGTGGACATGAGGGACCCATAGATCCCGCCATTGGTGATCGTGAAGGTGCCGCCCTGCATTTCGTCGATCTTGAGCTGGCCGTCCCGGGCCCGCTTGCCGAAATCCGCGATGGTCTTCTCGATCTCGGCCAATCCGAGGAGGTCCGCGTTGCGCACGACGGGAACCACGAGGCCCTTGTCGGTGCCGACAGCGATGCCGACGTGGTAGTAGTTCTTGTAGACGAGATCCATTCCGTCGATCTCGGCATTGACGGCGGGCAGTTCCTTGAGGGCGCCGACGCAAGCCTTCACGAACAGACCCATGAAGCCGAGCTTGGCCCCGTGCTTCTTTTCGAAGACCTCCTTGTAGCGGGCGCGCAGCGCCATGACGCCCGACATGTCGACCTCATTGAAGGTCGTCAGCATGGCGGCAGTGTTCTGGGCGTCCTTGAGGCGGCGGGCGATCGTCTGGCGCAGCTTGGTCATGCGCACGCGCTCTTCCCGGCTCGCATCATCGGCCGGGGGAGGTGTTCTGCGGGCCTGGACGGGCGCGGGCTGCGGCTGCTCTCTTGCGGGCGCGACTTCCGTGCCCTCGTTGCGCCGTGCGGATGCGGGGCCCTGGGCGACCGCCTGGAGCACGTCGCCTTTCAGCACCTGGCCGCGCCGGCCCGAGCCCTCGATGGTGGACAGGTCGACCCTTTGTTCGGTGGCGAGCTTTGCGGCGGAAGGGGCGGGCGGCATGGCAGTCGATGCGAGCTTCGCAGGCGCCTCTCCACGGATTCTATCAGGCGGGGACCTGCCGTCCGTTTCGGCACTTCCGGCCGAGATGCTGCCCAGAACCGCGCCCGGTTCCACGGTGGCCCCGTCCTTGACCGCGATTTCGGCCAGCACCCCGGCAACCGGGGCGTTGACTTCCAGGGTGACCTTGTCGGTTTCCAGCTCGAGCAGCGGCTCGTCGGCCTTGACAGCCTCGCCGGCCGCCTTGAACCAGCGGCCCACGGTCGCTTCGCTGACCGACTCTCCAAGCGTCGGCACCTTTATGTCGGTTGTGGCGCCAGGCCCCGGGCGGGCCTCCTTGGAAGGCTGCTCGGCCGCTTTGGGCTGTGGGGCCGGCCTGGCCTGCGGCGCCGCGCCGGACTTAGCCTCGGTCTTGGCGCCCGAATTCGTCTTGGCTGCGGCCTTGGTGGCCGAGTCGATCTGGCCCAGCAACGCCCCGACCCCGACGGTGTCGCCGTCGTTCGCGGCGATCTCGGACAAGACACCGGCCGCAGGCGCGTTCACTTCCAGGGTCACCTTGTCGGTTTCGAGTTCGACCAGGGGCTCATCCGCCTTCACGGTCTCGCCCGGCTTCTTGAACCAGCGGCCAATCGTGGCTTCGCTGACCGACTCGCCAAGGGTGGGAACGCGGATCTCGGTAGCCATGCTGTCGCGCCTTGTTTGAGCTCGCGCCCAGAATTATCCCGCCCCGACAGGGCGTGTCGATAGTCGGGACAGGGAAAACGTCGTGCTGGTGGTACGCAGAGGGCCGCGTCGCCCGCGGCATTCAGGCCGCGAACGCGTCGTCCGTGAACGCCTTCAACTGGGCCAGATGCTTGGACATCAGCCCGGTCGCGGTCGCGGCCGACGCGGGCCGGCCGACATAGCGGGGCCGTTTCACCTTCGCCTTGATCTGGTCCAACGCCCATTCGAGATAGGAATCGACGAAGTTCCAGGCGCCCATGTTCCTGGGCTCCTCCTGGCACCAGACCACTTCGGCGTTCTTGAAGCGCGACAGCTCGTTGCACAGCGTCTTCAGCGGGAACGGATAGAGCTGTTCGACCCGAAGCAGATAGACATCGTCGATGCCGCGCTTCTCGCGCTCCTCGAAGAGATCATAATAGACCTTGCCGCAGCACAGGACGACTCGGCGGACCTTCTCGTCGGCGACCAGGCTGGTCTGCGCCTGCAACCGTTCGGCGTCGTCGCGCAGCACGCGGTGGAACGACGAGCCCGCCTGCATTTCGGCCAACGAGGACACCGCCCGCTTGTGGCGCAGCAGGGACTTCGGCGTCATCAGGATCAGCGGCTTGCGGATGGTCCGCTTCAACTGCCGGCGCAGGATGTGAAAATAATTGGCCGGGGTGGTGACATTGGCCACCTGCATGTTGTCTTCGGCGCACATCTGCAGGAAACGCTCGAGACGGGCCGAGGAATGCTCGGGGCCTTGGCCTTCGTAGCCGTGCGGCAAGAGGCACACCAGCCCCGAGAGTCGCAGCCACTTGCGTTCGCCCGCCGACACGAACTGGTCGAAAACGACCTGCGCGCCGTTCGAAAAATCGCCGAACTGCGCTTCCCACATCACCAGCGAGTTCGGCTCGCTCAGCGAATAGCCGTATTCGAAGCCGAGCACGGCTTCCTCCGACAGCATCGAATTGATGACTTCGTAGCGGGCCTGGTCGTCGCGGATGTTGTTCAGCGGCACGTAGCGCGCCTCGGTCTCCTGGTCGATCAGCACCGAATGGCGTTGGGAAAACGTGCCCCGCTCGGAATCCTGGCCCGACAAGCGCACCGGGTAACCTTCGTCCAGCAGTGAGCCGATGGCGAGCGATTCAGCGGTGGCCCAGTCAATGCCAGCGCCGGTCTCGATCATGGTCCGGCGGTTTTCCAGAAAACGGCCGATCGTCTTGTGCACCTGGAAGCCGTCGGGAATCTTCGTGATCTTCTGGCCGATGTCGACCAGCTTGTCGGCCGCGACCCCGGTCTCTCCGCGCCGATCGTCGTCCTCGCATGCGGGACGAAGGCCGGACCAGCGGCCATCGAGCCAGTCCGCCTTGTTGGGCTTGTAGGCTGTTCCCGCCTCGAATTCCTCGTCCAGCCGCTTGCGCCAGTCCGCCTTGAACTCGTCGACCTCGGCCTGGGTGACCACGCCCTCGTCGATCAACTGCTTGGAATAGATCTCGAGCGTCGTCGGATGCGACCTGATCTTCCGATACATCAACGGCTGGGTGAAGCTCGGCTCGTCCCCTTCGTTGTGACCGAAGCGCCGATAGCAGAACATGTCGATCACGACAGGCTTGTGGAAGCGTTGCCGGAATTCGATCGCCACCTTGGCCGCGAAGGTCACCGCCTCCGGATCGTCGCCGTTGACGTGGAAAATCGGCGCCCCGATCATCTTCGCCGTATCGGAGGGGTACGGCGAGGAGCGCGAATAGCGCGGATAGGTGGTGAAGCCGATCTGGTTATTGACGATGAAATGGATCGAGCCGCCCGTCCGGTGGCCCTTGAGGCCAGACAGGCCGAAACATTCGGCGATGACGCCCTGGCCCGCAAAGGCCGCGTCGCCGTGGATCAGCAATGGCAGCACCTTGGTCCGGTCGATCGTATCGGACAGCTGGTCCTGCTTGGCCCGCACCTTGCCCAGCACCACGGGATCGACGATCTCGAGATGCGAGGGATTGGCGGTCAGCGAGAGGTGGACCTTATTGCCGTCGAACTCGCGATCCGACGAAGCTCCGAGGTGGTACTTGACGTCGCCCGAGCCTTCGACATCGCTCGGCGAGGACGAGCCGCCCTTGAATTCGTTGAAGATCGCGCGGTGCGGCTTGCCCATGACCTGGCTGAGCACGTTCAGCCTGCCGCGATGCGCCATGCCGAGCACGATTTCGGACACGCCGAGGGCGCCACCCCGCTTGATGATCTGCTCCAGTGCAGGAATCATCGATTCGCCTCCGTCGAGGCCGAACCGCTTGGTGCCGGTATAACGCACGTCCAGGAACTTCTCGAAGCCTTCGGCTTCGACCAGCTTGTTCAGGATCGCGCGCCTTCCCTCATTGGTGAAATAGATCTCCTTGTCGGGACCCTCGATGCGGACCTGCATCCATTGCTTTTCGTCGGGATCCGACATGTGCATGAATTCGAAGCCGATCGTCGAACAATAGGTCCGGCGCAGCAAGGCGAGCATCTCGCGGACGGTCGCGTATTCGAGGCCGAGAACATTGTCGATGAAGATCGGACGGTCGTAATCGGCTTCGGTGAAGCCGTAGGTCTGCGGGCTGAGTTCCTCGTGGTCGCGGCCCGGCTCGAGCTCGAGCGGATCGAGGTTGGCATGCAGATGTCCGCGCATGCGGAATGCGCGGATCATCATCAGGGCGCGAACGCTGTCGCGCGTCGCCTGCTGCAATTGCTGTTCGGAGATGCCGCCCCGCGGTTCGGCCTTGGCCTTGATGGCCTTGCCGATCGCGGCTTCCGTGGTGCCCCAATTGCCGTCGAGAGCGGCGACGATCTCGCCGTTGGCGACCTGCGGCCACCCGGGCCGCTTCCAGGACGCACCGGTGGCATTTTTCGCCACCGTCGAAGGATCGTCGTCGAAGCCTTCGAAAAACGCCCGCCATTCGCCATCGACACTTGCAGGATCGGCCTCGTACTGAGCCTGCAGAAACTCGATGTAGCTGGCATCGACGCCGGAAAGAAAACTCGTTCCGCGAAGCGCTCGGTCGTCCCGTTGTGACATGAGAAAGGTGTCCTGAGCCGGCCGCAAAAACAAGCGAGGCCGACGCCGATTTTCGTCTCAGATATGGTGACCTACAGCCATGAAAATAAGGTTGAAACCGAATTTTCCGGCCGGCCGGCTCCCGTTAGCCCTTCAACACGTCCACCAAGGTTTTTCCGAGGCGGGCCGGCGAAGGCGAAACCGTGATCCCAGCCGCCTGCATGGCAGCGATCTTGCTCTCGGCGTCACCTTTGCCGCCCGAGATGATCGCCCCGGCATGGCCCATGCGGCGCCCGGGAGGCGCCGTGCGCCCTGCGATGAAGCCGACGGTCGGCTTCTTGCGCCCGCGCTTGGCTTCGTCGGCCAGGAACTGCGCCGCATCTTCCTCGGCGGAGCCGCCGATCTCGCCGATCATGACGATGGATTCGGTCTTCGGATCGGCCAGGAACAGTTCCAGTACGTCGATGAACTCGGTGCCCTTCACCGGGTCGCCCCCGATGCCGACCGCGGTGGTCTGGCCGAGGCCCTTCGCGGGTGGTCTGGAACACCGCTTCGTAGGTGAGGGTGCCCGAACGCGACACGATCCCGACCGAACCCGGCTTGAAGATGTTGCCCGGCATGATGCCGATCTTGCACTCGCCGGCCGTCATCACGCCGGGGCAATTGGGTCCGATCAGGCGCGAGCGCGATCCCGACAAGGCCCGCTTGACCTTGACCATGTCGAGCACCGGAATGCCCTCCGTGATGCACACGATCAAGCCGATATCGGCCGCGATCGCCTCGCAGATGGCATCGGCGGCGCCCGGCGGCGGCACGTAGATCACGCTCGCATCGGCATCCGTGGCGGCCTTGGCCTCGGCGACGGAATCGAAAACCGGCAGGCCGAGGTGGCTGAGGCCACCCTTGCCGGGCGAGGTCCCGCCCACCATGCGGGTTCCATAGGCGATGGCCTGTTCCGAATGAAACGTGCCGTTCTTGCCGGTGAAGCCCTGGCAGAGCACCTTGGTATTGCTGTCGATCAGGACGGACATTCATTGGTCTCCAACGGCGCCCGGCATCAGCGTGCCAGCGCCTTATCTGAGCGTTCGAACGGGTGCAGCCTCAGGCCGCGGCCCTGACGGCCGCGACGATCTTCTGGGCCGCATCGTCGAGATCGTCGGCCGGGATGACGTTCAACCCGGAATCGCTGATGATCTTCTTGCCGAGCGCCACGTTGGTGCCTTCGAGCCTGACCACCAGCGGCACTTCGAGGCCGACGTCCTTGACGGCCGCGATCACGCCTTCGGCGATCACGTCGCACCGCATGATCCCGCCGAAGATGTTGACCAGGATGCCCTTCACGTTCGGGTCGGCGGTGATGATCTTGAAGGCCGCCGTCACCTTCTCCTTCGAGGCGCCGCCGCCAACGTCGAGGAAGTTGGCCGGTGCTTCGCCATAGAGCTTGATGATGTCCATCGTGGCCATGGCCAGGCCGGCGCCGTTGACCATGCAGCCGATGGTGCCATCGAGCGTGATGTAGTTGAGGTCGTATTTGGACGCCTCGATCTCCTTGGCGTCCTCCTCGGCCTCGTCGCGCAATTCCGCGATGTCGGGATGGCGGTAGAGCGCATTGCCGTCGAAGGACATCTTGGCATCGAGGCAGAGCAATTCGCCCGACTTGGTCACGATCAGCGGATTGATCTCGAGCAGGTCCATGTCCTTGGTCGTGAACGCCGTGTAAAGCTGGCGCAGCAGCCGATCCATGCTCTTGGCGAGGTCGCCGCTGAGGTTGAGCGCCTGCGCCACGGTGCGGCCATGGTGCGGCATCACGCCGGTGGCCGGATCGATCGAGACAGTATGGATGCGCTCCGGGGTGCTGTGCGCCACCTCCTCGATGTCCATCCCGCCTTCGGTCGAGACCACGAAGGAGATGCGCGACGTCGCGCGATCCACCAGGGCGGAGAGATAGAGCTCCTGGGCGATTTCTGACCCTTCCTCGACATAGAGCCGGCCGACCTTGCGGCCCGCTGGTCCGGTCTGGATCGTCACCAGGGTGGCGCCGAGCATTTCCCGGGCAAAGCGTTCGACATCCGCGACCGAGCGGGCCAGGCGCACGCCGCCCATCTCGCCGGCGCTGGCTTCCTTGAACTTGCCCTTGCCGCGCCCGCCGGCATGGATCTGCGACTTGACGACCCACAAGGGTCCGCCAAGCTCGTCCGCTGCCTTGCGGGCATGTGAGCTGTCCGTGATCGCGACGCCGCGCGAAACGGGAACCCCGAATTCCTTCAGGACCGCCTTTGCCTGATATTCGTGAACGTTCATGGATTTCCTCAGCCACCGACCGCGGGGATCGTAGGGTTTAGCCGGCGAAAGCCGGATTGATCGTCTTGCAGGCCTCGACGAGCGTTTGCACCGAGGCAACCGATTTGGCGAACATGTCGCGCTCCGGCTTGCTCATCTCGATCTCGAGGATGCGTTCCACGCCGCCTGCGCCGATCACGACCGGCACGCCGACATACATGCCGTGCACGTCATATTCGCCGTCGAGATAGGCCGCGCACGGCAACACCCGCTTCTTGTCGCGCAGGTAGCTTTCCGCCATGGCGATGGCCGAGGCTGCCGGGGCATAGAAGGCCGAACCGGTCTTGAGCAGATTGACGATCTCGCCGCCGCCCTTGCGGGTGCGCTCGACGATGGCGTCGATCTTCTCGTGCGTGGTCCAACCCATCTTGATCAGGTCGGGCAACGGCACGCCCGCGACCGTCGAGTAGCGGATGAGCGGCACCATGTCGTCGCCGTGGCCGCCCAGCACGAAAGCCGTGACGTCCTCGACCGAAACGTTGAACTCCTGGGCCAGGAAGTAGCGGAACCGGGACGAATCGAGCACGCCCGCCATTCCGACCACCTTCCGGGTCGGCAACCCCGAGGCCTTCTGGAGCGCCCAGACCATGGCGTCGAGCGGATTGGTGATGCAGATCACGAAGGCGTCGGGTGCGTGCTGCTTCAACCCGGCTCCGACCGCGTCCATGACCTTGAGGTTGATTCCCAGAAGATCGTCGCGGCTCATGCCCGGCTTGCGGGGCACCCCGGCCGTGACGATCACGACATCGGCGCCCGCGAGCCCGGCGTAATCGTTGATGCCCGTGAGCTTGGCATCGAACCCCTCGACGGGAGACAATTCGGCGAGGTCGAGCGCTTTGCCCTGGGGCGTGCCTTCGATGATGTCGAAAAGCACGATATCACCGAGTTCCTTCAGCCCGGCCAGGAGGGCCAGGGTGCCGCCGATCTGGCCAGCCCCGATCAAAGCAATCTTGCTGCGCGCCATACCTGATGTCCTTGATGCCGGCCGGGAGCGCAAGTCCGCGCATACGCCGTCATGATTTTTGCCAGCGCTGTTTCACCTAATCCGGGCTCAGTTGCAAGCACACTCGGCCGTCAGGCCATTCCACTTCTGTCCGAGACCGGCCATTGACAGCGTCGCGCTCGCCGGACTCTATCCGGGAATGGAAAGCCTTGGAGGGTCGGTTGCTGTTTCCTTTTCCGGTCGTTGTCTGTGACGTCGGCGGGACGAACTGCCGGATCGCGATTCAGGATCACCCGCAGGAGCCCCTCCGCTTTCTGCCGCATCTGCTCACCGGCGATTTCGCGGGCCTGGGCGAGGCTGTCACGGCGGCGACCGCCGGCGAAGCCGTGCGTCCCCGGTCCGTCCTGGCCTGCGGGGCAGGGCCCGTCGAAGGGCGCCGCCTGAAGCTGACCAATGCGCCATGGGTGCTCGACGGCCCGCAGATCGCGGCCTTGCTCGGGCTCGACAATGGTTTGCTGCTCAACGATTTCGAAGCGCAGGCCTTGTCGCTGCCGGCGATCCGCCCGTCCTGGGTCCGCTCGATCGGTCCGGAACTCGACGTCGATGCGGGGCCTCGCGCCATCCTCGGGCCCGGCACCGGCCTGGGGGTCGCATGCCTGGTCGAACACGAAAGCCGGCTGATCGCCTTGGCCAGCGAGGCCTGCCACATCGGGTTCGCGCCTGAAACGGAGGAGGAGTTCGGGTTCTGGCCGTTTCTCGAGCGGGCGCACGGCCGTATCACGACCGAGAGCGTATTGTCCGGGGCAGGGCTCGAACGGTTGCATCGGGCCCGGCTCGCCGCAAGGGGCGCCCCCTCGTCGCCGACCATCACGGCGGCCGACATCGTGTCCACGGCTCTCGATGCACGCGGACAGCGAGGCCGCAGCCACGGTCGCGGTCTACTGGAAGCTGATCGGGCGCTTTGCCGGCGATATCGCGATCACGTTCAAGTCGACGGGCGGCGTCACGCTGGCCGGCGGTATCCTGCCGCGCATCGTCGATCTCGTCGACCAGGTGGCCTTCCGAGCGGCTTTCGAAGCCAAGGCGCCGGTGGCTGGCCTGGCGCACCGCATACCGACCAGGCTGATCGTAAAGGCGGATTCGGTGCTTGGCGGCATGGCCGCCATCGCGGCCGAACCATCGCGCTACGTCATCGACTATGCAACCCGGCAATGGCGCAATTGACGAGCCCGCGTGGCCTACGCGGCGTTCGAGGTCGGCAATTGCGTGAGAACGCCGAACAGCGCGGATGAATCGCGGGCAGCCCGCAGCTTGGTCACGGTGCGCGGTTCGCGCAGCACCCGGGCCACGCGGGCCAGCGCTTTCAGATGATCCGCTCCCGCGGATTCTGGAGCAACCAGCAGGAACATGAGATCGACCGGCGCGCCGTCCAGGGCCTCGAATTCGATGGGGCGCTCAAGGGTCGCGAAAACACCGAACAGCCGGCCGCAGGACGTCAGCTTGCCGTGCGGTATGGCGATGCCGTTGCCCACCCCTGTCGATCCAAGCCGTTCGCGCTGCAGCACGGCATCGAAGATCTCCCTGGCCGGCAGCCCAGATACCTCGCTGGCGCGCTCGCTCATCTCCTGAAGCGCCGC
Organism: uncultured Alphaproteobacteria bacterium; assembly: GCA_963851175.1. Lineage (GTDB taxonomy): Bacteria > Pseudomonadota > Alphaproteobacteria > Rhizobiales > Beijerinckiaceae > Lichenihabitans. The sequence goes on along the minus strand of CAWKNU010000007.1, from coordinate 485,656 downwards.
CTTCTTCGTCCTTGTCCGCAGCGCCGGCATTATGGCATCCGCGGTTATCAGATCGTTCAGCGGCATAGACTACGGATCCATCAGCTCGGATTCTACTATGCAATTCAGAGGCCAAACAGCCGGGCGAGCATCCCCAGGCAGGCGATAGGATTACTGCATCCGTCCACTGGAGGTTTCACGCGAGGCCCCGGACGGATCGATCCAGCCGATATGGCCATCATCGCGACGATACACAACGTTCACCTCGCCGGTGCTGGAATGTCTGAACACGAGAAACTGGGTTCCCGACATATCCAGTTCAAGAACAGCGGCGGAAACCGAGAGGTGCTTCAGGGCTGCCTTGGTCTCTGCCACTACGATGGCCTGGAAATCGAGCGCGATCTCGTCTTCTCCGGGCGCCTCCAGGATGTAGCTGGCTGCCGTATCCCGCCCCTGCGCACTCGCACTCGGTGCTGCGCCGCTTCCGGCGTTGCGGTCCTTGAGCCGGCGCTTATGGCGTCGCAGGCGCTTCTCGATACGCTCGCCCGCCTGATCGAAGCTTGCGTAGGGGTCCTGAGCCCGCCCCTCCGCCTGCAAGGTGATCCCGTTCGCCAGCTGGATGAACATATCGGCCCTGAAGCCAGGGCCTTCCGGCTCTATGGTGACGTGCCCGGAAACGTCGCCATCGAAGTATTTGCCGATCATCGTCGAAACGCGGGTGCGTGCATGTTCCTGCAGCGCACTGCCGATATCCAGGTTCTTCCCCGATACGCGAAACGACATGAACCCGCCCTTTTGTTGTTCCGGCGTAAGCGGCTCGGATCAGCGTTAGAAGCGTTGCATAGCGAAGTCAATTCGCCGGAAAAGCCGTGCCGTGCGGGCTCCTATCAATGCGTCCGGCGCTCCTTCCTTGCACGAATCAGGAGCAATCCCAGGACCTCCGCGGAGCCGGTTTCGCGGCTCTTTTACCCTTACGATCCGAACAGCTTGCGAGCGGGCGAGCGCAGCATTACTTGCCTGATGCGATGCCGGATGGCGCCCATGTCGGCAGTCGATCAGCGTGGCGCCGTTATTTGGATCCATCACAGCGCTTGCGCCGATCTGCCGTGCCCTCCAATCAGGTTCAGCTTCCGCTCCACATCGCGAACGCCTTCCTGGTGGCGATTCGTGCTGCCGAACGGTTCCGTGGCGCGACGGCACCAAATCCGCCGGTAGGATGTGTGTTGCTGGACCAGGACGGCGCAACGCTGGCCGTGGGTGCTCACCAGCAGGCGGGGCAGCCGCACGCGGAAGCCGCCGCCCTGGCACTGTGTCGTGAGCGCGGGACGACGGAGCATATCCGCTCCGCCGTCGTGACCCTGGAGCCCTGCAACCACTGGGGCCGTACGCCGCCGTGCTCCGAAGCGCTGTTGGCGACGCCGATTCGAACGGTCTGGTTCGGACTCTGCGACCTCAACCCTCGGGCCGAGGGCGGCGCAGTCCGGTTGCGGAGCGCGGGCGTGGACGCGATGGAACTGGAAGCGTTCGCCGACCCCGCGGCCGCCGACCTCGCGGCCGCATGCCGGGCGCTCGTCGGACCCTTCGCCAAGCGCACGCTCCAGGGCAGGCCCTGGGTGACGGTGAAACAGGCCCTCGACCTCGAGGGATCGATGATTCCTCCCGCCGGACGCAAGACGTTCACGTCGCCGGGCGCGCTGACCTTTGCGCATGAACTGCGCAAGCGCGCCGATGCCATCCTCACCGGTTCGGGAACCATTCTGGCCGACCATCCCGAATTCACGGTCCGCCACATTCCCGATCACCCGGGCAAGCGCCGCCGCCTCGCCGTGCTGGACCGCCGTGGCCGGGTTCCCGCATCCTACATCGCCGGCGCGGCGGGACGCGGCCTCGACGCATCCATCGAGCAGGGTATCGAAGCGGCTCTCGACCGTCTGGGACGTGAGGGTGCGTTGGAGGTGCTTGTCGAGGCTGGGCCTCGTGTTACCGCGAGCGTGCTTGAGGCGGATCTCTGGGACGAACACGTCGTAATCCGGCAGGCCGAGCCCGGCGATCTGTGCGAGGTCCGATTTCGGGGCGATGCGGCCCCACGGCGGGTCGAACTGCCGCCGGTTAGGCGCTATGGGTTCGGCGCGTGATGGCATGGCCCGAAGGTTGGAGAATGTATGTCGCGTCTTGACGAAGCGGTCGAGCGTCTGAAGTCGGGCGGTGTGGCGATCCTGGCCGATGAGGATCGCGATGGTGAAGGCTCGCTGGTTTTGGCGGCCGACCTCGCTGGGCCTGAGACGCTGCGCATCCTGGCAGAGCAAGGCCGGGGTGCGACAGATGTGATCTTCGAGAGCCGGCTCGCGGACGGTTTTGGGCTCGCACCTGCCAGCCACGATCACGAAAGCCCCACCGCCGCACCTTTCGCCCTCGCGGAATTGGAGCCGCCAGAGCTAGCCGAGCGGCACGTGCATGCCGCGAGGTCTGCAGCCGCCGGGCGGGGTTCGGGTTCGGAACTCGCCGCGCTCGGAATGTTGCCGCGACGGGCGGCAATCGGTGGCGTGCTCGGCCATGCCGGGCGGCCCGAAGGTGCGGTGGACGCCCTGCGGATTGCCGGTCGCGCCCAGGTGGCGGCCCTGAGGGAGCTTCGCCTTCCCGGCGGTGTTTTGGCCCGCGAGAACGAGCTCGGCACGTTCGCCGAGCGGCAGGACCTGCCGCTGTTCACCGTCCAGGACGTGATCGCGCATCGTCTGGCGCGGGAAACCATCGTCGAATCTGCCGCTTCGGCGCGGCTCCCTTCGGTCTACGCCGATGTGCCTTTCGAAGTGCAGGCCTTTCGCAGCCTTCTGGATGGCAGCGAACATCTGGCCATGATCCATGGGCCGCTCGGCGACGATCCTTTGGTGCGGGTTCACTCGGAGTGCCTCACCGGCGATGCGCTCGGTTCGTTGCGCTGCGACTGCGGCGACCAGCTCCGGCGCAGTCTCGCATTGATTGCGGCGAGCCCGTCCGGTGGGGCCGTGGTCTACCTGCGTGGCCAGGAGGGCAGGGGCATTGGTCTCGTCAACAAGATCCGCGCCTATGCGCTGCAGGATCTCGGCCGCGACACCGTCCAGGCCAACGTCGAGCTTGGATTTGCCGCCGACCTCAGGGACTACGGGGTTGCGGTGCAGATCCTGCGGGCCCTGGGTGTCAAAAGCTTGCGGTTGTTGTCGAACAATCCACGCAAGGCTTCGGCCCTCGAACGCTATGGCATCGCGGTGAGCGAGCGGGTGTCCTTGCGCATCGGCCCCAACCCGCACAATGCCGGTTATCTCGAAACCAAGCGGCTCAAGCTGGGGCATGATCTCGCCGGGCGCGTGGCGCTCGGTGCCGGCAAATCGAAATAGCGGCCTCGCAGAGCGCTTTTCACCCGGTCAGTTGACGCTCGCCGGACCCGGCGATGAGCAGCGCGCCTCAGCGTTCGACGAGCCGCAGGGGTCTGGCTGGTAGAAGCAGAAGGTTCCGCGGCCACGGCCCTTGGCACAATAGAGCGCCATGTCGGCTTTCTTCATCAGCGCCGCGAACTCCACCCCATCGCTCGGAGACATGGCGATGCCGACGCTCGCACTGATCAGCAGGCGCTGGCCTTCGATGTCGTAAGGCGCACTCAGCCTCGTGATCACGTGACCCGCGAGGCCGGCGACGTCGTCGCCATGCCCGATCGGCGCCTGCAATACCGCAAACTCGTCGCCACCCAGGCGGGCTGGAAGATCCGAAGCTCCGATCGACTCGCGCAGGCGCTTGGCCACCGCGCACAGCAGCAGGTCTCCCGTGTGATGGCCGAGGGAATCGTTGATTTCCTTGAAGTTGTCGAGATCCACGCAGAGGATTGCAACCCGCTCATTGCAACTTGCCGCTCGGACGAGGGCAGCTTCGAGACGTTCGCGAAACTGGCTTCGATTCGGCAGCGAAGTCAGCGCATCGTGATGCGCCATGTAGGACATACGCGCCTCGTAACGGCGGCGCTCGGTGATGTCTTCCGAAATGCCCAGGATGTAGCGCATCTTGCCGCTGGGACCGTCCGGGATGGGCAATTTCTTGGTCTGAATGGTGCGGACCTCGCCGTCGCCCCTGGTGACGGTCTCTTCCGCGATCGTATGAAGCACCCCCTCTCGGATCACGGCCGCGTCCTGGGCCGCGAAGCGCTCGGCAACCTCCGGCTCGAAGATATCGTGGTCGGTGAAACCGAGCAGGCGCTCGCGCGACCTCCCGAGCAATACCTCTCCGGCGCGGTTGTAGACGACATAGCGACCTTCGTCCCGGAGGTCTTTGGCGAAGACGGCGATCGGCACGTTGTCGACGACATTGTCGAGGAAGGACCGAATGCGCATCAGTTCCTGCTCGATCTCCAGCCTTCCGGTCTGGTCCACGATGGTCACCAGCGTCGCCGGGCGGCCTTGAAAGATCAGCTGCTGGTGGCGTCCGATGATGGCAACCTCGTTTCCTTCCGCGTCGAGATGCGTCCAGCACTGGTCGTCGCCGCAGTTCGGGTCGGGGTCGCCCAAAGCTCTGAGCAGCCGCGCGTGTTCGTGCTTGGGCCGGATGTCGAACAACGTCAGGCGATCGAATTCCTCGCGACTGCGACCGTAATATTCGATCGCGGCCTCGTTGACCGCGAGAAACTTAAATGTTGCCCTTTCGAAGACGTACATCGGTAGCGGTGATCCGGCGAAGAGCACTTCCGAGGGCAATCCGAGCCGTTCCGATCCCGTCTCATCGACCCGCGCCAAGACACTTTGGCCTCCCGCCCAGTGGCGTTCCTCGAGGTGCAGCCATGTGGTGCCGTCCGCGAGTCGCACCGAATGCATGCGGCAGGGCTCGAGATGGCGTGCCAGGCGCGTCTTGAGCCAGAGGTCTTCAGCTCCATCGGCGAGGTCGCTCCATTGCTCTGCCGCGAGATTGGAGTTCGTTTCTATCAGCTTGAAAAGCGACGCGAGGGCATCGCCCGCAAGGGCTCGAATGGCCTCGAACGCTTGATTGACCAGGAAGGCGCGGCCTTGAGCATCGCAAAGAGCAACGCCTTCGGGCATTGCCTCCAGCAGGTCCGTCAGCCTTGCGGGTATTCCGTCTTTCGCAAGCTCGTCGGCTTTGCGCCCACCGTGAGCCTCGGGCTCGCCGCGGTCGTCCAGCCGCGCCTGGGCCCAAACCGGATCGAGAGCCATCCTCATCGTTGCCCTGTCCCTCGGTTGCAACGCCGTGGCACCTGCGCGCCGCTAGCGGCCCGGATTGCGACGCTTGATTTCGATATCACACCCGAAAGTTGTCATTCCCTTACTTGGATTGGTCGCAAGCGGTCGGGCCGCCGGTTTTTGCTTCCGGTTCAGGCTTCGGCTAGCGTCGCGGCCGCATCGGCCCGAGGGTAACCATGACAGCCCATTTTGTTCAATTTCCCTGCTTGAGCGACAATTACGGGGTTCTGGTCCACGACTCGACGACGGGCGCCACCGCCGCCATCGATGCGCCCGACGCTAGCGCCGTGCTGGCGGCCCTCGACGGGCAGGGTTGGACGCTGACCGACATCCTGGTCACCCATCACCATGCCGATCACGTCCAGGGCATCGCAGGTGTGAAGGCCCGCTTTCCCGAGGTCCGTGTGGTAGCGCCCGCCCGCGAAGCGGCGCGGATCGGCAATGTCGATGTGGAGGTGTCGGAGGGTGACGTCGTCGCCGTGGGTGACCTGCAGGCCAAGGTGATCGAGACGCCTGGTCATACGGCCGGGCACATCGTCTACTGGTTCGAGGATGACGACGCGCTTTTCGCCGGCGACACCTTGTTCGCGCTCGGCTGCGGGCGCGTGCTGGAAACGCCCATGAGCACGATGTGGGACTCCCTTGTGAAGCTGTCGCAATTGCCGGGCGAGACGCAGGTGTATTGCGGGCACGAATATACCGAGAGCAACGCCAAATTCGCGCTGACTGTCGACCCGACGAACGATCTGCTCACGCAGCGAGCCCGAGAAGTGGGCGAATTGCGGGCCAAAGGCATGGCGACCTTGCCGACCACGATCGCGCTCGAACTGGCCACGAACCCGTTCCTCCGGGCCGAACAGCCTGATGTCCAGGCCGGGGTCGGGATGCCGGGGGGTGATCCTGGAGCGGTCTTCGCAGAGCTGCGCGAGCGCAAGAACCGGTTCTGACCATGGGGGATGCTGAGTCGCTGTCTGCCGCGACGCTGCCTGCGGTGCCGCAGTCGGCCACGCCGATATTGGCCCGGGAGGTGATCGAACTGCTCGGTCTCAAGCCGCATCCGGAAGGCGGCTGGTTCCGCGAAACGTTTCGCGATGAGCACCACCTGGAGGCAGGCCGCCCGGCCTCCACGGCGATCTATTTCCTGCTTGCGGCCGGCGAAGCCTCCCACTGGCATCGCGTCGACGCCGCGGAGGTCTGGCACTTCTATGCTGGGGCGCCCCTGATTCTCACTCTTTCGCCCGACGAGCGTGAGGTCTCCGAAATCCGTCTCGGGCCGAACCTCGCGAGCGGCGAGCGCCCGCAAGCCGTGGTGCCGGCCGGATGCTGGCAGAGCGCGAGAAGCCTTGGGCACTGGACGTTGGTGGGCTGCACGGTCGCGCCCGGATTCAGCTTCGAGGGATTCGAAATGGCGCGTCCGGGGTGGCACCCCGGCGTCAACGCGCGCACGGACTGACCCGCGAGCTGCGCCAGCGCGGCCGGGCGCGTCGGGCCCGCGGCGGGGCCCTGAAGGGCTCGGAGCTGGCGAAAGCCGATCTCAGGTCTGGAGGGGCTTCAACCCAGCTTCGATGGCGGCGCGTCGCGCTTCGAGGAACGGCGGCAGCGCAAGCTTCTGGCCCAACGTCTCCAGCGGTTCGTCGACCGCAAATCCTGGGCCGTCGGTGGCGATCTCGAAGAGGATGCCATTCGGCTCGCGAAAATACAGGCTCCGGAAATAAAAGCGGTCGACCGGGCCGCTCGACGGCACCCGGAGCGTGCGCAGGCGGTCCGCCCATTCCTGGTAGGTGTCCTGGTTCGGGGTACGCAGGGCCAGGTGGTGGACGCCCCCGGCACCTTGTCGGGCCGTGGGGAGGTCCGGCTCGACCCGAACGTGCAATTCGCGCGAGGTCTCCCCGCCACCGCCCATAGCATAGACGTGGACCTCGGAGGCTGCATCCCCGCCGCGATATGTCCGCGCTTTGGTGAATTGCAGGAGGTCACGCAGGATCCGGTCGGTCGACTCGAGTTGCGGCACGCTGATGGTGATCGCGCCGAGGCCGAGGACCTGGTAATCGACGGGCACGGGGCTCTCGGCCCAGGGATGGTGCGGCGCACTGCCGGGATCGGCAACCAGGGCCAGGCGCTGACCTTCAGGGTCTTCGAATTCGACAATCCAGCGGCCGTCGCGCTCGGCGAGCCCGCCGTGGGCAACCCGGTGCTGCCCGAATCGTTCGACCCAGAATTCGAGTGTGTCGCGGCCGGCGACCCGAAGGCCGGTCTGGACGATGGACGAGGTGCCGCGTCGCTCGCGCGACATCGGCCAGTCGAAGAAGGTCACGTCCGAGCCTGGAGAGGCCAGGCCGTCCGCATAGAACAGATGGTAGGCCGACACATCGTCCTGATTGACCGTCTTCTTGACCAGCCTCAGGCCGAGCACCTTTGTGTAGAATCGAAAATTCTGCGGCGCATCGGCCGTGATCGCCGTCAGATGATGGAAGCCGGTCAGTTGCATGTCGATCACGGACCTTGGCAAGCCGATAAACCGAGCGCCTGACAGGCGCTCGGTGCAAAGGTCGCATCCTGGATCGCTAAGTGGCTCGGCGAACCAACCTGACGATCAACAGAAGAATCACGGCGCCGATCACGGCGTCGATGATGGCCGCGATGACCCCGGTTCCGAGATTGATGCCGATCGTTGGCAGCAGATATCCGGCGATGATGGCGCCCACGATGCCGATGATGATGTCACCGATCAGTCCGAAGCCACCGCCCTGTACCAGGAGGCCGGCAAGCCAGCCCGCAATCGCGCCAACGATAATCCACGCTAAGATCGATCCGCCGTCCATAATCAGCTCCTTTGGTGCCCCCGCCCAAAAGGCGGCTGCTCGAAAAATCCCCTGCTCAGGCAAAGGTTCCGCTTTAGCTTCCGCTTAGGTCGAGGATTCAGGCGATAATGTCCGGGGTGACTTGGTCTTCCAGGAATCCGATCCGGTCCCGCAGCACCAGCTTGCGTTTTTTGAAGCGCTGGACTTGCAGCTGATCGATCGTGCCAACATGCATGAGGGCTTCGATCGCGGCATCCAGGTCGCGGTGCTCCTCGCGAAGCCGGTCGATCTCGGTCTGGAACGAGGCTCGCTCGTCGTCGGTCAAATCCCTTGCCATGCCGCAGCGCGCGCCTCTCTGATGCGGACCCGCGGCCGCCCTCGGGGGCACCAGCCGAGCCTCGCCGTCCGGCGATCCGCTCGAACATTATCGCCGCGAACCAGTCTTTCCCGCAAGGCGAGCGAGCCCAGGTTCTTGGAGGAATCCGAGCCAGTCACGCGCCCCGCTGATCGACGCGACCCCGTCGTGCTCGCAAAATTGTGAACGCCACATCGGGCAACCACTGTTCGCTCGCCATAATTCTCATGTCATCTTTGTGTCGTGATGTGCGTTCGATCCGTCACCTTTGAAGAAGGAGCACAGGATGTCGTTGCAAGGTCATCTGTCGGAACTGACCCGTCGCCACCAGGCGATCGAGAAGCAGATCGAAACGGAAAAGACCCACCCTGCGACAGACCGGCTCAAGGTAGCCGAACTCAAGCGCAAAAAGCTTCAGCTCAAGGACGAAATCAGCAAGCTCAATCATTGATCGACGTGCGTCCCTGCATGGCTCCGGTTTTGCGGGCCGTGCAGGGAACGCGGCCCGTGCGCAGCGCCTAGGCCGGTGCGGCCTTGCCACCTTGCACCGAGGCGTACGCGTTGAGCCATCGGAGAATCCTCCGCCGGTGGCGACGCTCTGCCGCCGCGCGAGAGCTTCAAAGTGTCCGCGCGAGCGCCTTACGGCGTCGATGCATAAGAGGATTACCAAAATTTCACGCAGAGCGAGCGTTGTTCCGCCCAGGTTCTGCGCCACTCTTCCCCACACGCGTAGGCGCCTGGAAAATGTTTTCCCGGTCCGGCGCGAGCCTCTTCAAGTCGTGCCGCTCACTTCCTATATCAGTGAGTTGGCGATTTGCTTTGAAGAGGTCGCCGTAGCCCGCCTCAGGGGGGCTGCAGAAGGAGACTACTATGGCCTATGCGCTTCCGATTGTTTCGGGCGAAAGCGGGCTGACACGCTACCTGAACGAAATCCGTCGGTTCCCGATGCTGGAACCACAGCAGGAATATATGCTGGCGAAGCGCTGGCGCGAGCATGGCGACCGTGATGCCGCGCAGGAACTCGTAACGTCACATCTGCGTCTCGTGGCCAAGATCGCCATGGGCTACCGGGGCTACGGCCTTCCCATCGGCGAGGTCATTTCCGAGGGCAACGTCGGCTTGATGCAGGCGGTGAAGCGGTTCGAGCCGGAAAAGGGCTTCCGCCTGGCCACCTACGCGATCTGGTGGATTCGCGCCTCGATCCAGGAATACATCCTGCGATCCTGGTCGCTGGTGAAGATGGGGACGACCGCGAATCAGAAGAAGCTGTTCTTCAATCTGCGCAAGGCGAAAAGCCAGATCTCCGCCTTCGAAGAAGGTGATCTCAGGCCGGAGCATGTCAAGACCATCGCGACCCGGCTCGGCGTCACCGAGCAGGATGTCGTCGACATGAATCGGCGCCTCAGCGGCGACACGTCGCTGAACGCGCCGATGCGGGAAGAGGGCGAGGGCGAGTGGCAGGATTGGCTCGTGGATACTTCCACCAGCCAGGAGGTCGTCCTTGCTGACGAGCAGGAGAAGCACAACCGCCACGACGCGCTGTCGGACGGGCTCAATGTGCTGAACCCGCGCGAGCGGCGGATCTTCGAGGCGCGCCGACTCGCCGAAGACCCGATCACGCTTGAACAGCTCTCGGAGGAGTTCAACATCTCCCGCGAGCGCGTGCGGCAGATCGAGGTTCGGGCCTTCGAAAAGGTGCAGGCGGCCGTCAAGGCCGGCATGGCGCGTATCGAGGCACTTCCTCCGGCGCAGGCAGAATCGCGCGCTGCGCTGTCCGCCCACTAAACGACATGCCTCTGCTCCGGAAGGGCTGACGCGGTCACGCGTCGGAGCCGCTCCGGGGTGCGGCCATCGAGCTGGTCATGTGTCGGCCTACTGCCAGCTCTTCAGGGCTTCCTCGAGGATGCGCTGCCCGGACGTGCCCTTCTCGAAGGTGATCTTCGCCACCTTTCCGGATTTCAGCAGCACCGAAACGTCGACCCAGTTGCGGTCGGAGATGAGCTGGAGGTTCGGCCCCTCGGCAGCGCCGCGGGACAGGCCGACCAGGAAATAATCGTCGGTGATCGACACCGGAACGCCGGTCAGCGCGTCGCCCGTCGGGGCGGTATCGTCCTTGCGCATCTCCGGCACATTGATCTGCTTGACCGGGCCGAGCGTATTGTCCGGCAGTTCGGCGAAGTGCAGCTCCAGGGTATGCGAGGCCGGGAACTGCGGCTCGAAGTTCTTCTTCAGGACCATGCTCATGGTCAATTTGGCATCGGGAACATCGACGTCGGCCCGCACGGCCGTCGACAGGGGCTGATCCTGGCCGGGGCTGACGCTCTCGCTGCGCCAAACTACCGACCCGACATAGGTTTTCACCTTCTGCGGATCATCGGGCGCATCGACCAGCAAGGCCGCCCGCTGGGCAACCGGGATCGTGGCCGGCGCGCTGGTCGACTGGACGGGAGCCGTCTGGGCGGGCGCCTGCGGGGCGTCGGTCGCCGAGGTGGCGGCCTGTTCGCCGCTTTGCGCGATGGGGGCCGGAACGGCCGCGCCACCCGCCGGAAGGTTGCTGATCCCGGTTGGCGTCCGCGTCCGCGTCGCCGCCGGCACGGTCGACCACCTTACCCTGAGCGTCCGGCGAGACGTTTTCAGTCTTGGCCGCGATGACCTGCTCGGGCCGATCGCGCAGTTTCCATGCCGCGACCGCGATGCTGCCGACCAGCAGCAAGGCGACGCAAATCACGACATAGAAGCCGACGCTCTTCTGTTCCGAAGTGGCGGGTCGCGGTGCCGCGGGTCGCGTGTCCGATCGGGCCTGTTTCGGCGTTTGGCCCGGGGTGGCCTTTCGTGCGGCAGCCTGGTCCTCGGTGCCGAGGCCGGACGAATCGTCGGGCGAGGCCGGGCTCGACGGCATCTTGAGTCTTGGGCGCGATCGGCAAAACCGGCGCGGCTGCTGCGGACGCCGCCTCGCTCAAGAACGCGGGTGCATCCGAGGCATTTGCCCCAGCTGCCGTATCGTCAGGGACAGGCGTGTCGACAGACGAGAGAGGCCCCGGAGGTCCGTCCCGGGCTTCGGTATCGATCGGGGGAGGGGCTGAGCGGAACGCTGTGGGATCGGCGTTTCCATCCGGGGGCGCGCCACTGGCCGGTCGAGCCGCCTGCCCACTGGCCCGCGGCGGGACCGGCGGACGCGGCGCGCTGCCCGCGGCCCGAGGGGCAGCCCCCGGTGCTCTCGGTCTGCTACCCGCCGAGACGCGCGGCGCGGCGACGGGGGCCACGGCGACCGGGGCCGCAACGCGGGACGTCGAGCCCGGCGCATCCCGCACGGGGGGCGGCACCACGGGCGGGGCGGTGCCGAGCGGCAAGCCCGGCGGCTGCGCGGACTGGGGCGCCGCCGCCACGGGCCGTACGGTGGCCGCAGGCTTGGGAGCCGCGCGGGGCTTGTCCTTGCTGAAACGCTCTTCTAGGCGTGCGATCGCATCGTCCAGCGCTACGCTTTCGCGCTGGACGTCCTCCTCCGGAATGGGGGGCTGCATGGCGCGAAGCTGGCCCAGCAGGGCATTCCGGGCGCGATCGTAGATCGCCCGGCGCGACCCCGGGGTCGCGTCCTGAAGTCCGGCAACTGCACGTTCCAGAAGCGGATAATATTCGGCCATGCGACGTTCAGACCATTCAATGCCGGATCCGTCAACCCGCACGAGCCGGCTGGCCAAGGGGCTGAGCGGAGCCTAGGGACCTAGTCCTGGAAGGGATTATGAACCAGGATTGTGTCGTCACGTTCGGGACTTGTCGACAGCAGCGAAACGGGCGCGCCGACCAGTTCCTCGATGTAGCGGACGTATTTTATGGCCTGCGCCGGAAGCGCCGCCCAGGACCGGGCGCCCCCGGTCGCGCCGTCCCAGCCCGAGAAGGTCTCGTAGATCGGCTCGATGCGCTCCTGCGCAGCCTGGCTGGCCGGAAGCCGGTCGATCAGTTGCCCGTCGAGCCGGTAGCCGGTGCAGATCTTGACCTCGTCGAAGCCGTCCAGGATGTCGAGCTTGGTCAGGGCCAGGCCGTCGATTCCGCTGGTCCTGACGGCGTGACGCACCAGCACGGCGTCGAACCAGCCGCAGCGCCGCCGGCGTCCCGTGTTGACCCCATATTCGCGGCCCTTGTCGCCGATCAACTGCCCGGTCGCATCGTGCAGTTCCGTGGGAAACGGGCCGCCGCCGACCCGGGTCGTGTAGGCCTTGACGATGCCCAGCACATAGCCGATGGCGCCCGGCCCGAGACCGGAACCGGTGGCGGCGCTGCCCGACACGGTATTGGACGAGGTCACGAACGGGTAGGTGCCGTGATCGACGTCCAGCATGGCGCCCTGGGCACCCTCGAACAGGATGCGCTTGCCGGCCCGGCGCGCCGAATCGAGGATTTCGAATGTCGGCGCCATGTAGGGCAGGATCTTCGGCGCGACCGCGTCGAGATCCGCCCTGATCTCCTCGACCGTGATCGGCGCCAAGCCAAGGCCGCGGCGCAGCGGTTCGTGGTGCGCCATCAGCCGGGCGAGCTTGCCATTGAGGGAGGCAGGCTCCGCGAGGTCGCTGACCCTTATGGCGCGGCGTCCGACCTTGTCTTCATAGGCGGGCCCGATGCCGCGCTTGGTTGTGCCGATGGCGCCCGCGGCGGGGCCGTCCGCCTCGCGGTGTGCGTCGAGTTCGCGATGCAGCGGCAGGATCAGGGTGCAGTTCTCGGCGATCTTGAGGTTGTCCGGGCCGACCGCGACGCCTTGCCCGCGCAGCGTCTCGATCTCCTTGGCCAGATGCCAGGGATCGAGCACGACCCCGTTGCCGATGACCGAGAGCTTGCCGGGCCGCACGATGCCGGAGGGCAGCAGGGCGAGCTTGTACACCTTCTCGCCGATGACCAGCGTATGGCCGGCATTGTGGCCGCCCTGGAACCGCACCACGACGTCGGCTTCCGTCGACAGCCAGTCGACGATCTTGCCCTTACCCTCGTCGCCCCATTGGGCGCCGACCACCACCACATTGGCCATGAAGGCATGTCTCTCGTGAAGCATGAAAATCCCGGCGCAAGCCAAAAGGCTCGGGCCGGGGCACGATGCGGCCGGACGCTAACCAATCGGGGTTTCCGAGTAAAGCAAGACTCGCGGAGGATCGGGTGTGGCCTACCCCGGCGCTTCGGCGATCTCGTCGTAGCCTTTGCCCAGGAATTCCAACAGGCAGAACCCGTGGCCGAAGGGATCGCTCAGAACGACGAGCTTGCCCCACACCGCGACTTCGATGGGTGTCTCGGCCCGCCCACCTGCGGCCACGGCGCGCGCCAGCGCTGTCTCGATATCCTCCACCACCACGTCGAGGTGGACGGGCGTCCAGTGGCGAACGTAGCGACGTCGATCCTGGCCGGCAGCCAACGGATCCCTCCGGTTTGCGGAGGAGGTAAACGGCACACCGGCCAGCCCGCGAGTTCCACGCATTCCTCACCGAAGCGCCGGCTCACCGTGAGGCCGAACGCTTCCGCATAGAACGCCACCCCGCGCGCCAGATCGTCGACATCGATGTTGACGAGCAGGTCCTGGGTGCGGGGCGCCATCCGCCCGTCAGAAACGCAGCGCCTTGCCGGCCTTGACGCCGGGCAGGGACTGGATCCTGTCGAGCGCGGCTGGCGGCACCTCGCCGTCCACCTCGACGAGCGCGATGGCCGAGCCGCCGGGCGAGTCGCGGCCGAGCGCGAAGGTCGCGATATTGACCCCCGCATCGCCGAGCGTGGTCGCGAAGCGGCCGATGAAGCCGGGCTTGTCCTCGTTGGTGACATAGAGCATCGAGGGGGCGAATTCCGCCTCCACCTTGATGTTCTTGATCTGCACGATGCGCGGCTTGCCGTCCGTGAAGACGGTGCCGGCAAGCGAGCGCTCCTGCGCATCGGTGGTCACGGACAGGGTGATCAGCGATTCGTAGTCGCTCTCGGCCGCCCGCGTCACTTCCTCGATGATGATGCCGCGCTCCTTGGCCACCGCGGGCGCCGACACGACATTGACCTGGCTCAAGGCCGGCCGCAGCAGGCCGGCGAGCGCCGAGGCGGTCAGGGCCCGCGTGTTGAAACCCGCGACCTCGCCCTCGTAGGTGATCTTGACCTGCCGGATGGAGGCCTCCGTCAACTGGCCCGCGAAGGAGCCGAGCCGCTCGGCCAGCGCGATCATCGGGCGGAGTTTTGGGGCTTCCTCGGCCGTGATGGAGGGGAAATTGACCGCGTTGGATATGGCGCCGCGGACCAGGTAGTCCGACATCTGCTCGGCGACCTGCAGGGCGACGTTCTCCTGCGCCTCGGTGGTGGCGGCCCCGAGATGCGGGGTGCAGACGACGTTGGGATGGCCGAACAGCGGGTTCTCGTTCGCGGGTTCCTGGGTGAAGACGTCGATCGCGGCGCCCGCCACATGGCCGCTGTCGAGCAGCTTGCGCAAGGCCGCCTCGTCGACGAGGCCGCCGCGCGCGCAATTGATGATGCGCACGCCCTTCTTGGTCTTGGCGAGATTCTCGGCCGACAGGATGTTCTTGGTCTGCGGCGTCATCGGCGTGTGCAGCGTGATGATGTCGGCGCGATGCAGCAGATCGTCGAGTTCGACCTTCTCGACCCCGAGATCGAGGGCCCGCTCCGGCGACAGGAACGGATCGAAGGCGATCACCCGCATCCTGAGGCCGATGGCCCGGCTCGCCACGATCGAGCCGATGTTGCCGCAGCCGATGATGCCGAGCACCTTGCCGGTGATCTCGACGCCCATGAAGCGGTTCTTCTCCCACTTGCCGGCCTGGGTCGAGATGTCGGCGGCCGGGATCTGGCGCGCCAGGGCGAACATCAGCGCGATGGCATGTTCGGCCGTGGTGATGGAATTGCCGAAGGGCGTGTTCATCACGATCACGCCCTTGGCGGTGGCGGCCGGGATGTCGACGTTGTCGACCCCGATGCCGGCGCGGCCGACCACCTTCAGGCTCTTGGCCTGTTCGAGCAGCTTGGCCGTGACCTTCGTGGCGGACCGGATGGCCAGGCCGTCATAGTCGCCGATGATCGCGGCGAGCGCGTCCTTGTCGAGGCCGGGCTTGAAATCCACCTCGACGCCGCGTTCGCGGAAGATGTCGATGGCGGCCGGGGAGAGCGCGTCGGAGATGAGAACACGAGGGGGCATGGGAGAGTCCTGAATAAAGGAAAAGACGCCGTCCCTCAGCTTGCCACCCTGATCCTTCGACACGGTCGCGTCGCGAGCTGCTCAGGATGAGGGTGCATTCAGATGGGCAGCAGGTCCATCATCCTGAGCCGGATGCGCAGCATCCGAGTCGAAGGACGAGGGAAGAATTGCAGCTCAGGCCGCGGCGCGGCGCTCGCCGGAGGCGACCGCATAGGCCCAGTCGAGCCAATGCGTGAGCGCTTCCACGTCGGCCGCCTCGACGGTGGCGCCGCACCAGATGCGCAGGCCCGGGGGCGCGTCGCGGTAGGCGCCGATGTCGAAGGCGACGCCCTCCTTCTCGAGCAGGGCCGCGAGAGCCTTGGCGAACTTGGCCTGGGCTTCGGCGCGGCTGCGCCGTCACCGCGGGGTCGACCACCTTGAGGCATACGGAGGTGTTCGAGCGGATGTCGGGACGTTCGGCAAGGTTGGCCACCCAGGGGGTGCGGGCCACCCAGTCGCTCAACGCCTTCGGCGTTGCGGTCGGCGCGGCCGACCAGGCCCTCGAGGCCGCCGACCGACTGGCCCCAGCGCAGCGCATCGAGGTAGTCCTCGACGCAGAGCATGGAGGGCGTGTTGATGGTCTCGCCGGCGAAAATGCCTTCGGACAGTTTGCCGCCCGAGGTCAGGCGGAACACCTTCGGCAGGGGACGGGGCGGCACATAGGTCTGCAGCCGCTCCACGGCGCGCGGCGAGAGCACCAGCATGCCGTGCGCGGCCTCGCCGCCCAGCGCCTTCTGCCAGGAGAAGGTCACGACATCGAGTTTCGGCCAGGGCAGATGCTGCGCAAAGGCGCCGGAGGTCGCGTCGCAGAGGGTCAGGCCGGCGCGGGTCGCCGGAATGGCGTCGCCGTTCGGCACCCGCACCCCCGAGGTGGTGCCGTTCCAGGTGAAGACCACGTCGTGATCGAAATCGACCTCGGCGAAATCGACGATCTCGCCGTAAGGCGCCTTCAGCACGCGGGTATTGTCGAGCTTGAGCTGCTTGACCGCGTCGGTGACCCAGCCTTCGCCAAAGCTTTCCCAGGCCAGCACGTCGACCGGCCGAGCGCCCAGCATGGTCCACATGGCCATTTCGAAGGCGCCGGTGTCGGAGCCGGGCACGATGCCGATGCGATAATCGGCGGGGACCTCGAGAAGCTCGCGGGTGAGGTCGATGGCGGCCTGCAGCTTGGCTTTGCCGACCTTGGCGCGGTGCGAGCGGCCGAGGGCCGCGTCACCGAGCGCTTCGAGGGTCCAGCCGGGCCGCTTGGCGCAGGGGCCGGACGAAAAGCACGGGTTTCCCGGCCGCGCGGCGGGTTTTATGGCGTTCATGGTAGTCCATCCTCTCAGATGGGCGCCTCTCGTTGGGGAGAGGTGTCCCGCCGATGGGGCTATCGGAACGGTCGGAGATCGTCAAGAGGTGGTCGGATTCGGGATGGGCGGCGGGCTGAACCGCAATGCTGGCCGGCTTACGTCATCCCGGGCTCAGGCGAGGGTCGTAGAGCCATTTCCGGATCTTCCGGCACGTGATGCTGCTAGCCTCGGGATGCCCGGGATTGATGAGAACATTGAACTCCTCGGAAATGATGACCGACGGCAAGACCAGCAAGGCCGACCTTTTGCTGAGGATCCAGGTGGTGCCGAAGTCGAGGCTGGTCATGCTGGCCGGTTCGGCGTCCCAGCCGACGGGCAGGCTCGCCTGGCTTTCTCGCTGCGCCGCGGCCCAGACCTGATCCGGTATCGTGATTTCCACCAGGTAGCGGTTCAGCGGCAACCCGCTGGCATTGAGGTGAACGATTGTTTCGAGGCAGGCGAGAGCCCGCGTCGTCGACGTGTAAACCGCCGCGTGGTCTCGTCTATTCCAGCGTCCGCCTGTTGCTTTCGCGCCTTTGCCGGAAAGGTCGTCTGCCGGGTAGACCGCGGTGTCGGCCGCGATACGCCAGACGACCTCACTCATGCGTAAGCGCCGCTGACGACCTGGGCAAGTTTCTGCGCAACCAGATGTTGCCCTTCCATCGTGTTCAGGAATTCCATTGGCTTGGCATTGTCCAAGGCGGGCAGGGGCTCGGTGAGCCAGCGCGCCAGCCAGGCTCGTGGATCGAATCCCGATGGGTCGCCGGCGTCCTCGACCATGGCCTCGACCTGCCCGACCAGTCGGGCGAACCCGATTACCCGTTCGCTTTCGGCGGGCGAGAGCTTGGCGTCGAGTTTAACCTTCTTGTTGAAGGTTGCCACAGGCAGATCCAGCGCCTCATAAGTCACGGTCCGATTGAGGACCGGCATGTCGAGCCATTGCCTCGCCTCGGTGGCTCGCACGCCGCGCGTGATCATGCCGATACGGTCCATGATCGGGGCGCGGTAGAGCTGAAGGTAGTAGTCGGGCGAGGCGCCCGTGCTGGACCGGGATCTCTTGACGGATCGGACGGCAGTCTCGGTCATGTTCATGCTCCTTTGAGCAAATAATATGCTCAAAAGAGCCACGCCGCAAGGGCGTGAAGGGGCGCAGTCCCAGCGCTATTGCGCGGAGCGATGCGCCCAAATGCCCGGGTGTCATGCCGCATTGACAGCGTCTGGACGGCGCGACAGGGTGGGGGGCTGGAGTTCTCCCTACGGTCGCCGTCGACCTGGAACAAAGCGCCCGTTGCGGAGTAGGGTTTTCATGGCGCGGCCCGGCAGAGCGTCGAGCCAAGGGCAGGTCCGGGCTCGCTCGAAGGAACTCGGCGCCGGGGACTTCCCACACAACGTATCAATGCTCCGCCTTGAGGGCGAAGCTACCCGCCCGATCGGATCGCTCTTTGGACGAAATCGCAGCTCCTGATCGGGAACCCACGGAAGTCCTTTCATCCCCGCCGCCCTCCTCGACTTCCGACGTGTTTGTCGGGGATGGAGAGATGGCGCGCCTTATGCGAGCCAAGGATTGGGGTGCGACGCGGCTCGGCCCCGCCGAGCTTTGGCCGGAATCGCTCAAGGTCGCGCTCCGCATTCTTCTGACATCGCGGTTCGATATCTGGCTCGGTTGGGGCCCCGACATCGCCTTCTTCTACAACGACGCCTACCGGCCAACGCTCGGCCTGAAGCACCCGGACGCGCTCGGCACCCCGACCCGCCAGCTTTGGAGGGAGATCTGGGCCGACATCGAGCCTCGCATTCGCGCCGTCTACGACAACGGACAGGCGACCTGGGATCGCGCGCTTCTGCTGCTACTCGAGCGCAACGGCTATCCCGAGGAGACCTACCACACCTTTTCCTACAGTCCGCTGCTCGGCGACGACGGCCGGGTCGAAGGTCTGTTCTGTGTCGTCTCGGAGGAGACCGACCGCGTCATCAGCGAGCGTCGCTTGGGGCTTCTGCGGGTTCTCGCCTCGGGGCTCGCGAGCGCGACCATGCGCACCAGCGTTCTGGACGCTGCAAGGACGGCGATCGCGGCCGATCCGCACGATCTGCCGTTCAGCCTGACGTACCTGTTCGAGCCGGATGGGTCGGCCAGATTGGCCTGCGCCACCGGCATGTCGCCCGGACATCCTGCAGCGCCCGAACGGCTCGACCCGAACTCCGCCACGTTCTGGACTCTGGCGGATGCGGAAAGCGTTGTCGGCCTCACAGCGCTGGCCGACCTTCCGACAGGGCCGTGGAAGCAGCCGCCCAACCAAGCGGTCGTGATTCCCTTGGTCGGGCAGGGCGGCGACGCCCCAGCCGGGGCGATGGTGGTCGGCCTCAATCCCCACCGAGCCTTCGATGCCGATTACCTGAGCTTTCTCAAGCTGATTGCTGGCCAGATCTCATCCAGTCTCGCAAGTGCCGATGCCTATGAGGCAGAGCGTCGACGCGCCCTGGCGCTCGCCGAAGCAGCGCAGTTGAGGCAGGAGGCCGCGGAAGCCCTCCAACAGGCCAATGCGACCCTTGCGAACGAGGTGCGGCTGCGAACGGCCGAGCGCGATCGGTTGCGCAACCTGTTCCAGCGCGCGCCCGGGTTCATGTGCGTGCTGCGCGGGCCGGATCATGTGTTTGAGTTCATGAACGAGGCTTATCTGCAACTCGTCGGCCATCGCGATCTGACGGGGCTGCCGGTCAGCGAAGCCCTTCCAGAGATCGCGAGCCAGGGCTTTTTCGAGCTGCTGGACGAGGTGTTTCACACGGGGCAGCCCTTCGTGGGTCGCGAAATGCCGGTGAATATTCAGCGCGAGCCGGGCGCGCCCCTGGAGCAGCGAGTTCTCAACCTTGTGTACCAGCCCATCGTGGAGGGTGACGGCACCATCTCCGGCATTTTCGCGGAAGGTCACGACGTTACCGAGCAAAAGCGCGCGGAACGAGCGTTGCGGGATGCCAACGAGACGCTGGAACAGCGGATCGCGGCAGCGCTGGCCGAGCGTGAACGCATCGAGGAGGTCCTCCGCCAGAGCCAGAAGATGGAAGCCGTAGGCCAGCTCACGGGTGGCCTTGCCCATGATTTCAACAATCTCCTGACCGGTATCACCGGAAGTCTGGAACTGCTGAACACCCGCCTCACGCAAGGCCGCATCAAAGAACTCGACCGCTACATCGTGGCGGCCCAGGGAGCGGCCAATCGCGCCGCGGCGCTCACGCATCGGCTGCTTGCCTTCGCGCGTCGGCAGACGCTCGATCCCAAGCCCACCAATGTCAATCGGCTGGTGTCCGACATGGAGGAGTTGATTCGCCGCACCATAGGGCCTGCGGTGGTGCTCGAAACCGTCGGGATGGTGGGGCTCTGGACCACCTTGGTCGACCCGAACCAGCTCGAAAATGCCCTGCTGAACTTGTGCATCAACGCCCGCGATGCGATGCCGAACGGAGGCCGCCTGACGGTGGAGACCGGAAACAGGTGGCTCGACGATCGCGCGGCTCGTGATCGCGAATTGACGCCCGGCCAGTACGTCTCGCTCTGCGTTTGCGATACCGGGACAGGGATGTCGCCCGAAATCATAGCCCGCGCCTTCGATCCGTTCTTCACCACCAAGCCGCTG
This sequence comes from uncultured Alphaproteobacteria bacterium, assembly GCA_963851175.1. Taxonomy (GTDB): domain Bacteria; phylum Pseudomonadota; class Alphaproteobacteria; order Rhizobiales; family Beijerinckiaceae; genus Lichenihabitans. The sequence continues at coordinate 465,147 of CAWKNU010000007.1, read as the reverse complement.
GGTATGGGAACCGGCCTCGGCCTCTCGATGATCTACGGCTTTGCCAAGCAGTCCGGCGGCCAGGTACGGATCTACTCCGAGGTCGGGCAGGGCACCATGGTGTGCATCTATCTCCCGCGCCATTATGGCGATGCCGAGGACAGGGAGAGGGCTGCCGACCTTGCCGATGCGCCGCGTGCCGAGCAAGGCGAGACCGTGCTGGTGGTTGACGACGAACCGACCGTTCGCATGCTCGTATCGGATGTGCTGGAAAATCTGGGCTATCAGCCGATCGAGGCAGCCGATGGTTCGGCGGGCCTGAAGGTGCTCCAATCGGGTGCCCGCATCGACCTCCTGATCACGGATGTCGGCCTGCCAGGTGGCATGAACGGTCGTCAGCTCGCCGATGCGGCGCGGAAAACGCGGCCCGATCTCAAGGTGCTGTTCATAACCGGCTATGCGGAAAATTCCGTCGTCGGCAATGGCTATCTCGAACCCGGCATGCAGGTTCTAACAAAACCTTTCGCCATGGAGGCCTTGGCCACCCGGATCAAGGACCTGATTCTCGTCCGGCCCTCGCCAGCCAGCACATAATCAGGGCCCCTCCCGACGGCTGATCCCGCGCTTTCGGGCCCACAAGGGTCCGAACCCTCTGTTGACCGTGTCGCGGCGCATGTAATCTGCGGGGCTCGGAGCGGCGCCAAGACGCAGCCAGCACGGAGGTATCCATGACGCACGGGTCCAGCGCGCAAACACCGATCGACGATGCCGATCCGCTCTGCCGGATGTCAGCCGAGGCCCTTCGTCAGGGCTACGCGAGCCATCGGCTTTCGCCTGTCGAGGTCGTGCGCGCATGCCTTGACCGCGCCGAGACCGTGCAGCAACGCTGCAACGCGTTCACCCGCATAGACCACGCCGCGGCGCTCGCGGCAGCGCAGGCCTCGGAGGGGCGCTGGCGCCGGAATGCGCCGCTGTCGCCGGTCGACGGCGTACCCGCCACCATCAAGGACATTGTCTGGGTCGAAGGCTGGCCCATTCGTTACGGCAGCCCGAGCATATCGGATGCGCCCTGCACCGCGGACGCGCCCGCGGTGGCGCGCCTGCGTGGCTCCGGGGTGACGTTTTTGGGCCTGACCACGACCCCGGAGTTCGGCTGGAAGGCCGTGACGGACAGCGTGCTCAGCGGGGTCACGCGCAATCCCTGGGACACAAACATGACCCCGGGTGGATCCTCGGGTGGGGCTGCTGTGGCGGCCGCAACGGGCGCGGGCGTCTTTCACCTCGGCACCGACGGCGGCGGTTCGATCCGCATCCCGGCCTCCTTCACGGGCATCGTGGGACTTAAGCCGACCTACGGTCGCGTACCCGCCTATCCGGCCAGCGCCTTCGGCACGGTGGCGCACCTTGGTCCCATGGCGCGCTGTGTGGCGGATACTCGGGCCATGCTGGGCGCCATGTCGGGCAACGACCCGCAGGACTGGCTGCAGGGCCCGGCGCAACTGCGCCCGCTCGACGATGCTTCCGCCTCCTGGGCCGGAGCGCGTGTCGGTTATTGGTCGAAGCCGCCGTTCGGGGCGGTCGATCCGGAGGTTGAAGCCGCGATCGAGGGGAGCGTGCATTCGCTGCAGCGTCTTGGTGCTGTCGTCGAGCCGATCGAGCTTCCCGCGGACGACCTGCTGCAGATCTTCGACGTCCACTGGCAGACCGGTGCTGCGGCGCGGGCCGCGCAATTGCCCCTCGAGGCGCGCGCGAACCTCGACCCCGGGCTGCAGGCCATCATCGAAGCCGGCCAGCGCTACAGTGCAGTCGAATACGTCGGGGCCATGGGGAGGCGGGCCGAGTTCGGGCGCCGCATGGACGCGCTTCTCGAGTGCTACGACGTTCTCGTTTCGCCCAGCACGGCCATTCCGGCTTTCGAGGCCGGCCGATTGGTGCCTCCAGAGAGCGGCCTGAAACGCTGGGTCGAATGGGCGGGCTTCAGCTACCCTATCAATCTCAGCCAGCAGCCAGCCGTGTCGGTGCCGTGCGGGTTCACCAGCGCGGGCCTGCCGATCGGCTTGCAGATCGTCGGGGCTCGCGGGGCGGACAGCCGGGTGCTGGCCTTTGCGGCAGCGTTCGAGAAAGTCTGTCCCACCTGCCTCGTTTAGGCGTTCCAGATCGATGTGAGGGCGGGCCGCAATGGCGACGGGTTGGAACTTCCATGAACTCTACCTCTGGCACGACACCGGCAACGCGGCGACGCTGTTCCCTCCGGGCCTGACGATCGAGCCGGGCGAACACGCCGAGAATGCCTCCACGAAACGCCGCTTCCGCAATCTTCTGGAAGTGTCGGGCCTGCTCGATCGTCTGACGATCTTGCCCGCTACGCCGGCCGGCGAGGACGATCTCGCGCTCTTCCACACGCGCGACTACATCGCGCGCATCAAGGCGTTGAGCGCGGACCGGGGCGGCGACGCCAGCCATCTCACGCCTTTCGGGCCGGGGAGCTTCGACATCGCCGCGCTGGCGGTCGGCGGCACGAGCGCCGTCGTCGACGCCGTCCTGTCGGGCCGGGTGCGCAACGGCTATGCCTTGGTGCGACCGCCCGGCCATCATGCCGAGCGTGACCGCGGCCTCGGCTTTTGCCTGTTCGCCAATGTGCCGATCGCCCTCATGAAGGCCCGGCAAGCGCACGGGCTCGGTCGGGTGGCCGTGGTCGACTGGGACGTTCATCATGGCAACGGCACGCAGCAGGCCTTCTACCTCGACCCCGAGACGCTGACGATTTCGCTCCACCAAGCCGGGCTGTTTCCCCTGAATTCCGGGTCGCTCTCTGAGCGCGGCGAAGGACTGGGCGAAGGATTTCAACATCAACGTACCGCTGCCGCCGGGCTGCGGGCACGGCGCCTATGTGGCGGCTTTCGAACGCCTCGTCGTTCCGGCGCTGCGCCGCTTCCGGCCCGAACTCATCGTCGTGTGCTCGGGCTTCGATGCGTCGGCTGCCGATCCGCTGGGCCGTATGATGCTGCACAGCGAGAGCTATCGGGCCATGACGCAGATGCTGATGGAGGTCGCCGACGATGTATGCGACGGGCGGCTGGCCCTGTCGCACGAAGGCGGCTACTCGGCCAGCTACGTTCCTTATTGCGGCCTTGCTGCGATGGAGCAGCTCAGCGGGATCCGGACCGGGATCGAGGACCCTTTCCTCAAGAGTTTCGTGTCCTATCCCGGGCACGATCTCATGCCGCATCAGGATGCGGCGATCACGGCCGCCATGGAGTTCGGCCTCGGCCCGGCTTTGACCGGGCCGCCCCGGGGCTTTATTGCAAATGGGAGCCTGAGCGGGATCGAGAGCATCGCAGGAACCATGGCCCACCTGGAGGGAGCGCGCGCGGATCTCTCGCGGGTCGGCGGGACAGGGCAGCCCAGGCCGACCCGCAAGAGCGCCGAAACCCGCAGCCGCATCGTTCGCGGCGCCCTGCGGGCACTCGAATTGTATGGCCTCAACGACACCACGACGCGGCGCATCGCGACCGAAGCCGACGTGAGGCTCGCGACGCTCCACTACCATTTCGACAGCAAGGAAGCGGTCCTGCTGGCTGTGCTCGACATGCTGGTGTCGGAACTGGCCGTCACGCTTGAGGCCGACACCAGCACCTGCACCACCCTTGAGGCGCGGATCGCCGAAGTGGTGCGGGCCTCCTGGGCCTATGTGGAGCGCACCAGGGCCAAGCAGATCGTCCAATACGAACTTACGCTCTACGCCCTGCGGACACGCGGCAGCGAATGGCTCGCGGCCCGCCAATACGAGGGCTATGTCGACGCCTATGCCACGCTGCTCGAACGCGGTGCGGCGTCCAGCGACCCGACGCTGACCAGGGCACAGGCCCGCGACCTCGCGCACCTCATTCTGGCCGGCGTCGACGGACTGATTCTGCAGGCACTCGCGGGCGCGGCCGAGCAGCACCTGAAGGCCGGCCTCGACGCCGTGACGGCCGGCGCCCAGGCCCGGGCGCGGATGCTCGTGCTGCAGAACCGCACCACCGCGAGAGCACGCCCCCATGCCTGATTCCCCACCTCGGTTCCGCATGCCGGCCGAATGGGAGCCGCACGAACGCTGCTGGATGGCGTGGCCCTGTCGTCCGGAGTCCTGGCAGAACGGTCTTGCCGAGGCGAGGATCGCCTTCGCGGCGGTGGTCCGAGCCATCGCGCGCCACGAACCCGTGACCCTGATGGTTAGGGCCGAGGACCTGGACGACGCCCGGGGCCTGACGGGCGGCGCGCCCGAGATCGTCACCGCAGAACTCGACGACAGCTGGACCCGTGATATCGGTCCGACCTTTGTGGTCGATGGCGCGGGCGGCCTGGCGGGGGTCGACTGGGGGTTCAACGGCTGGGGGCTGGCCTACGAGGGCTTCGCGCGCGACGCGCGCCTGGCCCGCCAGATCCTTCATCTCGCCGGCGCGAACCGAATCGTCGGCCCGCAAATCCTCGAAGGCGGCTCGATCCATGTCGACGGGGAGGGAACGCTGGTCACGACAGAGCAGTGCCTGCTCGATCCGCAGCGCAATCCACACCTTTCCAAGGCCGACATTGAGGCGAACCTGCGCGATTGTCTCGGCGTCGAGACAGTGATCTGGCTGCCGCGCGGGCTGACCAACGACGAGACACTGGGCCACGTCGACAACATCTGCTGCTTTGCCGCGCCCGGACACGTGCTGCTGCCCGCAACCTCTGATGCAGACGATCCGGACTATCCCATCCTGGCCGAGGCGCGGGCTGTGCTGGATGATGCCAGCGATGCCCGGGGCCGGCGCCTCCGGGTGACGCAGCTTCCCGTTCCGCCACGCCGCCGCGACCGCAAGGGCCGGGTGATGGCGCGCTCCTACGTCAACTTCTACCTGGCCAATGGGGCAGTGATCATGCCGGGGTTCGATCCTGCGACGGACGCCGAAGCCGCACGCTGTCTCGCGTCGGCGTTTCCGGGCCGGGAGGTGGTGATCGTGCCGGGCGACGGCATCGCGGACGGGGGCGGCAACATCCACTGCATCACGCAACAACAACCGCGGCGGTAGGGACCGGGCCCAGCCGAAACGGGCCAGCGCCAACTTGCCTCATCCTGAGCCGGCCCGCGATGCGGCCGAGTCGAAGAGCCTGTCCTGAGCTTGCCGAAGGGACGGCAGGCGCTTGCCGTGCTTCGAGACGGTCCTAGCGGACCTCCTCAGCATGAGGTTAGGAAATTTTCGCGATGCGCTTGCGCATGAAAAAGCGCTGCGCACCGGGCGGGTGGTCGTCCACTTGCCCGAACACTTCGAAGCCGAGTTTTTCGTAAAAGCCCCGGGCCTGGAAGCTGTAGGTGTCGAGCCAGATCCCGATACAGCCGCGTTCGAGTGCGATGGCCTCGGCCTGCCGCATGATCCGGGTTCCCGTCCCAGTGCCGCGCAGGGTCTCGGGCACGAAGACCGACTCGATTACCAGCCAGCGGAACAAGGACGTGCCCCAGACGCCGCCGATCGTGGCGCCGGCCTGGTCCTTGATCAGGATGGCCAACGACTTGATGTGAAGCGGGCCTGCCTTGTCGGCCTCGAACTCGGCCAGGAAATTCAGCAGCCGCTCGCGGTCGGCGCGGTCGGGCACGTCCGGAACCACGATGGTAGGTCGCGCTCCGGCCAAGCCGGTCTCCTGGTTTCGCAGTCCGTCGCTCAACCGCGCTCCACCGTGCTGATCGCGGCCTCGAAGGCATCGACCATCTCGTCAACCTGTTCCTTTCTCAGGATCAAAGGCGGCGAGATGATGAACGTGTCCGCGAGATTGCGGATCAGCACGCCCTTGTTGCGGCAGATTTCGGCGATCCGGCCCCCGAAGCGAATCGCAGGGTCCAAGGCCTCCTTGGTTTCGGGGTCCTTGACCAGTTCCACCCCGAGCATCAGGCCGAGCCCGCGGACATCGCCGATGTTGCGATGCCGGGTCTGCACATCCTTCAGGCGCTGGAGGAAATAGGCCCCCACCTCGGCGGCGTTGCGGTCGAGCTTCTCGCGCTCCACGATGGCCAGATTGGCCATGGCCGCTGCACAGGCCAGGGGGTGGCCCGCGTAGGTATTGCCATGCCAGAAGGCCGCCATGGTGAACTCGCGCTCATCCTCGGTCAGGAAGGCGTCGGCAACGCGCTTGTTCATCAGGGTGGCGCCGAGCGGCACGTAGCCGCTGTTGATGCCCTTGGCGAAGACCATGATGTCGGGCTTCACGCCCCAGTGCCGGCAGCCGAACATGGAACCCAGGCGCCCGAATCCGGTCACGACCTCGTCGGAGATGAACAGCACGCCGTGGCGGTCGCACACTTCGCGCACGAGCGGCCAGAAATTCGCGGGCGGCACGATCACGCCGCCGGCGCCCTGCACCGGCTCGGCGATGAAGGCCGCTATCGTCTTGGGGTTCTGGTAGACGATCTCGCGTTCCAGCAGTTCCGCGCAGAGTTTGCCGAGCGCTTCGGGATCGGTCGTGAAAGGGTTGCGATAGACGTGCGGCGTCTCGACCTGGCTGAAGCCTGCCAGAAGCGGCTCGAAATGCTCGCGATAGGAGGCGGTGCCGTTGGCCGAGAGCGCGCCGAGGGTGACCCCGTGGTAGGCGCGCTTGAGCGAGATGATCTTGTGCCGGGTCGGCTCGCCCGCCTGGCGCCAATATTGCCGCGCCAACTTGAATGCCGCCTCGTTGGCCTCCGAGCCACCCGACGAGAAGAACGCCCGCACCATGCCTTCGTGCGCGGCCATGCGGCACAGAACATCGGCGAGTTCGACCGAGGGGGTCGTAGTGGTGCCGCCGAACAGCGAATAATAGCTGAGCCGGTCGAGCTGATCCCGGATCGCCTGCTTGATCTCCTCCCGGCCGTGCCCGACGTTGACGTTCCATAGCCCCGCCTGGCCGTCGATATAGCGCTTGCCCTGGCCGTCGGTGACATAGACCCCGTCGCCGCCCTCGATGACCAGCGGCGGGTTCTTGGCCGCGAAGCTGGCATTGCTGAACGGATACAGCATGTGCCGGGTCAATGTGTCGTTCGGGCGAGACTGAACCTGCGTTGCCAAGCGGACCTCCTCGATCGAGTTTCGCAGCGCGCGCCGCGCCTCGGTGCTCGGCGAGCTTAGGTCGACCCGAAAATTTGGTCAAATGACTAAGTTCTGCTCAGGCTACCTTTTCTGCACGTCCTTTGGGCGGCCCCTTGTGGGGTAGCCGGTCTCCGAGCGATGAAAAAAGTGGATTGCGTCGCGGCTCACAATCGCGACACTGCCGGCACGATCTTTGCCACGCAGCAGGGGTCCGAGGCTGATCGAGGCGACTGGCAGTATGCAGACCGTGGCATTGAGCGAACGACCGGAGCCTCGACGGTTTACTGGCACCGAACGCCCGATTGTCGAACGCGAACCGCACGGGATGCAGGGCGCACCTTCTGGCCCCGCGCCGGACAGCGTGCGGGCCGTCAAGCTCGTGCAGGTGGACGAGGTCACCAAGACCTTCGGTCAGGGCCCCGGGGCGGTGACGGCGCTCGACACCGTCTCGCTCACCATCATGACCAACGAGTTCTTCACCCTGCTTGGGCCTTCGGGCTGCGGCAAGACGACGTTGTTGCGCCTGCTTGCCGGGTTCGAGCATCCGACCAGCGGGACCATCCTGCTCGACGGCAAGCATCTGGTGGACGATCCACCGAACAAGCGTCCGGTCAACACCGTGTTCCAGTCCTATGCGCTGTTCCCGCATATGACGATCGAGCAGAACGTCGCCTTCGGGCTGGAGCGCAAGGGCCTGCGCGGCGCCGCGGTAAAGGAGCGGGTCTCGGCCATGCTCCGCCTCGTGCGGCTCGAAGCGCTCGCCCAGCGCCGGCCCGATCAGTTGTCGGGCGGCCAGCAGCAGCGCGTCGCGCTGGCCCGGGCCCTTGCGCCGCAGCCGCGCTTGCTGCTGCTTGACGAGCCGCTCTCCGCCCTCGACCTCAAGCTGCGCCGCGGCATGCAGGTTGAACTCAAGCGCATCCAGCGCGAGACCGGCATCACTTTCGTGCTCGTGACGCACGACCAGGAAGAGGCGCTGTCGATGTCCGATCGGATCGCGGTGATGAACCAGGGCAGGGTCCTGCAACTCGGTCGGCCCGACGACATCTATGAGCGCCCGGTCTCCCGCTTCGTGGCCGATTTCATCGGCGAAGCGAACGTGCTGCCGGGGTCTCTCGTGGGGCTTCCCGAGGCGGCCTTCGCGGCGATCCGGCCCGAGCGCGTCGGTCTCTCGACAGACATGACCCCGGGCGAGCCCAGCCTGCCCGGACAGGTGGCCGACGTCACCTATCTCGGGGCCACGACCTCCTATGCGATCGTGCTCGATGCCGGTCCGACCATCAAGGCCGAACGCCGGGACCTGCCGGGTCACCTGGTCGCGGGCCAGCCGGTGCGTTGCGTGTTCCCGCCCGAGGCTCTGCTGGTCTTGGAGGACTGAGCCTTGTCGGATAGCGTCGCGCAAGCGGGATGGGGCCTTGCTGCTGGCCGGTCCCGCGCTGTTGACCATCGTGCTCTTCATGCTGCTGCCGATGGCGATCGCGCTGGTTTATTCGTTCCTGACGCCAAGCCCTTATGGCGGGGTCCAGCATCCCTTTACGGTCGGGTCCTACGTCCGCTTTGTTTACGATCGCGACCTCGACGACACGCTGGTGTTCGACACCACCTACCTGCAGATCTTCACGCGATCGATCGTCCAGGCGCTGCTTGCGACCGTGCTCTGCCTGCTGATCGGCCTGCCGCTGGCCTGGTACATGGCGACCCGGCCGCCGCGCATGCGCCAGATCCTGGTGCTGCTGGTGACGATTCCGTTCTGGACCAATCTTCTGATCCGCACCTATTGCTGGGTGCTGCTGCTGCGCGACCAGGGCTTGGTGAACGAGGCTTTGCAAGCCGCCGGCCTGATCGCCTCGCCCATCACCTTCCTGTATTCGGATGGCGCGGTGCTGCTCGGCATCGTCTATTCGAGCCTGCCCTTCATGGTGCTGCCCATCTACGGGGCGCTCGAAAAGGTCGATCCGCGGATGATCGAGGCCGCCTACGACCTTTATGCCAATCGCTCCGACATCATGCGCCGGCTGGTCTGGCCCCTGGCCAAGCCGGGGGTCGCGGCCGGCATCTTGCTGGTCTTCGTGCCGGCGCTCGGCTCGTTCCTGGCGCCCGACATTCTTGGCGGTGGCAAGAAGCTGATGATCGGCACGCTCATCCAGCAGCAGTTCACCACCGGGCGCGACTGGTCGTTCGGGGCGGCGCTCTCGATGATCCTGATGATCTTCGTGCTGGGCTCGCTGATGTGGAGCGCGTGGCGGCGCACCCGGGCCGGAGTTTCGGTATGAGCGCCAGGGGGTTCGACTGGCGCCGCATGCCCGAATATCGCGCGCTCAGCCTGCTGGCCCTGGTATTCCTCTACGCGCCGCTGGTAGTGCTGATCATCTTCGCGTTCAATGCGAACCGGACCGCGCTGATCTGGACCGGCTTCAGCACGCAATGGTTCTTCAAGGCGTTCGAAAACGAGGATCTGCGTCGCGCGGCCAGCAACAGCGTCATCGTGGCCCTGGTCGCGACCCCCATATCGACGCTGTTCGCGGTGCCGGCCGCGCTCGCCTTCGAACGGGGCCGCTTCTTTCCGGGGCGCTCGGCCGGCGAGGCGCTGATCGCCCTCCCGTTGGTGGCGCCGGAGATCGTGACTGCGATCGCGACTCTCATCTTCTTCGAATTCATCGGATTGCGCCTGGGCCTCGGCAATATAATCCTGGCCCATGTCGTGTTCTGCATCCCGTTCGCGGTCCTGCCCATCCGGGCTCGGCTGCGCGAGATGCCGCGCGACATCGAGGACGCGGCGCGGGACCTTTATGCGGGCAAATGGGACGTGTTCCGCCGCGTGACGCTGCCGCTTCTCATGCCGGCCGTCATTGCGGGGGCGACGCTCGCCTTCGTGGTGTCGCTTGACGACTTTCTGATCACCCTGATGGTGGCTCAGGCCGGCGCCACGACGCTGCCGGTCTACCTCTATGGCATGCTCCGGGTCGGCGTGACCCCGGAAGCCAATGCGGCAGCTACCATCCTCTTGCTCGTCTCGATCGCGGCGGTCACTCTGTCGTTTGTTCTGGCCCACCGTCGCGCCGCGAAACCCTGAACTTGGCAGCAAAGGACAATCGATCATGAAGCATTGTGTGTTGAAGACCTGCATTGCGGCGACCGCGGCCGCCCTGACCCTGGCGGCGGCAAGCTCCGGGGCGCGGGCCGCCGGCGACCTCTTCATCTACAACTGGACCGATTACACGAATCCCGACCTGATCAAGAAATTCGAGCAGGAAACCGGGATCAAGGTGACGCTCGACACCTACGATTCCAACGAGACCCTGCTGGCCAAGCTGAAATCCGGTTCTGCCGGCTATGACATTGTGGTCGTCTCCTCGGACTTCGTGCCGATCTTCGCCAAGGAGAACCTCATCCAGAAGATCGATGCGTCCAAGATACCGGGCTACGACGCTCTCGAGGCGCGCTGGAAAAGCCCGGCCTGGGACAAGGACAACCTTTATACGATCCCCTACGACTGGGGCATCACGTCCTACACGGTGAACACCAAGTTCGTGAAGGAGCCCGCGGATTCGCTGAAGCTGCTTTTCGAGCCGCCCGCGGAAGCCAAGGGCAAGGTCGGCATGTTCGGCTCGCCCAGCGAGGTCATGTCGCTTGCCGAGGTCTATCTCGGTATGACGCCATGCCAGACCGACACGGCCAACATGAAGAAGGTTTCGGACCTGCTCGAAGCGCAGGCGCCTTCCGTAAAGGTCTACAATTCGGACGGCATCATCGATCGCCAGGGCTCGGGCGAGACCTGGATTCACCAGGCCTGGAACGGCGATGCCGCCCGGACCCGCGCCGTCAACCCCGACATCAAGTTCGTCTTCCCAAAAGAGGGCGTCGTCGGCTGGATGGACAATGTAGCGGTGCCGACCAGCGCCAAGGATCCGGAGAACGCCAAGAAATTCATCGCGTTTCTGCTGAAGCCGGAAAACAGCGCGATGTCCTCGAACTTCACGCATTATGCGAGCGCGGTGACGGGTGCCGAAGCCCATTATGACCCGGCCATGCGGGACGCGCCGGAACTCAAGGTGCCGGCCGATATGAAAATGGCCTTCACGCCGGCCTGTCCGGAAGAAGCCACCAAGCTTATGGACCGCGTCTGGACCAAGCTGAAGAAGTAGCAAAGCCCTGGCCCCTTTTCCCGCGCGGGAGAAGGGGCCGGCAACACCCTGTTCGGGAGTTTTCATGCAGAAGCAGCCGTCGGCGGCGTGGCGCCCAGCGACGCCCGGCGACGCCGAGTCGATCAGCGCCATCGAGCGTCAGGTGCATTCGCTTACGCCGGAGCGCCTCGAGGTCATCCGCGAGAAGATCGCGCTGTTCGCCGAAGGCTGCCGGATTTTGGTCGGCGAGAACGCGATCGTCGGCTACGGCGTCGCCTTTCCCTGGACGCTGGACGATGTGCCGGCCCTGGACACGTTTCTTGGGGCACTGCCGAGCACGCCGCAATGCCTGTACATCCATGATGTCGCGATGCTGGCCGAGGCGCGGGGCAGGGGCGCCGGAGGCGCTTACCTTCGCCACGTATCGGAGATTGCCCGGCGCATGGGGCTGGCGAGCCTCGCGCTGGTGTCGGTCTATGGCACGCATCACCTTTGGGGGCGATACGGCTTCGCGATCCAGCCAGCGCCCGGGCATCCCGACAAGCTTGTGCCCTACGGCGACACCGCCCGCTACATGGTCGCTGCCCTGCATTGAGCGCCGGGTGGGTCAGCGAACGAGCGCGTCGCGAGCTTTGTAGTACAGGATCGAGGGCGCCAAAAACCACGGGCGGCCCCAATAGGCCGGCCGGGTTTGGAACGGTAGGCCGTCGAGCGCCGTCGCGCCCTCATGCTTGCCGAGCATCTGCTGCGCGATCTTGGTGCCGAGATAGGACGCCATGGCGATGCCGACCCCGCAATAGCCCATCGCATAGTGCATCCCGTCCTGGCAGCCGAGATGCGGCAGGTGATCGAACGTAAAGCCCACGAAGCCGTACCAGGAATGGCTGACTCGCGCCGTCGCCAGTTCGGGAAACACCCGGCTCATCGCGGCATGCAGCCGCGGCGCGCTGTACTGCGCGGTCGCATGGCCGATCGAGACGCGACCGCCGAACAGCATTCGGCGGTGATCCGGCGAGGCGCGGTAGTAGTAGATCACCTTGCGGGTTTCCGAGATCGTCCGATCCTTCGGCGAAAGCCGGCGGATCACATCCTCCGGCTGAGGCTCGGTGGCGATGATGAAGCTGCCGATCGGGATGACGCGCCGCCGCATCCAGGGCGTGGCCGCGCCCGTGTAGCCGTTGGTGGCGACGAGCACGTTGCGGGCGCTCACAGCGTGGACACCGATTCGCAAGCTAAAGCCGTCCCCTTGCGGCGTGATCTCGTCGACCCTGGCATTGGCGTGCACGCCCGCGCCGGCGCCGATCACACGATCCAGAAGGCCGCGGTGATACCTGGCCGGATCGAGTTGCGCAGCGTCGGGATAGACGACCCCGCCGTGGAAGGCGTCGGTCCCGACCTCGGCGCGCTGCTCGGCGCGCGGCACCGCATAGGCGTCGTAGCCGAAGCGCCGGACCTCGGCGGGTTCGCTCCGCGCGATGGTCTCGTAGGAGCCTGGCGTGTGGGCCCCGAGAAAATGCCCGGTCTTGCTGAGGTCGCAGTCGATCCCTTCGGCGGCAAGGAAACCGGACAGGAACTCGTAGGCCTCGTATCCGGTCCGCAGGATTGCGAGGGCTTTCTGCTCGCCGTGGCGTCTGGCGAGGTCGTGCAGGCCCGGCTTCATATGGGCCGACACCTGGCCGCCGTTGCGCGTGCTGCAGCCGAAGCCCAGCCGCTCCGCTTCGAACACAGCGACGGAACGCCCGGCCCGCGCCAGTTCCAGCGCAGCGCACAGGCCGGTGTAGCCGGAGCCCACTATGGCAACGTCGACCTTGGTGGGGAGCGCGGCCGCCGCCTGCTCCGCCCCGCCGACGTTGTCCCACCATTGGGACGTCTCGCGCATGTCTTCGGTCAGGATGTCACGATGCATGGGCGCCGGATTAGGGAATCGATGTTGGGGTTTATTCCCTACCGCGACCGACGCCGCAAAAGAACCGCGGATGTCGGTTCGTTTCGCCGCTTAGAGCGAGCGCGCCACCTCGGCGAGCTGGTCGGCGCATTGCCCCCAACCTTCGTAAAAGCCCATCCTCTCGTGCGCCTCGCGATCGGCCACGCTCCAGTGGCGAACCCGGACCGTGTACCGGGTCTTGCGGCCATCGTCCTCGAAAGTCAGGATCACGGTCATGAACGGCTTTTGGGACGGCTCCCAGGCCCGCGTGTAGGCGTCGGTGAACACCAGGCGCGCATTCTCGACCACTTCGAGATACACGCCACGGTTCGGCAGGTCCTGGCCATCCGGGCTGCGCATGACGATCAGATTGCTCCCACCCGGCCGGACGTCGAGCTCGGCGATCGGCGTCGTATAGGGCTGGGGCGCGAACCATTGCTTGAGGAGTTCGGGGTCCGTCCAGGCCCTGAACAGATTTTCGCGCGGCGCATCGATGAGCCGTGTGAAACTCAGTTCGCGATCATTGGAATCGGTGTGGTCGGCACGCGTCGACATGATTTTCTCCCGGCGTTTGGACCGCAACATCCAGCCCTGCATGAGCATGGGCTTTTTTCGGCGTTCCTTGAAGCCAGCCATCCGTGCCGGGCGTTGTGCCTGCGGGCGCTCCGATGCGCTTTTAGCTAACCACGATGGAGGATCGATGTCGGATCACAGCTACAGGGTCATCGAAGTCGTCGGATCGTCGTCGAGCAGCATCGAGGACGCCATAAAGGGCGCGATCGCGGCTGCCGCCAAGACGCTGCGCCACATCGGCTGGTTTCAGGTCGTGGAGACCCGTGGCCACGTCGAAAACGGTGAAGTGAAGCACTTCCAGGTCACGCTCAAGATCGGCTTCACGCTGGAAGAGGGCCACTGACCTTCTGAGCCGACCCGCCGGCGCGGCCCTGGGCCTTCGCCGACGATCTCTTGAACTGCTGCGGTCGAAGCCCCTATGGTCGCACAGGCGCTTGAGCGAGGATTGAACCCGCCAGCGAGGATTTCGGGAGAGGGCGTGACAATGATGCGCTGCTTGCTTGTGCGATTCACACCCTGCAGCGCGGGGGCGTCATCGATCTGCCGGGAGCCGGACTCCGCGTGGTGCGCGTCGTAAAATCCTGAAGCCCATCCGCGTTCCAACCCGGTAGGATCCATGGATCATGTCATCGGCGTCGACATCGGCACCCAGAGCACCAAGGCTCTGCTGGTGCGCATGGACGGGACCATCGTGTCCCAGCATTCCAAGGCCTACGGGCCCGATACGCCGCGCCCAAACTGGGCCGAACAATGGCCATCGGTGTGGCTGGATGCTGTCGTCGAATGTATCGGCGAGTGCGTCCGCAACGCCACGGAGCTGAACAGCGGCGCGCCGCTCGCCTCCGAACACATCAAGGCGGTTTGCGTATCGAGCCTCTACGGAGGCTCGGGTATTCCGGTCGACGCGGATATGAAGCCGCTGCACCCCTGCCTGATCTGGATGGATCGCAGGGCCGAGGCGCAAGTCGAATGGGTGCGCAACCACGTCGACCTCGAGCGGCTTTATGCGGTGACCGGCAACGGCGTCGACAGCTACTACGGCTACACGAAGATGCTGTGGCTGCGCGACAACCGGCCCGACGTCTGGGAGAAGACGCATCTCTTCCTGCCGCCGAACGCCTTCGTGGCACACGCCCTTACCGGAAAGGTCGCGGTCGACCATTCCTCGGCCGGCAACATCGGCGGCATCTACGATGTCGAGCGCCGCGCCTGGTCGCCAGAGATGATGGAGCTTCTTGGCATCCCGACCCGCATGATGCCGCAGCGACTGGTAGCCTGCACCGAAGCCGTCGGGGGCCTGCTGCCCCAGCGGACTTCGTCGCTCGGCTTGCGCGAGGGAACGCCGATCATCGCGGGCGGCGTCGACGCGGCGGTGGCCACCTATGCGGCCGGGGTGTCCGGGCCCGGGCAGCACGTTGCCATGATCGGCACCAGCATGTGCTGGGGGTTCATCGCGCCGAGCGCCGAGGCCTCGCACGGCCTCATCAGCATGCCCTATGTGACCAAGGCCCACGACGATCTCTATGTGTTCGGCGGCGCCATCACGGCCGGCGCGTCGGTCTCCTGGTACCGCGAACAATTCTGCCAAGCGGAAGTGGCAGCCGGGCGGGCGAGTGGTCGCGATCCACACGCGATCCTTGAGGATGCGGCCCGCGGCATCAAGCCGGGCTCCGAGGGCGTGGTGTTCCTGCCCTACCTCATGGGCGAGCGCAGCCCGGTGTGGGACGGGCAGGCGAGCGGCGCCTTCGTGGGCTTGAACCTGTTCCACACCCGCGCCCATCTTTATCGGGCCGTGCTCGAGGGCGTGACCTTCGCGCTACGCCACAACATGGAAGCCGGTGCCAAGAGCGCGGTGTCGCTCGAGAACCGGCTCATCGTGGTCGGGGGGGCGGCTTTCTCGGACTTGTGGATGCAGATCATCGCGGACGTGACCGGCTACCCGGTTTTCACCATCAGGGAGAACGTCGAGGCACCGCTCGGCGCGGCGCGGCTTGCGGCGCTCGGGGTCGGTCTCATCGAGCGCAACTCCTCCGACAAATGGATCACGCTTGCCCGCCGTGCCAAGCCCGACCCGGGACGCAAGCGGGTCTATGACGAGGCCTTCGCGATCTACAAGGACCTCTATCCCGCCCTGCGCACGTCCATGCACCGGCTCGGCGCGCTGCGGTCCTGAGCGCCGGTTGCAATTTGTAAACCCTATTTGGTCATGCTCCGGGGATCGTCGCGAGATCCTCCATGCGCAAAAGCACCCTTCTGTTGTCGGCCGCGATCGGCATGTGCGGTTTCGTGGCGTCCGCCAACGCCCAATGCGTGCCGGTGCTGGGTGCCGCAGGCCTGGCTGAAACCATCTGCGGCGACTTCCGGCCGCTTCGGATCGCGCCGGCCGTTCTCGGCGACCCTGCGCTCATCTGGTCGGCCAGCGGAGCTGAGCTGGTTCCGGTGCCGGCGGATGGCCGGGCGCGTCTCGTCGGGCCGACCATTCCGCTGGATGTCCTTATCGGCAGGAAGGTTGTCGGCATCGGTCGCCCGCCCGAGCGGGTGGTCTACAACAATCCGGCGAGCCTGCCGGGCAGTGTCGACCCCGGCCTCGTCCTGATGCGGCTGCCGACACTCCATCGTGTGGTGGTCCGGCGAACATCCGTGCGCGTGGCAGAGGTCCGCTTGCGCAGGACCAGGGCTCTGCGGGTCAAGGATTAGGCCCAAGCTCGTCACCGCGAGCGCAGCCAAGTTACCGAGCTGTGTGAACCTGGCAGCCCAGTAATCCAGGGCTGTGGGACTTCGTGCGCAGACTGGATGGCCACGTCGCTGCGCTCCTCGCGATCACGAGAGTCCGTCATTGCGAGCGAAGCGAAGCAATCCAGGCTTGCTGCCTCGGTCCGTGCTGGATGGCCACGTCGCTTCGCTCCTCGCCATGACGGCGGTAGCGGTCAAAGCGGCCCAAGACCGCTCTGGATTCCCGCTGTCGCGGGAATGAGCGGTAGAGAGGGCTTATGGCCAGGAGGGAGCGCCTTAAACGCTTTGACGAGCAAATCTGAGCAGTCCGCGGCAGTCCGGCCGGCCCGCCTTCTGGATCGCCACGCCTCGATCGCGATCAAGGCCCTTTTCCGCTCATTCCCGCGGAAGCGGGGATCCAGGACCAACGGCTTGCGGCGAGTAAACTGCCCTCGAGCGGGTCAGCTACGCGAACCCGCTCTGGAGCGCGTTTCAGCGGAAAGCCGCCGCAGAAGCGGTTTCCTCGCGTTTGACGATTTCCTCGAGCCAGCCTCGCGCCTTTTCGAGCTCGTCCCAGGGTATCTCGCCCAGCGGATAATGGCCCCCCATGACCACGCTGAGCACGGCGTTGAGGTGGCTAAGCCGCTTGCGCCTCTCGGCAGAATCGTCCTGCCGCACGTGCCCGATCACCTCTTCGCGCAGGGCGCTGAGCGCCTTGGTGGCGGCCGAAAACGCCTCGCCGTCCTGATGCGGCCTGGCGGCCAGCACCTTGTCGAACTCTTCCAGCGCCTTGGAACCGGGCCGGTTAGTCATGGTGGTGCACCCCCAAACCGTGCAGCCGTCCCGGGCGCAACCCGCAGGTCAGCGCCTTGGTGCTGTGGATGCTGGTGTTGGCATCGCCCGTGATGGCCAGCAGCACGTTGGCGGTCGCACCGCGCGCATAGCCTTCGCGGCCGAACACCCACGGCATGCCGATCTGGTGCACGGTTCGTCCCGCGATCTTGAACGGACGCACCCGCTCCGTGACCATCGCCTTAACCTCGATTTCGCCTCGCAGGGTCGAGATCACGGTCCAGTCGAGATGCCGGATGCCAAGTTCGCGGGCCAGTTCGGGCGACACTTCCACGAAGGCTTCGGGCTGCAGTTCGGCCGTGTGCGGCATGACCCGGGTCGGAATGCCTCCACAATGGTGCTCGGTCAGGCGGTAGGTCGTGAACACATAGGGGAAGCGCGGGTCGCCGACCCCATGCAGCTCGTTGCCAGGTCGAGGCCAGAGCTTGGCGGTCGGGTTGATCTGCTGGCCATGCAGCGCGTTTATCACCGGGCTTTCCAGCGGCTCGTAATGGGTCGGCAGGGGCCCATCCTTCAGACCCGACGGCACGAACAACATGCACTTGCCGTCCGCCTCCATGATGAACGGCGCGTCGCCGCCCAGCGCGTCCATGCCGCGCGGGTGCTTAGACCAGTCAGGCCGCTCGTCTGGCCGCTTGGTGTCTATGAAATCGGGGATGTCGTTGCCGGTCCATTTCCCGGCCGCTTCGTCCCACCAGACCATCTTCTTGCGTTCCGACCACGGCTTCCCCTCGGGGTCGGCGGAGGCGCGGTTGTAGAGCGTGCGCCGGTTGGACGGCCAAGCGAAGGCCCATTCCGCATGGCTGCCATTGCCGCCCGGCCCGTCCGGCCGGCGCGAGCGCGCCAGGTTGCGGCCCTCTTCCGGGAAGACGCCGCAATACATCCAGCCCCCGCAGGCAGTGGAACCGTCGTCCTTGAGGTCCTGGTATTTGGCAACCTGCCTGCCATCGCTGACCGTGTAGCCGTTGATCTCGCGCAGCACCGCTTCGGGGTCGGGCTCACGGCGGTCGCCGCGCTCGGGATAGCTCCAGGTGAGGGCTTGAAGGCCTCGGTCGCGTGCTTCCCGGCTGCCGGCGTAGAGCGCCTTGAGACGCTTGCCGAGGTGGTAGATGAAC
This sequence comes from uncultured Alphaproteobacteria bacterium, assembly GCA_963851175.1. Taxonomy (GTDB): domain Bacteria; phylum Pseudomonadota; class Alphaproteobacteria; order Rhizobiales; family Beijerinckiaceae; genus Lichenihabitans. The sequence continues at coordinate 446,792 of CAWKNU010000007.1, read as the reverse complement.
CACAGGTCGGACCGGCTGTCGCCCGGCGCCTCGCAAACCATGTCGTGCCATTGGACGAGCCGGCTCGTACTGGTGACCGTGCCGTCCTTTTCGCCCGGCATCGCGGCCGGCAGGAAGAACATCTCGGTGCCGATCTGGTCGGGCCTGAGTTCACCGCTCTGCACGAGCCGACCGCTTTGCCAGAAGTTGGCCGTCTCGATCATGGCAAAGTCGCGCACCACCATCCAGTCGAGCTTGCCGAAGCCGCGCTCGACGAGATCTGCGTTGACGGCCCCGACCAGCGGATTCTGCCCGAGGATGAACTGGCCCTTGAGCGCCCCGTTGGTCATGGCCAGCGTCATCGGCTCCTGCGAGGCGTCGCCGGTCAGCTTGGGCACGAACCCATAGCCCCACTCGTTCGCCGCCGTCGCCTCGGGCCCGTACCAGGCCTTGAGCAGGCTCACGATGTACTTGGGGAAATTGGCCCACCAGCCGGTCGGCGGCGTTTCGACCTTGAGGTAGTCCTTCAGCGTGCCGTGGTCGTGGAAGGCGTTCGGCTGCGGCAGGTAGGTGGGCAGCATGTTGTAGAGCGTCGGAATGTCGGTCGAGCCCTGGATCGACACGTGGCCCCGAAGCGCCATGATGCCGCCGCCCGGCCTGCCGATATTGCCCAGCAGCCCCTGGACGATGCTGGCCGCGCGGATGATCTGCACGCCGACCGAATGGTGCGTCCAGCCGACCGCGTAACAGATGGAGCCTGTGCGCTCGCGCCCCGAGTTGCGGACCAGCGCCTCGGCGATCTTGAGGAAGGTGTCGCGCGGGCAACCGGTGACCGATTCCACCATCTCGGGCGTGTAGCGCCCATAGTGCCGCTTGAGGATCTGGTACACGCAGTTTGGATGCTGCAGCGTCCGGTCCTCGGGCGGCGGACTGTCCGACATGCTCTGGTAGTCGCCGGCCTTGCCCTCCTGCGATTGGACGCGATGTTCGGCGATCGACGAGGGCACGGTCTTGCCCGCATATTGCCAGGTCTCCTCCTTGTAGGAGTGCGTGTCCTGGTTGAAGCCCGAGAACACACCGCCGTTGTCCTCGGTGTCCTCGTAGCGCTCGTCGATGATGTGGGCGATGTTCGTGTAGCTGAGCGCCCAGTCCTTGAACCAGTGATCGCCTTCGAGGATGTAGCGGATGAGCCCGCCCAGGAACGCGATGTCCGACCCCGAGCGGATCGGGGCATAGATGTCCGCCAGCGCGGAGGTGCGCGTGAAGCGCGGGTCGACGTGGATCACGGTCGCGCCGCGCCGCTGCGCTTCCACCACGAAGCGGAACGCGATCGGATGGTTCTCCGCCATGTTGGAGCCCATCACCAACACGCAATCGGAATTTTCGAGGTCCCAGAGAGCCATGGTGGCTGCACCGCGCCCGAACGACGTCCCCAGACTGGGTACCGACGACGAGTGTCAGATGCGCGCCTGATTCTCGATGTTGACCATTCCCAGGCCGCCGCCGAACAGCTTTTTTATGAGGTAGTTTTCCTCATTGTCCATGGTGGCGCCGCCAAGCGACCCGATGCCCATCGTGTGGTTCACGACCCGGCCGTCGGGCAGGTCCTCGACGAAGGTGTCGTCCCGGGTCTGCTTCACCCGATCGGCGATGCGGTCCATCGCCCAGTCGAGCGGCCGCTGTTCCCACCGATCGGAGTAGGGCGCCCGATAGAGCACGTTGGTCACCCGCTTGGGCGAGAGCAGCATGCCGAGCGTGCCGGCGCCCTTGGGACAGAGCGTCCCCTGGTTGACGGGCGATCGCGGGTCGCCTTCGATGTGGATGGGCTTGCCGTCCTTGGCGTAGATCAGCTGGCCGCAGCCCACCGCGCAAAACGGGCATATGCTGGTGCCGACGCGATCCGCTTCCTCGAGACGCGGGCGCAAGGTGCGCGATGCTTGGCTTTCGGCCGCCTTGCCCATCACGCTTTGACCGGCAATCTGGCGAGGAATGGACCAATCGCGCAGGAAGCCCGCGACGCGGCTCCCCGGGCTTTTTCTCAGCTTGGACATGGGCGGTCTCGCATCTTTGCTCTGGCGGGAACCTTCGCGCGCGAAGGTTGGTTCCGAGCCCCACGCCGCATTTGAAGGCAACCTGCTCGGGTTCGGAACGTTAGCGTGCACGAGCCGCGACGGAAGGTGGGACGATGCCGATTTTCGAGGGCACGGTGACGATCGTCCAGGAGAGCCGGTTCCAGGCGGTGGACGACCACGGCGTCGCTCAACTGTTTCTGTTGAGCCCGCATGCGGCCGCCGAGCCGGGCCAATTGGCAGGCCTGGCCAGGACCCAGGCCCGGGTGAGGATCAGGTATTCCAGGGCCGACAACGTGATCGGGCACTTGGCAAAGAGCATCAACGTTCAAAACACATCACTAGGCGAGCGTTGAGGAGGCCGGGCCGTGAACTTTCATCCCCGCACGCTCGACCACACGCAATCCGATCTCGACCGCGTCATTCCCGAATGAATCCGAGCTGACCGCCGGCACCCTGATCGAGCCGGGAAAATCCTATGGGTTCTTCACTGACACGACGGTCTGCATCGGCTGCAAGGCCTGCGAGGTGGCCTGCAAGGAATGGAACAACCTGCCGGCCGACAATATCGGCCTGACCGGGGAAAGCTTCGACAATACCGGCGCGTTGTCGGCCAACACATGGCGCCACGTGGCCTTCGTGGAGCAGCAGGGCGGCTGCGGGGTGCGCGGCGACGTCGAGACGCCGTTCCAAAGCGGCTGGCTCATGTTGAGCGACGTGTGCAAGCATTGCCACAACGCGCCCTGCCTCGAAGCCTGCCCGACAGGGGCCCTGTTCAAGACCGAGTTCGACACCGTGGTCGTCCAGCAGGACATCTGCAACGGCTGCGGCTATTGCGTGCCGGCCTGTCCGTTCGGCGTCGTGGACCTCAGCACCAACGACGGCAAGGCGCACAAATGCACGCTCTGCTACGACCGGCTGAAGGGCGGGCTCGAGCCGGCCTGCGCCAAATCCTGCCCGACCGACTCGATCCAGTTCGGCGAACTCACCGTGCTCCAGGCGCGCGCCCGGGACAGGGTGGAGCAGCTTCATGAGCGCGGCGTCGAGAGCGCCTATCTTTACGGCACGCCGGGCGCCCCCGGCGCCACGGGCGGGCTTGGGCATCTGAATGCGTTCTTCCTGCTCACGGAGCGGCCCGAGGTCTACAACCTCCCGGTCGCGCCGACCCGGCCCGCCGACCGCGTGGGCCCAAGCCTGTTTACCGGTCTCGCGGCCATGGCGGGGCTTGCTCTTGCGGCCACGCTTGTTCTGGGCCGGGAGACGCGCCGATGAACCGTCCTCTCGTGCAGCAAGATCCTGGCGCTTCCCTGAAGAAATATGCCGAATGGGACGGCGCTACCTACTACGGGCGCGCCCAACTCAAGCCCGCGCCCTTCGAGAATTTGGTCGTCGGGGGCTACATTTTTCTGGCCGGGCTATCCGGCTCGTCGGCCATCCTGGCGGCCCTGGCGGATTTCGCCGGAGGACCCGCGGCCAAACCGATGGTGCGACGTGGCCGCTACCTGTCGCTGCTGTCGCCGGTGATCGGCTCGATGCTGCTGGTCTATGACCTGCACACCCCAAAACGCTTCTACAACATGCTCCGGGTGGCGAAATCGACCTCGCCCATGTCGATCGGGACCTGGATATTGATGAGTTTTTCGGCCAGCGCGGGGGTGGCGGCCGCCGCGCAAGCCGCGACCGACATCTGGCCGAACCAGCGCTGGTCGGGCTGGACCGCCCGGGCGTTCGGCGTGCCGGCCGCCATCGCCGGCATGGGCATGTCGACCTATACGGCCTCCCTGCTCACCGCGACTTCGACGCCGCTTTGGGCCGCGGCGCCGCAATCGCTCGCGGTACGCTTCGGTGCTTCCTCCATGGCGACCGCGGCTTCCGCGCTGGCCCTCGGGAAAGCCGCCGGGAGCGCCAGATCCAAGCTGGATGCAATCAACGGCATCGCGCTCGCCACCGAAGCCGCCGCGACGGCGATGTCGCACGCCACCTATCGGCAAAAGGGCGTCGAGGGGGCGCTCGACTCGTCCTCGGGCCGCGTCGAGAGCCTCGGCGCAACCAAGCTCGGCATGCTGTTGCCGCTGGGCCTGCTCGCCGTCTCGGCCCTGGCCGGGCGCTCGCGACGGGGTGGCCTCAGCGATGTGGCGGCAATGGCGGCGCTGGCCGGCAGCGCCATACTCCGGGTCTCGATCATGGGAGCGGGCGATGTTTCGGCCGAGCGGCCGGACGTATCCTTCCGGTTCAGCCGGCCGAAAAACCTTCCCGAGCAGAACCGAGGATAGGGAGCAGCATCACCAGCTTGTGGGCCGGCCAGCCGGCCGGCACGAGCGTGATCTGTTCGTAGCTGACCCGTCCGTCGCGGGGGTGGTCGAAGAGACGCATGCCGCCTTCGCGGGCCTGAACGGCGTGGTCGGTCCAGAATGCCGCGAAGCTTGGGCTGGCCTGCTGCAAGCCCTTCACCAGCGCGCGCAGATGCGGATCATCAGGCCGCCGGCCGGTGTCGGCCCGGAACTCGGCTACCAGGCGCCGGGCCCGGTTCTCCCAATCCGGGATGAAAGCCGACGCGCCCGGATCGAGGAAGACGTAGGTGAGAAGGCAGCGTTCGCTACCGCCGAGCCAGTCCGCGAACAACAGCTTGGCAGGCGCGTTCCATGCTTCCGCTTGCCAGAGACGATCGAGAAGATAGGCAGGCCCGCTGATGGCGTCGAGCGCCGGCTGCAATGCCCGGGCCGGATCGCTCGAATCCGAATCCTCCTTCAGTGCCGCTGGATCGCGCTTTTGCGCGAGTTCGAACAGGTAGGCTCGCTCTGCGGCGCTCAAGTGGAGGGCGTCGGCAAGTCTGGCCAGGGCGTGGGGCGAAACCGAAACGTCCCGGCCCTGTTCCATCCAGGTGTACCAGGTCGGGCTCATGCCGCAGAGTTGGGCGACCTCCTCGCGGCGCAGGCCCGGCGTGCGTCGCCGGCTTGGGCGGCTCTCGTGCAAGCCCGCCGCAGCCGCCGTGAGATGCTCGCGGTGTGCGCGCAGGAAGGTGCCGAGCAAGCGGCGCTGGTCGGCAGCTGGGGCCATACTGGTGGTCCTTATACCAGGATAAGGCGCCAACTTGTTACAGGAATATGGGCAGGCGAGAACGCTGCATCAGGACGGGAGAAGCAGGATGAACGACACGCAGCACGACTTTGTGGCCGGCCATTATGCGCCCAGAGCCGCATCCTACGTGAGCAGCGCGGTGCACAGCAGCGGGGCCGATCTCGACCAGATCGAGGCCTTCCTGGCCGGGCAGGGGGAAGCGCGCGTTCTCGATTTGGGTTGCGGCGGTGGCCACGTCGCCTACAGGGCCGCCCCGATGGTTCGCGAGGTGATGGCCTGCGATCTCACGGCCGACATGTTGGCGCAGGTGCAGCGGACCGCCGCCGAGCGGGGCCTCCGCAACATCCTGACCCAACAGGCCGCGGCCGAAAAGCTGCCCTTCGCTGACGGATCCTTCGATGTCGTGCTGTGCCGGTTCACGGTCCATCATTGGGGCAATGCGGAAGCCGGTCTGAGAGAGGCGCGGCGAGTTTTGAAGCCGCAGGGCCGGGCCCTATTCATCGATGTGGTCGCACCCGCGCACCCGCTCCTCGACACGCATCTGCAAACGCTCGAACTGCTGCGCGACCCCTCTCATGTGCGCAATTACACCGGCGCCGAATGGTTGGCGATGCTGGCCCGGGCCGGCTTTGAGCCCACCGGTCTCACGGCCCGCAAGCTCCGCATGGAGTTCCCCGTGTGGACCGCAAGGACCAATACGCCGGAGGTCTTCGTGAATGCGCTTAAAGCCCTTCAGGCCCAGGCGAGCGGGCCGGTTCGCGACCATTTCGCGATCGGCCACGATGGCAGCTTCGATCTCGACACCCTGGCCATCGAACTGGGGGCGTGAGGTCGTTGACGCACGCCGGGCCGTCGACGCTCAGTCGAGCCATTCGTCGAGGTGCGCCAGGAGATCGCGCGGATCGGCATAGATGCGGGTCGCGCCACCGTTGCGGATGTCCTGTGCGGTGAAGCCGCCGCACAGCACGCCGATGGCGGCGAGCCCGGCCTTGCCGGCTGCTTCCGCGTCGTAGGGCGTGTCGCCGATCACCACCGCCTTTTTGGGCGCAAGCGCCAGCCTGTCGAGCGCCGCGTTGAAAATGTCCGGATGCGGCTTGGAGCGCTCGGCGTCGTCCGATGAGGTCTCGACATCGGTGAGCCCCTCGATGTGGGCAGCCTTCTTGTAGGCTTCGAGTTCGTCGCCCTTGGCCGAGGAGGCCAGGGCTATGCGCTTGCCGCGCCCGCGGATGGCTTCGAAGAGGTCCCTGGTTCCCGGAAAGCCCCGGACGCGGCCCATGTAGTCCCGCTGGAACAGGTCCTTGCGGTACGCCTCGATCGCCTTTCCTTCGGTTTCTAACTGATCCTTTGACAGGAACACGGGCATCAACTGGTCGCCACCCTTGCCTATCTGCGACCGGACCTCTGCGAATCCGACATTCTTGCCGAAATGTGCAAAGGCGCGCTGCCAGGCTTCCGCATGAAAGTCGACGGTGTCGACCAGCGTTCCATCGACATCGAATATTACGGCCTCGACCATGATCACCTCACCTGCCCAAAGGCGAACGTGCGCCACGGAGGCAGGTTCCTGGCCCATCGTGTTCAGTCGTCTCCGAACGACAAGGCCGGGGTGAAAGTCCGCGTAACCCCGGGAGGCGGAGGCGGGAACGGGGCGGCTTCGCGGACCATGTCCAGGGCGAGGGAATCGACCGGCGGAACGCCGCTCGACTGAATGATTTTGAGATCCGCCACCTGGCCGTGATCGTCGACCGCAAACGACACGATCACTTGTCCCCGCAGGTGCTGCGCCCGCGCCCGCTCGACGGCGCCGCTCGATCGGCCCAAGCGCCCGAACACGAGGCCTTTGTACTCCTCGCCACTCCGCGACCCTGCGCTCGACAGTACCGCGCGAAAGCTCGTCGGCATGCCGGCAAGGTCCATGGGCAGGGCTGCGCTGAGATCGGCGGAGGGGTTCGGCTTGGCCTCGGCGGGGGCGGGCTTGGGCGGAGCCGGTTTCGGGGACTTGGTGTCCGAAGACGCGGCGATAGAGACATCGCTTCGCGCCGCGACCACTGTCTTCGGGGCTTGGACGGGAGGCGCGGTCGCGGCGGGCTGAGCCGGCTTCGGCGGTTCTGGTGCAACGTTGGCTGGCTTGTTCTGGTCGGCCTGGGTGGCGGCTCGCGCCGGCTCGGGCGGCGGCGCGACCACCGATGGAGGCGGCGGCGCGGCCGGTTGCTTGGCCTGAGTCGTTCCTTCAGGCTTTTGCGGCGCGGCTCCAGTTGCGGTCGTGGAGGATGGCGGTCCCGCTCCGCCGTTGCCGCTTGCCTCGCCGGGCATCCTGGCCACAATCTCGACCGGGATGTCACGCTCGATCGGCGGATCGATATCCCGCCAGTTGAGGAACAGCGCGAACAGGATCGCGAGCCCGGCATGGAATGCCAGCGCGACTGCGACCAGCCCCGCCGCGGAGCGCGTGCTGATCCGCCCGGCAAGGGGTTGCAGCCCCTGCTGCGGAGCGAAATCGAGCCTCGCGGCAGCGTTCGCCGAGGGCTCTTCAGCCGCACCATCGACGCGATGAGGGATCAGCTCGAGCCTGGCTTCCGGCAAGGACGCGTCTTCAGCGGCGGAGATATGCGAAGCCGGCAGGTTCATCCTGTGCCTTGAAACCGCGCCCCGCGCTTCCTTAAGTCCTGCGAAACCTCAATGCAAAGCGTCTCGACCCCGTGTCGCCTTGCTGAACCTCCGGTGCTAGGTTCCACAAGGAGGCGCGGTGCGCGCTTGGGTGCGGGAGAACGTTGATGGTCGAAACCCTCGTCGCTGCGCGCAATAAGGAGCGCGAGTCAAAAGCCCTCCGAACGCTGTCCATCGACATCGGCGGAACCGGCCTGAAGTGCTCGGTGCTCGACGGCGCAGGCGCGATGCTGCACGCCAAGGTCTGGCAGGCGACGCCGGACCCTTGTCCGCCGGCCACCATGCTGGCCGAACTCAAGGCCATGGCGGATTCGCTCGGGGAGTTCGACCGCGTTTCGGCCGGCTTTCCAGGTGCGGTTCGGGACGGACGGGTGATCACCGCGCCGCATTTTCCCGATCCGCAATGGCCCGGTTTCGACCTTGCAGCCGCCCTGGCCGGCATGTTCGGCAAGCCTGCGCGCGTGCTCAACGACGCGGAAGTGCAAGGCTATGGCGTGATTTCGGGGCAGGGGCTCGAATTCGTGCTCACACTCGGCACAGGGGCCGGCACCGCCCTGTTCAACAATGGAAACCTCGCGCCGCACATGGAATTCGCGCACCATCCGGTGCACGCCAACAAGACCTACAACGAATATATCGGCCGCGACGCCCTGGCCAAGATCGGCAAGAAAAAGTGGAACAAACGGGTCCACAAAGTGATCGCCATCCTGGATGCCCTGATCCATTACGACCACCTCTACATCGGCGGCGGCAACGGCGTGAAGGTGCATGACCCGCTACCCAGCGACGCCACCATCGTCTCTAACGACGCCGGCATCACGGGCGGCATCGCGCTGTGGCGCGATGGTTCGAAATCGCCGTCGGTCCAGGCTCGATCCTCGACCGCCAAACCCAAGCGGGCGGTGCCGGCCTAGATTCCGGCACCGCAACGGGGCTGGTCAGTTTTTTGTCGTCGAAGCGCGATAGATCTCGTCGATGACGCGGGCCAGGGTCTGGTTGAACTCGGCATCGCTCATGTCGTGCCTGAGGTCATCGATCAGCGCCCGCGAGAAGCTGGCGATCATGCCGCGATTGGCGGCGAGCCTGGCGCAGGCGTCGGGGCGCGTGTATCCGCCCGACAAGGCGACGACCCTGGCGACGCGCGGGTGCTCGGTCAACGGTTCGTAGAGGTTCGGCAGGGTCGGGATCGTCAGCTTGAGCATGACTTGCCGTGCAGCCGGGAGGGCGTCGAGTTTTGCCTTGATCCGTTCCAGCAGGATGGCTTCGGCGTCGGCCTTTTCCGGACTGTTGATCGAGACTTCCGGCTCGATGATCGGCATGAGGCCGTGCGCCGCGATCTGGGCCGCCGCCTCGAACTGCTGATCCACGATCGCCGCGATGCCGCTCTTCGAGGCGCGCTCGATGACGGAGCGCATCTTGGTGCCGAATACGCCGAGGCTCACGGCTCGGGCCAGCAGGGTATCCAGATCCGGCATGGGCTTCATGAGCTTGACGCCGTCCTTCTCGGCTTCGAGCCCCTTGTCGACCTTGACGAAGGGCACGACGCCTCGCTCTTCCCACAGATAGCTCGGGACCGGCTTGCCGCCGGCCTGTCCGTCCATGGTGCCCTCGAACAGGATGGCGCCGATCACCTTGTCGCCCGTGAAGGCCGGCGCCGTGATGATGCGCACGCGCATCTCGTGGATCAGCCTGAACATGTCGGCCTCGCCATTATAGGCTCCGTCCGGGATGCCGTAATGGCGAAGGGCACCGGGCGTCGACCCGCCGCTTTGGTCGAGCGCCGCAATGAAGCCCTTCTTGCTGGACATCTGCGCCATCATGAGGTCGTTCGCCATGTCGCTGCACCTTTGGGGTCGACGCCCGGGACCGCCCCGGGCTTCGGTCGACCATTCTGAACTCCTCGAACGCGCGGCACTGCCTGTGCGCCGCGATCGCTCAGCCCTCGGCCCCTGCGGCGTCGCGGTCGACGAACCAGTGGCTCTCGGCCCTCGATCTCAATCGCCCGGCCGGCACATCCTCCGCACCCGAGCGAACATGGGCCAGCATGTCGCTCTTTTCGGCGCCGGTAACCAGGAACGCGATCGCGCCGCTGCTCTCGAGCGGTGGATAGGTCAGCGTGATGCGCTCTTCCGGCCGGCCGTGCGACACCGCCGCGACCCACTTCTTGCGCTCGTCGAGCACGGGTTCGCCCGGGATCAGCGACGCCGTATGGCCATCAGGCCCCAACCCAAGGAGGGTCACGTCGAAGAGGGGGCGGTCGGGGTCGAGGTCGTCCGCGCCGTAGAAATCCTTGAGCGTGCGCTCGTAATTGCTGGCCGCAAGATCGGCATTGGCCACTTCGGTAACGATGCGGTGGATGTTTCCGTCCGGCACCGGGGCGCGCGTGAACATGGCACGGCGCGTCATCCGATAATTGCTCTCCGGGTCTTCGGCCGGAACGAACCGCTCGTCGCCCCAGAACCAATGCGTCCGCTCCCACGGAAAGAGCTCGATATAGGCGGCGCTCGCCAGCTTCTCATAGAGGCGCTTGGGCGTGGAGCCACCCGAGAGACACACCGAGAAAACCCGCCGCCCCGCAGATTTCGCGATCAGCCAGCTGGCGACTTCATCGGCCAGCACGTCCGCATCGCGGTAGATTGTCATGGGGCCGGCGCTGACCTTGGGCGCGATCATCGGTTCGCCTCCTTTTGGCACTCGGCCGCGGCCCGCAGTCGCGCAATCGACGCCGCGTAATCGGGCGAGTCGAACACATACGACCCTGCCACGCAGACGTCAGCGCCGGCCTCGACGGCCGCGCCGATCGTTTCAGCATTGATGCCACCGTCGACTTCGATCCGCGTGGCAAGCCCCCGCTCGAGGCACATAGCCTTCAGGGCCCGGATCTTGGGCAACATCTCCAGCAGGAACGCCTGGCCTCCGAAGCCGGGATTGACCGTCATGACCAGCACCACGCCGCAGAGGTGCAGGACGTATTCGATGGCCGAGAGCGGCGTAGCCGGGTTGAGCGCCACGCCGGCCTGTTTTCCGGCCTCGCGGACCAGACCGAGCGTGCGGTGCAGATGGATGGTCGAACTGGGCTCGGCCTGCACGATGATGTGATCCGCGCCGGCCTTGGAGAAATCGCCGATGAAATGCTCCGGCTCGACGATCATCAGGTGCACGTTGAGCGGCTTGGCGGTCGCCCGCCGGACCGCCGCCACGACGGCGGGACCCATGGTTATGTTGGGGACGAAGCGTCCGTCCATCACATCCACGTGAATCCAGTCCGCCCCAGCCTGATCGACCGATCGGACCTCTTCGGCGAGCCGGCCGAAATCGGCCGACAGGATCGAAGGCGCGATCAGAAGCGACTTCATGGCCGGCCGGACTCGGGCGATGCCGCGCCAAGCAGGAGGTTCTCGACCGCCTTGGCGAAGCCTTCGTCGTTGTAGCTGTCGGTCACGGCCGAGGCTTGCCGTTTAACCTCGTCACTGGCGTTGCCCATGGCAATGCTGAAGCCGCTTTTCCGGAACATCAGGACATCGTTCGGCATGTCGCCGATCGTGGCGATCTCGTCCGATGGAATCGACAGCATCTTGGACAGCGTTTCGACCACGAAGCCCTTGTTGGCCTGCGGATGCGTGACGTCGAGGTAATAGGGCTGCGAGCGCGCGGCCGAGACCGTGTCCCCCAGAGCCTCCTGCGCGTCCTTCTCGCAGCGCTCGACGAGCGGCCGGTCGTCGCTGATGCCGACGATCTTCACGGCCCTGTCGAGATCCTGGTCCGAGAGGGCGGCGACGACCTGCGGCTCGAACTTCACGGTCCAGGCTTCGCGGTCGACATGCGGCGCCTTGCGGTTCGTCACGAACCACTCCTTGGCCGTATAGAGCCACGCGTCCATCCCGTGCTGCCCGATGAGTTCGATAGCCCGGCGCGCGGCAGCTGGGGACACGGTCTTTTCCTCGATGACCGAAAGGTCCGGTCGCACCAGGGCGCCCCCGTTGAAGCCCGCGATGGCGGTATCTATCGCCAAGGGTTCGATCAGCATGGCCATGCCACGCGGCGGCCGCCCGCTGGTGATCGCGAAGCGGATGCCCTTGTCGCGCAGGGCCCGCACAGCCGCCTTGGCCCGCTCCGTCAGGAGCTTCTGCTCCGTGACGAGCGTGCCGTCGACATCGGCGAGCAGAAGCGAAATGCGGTGAGCCGGTAGCGCAGTCATGAGAGACCGACGAGGTTCGGGGCGGGACTGCAAGGCGTGCTCACGTCCCCTCCACCAGCAGAGCGGGGCTCGAGGCGTGCTCGGCAATTCCCAGCACATAGCGCTCGATCGCCTTGGCGAAACCGTCGTTCTCGCAATCGTCGGTAACGGTCTGGGCAGCAGCTTTGACCTCGTCGCTGCCGTTGCCCATGGCGACGCTGAACCCGGCCGCCTGCAACATCGGGATGTCGTTGATGCCGTCCCCGATGGTCATGATGTCGACAACCGGGATGTTCATGGCCCGGGACAGACTGAGCACCGCCTCGCCTTTGTGCGCGTGCGGGTTGGTCACGTCGAGATAATAGGCCTGCGAGCGGGTCGCGAGCGCAGTGCGGCCGAGCTCGCGCTGCAGCAGGGCCTCGCACATCGCCAGATGGGCGTGATCGTGGCTCGCGCCGACCAGCTTGAGGCAGCGATGGAGCAGTGCCGGATCGAACTCGTCGACCAAGGTGGGGGCCTGCCCGATCGTCTTCGCCTCGTGATCGACATGGGCGCCCTCGGGATCGCGGATGAACCATGCGGAATCGGTGAACAGCCACGCGTCGATTCCCTGCTCGCGCAAGAGAGCGATAGCCCGGCGCGCCGCATCGGGGGAGACCAGCTTTTCCTCGATGACGGTCAGATCCGGGCGGATGACGGCGCCGCCGTTGACCGCCGCGACGGGCACTTCGAGCCCCAGGAGATCGATGATGTGCCTCAACCCGACCGGGGGACGGGCGCTCGTCACCGTGAAGCCGATGCCGCGCGCCTTGAGCGCCTCGATGGCGGCCCGACCGCGCGGCGACAGCACCTTCGCCTTGTTGACCAGGGTGCCGTCGATGTCCGAAACCACCAGCCGGATCGGCTGCTTCGGAAGCCCGGGCCCGCTCACGAGACCTTATCCGCGACGAGGCTTTTCGGGCCGGCGCCCGGCTTGACGGGGCGCCAGGCGCGCCCGCCGTCGCGGGCCAGCAGGAGGTCCGCGGCGGACGGGCCGGCGGTTCCCGCGACGTAGTTCGGGAAGTCCTGGGGCGCATGCTTGCCCCAGGCGTCCAGCACGGGCTGCACGATGCGCCAGCCTTCATCCACCTGGTCGGCGCGCTGAAACAGCGTCTGGTCGCCGATCATCACGTCATAGAGCAGGGTCTCGTAGCCGACGTTCTGCTGCGGCGGGAACCAGTCCTTGTAGGCGAAATTCATCTTGGCCGATTGCAGGTCGACCACCGGCCCCGGGCGCTTCACCTCGAATTGCAGCGAGATCCCCTCGTCGGGTTGGATCTGCAGGACAAGCCAGTTTGCCTGCATGGCGGCGCATTCGGTACTGGAAAACAGCGACATGGGCGCCTGCTTGAACCGTATCGCGATTTCGGTCGTGCGGCGCGTCATGTACTTGCCCGTGCGCAGGTAGAACGGCACGCCCGCCCAGCGCCAATTGTCGATGGCGAGCTTCAGCGCCACATAGGTTTCCACATTGGAATGGGGATCGACGTTCGGCTCGCTCCGATAGGCCACGACCGGCTTGCCGAGAACGGTGCCGGCATCGTACTGGCCCCGCACCGCATGGTCCGGCGTCACGGACTTGATGGCCGCGAACACATCGACCTTCTTGGACCGGATCGCGTCGGCCTCGAAGGACACCGGAGGCTCCATGGCGGTCATGGCCAAGAGTTGGAAGACGTGGTTGGGCACCATGTCCCGCAGGGCGCCCGTGGCTTCGTAGAAGGTCCCGCGGCCCTCTACGCCGACGGTCTCGGCGACCGTGATCTGGACGTGGTCGATGTGATCGCGATTCCACAGCGGTTCGAACAGCCCGTTGGCGAACCGGAACGCCATGATGTTCTGGACCGTCTCCTTGCCCAGGAAATGATCGATCCGATAGACCTGATCCTCCCGCAGGACCTTCAGCACGCGCGCGTTCAGGTCCTTGGCCGATGGCAGGTCGTGGCCGAACGGCTTTTCGATCACCACCCGGCGCCAGGGCGCGTGCGCGTCGTCCGCCTTGGTCTGCACCAGTCCGGCTTGGCCGAGTTCCTCGACCACACGGCCAAAAAACCGATCTGCCACAGCAAGATAGAACAGGACGTTGCCGCCGGTCTTGTGGTCCTGCTCGAAGCCCGACAGGCGGTCGTGGATCGCCTCGTAGGTCTTGGGATCCTCGAAGTCTCCCTGGAGGAAGAACATCCGTTCGGTAAGCCAAGCCCAGGATTTCGCATCGATTTTCGACGGATCGAACTCCCCGGTGCCACCCACGAAGCTCTGCATCATCTCCGTAAGGTTCTGGCGCCAGGACTCGTCCGTCTGCTGGTTGTGATCGACCCCCAAGATGACGAAGTTGTCCGGCAGAAGATGTGTGCAGCAGAGATTGTAGAGCGCCGGCGTGACGAGCCGTTTGGTGAGGTCGCCGCCGGCACCGAAGATCACCATGGCGCAGGGGCCCGGCGGCGGGGCGAGCGGGTGGGTCACCGCGGCCGATTGTGCGGCATCGATCGGCTTGATCTGGTGGTTCATGGGCTCACTCGGGCGCGCCGGAAGACGGTTGAGGTTGGCTATCCGGCAGTTCGACGTGGCCGCCGAAACCGAACCGCATGGCTGAGAGCACTTTCTCCCCGAACGTATGCTGTTCGCGCGAGCGGAACCGGGCAAACAGAGCTGCCGACAGCACGTTGGCCGGAACCGCTTCCTCGATCGCGGCCTCGATGGTCCAGCGACCCTCGCCCGAATCCGCCACGTGACCCGAAAAATGCTGCAGGTCCGGGCTGGCCGTCATGGCCGAGGCGGTGAGATCGAGCAGCCAGGAGGAGATCACGCTGCCCCGCCGCCAGACCTCGGCGATATCGGTCAGGTTGAGGTCGTATCGCTCGTCTTCGGGCAGTTCGTCCGAGTTCTTCTGCTTCAGAATATCGAAACCTTCGGCATAGGCCTGCATCAGGCCGTACTCGATGCCGTTGTGGACCATCTTGACGAAGTGCCCCGACCCGGTCGGGCCGGCATGAATATAGCCCTGCTCGGCGCGATTGTCGGCCAGCTTGGCCCGGCCCGGGGTGCGGGGGATGTCGCCTAAGCCCGGCGCCAGCACCGACAGGATCGGATCGATCGCGTCGACCGCGGCCTTGTCGCCTCCCACCATCATGCAATAGCCGCGCTCCAGGCCCCACACCCCGCCCGAGGTTCCCACGTCGACGTAGTGGATGCCCCGCTCGCGCAGCGCCTTGGCGTTGCGGATATCGTCCTTGTAGAACGAATTCCCCCCGTCGATGATGATGTCGCCCTGGCCAAGCAGGGTGGCGAGCTGGTCCACGGTATCTTGGGTGACGGCACCGGCCGGCAGCATCACCCAGACGGCGCGGGGTTTCTCGGTCAGACCGGCCACGAGGCTCGACAAGCTGTCGGCGCCCCGCGCTCCGGACGGGAGCAGCTTGTCCACCGCGTCCTTGGCGCGATCGTAAGCCACGCACTGGTGTCCGTGCTGCTGCAAGCGCCGGACGATATTCCCACCCATTCGGCCGAGGCCGACGACACCGAGTTGCATCCGCCTGAACCTTTCAGTGTGGGGACGAGGGACGGGCTTGCTCAGGCCGCCTTCGGGTGGGTTCCCTCGATCTCTTTCCGACGCTTCGCGACGCCGGCCAGCAGCTTGTCGAAGGCTTCGGAGAACTTCTTGATCCCGTCGATCACGAGGTCGTGCGTTACGTCGGTAAGCGAAATGCCGAGCTGGTCGAGGGCCTTCAGGGTTGCATCTGCGGCCTCGACATCCTGCTCGATCGTGCCCGGCTTGGCGGTGCCGTGATCCCGGAACGCCTTCATGGTGGCGGGCGGCATGGTATTCACCGTGTCGCGGCCGATGATCGTATCCACGTAGTAGGTGTCGGGCAGCGAAGGGTCCTTGGTGCCGGTCGAGGCCCAGAGCAGGCGCTGTGGCTTGGCGCCCCGATTGGCAAGGGCCTTCCACTCCGGCGAGGCATAAATAACCTTCGAGCGCTGATAGGCCCGCTTGGCATTGGCGATCGCGGTCTTGCTGCGCACTTGTGCCACCAGGGCCGGATCGGCGTCCTTGAGGTCTTCGAGCTTCTTGTCGACGGCTGTGTCGATGCGGCTCAAAAAGAAGCTCGCAACGCTCGCCACATGCGAGGGGTCGCCGCCGCCGGCCGCGAATTGCTGCAGGCCGGCGATATAGGCGCGTGCCACGTCCTCGTATGCGTCGACCGAAAACAGCAGCGTCACGTTGACATTGATGCCTTCCGCGATGGCAGCACGAACGGCCGGTGTTCCGGGTGCGGTCCCCGGGATCTTGATCATCAGGTTTTCGCGACCGACCGCCTTCCAGAGCCGCTTCGCATCGGCGATCGTGGCTTCGGTGTCGTTCGCGATATAGGGCGAGACCTCTAGGCTAACGAAGCCATCCTGCCGTCCCGCCGCCTCGTAGACGGGCCGGAAGCGATCCGCCGCAGCCTGGATGTCGGCGATGGCGATGTTCTCGTAAATGGCCATGTCGTCCAGCGCCCCCTTGGAGAGCAGGTCCTGGAGCGTGTCCTTGTAGTCGTCGGTGTCGCCGATCGCCTTTTCGAAGATCGCGGGATTGGAGGTAAGGCCCTTGAGCCCGTCCACCGAGATCAGGTTGTCCAATTCGCCGCTCGAGATCAGCGTGCGGTGGAGATCGTCGAGCCAGGGCGACTGGTGGCACTGTTCGAGCTGCTTGAGCGCATTCATGGTCTGCTCCCTGGTCTATTCCGCAGCCTGTTTGGCGTCCTTGGCGGAGGCGTGTCGGGCGATCTGCTGCTTGGCGACCTCGACCACCCGCTCAGGGGTGAACCCGAACTTGGTCAACAGCGCCTTCAAGGGCGCCGAGGCCCCGAACGTGTGCATGCCGATGATGCCGCCGAGGCGTCCGACATAGCGCTCCCACCCGAACGTCGCGGTCTGCTCGACGGCAACACGGGCCGCAATGCCGGGCGGCAGGACTTCGTCCTTGTAGGCCTGGTCCTGCAACTCGAAGAGTTCCCAGCACGGCATCGACACGACGCGCGCCGGTATGTTCTCCTTGGCGAGAGCCTCCCATCCCTGGACCGCCAGGGCCAGCTCGCTCCCCGAGGACATCAGAATGACCTGCGGGGTCTGTCCCTTCGGAGCGTCCGCCAGCACGTAGGCCCCTTTGGCGACCCCGGAGGCAGCACCGAATTTTGTCCGATCGAAGGTAGGCATGGTCTGCCGGCTCAGGATCAGGGCTGCGGGCTGGTGCTTCAGCCCGAGCACGACGCGCCAGCTTTCCGCCGCTTCGTTGGCGTCACCGGGCCGGATGGTCAAGAGGCCCGGGATCGCCCGCAGGCTCGGGACATGCTCGACGGGCTGATGGGTCGGACCATCCTCCCCGACCCCGATCGAATCGTGCGTGAAGACGAAGATGGTCGGAAGTTCCATCAACGCCGCCAGTCTGATGGTCGGCCGCAGGTAGTCGGAGAAGATCAGGAAGGTGGCGCCGAAGGGCCGGAGCTTGGACAGGGCCAAGCCGTTGCAGATCGCGCCCATTGCGTGTTCGCGCACGCCGAAATGCAGGTTCCTGCCGGCGCGGTCGGTCGCCGTAAAGTCCGCCGTGCCCGCGAAAGTCAGCTTGGTTTTGGTCGAGCTGTCGAGGTCGGCGGAGCCGCCGATCATCCACGGAAAGAGGGGCGCAACGGCGTTCTCGGTCTTGCCGGCGGAGTCGCGCGTGGCCATGCCCTTCTCGTCGGCCGGGAAGCTCGGTATCGCGCCGAACGCCGCCGCGGGAGTCTCGCGCCGTTCCATGGCGTCGAACTCGGCCGCGAGATCGGCATGCTCTGTGTGGTAGCGCGCGAACATGGCATGCCAAGCGTCGTGCAGTTCGGCGCCGCGCTTGGCGAAAGTTTCGGCAAAATGTTCGTAGACCCCGTCCGGCACCAGGAACTGGGCGTCCTCGGGCCAGCCGTAGTTGCGCTTGGTAAGCTTCACCTCCTCGGCCCCGAGGGGCTCGCCGTGCGACTTGTTGCTGTCCTGCTTGTTGGGCGACCCGAAGCCGATGTGGCTATCGACGATGACCAGGGTCGGACGCGACTTCTCGTTGAGGAACGCCTGGATGCCGGCCTCTACCTCTTGGAGGTTGTTCGCGTCGCGTACGTTCACGACATTCCAGCCGTAGGCCAGGAAGCGGGTGGCCACGTCTTCGTTGAATGTCCACGAGGCTGGGCCGTCCAGCGTGACCTCGTTGGAATCGTAGATCCAGCACAGATTGTCGAGCTTGAGATGGCCGGCCAACGAGGCCGCCTCGCTGGCGATGCCCTCCATCATCTCGCCGTCGCTGCACAGGGCGTAGATGTTGTAGTCGATGAGAGTGAAATCCGGCTTGTTGTAGCGGTTCGCCAGCCACTTCTCGGCGATCGCCATGCCGACGCTCATCGAGACGCCCTGGCCCAACGGGCCCGTGGTGGCTTCGACCCCGGTGGTGAGATGATATTCCGGGTGGCCCGGCGTGGTGCTGCCCGGTTGGCGGAAATGCTGGATGTCGTCCATCGAAACCGAGACCTTGTTCAGGGGCTCGTATTCCGCATTGACGGCCTCGACTTTGGTCAGATGCAGCAAGGAATACAGCAGCATCGACGCATGCCCGGCCGAAAGGATGAACCGGTCGCGGTTCGGCCAGATCGGATGTTTGGGATCGAAGCGGAGATGCTTCTCCCACAGCGCGTAGGCGACTGGCGCCATGCCCATCGGGGCTCCGGGATGCCCCGAATTGGCTTTCTGGACCGCATCGATCGAAAGGGTGCGGATCGTATTGATGCACAATTGATCGATGTCGGTCATGGATGGCCTTCTGGATGCGTAGTCGGCTGCTTCCGTGCTGTTCCTGCTAACCCATCCAGTGTCGCTCGTCCACGCAGTCGGACAGGACGGATCAGAACCTAACGCTTTCTATGAAACTGTAGGACCCCCTCCGGCCGGCCCCGCCAGGATGAATCATACGCCTCCGATCGGCTCGCGCCGGAATGCTTAGCCGAAGAACGGTCAAGCTGCACGATAGTTGCAGCCAGATCGCGGCTCCCTTTTGTGGCAGTCACGAGGGATGCTTGACAACCTCGTTCCGCCCGTGGAGCAAGGCGGATGGGGTCGCGCGGCTATCGCCTGCTGACCCGGGATCGCCGCTCCGACAGGGAGCCGACCGATTGGGAGGGCCAGGACCGTGGAGTTCAAAGAGTTCAAAACGCGTGCGGGCGCCAGCTTGCGCTTCAGCGAGATCGGTTTCGGGTCCGCGCCGTTGGGCGATCTTTTCAAGAAGCTCGACGAGGCGGCGGCCCAGGATACGGTGCGGGCCGCCTATGCGGATGGGATACGGCTGTTCGATTCCTCGCCCCATTACGGCAACGGCCTTGCCGAGGCCAGGATGGGCGCCGCCCTGCGCGACAAGCCCCGGGACGATCTCGTGATCTCGACCAAGGTCGGGCGATGGATGGACCCTTTCACCCCGGTCGCCAAGCCGCGAGGCGACGTGATCTCGCCCGGGTTCGCGGGCGGGTTTCCGCACCGGGCCCAGTTCGACTATTCCTATGACGGGACCATGCGGTCGGTCGAACAATCGCTGCTGCGCACAGGCTTCGGCCGGCTCGACATTCTGCTGATCCACGATTGCGACGTCTGGACTCATGGCGAGACCGATGTGGAAACCCGCTTTGCAGAGGCGATGGGCGGCGCCTACAAGGCGCTCGAGCGTCTGCGCAGCGAAGGCACCGTCAGGGCGATCGGCGTCGGGCTCAACGAAGCCGACATGTGCGAGCGCTTCGCCAAAGCTGGCGACTTCGATGTCATGCTGCTCGCCGGGCGCTATTCGTTGCTGGAACAGCCCGCGCTGAAGACCTTCCTGCCTCTCGCGCAGGAAAAGCACATCGGCATCATCCTGGCCGGGGTGTTCAATTCCGGCATCCTGGCCACCGGGGCCGTGCCCGGCGCCAAGTACAATTACACCGATGCGCCGCCGGACATCATGGCACGGGTGCGCGAGATCGAGGCCGTGTGCAAGGCCCATGGCGTCTCCGTCCGCCAAGCGGCGCTGCGGTTCGCGTTCCTGCATCCCGCCGTTGTTTCGGTTCTGCTCGGTGCCGAAACCGCCAAGGAGATCAGTGCCAATGTTGCCGATCTCGGCACCGGCGTGCCGGACGCGCTCTGGGGCGACCTCAAGGCCAAGGGATTGTTGGCCGCCGGCGCTCCGACGCCTTGATAGGGGCGCAGCCGCCGAGCCCGTGATATAGACGGATGGCGTCACAGGGTTCCTGGCCGCCGGAGGGATGATGCTGGCGAGGCGATTTGCGGCGGCCGTGGGCCTGTTTACGGCCCTGGTCGCCTCCCAGCTCCCTGAATATACCCAGCAATATCGACAGCGCCTCGGCGGCGCGATCGACGAGCTCAGGGCCATCGTGGCTGAGTTCGATACCGAATCATCGCGGCAGTCGCTCAGCCGGGAGCAGGGCATAGCCCGGCTGCGCGCCAATCCCGATGCGCTCGCGCAGGATCGTGGGGCCGATCTCGAGACCGCGGTCGCAAGAGAGCAGCGTCTCGAGCGCCAGCAGGCCGCTTTCGCAAGTTCCGGACCGGTCTCTCAATACCTGGTGTTGCTTTACGGTTTCGATCCTCGGCTCGCCAGTCGCGCCTATGCCGATTTCGAGCCGGCTGTGCCGGTGACCGGGGCGGGTCTGATCGCTGCCGCGGCCGGGCTGCTGCTGGGCTGGGGTGCAACGCACGGACTGACTCGTGCGGTGCATCGGCGCCGGAGGCCGCCTGCCGACACGCCTGCACGACCGAAGGCCGCCGGTTCGGCGATTTGACCCGGCCCCGGCCCGCACCTATCTGAGTGCGATCGCTTGCAAGAGTTCTCCATGGCCATTCGTCCCATCGTAATTATTCCCGATCCGGTGTTGCGGATGACCTCCGAACCGGTTCGGGCGGTGGACGCGCCGATCCGGTCTCTGCTCGATGACATGTTCGAGACGATGTACGACGCGCCCGGCATCGGGCTCGCGGCCGTGCAGATCGGGGTTTTGCACCGCGCCGTGGTGGTGGATACCGCAGGCAAGGACGAGCCTCCGCGCCCGATCGCACTCGTCAATCCGGAAATCGTCTCAGCGTCGCCGGAGCGGATCGTCTACGAGGAAGGCTGTCTGTCGATCCCCGATTATTACGAGGAGGTCGAGCGCGCCGAACGGGTGCGGGTGCGGTTCCTCGATCGCGACGGAGCCGAATGCGAGCTCGAGGCGGATGGCTTGCTGGCCATCGCCCTGCAGCACGAGATCGACCATCTCAACGGGGTCCTGTTCGTCGACCACCTGTCCCGCCTCAAGCGCGAACGGGTGATACGCAAATTCACCAAGGCGGCCCGCAAGGCGGCCGATGAGGGCCGGCCCTTCAATCCGCGTGAGGACGAGCGGCCCGTGCGCGACCGCAAGCCGCCGCGCTCGCCCGAACCGATCGCCTGAGCGCGGTTCTCCCGCGATGCGCATCGTCTTCATGGGAACGCCGGAATTCGCGGTCCCTACCCTCGACGAACTGGTGCGGCGGGGCCACGAGATCGCGGCCGTCTACACGCGTGCGCCCACCAAGTCGGGGCGTGGCATGGCGGAGCGACCCTCGCCGGTCCACGCCCTGGCGCGCCGGCTGAACATCCCGGTCCATCACCCGGCCACGCTGCGCAGCGACGTGGAGGCGAAAACCTTCGGTGAACTCGGCGCGGACCTCGCCGTGGTGATGGCCTATGGCATGATCCTGCCGCCCGCGATCCTGCAATTGCCGAGGCTCGGCTGCCTCAACCTGCATGCCTCGCTGCTGCCGCGCTGGCGGGGTGCAGCCCCGATCCAGCGGGCCGTCATGGCCGGCGACCTCGTGTCGGGCGTTGCCGTGATGCGGATGGAGGCGGGGCTCGATACGGGCCCGGTTGCTCTCGAGGAACGCGTGCCGATCGGACCCGCCATGACGGCGGGCGACCTTCACGATGCCCTGGCGCCAATCGGGGCGGACCTGATGGGGCGGGCCGTCGCGGCTCTTGCCCAGGGCACTCTCGTATTCACGCCGCAAGCCCGGGATGGGGTGACCTACGCCCAAAAGATCGACAAGCGCGAATGTCGGATCGATTGGAACCGTCCCGCGGCCGAGGTCGCCAACCAGATCCGGGGTCTTTCGCCCTTTCCGGGGTCTTTCTTCGAGGCGGATCTCGGTCAGGGTGTCGAGCGGATCAAGGCGCTGCGGGCCGAAGTCCGCGCTCTTGAGGGGCCGCCGGGCACGGTGCTCGACGACCGGCTCACCATCGGCTGTGTCCAGGGCTCGGTCGGACTGATGCAGTTGCAGCGCCCGGGACGGGGTGCCCTGGCTGCCCAGGAATTTCTGCGCGGCGCACGGCTTGGCGCGGGCTTGCACCTCGCCGGAGCGTAGGCCGCGATGCCGCGCTACAAGCTCACAATCGAATATGACGGGACTGATTTCGTCGGCTGGCAACGCCAGGCAAACGGTCTTTCGATCCAGGAGGCCATCGAGACCGCGGCGGCGCCGATCGGCTGCGCGGCCGGCCGATTGCGCGGGGCAGGGCGCACGGACGCTGGCGTGCATGCGACCGGGCAGGTGGCCCATCTCGACCTTGAAAAGCCCTACCGGTCCGACAGCGTGCGGGACGCGATCAATGCCCGGCTGAAGGCTCATCCGATTGCGGTGTTGAGGGCAGAACCCGTCGCCGAGGATTTCGACGCACGCTTCTCAGCCGTCCGGCGGCGCTATACCTATCGGCTGGTCAATCGCCGCGCACCCCTGGGGCTGGATCTGCGTCGCGCCTGGCTGGTCAAACCGCGGCTCGACCCGAATGCCATGCACGAGGCCGCACAAAGGCTGATCGGCAGGCACGATTTCTCGACCTTCCGGGACAGCGAGTGCCAGGCCGCAAGTCCCGTGCGGACGCTGGAGGGCTTCGACGTGTCGGCCTCAGGCGAAGATCTCGAGATGCGGGTTTGGGCCCGCTCGTTCCTGCATAGGCAGGTTCGCTCGATGGTGGGCTCGCTGGTCTATGTGGGCCTCGGCCGGTGGACCGCGGACGACCTCTGGGCCGCCCTCGCCGCGAGGGATCGCGCCCGCTGCGGCACGGTGGCGCCCGCGAGCGGGCTCTACCTCACGGACGTCGAGTATTAGCGGGCCACCGCCCGATGGTCTTCAGCCAGGAAGTCCAGCAGTTCCCGGGCGAGCTCCTCGGGCGCTTCCTCGGCCATGTGGTGACCGCAATCGATGCCGCGCCCGCGGAGATCTGGGGCCCACGGGCGCCAGATCGCCAGAACATCGCCATAGAGCCTCTCGAGGTCGTCCCTGAGCGACCAGAGCGCCAGCACCGGGCAGGCTAGACGGCGGCCGGTCCGCCGGTTGGCCTCGTCGTGCTCGCGGTCGAGCCCAAGCGCTGCGCGATAATCCTCGATCATGCCGTGGATCGTCGCCGGATCGTGGATCGCGATCCTGTAGTCCTCATAGTTCTCCCGGCCCATCGCCTCGGCCGAGCCCCCGTACCAGGCATCGGGATCGTTCATGATGGCCCGCTCCGGCTTGTCCGGCTGGGCGAAGAAGAACCAGTGCCACCAGGCCTGAGCGAACCGCGCGTCGCACCGCTCGAGCGCTTCGATGATCGGTACGCCGTCGAGCACCGCCAGACGCGTGACAACCTGCGGATGATCCATGGCGGCGCGAAAGGCCGTGTAGGAGCCGCGGTCATGCCCGACGATGGCGAAGGTTCCGAACCCGAGCTGCCGCATCAGGGCGACGCAGTCACGGCCCTTGGCACGCTTGCTCGAACCCTCGTGATCGGGGCGTTCTGGCGGCTTGGAGGACTGGCCGAAGCCCCGCAGATCGGGGCAGACCACCGTGTGGGATCGGGCCAGAATCGGGGCGACCCGGTGCCAGGTGGCGTGGGTCCGCGGATGTCCGTGGAGCAACAGGACCGGCGAGCCCGACCCGCCGTGGCGGACCCGCAATCTGGCGTCCGGCACGTCGATAGTCTCCAGGGCGAAACCTTCGAACATGGTTCTCCAGCTTCGCCGGGCCTGATGGTCCGCCTTCAGCGCGGAGACATCGGCGCTAGCGCGTTTCCGTGCCGACCTCCGCCGAAGCGGTGGCGCCGATCGCCCCGAAGCCTCCGACATCGCGCTCGAGTCCTCGCGGCAGGGCGAAGCGCAGGTCACGCGCCGCTTCGAAGCGCGGTTCATCGAAGCCGAACAGCGAACACAGGCGCATGCGGTTCTGCATCAGGGCTACGAAAGCCGCCCGCGCGTCGAAGGCGGTGCGAATGAGGTCGGGCAGTTCGCCGGGCCTGCGGCTCAGTCCGCGCAGCACGGCCCCGACATTCGTGGAACCGTCGGGCTTCATGCCAACCGCGGCGGAGGAGGGCACCGTGCGCTCCGCCGGGTCCGCGATCGTCCGCAAGGCTGCGAAGGGTACGCCGTATTGGGCCGCAAGCCTCGCCGCGATATGCGATTCCATGTCGACCGCGGCAGCACCGCTGGTCCGATGCAGGGCATGTTTGCTGTCCACCCCGCAAACGGCGCTGTCTACGCCCGCGAGATCGGCCAGCAATGCGTGCGGCAGGGCTCGGGAGAGCCGCCTCATCCAATCGGCATCGACTTTGGTGCGAACCTCCCCGTCGTCGACCGAACGGCCGATGATCGTTGTGCCGGGCCGCAAGCCAGGCCGCAGGCCGCCCGCTATCCCGAAGCTGATCACGGCCTTGGCGCCGTTGGCCAGAGCCGCCTGAAGCAGAAGGGCGAGGCGGGCCGGATCTCCGCCGCCCGACAACGTCGTCACGCCCGTGCCCGAAGCGATTCGCGCTTCGGCGGCAAGGCCCGTGACGGCGAGAACAGGTTGATTGACCATCATTACGCTACATTCCAACCAAAACCGTTTACGCGCCGTTTACCGTCCAGCAGGTTTGCTCTGCGCTGGAGATCCAGCGTCGCGTGATCGTCTCTCTTTCGAGCATGCGGAGCCGAGCGGCCAAATGCCGGCGAGCTCGACCGCGAATGCAATGGAAGCCGGAAGGGCGGTAACCGAACGGGCCGCAACGGCGGCCCGCACCATGTCTGATCCGTACTGGGAAAGCCTATAGCGTTCACTTTACGAGGCTTTCCACGTCATCGGCCGCCCGGCAAGTCGCAAAGTGACCGCGCGAGTCGCAAAGCTGGATGGCGTGGCTCGGATGTAACAATCGCGCCGCTGCGCCCCGACCCCTTTGGTCAAGCCCGGCGGCGGCTGGCGCGACGTGGGCTGGGGTCGCCGATCGTTGGCGGGGCAACGAAGTCGCCCAGCTTGGCCGTGACCTCTTCGAGGCTGGGCTCCTTACCCCGCTTGTGGGCGTCCAAGGCACGCCGCATGGCGGCCAGATGGACCGCGCTGGTGCCGCAGCAGCCGCCCACGATGCTGGCGCCGGCGTCGATGGCCAGCGCCGCGTAATCGGCCATGAGTTCGGGCGTGCCCGAATAGTGGATATGGTCGCCGTGCCATTGCGGAATGCCGCAATTCGCCTTGGCGATGATCGGCAGATCGGAACTCGCCTTCATGGCCAAGATGGAGGCCACCAGGTCTGCGGCCCCGACCCCGCAATTCGCGCCGACCGCGATCGGGTGTCCGGGCAGCTCGGCCGCAAAGGTCGGGAACGCCGCCGGGCCCAGCCCCATCATGGTCTTGCCCGCCGTGTCGAAGCTGGCCGTCAGGGTACAGGGAACGCCGATTCGCTGGGCGGCCCGTACCGCGGCCCGCATTTCCTCGGGCGCCGACATGGTTTCAATCCACATCACGTCCGCGCCGCCTTCGACGAGTCCCTGCATCTGTTCGGCGAAGACATCGACGGCCTCGTCCTCCGTGATCGGCCCAAGAGGTGCGAACAGGTCGCCGGTCGGCCCGATCGAGCCGGCCACGATCACGGGGCGGCCCGCATGGTCGGCGACGTCGCGCGCGATCCGTGCCGCTGTCGCGTTGAGTTCCCGCACGCGGCCTTCCAGCTTGTGCAGCATCAAGCGTCGCGCGTTGCCGCCGAACGAGTTGGTCAGGATGATGTCGGATCCGGCATCGACGAAGTCTTGATGCAGCTTGCGGATCCGCTCCGGATGCAGCTCGTTCCAGGTTTCCGGCGTCTCCCCCGCCACCAGTCCCATGGCGAAGAGATTTGTACCTGTCGCGCCATCGGCCAGAAGAGGGCGGTTTTCCGCGAGAAGATCTGCCAGGTTCACGTAGGACTCGCTTGATCGGAGACGATGAATTGCGCGCTGGTCTACTCCGTCCGGCCAGCTCAAGCAACGCAGCCGTGGTTTCCGGGTGCTCACCTTGGAGAACTCGGCCCCTGCGCTGCCCCTACCGCATGGCTGTCCTGCGATCAGCAGTAGCAGTAGCGCACCTTGGGGCTGCCGCTGTAGATCTGACATGGGAAACGCAGACGGACCGATCTGGCAGGAAAGCCGAACCATGGATGCGAGAGTAGGCGAATCCGAACCCTTTGAAGCCGGCAGGCACGTTGCCGCGACCCCATCGACCGGGGCTGCGGCGCTCCTGGTGCTTTACGCCGTCAGCCTTTCGCATGGCCTCAACGACGTTATCCAGTCCCTGGTCCCGGCGATCTATCCGGTTCTGAAATCTGAATTCAAGCTCGACTTCGGCCAGATCGGACTGATTACCCTGACCTTTCAGATGACGGCGTCGGTGCTGCAGCCCCTCGTTGGCCTCTATACAGACCATCGGCCGCGGCCGTTCTCGCTGGCGGGCGGCATGGGGTTCACCTTGGTCGGGCTGCTCTTGCTGGCCTTCGCCCCGAGCTTCGGCATCATCCTCGCAGCGGCCGCCCTCATCGGGATCGGTTCGGCGATCTTCCATCCCGATTCGTCCCGCGTCGCCCGCTTGGCGTCGGGCGGCCGCCATGGCTTCGCACAATCGCTGTTCCAACTCGGTGGCAGCATCGGCTCGGCAGCCGGACCTTTGCTGGCAGCCTTCATCGTGGTGCCTCGCGGACAGGCCAGCATAGCGTACTTTTCCATTGTCGCACTCGTCGCCATCATGATCCTTGGGCGGGTCGGCCGATGGTACAGGGCGCATCTCGCGGCACCGAAGAAGTTCGCCAACGCCGCTGTCGCGCTGCCGTTCTCCAGGCGCAAGGTCGGCTTCTCGATCACGATTTTGATGGTGCTGGTCTTCTCGAAGCACTTCTACCTGGCGAGTATCAGCAGCTATTATCCGTTCTATCTCATGAGCAAGTTCGGCCTCGATAAGCAGACCGCGCTAATCTATCTTTTCATCTTCCTCGGTGCCGTTGCCGCCGGAACGATCGTCGGCGGACCCTTGGGAGACCGGTTCGGCCGCAAGCTGGTGATCTGGGTTTCCATTCTCGGCGTTCTGCCTTTCACGTTGCTGCTGCCGCACGCGAACCTGTTTTGGACAACGGTGCTTTCCGTCATCATTGGCCTGATCCTCGCGTCGGCGTTCTCGGCCATCGTGGTGTTCGCCCAGGAACTGGTGCCGGGGAAGATCGGAATGATCTCGGGGCTGTTCTTCGGACTGGCCTTCGGCATGGGTGGCCTCGGCGCGGCCGTGCTCGGCATGTTGGCCGACCGCACCAGCATCGACTTCGTGTACCAGTTGTGCGCCTATCTGCCGGCGCTAGGTCTGCTCGCCTTCTTCCTGCCGAACCTGAAGGGCAGCCGTTCCTGACAGGCGGAAACGCCCGGCCTTTCGGGACGCCTGGGCGCCCGGTTGCAGGGCAGGGCGCGTAGAGCGATCTGCCGGGACTGCGGGCACAGGCTGCCGCCAGGAGCGATGACGCCGCCAGAAGCCGGAAGCCGGGACTATTCGGCGGCTTCGGCGTGCGGAGCGGGCGTGGTTTCGTGCTCGAACTCTTCCGCGTTCTGGTTGAGGCCGCCGCTGTGGCCCGAAAGCCATTGCGAGATCTTGTCGAGGTAGATGTAGATCACCGGCGTGGTGAACAGGGTCAAGGCTTGGCTGACGATCAGGCCCCCCACCATGGCATAGCCGAGCGGCTGGCGGATCTCTGCCCCGGTGCCGGTGCCCATCGCCAGCGGCAATCCACCGAGCAGCGCTGCCATCGTGGTCATCATGATCGGCCTAAAGCGCATCAGCGCCGCCTTCCGGATCGCGTCCTCCGGCGAAAGTCCCTGGTCGCGCTCGGCCACGATGGCAAAGTCGACCATCATGATCCCGTTCTTCTTCACGATGCCGATGAGCAAAATAATGCCGATCAGCGCGATCAGGCTGAAGTCGAAGCCGAAACCCATGAGGATAAGCAGGGCGCCCACACCTGCCGATGGCAGGGTGGACAGGATCGTCAGCGGATGGATGAAGCTCTCATAGAGAATGCCGAGAATGATATAGACGACCACGAGGGCCGCCGCGATCAGCAAGGGCACGGTGCCGAGTGATTGCTGGAACGCTTGAGCGTTGCCCTGGAAGGTCGTCTGAATCGTCGGGGGCAGATTGAGCTCGGCTTGCGCCTTGGCGATCGCCGTGGTCGCGTCGCTGAGCGCCTTGCCTTGGGCTAGATTGAAGCTGATCGTCACCGCCGGGAACTGGCCCTGATGGCTGATCGACAAGGGCCGGATCGGATCGGTCGACCAACTGACGACCGCCGAGAGCGGCACCTCGCCTCCCGTGGCCGGGGACTTGATGAAAATCTGGTTCAGCGAATTTGTCCGGCCCTGCATCTCGGGCAGGATCTCCATGACGACGTGGTAGCTGTTCACTTGCGTGAAATATTGGGCGACCTGCCGCTGGCCGAAGGCGTCGTAGAGCGTGTCGTCGATCAACTGGGCCGAAATGCCGTAGCGTGCGGCCTGGTCGCGGTTGATCGTCATGGTCAGCGTGGTGCCGGCCGACTGCTGGTCGGTGGCCACGTCGCGCAGCTCCGGCAGGGTCCCCAGCTTGGCCAGTAGCTTGGGCGCCCAGGTGTTCAACTCGTCGAAATCGGGGTCCTGCAGGGTGTACTGGTATTCCGTGCGCGAAGCACGGCCGCCGACGCGCACGTCCTGCGCGGCCTGAAGGAACAGGCGTGCGCCCTCGACCTTGTCCAGCGGCCGGCGCAGCCGGGCTATGATCTGCTGGGCCGACGCGTCGCGCTGATCGCGAGGCTTCAGCGAGATGAACAATCGCGAGTTGTTGAGCGCCCCCTGGCCGCCGAGCGCCATCGCGACCGTGGCGACGCCGGGATCGGCCTGCACCACAGCGCCGAGCTGCTCGGTCTT
Organism: uncultured Alphaproteobacteria bacterium; assembly: GCA_963851175.1. Classification (GTDB taxonomy): domain Bacteria; phylum Pseudomonadota; class Alphaproteobacteria; order Rhizobiales; family Beijerinckiaceae; genus Lichenihabitans. Next base: position 417,534 of record CAWKNU010000007.1, on the reverse strand, counting down.
GCGCCTCATGTCGGCGAAGGAGATGTCCTGAGCACCCTCGGCAGTGCCGAAGATCAATCCGGTGTCCTGGCTCGGGAAGAAGCCCTTCGGAATGATCACGAACAGATAGGCCGTGAGCCCCACAGTCGCGAAAAACACCAGCAGGGTGACGAACCGGAACCGGATGCAAAAATCGAGGCCGTGCTCGTAGCCGCGCAGCATGGCGTCGAAGAATCGTTCGCTCATCATGTAGAGGCGACCGTGCTGCTGCTGCGCGTTGTGCGGCTTCATGAACCGCGACGCCATCATGGGCGTGAGGGTAAGCGACACGAAGGCCGAGACCAGGATGGTCATGGCGACCGTGATCGAGAATTCCCGGAACAGCCGCCCGATGATGCCGGACATCAGGAGCAGGGGAATCAGCACGGCGATCAGAGAGATACTGATCGAAAGAATCGTGAAGCCGATTTCGCGCGCCCCCTTAAGGGCGGCCTCGAACGGTCTTTCGCCCTCTTCGATATGCCGCGAGATGTTTTCGAGCATCACGATGGCATCGTCGACCACGAATCCGACCGAGATCGTCAGCGCCATCAGGGACAGGTTGTCCAGGCTGTAGCCGGCCGTCCACATCAAGGCGATGGCGCCCAGCAGAGCCAGCGGCACGGTGATCGACGGGATGATCGTCGCCCAGAAGCTGCGCAGGAACAGGAAGATGACCATCACCACGAGGCCGATGGTCAGCATGAGCGTAAATTGAACGTCGTTCACCGAGGCCCGAATTGTCGTGGTTCGGTCGCTCAGGGTCTCGATCTTCATTCCGCCCGGGACCGAGGCCTGCATCCGCGGCAGCGCCGCTTTTATGCTGTCGACGATCCGGATGACGTTCGCGCCGGGCTGTTTGAACACCACCAGGAAGACGCCGGGCTTGCCGTTCGCCCAGGCCGCCTTTTTCATGTCTTCGGGGCCCGCGACGGCTGTTCCGATGTCGCTGATGCGGATCGGGGCACCGTTGCGATAGGCGATCACCGTAGCGTCCCAGGCCTTCGGGTCGAGGAGCTGATCGTTCGCGTAAATGGTAAAGGACTGCGCCTTGCCGTCGATGTTCCCCTTGGGGTTGTTGACGGTCATCAGGGAGACGGCACCGCGCACGTCCTCGAGCGACAAACCTTTCGTGACGAGCTTGGCAGGGTCGATCTGAATGCGGACGGACGGCTTCTGCTCACCCCCGATCGTCACCTGCGAGACGCCCGCAATCTGGCTGATCTGCTGCGCGACCTTCGTGTCCGCGTTGTCGTCCACCACCGTGAGGGGCAGGGTATCGGACGTGGCCCCCAGGATCATGATCGGCGCATCGGCCGGATTCACCTTCCGGTATGTCGGCGGGTTCGGAAGGTTTTTCGGGAGCTGGCCGCCCGCGGCATTGATCGCGGCCTGAACATCGTTGGCTGCGCCGTCGAGATTGCGGTCGAGGTCGAACTGGACCGTGATGCTGCTGGAGCCGAGCGAACTGGTCGACGTGAGCTGGGCGACACCGGGAATCTGGGCGAACTGACGCTCCAGTGGTTGCGCCACCGACGAGGCCATGGTCTCCGGGCTTCCGCCCGGAAGCGAGGCGGATACCTGGATGGTCGGAAAGTCCACCTGCGGAAGCGGAGCAACGGGCAGCAACGGATAAGCCACCAAGCCGACGCACAGGATGCCCAGCATCAGGAGCGTGGTGGCGATCGGATGCCGAATGAACGGTGACGAGATACCGCCTCCCATCGTCAGGAATCCCGCTGCGAAGTTTGCTGTGCGGCAGGTAGCGCGACCTTCACCAGCGTCTTGTCCTGCAGGCGATACTGGCCCGCCGTGACGACCTGCTCGCCGGCCTTGATGCCCTTGTCGACGACCGCAAGTTCATCGTTCGAATACTTGATCACGATAGGTCGAAGCTCGACCTTGTTGTCCGGTCCCACGACAAAGGCGTAGAGCCCGTTCGGCCCTCGCTGGACCGCGGCAAAGGGGATCAGGACAACGTCCTTCTCCTCGCTGACGGACAGCCTGGTCGAGACCGAGAGCCCGGGCCACAGCGTGTGGTCCTTGTTGTCGAAGGCGGCCTTGAGCCGGATGGTGCCGGTCGCGGTGTCGATCTCGTTGTTGAACACTTCGAGCTTCCCGTCAGCCAGCATCTGGGCGCCGTCCGACGAATAGGCCTTGACCTGAAGGGGGCCGGCCTTGAGCCCCGCGGTGATCTGCGACAACGTATCTTCCGGTGCCGTGAAGATGACCGCGATTGGCTCGATCTCAGCGATCGACACAATGCCGGTCTGGCTCGAGGCATTGACGATGTTGCCCTGGTCGACGAGCCGGAATCCGGTGCGGCCGGTGATCGGGGCCCGAACCTTGGTATAGCTAAGCTGGGTCTGGGCGTTCGTGACCTGGGATTCATCCGCGGCGATCTGTGCGGTCAGCTGAGCCACGGTCGAGGTCTGCGTATCGAGCTGCTGACGGGTGGCAAAATCGCTCCTGGCCAGCGACTGGTAGCGGCCGAGGTCCCGCTTGGCATTCTCGAGATTGGCCTGATCCTGCTGCTTCTTGGCCGCAGCCTGGTCGAGCGCCGCCTGGAAGGGGCGCGGGTCGATTTCCGCCAGGAGGTCGCCCTCGTGTACGAGCTGTCCCTCCTTGAAGTCGAGCTTCATGATCTGCCCGTCCACCCGGGTTCGCACCAGAACCGTGTTATAAGGCTGCACGTTGCCGAGGCCTGTCAGCACCACGGGAAAGCTGCCCTGCACGGCCGCGGTAGCGGTGACCGGTACGGCAGGCGCTTCGCGGGGTTCGCTCGCGGTCTTGTCGGTCTTGGTCGCAAAATAGGCCTCGACCTTCTTGGCCAGCGGCTCGACCTGACGCCAGTCGAACAGCACGCCAGCACAGATCACCCCGAGACCGAGTAGGATCGACTTCCACGCGGACTTCCGCCGTTTAGGCTCGGCCATATCGATCCCTTGCAATAACGCGACCAAAGACCGGGGCCGCTGCTGCGGACCCGGTGTTGAGATGCACCATGCTGTCAGCCTAGCTGTAATTATTGTCGGATCTTGGAACGATAAGGCCGAGCGAACAACTCAAGCATTAAATCGGCGTAATCCGGCCAGGTCCCACCGGCATCAGCCGATCATGGAGCTTCGGCCGGCTTTCCGGAAACGTTCCTCGCCGACGCGCGCGGCGCTGCTTTCAAAATCTGACTGATGGGTACGAGTGTTAAGTCACCCTCCCCCAATCCTGCCGTGTAACGCTCAATTGTTGCATTCGTTCCGGGTAGGCCCGTCGCCATGCCCACCGCATACCCGCGCTCGCGTGCCACGGCTTCAAGCTGTCGCAAGGCGATCATCATGGAAGCGGCGTCCGGCTTGGCATCGATCACGACATCGGCCCGTACCGAAGGAAGCCCGAGGTCGGCTGCGAGCGGCGCCGCTAGGCTTCGCGTCGCCGTGCCGTCGTCGACAAAGTACAATCCGCGTGCGGCAATCTCCCGCAGCAGCGGCTGCAACGCGGCTTCGTCGCTGAGCAGGCGGCCGCCGAGATAATTGCCGACCCCGGCATAACCGACGAAACGGCCCAGCAGCCAATGCAGCCGATCTTCGTTGCCGTGCGAGGCCGTGGTCAGCATGTGCGACAAATTCGAGTTGCCGCGGCCGAAATCCTCCATCGGCAACTGCAGGATCGCCTCGTGGCCGGCGCTCCGGGCTTGCCTGACCTGTGCGTCGAGGTCGGGCCCGTAGGGCGCAAATCCCAATGTCACGGCGCCCGGGAGTGCACCGGCCGCCCGTGCGGTTTCCGCCGGATCGAGCCCCATGCCACCGATCACAATCGCGATCCGCGACTTGCCGCGGACCGTGCCGGCCGGTCGCGCGTAGACATCGGCCGGACGCGACCCGTCGCTGCCCACCTTGGGGAGGAGCCCCGAGGGACTCGCTTCGGTCAGACGGGGATCGGGGGCTGGCGCGAGGCCGGTAGCTTGCGCCTGTGGGACCTTCAGCACCACGGAGGTCGAGCCGGAGGTCCGCGCCGCCCGCACGACCTTGACGCCGTTCTCGGACGGGACGTCCTGCCCGGGCATATCCGACGAGATCAAACCGGCAGCGTCCGAGGTCCCGGTCGATGGCACGTTGGCGGCCCCGATCGGGGCAGCCGCAGAGCCGCTCGATTCCGGTGCTTTCGCGGGGACTTTTTCGGCCACGGCCGGGGCCAGTCGATCGATTGCCGCTACCGCGAAAGGCTCTCCACCGCGCCCGTCGTCTTTGTGCACGGCCAGAAAGCCCAGCCCTGCCAAGGCCAGACCTGCCGCAACCGCCAGGGCTGCGCGCCCGGGTACACGCCGGGAGCGGGACGGTGCAGCTTGGGTTCCGAGCGGATCATCGAGCCCGTCGCCGATCATGTTGCTACCGCCCTACGACCATACCGGACCAGGATCCTCGAGATTGAGGGAAGGGGGTGTGACGCATCGCGCACGATCCCGTTCCGCAGGATTCAGCCCGGCCTGCCAGGTCCGAGGCTTGCCTCCGGCCTCAGTTGGCCTGTGGGGTCTTGGGTACATCCACCGTGTTGGAGGCCTTGGTGTTTCCCCGCAGCAGGTTGAGGGCTGCGATCATCTGCTTGTCGTTCTTCTGGTCGGGCGGCACATAGGCCTGCGAGCCCTGCTTTTCGTCCTCGCCATTCTTCAGATGGCCCTTTAGGGAGGCTTCGCCCTTGGTGTCGTCCTTGCCCTTCATGTCCTCCGGCACGTCCTCGAGCACGATCTGCTCGGGTTCGATGCCCTTGGCCTGGATGGACCGACCGGATGGCGTGTAGTAGCGCGCCGTCGTCAGGCGCAAGGCGCCGTTCTGGCCGAGCGGAATGATGGTCTGCACCGAGCCCTTGCCGAACGACCGCGTGCCCATGATGGTGCCGCGCTTGTGGTCCTGCAGCGCGCCGGCCACGATCTCGGAGGCGGAAGCCGACCCGCCGTTGATCAGCACCACCAGCGGCTTGCCATGCGAAAGATCGTTGCCCGGCCGGGCACTGTAGCGCTGCGTCTCGTCGGCGTTCCGCCCTCGCGTCGAAACGATCTCGCCGCGATCGATGAAGGCGTTCGACACTTCGATCGACTGGTCCAGCAATCCACCGGGATTGTTGCGCAGGTCGAGGATATAGCCCTTGAACTTGTCGGCCGGGATGTCGGTCTGGAATTTCTGCATGGCCTGCTTCAGTCCGTCGAACGTCTGCTCGTTGAACTGGCTGATGCGGATATAGCCGACGTCGTCCTTCTCCTCGAACTTCACCGACTTGATCTGGATCACGGCCCGCGTGAGCTTGAAGTCCTGGCCGTCCTTGTTGTTGCCGCGTACCACTTTGAGGGTCACGGCAGTGCCGACCGCGCCGCGCATCTTGTCGACCGCTTGGTTGAGGGTGAGACCCGAAACGTTCTCGCCGTCGATCGCCACGATCAGGTCGCCGGACAGGATACCGGCCTTGGAGGCGGGCGTGTCGTCGATCGGCGTCACGACCTTGATATTGCTTTCCTCCTGGGTCACCTCGATGCCCAGGCCGCCGAACTCGCCGCGCGTCTGCACCTGCATGTCGCGATAGGCTTTCGCGTCCATGTAGCTCGAATGCGGATCAAGCGAGGCCAGCATGCCGTTGATCGCCGCTTCGATCACCTTCTGTTCGTCGGGCTTTTCGACGTAGTCGGTACGAATCTTCTCGAACACGTCGCCAAAGAGGTTGAGCTCGCGGTAGGTGTCGGAGGCCGCGGCACGGGCGGGACTGCCGGATATGAAATTCGTGTGAAGGGTGATCGTGGCCGCGGCCGCGCCCAGCGCAACGCCGCTCACGATCAAGGAAACCTTGCGCATCATCCGCGAACCTTTTCCAATTCGGCTTTCGCCCACCATGGGCTCGGGTCTATGGCTGCCCCGTCTTTTCGGAATTCAACATAAAGAACCGGCTGTGCCGCGCCAAGGGCGATTGCTGCGGCCGTTCGCACCGATCCATTGCCCATCACGCCCACCGGTTCGCCAGCGAGTACGAATTGGCCGAGCGAAACATCGGTGTGGTCCATCCCGGCCAGCACAATATAGTAACCGCCGCCGGTGTTGATAATTAAAAGCTGTCCATATGTGCGGTAGGGGCCTGTAAAGGAGATCCACCCGTCGGACGGAGAAGACACCGCGGCTTGCGGCCGTGTCGCGATCGAGATGCCGTGTTCCGAGCTGCCGAAGCCGTCATCGCTGCCGAAACGTTTCAGGATCGTGCCGGCCGCCGGGAACGGCAGCAGGCCTTTCGCGTCGCTGAACGCGGTGGCAGGCGCAAGGCGCGCCGGGTCCTTGAAGACGCCCGCAGCGATGCGAGCACGAACGCCGTCCGCGTGAGTCTGCGCAGCCTTCCGCTGGGCCTCGTCCGCGGCGCGCGCGGCATCAGCGGCTTGCCTAGCCGAGGAAACCTCGGACTCCATTCGCCCGATCAGGTCCTTCAGACTCGTGGCTTGCCGGGCGAGATCCGCCGCATGCTGCTTTTCATCGGTCAACTGGCTCTCGGCCGTGACTTGCGATTGCTGGCGAGCCGCCACGAGGCCGCTCAGCCGCGTCTGTTCGGTCCCGAGACTCGCCATGTCTTGCGACAACATGTCACGATCCGCAACGATGGAGTTCCTTACTCGGGTGAGCTCCGCGAGATCGGACGCAAGCGCCTCGGTTTCGCTGCGCAGTTCCGGAACCACCGCGCCGAGCAGCATCGAGGTGCGAATGGCCAACAGCATGTCCTCGGGCCGGACCAGGATGGCCGGCAGGGGCTTGCGCCCCATTCTCAGCAAGGCGCCGAGCACCTCAGCAATGAGACCCCGCCGCGCTTCGAGGGATCGCTTGATGGCGTCCTCGCTTCCCGTAAGCGTGTCGAGGCGCCCTTCGACCTCGGCGACCCTGGTTTCCGCCGCGTGAACCTTTTCGGTTGCATCGATGAGCGCCGCCGTGAGCCTGATCCGATCGGTTCGGATTTCCTCGATGTCGGCTTCGATCTTGCGGCGCTGCGCATCCGAGGTCGAAAGCTCGTCCTGGACGCCGCGGAGCTGCTGCCTCTTGGTGTCGAGTTCGCCGCCATTCGGGTTTGCACCGGCCGTCGTTGCCGCGGGTGCGGGGGAGACGGGATTGGGGGAGGCGGGCTGCTGCGCCGCGGCCGCGCCGGCCATGCAGAGCGCAAGGGCGGAGCACGTCAGCCGGATGGTGTGGATACGGCTCCCCAGGTCCAACCTCGCCGAACGAAGAGCCATGCCGACCCGATCTGCGCACCATCGCGTGATTCAGGATCAGGATACGTGAAATCCAGGACGCCCGCCATCGGCTAGCGGCCCCCAAGTAGACCCTCAGGCCAGCCAGGCGGGCACGTGGTCGCGACCGATCAGCTGGTCATAATCGGTTCGGGGCCGGATGACCGCGAACTCCTGCCCATCCACCAGAACCTCCGGTACGAGCAGCCGTGAGTTGTAGGTGCTCGCTTGGGCGGCCCCGTAGGCACCCGCGGACAGGACTGCCACGAGCTCGCCCGCCGCAAGATGCGGCAGCCGACGCGCTTTTGCGAGGTAGTCGCCGGTCTCGCAGACCGGACCGACCACGTCGGCGACTGCCAGTTCGGCCCCGGGGGCGGGTTCGACGACCGGGATGACCTCATGGTGCGCTTCGTAGAGCGTCGGCCGGATGAGGTCGTTCATGGCGGCGTCCACGACCACGAAGGCGCTCGCTTCCCCGTACTTTACGAGAATGACCCGGCTCACCAGAATGCCGGCATTGCCGACCAGGAATCGTCCCGGTTCCAGCACGAGGGTGACGTCGAGCTCCGCCATGTGGCGTCGCGCGATTGCCGCGTAGCGATCGGGACCGAACTTCGCGACGTCGTCATCGGGCCCGTAAGGGATGCCGAGCCCGCCGCCAAGATCGACGTGATCGATCCGGTGACCGTCGGCCCGCAGAACGCGAACCAGCTCCGCGAGCCGCTTGAATGCTGCGTCGAACGGCTGGAGATCGGTGATCTGCGAGCCGATATGCATGTCGATGCCGGTCACCGCGATGCCGGGCAAGGCCGCAGCACGCGCGTAGATGTCCCGGGCGCGGCCGATCGGGATGCCGAACTTGTTCTCGGCCTTGCCGGTGGAAATCTTGGCGTGGGTCTTCGCGTCGATGTCGGGGTTGACCCGAATGGCGACGGGCGCCGTCACGCTCTTGCCGGTCGCGATCTCCGAAAGCAATTCGAGCTCTGCCTCCGATTCGACGTTGAAGCACAGGATGTTTTCGGCGAGGCCGAGCGCCAGCTCGGCCCGCGTCTTTCCCACGCCCGAGAAGGTGATGCGCTGGCCCGGTACGCCGGCCGCCCGGGCGCGCCGGAGTTCGCCTTCCGAGACGACGTCCATTCCGGCCCCGAGCTTGGCGAAGACCCGCAGCACGGCCTGGTTCGAATTCGCCTTCATGGCGTAGCAGACGAGCCTGGGCAGATTACCGAAGCTCGCATCGAAGGCGCGGTACTGCGCCTCCATGGCGCCACGCGAATAGCAATAGAAGGGCGTGCCGACAACGTCCGCGACTTGCCGCAGGTCCAGCGCTTCGGCGTGCAGCACGCCGTTTCGATAGGTAAAGGACGACAAGGGAAAGTTCAGAGAAGCGGGTCGAGAATGAACGGCGTCTTCGGCGCAACGATAGGCGGGTTGGGGGGCCGCTTGCGGACGCCCCCTTTTCCAAGGTCCGATTTCGCCTGCGGTGGAGCATTGGGATCGGGCGGCGGCAATAAGGGGCCGCGCCGGCCACAGCCTCCCAGGGAGGCGGCCAGCATCAGGGCGACGCCGAGAGCCGCAAATGTCCGAACCGTGCGGGTACGCGCCACCACCATGTCTCCCGTCTGTCCCGGGCAGCATTATAGGCGGCCCCGAAGCGAGAATGAAAGCGCCACGGCCCGATTTCACTCGAGCCGCTGACGCAAGTCACGTCCCTTGCGACAGGTCGATAGCACGATTCGGCTGCGAAAACCCTGGAGCATGATGCCGAAAGTCGGCACGGGTGTTCGGACCACATCATGCTCCATGTCACTGGAACCGACCAAGTTCACGATTATGGGTCGACTTGATCCACGATCGTCGTGATCTAGGCCCGGGCAGGCGCGATGCCGGCTGCCTTCAAGGCCTTTGCGACCTGCGCCACGCGGCGGCCCTGGTATCGCGCCACGGCAAGGTCTTCGGCATTTGGCGGCGTGGCGGTCTGGCCCGACACGGCGCTTGCCCCATAGGGGGTTCCGGCCTGGAACATCGACGGGTCGGCATAGCCGAGCGGTACGATGATGAGGCCCAGATGGGCCATGGGATTGTAGAGCGAGATCGTCGTGCTCTCGTTGCCGCCATGCGGCGTCGAAGTGGACGTGAAGGCCGACCCGGCCTTGCCGTTGAGCTTGCCCTGGAACCACAGCCCGCCGAGGCTGTCGATATAGGCCTTGAGTTCGGACGAAACGGCGCCGAAGCGGGTAGGACTGCCGAACACGATGCCATCCGCCCATTCGGCGTCGGCCTCGCTGGGCGCCTGGTAGGCTGCATTCATGCGGTCGGCGTTCTCGGCCCATCCAGCCGCATGGGCCATGACGTCCCGTCCGACGATCTCCCGGGCCCGCCGAAGCCTGACCTCGGCCCCCTCGGATTCGGCGCCTTCCGCAATTCCCCGTGCCAGTGCCTCGGTCACGCCGGAGCGGGAGTAGAACGCAATTAATATGTTGACGCTGCTCACGGGATCACTCCGGCCTGTGTGATGTATCGGCGGCATGGTAGCCCCGGCAACTATCGCGTAAAGGCTGATTGCGTGGATGCGTCTCAACGATACGGTCGATAGATGCCTGCTCTCGGAACGCCGACTCTCGATCAGTTGCGGGTGTTTCTGGCCGTTGCCGAGGCTGGGAGCTTTTCGGCCGCGGCCCGGACCCTCAACCGGCGACAATCGGTGATCAGCTACACCATAGCCAACCTCGAGCAGCAACTCGGGGGCCTGCTGCTGTTCGACCGCGGCAGGAAACGGCCCGTGCTGACCGAGGCCGGCCACATGATCCTGGCCGAGGCGCGGAAACTCACCCTCAGCGCGGATGGATTACGGGCCCGGGCCGGCGGTCTGCTGGCAGGGCTCGAGGCCGAGCTGGCGGTAGCGGTCGACGTCATGATGCCGACGGATACGTTGGTGTGCACCCTGGTGGCATTCCGGGCGGCCTTTCCGACCGTAAATCTCCGTCTCTACGTCGAGGCGCTCGGGTCGGTCGCCAAGCTGGTGCTCGACCGGGTCTGCACGGTGGGGGCGAGCGGCCCGGCCCTCAATCCGGTCAGCGGACTGGAGCAACGGCCGGTCGGCGCCGTGCGACTGGTGCATGTCGCGGCCCCGGCGCATCCCTTGGCGCGGCTTTCCGGACGGATCTCAGCGTCCGACGTACGCGAACACGTGCAGCTCGTCTTGACCGACCGGTCGGAACTGACCAAGGGGCAGGATTTCGGCGTGCTCAGCCCGGAAACCTGGCGGCTGGCCGATCTCGGGGCAAAACATGCCCTGCTGCTGGCTGGCCTGGGCTGGGGCAGCATGCCGGAGGCCAGCGTGCGGGACGACGTCGCTGCGGGGCGTTTGGTCCTGCTGGAGGTCGAGGCCCTGCCGCGCATCGCCTATCACCTGATGGCGATAAACCGCACGGATTCGCCGCCAGGTCCGGCAGGCCGATGGTTCATGGCGGAGATGGCCAGGCGGATCCCCGACCTGACACCGTCCTTCGCCTATCGCATTGCGGATGAGGCTAGCCTCGATCCGGCTCGGCCGTGAGCGTACGCAGCCAGTTTTCGGCCTGATGCCGGACGTTGGCCGGCGCCGTGCCGCCGTAGCTGACCCGGCTGGCGACGGACTTTTCCGCGCCGAGCACGCCGAAGACTTCGTCCGAAATGCGCGGCTCGATGTCCCGCAGCGCTTCGAGCGGCAGGGCTTCGAGGGTCGTGTCCCGCTCGGCCGCCAGCGCGACGATGCGGCCCGTGACATGGTGGGCCTGCCGGAACGGCATGTCGAGCCGCTGCACCAGCCAGTCGGCGAGATCGGTGGCGGTGCTGAACCCGGAACCTGCGGCTGCCTTCATTCGGGCGAGATCCGGCTTGAGGTCGCGCACCATTCCGGTCATCGCCGCCACGCAGAGCGCGAGCGCGTCGAAGGCCGCGAATGTGCCTTCCTTGTCCTCCTGCATGTCCTTGGAATAGGCCAGCGGAAGCCCCTTCATCACCGTGAGCAAGGCCATGAGGCCGCCGATGATGCGTCCGGTCTTGCCGCGCACCAGTTCCGCGGCGTCCGGATTGCGCTTCTGGGGCATGATCGAGGAGCCGGTGGTGAACTTGTCCGACAGGCCCGCGAAGCCGAATTGCGGTGTCGCCCAGAGCACGATCTCTTCGGCGAAGCGCGACAGGTGGACCGCACAGATCGAGGCGGCGCTCAAGGCTTCCAGAACGAAGTCGCGGTCCGACACCGAATCCAGCGAATTGGCGGTCGGACGGTCGAAGCCGAGAGTCCGGGCCACCATGGCCCGGTCTATGGGGAAGGACGTGCCGGCGAGCGCCGCGGCGCCGAGCGGGCTCTCGTTGAGCCGGCGCCGCGCGTCCTGCACCCGTCCGCGATCCCGCGAGACCATCTCCACATAGGCCATCAGATGATGGCCGAAGGTGACCGGCTGTGCCGATTGCAGATGGGTGAAGCCGGGCATCACGGCATCGGCATGGCTGAACGCCTTTTCGGCCAGCGCGATTTGGAGCTGGCGAAGCGAGACATCCAGAGCGTCCAGGGTTTCGCGGACCCAGAGCTTGAAATCGAGCGCCACCTGGTCGTTGCGCGAGCGCGCCGTATGCAGCCGCCCGGCGGCATCGCCGATGAGCTCGGCCAAGCGCGACTCGACGTTCATGTGAATGTCTTCGAGGGAGCGCGAAAACGTGAATGTGCCTGCCTCGATTTCGCCCGCGATGCGGTCTAGACCACCCTGGATCGCGGCGGCGTCGCCCGGCGAGACGATGCCCGTGGCGGCCAGCATCGCCGCGTGGGCTTTGGATCCCGCGATGTCCTGCGCGGCCAGGCGCTGATCGAAGCCGATCGAGGCATTGATCTCTTCCATGATGGCGTCGGGGCTGCTCGAAAACCGCCCGCCCCACATTGCATTGCTCATCAACGCCTCGGAAAAACTCGATGCCTGAACGAAACGACACTGCCGCACCCGGAGGGTCCGGCGCCAAGCGACGCGGCCTGCTCGCCCTGGGCGGCGTTGCGGTGCTCGGGGGTGTCGTGGCGGTCCTATACGGGATGGGGTTTGGCGGCAAGGAAGGCGCTGCCGCCTGTCCGGGCCGGGAGGCCACACTGGCCAAGCTCGATCCCTTGGTTCACGGGGAGGTCGCGGCCTTCGGGCTTCGCAAGCCCGCGCTTGGTCGCCCCGGTGCTGTCCTTCAATGGGCCTGATGGCCAGCCCATGACGCTAGAGAGCTTGAAGGGCAAGACGCTGCTGGTCAACCTCTGGGCCACGTGGTGCGTGCCATGCCGGAAGGAGATGCCGGCTCTCGACACGCTCGAGGGCAAGCTGGGTGGGCCGGATTTCCAGGTCGTGGCCATCAACGTCGATACGGCCCGCCTGGACCGCCCCAAGACGTTTCTGCACGACGCCGGCATCGAGCACCTTGCCTCCTTCGCCGATCCGAGCGGCAACGTGCTTCAGGAGCTCAAGGGCGACGGCCAGCTGCTGGGCCTGCCCACGACGCTGTTGATCGACAAGGGCGGGTGCGAACTCGGCACGATGGCCGGCCCTGCCGAATGGGCCTCGCCGGAGGCCGAGCAGCTGGTCACGGCGGCGAAAGGCTAATCGGGATCGATAATGGCACGGAAGCGCGCGAGCGCGGGATCGATCTCGGCCAGGAAAACTTCGGCCGCTCTGACGGCCATCTCGGCCCGCTCTTCGTCGAAGTTTTCGTAATTGTGCGCAGCGACGTGGCGAAACGCCCGCAATCGATCCGCCGTGCGAAGCAGGTCCTTGGAGTCGAGGAGAGCGGGACGCGAGCTCGCGAGCGACGGCTCCGCGATCCGGTTCAACAACACCGAATGCCGATCGGGACCGGACGGCATCGGCTCGTCCAGCATGGATAGCAAGCGCTTCACGGCGGATTCGAATGACGTATAGCCGGCCAACATGGCATGCATGAAGGCCATGGAAGCGATGTAGGCGCCCTCTTCGTCTTCAGGGTCCCACCCTCGGCGGAACAGCTCGACAGCGCGCCCGAAATGACGACGGGATAGAGCGATGTCGCGTTCGATATCGTTCCAGAGAACCGCCATCATGCGAGCACGATTCCGTCAGACGCCACGCGAGCGATAAAGACTGCGGACACATAGCACGACGGTCGGACGTCCGGCCTTAGATTGTGGGCGAAACAGAGCTTCTCTGCGTAGGTGCTGGCATCGAACACAGCCTCACCGGCGAAATCGGCGATGAGGTCGATGTCGCTGTGGCTCCTCATGCGGCCCGTGGCGGTCGAGCCGAAGCGGATGAATCGGCCGCCGTTCCGGCGCGCGTAGTCGCTCAGCAGGGCGTCGATTTCGACGATCGACTGCCGCATGGCTTCCATCTTGCGCCGATGGCGTTCGGCGAGCGTCACGACCTCGGACATGGGCCGAGCCTAGCATCCCTGCCGTCGCGCTTACAGGACGACGATCCCGGAATGCTTGCGCTTGTCCTCCGGTTCGACATGGATCGACACCGAAGTGTCCGGAACTTCGGATTTCAGGGCGCGCTCGACACGGTCGCAGATGTCGTGCGCATCCGAAACGCTCATCGGGCCCGGCACCACCAGGTGGAACTCGACGAAGGTCAGCTTGCCGGCGCAGCGCGATTTGATGTCGTGCGCCTCGATCGCCCCCTCCGCGTTCGCGGCGATCAATTCGCGGATACGGGTCAGGGTCTCGTCCGAGACCGCCTCGTCCATCAGGCCGCCGACGCTTTCGCGCATCAGGTGCCAGCCGTTCCACAACACATGGACGGCAACGAGCGCCGCGATGGCGGGGTCGAGAACCTGCCGCCCCGTCAGAAAAACGAGAGCGACGCCGATGATGACGCCCACCGAGGTAACGACATCGGTCTGCAGGTGTTTGCCGTCGGCCACCAGGGCAGGGGACCGGAGCCGCCGTCCTTGGCGCTGGAGGGTCAGGCTCCAGCCGGCATTGATCACGGTTCCGATGCTGCCGATCGACAAGCCCAGCAGCGGTTCGGCCAGGGACACAGGATGCTGGAATGCCTGCGCGGACTGCCACAGAATGGCGAGCGCGGCGATTACGATCAGCACCCCCTCGGCTACCGCCGAGAGATATTCGGCCTTGGTGTGCCCGTAGGGATGGCGGGCATCCGCCGGCTGTTCCGAGACGTGCAGAGCCCAGAGCGCGGCAAGCGCGGTCGCCAGGTTGATGATGCTTTCGAGAGCGTCCGAAAGCAGTGCGACGCTGCCGGTGAGCTCATAGGCGCAGAACTTGACGCCGAGCACCACAAGGCTGACTGCAACGCTCCCCAGCGCCAGCTTTTGGGTTATCTTCATGCGCCCATTCCAATATGCACCTACCTTGGGCCGCAATCCGGGACGGCGGATCGGGTCTGCGGCGACCGAGACGTGAGTCCAAGGCAGAGGAACGGCCGGGATTCGGATGACGGATAGCCCATCGATCAGGCGGAGGCCATATGGCGCGTAAGATCATCATCGATACCGATCCCGGCCAGGACGATGCGGTAGCCATCCTGCTGGCCCTGGCGTCCCCGGAACTGGAGGTGATGGCCGTCATCGCGGTCGGGGGCAACGTTCCCTTGCACCATACCCAGAACAATGCGCTGAAGGTTGTGGAGCTGGCAAATCGGGCCGACGTTCCGGTCTTCGCCGGGTCGGTGCGGCCGATGGTGCGGCCGCTGGTCACCGCGGAACACGTTCACGGCAAATCCGGTCTCGACGGCGCGGTCCTGCCGGAGCCCTCCACGCGGATCCGCGACCAGCATGGGGTGGACTGTCTGGTCGATACCTTGCGGGCGGAGCCGCCCGGCGCGGTGACATTGTGCACGCTCGGACCGCTGACCGATGTGGCTTTGGCGCTGGTCAAGGCGCCCGACATTGCGTCCCGCGTGCGCGAGATCGTGATGATGGGGGGCGCCTATTTCGAGGTGGGCAACATCACGCCCGCCGCCGAATTCAATGTCTATGTCGATCCGGAAGCGGCCGATGTCGTGATGCGAAGCGGCGTCCCCGTGACCATGCTACCGCTCGACGTCACCCACCAGGTGATGAACACGCCGGGGCGCCTCGAGAAGTTGGCCCGCCTAGGCAACCGGTGTGGCGAGACGCTTGCGGCCTTGCTGACCTTCTCGGAGAACTTCGACCGCGGCAAATACGGCTGGGCCGGCGCGCCTTTGCACGACCCCAACGTGATCGCCTATCTGCTCAAACCCGAACTCTACCAGGGCCGCCACATCAACGTCAGCATTGAATGCGCGAGCCCGCTGACGCTTGGCATGACGGTGGCCGATTACTGGCGCGTCACCGATCGGCCCCCGAATGTGAACTACTTGCGGAGCGTCGATCCCGAGGGCGTGTACGATCTTCTGCTGGAGCGGCTCGCGCGCCTGCCTTGATCGGGCGCCGGGTGGCGGGGCCGCTCGATCCGGAAACTTGACCAAAGCCCGGGGAAGGCGATTGTACGAACCGGGTAGCGCCAATTCACGCGCTTCTCTGGATCGGTAGTGTCTATGGCTCAACGCATCGAGGATTACGCGCTCATCGGGAATTGTGAGAGCGCGGCCCTGGTCGGGCGGGATGGTTCGATCGACTGGCTTGCGTTGCCGCGGTTCGACAATGCCGCGATGTTCGCGGCTCTGCTCGGCGATGCCGAGAACGGCCGCTGGCAGATCGTGCCCGTGGACCCGGTTCAGCGTACGACGCGCGCCTATCGTGACGGCACGCTGGTGCTCGAAACGCGGTTCGAAACGGCGGACGGGACGGTAGTTCTGATCGATTGCATGGGCCGGCGCGACGGTCACGCCGATGTGGTCCGGCTGGTCCGCGGCGAGAGCGGCCTCGTGGCGCTGCGCATGGACCTGGTGATCCGCGCCGAATATGGGGTCATCGTCCCCTGGGTAAGCCGGTCGGCCGACGGCCGCGTCACCGCAGTTGCGGGTCCCGACCGCCTGACCTTGGCCGCAAGCGTCGAGGTGCGCGGCGAGAACATGCGGACCGTCGCGGAGTTCAGCGTCGCCGAAGGGGAGGAGGTTTCCTTCGTCCTGACGTGGACTCCGTCCTACAAGCCGCTGCCCAAGACGGTCGACGCCAACGAGGTGATCGACCTTGCCACGGATGATTGGCGCGACTGGATCAAGGCGCATCGGACCGAGAACTCGGGGGAATGGACGGAGGTTGTGCTCCGCTCCCTCATCACACTTAAGGCGCTCACGCATTATGAGACCGGCGGTATCGTGGCGGCGCCTACGACTTCGCTCCCCGAACAATTGGGCGGACCCCGCAATTGGGATTACCGGTTCTGCTGGGTGCGAGACGCCACGCTGACGCTCTACGCCCTCCTGACCTCGGGGTTTCTCGAGGAAGCCGGCGCCTGGCGGGACTGGCTGCTGCGCGCCGTCGCGGGAGCCCCCGACCAGTTGCAGATCATGTACGGCATCGCGGGCGAGCGGCGCCTCACGGAATATGAGCTGCATTGGCTCAAGGGTTACGAGGGCTCGTCTCCGGTGCGCATCGGCAACGCCGCCTCGGACCAGCTTCAGCTCGACGTCTACGGCGAGCTCATCGACGCGATGCATCAGGCGCGCCGGCTCGGCCTTGCGCCCGACGAGGCCGGCTGGAAGCTCGAATGCAAGCTGGTCGAACATCTCGAGGCCATCTGGGAGCAGCCGGACGAGGGCATTTGGGAGGTGCGCGGGGGCCGAAGGCAGTTTACGGCTTCCAAGGTGATGGTCTGGGTCGCGTTCGACCGGGCTATCCGGGCAGTCGAGGAATTCGGCATGGACGGTCCCGCCGAACGCTGGCGGGAGGTGCGCGAAAGGGTTCACGCCCAGGTTTGCGAGAGGGGATACAACAAGGATCTCGGCTATTTCACCCAGTATTACGGGGGCAAGGAGCTCGATGCGAGCCTGCTTCAGATCGCGCTCGTCGGCTTTCTTCCGGCCGACGACGAGCGCGTCGCCAACACGGTCGCGGCGATCGAAAAGAACCTGATCGAAGACGGTTTCGTGAAGCGCTACAACGAAGCCGCCAACGTCGACGGGCTAGCGGGTGGTCACGAGGGAGCATTCCTCCCGTGCTCCTTCTGGCTCGCCGACAATTACGTGCTGATGGGCCGCTACGATGAGGCGCGAGCCCTGTTCGAGCGACTGATCAGCCTTTGCAACGATGTCGGGCTGCTGGCCGAGGAATATGATGCGCGCGCCAAGCGGCAGGTGGGCAATTTTCCACAAGCCTTCACGCATGTGGCGCTGATCAACACGGCGCACAATCTTTCTCGCGAGAGAGGGCCGGCCCAGCATCGCGCCGAAAGCCAGGAGACCGGCGCGATAGCGGCGCAATAATCCGCGCTGTTGAACGCGCTTGAGGCCGGACGGCTCGCCTTAGCGGCTCGGTAACGTGTGTGTGCCACTATGGCGCGCAATCGCGAGTGGGCGCCCTCATGACCATAGCATCAAGCCTTCCAGTTCTGGATGGAAAACCGGTGCTCGACCCGGATGACGCGCTGGCGATGCGCCGCTCGATCTACGGCAATAAGGATCAGGTCACGGCCGCCGAGGCCGACGCGCTCTTTGCGGTCAATGCCCAAGCGAGCGAGGTCTCGCCCGCTTGGCAGGCCTTCTTCGAGGAAGCGATGCTCGACTTCGTGGTGCTTCAGCAAGACCCGGAAGGCTATGTCGACGACACCAAGGCCGATTGGCTGATCGCCTCGGTCTCCAGTTGCGAGCGGGTCCGCCCGGATCTCATCGAGACGCTTATCCGGATCCTGGAAGAGGCCCGGAGCACGCCCGCAAAGCTGTCTGCCTGTGTGCTGGAGAAGGTCAAGCAGGCGGTGCTGCTCGCCGTTCAGCAAGGTGGCCGGCTTGAGCGCGCCGGAGTGGAACTGCTGCGCCGCACCGTTTTCGCTGCAGGCGGCGACGGCAACATCGGTGTCACCCGGCACGAAGCCGAGGCTCTCTTCGACATCAACGACGCGCTCAAAGACAAGCCGGTCGACCCGGCCTGGACCGAGTTCTTCGCCCATGCGGTCGGCAACGCCATTCTGTTCCAGTCGACCTGGACTCCGAACGCCGTCGAGGAGGTTCACCGCCAGACATGGCTTGCCGACACGAAGCCTCATGTCCTGGCCCAGCTGCGTTCCTTGACAGACCTTTCTGCCGATGAGGCGGCGGTCGAGGAGGGCCTACGCAACCTCGCCCATTTGAATTCGGCCGACGACGGCATGGGCGATCTCGTTGCGAAGCAGGACGAGGTCGAACGGGACGCCGACCGGGTCACCCCGGACGAGGCGCATTGGCTGCTGGGCCGGATCGACCGCGACGGTCCGCTGGACGCCAGCGAGCACGCCCTGCTGGCGTTCCTGCGCGCCAATGCGGCGACCATCGATCCGTCGCTGAGCAGCCTCCTGGCCCGGCCCTAGGATCCGACCCAGCACGTCCAACCGAACCCGCCGAGGAGCCTGCCGATGCTCGATTTGCCGAAGCTCATGCCGACGCGCGCCGGGGGCGAAACCTTTGGCGGCGTGACCTATTCGATCGAGGGCGAACTCGTGCCCGTGCTGACCGTGGATGTCAGCCGCACGCCGATCTACTTCGAGCACCATATCCTGCTCTGGAAGCACCCGACGGTCCGGATCACCTTGAAGCAGCTCAGCGGGATGCTGCGCCGCATGGTGGCCGGGATGCAGGTGTTCGTAACCCAGGCTTCCGGCGACGGCATGATCGCCTTCAGCCGCGACGGTGTCGGACACATCGTGCCGGTTCACCTGCCGCAGGGACGGGAACTGGAAGTGCGGGAACACCAGTTCCTGGCCGCCACGGACGCAATCGACTACAGCTTCGTCCGCGTGAAGGGCGTCTCGAACATGCTGTTCGGCGGATCCGGCTTCTTCATCGACAAGTTCCACAGCCATCGCGGGGACGGCATCCTGTGGCTGCACGGGTACGGCAACGTGTTCGAGAAGGTGCTTGCGCCGGGCGAATCCATCGACATCGAGCCGGGTGGCTGGCTCTACAAGGACACTTCGGTCCAGATGGACACCATCGTCGATCGCCTCACGTCGGGCTTCTTCGCTTCCAACGTCAATCTGATCCTCAACCGCTTCACCGGGCCGGGCAGGGTCGGCATCCAGTCCATGTACTTCCACCTGCCAACCGAGACCTGACCGGAGCGGGCTAGGCCGGAACAGGATAGCCAGCGGCCTCGGCCTCGCGGCTCCATCGCAGCGTCGCGGCGAAGCTATCCTGGTTCATGGGTGCGAACCCTTCGATACAGAGCGCCGCCGCCAGGGCTCCGAACCAAGCCTCCTGGGACGCCGCCACGAAGGCGTCCCGTAGACGATCCACCGTCTTGGCTGGAACGCGCGAACCCGCCACGAAGGCCGGGATCGGCGCCATATCGGTCGCGTCCAGAACCCGGATGCCGGCCACGAGGGCGGGGCGGTGGTGCCGAATCAGCAGGTGCCAGTAGCTGTCGAGCGGCCCGACATCGATGGTGCCGTCGAGCACGCTGTCGAGGATCTTGCGGGCGGTCACGAGCGAGCCCAAGGAATGTCGGAACACATTTGCGCTGCCCTGCCGGTAAGGCAGAAGATGGTGCCGCAGCGCGTTGAAGCCCGAATGCGAGTGCTCGACGGTCCAGCCGACCCTCCCGCCGAACGTGTCTTGCAGGGTGCGGAATGGACTGTCCGAACGGACGATCAGGTCGGACCGGTACAGCGGTCGGCCCGCGGCCCACGGGGCGGCCGGGATGGGGGCCGCGATCGGCACCACGTCGGCGAGTTTTAGGGCGATCGGAAAACCGCACATGAACACGCAGCCAAGATCCGGACGACCCCAGAGGTGTTCCATTGGCTGCGGGGCCGGGTAGGGCAGGTAGGCGAAATCCACCCCTGCCCGCGCGGTGACGTGTCCGAGCAGCGCCTGCCACGCCTGCTCGGCTTCCGGCGTCACGGCATACATGCGCGCGTTGCTGATCAGTTGCGTCATGCTGCGCCGGACGGCAGGAGTTCGCGCTTGCGGCGGGCCACGTAGTCGTGGACGGCGTCGCGGATCCCGGGGTCGAGCGGCGGCGGGACATAGTCGTCGCGCATGCGCTTCCACACCCCGGTGGCCCGAACGGTGGCATCACGTGCCCCGGCTTCCTGCCAGTTCTCGAAATTGCTCCAATCCGACAGGATCGGCCGGTAGAAGGCGGTGCGGTAGCGATCGAGCGTGTGCTGGGCTTCGAAGAAATTGCCGCCCGGCGCCACGCCGCGGATCGCCTCGATGCCGATCTCCTCGTCGCTGAATTCAGGGAAATGTAGGATCGCGGCCCACTCGCGCAGCATCTCGGCGTCGACGATGATCTTCTCGAACGAGGCCGAAAGGCCGCCTTCGAGCCAGCCGGCCGCATGGTTGATGAGGTGGCTGTGGCTCATGATCGAGGCCCATAGCGAGAAGCCGGTCTCGTAGGCGGCCTGGGCATCCACCGCCGGCGAAGCGTTCACGGCGCTGGAGCGGAATGGCACCTTGAGGCGCCGGGCGATCTGCGCGCCGCCCAGGGTGGCGTGGACATATTCGGGGGTGCCGAAGGCGGGCGAGCCGGTGCGCATGTCGACATTGGACGTGAAGCCGCCGAGTACCGCGGGCGCACCGGGCCGAATCATCTGGGTCAGCGCGATGATTCCGAGGGCCTCGGCGGTCTGCTGGGCCAGGGCGCCCGGCAGGCTGATCGGCGACATCGCACCCATCAGCGTGAAGGGCGTGACCACCACGCACTGCCCTTGCTCTGCCATCATCATGATCGTGTCGAGGATTTCCTCGTCGACCCGCCGGGGCGAGTTGACGTTGGTCACGATCATCAGGCTTGGCCGTGCGCTGAGTTCGTCGGGCGTGATGCCGTGCTCTAGCGCGCAGAGCGCAAGCCCGTCCTCGGCCGCGACCCCGCCGACGCCCCGCGCGGCCCACACGAGGTCCGACAGCTCGATATGGGCAAGATACATGTCCAGATGGCGGGTCGGGACGGGCAGATCGACCGGTTCGACCACGACCCCGCCCTGCCAATGCAGGACGCCCAGGCTGTGGGTGATCTTGAGGATATCCCGGAACGCCGCGATGTCGCCGTAGCGGCGCCCGCCCTCGCGATCCGCGATATTGGGCGCGCCGTTCACCGGACCGAAGTTGACCACGTCGCCCCCAACATGGAGATCGCGCTCCGGGTTGCGGGCATGGAGCACGAAACGCTCGGGTGCCATCGCGGCGAAGTGCCGGACGATGTCGGCGCCCATGCGGACGATCTGGGTTTCGTCATCGACCAGGGCGCCGGCCTTGCGAAACACGTCGCGGGCCGCCTGGCTGCGGATCTCGAGGCCCATTTCCTCCAGAATCGTAAATGCCGCCGCGATGATGCGGTCGATCTGGGTCGCCGTGAAGATCTCGACCGGCGGCCACGGATTGCGCAGCAGGGGCAGGCGCGGCAGTTCGGCCGCGGCATGCGGTTTGGCGCGGTCGCGGCGGCGAGGGGAAAGGCGCTCGGTCATGGCCGCTAGTTGCTCCTGGAGGTTGCGGGTGAAGGCTGATCCAAGCCGAGGCGGCAAACTGGCAACTGCCCAACACCACTCATTGGAACAACTCGGCATGGGTGCCGGCCCGAACGAACGTCACCGAATGAATCCTGCCGCTGTCCTCAAGTCTGTACACCAACAGGAAGTCACCACCGATATGGCATTCCCGGTGATCTGCCCAATTGCCGACTAAGGCATGATCTAGCCACTCTCGGCCTAACGGACCCTCGTTGGCGATAAGCAGAAGCATGGCTTGCTTGAGAACCGCCATGTCATAACGTCCCGTCCGCGACAGACGCTCCCAGTCTTTGGCAAAGGCCTTGGTGTAGTCGGAAACGCGCGGAAGGACCGCGCCCTTACTCCTCGGCGCTTTTTGCGAGGTCATCAAACAGATCCTCAGCGATCGCAAATCGGGCGTGGTTCATCTCGCGGGCTTCTTCCATGGCACTCTGCGTCTCCGCATTGGGTACCTTGAGCGAGAGCGGGAACGCCTGCTCGATCACCACGCGTTTTAGAAAGAGCCTCACCCCATCCGAGACTGACATACCCAAAGCAGCCAGGGTCTGAGCGGCTCGGTCCTTGGTCTCCTCGTCAACGCGAACGTGAATCATCTTGGTCGCGGTCATGGCCTAGCCCCGAACATTGCGCATCGAGTGTATCGCAATTGAGATACGACCCACACGAGGGGAAAGCCATAGGGACGCTGTCCGCGCGAAGGAAAATGTCGTCCGCGCCAGATACTTCCTCGCTTCAGCTCCGCAGCCGCGAACCCTGCGCATCGTAAGGCGCCTGCAGGCTGACGCTGGCGGTGCGGGTCTGGCCAAGAAGATCGAGCTCGAAGCTCATGCCCTCGCGCGCCAAGTCCGATTTCACGTAGCCGAGCGCGACGCTCCGGTCGATACGGTGCCCGTAGCCACCGGACGTGACGACGCCGGCGACCGTGTCGCCGTGCATGATCGTTTCATAGCCCACGACGTCCCAGTCCCCGTCATCGAGCAGGAGCGTGACGAAGCGCCGTTTGGGCCCTGCATCCCGTTCCCGCAGCACGGCATCGCGACCGCGGAACACGGGCTTGCTGAAATCGACGAAGCGGTCGAGCCCGGTTTCGGCGGGCGTATAGTCCGGCCGGAAATCCTTGTTGAACGAGCCGTATCCCTTTTCGAGCCGCAGCGAACTCAAGGCTCGGCCGCCGAACAGCCCTAGACCGAGATCGCGCCCTGTGTCGTGCAGTTCGTCATAAAGAGTTGCGAGATAATCGGGGGTCACCCAGACCTCGAAGCCGAGTTCGCCCGTGAAGCCGGCCCTGGACAGCAGAGCAGGGCTCATGCCGACTGCCGTCTCCCGGCAGTGGAACAACCTGAACGCTTCTGCCGAAAGGTCGTCCTTGACCAGGCGCTGCAGCAAAGTCCGCGCATTCGGTCCCGCGACCGAAAAGCCGCAGAGCGTCGAGCACAGGCTGCCCACCGCGACATCGGCCGGGGGCGCGTTCTCCCAGAACCAACGCATGTGGAACTCTTCGGCGAAGCCCGAGCCGGTCAGCACGTAGCGGTCTTGGGCCAGGCACGCCACCGTGAGGTCGCCGATGATCCGCCCGGCGTTGTTCAGCATCGGCGCCAGCGCCATGCGGCCAGGGCGGGGCATGCGGCAGGCCAGCAAGCGATCGAGCCAGGCGCGCGCGCCGCTGCCGACGATCTCGTACTTGCCGTAGTTCGAAGTCTCGTAGATCCCGACGCTGTCGCGCACCAACAGGCACTCTCGCCGGACATGCGCGAAGGCCTCGGACCGGCGGTAGGTCGGGGTCTCGACGGGTTCGACGCCCACCGGCGCGAACCACAGCGCATGTTCCAGGCCGAAGTTCGCTCCCATCACGCCGCCGGCCTCGCGCAGGCGATCGTAGATCGCGGTCCGCCGGCTCGGCCGCGCCTCGGGCAGTTCCTCGTTCGGGAAGGCCAGGCGGAAGCGGCGGCGATAGTTCTCGTGCACCTTCAGACTGGTGTATTTCGGCGTGGCGAAGCTACCGAACCGCGAAACATCCATGGCCAGCACGTCCGCGCCCGGATCACCCTGCGCCATCCAGCGCGACAGCACGAGGCCAATGCCGCCACCCTGGCTGAAGCCCGCCATTACGGCGCAGGCCACCCAGAAATTCTTGAGGCCGCGCACCGGGCCGACCAGGGGATTGCCGTCCGGCGCGAAGGTGAACGGGCCGTTGATGGTCTTCTTGATGCCGGCGCGGCCCACAGCCGGAAAATGTTCGAAGCCGACCTCGAGTTCGGGCGCGATCCGGTCGAAATCGTCCGGCAGCAGTTGCATGGCGAATTCGTCGGGCGTGCGCTCCGGCGCCCAGGCCACGCAATTGCGCTCGTAGGTGCCGAGCAGGGCGCCTTTGCCCTCTTGGCGCACGTAGATCTCGCCCGAATAATCCGTGGTGTTGACGATCTCCCGGTCGAGCTCAGCCAGTTCGGGAATCGCCTCTGTCACGATGTAATGGTGCTCCATGGCCAGGACCGGCAGCTGCAGGCCGACCATGCGGCCGACCTCGCGGGCCCAGAGCCCACCGCAGTTGACGACGTGCTCGGCGTGGATCGTGCCCTTGTCGGTGACGACGTCCCAGCTCGCGTCCGGGCGTTGGTTCAACTCGAGCACGCGGGTGAACCGGTTGATCTCGGCGCCGAGCTTGCGGGCCGATTGGGCATAGGCCTGGGTGGTGCCGGCCGGGTCGCAATGGCCGCCGTCGGCCCGCCACAGGGCACCGGTGAAGAAGCGCTCCTCGATCAGGCAATTATAGGCCTTGGCCTCGGCGAGCGAGATGATCTCGGTCTCCATCCCGAGATATCTGGCCCTGCTGCGGATCAGATGCAGCGAATCCATCTCGCCCTGGTTGGCGGCCAGCATCAGGCCGCCGTTCGGGTGCAGGCCGCAGGACTGGCCCGACAGCGCCTCGAGCTCGCGGTAGAGGTCGATGGTGTATTTCTGCAGGCGGGACACGTTGGCGTCGCCGTTGAACGTGTGCATGCCGCCGGCCGCGTGCCAGGTCGACCCGGACGTCAGCTCGTTCTTCTCCAGCAGCACCACATCGGTCCAGCCGATCTTGGCCAGATGGTAGAGGACGCTAACCCCGACGACGCCGCCGCCTATCACCACCGCCCGAGCTTCGGTCCTCATGCGCTACCCCGTTCTGCTTCAAGGCAACCTATGACGGATGCGCGGTGGACGAAAGGGTTCGGCCCAGGACGGGGACCAATCCGGCGCAATGGCCGCGCTCGCTTCCGTAAGAGGTCATCGACCTAGAGCAGTATCGGTTTAGACGGAATCGCGAAGCGATCCGTCGACCGATGGAACTGCTCGGTTTTTGGCGACGGAGCGGTTCTCGCAACAGCGGAATCGCTCTAACGTGTCGGCGGCCTCGGTCGGGCCCGGCCCAAGCGCATGGCTCAGGTCGCGTTCATCCGGCCTGTGCTATCGGGAGGAAACAGCTAAACGAGACTGCGCCAGCGCGCGACCACGGCCGGCCATGACCGTCGATCGGAGGCGAACAAAGCCTGTACATCTTGAAATTTGCTGTCTGCGAACCTATATAGAACAAGGTTCTGGAGGCATACTGGCCTTCGCTCGGCAGCGATCGGCCGTGCTGGATCAGGACCTATGTATCGCCATCCACCCTCTACGTGACCGCGAGCACCATGAACGAAGGCGCTATCCAGGCCGCCAGCATTCCCGCGTTGGGCGGCGGCTTCCAGGCCCTCGCGCTTGTCGGTCGGACGCTTGGAATACAGGCCACGGCCGCGCAAATCAATCATGAGATGGCGCAAGGCCGAAAGGTGCCGAGTGCCGAGGATCTGGTACGTGCGGCCAAACTCATCGGTCTTCGCGCGCGATTGGTTCGCGATCCGCGTTCGTCCCGGCTACGCTCTGCTCCCCTGCCAGCGATTTTAAGGCTGCGGGACGGTACCTGGGTCATCTATCACGGCGAGGTCGAGGCCGGCGTTTTCAAGATCTTCAACGTCCTCACCAGGGACGTCGAAAAGCTGTCGTTCACCGAACTGCAGGGGGTGTTCGACGGGGATATGATCCTGCTCGGCAAGAAGCTGGGACACATCGCTGACGACGTGGCCTTTGGCATCAGCTGGTTCATTCCGGCCATTAAGAGATACCGAAAGCCGCTCGTCGAGGTTTTGGTTCTTTCCTTCTTCGTGAACCTGCTGGCGCTGGCGTCCCCCCTCTGCTTCCAGTTGGTGATAGACAAAGTACTGTCGCACAAGAGCTTCTCCACGCTTGTCGTGGTCGGGGCGGCGATGCTGCTTCTGGCGTTGTTCGCTGCCGGTCTCAAGTATCTGAGACAATATTTGATGCAACACACTGCCAATCGTATCGACGTCGAATTGGGAGCGCGCCTGTTTGCGCACCTGTTGCATCTGCCGATCTCATTCTTCGAGACGCGTGCGGCGGGCGTGATCGTGACGCGAGTGCGTGAACTGCGAAGCATCCGCAATTTTCTGACCGGCCAAGCGTTATTGGCGTTCATCGACCTGGCGTTTATGTTCATCTACCCGGTGGTGCTGTTCATCTACTCCAAGTGGCTGACCCTCGTGGTGTTGGCGACTTTGCCGCTCTATGCCCTGATAGGTGCATTCCTCCGGCCTGCCCTGAAGCGCATGCTGAAGGCGAAATTCCGTAGCTGGGCATCCGGTCAGCAGCTTCTCGTGGAGAGCATCGTCGGCATTCAGACCGTGAAGGCCGCCGCCATGGAGCCGCAGTTCAAGCGGCGATGGGAAGAGCGTCTCGCGGCATTCGCGAAAGCCAGCTTCGAGGCCAAGATGGCCGGCGTCAAAGCGTCTACGGCGGTTGAACTCGTATCCAAACTGACCACCGTGGTGGTGCTGTTTTTCGGCGCCATGGCGGTGCTGGATGGCTCCATGACGGTTGGCGGTTTGGTGGCGTTCAACATGATCGCCAGGGCCATGACATCGCCCATCATGCGCATCTCGCAACTTTGGCAGGATTTCCAGGAAACCCAGGTGTCGATCGATCATCTGGGCGAGATCTTCAATCACCCGGTCGAAGACCGGCACGGGTCGACCGGGGGCGCCAAGCAACTCGTGGGCGACATCGAATTGCGCAATCTGACGTTCAGGTACCGCCCCGAACTGCCGAACGCACTGACCGAGGTTTCGCTGGCGATCGCGCCCGGCGAAGTGATCGGCATCGTCGGGCCTTCCGGTTCGGGCAAGTCCACCTTGACGAAGCTGTTGCAACGCTTCCACGCCCCGACCTCCGGCGAGATTTTCATCGACGGAATGGACATCACGCAAATCGATCCATCCTGGTTGCGGCGGCAACTCGGCGTCGTGCTGCAGGAAAACTTCCTGTTCAATCAAACCGTGCATGAAAACATCGCCATGGCGCGGCCTGACATGCCACGCGCCCAGGTGGTCCGCGTGTCGCGCCTGGCGGGGGCGCATGAGTTCATCTCGCAACTCCCGGAAGGCTACGACACGAAGATCGAGGAGAGGGGCGCCAATCTCTCGGGCGGCCAGCGCCAGCGGATGGCTATCGCGCGCGCCTTGGCCACCAACCCGCGCGTTCTGATATTCGACGAGGCCACGAGTGCCTTGGATTACGAGAGCGAGCGGATCATCCAGGACAACATGGAGCGCATCGTGCGGGATCGCACGGTGATCATTATCGCCCATCGCTTGGCGGCGGTGCGCAATTGCGACCGCATCGTCGGGATGGCCAACGGCGAAATCGTCGAGGTCGGCACGCATGACGATCTGTTGCGCCGGCGCAACGGCCTCTACCGCCACCTTTGGTCGTTGCAGAGCGAGCATTCCGCGGCATGAAACGCGCTCTCGTCCCTCTTCCCGCGCTGCGCCAGCCGGTTTCGGTGCCGGGCGAAGCCGAGCCGCCCCAAAGCAAGCTTGCGGCCCGGCGAATCGCGCCGGTCCTGGATCAGGAACCGAAACGCGAGGGCTTCGACGGGCGCATGTTTCGTCCGTCCGACCTCGACGTTGTCGAAACCCACAAGTCGCCGGCGCGAGCAGCGTTTCGCTGGTCGCTCGCCGCGCTGTTGAGCGCGGGGCTCGCCTGGGGCTATTTCGGACGCCTGACGGATTACGCGGTCGTCCCGGGCAAGATCCAAGCCGCAGGACGCAGCAAGGTCATCGAGCCTTCCGACGCCGGACAGGTCAAAGCGATCCGTGTTGCGGACGGCGCCCGGGTCAATGCCGGCGATGTGCTTGTCGAGCTCGATCCCACCGCGGCCTTGGCGGATCGTACGATCATCGCCACCAAGCTGACGGACCTGCGGGCCATCACGGCGCGGCTGAACGTGGAGGTTCGCGCTGCGCGGCAGGACCCGGTCGATACGGGCGCCTCTATCGCTTGGGAAAGCGACATCCCGGCCAACGTTCGCCAGCGTGAGGAGGGGGTTCTCAAGGCCAATCTTTCCCAGATCGCCGCGACCCTGGCCAATCTGAGTGCGCAGCGGCGCAGCAAGGAGGTCGAACGGGACGGCTACGCGCGCGACATTGAGGCCCAGAAAGCCTTGATCGCGCTGATTGCCGAAAGGGTGTCGATGGCGGAGGGGCTGCAGCGCCAAGGCTGGAACAGCAAAGCCAGCCTATTGACGGTTCTTTCGACCCAGCGGGACGAAGAGGTAAAGTTGACCAGTTTTCAGGGCAGCATGGCCAGTGCGACCGCGGCCGTGTCGGTGCTCGACAAACAAATCGCCAAAGCCCGCGAAACCTTCATCGCCAACGATGCGCGCGTGCTTTCCGAGAATGCGCAACAGGTGAACGACCTCGAGCAGCAGCTGGCCAAGGCATCGGAGAAGCTGACGAACATGACCTTGCGGTCGCCGATCGCCGGAACGGTGCACGCCTCGACCCTGACCACTGTTGGGCAGGTGATCAAGCCAGGGCAGCAGCTGATGCAAGTGGTGCCGGACGCCGCCGGCCTGGAAATCCAGGCCTATGTTCAAAACACCGACATAGGTTTCATCAAGGCTGGTCAAGAGGCCACGATCAAAGTGGACGCCTTTCCGTTCACGGTTTACGGCTCGGTTCCCGGGCACGTGGTGAGCGTCGCTTCCGATGCTCTAGCGTTGCAGGGCAAAAACCAGCTGGACACGGCCTCTCTGGATGGAGATCTCGGCCAGACCAGTGCTGCCCAAAAAACCAGGAATCTGAAGTTCCCGATTATCGTGGCGAGTGAGCAATCCTATATCGATGTCAACGGCAAGAGGGTTCCTCTCACGCCCGGTATGACGGTCAGCGTCGAACTGAAGACCGAGGAGCGCCGGGCTTTGGATTACATTGTCTCTCCGTTGATAGACTTGGTAACGACGGCAGGTCACGAACAATAGATGAGAAAGGCTGCATGGATCGGAATGCGTCGCGGCGTTCATTTCTAGTTAATCGCGCATGTGAGACATCGGTCGCACACAGTCAAACTGAGCTGGCAACTCGGGGTTCGACAACGCAGGTGCAATCGCATCCGGCGCCGAGCAGCATGGAGGAACGGATGGGTTTTCGTCGTATAGCGCCAATATTGCTCGCCGCCGTGGGAACTTTCATGACAGCGACGGCCGGTTTCGCGGAAGTGCGGCTTTTCGAGCGTGGACCGGTTGCTACCCTCGTATCCGAACGGCTGCAGCCGGGGGACGAGCAAGTG
The DNA here is from genome assembly GCA_963851175.1 of uncultured Alphaproteobacteria bacterium. Lineage (GTDB taxonomy): Bacteria > Pseudomonadota > Alphaproteobacteria > Rhizobiales > Beijerinckiaceae > Lichenihabitans. Next base: position 388,048 of record CAWKNU010000007.1, on the reverse strand, counting down.
GTGGCTGAATTCCTGGATCAGCCGCGGGCGACCCCGATCCGAATCATGTATCTCGAAAGTCGCGGCGGAAACACCCAGGCCGCAATGGCCATCGGCCGCCTGATCCGCGAGCACAATATCGATACGGCATTCCATGTCGGCCGTGGTCGGTGTGTCAGCGCCTGCACCACGATGTTCGTTGGTGGGGTGCATCGCTACTATATCGGCAGCAGCTCGATTGCCGATGGCCCCGCCACGCATCTTGGCCTCGGATTTCATCCGAGCAACGCCGGGGAGTTCGCGGAAAACCAGGTAATGAATTATTACGAGGCGATGGGGGTTCCTGGGGCGGCCGAATTCCGCTACCGCCTCTATGGTCGCGGAGCGGTGAGCGAGCCCATTCCGGGCCGCAATGTTCACACGCAGTTCTTTGCTGGCGGCCGTTCGGCGCTTCGCGCCGGTGTCGCGACGAGCTTGCAGGAGCCCGAGGACCGGTCGCTGCGAGACTGAGACCAAGTCTCCGATATCCCTGGCGTGCTTGCGTCCGGGAAAGTTGGGGCCGGGATGCATGACGCGGATCAGGGCCGCTCGTCCGGCCTGCCCGCTTCTGCCATTTCCGGTTTGATCCGCCCGGAAGGCGTGCCATGAACCCGCAGCGGCTGATCGTACGCGACTCCATGGTCTGGAGCCGCGAGCCTTTTAGCCTGCGACACAGCGCCGGGCCGAACGGGTCGTGCGCGGCTATTCGTCAGAGGACGCCAAGCAATGAACGATGAGAATGGAAAAGCCCAGGCCGAACAATTGAGCCAGGAGCTCGCCGACGCGATCAACAATCGTGACTTCGAGGCGATCGGGTCGTTGATGGGCGAGAACGCCGTTATAATGTGGCCGGGTGCGGAGATCATCAGCGGCAAAGTTGCCGTGATCGCCTTCTGGCGAAGGGCGCGCCAGATTCAGGGCTTCGAGCTTAGCCCGCAGACGGTGCGTGCGCTTGGCCCGGACGCGCTCAGCGACGTCGGCGCACTGCAGATGGCGCGGAACGATGCGACGGGCCAGCGGACGACGGTTGCCGGCAAATACCACGCCATCTGGCAAAGGGCAGGCGGGGGCTGGAAGCTCGAGACGCTGATCTGGAACAGGACGGGCGGCGGCCAGCGGCGGCAACAGAGGGGGCAGAGACCCCAAGGTGGGCCGTTCCGTCGTAACCAGCCTGGCAGGCCGGCCGCCTTTGTTCCCCGGACCGATTGAGCCACAGGGTCGCGGTCGGCGAAGCGGCCTAGACCGGGCGCGCCCCCTTTTTTCCGAGGCATGAGTCATGGGTCGGACCAACGACCGGTCACTGCAAAATGCAGTTAGCACGGCGGCCAAGCCGATCGGCCGTCGGCCGCGGCTTGCATTGCAGCCGGTTTCGGACCTTCCGGTTCCCGTGGGCGACCGCGACCAGGAGGACCTGAAATTCCTTCCCGCGGCGGTCGAAATTCTCGAGGCCCGGCCTTCGCGGTTCATGACCGGCATGGGATATGCGATTTGTCTCGGGCTTTCGGTCGCGCTTGTATTGTCGTGCTTCGTACGCTTGCCCGTCTATGCGATAGCGACCGGAAAAATACAGACGATCGATCGCACCAAGGTGGTTCAGCCCAGTGCGAAGGGCCAGGTGGTGGCGATCCGGGCAAAGGATGGCGATCGCGTCAACAAAGGAGACGTGCTGGTCGAGTTGAACACGACCGAGCTGGTCGCTGACGAGAAGATCATCGCCGATCAGCTCGTCAATGTGCAGGCTGACAGCCAGCGCTTTCGGGTCGAATTGAAGGCCGTGGACGAGAAGCCCATCAACGTGCATCCGGCTGTGTCCTGGGACGACAGCATCCCTGCCGCGGTCAGAACCAGAGAGGAGGAGGTATTGAATGCCGACCTCTCCCAATTCGGTGCGACGATCGCCGATCTAACGGCCCAGCGCCAAGCCCAGGAGGTTGCGAAGGCCAAATTCTCCAGCAGCATCCAGGCCCAGAAGGCGCTGATCGACAACCAGACCGACCGGACCGCGATTCACGAGAAGCTCCAGCAACAAGGCTGGGACAGCAAGGCCAAGCTTCTGGAAGCTCAGCAGCCTTTGCAGCAGGAGAAGGTGGACCTTTCGACCCTTGACCGCAGCCTTGCAGGGGCGGTTTCGGCCATTGCCGTCCTCGACAGCGAAATCACCAAGGATCTGTCGGCCTTCAAGGCCGACAAGATGCAAGCCTTGGCTGATGCCGATCGGCACGCGAGCGAGTTGACCCAACAGCTCGCGAAAGCCACCAAAGCGGTCGCGGATATGACCTTGCGGTCTCCCAACTCAGGCATTGTTCAAGGGACGGCCGTTACGACCCTGGGACAGGAGGTCAGGGCCGGCCAGCAGCTCATGCAAATCGTTCCGGATGGCCAGCCTCTGGTTGTCGAGGCCTACGTCCTGAATTCCGACTTCGGCTTCGTCAAAGAGGGCCAGCCTGCAACCATCAAGGTCGAGTTGTTCCCCTATACGCGATATGGCACGATTGCCGGAACTGTGACGAGGGTCGCGGCGGACGCCATTCCCGGCCAGCAAGCTCTGGAATTGCTGAAGAACGGATCTCTGCCGACCATGAAAGGTCCCCTGTCGGCAACCAACGCCACCGAGAGCACGTCCGATCTGGTCTTTCCGATAGGCGTGGCTCTTTCGAAGTCATCGATCGATGTCGGCGGACGCCCGACGCCGCTGTCGTCCGGTATGTCGGTGGTGGTCGAAGTGGAAACCGGCACCCAGCGCATCATCGAATACATCCTGTATCCGTTCGCCCGTGGGATGGCCTCGCCCGACCGATCGCATACGTAAGGCCTCCAGGAGGCAGCCCGTCTGAGGGTAACCTACTCTGTTGCCCTCACGTGACAGCCCAGCGGCTCGTAAGCGTTGGCATAATGCTCGAGCAGATCCTGCAGCTCGACTCCGCGATCAGCTTCGAGCGGGTTGAGCCGAAGATGAACGTGCGTAGCGTTCTTGGCGTGGATCCGCGCCATCAGCTCCTCGTCAGCCTCGCACCGCCCTGCCAGGCTGCCCTGGCCCATGTAAACCGGAACCCACACGGCCTCGGCATTTTGCTTGGAGTAAATGAAAGTCCCGGGCCGGTCGGGAACTTGAACGTTCAGGGCATAGACGAAATGTTCGTACACGATCCCGGATTTGCCGACCCACATCACGGAGTCGTGCACCCGCTCCTCCAGCTTCACATTGCATCCGTGCGGTACGAAAGCATTTGGGTAATTGGCCAGCATATCTTCCAGTTCGGCCGCTCCGTCCTGCTCCATTGCATTCAGTCGCAGATGGACGTGCGTAGCTCCCTTGGCCCGAATTCTTCCAAGCAGCTCAGGGTCGGGGCAGCGTTGCGACAGGCTGCCGTGGCCCATGAACACCGGCGCCCAAATCTCGCTCTCGTTCTGCTTGGCGTAGACGTATGTTCCCAGACGATTCGGCACCGCGCTATCCAGGTCATATACGAAGTGCTCGTATTGCGTGCCTGACTTGCCGATCCACACCACAGACTCATGGATCAATTCTGCCTCCTGGCTTAGATGGCACGAGCCATTGTGCTGCCGTTATCCGTCTCGGGATCTAGTCGGCGAGCTTTTTCATGATTTCCTCGCTGCTCTCCAGGACCGAGATGATCCTCGCAGCTTCACGCCCACCGGGTTTGGTGGCTTCGATGAAGGACAGCATCAAGTTGGTCCCACCGCTACGACTTCGTGCGATCATGACGACCTTTTCCATGTTGACATAGACTTCCACGCCGGTGCTCGCCTGAGTGAGCTCAATCCACTTCACGTTTAACTCCCAAGTCGAGGCTAATCTGCGCCGATCCGAGTCCGGTCGACTGTCCGCATGAACTCACGCAGTAGGATGCTGGGATCAGAGCGGCAGATCAGGCCTGCGGCAAAGCCTTCAGTTCCTCGATGACGGGCATCACAAGGGTCTTTGCCAGTTCGAGCACGCTCGGTGTGGCTTCGTCCCGCTTCGAACTGCTGTCGGCAGAAAATTCGGACCTGTCGGTCCGCTTCGAGGAGTAGCGCGCCTCGTCGCGCATCACGTCCTTTTCACGGTCCGTCAATTCGATGCCGAAATGCGGCGCGATGGTTTCCCAGATCGCGTCCGGCAGGCGAGAATAGGGCACCGCCAGAAAGAGCCCGGGTGGGGTAGCTCGGGCCGCCTCGACGGCCTTGGCGCAAAACCGCTGGAGCGTCCTTGCGATGAATTCGTCGGGCCAGATGCTGCCGCTGGCAAGGGCCGGCATGCCCAAGCGCTGTGCCGAGCGCGCCCGGTTCTGGTACCAGTTCTCCAGGTTTCCGGTCGGCTTCCGCAGCATCGACACCATAACTTCCACTGGATCGCGATAGATGAAGATCCAGGGCGTGGTTGGAAATGCCGCGCGAAACAGCGGTAGCCGGGTGTTCGGCATCGCGTCACTCATCTTCACGACGAACTGCCGCTCGTTCGGCCGCCGGGGGCGGCCGTAGGCGGCGATAAGCCCGGTCAGCACGGGGTTCCGCTCGGCTTCGGACCAGGAGGAGGTCAGCCGCAGTCCCGCATCGGTGATTGGCGGTTCCGAAATGCTGAGGACCGTTCCGGTCCGGCTGAGGAGCCGATGAATCAGCGTCGACCCCGTTCGAGCCATGTGGAACATGGCACCGCTGAAGGGGATGCTGCCTGGCGAGCCCGCCAGGCGATTGACGACATCCCAGTCGGTCTGGAATTTTTCGGAACGCGTGGCGAGCGTTTCGGCCTTGTCCATGGTGAACTTGAAGAACGGATCCGTCATCGGCAAGTCGCCGAAATCGGTCCAGGTTGGCCGGACGCCGCGCGTTTCTGGGTCGATCGTCAACTGCGTCGGGCGGAACCTGTCGAGATTGGTTTCAACGATCTGCCCGTTCAGGTCCCAGCGCAAGCGCGCATCATTCGGGAGCAGACGAACTCCCACCGGTGTCAGGCCATTCAAGTTCAACAAGGAAACCTCGTTCCTTTCACAGAGTTCGTCATTGGGCCGCAACAGCCGCGAAACAATCGAGCCGAAGTCGAGGGACGATCCTCAGCGGTCCGCAATGTGAGTTCTCGCGGGGATTCTAGTTCGCCTCAGACTGACCGGGGTTGAGACGGCCCTTATAGCGGGCCCGAATCGATAGAGGAATCACTCACCCGGACATGCCGACATCTCGCCTCACGGCGGCGCTGGGTTCCGCGTTCGATTACGGCAGCCCGAGACACCATTGACCTTGCTTTGCAAGACAAACGAAAAACTTCCCGACTTCGGGCGAAGTCGGGAAGTTTCAAGACGACTGAAGCGCCTCCAGGCGAAGCTTAGCCCGTGGTCGTGGCGGCGGTGGTCGCGCCGGTCGTGCCACCCGTGGTCGCGCCGGTCGTGCCACCCGTGGTGACGCCTGTCGTGCCGCCCGTGGTGACGCCTGTCGTGCCGCCCGTGGTCACGCCTGTCGTGCCGCCCGTGGTCACGCCTGTCGTGCCGCCCGTGGTCACGCCTGTCGTGCCGCCCGTGGTCACGCCTGTCGTGCCGCCCGTGGTCACGCCTGTCGTGCCGCCCGTGGTCACGCCTGTCGTGCCGCCCGTGGTCACGCCTGTCGTGCCGCCCGTGGTGACACCGGTGGTGCCGCCCGTGGTCACGCCCGTCGTGCCGCCCGTGGTTACGCCTGTCGTGCCGCCCGTGGTCACGCCTGTCGTGCCGCCCGTGGTCACGCCTGTCGTGCCGCCCGTGGTCACGCCTGTCGTGCCGCCCGTCGTGGTTGTCGCCATTTTTAAACTCCTGCCTTCCAAATGCCCGCGTGGGCTATTTACGACGGCCCATATCAGGCCGTGCAAGTTTCTGTGCTCTACCCGCCCGAAAAGCACCTTAGCGTGTAATCGAGCGTCATTTTGTGTCAAGCCGCTTGGTTGAGGCTTGTCTCCTTCTACGTTCCGCAATCCTATATCAGATCCGCAAAACGCAAAGTGCTTTTTGAGGTTTGGTGGGAGGCTTGCCCACGCGCAGCGAGATCAGTGAGCACCCAAGCATAATATGGGGCCACAAAGCTGAACGAAACCTGAACTGAATTACGTCGGCGCCGCGGGATACAACTCAGGGCGGGGAAAAATACGCCTGCACGGCTCGTAAAACGGGCAACATTAACGTTTCATAAGAAATCTTGCTTCGAGGGGCTGCGCGACTTAGTTGAGACTTTAAGTGGATTACATTTACCAACAGCTGACCATTTTCGCATTTCGAGGCTGATTTGTGCCGCGATGTAGCAGCACGGCAACATGCGCGAAGTCGCAAACACAGTAACAGCAAACGTAAAGCTGGCGTTTTATGCGTTGCCAGCGTCGGACAGACGGTGCGACGGCGACGGATTGTAAGAACCTGTTGCCAAGCCGACACAGCCCGGACCACCGGAACACGGATCAGTGGTGCTCCTGGCGATCGCTCGTCGCGAATCGGACTTGGCAGGACCGACTTACGTGCATGTCACAATGGGATGTCGCGGCAGTCGATCGGCGTGCGAGGTCTGTTCCGTCACGCCCCGGCCATTACGGCCCGGGCCCGGGAACAATAGGCGCGATTGGCCCGGCTCATTCGAGTTGCCAAGTGGCCGGACTGGTAGAGCATGAGCGCCCGGCACACATCGCCGCCGCTGGTGCGATAGGCGTCGCCGAGGATCTTCATGCCGAAATGGAGGTTTGTTTCCGCCACGAATAGGCCGGAGGCCCCGCCGCTGAATCCCGCCGCGCGGGCTGTGCCGGGCTTGATCTGCATCAGCCCGAGCGCGCCGCCGTTCGAGGCATGCGGATTGCCCCGGCTCTCGATGCGCACCACCGCCTTGGCGAGTTCGACCGGCACACCATTTTGCTGCGCGTGTTTGGCGATGAGATCCGTGAGGGTCGGAGCGGCCGTCTCGTGGGGACCGGCCAATGGCGGCAGACTTGAGCGCAGTTCATTCGGGGTCTTTGCGGCTTGTTCCTGGCTGGGCGCGAGCGGTGTCGGCCCGGCCACGGCGGGCTGCGGTAGGGCTGGTGCGACAGTCGCCGCGGGCTGCGCCACCGCCACGATCTGCGCCGACCGCTGATCCCGGGCTGCCCATTCGGCTCGGCCGCGAGCGTACCGGCTGCGACGGCCACGCCGGGCCAGACGCATCTCTCGTCTGCTGAGAACCGGTGCTGCGGTGACCAAAACGGCCGGGCTGGCGGGAGCCACGCGAGCGGGGACCGACTGTTCGCCGAGGGTCGCGAGGTTGGGATAGCTCTCCGTAGCGGCCCTGCCACCAGCCTCGGCCAGCGTAGCGGAGGCCATCAACATACCGACGATCAGGACTGCGCGCGGAGGGGAGGGCAAGCAGCTTTCCTTTCATGCTCGTGAAGCCAGCCCCCAAACGACGTCGAATTGCGTCCAAAGCTGGGCTTCGCGCGGCACAAATGCCTTGCAACGAAGTAAAAATGACGCAATGGGGCTCGATTTCCGCCCTGTGTGTGATTCGTATCACATGGCATTGGGCCGATTCCGTGTGGTTTCGGTGACACTGATTCGGAGATCGATCGGCCAGGGCCTGCGCTCCCAAGTTTCGCCCGGTTTAGCCGCGATGGCCAAGGCCGAGATTGCGCCGCTAAGCAGATTTTAAAGCCGTTCCGGCAAGATCTCATTCAGCACGATTTCGGCTGATGGACGCGGCGGTCGAATGTCGGACCGGAAGGATTGAGGAGATCGCGAATGATGAGAGCCGTAGCGACGGCCGCCGCCCTGGCGTCGGCCCTGGCCGTTTCGGGATGCAACACGCCCCAGGACGCGAATGCGGCGCGTGGCGCCGTCATCGGCGGCACGTCGGGCGCGCTGATCGGAGGCCTCGCCACTGGCCGTCCGGGCGGAGCGCTTCTGGGTGGTGCCATCGGTGCCGCCAGCGGCGCTGTCCTGGGCGCGGCCGCGACGCCCCGGCCGTTGCCGCCGCCCGGTCCCGGCCCGGCCTGCGCCCGCTGGGGCTACGACGAATATGGCACGCCGGTCTGCCTGCGCATCATTCGCTACTGATCGGGCGAGAACGGCAAAAGCTCGATGCTGATCGAGCCGGATAGCGGGCTGGTGGCGCGCTTGTGCGCGTCGCCCAACCACGGCGCGAGAGCGGGCGGAAAGGCACCCGACAGCATCATCCTGCATTATACAGGGATGGCGGACGGACCCTCGGCGCTGGCCTGGCTGTGCAATCCACGCTCGTCGGTGTCGTGCCACTATCTCGTCGAGGAAGACGGTGCGGTGGTCCAACTCGTGGCCGAGCGGCGCCGGGCCTGGCATGCTGGCCGGTCCATCTGGCACGGGGTCGAGGACATGAACTCGGCGTCGCTTGGCATTGAGATCGTCAATAAAGGTCACGACGGCGGCCTGCCCTCGTTCCCCGAGCGGCAGATCCGCGCCATCATCGAATTGTGCCGCGATCTCGGTTCGCGCCACGCGATCGCGCCCGAGCGAATCCTGGCCCATTCGGACATCGCGCCGGGCCGCAAGCAGGACCCCGGCGAGCGCTTCCCCTGGTCCGAATTGTTCCGGGCCGGCATCGGTCACTGGGTGCCGGAACGCTCCGCTCATGGGGCCGTGCTGAAGTCCGGCGACCAGGGAGCCGGGGTGGCGGCTCTCCAGGCAGCCTTGGCCCGTTACGGATACGGGATCGACCGCACGGGTCACTTCGACGAGGCCACCCGCGTGGTCGTGGCTGCGTTTCAGCGGCACTTCCGGCAATCCGGCGTCGACGGCATTGCCGATCCGGGAACGGTCGCTACGCTCGATGACCTTCTCGGCGCTCTGCCGTTGCACCAGGGCGACCCGCTTAGGGTTGCGTCAAAACGGCTTCCAACTCGCGCTTGATCTCGTCCTTCACGGTTTCGGCTGCCCGAAGGATCTGGGAGAAGCGGAAAAAATCGAGCGCGCGGAACTGATCGATGGGCGGCCGGATCAGAACGTCGGGCGGTCGCGCCTTCAACATCTTGGCCGCGATGGCGGCCTGCATGATCTGCGCGGCTCCGAACATCGCCTCGAAAGGGCTCGGCATGGTCCGGGTGGCCGACATCGGGCCCCCCATGACGTCGCAGGCGAGGATCTTGTCCGCTTTCCCGGCAAGCAAATCGTAGGGCAGGGGATTGACGGCGCCGCCGTCTACGAGGGTGCGTCCATCGCGCAGGACCGGCCGGACGAGGCCGGGGATCGCCATCGACCCCGCCACGGCACTGCGCAGGTCGCCCGAATCGAGCACGAGCTCCTCATGGGCGAAGAAGTCCGTCACGACGACCAGGAGCGGAATCGACAGCTCCTCGAACGTCTCCGGCATGCCGGTCGGCCAGAACAGGCTCAGCATCCGTTCCGCGTCGACCAGGACCGGATTCGTCAGCCCGCGAATGAGAATGTCGGCAAAACGGCCGACCCGCGCCTCGAGCAACCGGGCCAGAACGTTCTGGCGCCCGCGCAATGTCCGGAAAACGTGCAGCCTGAGGTCGTTGCCGGAAAATCCTGCCGCGTAGGCGGCCCCGATGATGGCGCCCATCGACGATCCAACGATCAGCGAGGGCCGCGCCCCGAGTTCGTCGAGAGCCTCCAGGAGCACGATATGCGCAATGCCGCGGGCCCCGCCGGCCCCGAGCGCAAGAGCAATGGAGCCGGCATTCGAGGCAGGTCCGGCCGGTCCGAGGGAGGCCACGATCTCCGGCTGGTGCTTCACAGGAAATCCCGCAACGCCGCCAGGGTCGCATCGGGATTTTCCTCCGCCAGGAAATGCCCCGAATCGATGACCACGCCCTCGGCGTTCGGCGCGAAGCCGCGGCGCCACAGATCGAGCGGCGCTTCCTGATTGGCCTTTACAAGGTAGGTGCTGGCCAGGATCGTGACGGGGCACCCAATGGTGTTTCCGGCGGCCTCGTCCGCCTCGTCGTCGCTGCGGTCCAGGGTTGCGCCGGCGCGGTAATCCTCGCAGGAGGCGTGGATGCGGGAGGGATCTCCCCAGCCGGCGCGGTAATGTGCCATGGCCCTGGGATCGAAGCGGTCCAGGGTTTGGCCTTGGGCCCATTTGCGCATCAGCCCTGAGTAATAGGCATCCGGGTCCTTGGATATCTCCGTCTCGGGTACGGGTTCGGGCTCGGCGAGAACTGGCCAATGCGGCGATACCGCCTGCCCCTGTTCAATGGCCCGCCACACGTCCACGGTCGGGACGATGTCGAGCAGGGCGAGCCGTGTGATCCGGCCTGGGTGATCAAGGGCCAGCCGATAGCCGACCCGGGCACCCCGATCATGCCCCGCGAGGGCGAAGCTGGCGATGCCGAGGGCATCCATGACGGCCACCACATCGCGCCCCATGGCCCGCTTGCTGTAGGCCTCCCCGGCGTGGCTGGCCGGGGCCGAGGACCAGCCGTAGCCGCGCAGGTCGAGCGCCACGACCGTGAACCTCTCGCTCAGCGCCGGTGCGATGCGGTGCCACATGGCAAGCGTCTGCGGAAACCCGTGCAGCAGGACCAGCGGCGCCCCGGTGCCGCCGATGCGGGCAAAGATCCGGCCGGCCTCGGTGCCGAAATATCGGGACGCGAAGCCAGGAAACAGGTCTGCAAGCTCCGCCATCGATCGAACCTCGTTTGAGTTGGGTCGCACACTATACGGGTCGCGAAGCCCTCAAGGGCCATCCGCCTCAGGCCTCAACGTGCGAGCCCCGATATCGCGCCGCGCGAAGCCTTCGGGCCAGTCGATCGCATCGACCGCCTGGTAGGCCACGCTGCGGGCCTCTGCGGCATCCCGGCCAAGGGCGCAGATCGTCAGCACGCGCCCACCTTCGGCCACAAGCACGTCGCCCACTCGCCGTGTGCCGGCATGAAACACCTGGACGCCAGGGAGCGCGGCGGCAGCCTCGACGTTGCGGATGGCCGTGCCGTTGAGAGGCGCGGCGGGGTAGCCCTGCGCGGCCATGACCACCGCGACCGCGGCCTGGGGCCGAAGGCGGATCGGCCGCGATGGCAGACTGCCTTGCGCGGTGGCGAGCAGCAGCGCCAGCAGATCCTCGTCCAGCCGCAGCAGGATGGCCTGGGTTTCGGGATCGCCGAACCGCACATTGAACTCGATCAATTGCGGTCCCGCCGTGGTCAGCATCAGACCCGCGAAAAGCACGCCCTTGAACGGGGTGCCGCGGGCCTGCATCCCGGCCAGCGTCGGCTCCACGATCTCGCGCATGATGCGGGCCTCGAGCGCCGTCGTCATGGCGGGAGCCGGCGAGATGGCGCCCATGCCGCCGGTATTGGGGCCGGTGTCGCCTTCGCCGACCCGCTTGTGGTCCATGGCCGAGCCGAGCGGCAGCGCTTTATGGCCATCGCACAAGGCGAAGAACGAGATTTCCTCGCCTTCGAGAAACTCCTCGATCACCACGGAGGCGCCAGCCGTCCCGAAGCCGCCCGCGAACATCAGGTCGAGCGCCGATTCGGCTTCCCCCACCGTGGTCGCGATGAGCACGCCCTTGCCGGACGCGAGTTCGTCGGCCTTGATGACGACCGGCAGCGCGGCGCCGGCCAGATGGTCCTGCGCGGCTTTGCGGTCGGAGAAGCGGCCGTAGGCGGCGGTCGGTATGGCGAACTCGCGGCAGAGGTCCTTGGTGTATCCCTTCGAGCCTTCGAGCTGAGCCGCTGCTGCCGTGGGCCCGAACGCCAGAACCCCGACCCTGGTGAGATCATCCACCAGCCCTGCCACGAGCGGCGCCTCGGGGCCGATCACGACAAGGTCGACGTTCTCCCGCTTCGCAAGCCAGCACAGGGCAGCATTGTCGCTGATGTCCACTGGCGTGTTGCGGCCCAAAGCCTCGGTTCCCGGATTGCCCGGGGCGATCAGCAGGGTGCCGAGGCCGGGGCTTTTGGCCAGCGCCGCGGCGAGCGCATGTTCGCGTCCGCCCGAACCGACCAGCAGCACGGTGAGGCCTTTGCGGTCCCGGTTCGAATTGGCAGGCATCGAGGCTCCCGTTTCTGGTAGACCGTCTTTCCGATGCTGCCCATATCATGACCGACCGCCGCGGCGGAGATGTGACCCAAAGAGTTCCCCGTGATGTCCGACGCGGCCGCGCTGCAACCCAGCCCCGACAACACCCGCACCAACGCGCCCGAAATCACGGTGAGCGAGCTTTCCGGAGCGCTGAAGCGCACCGTCGAGGATCGGTTCGGCTTCGTCCGGGTCCGGGGTGAGGTGTCCAACTACCGAGGCCCACACTCGTCGGGCCATGCCTATTTCTGCCTTAAGGACGAAAGCGCGCGGATCGACGCCGTGGTCTGGCGGACGGCCTTCGCGCGCATGCGCATCAAGCCCGAAGAGGGCATGGAGGTGGTGGCGACCGGCAAGGTGACCACCTTCCCGGGAAAGTCCTCCTACCAGATCGTCATCGAATCCCTGGAGCCTGCCGGCATCGGGGCCTTGATGGCCATGCTCGAGGAGCGTCGGCGCAAGCTGGCCGGCGAGGGGCTGTTCGACGCCGCCCGCAAGCAATTGCTGCCGTTCCTGCCCCATTCGATCGGGGTGGTGACGTCGCCGACCGGTGCCGTGATCCGCGACATCCTGCATCGGATTGCCGGCCGGTTTCCGCGGCGGGTCCTGGTCTGGCCGGTGCGGGTGCAAGGCGAGGGGAGTGCCGCCGAGGTGGCGCTTGCGATTCGCGGGTTCAATGCGCTTGCGGCGGACGGTCTGATTGCTGCGCCGCACGTCGTGATCGTGGCGCGCGGCGGCGGTTCGCTGGAGGATCTCTGGGGCTTCAACGACGAAGCCGTGATCCGGGCGGCTGCCGACAGTCTCATTCCGCTCGTGTCGGCCATCGGCCACGAGACGGATTGGACGCTGCTCGACCATGTGGCCGACGTGCGTGCTCCCACCCCGACGGGAGCGGCCGAGCTCTGCGTGCCGGTGCGGGCCGAATTGCTGGCTTCGCTCGACCGCCTTTCCGCCAGGCACACTGGCAGTGCCCTGCGGCTTCTCGAGCGCGGGCGCGACGCGTTGCGGGCTACGGCGCGTGCGCTACCGTCGGGTAGCGATCTCCTGGCCCTGCCGCGGCAACGGCTGGATCGCGCCGGCAGCCAATTGCCTTCGGGGCTGCGCCTCTCCGCGGACCGGCGCCGCCTCGATCTGGTGCGTCTATCGGGACGCTTGGCAGCGCAATCGCCCCAGGCGAGGCTCGCCCGGATCGGCCTGGGACTGGACGCGCTCGGCACGCGGTTGGAGCGCGCCGCAGGCGTCGCAGCCGAGCGTCGCCGCCGGGACCTGACGGGCCGCGGGCAGCGCCTGGAAACGGGTTTCGCGGCCCGGGTAAAACTTGCCGCCCAGCAGGTTCGGCGAGAACGGGATCAATTGGGCAGTCTCTCGGCACGGCTGGAGCGCGCCAATCGGGCGGGCGAGGAGCGTCGGGCGGCACGTCTCAAGGCGCTGGGGCAGATCCTGGGCAGCCTCGGATATCGGAACATCCTGGCGCGCGGCTACGCCCTGGTGCGCGATGGTGCCGGCGATCCGGTGCGTAGCGCCGGAGCGCTTCCGCCTGGCAGCGCGCTGACGGTCGAGTTCGCGGATGGAACCGTCGGGGCCGAGGTGGTCGAGCATGCGGGCACCGGTCGCGAGCCGGCATCGCGACCGCGCCCGCGGGTCAAGCCGGCCGGCGGCTCCACAGGGCGGCAGGGCTCGCTGTTCTGAGTCGCGCAATGCTGGGCTGTCGCGTGCGCAAAGGCACAGTACTGGCGCTCAGTCTCGGGACCGTGTATCTAAAGGCGCTCCCCATATCGCGAAATTTGACCTATGAACCGCTACGAACGCCGGCCCATCAGCGCCGCGGAAGCCGAGCTGCAATATGGCGATGGTGAGTTCCGGATCGTGCGCCCCGGCACCTTCGTTCGGTGCGGCGTGACGGGTATGCCGATCCCGCTCGAGGATCTGCGCTATTGGAATACGGACCTCCAGGAAGCCTATGCGACGGTCGAGGCCAAGCTCGAGCGGCTCGGCTTCAGCATTATGCGAACGTCCGCCGAGCCGTAAGCCTGGCCAGAAGGGCGTCGAACGGACCCTCGTCCGCAAAGGCGAGCGACACCGGCAGGGCGAGGGCCGGAAAATCCGCCGGCAGCCGCACACGATCCTTCTCCGTGGTCACGAGATCCGCCCCGAGCCTTTCGGCGTCGGCCAGCAAGGCACCGCGCTCGGCCGCGGTAAAGGCATGGTGATCGGGAAAACCTCGCCGCCCCACCAGCGACAACGCTTCGTCCTCGATCGTGCGAAAGAATTTCTCCGGGCGGCCGATGCCCGAGAATCCGTAGAGCGGCCTTCCGCGCAGGGCGTCGACCACCGCACGGTCGGGCCGGAGCGTGGCGTGAACGACCGGCACCCCGCGAAGCGAGGCTTCTTGGGCCAGCGCCGAGCCTTGCGGTCCTTCGCCGATGACGCAAAGCAACGACACGGCCGGCCATTGGACGGCAAGGGGTGCCCGCAGCGGCCCTGCGGGATGGCAGAGCCGATTCCCGACCCCGGTGGTCGCGTCGAGCACCGCGATCGACAGGTCCTTGGCGAGCGCCGGGCTTTGCAGCCCATCGTCGAGCACCAGCATGGACGCGCCAGCCTCGACGGCGGCTCGGGCGGCCGCCAAACGGTCCCTTGCCACGAAGGTCGGCGCGACGCGGGCGAGCAGCAGGGGTTCGTCGCCCGCTTGCGCGGCGTCGTGGCGGTCCTGATCGACCCGCAGCACGCCGGGACTCTTTGCCGTACGGCCATAGCCACGCGACAAAAAAGCCGGCGATTCTCCGACCCCGATGAGCTTTCGCGCGACCGCGATGGCGGTCGGGGTCTTGCCGGCGCCGCCCGCCACGAAATTCCCGATGCAGATCACGGGCACGCTTGCCCGGGCGCCCGGCCGGTTTATGCGGTGCGCTGCGACGGCGCCATACAGGCTGCCCATCGGGGACAGCAGCCGCGCTGCAAGGCTCCGTTCGGGGATCCACCAGAAGTCCGGTGCCCGGGCCGGCATCAGCTTGCCGGCGAAGTGGGCCGGGTCCCCAGAAACGGCGCGATAGCCTGCATCACCTTGGCGGTTGCGCCACCCTGCCGCTCCACGGTCTCGGCCGCTGCCCGGGCCATGCGACGCAGCCGCGCGGTATTGGCCAAGAGGCTCGACAGCGTTTCGGACAAGGCCTCGCGGTCGGCGACTTCGATGGCCCCTCCGGCCTCGGCCAGGTTGGCATAGATCTCGTCGAAATTGCCGACCATCGGGCCGTAAAGCACGGCATTGCCAAGCTTTGCGGCTTCGATCGGATTCTGGCCTCCGCCGCCGGCCAGCGACTTGCCCAGGAACACGATGTCGGTCACGCGGTAGAATAGACCAAGTTCGCCCATGGTGTCGGCCACGTAGATACCGGCGCCCGCACCGAACAGATCACCGCGCGAGCGGAGGGCGACCGGGATTCCGCGTGCCGCGCAGCTCTCGGCCATGGCGGCCCCGCGGTCGGCCCTCCGCGGGACCAGGATGGTCAGCAGGTTGGGATGATCGCGGACAACGTCCTGATGGACGGCTAGCAGCAGGCTCTCTTCCTCGGCATGGGTCGAAGCCGCAACCCAGACCGGGCGTGCGCCGATCCGGGCCACCATCTCGCTCACGCTGTCGCTGTCGGCCGGAGGCGGGCCCACGTCGAACTTGAGATTGCCGGTGACCGAAACCTGCGCGGCGCCGAGCTGGCGGAACCTTGCCGCGTCCTGCTCGGTCTGGGCCAGGCAGATCGCGGTTCGTCCCAACAGCGCGCCGATGAAGCCTGCGGCCCGGGTCCAGCGACGGAAGGATCGGTCGGACATGCGGGCATTGACCAGCACCAGTGGAGTGCCGCGCCGGACCACCTCATGGACGAGGTTCGGCCAGAGCTCCGACTCCGCCAGCATCACGAGGTTCGGCTTCCAATGTTCGAGGAAGCGGGCCAGGAAGCGCGGAAAATCCAGCGGCACAAACTGATGCGTGACCCCGGCCGGTAGCCGGCTCGCCATCACCCGGGCCGAGGTGACCGTGCCGGTGGTGACCAGGACCTGCAGTCCGCGGCCCACGAGAGCGTCGATCAGCGGCAGCAGCGCCAGGCCTTCGCCGACGCTCGCCCCATGCAGCCAGGCAACGCCGCCGGGCGGCCTCATCCGGCTCGGCCGTCCCATCCGCTCGCCGATGCGCGCCGCGTCCTCCTTGCCCGAGCGTTCGCGCCACCGCAAGAACGGGCGCGCCGCGGGCTCGCTCAGGAAGGTGGCGGCCCGGTAGGCGGCAAACAGCGGCGAAAACGTCACCGCTCCGCCTCGCTCAGAACCGGCACCCCCCGACGTCCCGGATCTTCGGCACCGACGAGGCCATAGGCCCGGGCGTGTACCCGATTGAGGCCATCCTCGACCGCGAGGCGGGCCCGCTCGAGGGCTGCGGCGTCCGCGTCCCGCTCGACGTGGATCGGGCTTCCGAGCACCATGGCGCCTCGTCCGAACGGCTTGCCGATGCTTGCCCGGTCCCAGGAGCGGAAGTCGAAGCGGCGGCTCGTGACCACGGCGATCGGGTAGATGGGCCGTCCAGTCATGCGGGCGAGGGTCACGATGCCGGGGCCGACCCGCCGCGACACCTTGGGGACGTCCGCCGTCATGGCAACCACGGTACCGGCCGCGAGTTGGCGCGCCATCTCGCGCAGGGCCGCCGACCCGCCATGTTCCTGGATCTTGGCAGAAATCCGCTTGCCGCCCGAGCCGCGGATCGTGTCGATGCCGAGACGGCGCAGGGCAACCGCGTTGATCTCGCCGTCGCCGTGCCGCGACACGAGGGCCGATACACCCATGCCCTTCGGCCAGTACGGCCGGATATAGGGCACCATGACGTGCTGGCCGTGCCACATGGCCACGATGAAGGGGTTCTCGGATCGGACCGTATCGAGAAAGCCCGGCGGCTCGAACACGAACCGGTTCGTTCTGCGAACGAAGCGGAGATAGCTGCTGACCAGGAAGCCCGCGGTTTCGAGGACGCCCTTCGTTCGACCCAGGGTCTTCAGCATCGCGATGGCTTCACTGTCCCGCCCGCCCGACGGCGGGCGCAAGGTAGCGATGCAGATGGACGATGAAATAGCGCATCGCTGCGGTGTCGACGGTCGATTGCGCCTTGGCGCGCCACGCGGCCTCGGCGGCAGCGTAGTTGGGGAAGATGCCCACGATGTCGAGCCGGGAAGGATCGCGGAACTCGGTGCCGTCGAGGTCGGTCAGTTCGCCCCCGAACACCAGGTGCAGCAATTGTGGAGTGGGGTCGTTCATGGTCAAGCCTCACCGATGAAACGCGCGCAAGCGGCTGGCGCGTTTCGCCGATCACCGCGAAACGCCGATCTAAGCACCGCTGCCGAGCGAACGCCGACCCGCCGCAAGCAGGGCAGCGTGCAGTCCCTTTCCGGAGCCGTAGAGCGTCGGATGGCGCGGATTACGACGGTTATACACGCGCGGCAAGCCATCGGCAGCCGAAAGCATCCCGCCGGCCTCGTGCAGGATGATGTCGATGCCGGCCAGATCCCAGTCATGTGCATTGGGCGAGGACACCGCGCAATCGATGTCGCCGGCCGCCACGGCCGCGAAGCGGCACGCCAGCGACGGGATCTTGGGCACGAGGTCGACCGGATAGGCTTGCGCGAGCGGCTTGATGAAGCCGGCCGGTGCCGCCAGCCGCGCCTCACGGAGAAGGCCCCGTGAGGCAACCCGGATGGGCCAGCCATTGCGCCGGGCGCCACCGCCGATGGAAGCTTCGTATTTCATGCCCAGTGCCGGAGCGTAAACCACGCCCACCACCGGACGCCCCTCCGAGACCAGCGCGATCGACACCGCCCATTGCGGGTCGCCGGCCGCAAAGCTGCGCGTGCCATCGATCGGGTCGACCACGATGACGTGATCGTAGTCGAGCCGGCGCAAGTCGTCGGCGGTTTCTTCCGACAGCCAGGCCGCGTCCGGGATGGCCGCGCCAAGTCGTTCGCGCAGGTAGCGGTCCACCTCGAGGTCGGCTTCGGTGACCGGCGACCCGCCGTGCTTGTAGTCGATCCGCGCGGCGGTCGCGCCGCCATGCCGGAAATAGCCCATGGCCATGTCGCCCGCGACGTCAGCCGCCTCGGCGAGGAGGGCCAGAACAGCCTGTGGTTCGCTCGGGGAGATGGCGGGCACGGATCCGTGAGGTTCGGGGAGAGGCGCCACGCGAGTTGTGCTCGGCTCTTTGCCTGTACCCGCGCCGATAGTTCGGCGCAAGACGACAAGAGACCGCGACGGCGTCGGGTGGGTTGCTCAGGGGCCCCGGACCTCGTCGTTGGTGGCCGAGCTGGCTGCCGGGCAAGCTTGGCCCAAGCCCTGCCGAAATGCGGAGATTTCTAACGATCGACGCAGCGCTTCGGCATCCATGGTTTTCGAAAGCAGTCGAAAACCCCCGTGTTCACAGACGCTTAAGCAAGCCCGTTAGCGGCTTTGATCCGGTGCTCGCGCACAGTCGACACATCGGAAGGGGCAAGCCTTCCCGCGCCGTCACCAAGACGCCGCGACAGAACACGCCGCCGACGAGGCGGCATCGCAACAACGAGAGGCGTCGCATGTCCCAAGCTTTCGCACCGACCGGCCGATCCACGGACGCTCGGCTCGATCAGGCCAGCGCGAGGATAATCGCCCAGGACAGCCGGGCGGATGATCGCCGGCGCGAGGTCGTCATTTCGCGCGACCGGGTCACGATAGAGCGGAGCTTCCGGGGCATCGCGATGCGTCTGTCGATCCCGGTCGAGAGCTATCAGGGTGTCTGCGTGGCGCTTAAGGGTGGCAGGAGCGGCGGCGTCTCCTATCAGATCCGGCTTGCCCACAGCGACGCCGAGCTTTCCGTACCACTCGCCGAAGCCCCGGACGACAGCGAGATCTGGGCCGATTGGCGCTCCTGGGCCCGCTTCTTCAATTTGCCTGCGTTGATCGAACGCAACGACGGGGTGGCTGTGTGGGGCCGCAACCCCGGCTTTTCCGCATCGACGAAGCGCCGCGCCAAGCGGCGCCGTGCGCCTTTCCTGACGCGGCGCTGGGCAACTCCGCGCCGTGCCGCCGTCGTGCACCATGAGGCGGAGATCATCGCACGCGATTGAGCGGCCCCTCAGCGCCTCGCGAACAGCCGCTCGATGTCCTGGAGCTTGAGCTCGACATAGGTCGGGCGTCCGTGGTTGCACTGCCCGGCGCCGGGGGTGCGCTCCATCTCGCGCAAAAGCGCGTTCATCTCGTGCGGCACCAGCCTGCGCCCGGCACGCACGGAATGGTGGCACGCCATGGTGGCCAGCACGTGGTCGAGCTTGCGTTCGAGCGGCGTCGTGTCGCCGGTCTCGGCCAGGACGTCGACGAGATCGCGCAGCAACCCTGCCGCATCCGTCTCGGCCAGGATGCCCGGCACCTCCGTGACCGCCACCGCGCCGGGTCCGAAGCTTTCGACCACCAGGCCGAGGCTCGCGAGGGTTTCGGCATGTTCGAGCAGCAGCGCCACGGCGTCGCGGTCGAGTTCGACAATGGCCGGGATCAGCAGAAGCTGCCGGGCAATGCTGCCTGCGGCGCGGAAGCGCTTGAGCTGTTCGTAGACGATGCGCTCGTGCGCGGCGTGCTGGTCCACGATGACGATGCCGTCCCGGGTCTGGGCCACGATATAGGTTTCGTGCAATTGCGCGCGGGCAGCGCCAAGTGGCGCGGCGCTGTGCTCGCCCTCGATCACCTCATCCGGGGATCGCGCATCCGCGGCCGGGTCTCCGAGATGATTGAAGGCCGCCTGCTCGGCTTCACCGAACCCGTTGGGGCGCGCGGCAGGCGAGGCGCGCCAATCCCAGGCGCGGCCCGGCGCGGGGCGCGTGCCCGTCGACCACGTCGGCCTCGGATCTCCTTGGGTGGTCGCGGCCTGGCGTCGCAGCACCGCCTCCTCGAGTCGCAGGCCGCCGGTTGTCGTGGCGCGGTGCAACGCGCCCCCGAGCGCGTCGCGAATCGCGGACACCACCGCGCCGCGCACCTGCTTCGGGTCATGGAACCGGACCTCGGCCTTGGCCGGATGGACATTGACGTCGACGACGTGGGGTCCGCAGGTGACGAACAGCGCGATCACCGGGAAGCGGTCGCGCGGCACGTGGTCCATGTAGCCGGCCCAGACGGCGGCCGAGAGGAGCTTGTCCCGCACGGGCCGTCCGTTGACGTAAATATATTGTCCGTCGCGCGTCGCCCGGTGCAGTGTCGGAAGCGCCGCGAAACCCTGAACCTGGAAGCCCGGCCGCTCGGTATCGAGCGCCAGCGCGTTGTCGGTGAACTCCTGACCGAGGATCTGCGCTGCCCGGGTCAGTCGGCCTTCCTGGTCATCGGCGCAAGCGGGACAATCGAGCCGGACCGACGGCGTTCCTGACAGCTCGAACTGCACCGATGGATTGGCCATGGCGAGGCGCCGCACGGCCTCCGCCACGGCCTGTGCCTCGGCGCGATCGCTCTTGAGAAACTTCAACCGAGCCGGGGTGGCGGCGAACAGGTCGCGCACCTCGACCGTGGTTCCGCTCTGCCGCGCCGCCGGCATGACGGGGCCCTTCAGTCCCGCATCGACGCTGATGCGTGTAGCCGTGGCCCCGGGGCCGCGCCGGCGGGTCACGATATCGAGACAGGCCACCGAGGCGATCGAGGGCAGGGCTTCGCCCCGGAACCCGAAGGTCCCGATGTCGGAAAGGTCACCGTTGGGCAGCTTGGATGTGGCGTGGCGTTCGACCGACAGCGCCAGATCCTCGGCATCCATGCCAACGCCGTCGTCGCTGACCCGAATCAGCGTGCGTCCGCCCGCCTCGATGCGCACTTCGATTCGCCCGGCGTCGGCATCGACCGCGTTCTCGACGAGTTCCTTGACGGCAGAAGCCGGCCGTTCGACGACCTCGCCCGCGGCGATGCGGTCGATGAGCACGGGATCGAGGCGCCGGACGTTCATGGGCGGAGGTCGTGGACGGATTCTGACATCGGGAAGCGACGCTCTGCTCGGCGCTGCGCGGCGTCAAGCCCGCCGGACGTTCGGGACCGCGGGCCGGTCGGTCCGCTCCGCAACCGGCTGCGCCTATACTCCCGTCGGCCGGCCCACCATGGTGACGAGCAGCGGACCCGCCCCGAAAATGCGCTTCGCCGTCCGGCGAGCATCCTCCATGGTCACCGCGTCGATCATGGCATTGCGTTCGTCGAGATAGGAGAGGTCGAAACCTTCGGTCTGCAGGTGCACCAACTGGCTGGCGATCTTCAGCGATGTGTCGAAGCGCAGCGCATAGGAGCCGGTGAGAAACTTCCTCGCCTTGACCAGCTCCTCCTCGGTCGGCCCGTCGGCGGCCAGCTTGGCGATTTCGTCCTCGATTACGGACAAGGACTCGGTCGCGCGCTCGTTCTTGGTCGACGTGCCCCCGCCGAAGATGCAGGCGTGATCGAAGTTGGAAAGCTGGGAATAGACCGAATAGGCGAGACCACGCTTTTCCCGCACTTCCCGGAACAGCCGGGCCGAGAAGATGCCACCGCCCAAGATGTGATTTACCACTACGGCCGCCATGTGGTCTGGGTCCTTGCGCGGCACGCCGTCAAGGCCGAACCTGATGGTCGATTGGGGAATGTCGAGATCGACCACGTGCGGCCGACCTCCATGGGCCACGGCCGCGTCCGCAACGGGCTTCAAGGCGTTGTGGGCCGGCAGGCCGCCAAAGGTCGCGTCGAGCATGCGCCCAAGGTCCTGGGCATTGATGGCGCCCACCACCGCGATCTTAAGGTCCGCCCGCGCCATGGACGATTCGTAGGCCGAAACGAGACCGCCCCGGGTGATGTTGGGCAGCGATTCGAGCGTGCCACGCACCGGCAACCCGTAAGGGTGATTGGGAAAGGCGGCTTCCCGCCAGGCCCGTCCCGCCACCGCGTCGGGGTCCTTGCTCTCGCGCTTGAGGCTCGCAATCAACTGACCGCGGACGCGATCGATGGCATCGGGGTCGAGCCGCGGCTCGCACACGGCCAACCGCAAAAGCTCGAACGCGGGCTCGACGTTGCGGCTGAGTGTCTTGAGGCGGCCCGAAAACCCGTCGCGCTCCGCTCCGAACGAGATCTCGATGGCCTTGTCGTCGAGGGCGCGATGAAACGCCTCCGAATCGAGCGGACCGGCGCCTTCGTCGAGCAGGCTGGCCAGCATCGAAGCTGTGCCCGTCTTCCCGGGATCGTCCTGCGACGCGCCGCCCTTGAACACGAAATCGCAAGCCACGAGGGGCACCGCATAATCCTCGACGAGCCAGGCCTCCAGGCCGCCGGGCGAGCGGACCTTCTGGACGGTCGCGGCACGGGATTGCAGCTTGGCGGTTACATGGGCGGTCATGAGACAATCCGGAACGCAACTGGGTTGGGGCCGCCGGAAAAGGCGTGGCGGCTCAAGGGGTCTTCGCCGGTTCGGCAGGGCCGCTTCGTCGACGAGGCACGGTGACGATCGATCAGGCCGCCTCTTCGGGCAGCAGGAAGCCGGTGACGCTGCGGCGTTTGGTCAGCCAGGTCGCTGCGGCATGGCGCACCGCCTCTGCGGTCACCGCGTCGATCTTGTCCGGCCATTGCGCGACATCCGCGGCGGTCAGACCGGTGGTCAGCGCCGCGCCATACCAGCGCGCCAGGGTAGTCTGGTTGTCCTGGGCATAGACGGCGTCCGCCACGAGACGGGTCTTGGCGCGCGCGAGGTCGTCCGGGTCGGCGAGCGTAGTCGACGCGTCGGCGATCACCGCTTCCACGGCCGCATCCAGCAGCTCGAGCGACGTGCCCTCGCTGGGAATGGCCCAAATGTAGAATCGCGTGTCGTCGTACGAGGTGCCCATGTAATAGGCGCCGGCCGCGACCGCGATCTTCTGCTCGAGCACGAGGGAACGATAAAGCAGGCTGGTTTGTCCTCCGCCTAGATGGTGGCCGAGCACCTCCAGGGCGGCCGCATCCTCGCCGCCCGTGCGGTAGGACGGCACGAGATAGACCCGTTGTGCGCTCGGTTGGTCTACCTTGGCATCCGAGAGGGTGACCAGGCGGTGCGCGTTGGACGGCGGCTCCTGGGGCCGGGACCGCCGGGGCGCTTCCCCGCGCGCCGCGATCTTGCCGTAGGTGTCCTCGGCGAGCTTTTCCACCTCCTCGAAGGTGACGTCGCCGGCCACCACCAGGATGGCGTTCTCGGGCGTATAGAAGCGGCGGTAATAGGCGAATGCATCGGCCCGATCGAGAGTCTCGATCTCGTGTTTCCAGCCGATTATTGGCTTGCCGTAAGGATGGTGCGAAAACAGCGTGGCCTGAACGGTCTCGCTCAGTTGCGCCGCGGGGTCGGTGTCTGTCCGCATCCGGCGCTCTTCGAGCACCACGTCGCGCTCCGGAATGACGATCTCATCGCTGAGCACGAGGCCGGTCATGCGGTCCGCCTCGAATTCCATCAGCGTTCGCAGGTGCTCCTTGGCGGCCCTCTGGAAATACGCCGTATAATCGTTGGACGTGAAGGCGTTCTCCTGGCCACCGAGTTCGGCCACTGTTTCCGAGAACTCGCCTTGCGGATGGGCGGACGTGCCCTTGAACATCAGATGTTCGAGGAAATGGGCGATGCCGGACTTGCCGATCGGATCGTCGGCCGAGCCGTTCCGATACCACACCATGTGGGTGATCACCGGAGCCCGGTGATCGGGAATCACCACGATGTCGAGGCCGTTCGCGAGCTTGCCATGGGCGATGCGGGGGCCGCCCCGCTGTTCGCCCTCCGGCGAGGTCATGGTCAGGTCCGACCCTGGGGAGGAGATGGATGCGACATTGCAAAAACGCATGATGACGACACAGCAGGAGGATGAGGGAGACCGCAAGTGCCTAGGAAACCGGCTGCAGCAAGCCGATGCGGCACGAAATCACCTCATCAATGTGGCAAGTGCCGGCCGAAAGTCAAAGTCCTCGCCGGGATCACCGCCCGCCGCTGCTGCCGGAGGCGTCGCAAGATTGCCCATGCCGGTCAGGCAGTCCGGGCGCACGGAGTAGCAAGGCGCCCCGGCCATGGTTGAACGTCCCGCGCCGCCGAACCTGGCGGCTTATTCGTCGTCGGATTTGGCGCGCGCTCGCAGGTATGCACGCGGATCCGACTCGTCGACCCTCGGCTGCGGCGCTTCCGTGGTCGCCTTCACGGCCTTGGTCACCTTCAGGTAGCCCTTCGGAGGCTGCGTCAGATAGGCGCGATCGGGTTCCTGCCCCGCCGCGAGCACTTCCTTGGTGTCGGGGTTGGCCGCCTCGTAGTGCTCGCTTTCCGCCCTGAGCTCTTCGGGGTTGACCACGAGACAGCCTCGGGCATTGCCCTTGGCGCCGCAATTGTTGGTTGCGAACGGCTTGTTCTGAACTCGGCCGCGTTCCGCTTCGGCCTTGGTCAGCAATTCTTCCTTGTCGCTCAGGCTGCGAGGGGCCCTGGCCTCCTCGGCGTCCTTGCGCCGACGCACCACGTCGGGATCCTGCGGCCAAGCAGCCGTGCGCTTGGCGCCGGGGGCGACCGGCGGCGGGAGTGTGGTCTGGGGCGGCAATACGAGCGGAGCCCGCTCGCGATATTCGATCTCGGGCGGAGGATCGGCCTTGATCAGCCCGGTGACGCTCAGGAGCGAGGAGAATACGTTGGCATATCCGTCATCGGCCGCCTGTGCCGGCGAAACCAGGCCTAGCCCCACGGCCACGACCCCCGTCGCCACGATCGCGCTGCCCCAACCGGCCAGCAATGTCCTCATGAACACCTCCATCGAGGCCGCCGCCGTAACGGATAGGCCTCCTCCCCGCGCAAGCTCTGCAACTTCATCACGGCGTTTTATGGGCGTGCGACGCCCGCTGAGGCCAGACCATCTCGATCAGCAGCAACGCAATGCCGATCACGATCGCGCAGTCGGCTCCGTTGAAGATATACCAACGAAAACTGCCCACATGAAAGAAAACGAAATCCGCCACCGCCCCGTAGGCGATGCGATCGATCACGTTGCCCAGGGCGCCCCCGATCAGCAGCCCGAGGGCCAGCCCCGTGACGGCGAGACGCACGCGCCAGAGCCAGACCACGAGGAGCCCCGTCGCGACCAGCGTCGCTGCCACCAGCAGCCAGCGCGCCCCATCCCCCTCCGCCCAAAGCAGCGAGTAGGAGATGCCGCGATTCCACACCAGCACCAGGTCGAGCATGGAGCCGAGCCGATAGGGCTGCCGTTCCGCCAGGTCGAAGACCCGCAAGAGCCAGAGTTTCGAGGCCTGATCGATCAGAACAGCGACGAGCGCCGCAAGCACGCCGATCTTCCGCGGACTCATTGCTGCGCGCTTCGCGAGGAGGCAGGATTCCTTCCGCCGGGGGTGGGCACTCGACCCGATACGACGCCGCATCGCGGCATGAGAAACATCGTCAATGGATCATCTCAAGCTGCAGTCAGCGCAAGGGTTTCGCGCGCAATCGATTCGTCGATCCGCATGCGCTCGACCAGCGCCTCGGCGGAAGCGAATTTCTCCTCTCCCCTGATCCAGTCGATGAAGTCGATCTCGATCGTCTGGCCGTAGAGGTCGCCATCGAAATCGAACAAATAAGCCTCGAGAAGCGGGGCGCCATCATCGAAGGTAGGCCGTCGACCGAAGCTCGCGACCCCGCCAAACGTCGTGCCAGCCACCGTGACCCGCACAGCATAAATGCCATGGGCGAGGCGCGACGAGGGATCGAGCCGCAGGTTGGCCGTCGGATAACCCAGGGTGCGGCCAAGCTTCTGCCCGTGCACGACGGTGCCGAGCACAAAATATTCGCGTCCGAGCAGAATGGCGGCCTGTCGGGCATTGCCCTGCTCGAGTTCGTTCCGGATCGCGGTTGAGGAGACGGCATCGAGGGTGCCACGATCATCGGCCAGGATCTTGTCGATCACCGAGACCTTGAAGCCGTGCCGCTGTCCTGCATCCAGGAGGAAGTCCGGAGAGCCGCTGCGGCCTTTGCCGAAATGAAAGTCGTAGCCCACCACGGCGGCCGAGATGCCGAGCCGGGCCACGAGGACCTCGGCCACGAAGTCCTCCGCACTGAGGGTCGCGAAGGCACGATCGAAGCTGCGAACCAACATGCCGTCGACGGTGCCCAGCCGGGACAGCGCGAGCGCCTTGGCGGGCAGGGGCGTGAGGCGAAAAATCGTCGGCCGGCCGGCGAAGACATCCGCCGGATGCGGCTCGAACGTCAGTACTGCGCAGGGCTTGCCGAGTTCGTCGGCCAAGGTCTTGGCGCGCGCGATGACGGCCTGGTGGCCCCGATGCACACCATCGAAGTTGCCGATCGCGACGACGCTCGAGCCGAGTCCGGCCGGCGGCGCCTCAGGGTCGGTCGCAACGATGAACGGGTGAGAAGGAGGGAGCAAACCGACACAGTTCCGAGAAGTCGAGGGGGCTTGTAGAGCATTTGCGGCGTCACTGGCTAGGCCAAGCCTCAGCATCAGGCGGAGGCAAGCGCCGCGATAAGCGCGTCGGGTTTAACCGAACGGCAAGCGGCGGCCTGTATGAACGCCGATCATGGCGAACTGGACGATCCAGGGACGTTTGTGGGCCGGCACCGGATGCGGGTTGCGCTGGTCGACAGCAAGGGAAGCTCGATCATGGTCGAAGACAAGACACTGCCGATCCTCCTCGTAGACGATTACCAGACGATGGTTCGGATTCTGCGTAACCTGCTGAAACAGATCGGCTACGAGAACGTCGACGAGGCCCCGAACGGCCGCGTGGCGTTGGACATGATCCAGGCGAAGACCTACGGCCTGATAATTTCCGACTGGAACATGGAGCCGATGACCGGCATCGAGCTTCTGCAGAAGGTCCGGGCCGTGCAAGGTCCGGCCAGCACCACGCCATTCATCATGGTAACGGCCGAATCGAAGGCCGACAACGTCGCGGCTGCCCGCAAGGCCGGCGTCGACAATTATCTGGTCAAGCCGTTCAACGCCCAGGCCTTGCGGGCCAAGATCGATTCGATTCGCAAGGCGGCGTGAGTCGCGGTCTTTCTACCAGCCCAGTTGCGAGATCGCGGCGGTCGGCTTTTGATCGGAAAGCCCCAGGAGGCGAGCGAGCGCCTCGGGATCGATCCGTCCGGTCTCGCCGGACTGGGTCTCGTCGCGATGGATCCCCGAGGTGACGAAGAGGCTGGCGAGGTTCTGGCCCCGCGCGCCCGCAACATCGGTGCGCAGAGCGTCGCCCACGGCGAGTACGCGAGATGTGTGGACCGGGGTGCCCCGCCTGGCCTCGGCGGCGTTCAGGGCCACCTGATAGATCGGCGGGTGCGGCTTTCCGGCATAGAGAACGGTGCCGCCCAGGGCTTCGTAGCGCTCGGCCAGGGCTCCGCCGCAGAAGATCAGCTTCTCTCCCACATGGACCACGACGTCCGGGTTGGCGCAGATCATGTCGAGATCGCGGGTCCGCATGGCGGCGAAGATCTGCGCGTAATCGTCCGGCTCCTCGGTCCGGTCGTCGAACAGGCCGGTGCACACGACAAAACTGGCCTGGTCCAGACCCGTGAGGGTGGGGGCGCGGCCGGTCTGTTGCTTGACCTCGTCGAACAGCGTCAAATCCCGAGGCGGTCCGATGTGGTAGAGCGGCGCCGAATGTCGCGCCTTGATCAGGGCCACGGTCGCATCCCCGGAGGTGACGATCTCATCATAGGCGGCGCGGGAGACCCCGAGTTGCGCAATCTGCGACGCGACCGATTGATTGGGGCGCGGCGCATTGGTCAGGAGCACGACCGTGCCGCCATTCTCGCGAAAGCGCATCAAGGCGTCGTTTGCGCTCGCGAAGGCCCGCTTGCCGTCGTGGATCACGCCCCACACGTCGCAGAGCAGCACGTCGTAGTTTGAAGCGACCTCGCTGAGGCCGTCGATGATGCGGCAACCGAGCCGGGCGGGGGAGAATGTCATGGGCCGCCGCTAGAGGGGGCGCCTGCGGCTGTCAAGTCGCGGCGCTTGGGCTCCCTTGGTTCCTGGCGCCGTGTTGCCCTATAAACCCGGGACCAACCCCGCGATCGCCTCGATCGGAAAGGACCTCACGCATGTCCATCAAGCCGCTTTTCACCGCCAAGGCGTCCGCGATCGGGGGCCGCAACGGCCGAACCGAAGCCGAGGACGGTTCGGTCAGTGTCACGCTGTCGGTCCCCAAAGAGATGGGTGGTCCCGGCAAGCCCGGCACCACGACCCCCGAGCACCTCTTCGCCGCCGGCTACGCGGCCTGTTTCGGCGGGGCGCTGGATTTCGTGGCCAAGCAACACAAGAAGGATGCCACGGGCGCCAAGGTGACCTGCGCCGTGACGATCGGGCCGCGCGACGCCGGCGGGTTCGGTCTCGCCGTGAAGCTGCACGTCGACGACAAGAGCCTTCCGCAGGCCGAGTTGCAAACGCTCGCCAACGAGGCCCATGAAAAGATCTGTCCCTACAGCCACGCCACGCGCAATAACGTCGACGTGGACCTGACCGTAGAAGGCGCCTAAGAAACCCCTGGCGGGCCCGAATGGCGGCCCGCCAGAAGCCTGCCACTCTCGCGAGCGCCCTCATGCCGTCCTCCGCTTCCGCCGTCGCGTCCAAGACCGAGATCCCCAACGATCTCGAGGCTTTCTGGATGCCGTTCACGCCCAACCGCTCGTTCAAGCGCAACCCGCGCATGATCACCCGGGCCAAGGACATGTTCTACTACACGCCCGAGGGCCGGGCCGTGATGGATGGAACGGCGGGGCTGTGGTGCACCAACGCCGGCCACAACCGGGAGCCAATCGTCACGGCGATCCAGACCCAGGCGGCGGAGCTGGATTACGCGCCGGCCTTCCAGTTCGGCCACCCCAAGGCGTTTGCGCTCGCGTCGCGCATCGCATCCCTGGCCCCCGCCGATCTCGACCATGTGTTCTTCGCCAATTCGGGGTCCGAAGCGGTCGATACGGCGCTCAAGATCGCGCTGGCCTACAACAACGTCCGCGGCCAGGGCTCGCGCCAGCGCCTGATTGGCCGGGAGCGCGGCTATCATGGCGTCGGCTTCGGCGGCATCTCGGTCGGCGGCATCGTGTCGAACCGCAAGTTCTTCGGCTCGATGCTGGCCGGCGTGGACCACCTGCCGCACACCTACAATCGCGAACACCAGGCCTTCACCAAGGGGGAGCCGGAGTGGGGCGCGCATCTCGCCGATGAACTCGAGCGGATCGTGACGCTGCACGATGCCTCGACCGTCGCGGCCGTGATCGTAGAACCCATGGCCGGCTCGACCGGCGTGCTGCCGCCTCCCAAGGGCTATCTGCAGCGCTTGCGGGCGATCTGCGACAAGCATGGCATCCTGCTGATCTTCGACGAGGTCATCTCGGGCTTCGGCCGGCTGGGCTTCGGCTTCGCGGCGGAGCGCTATGGTGTCGTGCCGGACATGATCTGCTTCGCCAAGGGCGTCACCTCCGGCACCGTGCCGATGGGCGGCGTCGTGGTGCGCAAGCCGATCTACGATGCCTTCATGAACGGCCCCGAACACGTCATCGAGCTGTTCCACGGCTACACCTATTCGGCCCATCCGCTGGCTTGCGCGGCCGGACTGGCGACCCTCGACGTTTATCGCGACGAGAAGCTGTTCGAGCGCGTGCAGACCCTGGAGCCGATCTGGGCCGAGGCCATCCACAGCCTGAAGGGGCTGCCCAACGTTCTGGACATCCGCACCATCGGCCTCGTGGGTGCCATCGACCTCGCCTCCAAGCCCGATGGCGTCGGGGCGCGGGCCTATGAGGTGATGGATCGTGCGTTC
Organism: uncultured Alphaproteobacteria bacterium; assembly: GCA_963851175.1. Classification (GTDB taxonomy): domain Bacteria; phylum Pseudomonadota; class Alphaproteobacteria; order Rhizobiales; family Beijerinckiaceae; genus Lichenihabitans. Next base: position 358,250 of record CAWKNU010000007.1, on the reverse strand, counting down.
CGCGAGCACGACCTGATGGTACGCATCACCGGCGACACGGTCGCCCTGACGCCGCCGCTGATCATCACCGAAGCCCAGATCGGCGAACTCGCCGACAAGCTGAAGCGGGTCATCTCCGCGGTGCATTGAGCCGAGGAGAATCCTCCTCACCTTGCGGGAGAAGGTGACGCGGCGCTGCAGGGCCGCGCAAAGCGCCGGATGAGGGGTCGAAGCGGGCGGCTCGTTCGACACGGCACGTCTTGTTTTGCCTTTACCCCTCATCCGCCCTCTTCGTGGCTTGGCCACGATCGGGCACCTTCTCCCGCAGGGCAGAAGGGGGCAATTCCTGCCCGTAGTTTGAACGCAGAAGAGCATGACCGACCAGACAGCTCCGCCCCTCAAGCCGCGCCTGCCGCGTGGCCTTGCCGATCGTGGCCCGGCCGATCTTGCGGCAACGGACCGCATCATGGCGGCGATTCGCGAGACCTACGAACTCTACGGGTTCGAGGCGGTGGAAACGCCCTACATCGAATTGACCGAGGCGCTGGGCAAGTTCTTGCCCGATCTCGACCGGCCCAACGAGGGCGTCTTCTCGTTCAAGGACGATGACGAGAGCTGGCTGTCGCTGCGCTACGACCTGACGGCGCCGCTCGCCCGCTACGTGGCCGAGCATTTCGACACGCTGCCCAAGCCCTACCGCTCCTATCGGGCCGGGCCGGTGTTCCGCAACGAGAAGCCCGGGCCGGGGCGCTTCCGCCAGTTCCTGCAATTCGACGCCGATACGGTCGGCTCGGCTTCGGTCGCGGCCGATGCCGAGATCTGCATGATGGCCGCCGATACGCTGGAGCGGCTCGGCATTGCGCGCGGCGACTACGTCATCAAGGTCAACAACCGCAAGGTGCTGGACGGCGTCATGGAGGCGATCGGTCTCGCCGGTCCGGAGCACGCCGGACGCCGGCTGACGGTTCTGCGCGCAATCGACAAGCTGGATCGGCTCGGTGAGGCGGGCGTCGAGGCGCTGCTGGGTACTGGGCGCAAGGACGAAAGCGGTGATTTTACCCGCGGGGCCGGGCTCGCGCCGCAGGCGATCACTCGCGTGCTCGGGTTTACGGCCGCCAAGGGCCGGGACGCCGAGGCAACGATCCGCAACCTGTCGGAAGCAGTTGCGGGCTCATCGCGCGGCGAAGAGGGCGTCCGTGAACTATCCGAGATCGCGGCCCTGGTTGCGGCCGCCGGATACGAGGGCCGGGTAGAGATCGATCCCTCCGTGGTGCGCGGGCTCGAATATTACACCGGTCCGGTGTTCGAGGCCGAACTGACTTTCGAAATCACGGGTGACGACGGCCAAAAGATCCGCTTTGGCTCTGTCGGCGGCGGCGGCCGCTATGACGGGCTCGTGGCGCGGTTCCGGGGCGAGCCTGTGCCGGCCACCGGTTTTTCGGTCGGCGTGTCGCGGCTCGTGGCGGCGCTGAGGGCCATCGACAGCCCGCTGCTCGGCGCGTCGAAACCGGTCGGCCCGGTCGTGGTGCTGGTGCTCGATCGCGACCAGATGGCCCATTATCAAGGCCTGGTGACGCGGCTGCGCGAGGCCGGTATCCGGGCCGAGCTGTATCTCGGTGCCTCGGGCATGAATGCGCAGCTCAAATATGCCGACAAGCGCAACAGCTTCTGCGCCGTCATCCAGGGCTCGAACGAGCGCGATGCGCCGGGCGGCCCGCAGGTGATGATCCGCGACCTCGTGCTCGGGGCGGAACTCGCCAAGAGCAGCAAGGACCGCACCGACTACCTGGAGCTTCGCCAGAAGGCCCAGATGCCGGTGCCGGAAGAGCGACTCGTCGAGGCTGTGCGCGAGGTCTTGGCGCGCCACGGCGGGTGACTTGCCAACGACTGACGCGAGCGTCTTGCGTCGGCGCGTCCCTCAGCCCCGCGTTTCCCTGGCGAGCGGCGGCTGGAAGCTCAGGCCGAGATCCCAGGGGAAGTAGATCCAGGTGTCCTGCGACACTTCGGTGATGAAGGTGTCGACCAGCGGCCGCCCGAGCGGCTTCGAATAGACCGTCGCGAAATGCGCTTGCGGCAGCATTTCCCGCACCACCTGGGCGGTCTTGCCCGTATCGACCAGGTCGTCGATGACCAGAATGCCCTTGCCGTCGCCCATCTCGGCGATGGTGGGCGAGACGCCCTTGATCACCTCGAGACCACCCTGGTTCTCATAATCGTGGTAGCTCGCGATGCACACGGTTTCGATCAGCCTGATGCCGAGTTCACGGGCCACGATGGCGGCCGGAACCAAGCCGCCGCGCGTCACGCAGACCAGGGCCGAGAAAGGCCCGGCGCCGCTTAGCCGCCACGCCAGGGCGCGCGCGTCGCGGTGAAACTGGTCCCAGGAGACCGGAAAGGCCTTGGCTTGCTGGTCGTTCATCGGGTCTCCTCGTGCATCGCTGTCGCTACACCGGGACCCGATCACCTCGCAAGTCCGCCAGCAGGTGGATGACGGCGCGCTTGGCGGCCTCGACGCGGGCAGGGTCGCGGCCCCGCACCACGATCTGGTTGCGAAAACCCTGGTCGCTGAACGAGGGATAGGAGCCGATCGAAACATCGGCGTGCTCGCGGGCAAGCCCGCCGAGCCCCGCCGCATAGGCGCCCTCCGGCAGCCCCGCGGCCTCGATCGTCTCGGCGATGACCTGCACACCCGTTTCGAGCCTGGGCACGACGCTGTTGAGCATCGCCTGCATGATGGCCGGCACGCCCGCCATGACGATGACGTTGCCGAGCATGAAACCGGGCGCCTTGGAGATGCTGTTTTTGATCAAGTCCGCCCCGTGCGGAATGCGGGCCATGCGCCGGCGCGCCTCGTTCAGGTCCTCCGGCTTGATGCGTTCGAGCAGGAGCGCGATGGCGCGCGGATCCTCGTCGATCGCAACCCCGAAGGCCTTGGCGACACTGTCGGCCGTTATGTCGTCGTGCGTCGGGCCGATGCCACCTGTCGTGAACAGATAATCGTAGCGCGTCCGCAGCGCATTCACGGCCGCCACGATCTCGGCTTCGACATCGGGGACGATGCGAACTTCCCGCAGATCGATTCCGAGGCCAGAGAGGACATCGGCGATGGTGCCGATGTTCTTGTCCTTGGTGCGGCCGGACAGGATTTCATCTCCGATGACCAGAATGGCGGCGGTGACGGTCGACATGAGGCGCTCTCCGGGGTTGGGGTCCGGATAGCCAATCCGGGGCGCGATGTAAAAGGCTGGTGTGTTTCGTCCTGCCGGAACGCTGTTAGTTCAACACCCGCTTGGCGTGCGGGCTGTCCAGCGAAAAGGCGGGGATCTCCACCGTGAAGCTCTGACCGTTTCGGTCGGTCATCCGGTACGTTCCCGACATCAGGCCGCTTGGCGTGGTCAGCGGGCATCCGGAGGTGTAGCGGAACGTTTCGCCGGGGTTGAGGACCGGCTGCTCGCCTACCACCCCGAGCCCCTTGACGGTTTCCGTTCGACCGACCCCATCCGTGATGATCCAGTGCCGGGCGATCAATCGCACCTCGGCGCGCCCGAAGTTGGTGATCTCGATCGTATAGGCCCAAAAGTACCGTCCCTCTTCCGGCTCCGACCGGTCTTCGAGATATTCCGGCAGGACGGTGACCTGGATGTCATGCGTGACGGCGGTGTACATGGAGCACCGGGCTGCAGAACCGACGGCTGGCGATAGTGCCATAAAGTCGGTGTTTTGCCATCCCCGATTGCCCCTAGCGGCCGAAGGTCGCTCTCTTCGGGCCTCGCTGCGTCAGGCGACCGCCAAGGTCTGGCCGCGTCGACTGACCTGCTGCAAGGCGTGCGACAGATCCTCGATCAGGTCATCGACGTCCTCCAGTCCAACCGAGAGCCGAAGGATGCCGTCGCTGATGCCGAGTTCGGCCCGCACCTCCGGCGCGAGGCGCTGGTGCGTGGTGGTCGCGGGATGGGTGACGAGGCTCTTGGCGTCGCCGAGATTGTTCGAGATGCCGATGATCGACAGCGCATTGGCCAACCGAAAGGCTGCCGCCTTGCCGCCCTCGACCTCGAAGGATACGAGCGTTCCGCCCCCCTTCATCTGGCGTTTGGCCAAGGCCGCCTGGGGATGGTCGCTGCGGCCTGGGTACAGCACCTTTACGATGCCGGCCTGCTCGGCCAGGAAATCCGCGATCCGCGCCGCGCTCGCATCCTGCGCTGCGACACGTACGGGCAGGGTTTCAAGGCCCTTCAGGAGCACCCAGGCATTGAAGGGCGACATCGCCGGCCCGGTCTGCCGGAGCAGGTTGTGGACGTATGTGTCGATGAACTCCCGGCTGGCCAGGATGACACCGCCGAGGCAGCGCCCCTGGCCGTCGATATGCTTCGTGGCCGAATAGACCACGCAATCGGCGCCCAGCTCCAACGGGCTCTGCAGCAGCGGCGTTGCGAACACGTTGTCGACCACCAAAGTGGCGCCGCCCGCGTGCGCGATCTTGGCGACTTCCGCGATGTCCACGAGTTCCAGGTTGGGATTGGTCGGGCTCTCCAGAAACAGCGTCTTGGTTTCCGGCCGCATGGCGGAGCGCCATTGGTCGAGATCGGCACCGTCGACCAATGTCGAGGTGACGCCGAAGCGCGGCAAGAGATCTTCGACGATGTATCGGCAGGACCCGAACAGCGCCTTGGCCGCGACGACGTGGTCGCCGGCCTTCACCTGGCCCATAAGGGACGCCGTGACGGCGGCCATGCCGCTTGCGGTGGCACGCGCGGCTTGGGCACGTTCGATCAAGGCCATACGGGCCTCGAACATGGCCACGGTCGGGTTGGAAAACCGCGAATAGATGAAGCCGGCGTCTTCGCCTTTGAAGCGTGCTTCGGCGGCCTCCATCGTGTCGTAGATGAAGCCTTGCGTCATGAACAAGGCTTCGGATGTCTCGCCGAACGGGGAGCGGGTCGTGCCGCCGTGCACCAGCCGGGTGGCGGAACGCAGCGCATCGAGGTCGGGCGGGCGGCGGGTCGAACCGGTCATCAACACACTCCTTGGGCGCCTGCGGCCAAGTGCCGGGGCCTGGGCCTCGCGCTTGCAGCGGCGGGACGTCGTTCTGCCAGGCTCATCAACGCGGCGACGGGACGGCAGAGCCGGCGAGGTGTTCTCTTTTAAGAACAGTTCGTTCGGGATACAGGAATTTGTCCGCCCAAGTCAATGAACCGCGCGCGTCTGGATGATACCCGACTGGGCGCCTCGCGAGACGGCGCTTGGCGCCGCGCAGGCATTCCGGTACGCACCAGCTGTCAACAATCGTCCTCGGTGCGAGATCCGGTCCATGTCGCCAGAAGCGGGTTTCCCACCGGGTTTGCTGGCCGCGCACCAGATCGAGTTGCTCCTCACACGAGGCCAGATCGCCGGTTCGCCGCCGCCCGCCGGGGCAGCACCGCTGGTGCAACCGGCAAGTCTCGATCTCCGTCTCGGGCGGCGCGGGTGGCGCGTGCGTGCCAGTTTCCTGCCCGGCCCGCATCGGACCGTGGCCGAGGGCATCGGCGCCCAGCCCGCCCATGAGATCGACCTGTCCGCGCCCTGCATCCTTGAGCCGGGCACGGTGACGATCGTCGAACTCGACGAGCATCTCGCCCTGCCGCCGGGGCTGTCCGCCGCGGCCAATCCCAAAAGCTCGACGGGCCGGATCGATGTGTTCACGCGGGTGATCACCGACCTCGCCCGCCGCTTCGATCAGATCGAGCCCGGCTACCAAGGCCCGCTCTTTGCCGAGATCTCGCCGCGCACCTTTCCGGTGCGGGTCAGGGCCGGGTCACGCCTGGCCCAGATCAGGTTCAGCAGCGGGCAGGCTCGTCTCGACGATGCGGGTCATCGGGCGCTGCACGCCCGGGATGCCCTGGTCACCGGCCCGGAGCCGACCATTGCGGAGGGCGTCGCGATCTCCGTCGATCTCGCCGGCTTCGGTGAAACCGGACTCGTCGGCTATCGGGCCAAGCGACACACCGGCATCATCGACGTCGATGCCGTCGCCGCCTACGAGATGCGGGACTATTGGGAGCCAATCTCGGCCTTCGGCCGGCGGGAGCTGATCCTCGATCCGGGCGAGTTCTATCTTCTCGCTTCCAAGGAGGCCGTCCGGGTGCCGCCCGACCATGCGGCCGAGATGACGCCCTTCGACCCGCTGGTCGGCGAGTTCCGGGTGCATTACGCCGGCTTCTTTGATCCGGGGTTCGGGGCCGCCGAAGCCGGGGGCGCGGGCTCGCGGGCGGTTCTCGAAGTGCGCTCACGGGACGTGCCCTTCGTGCTCGAGGACGGCCAGATCGTCGGCCGCCTGGTCTACGAGCGCATGTCGGACGTGCCGGCCACGCTCTATGGGGCGGGGGCGGGCTCCAACTATCAGGCGCAGGGCCTCAAGCTGTCGAAACATTTCCGCAAGCCGTGAGGACGCGGGTCAGATGCCGCGGCGAAACCGCAGCACGGTCGCGGGGCATTTGACGACGAGATCGCCGTTCTCGCTGCTCCAGGTCGGCACCGCGTGCAAACACACCAGGAAGGCGTGCTCGAACAGCATCACGGCCCGGTCGCATTGTTTGCGGGTCATGGCGATGGAACCGGCTCCGAGCTTTTGCCCCCGCACGGGATACAGCGTCATCGAATAGGTATTGCAGCCGGAAAAGCCGCTCGCCCGGTACGTGTCGTCAAGCCTGAAGCTCGCTGGATCGCCTGGGGCGGGCTTGCCGTTGACATCGGCCAACGTCCAGTTCGCATTCAATGGAAATTGCGGTTCCGGCCGGGCAAAAGGCTGGACGGCCTCGGGTGAGGGAGCGCGATGCCGCAACGCGGCCTCGGCAAGGCCGCTCGGCCCATTGAGCGCGCCCAGGAGGGTCCCGCCGAACAAGACCGCTTTCGCAATCACCCGATCCGCTCCGCCAGCTTGTCGTAGAGCGCGTTCTGCGCCTGGAACACATAGTCGAGCTGCGCCACGACGACGTTCGCGGCCCCCTGCGCGATGAGCCAGTCGGCCAGCTCCGGCACCCGGCTCTTGGTGCAATGGAGGAGCAGCCGGCCGTCCTCGCGGCCCAGAAGATGCGCATCGAAGCGGGTTCCCGCTTCGCCGTCGAAGCTGGGTGCGCCGTTCGGGAAGCTCGCCCGGATTTCGCGCGAGGTCCGGGCCTGCTCCTCGGCCGCGATACGGGCCAGGATGGCGCGCGCCGTGCTCTTGTGGGAGGGGCTCCAGTCCGCCCGCAGCGAGGCTGCGAGATTGGCTTCCGACCGCAGGATGACGCCGTCGTCGAGCACCTTGAGGGCATTGGCCGCAAGTGTCGCGCCGGTGGTGGTGATATCGACGATCAGTTCGGCACCTCCCGAGGCTGGGGCGCCTTCGGTGGCGCCGAGGCTTTCGACGATCCGATAATCGCCCACGCCCTTCGCGGCGAAGAACTGGCGTGTGAGCCCGACATATTTGGTGGCGACCCGCATCCGGCGACCCCGCCGCGCATGGAACAGCGCCGCCACGTCCTCGAGGTCCGCCATGGTGCGCACGTCGATCCAGGCGCGCGGCACAGCCACCACCACGTTGGCATGGCCGAACCCGAGCGGGGCCAGGAAGGCCACGCGGTCATCGGCGTCCGGCATGGCCTCGCGCAGCAAATCCTCCCCCGCGACCCCGAGATGCGCATTGCCTTCGGCCAGCTGGGTTGCGATCTCGGAGACCGGCAGGAAGGCGATCTCGAGCGCCTCGAAGCCCGGCAGCCGGCCCCGATAGTCGCGCGCGCCACCGGGCTGTTCCAGTGGCATGCCGGCCCGCGCGAAGAAGGCGGCCGCGTTTTCCTGAAGCCGTCCCTTCGAAGGCACGGCGAGCACGAAGGGTTTTTCGCCGTTTGTCACGCGTTCGCTCCCGCGCCGAGCAGCCGTTCGACCCAGATCGCTGCACCAACGGCCGGAATGGGCTTCGGGCTGCCGAGAGCCTGCGCGAGCCGGTCGTAGCGGCCACCTCCCACAAGGATCTCGCCACTCTCCGGGTCGGCCGATCGGGCCTCAAACACGAAGCCTGTGTAATAGTCGAGGTTGCGCCCGAACGCGGTGCGAAAGGCCATCGCCTCGACATCGACCCCGTTCGCCGCGATGGCGCCGATGCGCTCGTCGAAAAGATCCAGGTTGGCCCCGAGATCCAGCCTGGCATCGTGCGCCAGGGCCCGCAAGGCGGTCGAAGCCGTGCGGGGCGCCCCCGCAATCTGCATGAAGCGCTCGAGCAGCTGGCGTCGTTCGCCATCGAAGCCCGGTGTCGATTGCTGCGCCACCTGGATCAGGAAGCGTTCAGCGATTTCTCCGACCGAGCGGCCGCCGACCGTCGCAATCCCGGCGATGGACAAGAGGTCCTCGACGAGTGCCCGGGCATCCTTGTTGTCCGCCCCGGCCAGCGCCGCAAGCAGGCCTGACCGATTCTCCGGCGCGCTCGGCGCACCTTCCAGGATGGCCTCGATGGGGTGCCCCTTTTCGAGGCCGCGTTTGAGCCGCCGCTGCCACAGCGACGGCAATTCGATCGCATCGAGGAAGCCCGCCACAAGACCTGCATCGCCCAGGGAAACCCTGATGCGCGACGCGCCGGCGGAAGCGCAAGCCCCCAAGGACAGGGCCAAGATCTCCGCATCGGCGGCGGCAATATCGGTCCGGCCGAAGCTTTCGAGGCCAGCCTGGACGAATTCGCCGCTGGCGCCGGGCCGGGACCGGAACACCGGACCGCAATAGCTGTAGGCGGCCGGTTGGCCGGCCAGCCCGGATTCCAGATAGGCCCGGCAGGCCGGGATCGTATATTCGGGGCGTAGGCAAAGCTCCGCGCCCGATGCATCGCTGGTCAGATAGAGCCGGGCCCGGATATCCTCGCCGCCGAGGTCGAGAAAGGTGGCGGCATCCTGCAGGATCGGCGGCTCGATCCGGGTGTAGCCGGCACCGACCAGATGGCCAAGGAGGAGCGCCTGCGCGTGCTCAAGGGCGGTTGCCGACCCTTCCGCGGGTGCTTCCCCGATTGCGATATTCACATCCATGCCTGCGGCTCGATCTGCACCCGGCGTGCTGTAGCAAAGGCGCGGCGCGGAGGCGACCCGCTTTGATCGGTGACCAGGCGCCTTTTCGGGTTGGGCTCCTGAAATCAGGCCGCAACCGGGACGCGCGGAACGATCGGCAAGGGTCTGGCCAGGGCCTCGAACGCAGGCTTGGCCAGGAGGTAGCCCTGAACGAGGCGGACGCCGAGGTCCTGGAGGACGTCCAGCTCTCCGGCGGTCTCGATCCCTTCGCACAGGGCGGTAATGCCAAGCTCTTCCAGCAAGGCAAGCGTATGGCGCAGGATCGACCGTTTGACCGCGTCCTGATCGATCCCACGGATGAGCTCCATGTCGATTTTCACGATGTCCGGCTGATACCGAGCCAGCAGCGTGAGGCCGGCGTTGCCCGCCCCGAAATCGTCGATGGCGGTCCTGAAGCCGATCTCCTTGTAGGTCGCCATGATGTTCAGGACGTGAGCGACATCGAGCTTCTCGGTCTCGGTGAACTCGAAGATGATGCGGTCCAGAGGGAAGCCGGTCCGCTGCGCCGCGTCCAATGTCAGGCGTATGCAGGCCTTGGGCTCGTAGACGGCATTCGGCAGGAAGTTGATCGACAGGCACGCGCCGTCTTCAGGAAGCTGAAGGGCGGCCGCGAGCTCGATCGCCTTGACCCTGCATTGCTGGTCGAAGGCATAGCGATTCGTCTCGTCCACGGCGGACAGGATCGTGTACGCGCCCTCTCCGTTCGGCCCACGGACCAGGGCTTCGTGGGCGAAAATCTTCCCGGACGAGACGTCGACTATGGGCTGGAACGCCATAGAAAAGGGCTGGGTGAAGCCGGCACCATTGCGGCATCCCTGGCATCCGGTCGACATGATTGCGATCTCCTCCGTCCTCAGCCAATCAGAACCGGCCGAGTTGAACAAAAGCTTACGGCACTGACGCGGTTCCGGAATGAAGCCGGCCAGGCACCTTGGCCTTAACGAAATCCGCCAGCTCGACCTGCCCGATCTGCCGGCGGTCGATGGTTTGCCGCCGCCGACCGGCACGGGCGCTAACCGACGCCGACCATCACGGCGCGGGCTCCAGCCGCTCGTCGGTCGAATCGGAAGGAACGACCGCGCAGCGAAATCGCAGGTCGCCGGATGTCCGGGGGCCGCCTGTTATGCCGTCAGGGAACCCATTTGAGATGGTGATCGCCGATGCAGACGAGCCCACCGCCTGCATTGTGCAGCGTGAAGGCCGCACGGCTGCGCCGCCGCACGGGATCGACCGCGACCACCGCGTAGCGCAGCCTCAAGCGATCTCCGATGTAGACCGGCGCGAGGAAGCGGATGCGATCGTAGCCCAGGGACACGGGCGTCTCGGTCCGTCGCGCCTCGGGGATCCGCTCTACGATGGCGGTCGAGCAGGCTGAGGTGAAGGCGACCAGCAGCGCCCCATGGGCGATCCGCCCCTTGTAGGCGGAGGACGCCATGGCGGCCTCATCGGTGTGATTGGGGGAATGATCGCCGCTGAGATCGGCGAAGCTATCGAGGTCCTGTTCGGTCACGACGCGATGCAGCAAGACCTCGTCACCGACCGCGAGGTAGAAGTCCGGCGCTGGGTCGGGCTTCGCCGTCTTTTGCGCCGCAGGCCCCAGGAAGGCGCCCAGGGCCTCTACGACCAGCGCGTGATCGATCTCGTGCGGGAGGCCCGAGACGGTGACGGTGCCGACCACACCGACGTCCCGAATCGTGATCGGAAAGGCGCCGCCCGAGGCCCCAAAGGCCAGCGGGTCGAGCTGGTAGCGGGTGGCCAGATCGACGCCGCGCTGCTCGCAAAGCCGGGCCATGTACAGCGAGGCATGGCCGAAGCGCTCCACGACGGCACGCTTGCGCTCCACCCAGCGGTCGTTGTCGAGCGCCGTTCCGGGCAGTGCGGCATGGAACAGCTGCTGGCCGGCACGGGTGACGTCGATGGTCAGGGGATGGTGCGCCGCGCGAGCGACCTCGACGAGATGCAGGCCGAGCGCGATCGCCTGGTCGTTGGTGAAGCTGCCGAAAACGAGCCTTCGCTCCTGGTCGAGCAGGTCCTCGAGGGACAAGGGCTGGTCGGTCATGGCGAGTCCGTCGCGCCGGTCGGCTTCGGTGCAAAATCCGGGCTTCGCTTGGCCCGATGGGCCGCAATGCCTTCCCGAAGCTCGACGGAGCCCGCGGCCAGCGCACCGGCCAGGGCCTCGACGACCCGCTCGCGCTCCTCGGCCTCTGCCGCGTTGACCAGCATCTTGGTCAGTTCGGTGGCCAGCGGTGCACGCCGGCACACGCGCGCCGCAACCTCTCGGGCGGCCGCCAAACCGTCGCCCTTCGGCACGACCTGGTCGACCAATCCGAGGTCCAAGGCGTGCCGGGCCGAGAATTGCTCTCCGAACAGCGCCATGCGTCGAACCACGCCCGCCCCGAAGCGGCGGACCGTCCTCTGGGTGCCGGACCAGCCGGCGATGATGCCGAGGCCGGCCTCCGGCTGGCCGAGCCGCACATGGTCTTCGGCGATGCGAAGGTCGGCCGCGGCGGCGAGTTCGAGGCCGCCGCCGAGCGCATGCCCGTTCAGAACCGCGATGACCGGCTGGCGCAGGCGGGCCAGGGCATCGAACGCGTCATGGCCGTTGCGGATCCAGAAGCGGCCGAAATCCATGGGATCGAGCCCGCTCCAGGCCGCGATGTCGCCGCCGGCGCAGAAGGCCCGGGAGCCCGCCCCGGTAAGGATCAGGACCCGCACGTGCGGGTCCGCCTCGACCGCGCGGCAGTGAGTCGCCAGGGCCTCCACCATCGCGGCATCGAGGGCGTTGAGCTTGTCCTCCCGGGCGATCAGCAGCGTCGCTACGGGGCCCTCGACGGTGAGCTTCAGGCGGTCGTCGGTCGGGGCACTCACAGCTCGAGCCCGATCGGCTCAGGCCGGAACAGGCGATCCGCCATCGGCCGTAGGTCGTCCGCCACGCGCAGGGGCGTCTGGGCCTGCCGGAGCACGTCGCGCTCGAGGTCGATCCCTGGCGCCACCTCGGTCACCACCAGGCCCTCGGGCCGCAGCTTCAACACGCAACGCTCGGTGATGTAGGTCACGTCCTGCCCCTGGGCGACGCCGCGCCGCCCCGAGAACGAGACGTGGTCGACCTCGTCGACGATCTTGGGAATGCGGCCTTCCTTTTCGATGGTGAGCTTGCCGTCGGCGATGGAGAACTTGGCACCGGCGTTGAAATAGCCCGAAAAGATGATGCGCTTTGCCCGCGCCGTGATGTCCACGAAGCCGCCCGCTCCGGCCGTGACATGTGGGCGCACGGCGAGTTTCGATACATTCACCGATCCGCTTCGGTCGATCTGCAGGAAGGACAGCAGCGAAGCATTGAAGCCGCCGGCCTGGAAATAGCTGAACTGATGCGGGGAGGCCACGAAAGCCTCGGCGTTGGACGAACAGCCGAACTGGAATTCGAGCAGCGGCACGCCGCCCACGGCGCCTTGTTCGATGACCCAGGTGACGTCGCCGTGCCGCCCCTCCTCGATGAGGATGCGCGGCACATTGGCCGAGATGCCGAAGCCGATGTTGACGGCCCAGCCCGCCTTCAGCTCCATTGCGACCCTCCTGGCCATGACCTTGGCGACATCGAACTCGGGCAGTCGGAACGTGTTCAGCGGGCGGAACAGCTCGCCCGAGATGGCGGGATCATATTCGGTCTGTGTCGTCTGGAGCTGGTCGCGCGCCTCCACAATGTGGTCGACCAGGATGCCCGGCACGCGCACGTCATGGGGGCGGAGCGTTCCGGCCTGGGCGATGCGCTTGACTTGGGCGATGACGGTGCCGCCGCTGTTGCGGGCCGCGAGTGCCAGTTCCATGGCGCCCAGATAGGCGCCCTCGTGTTCGAAGGTCAGGTTGCCGCGCTCGTCGGCGGTGGTGGCCCGGATGATGGCGACATCGGGTGCGATGGCCGGGAAGAACAACCAGTCCTCGCCTTCGAACGTGATGGCCCGCACGATCGGCTCCGCGGCCGCCCTGGCGTTCATGGCGCAGCCCTCGCGGGCGGGATCCACGAACGTGTCGAGCCCCACCTTGGTCATGACGCCCGGCCGCTTGGCCGCTCCCTCGCGCAGGATGTCGAACAGGATGCCGCTCGGCACGTTGTAGGCCGCGATCTCGTTGTTGCCGAGCATCTGCCAGATGCGCGGCGCCTCCATGGAGGAGGGGCCCGAAGGGTAAGACCCGCCGATGATGCGGGCGATCAGGCCCGGTTGTGCCAGGTGGTCGACACCCTTGGTGCCGAACATGTCGCCGGCCGCGATCGGATGGATCATGGTGAGATTGCGCGGCTGGCCGGAAGCCGCGAAACGGCGGCCGATGGCGGCCAGCACGGCGTCCGGGCAGCACAATCCGCTCGAGGAATTCACCGCGACGACGGCCCCATCCGCGATGAACCCGGCGGCTTCGTCGGCTGTTCTGATCTTGGTCATGTCATGGTCCGCTCGGCGCCCTGCGACGCCCTCGATGGATCGGCATCAACAAACGGTCTTGAAACGCTCGACGCAGGCATCGAGCACCTCGCCTGGCGGGCGCTTCCACCAGTCGGCGGCGGAAAACACCTCCACCTCGCAAAAGCCGCGATATCCGGCGTCCTCGACCAGCCCGCGCAGATGATTGATGTCGGCGACGCCGTCGCCCATCATGCCGCGGTCGAGCAGGACATCGCGGGTGTCGGCGAGCCAGTCGCAGAGGTGGAAGGAGGCGATCCGCGCGGCGCCCGCATCCTGCAGGGCAGGGCCGAGCGTGCGATCCCACCAGACGTGGTAGACGTCGATGGCGATGCCCACGGCCGAATGGCCAATCCTGTTGCAGAGGTCCACGGCGTCCCGGGTCGTCACCAGGCAGGACCGGTTGCCGCCATAGACCGGATGCAAAGGCTCGAGCGCGATGCACACGTTGCAGCGCGCCGCGTGGTCGGCCACCGACGCCACGATCTCGGCCACCGCGCCGAGGCTGTCCTCCAGCCCGCGCGAGCCCGGCACCACGCCGCCGACGCAAACCGTCAGCGAGGGCGCCTCCAGGGCGGCGGCCTCGTCGACCGACCGCATGAACTCGTCGAGCACAGCGGTCCGGTCGGGCGGCGCGAGCGGGCCGACCAGGAACGGCGCACGACAGAGCCCGGAAACCGCCATGCCGGCCGCCCGCGTCCGCTGACCGATCGCCGCCGCACGGCCGCCAAGCTCCCGGCGCCACCAGGTGATGCCGCCAAATCCGCGCGCCGCGCAGGCGTCGATCACCTGCTCGGCCGACCAGCCGGCACCGTGCCCGGGGACGTTGTGGCCGAGCGTCGCCGTGTTGAGCGCCAGCGCCGCGGTGTCGCTCGAAAAATCGCGCATCGCCGTCAGGCCGTGCCGTAGAGCGCGAGCAGGCGGCGCATGCGTCCGGCGGCCAGCTCCGGGTCGCGCAATAGGCCGCAGCCGTCGGCCAGCCTGAACAACTCGACGAAATGGGGCAGCGGGCGCATCGCCTGGGCGCCGCCGACCATCACGAAATGGTCCTGGAAGCCGTTCAGCCAGGCCAGGAACACCACGCCCGTCTTGTAGAACCGGGTCGGGGCGCGGAAGATGTGGCGGGCCAGCGGCACCGTCGGATCGAGGATGGCCCGGAAGCCGGGGCCGTCGCCCGCCGCCAGCCGCGACAGCGCGGCCGCGGCGGCCGGCGCCAGCGGATCGAAGATGCCGAGCAGCGCGTGGGAATGGCCCTCTGCGTCGCCCTCGATCAGTTCGGGGTAGTTGAAATCGTCGCCGGTGTACATCTTCACGCCCGGCGGCAGCCGGCGCCGGAAGGTGATTTCCTTGTCCTTGTCGAGCAGCGAGATCTTGATGCCGTCAACCTTGTCGACGTTCTCGGCGATGACCTGCAGGGCGGTTTCCATGGCCGGACTGAAACTGTCCGCGCCCCAATAGTTCTTGAGAGCGGGATCGAACATGTCGCCCAGCCAGTGGAGCACCACGGGTTCATCGCAGAGGCCGAGCGCATGGCGATACACGGCGCGGTAGTCGTCCGGACCCTGGGCGAGGCGCGCCAGCGCCCGACTGGCCATCAGGATCAGCCGGCCGCCGATCGACTGGATCGCCTCGATCTGTTCCCCGTACGCGCGGCGCACGTCGTCCAGCGACCGGGCGTCGGCGACCTCGAGATGATCGGTGCCGGCGCCGTTGAACACGAGCGCTTCGGGGAGTTCGGCCCGGGTGCGGCGGATCAGCTCCAGCGCACCGGGCCAATCGAGGCCCATGCCGCGCTGGGCCGTGTCCATGGCCTCGGCGATGCCGAGCCCCAGGTCCGCCAGATGCCGGCGGAAGGCCATGGTGGCGGTCCAGTCGATCGCGGCCGGCCCGGACGGATCAGCGTCGGCGAAGGGATCAGCCACCACATGGGCGGCCGAGAAGACCGTGCGGTTGAACGCCTGCCCGGCCGCGGGCAGGGCGATGGGCTGCGCCTTGAGCGTGTAGGGGGCAAGGCGGCCACCGACATCGGGGAGCATGATCTGCATCGGCGGGCTCCCTAGAATCGTGGGACGAGAAGGCCGCCGTCCGCGGCGATCACCTGGCCGGCCGTGAAAGCGAGACCGCCGGTCACGAGGGTCGTCACGATGCGGGCGACATCCTCAGGCTGTCCCATGCGCCGGATCAGGGTCAGACCCTCGTCCTGGATGCGCCGCTCGTAATTGCTTTTTGCGGGCCGCGTCATGTCGGTCTCGATCAGGCCGGGGCGGACATCGAACACCTGGATGCCTTCGCCGGCGAGCCGCACCGCGAAGCACTGGCTGATCATGGCCGCGGCCGCCTTGGAGGCGCAATATTCGGCGCGTGCGGGCGCGGCCGCACCCGCATTGGCGGAGGTGAGGGTCACGATGCTGCGGGGCCGGTCGTCGTCCCGCGAGCGTGACAGAAGCCGCCGCGCAAAAGCCTGGGTGAGGAAGAACACCGCCTTGGCGTTGACCGCGAAACAGCGGTCGTAGCTGACCTCGCTCACGTCGAGAATGTCGCCACGCTGCAGGACCGAGACGCCGGCGTTGTTGACCAGGGTGGTCAACGGCCCGATCGCATCCTCGGCGCGACCGAGCAGGGTCTCGTGACCGCCGATGTCCGAAACGTCCGCCACGACCGGGACGACCCGCACGCCTTCGGCCGCGACCTGCTCAACGGCGCCGTCGATCGCCGTGTCGCCTTCCACCGTGTTCAGTGCGATGTCGTAGCCGGCCCGCGCCAGATCGAGGGCTATCGCCAGCCCGATGCCGCGGCTGGACCCGGTCACCAGGGCCGCGCCATTGCTGGGCCGGCTCATGCGGCGGCTCCCTTCTTCAGCAACTCGCGCGCGATGATCATGCGCTGGATCTGGTTCGTGCCCTCGTAGATCTGCGTTATCTTGGCGTCCCGATAAAGCCGCTCGACCTCGAAGCCCCGGATGTAGCCGCTGCCGCCGAACACCTGAACGGCATCGGACGTGCGGGCCACGGCCATGTCGCCGGCAAAACACTTGGCCATGGAGCAGGCGCGCGTCGCGTCCTGTCCGCCGTCGATCTTGACGGCGGCGCTCTGGGTCAGCAGGCGGGCGGCCTCAATGTCCTTGGCCATATCGGCCAGAAGCCATTGCACGCCCTGGAACTCGCTAATGGCCTGCCCGAACTGCCGGCGCTGGCGGGCATAGTCGAGCGCCGCCTCGAGTCCGGCCTGCGCGATACCGACTGCTAGCGACGCGATCCCTACGCGGCCCTTGTCGAGCACGCTCATCATCATGTGGAAGCCGCGGCCCTCTTCGCCGAGCAGTGCCTCCGGCGGCAGGCGAACATCGGTGAAGGTCAGGGCGCCGACCTGGCTGGCGCGCTGACCCATCTTGTGTTCCTTCGGGCCGCGCTCGACCCCGGCACTGTGCAGGTCGACAATGAAGATGCTCATGTTGCGCCGGCCCGGCTCCTTGCTGGTGCGGGCGAGCACGAATCCGACGTCGGCGATCGGCGCGTTGTGGATCCAGATCTTGCCGCCGTCGAGCCGCCAGCCGTCGCCCTGGCGCGTGGCGGTGGTGCGGATGTTGGACACGTCCGTGCCCGCCTCCGGCTCGGTAATGCAATAGGCCGCGAACGCCTCGGCCGCCATGAGCGGGGCGAGCCACTTCGCCTGCTGCTGCGGCGTTCCATGCTTGACGAGCAGCGTCGACACCAGCTCCACGAGACCGCACTGGTCGGCGACCGAGGCATAGCCCCGGGACAGCTCCTCCATCACCACCGCATAGGTCAGCGTGTCGAAGCCCGGGCCGCCCAGCGACTCGGGCACCGCGATGCCCAACAAGCCCAGGCCGCCCATCCGCCGGTAGAGATCGCGTGGAAAGCGTTCCTCGCGATCGAGTTCCTCCGCCATTGGACGGATCACGTCGTTGGCAAGTTGCCGCGCCATGGCCCGCACCTGCTCATGGGTTTCCGACAGGAACATCAGCCGCTTTCCATGTAACCAGTTAGTTATTACGTAGCAGCCCGTTCGCCCACCGTCAATCGAGAACCCTGGCTGTTCGCTGTGCCGATAGCCCCGAAGCCTTGGCGGTCAGACCTCGACCAGGCGCAAAATGGTCTCGATGTTGAAAGCGAGCCGCGCCTTCTGGATGTTCTCATCTTCGAGCCGGTTGTCGAAGATGACGGACAGCGTATGTCGGTTGGTGAAGTAGTAGAACCCGATCGCCGCGATCGTGATCGTCAACTGCATCGGATCGATCCCGGGCCGGAACACCCCTTCGGCGACGCCCCGCTCGAGGATGGCCCTGGTGGTGCCGAGATAATCCCGGTTGACGAACTTGAATTCCTCGGAATTCTTGAGGTGCCGCGCGCGGTGGAGGTTCGCGCTGTTCACCAGGGTCACGAATTCGGGATGGGCGATGTAATAGTCCCAGGTGAAGCGGACCAGGGCTTCGAGGGCCTCGCGCGCGGGGAGGCGATCGAGCTGCAATTGCCGCTCGGCGTAGCGCACCTCTCCGTAGGCGCGCTCGAGAACACGCTGGAAAAGCATCTCCTTGTTCTCGAAATAGTGGTAGATCATCCGCTTGTTGGCCTTGGCGCGCAGCGCGATCTCGTCGACGCGCGCTCCCCCGAGACCGTTCTTCGCGAACTCCTTGGTGGCCGCCTTCAGGATGCGCAGCTGAGTTGCATCGGCGTCGCGGACCTGCTTCTTGCGCACGGGCTTGTTCGTGGTAAGAGCGGTCACGTCGGATACTCCAAGCCGTTCCGGTGCCTTGGCACCAAGACTCTGCCGATCTATCCTAAGCCGAGCCGCGCCGTCCATAGTCCGTACCTTTCGCTTGGTCCGGTGCGGTAACAAACTGGTTAGTTAGTTGCTTGGCCGGACTCCGTCGAGGGTGCCGGACCGGCGCAGCGGGAGCGTGCAACCGGGTTGAACCCATGGTGCGCTCCGACCGAACGAGGGTTTCGATGAGCGGGAAGGGTTACGACTTCATCGTGGTGGGCGGCGGGTCGGCCGGTTGCGTCCTCGCCGCCCGCCTGAGCGAAAACCCGGATGTTCGCGTGCTGCTCATCGAGGCGGGGGGCAGGGACGACCATCCCTATATCCACATGCCGGTGGGCTTCGCCAAGATGACCACCGGCCCGCTCACCTGGGGCCTGACCACGACCCCGCAGGTCCACGCCAACAACCGCGAGATCGCCTACGCCCAGGGCAAGGTCTTGGGCGGCGGCAGTTCCATCAACGCCCAGATCTTCACCCGTGGAACGCCCAGCGATTTCGACCGCTGGGCCGATAGCGAAGGGTGTCCGGGCTGGTCGTTCAAGGACGTGCAACCCTATTTCCTGCGCTCGGAAGGCAATTCGGTGCTCGGCGGTGCCTATCACGGCACCGAAGGCCCGCTCGGCGTGTCGAACCTCGTTTCCCCACTGCCGCTCGCCCTGGGCTTCGTGCAAGCCTGCCAGCAGCTCGGGATGCCGCACAACCCCGATTTCAACGGCGTTCGCCAAGAGGGGGCCGGCCCCTACCAGATGACGATCCGCAACGCCCGGCGCTGTTCCGCCGCCGTCGCCTACCTGCATCCCGCGATGGGACGCCCGAACCTGAAGCTCGAAACGGGCTGCCTGACCACCCGGATCGTACTCGCCGGCGGCCGGGCGACCGGAGTGGAATATCTTCAGAACGGCCGCCCAATGGTCGCAATGGCCGACCAGGAAGTCATCGTCACCTCCGGTGCCATCGGCTCACCGAAACTGCTGATGCTCTCGGGAATCGGTGCCGCGGACGATCTCCAGGCCAAGGGCGTGCGGCCCGTGCACGACCTCCCCGGTGTCGGGCAGAACCTCACCGACCATTACGGGGTCGACATCGTCTATGAACTCTCCGGCCCTTTCAGTCTCGACAAGTACAACAAGAAGCACTGGATGCTTTGGGCAGGATTGCAGTACCATTTGTTCAAGACCGGCCCGGTGACGTCCAACATCGTCGAGGCCGGGGCGTTCTGGTATGCCGACCGCAGCCGCGCCGAACCGGACCTGCAGTTTCACTTCCTGGTCGGGGCAGGGGTCGAGGCCGGCGTGCCGGCGATCTCGTCGGGCTCGGGCTGCACGCTCAATTCCTATACGTTGCGACCGAAGAGCCGCGGCACCGTGCGCCTCCGTTCGGGCAATCCGGCCGATACCCCGCTGGTCGACCCGAATTTCATCGCCGAGCCCGACGACCTCAAGACATCGGCCGAAGGCGTGCGCATCAGCCGGGACATCATGCACCAGCGCGCGCTGGCGAAATACATCCGCAAGGAGCATTTTCCGGGGGACAGCGTGAGAACGCAGGCCGACCTCGAGGCCTACACGCGCCAGTATGGGCGCACGTCCTATCATCCGGTCGGCACCTGCAAGATGGGAACCGACACCCTGGCGGTGGTGGACCCCCAGTTGCGGGTGCGCGGCCTCGACGGGCTGCGGGTCTGCGATTCTTCGGTCATGCCGAGCCTGATCGGCTCCAATACCAATGCGGTGTCGATCATGATCGGCGAGAAGGCCGCCGACCTCATCCGCGGCAACCGCTAAGCCGTCGCTCCGACCCGGGCAATCGTCCGCCCTGCGCCTCGGGGGAGGATCAGTCCCACTCCGGTGCCCAGGGCACGAGATCCGCGTTGACGACGCGGAAGTTGGTCCGGGTCAGCGCGTCGATGCGGGCCATGTCGACGCTCGACAGCGTGAAATCCATGACGTCGAAATTCGCCGCGATGTTCTCCGGCTTCGTCGACATCGTGTTGATGGATACACCCTTCTGCAGAATCCAGTGCAGCACCACCTGGCCTGTGGTCTTGCCGAGCGGCGCACCGACCTCCGCGAACAGGGCATGCTTGAACACGGCGCCGCGCGCCACCGAGCAATAGGAGGCGAGCGGAATGCCGGTCTCGGCGGCAGCCGCAAGCAGCCGGGTCTGGTCGAGCAGGGGATGGAACTCGACCTGGTTCGTGACGAGCGGCTCGTCGGCATGGCGAAGCGCCTCGCGCATCATCGGGGCTGAAAAGTTGCTCACGCCGATGTGGCGCGCGAGCCCCTTGCGCTTGGCCTCGCACAGCAGCCCGAGCGGTTCGGCGATCGCGCCCCCGATCGGCGGCCAATGCAGCAGCAGCACGTCGACGACATCGCGCCGAAGATCCCGCAAGCTGGCCTCCACTGAGGCGATAAACCTCGCCGGCCGGTAATTATCCGGATGCACCTTGGTCGTAATGCACAACTCGTCCGCTGGGATGCCCAGGTCCGCCAGTACCGCCCCGACCTCCGCCTCGTTGCCATACATCTGGGCGGTGTCGAAGGCGCGATAGCCGGTCTCGGCCGCGGTACGCATCGCCGAGCGCAGGACATCGCCGCGCAACGGAAAGGTGCCGAAGCCGCGTTGGAAGCTCTGTTGAAAGTAGATCGAGGTCATGGAATGCGTCCTTCCGCGGCCGTCGATGGCGTTGGAGCGCCCTCGCGGATCAGGCCCTTGGATTTGAGGTCGGTCCAGAACGCGTCAGGTATGGGATGCGCGAACCAGGCGAGGTTGCTCTCGAGCTGCTCGACGGTCCGCGTGCCGGCGATAAAGGAGGCGATCGCCGGGTGGGCGACGACGAACTGCATGGCGGCCGCCGGCAACGGAACATCATAGGCCTTGCACACGGTTTCGATGGCGCGCACGCGTTCCACGATCTGCTCTGGCGCCGGAGCGTAATTGTACTTGGCGCCTGGCGTCGCGCCGGTGGCCAAGATGCCGGAATTGAAGCCCCCGCCGATCACCACCGCGGCGCCGCGCGCTTCGCAGAGCGGCAGGAAGCTGTCGAGCGACTCCTGATCGAGCAGCGTGTAGCGGCCGGCGAGGAGGAAGCAGTCGAAATCGCGCTGCTGGAGCGCGGACTGGCAGACCTCCCACTCGTTGACCCCGACGCCGATGGCCTTGACGACGCCCTCCTGGCGCAACCGGTCGAGGGCCTTGTAGCACCCGTCCATGGCGGTCCTGAACACCTCGGGCTGTTCCGCGCCGCGAGTGAACACGTCGATGTCATGGATGAAGCAGACGTCCATGCGCTCGAGCGCCATCCGCTGCAGCGAGTCCTCGAAGGCCCGCAGGGTGCCATCATAGCTGTAGTCGAACACGAGCCCGTTGGCGGCGGCATTGTTCCAGGGTGCGAAATCGATCTCCTGCCGCCGCTTCGGGACCAGCCGCCGGCCTACCTTGGACGACAGGACGAAGTCGTCCCGCTCCTTCCAGCGCAGCGAATGGCCGGTGCGCAGTTCCGCCAGTCCATGCCCATACATGGGCGCCGTGTCGTAGTAGCGAACGCCCGCGTCCCACGCGGTCTGGATCATCGCGTCGGATGTGGCATCGTCGATGGGCCGGAAAATGTTGCCGATCGGTGCCGTACCGAACCCGAAGGCTGTGACTTCGAGGCCGGTCCGGCCGAACCGCTTCTTGTGCGCGGGGTGCATCACGTCTCCTCTTGCGAATTGGGTAATTGCTCAGGCCGCGTGCAGATCGACCCGGGATGTCGGGCAGCCCACTACTTGATGACGGCGATCTTCTTGCGGTCCAGCGTGATGGCCACGGCCGCGACCAGGATGAAGCCGAAGACAATCTGCTGGGCGAAGGCACTGACGCCCACGAAGGTCATGCCGATGCGCACGACCTGCACGATCAAGGCGCCCACGAAGGTCCGCCAGATCGACCCGACCCCGCCCGTAATCGCCGTGCCGCCGACCACGATGCAGGCGATCGCGGGAAGCAGGAACTCGTTGGCAAGGGTGGGAGAGCCGGACCCCAGGCGCGCCGCCATGACGACGCCGGCAATGCCGGCCATCAGGCCCGACAGGGCATAGGCGGCGATCTTGGTGTGGTTCACGTCGATCCCGGAGGCCATCACGGCGCGTTCCTGGGAGCCGATGCCCCGCACGAGCCGGCCGAAGGGCGTGAGTTCGAGCAGCGCGCTGAGCACCACGAGCGCCACGGCACCCACCCAGATTTCGTTCGGGACCCCGAGCGTCTGATTGACCGCCCATCCCAGGCTTCTCGCGCTGTCCTCGGCAGACACGTTGATCGAGCGCTCGGAGGACAGGAAGAAGCCGATCGAGGTCACCATCCCGCTGACCGCGAGCGTCGCGATGAAGGATGGGATGCGCAACCTCGTCGAGACCAGGCCTCCCAGGCAGCCGGCCGCTGCGCCGCCGAGGAATGCGAGTGGCACCGCAACAAACCCCATTCGCGGCAGGCCGACGGCCAGGATGCAGCTCGCCATGGAGGCGACGCTCTGGACCGACAGGTCGATGCCGCCGATGATGATGACGAAGGTCACCCCCGACGCCATAAGGAACAGCGTCATCGTATCGGCCATGACGCCGAGGAGATTGCTGCCGGAAAAGAACGTCTGATCATAGATGCTGATCGCGGCGACCAGCACGGCCAGAACAATGAGAGGTGCGTTGTTCTGCAGTCGTTCGCGGAGGGCAATGTTCGTCACATCATGTACCCGACAAGATCGACCTGGGCCGGCTTCCGGCCAGCAGAAGCGTCGAATGTTGCGGCGATTTCGCCGTCACGCATGACAAGGATCTGGCTCGACAGCCCGATGACTTCGTCGAGTGTGTCGCCGAGGAGGATGACCGCGAGCCCTTCGGCCGTCATGTCGCGAATGAGTTCGTAGACATCTTCCTTGGCGCCCACGTCGATGCCGCGCGTGGGATGGTCGAGGATCACGGCCCGGACCCCGGCCACGCGCCATTTGGCGAGGACGACCTTCTGCTGATTGCCGCCTGAGAGGCTGCCCACCGCGGTCTTGGTCGAAGGAGTCCTGATCTTGAGGCGGGTTATCCAGGTGCGGGCGACCTCCTCCTCTTCGGCGAAACGGATCACGCCCCCGGACACGAACCGGGGCAGGGCCGCCAGGGTCATGTTCTCGGCCACGCTGAAAGCCGCCACCAAGCCCTCGATCTTGCGTTCGCTCGGCACAAGCCCGATGCCGCAGGCCGTGGCGTTGTGGGCGTTGCGGAAGCTCACCCGCTTGCCCATCACCTTCAAGTGCCCGGAGTCGACGCGCAAATGCCCGGCGAGGCACTTGGCCAAGTCCTCGCGCCCCGAGCCGATCACGCCCGCGATGCCGATGACCTCGCCTGCGTGCAGCGTGAAGGACACGTTCGAGAAGCTGCCGCGCCGGGACAGCGCCTCGGCCTCGATCACCGGGACCGCCGTGGGAACGGCCTGCCGGGCCTCTCGGTAATATTCATGATGGAGTTGCCGCCCGACCATGTGCTGGTGCAGGGCTTTGGTGGTGGCGGCCTTGCCGGGCGTCTCATAGACCACCTTGCCGTCGCGCAGGACATAGACCCGGTCCGAGATGGCCAGAACCTCCTCGAGCCTGTGCGATATGAATACGATCGAGGCGCGCTGCTTGAGGTCCTCGACGATCCGGAAGAGCAATTCGACCTCCCGCTTCTCGAGCACCGAGGTCGGCTCGTCGAGCAGGATCGTCACGTCGCCCTTGATGCGCCCGTCGAGCGACAGCGCCTTGGCGATCTCGACCATTTGCCGGTCGGCGAAGCTGAGATCGGCGCATCGCCGACCGGGATGGATGTCGAGATGAACCTTGCGGAGTTCCTCGACCGCGGCCGCATTCATGCGGGCCTTCGAGATCAGGCCATAGCGCAGGAATTCCTGCTCGCGGCCGAGAAAGATGTTCTCGGCGACGGTGAGGCTCGGAAGGATCAACTGCTCCTGGAACACCATCGCGATGCCCTTGTCGAAGGCATCGCGGGGCGAGACGATCCTGACCGGCGCCCCGTCGATGTAAACGCCGCCGGTGTCGGGCCGGTAGATGCCGTTGAGCACCTTGAGGATGGTGGACTTGCCGGCGCCGTTCTCGCCGATGAGGCCGACCACCTCGCCCTTGCCGACCGAGAAGCTCACCTGGTCGAGCGCCTTCACGCCGGGAAAGGCGACCGAAACGTCCCTGATTTCCAGCACAGGTTCCATGGCGATCCTACTTGACGACGCCGAGGCGGGAGCGGTCGAGCGCGAGCGTGACGGCGACGATGATCAGCAGGCCTTGCACGCCTTGCTGCACATACGGCGGGACGCCCATCAGGATCATGCCGTTGGCGAGAATCGTGACCACGAAGACGCCGATCACGGAATTGAGCACCGATCCGACCCCGCCCGAGAGCGACGTGCCGCCGACCACGATGGCCGTGACCGTGGTGAACAGCCGGCCCTGACTGATGAGCGCGTGGCCCTGGCCGAATTGGGCGACCGAGAGAACGCCCGCCAGCCCGTAGAACAGGCCCGCCAGGGCGAAGGCCAGGATGCGGGTGCGTTGTACCGGTATGCCGGCGTGGCCCGCCGTAACCTCGTCGGTGCCGATGGCGTAGAGCCAGCGTCCGAGCCGGGTTCGCTCCTGGATCAGCAGGGACAGGAGAACCGCAGCGAGCGCGATCCACGCCGCGACGGGCACGCCCAACACGCGGCCCAGGGACAGGTAGCGAACGTTCTGGTCCGAAATGCGTGCCGTGAAGCCCCCGAGGATGGTGGTCGCGATGCCGATCCCGGCAAAGCCGACCCCGAGCGTGGTCATGAACGAGGGCGTTTTCAGCTTCACATGCAGGAGGCCGTTGAGAAGGCCCATAGCGCCGCCGCACAGGATGGCAATCGGCACGGCCGCGAGCCCGATCGCGTAGTCGGTGACGTCGTTGTCCACCAGGAGGCTGACCAGCACCGCGCTCACGGCCACGACGCCTTCGATCGACAGGTCGATGCTGCCCATCAGGATGATGAAGGTAGCCCCCATCGAAAGCACGAGGGGAATGGCGGCCGAGTTGAGCAGCCCCACGAAATTGGAGACGGACAGGAAGTTAGGGCTGAAGATCTGGATGAAGCAGCAGAGCGCCAGCAGGACGGCGACGGGCGCCCAGTTGCGCCAGCGCGCCATCAGCGGGTTCGAAGCGATCGGAGCGCGACTCAACGGCTCATCCATCCATGCTGAACAAGGGACCCCGCAGGGATTTGCAGGCGGGTGTGCCGACAAGCGCCATCAGACAAGGGCAGGGGGTCTCGCGAGCGAACCTTCCCTGGACGAAGCGGCCGGGGCGCAGCCCGGCCGCACGGGTTGCCCCGTCAGCTCCGATACTGGATCTGGCCGGTTGCCTTGCCCCACAGATCGTTGAAGTCGAGCTTGCTGCCGCCCTTCTTGAACTCGGCCACCGTATCCTTGGTGACGATGATGCTGGTTCCGTAGAACTCGCGGTGCTCCTTGGGCTCCTTGGCAATGTCGATCTTTCCGGTCGCGACCGCATAGGGGATCGCCAATCCCATGCCGCCGGTCCACAACGGGTCCCAGGCCACGGTGCCGGCGAATTCGCCCGCCTGGACGGCCTTCACGGCGGCCGCGATGCCGTCGAGGCCGACCACAGGCACCTTGCCGGCGAGGCCGGCCTGGCGCAGCGCCTCGAGAGCCCCCAGACCCATGTCGTCGTTTGCGGCGAAGACGCCCTTGATGTCCTTGCCGAAGCGCGTCAGCCACGCCTGTGTGGCGTCGAAGGCCTTCTGCTCGTTCCAATCGGCAGGCTGGAAGTCGAGCAGCTTCACCTTGCCGCCGGTCTCCGCGATGGCCATGTCGAGGCCCTGCTTGCGTTCGATGGCCGGAACGTTCGACAGGATGCCGCCGAGCGCCACGACCCCGCCCTCACCACCAAAGGCCTTGAACAATTCCTGGGCGATGCGCTTGGCCGCCGGCACGCCGTTGAAGGACATGTGCGCGACGTAATTGGGATTGTGATCCCAAGGGTGAAGATCGTCCGGCTTGTTCCACTGGGTGACCACATAGCCACCGGCTTTCTGGACCTCCTGGACGATGACGCGGGCGTCCGGAGAATTGTTCGGATCGACATTGAGGATGAGCTTGCCCCCGGTTCGCTGCAGCAGGGCCTTGATGTCCGAAATGCCCTTCTCGGAGTTGCCCTCCGTGACAAGGGTTTCGTATTTCGCGTCGATCGTCTTGGCGAAGTCCTGGCCGCCCTTGGCGAAGGTCGCGTGATACGGGTTGGCCAGCGAGCGCAGGGAATTGGCGAGCGTCCAGGTCGTTTCCTTGGCGATGGCCGGGCACGGGAATGACAGGCCCAGCGATCCTGCCGCGGCCAGGCCGGCGCTTCCCTGCAGGAAGGCGCGGCGACTCGTCAGTGACGATAAAATGCTCCTTGGCGACATCTTCCACTCCCAGAGTTGGCTTTTTTATAAGTAACCACGTTGTTACTTAACGACCAATCGAGGCGGACTGTCAAGAGCGGGATTGGGAGTTTGGAGGCCGCCTGCACACAGCGCGGCTAGGGTGCGCCCCTGGGCGGTCAGGCCGATCGATCAGCGGATCAAGCGTGCCGGAGCGTGCTCGTGAGAACGTAAAGGCCGACGATCCTGTCGGCCCTTACACCGACCTGCTACGCCCCTGGCGGGTGAAGGTCGGTGATCAAGCTACCCGCGGATGTGTCTGCAGCATCTCGCGAATTCGCGCTGCAACACCAGGTCATGCAAGGCGGCTTCGCTCCGCCTGCTTCTTGGCTTCCTGAGCGGCCTTGAGTTGCGCCTTCGTGTACATCAGGGCGTGCTCGGCGAGGTCGCGGCTGTCCTCCCAAAGGTTGCGCCAAATGCCAAGGATGCCCTCCAGGGGCTGGCCCACAACGCGCGACGAGAAGGACTCGAAGGTGATGGGACCCTGGTAGTCTGCCTTCACGAGGGCGCGAAACACCCCTGTGAGGTCGATCGAGCCCGAGCCCATATAGCCGCGGTGCGAGTCCCCGGTGTGAAAATAGCCGATATACGGGCCCGTCTCAATGATGGCCTGGCCCATGTCGGATTCCTCGATGTTCATGTGGTACACGTCGAGGTGCACCTTCACGTTGGGCGCCCCGATGCGCTTGCACATCTCGACCGCCTGGCTCGCGGTGTTGAGCACGTTGGATTCATAGCGGTTGACCACCTCGAGGCCGAGCGTGATGTTGCTGGCCGCCGCCGTCTCGGCCACCCGTGCGAGGATTTCGCAGGAGCGCTTGACGCCCTCGGCGGTGGTTGGCACGGCGTATTTCTGGAACGCCGATTCGAGGATGCCGCACATGTGGGTGGCGCCGATATCCCGAATCACGGCCACCGCCTGCAACAGCCGGGCCTCGCCGCGCTTCTCCTTGTCGCGATCGTTGCTCGAGATGTCCGTGTCGGCATCGAGGCCCAAGGACGAGGTCGCGCCGATGCCGGCCTTCTGCAACTCCTTCGCCGTGAAAGCCGTGTCGATCGATGCGGGGTCGAGCGCCGGCACTTCGATCAGGTCGAAGCCGACCTGGGCCGTGTTGGCGATCGCCCGCGCGCACTCTTCGTGGCTCCAGCCCTTCTCCCAGACCAGCGCGTGGACACCGAGCTTGTTCATGGCGTTTCCTTTCTAGTTGGTTGATGCGCCTGCCGTGCTCTTGACCGTCAGGCGATGGAAGTGGGTTCACTCCTCAGCGTCACCCAGCGATCGTCGGCGGCCTTGGCAACTATGCAAGCCTCGATAAGGCGCAGCCCGCGGACGCCGTCGCGGTTTGTGGGATCGCTAGGGTTTAGCACCGATTCGCCTTTGCGTACTGCTGCGGCCGTCCGCCATTCGTGGTGTCGCCCTGCGGGCGGGCGTGGCGCCGGGAACCGTGTCTACGTGCTGACCGGTCGCAAGCCCGTCGCGAACGTTCGACAGAGTGGGGGCTTCAGCCGGCTAAGATCCATCACCCTTGTCATCGGCGAGGTCGCCTCGAGCCAGGATAGCAGCCTCCCGACGTGCCAGGACCGCCGCGTTGCTGTCGTCGAGCGCCTGGCGTGCTCGCGAGCGCGGCGCGGTGTTCGGCTCCACGGCCGAGGGCAGGCTCGCACGCCACGCCTCATAACGCGCCCGCTGCTCGTGCAGGGTCGCGGTCTCCTCGAGCCCGATCGGCAGGAACCCGTCGATCAACTCCGCCTGCTCCGACCCGGGCGTGAAGCGCCGGCAAAACCGGTCATAGGTCCCAAGGTCCGCCCAACACTCGCGGCTCGCCATCGCCTGGAGCAGCCGCCCGCCTGCGGGCTCGATTGTGGCGCGATACATCGCCAGCGCGTCGAACAGCGAGCGGCCCTGATAGCTCGGCACGGTTTCCTCGCCGATCGACCCCGGATCCTCGGCCAGCGCGCCAATGAAACAGCGCCAGCCGCGCTGGTGCGAGGCATTGTAGCGCATCGGCAGGATTTCGATCGTTCCGTCGGCCTTACAGGTCACCAGCACTTGCTTCTTGGTCCACATGGCATTCTCCATCCCGCTTGCAAGTTTGCTCTCAGGAGTAACATCAGTCGGGCAACAACCGAGCAGCCCCGGATTGCGGATCAAGAGCATAGGGAGCCGGCGCCTGATCATGGGGGGTCGGCAAGGAGATTGTCATGGCGAAGCCCATCATGAACCTTGACGAGACTGAGTTCGACGACGTCGAGGAGAACGGCCTTTATACGTCGAGCCGCGCGACGATCGGCGCTCATATCGGCGCCAGGGATCTCGGCTATAACCTGACCGTCTTGCCGCCCGGAAAGGTTCAGTGCCCCTTTCACAGCCATCATGGCGAAGAGGAGATGTTCTTTATCCTGGAAGGCGAAGGCGAGCTTCGGTTCGGTGAGAAGCGCTATCCGCTTCGCCCGCACGACGTGATCGCGTGCCCGACCGGGGGGCCCGAAGTGGCTCATCAGATCGTCAATACTGGCGCGACGCCGATGCGTTACCTCGCGATTTCGACAGTCGCGGACCTCGATTTCATGTGAGTATCCGGACTCCGGAAAGGTGTCCGTCGTAGCGGGCAAGGGCAGGCTCAGTAAGATCTTCCGAGCCGAGACGACGGTGAACTACTACGACCGCGAGCAGGGCTGAACCAAGGGGGCGCTCATCTCGCCGTCGCCCACAGCAGCGATTTCGGTTGCGGCGAGGTAGCGCGCATCGTCGCCGTTCCCGTTGCTTTATGCTTCGCCCCCGTGCCGGACCTTCGTTCAGGAAGCGGGCTCGATTTCGGAGCTTCGCAGGCGGCGAAACACCGATCAGGCGGACCGCTTGTCCCTGCCGTCGTTCAGCGCGTTTTTGCTGTCGCCCGTTCAGCGGACGGATTTCAAGAAGTCCGCCGTTTCCGGCATCTGCGAGTGGCCGATAACCTGATCGGGCGGACCGATCTCGTGAATCCGGCCCTTGTGGAAGAAGGCCACACGATCCGACACGTCGCGCGCGAAGCGGATTTCGTGGGTAACCACGACCATGGTCATACCCTCCGAGGACAGCATCCGCATTGTGTCGAGCACCTCGCCCACGAGCTGAGGGTCGAGCGCGGAGGTCACTTCGTCGAACAGCATGTAATCCGGCGACATGGCGAGCGCGCGGGCGATGGCCATGCGCTGCTGCTGTCCGCCCGAGAGCTTGGACGGATAGACCGAGAGCTTGTCCTTGAGACCGACATGGCCCAGGCGGTCCTCGGCGATCGCCTCGGCCTCGACCCGGCTCTTGCCGAGCACCTTACGCGGAGCGAGCATCACGTTTTCCAGCACCGTCAGGTGCGGGAAGGCATTCCATTGCTGGAACACGATGCCGATCTTCTGCCGCAGCTTGTTGAGATTGGTGCGACGTCCATGGACTTCGATGCCGTCGACCAGAATGCGGCCGGCGTTCACCGGCTCGAGGCCGTTGATGCACATGAGCAGGGTCGATTTGCCGGACCCGGAAGCCCCGATTACCGAGACCACCTCGCCGCGGTCGACCGCCATGCTCACGCCCTTGATCACTTCGAGCGAGCCGAAGGACTTGTGAACGTCCTGGATCTCAATCATTGGTCCTGCCACCGTCGTTCGAGCCAGGCACCGAGGCGGGCGATCGGGAAGCTGATCAGGAAGTAGATCGCCCCGGCGATGCCGAGGACGAGCAGCGGCTCTTGCGTGCGGGTCACGACAATCTGCGAGGATCGCAGCAGTTCGATGATGCCAATCCACAGGACGAGCGCACTGTCCTTCATCAAGCCCAGTGCGAGGCCGATCCAGCTCGGAAGTCCGACCCGGAGCCCCATCGGAAACACGATCGCAAAGAGGTCGTCCGACCACGTCATGCCAAGGGAGCGGGCGGCACGCCGCGTGACCGGCGGCACCGCGAGCACGCTCGCGCGGACGATCTCGGTGCAATAGGCGGCGCCATAGACGGCCAGCACGATGCAGGCGATCGTGAACCCATCGAGGTCAAGGCCGATGATGGGCGCGAAGGCATTGGCCAGGATGATCTGGATGAGCAGCGGAACCGAGCGGAACACGTCGAGGATCGCCCCGAGCACGGCGCTAGGCCATCCGGGAGCAGAGGCGCGCAGAAGCCCGAACCCGAAACCAAGCACGGTGCCGCCGAGCACCGCCCAGAAGGTGAGCAGCAGCGTCGTTCCAGCTCCTCGAAGCATGAACAGTATGTCGTGAAAGGAGACGGAGGCATTGAACATCGGCGGGCTCAGTACCGAAAGAGCCGCCACGCGAGCAGGCGCGCCGCAAGCGTCAAGACCTTGGCAATCAAGTAGTACAGCACCGCCGCGACGGTGAAATATTCGAAGGTGCGATAGGTCAGGACGTTGAAGCGCTGGGTCACGCCGGCGAGATCGGTGTCGAGCCCGACCGTAAGGCCGAGAGCCGTCATCAGAAGGGCGAAGATCATCTGGTTCGTGATCGGGTAGAACACGATCCGGAAAAGCTGCGGAAGAACGACCATCCGGAATGCCTGCCCGGCCGACATTCCGAGGGACCGGGCGGCCCTGGCCTGCGTCGGGGGAATCGCCCTCAATCCGCCGCGAAACGTCTCGGCGAGGTAGCTCGCATTGTTGAACGCGATACCGGCCGTCAGCGCCGCATAGCTGTTGAGATGGATGCCAAGCGAGCCGAGCCCGAAATACACCAGATAGATCTGGAACAGCCCGGGCGTATTCCGCCCGAACTCGATCCAGGCCGAGGCCAGGCCGGAGGCTGCCTTGCTGCCGCTGGTGCGTCCCAAGGCGAGTAGGACGCCCGCCAAGATGCCGATCACGGTCGAGAGAGCCGTGATCTCGATCGTGACGAGGCACCCGGCCAGCATCTGCGGCAGGGCCTCGAAGACGGGCCGCCAGTGGAAGCTGTATTTCAGCACGAGTCCGGGTCAGGCTGTCACGGACTGTCAGTAGACACCCGGGACCGTGAGGTCCGGTGCCGACCCAGCGCCGACCCACTTCTTATAGAGTTCCTCGTAGCGGCCCTCGCGCACCTGATGGCTGATGAAAAGGTTCAGGTAATTGAGCAATCCCTGCTCGCCTCGCAGACCGATCAGACAAACGTAATCCGACTGGTAGGGCGCGTCGCCCGTGATTTCCAGGTTTGGATACTTGCCGGATTGCACAATGGCGGCCGCCACCGTCGAGGTCACGTCGGTCGCGTCGATCTGGCCTTGCGAGAGCGCCAGGAACACGTCCGCCTGCGACTGGTAAGGGTGGAACGAGCCCTTGGAATCGGCCCATTTGGTGACGTCCTTTTCGAGGGCAATCGCCTCGTAGGTGCCGGCCGTCGACCCGACCGGATGACCCTTCTGCGACTTGTAGCTGGTGATGCCGGCGCCCTTCCGGGCCAGGATTGAAAACTTGAAGACGAAATAAGGGTTCGAGAAGCCGATCGTCTTGGCACGCTCGAGGGTGTTCGAGGTGGAGGCGACGCCGACATCGGCCTTGCCGCTCAGCAGAGCCGGAATGCGCTGGGGAAACGGCGTCTCGACGATCTCGGCCTTGACCCCGAGCGCCTTGGCGAGGTCGTTGCAAGTATCGACGTCAAACCCGATCGGATTGTTGTCTGCGTCCCGCGAGCCCATCGGCGGGAAATCGAGCGTCACCGCACAGCGCAGCTTGCCGGAGTTGATGATATCGTCGAGCTTGTCGGCCTTGGCGGAAATGGTGGCGCCCACCACCATCAACCCCATTGCGGCGATGAGACTCAATCCCTTGATCATGTGCGTCGTTCCCTCGCTTGAGAGCGCGTTTGTCGCGCCGTCCGTCTATCCGACCAAGAACCCGTCAGAGCGGCGAAGCAGTATCAGCAAGTTGGATGCAATGAGCAATGTCCCGAGCCTTCATTGTGGAGCTGTCTACGCCCATGAAGCGGGCGTCGTCACATCATGATGAGGCTCGTGGCACGCACTGTCGAACGCTGGCGTTCTCCATTGCTTCCGCTCGGAAGGTTTTCAGGGTTTTGCGGGCGGCATGGGCGGACTGAGCATTGCTGGCCAGGCTGAATGTCTTCTGATCAGGCCGCATCACGCCGCGTCACGGGACCGTACGCCGGGCAGGCCGACCGGCCCCGCTGGCTCGAACATTCCTGAAGCTGAGGAACAGCAGGGCGGATCGGGAATTTGAGCTTGGATGAAGATCGCAACCTATAACGTAAACGGCATAAACGGCCGGCTTCCTGTGTTGCTGCGTTGGCTCGAGGAGGCTGCGCCCGACATCGCCTGCCTGCAGGAGCTGAAAGCGCCGCAGGAGAAGTTTCCTGAAGCCGCAATTCGCTCAGCCGGCTATGGCGCCATATGGCACGGGCAGAAAAGCTGGAACGGCGTCGCCATCCTGGCCCGCGGCACCGACCCGGTCGAAAGAAGGCGCGGTCTGCCCGGCGATCCCGACGACACCCATAGCCGCTACATCGAGGCCATGGTGAACGGCATGGTGATCGGGTGCCTCTACCTGCCCAACGGCAATCCCGCGCCCGGCCCCAAGTTCGAGTACAAGCTCCGCTGGTTCGAGCGTTTGACCGCGCATGCCGCCGAGCTTCTCGCGTCCGAGGCACCCGTCGTGCTTGCCGGCGATTACAACGTGATGCCGACCGATCTCGACGTCTACAAGCCGGAGCGCTGGGTAGACGATGCGCTGTTTCGGCCGGAGGTGCGCGAGGCATACCGCGGGCTTGTTGGCCAAGGCTGGACCGACGCGCTCCGCGCGCTTCATCCGGGCGAGCGCATCTACACCTTCTGGGATTATTTCCGGAATGCCTATGGGCGCGATGCCGGCCTGCGCATCGATCATCTCCTGCTCAGCCCGGCACTTGCCGCTCGCCTCGGCGGAGCCGGTGTCGATCGGAATGTGCGCGGATGGGAGAAATCCAGCGATCACGCGCCGACCTGGATAGAACTGGACGCCGAACCGCCGCGCGCCAAGCCTCGGAACTCCCGAAGGGCTAGATCATGACCGAAGATCCGTTCGATCTGGAGCGGTTCGTCACGGCCCAGGCGCCGGTCTTCAACACGGTGATTGAAGAGCTTAAGGCGGCTCGAAAGCGAAGCCACTGGATGTGGTTCGTCTTCCCCCAATTGCGCGACCTCGGTCATTCCCCGACCGCGCAGTTCTATGGGATCGGCTCGATCCGCGAGGCGAGGGCCTACCTCGCGCATGAAGTGTTGGGTCCGCGCTTGAACCTCTGTACCCGAACGATTCTCGAATCAGGCGGACGCTCGCTGCACGACATTTTTGGATCGCCCGACGATCTGAAGTTTCGCTCCTCCATGACACTGTTCGAAGCGGCCGCTGTTGATCGGGCTTCCCTGTTCGGACTGGCCCTCGATCGCTTCTCCGCCGGTGAGCGGGACCCGCAGACGCTTCGACTCCTGACCCGTGAACCGAAGTAGAAGTGCGATTCAGAAGTGAATTCCAGACCCATGTTCCTTGCTCGAAAGCTCATCGTTCTCGGCGCGTTGATGGCTGTGCTTCAGGAGTCGCTGACCACTCCGGCGTGCAGCCAGTCCCAACCGGCCGAGGGCAGAACCTATGGTCCGGAGCTGCAGGGGTTCGAGTACCCTTATCCGGTTCAGCAGTTTGCATTCACCTCGCAGCGACAGCCGATGACCATGGCCTACCTCGACGTTCAGCCCCTGCATGGCAATGGACGCGTAGCGGTGCTCCTGCATGGCAAGAACTATTGCGCAGCGACGTGGGACACCACGATCAAGGCCCTGTCGGGTGCTGGATACCGCGTGATCGCGCCGGATCAGATCGGGTTCTGCAAGTCTTCCAAACCGGCCGCCTACCAGTTCACCTTCCACCAGCTCGCCCAGAACACGCATGATCTCCTCTCCGTGCTTGGAATCAGGAAGCCGATCGTCATCGGGCACTCGACCGGTGGCATGCTCGCGGCGCATTATACGCTGCTCTATCCTCGTGAGGTCGAGCGTTTGGTCCTCGTCAATCCGATCGGGCTGGAAGACTGGAGCGCCAAAGGCGTGCCGCCCATCTCCATCGAGCAGTGGTATGCCCGCGAGTTGAAGACGAGTGCCGACTC
Source organism: uncultured Alphaproteobacteria bacterium (assembly GCA_963851175.1). Lineage (GTDB taxonomy): Bacteria > Pseudomonadota > Alphaproteobacteria > Rhizobiales > Beijerinckiaceae > Lichenihabitans. The sequence continues at coordinate 323,401 of CAWKNU010000007.1, read as the reverse complement.
GATCCGCAATTACGAGAGGACGACCTACTTCGCCGGACGATGGGAGCCGCGCTACGAGTTTTGGGTGCAGATGCTGGCCGGCCTCAACAACGGGCCCGGCAAGACCGAGGTCGCCTGGGACTCGGCCCTCCTCTACGACATGATCCTCACGCAGCCGGTCGTGCATCGCCTGCCCGACATCGCCGTCCCAACACTGCTCATGATCGGACAGAAGGACATCACCGCGATCGGGAAGGAGTTGGCACCGCCCGCTGTCCAGGCCAAACTGGGCCACTACCCTGAACTCGGCCGGGCGGCCGCCCAGGCGATCCCGGGGGCGAAACTTGTCGAGTTTCCCGAGGCTGGGCATGCGCCCCAGATGTCGGAGCCCGATCACTTCAACGAGGTATTGGTGCAGAACCTGGCCGGTCAATGATTTGGCGCGGCGTGGATCGTCGACAAGGTGTCGAACGCCGTCACGCCCCGGCAGCGCCGCCCGCCCGATTGCCACAGGTCAGCAGGCCGTGAACCCGCCGTCGATCGGCAGGCTAGACGCCGCTAATCATCGAGGCGCCGTCGCCGAGCAGAAAAACGATCGGGGCGGCGATCTCGTCCTCGGTCGCCCAGCGCCCCAGGGGCATCTGCTGCAGGAAGGGCGTCTCGATCTCGGGCCTTCCCCAATAGAAAGCGGACATGTCCGTCATGACAACGGTCGGGTTCACGCTGTTGACCCTGATGTTGTACTTGCCGAGCTCAAGGGCGGAAACGCGCGTGATGTTGTCCAGCGCGGCTTTCGAGGACCCGTATGAGATATGACCCCGCAAGGCCACGAGAGACGCCTGGCTCGATACGTTGACGATCGATCCCCCCTTGCCAAGCCGGATCATCGACTGCGAGGCGTATTTGGTGACAAGCAGCGCCCCACGGGCGTTGATCGCCATCACCTTGTCGAACACAGCGATCTCGGTGTCCATCGGGGTTGCGATCTCGCCGCCGAAGCCGCCGCAATTGACCACGCCCCAGAGGTCCAGTCCCTCCAGCGCCGCACGGATACTTTCCTCGGACGTCAGGTCAAAGGGCAGGGTCCGGCAGCCCGCCTGGCCGGCGAGAGCATCCAGGGCCTGCGTGCTGCGACCGCTGGCGATAACGCTTGCCCCGGCGGCTACGAGTTGCCGCACAGTTGCGCCACCGATGCCGCCGCTCGCGCCCGTGACCAGGATGGTGCGCCCGTCCAATCCCCACATGCATGTTCTCCCGACGTTGTTGGCGCATGCCGCGGAAGCTCAACCGCCGATCATGAGCTTGACCACTTCGTCATGCGTCGTGTTCTCGGTCCGGCGCTCCCCCGCAAGGCTGCCGCGACGCAGGACCACGATCCGGTCCGCAACCGCAAAAATGTCCAGGAGGTTGTGGCTGATGAAAATCACCGCGCGACCCTGCGCCTTGAGGCTCTGGATGAGGGCCAGGACTTTGCGCTGCTCCGGTACACCCAGGGCCGCGGTCGGCTCGTCCATTAGAATGACCCGGGCATTCCAGAAGATAGCCCGGCCGATAGCAACCGCTTGCCGCTGGCCGCCCGAGAACCGGCCGACGGGTGCGTCGAGCCGGTCGACATGGAAGTCGAGGCGCGCCATCGTGTCCTTCGCGGCTGCCGCCATTGTGGCTCGGTCCAGCACCGGCAAAATGCCGAGCGCACGCCGCATCGGCTCGCGGCCCAGGAAGATGTTGGCGCCGATCGAAAGGTTATCGGCGAGCGCAAGGTCCTGGTAGATCGTCTCGATGCCGGCTTGGCGCGCGGCCTCGGGCGTCGAAAACCGCACGGCTTCGCCGTCCAGCCTGATCTCGCCGTCATCGGCTGCGTAAACGCCCGAGATCATCTTTGTGAGAGTCGACTTGCCGGCGCCATTGTCGCCCGCCAGGGCCACGACCTCGCCGGGGTAGAGGGCCAGGGACACGCCCTTGAGGGCCTCGACACCGCCAAAGCGCTTGGACACGCTCCGCACCTCGAGGATCGGCTGGAGCGAGGAGGAGGGCAGGGCACTCATCACCGTTCTCCGCCGATCTTGCGCTGGGTCTGATCCACCAGAACCGAGATGATGATGACGACCCCGACCGCGACGAATTGCCAGAACGGCTCGACGTCGATGAACACCAGTCCATACTGGATGACCGCGATCACCAGCGCTCCCGCGACCGTTCCAAGGATCGTTCCCGAGCCGCCGAACAGGCTCGCGCCACCAATGACCACCGCGGCGATCGAATCGAGCAGGAGCGGCTCGCCAGCCTGCGCTGCGCCCGCCGTGAAGCGCGCCGCATAAAGCACGCCGCCGAGACCGGCGCAGAAAGCCGACAGCAAGTACAGTTTTCGGGTGTGCCGGCCGACCCCGATGCCAGCCCGCAGCGCTGCCTGTTCGCTCGCCCCGACCGCATAGGTGTGCTGGCCGAAGCGCGTCTGGCTCAGCAGATAATGCATGAGAAGCACGAACAGCGCGGCGACGATCACGACGATGGGAAAGCCGAGCACCCGGCCGTTGCCGAGCGCCGCGAACCACGCATTGGAAACCGGGACGGTGGTGCCCTTGGCAAGCAGAAAAGCCGCGCCGCGCGCCACGCCGAACATGCCGAGCGTGCCGATGAACGGCGGCACCTTCAGCTTGGAGATCAGCCATCCGTTGACCGCGCCGGGCACCAGCGCAACCGCCAATCCCGCCAGGATGCCGGCCAGCATGGCCGGGAAGGGCGAGGTCCAGCCTCCGGCCGCGTTGGTCGCGTGGGCCGCGACGACGGCCGAGAGGCCCATGATGAAACCCACCGACAGGTCGATCCCGCCAGCGATGATCACGAAGGTTTCGCCGAGCGCCAGCAACAGCGGGGCCACCGCGAAGACCGCGATGGATTGGGCGTTGTAGCTCGACAGCACGAAGCTCACGCCGTAGCTGACGCGCGCCCAGGTCTCGAACACGATGAGCAGCAAGGCCAGGAACAGCCAGGCCCGCGTCGATGCGATCCAGACAAGCAGGCGGGACGGGCCGCCCGACGCACGCGGCGCGCTCCTGTCCGTCACGGTTGGGGCGGACATGGGCCACTCCGCTCGAAGGAACTGCTCGGGGCCATTGTCGTTCCGAAGAGCCGTGTTGCAGGTGTTGGGAAGACAAGGCCGATCCCTTCACCCGCGAAGGTGAAGGGATCAGCGGTTGCGCCCCGGACGGTGTCCTCAGTCCTTGTAGATGAACTTGGCGATCTCGGGCTGGTCGATGTTCGACTTGTCCATCACGGTGAAACCGGTGCCGATCGTGGTCGGGATAGACTGGCCCGTGAGATGAGCATAGGCCGCCATCACACCGAAGTAGCCTATCTCGGCCGGATGTTGCGCGATGGTGGCTTCGATCAGCCCCGTCTTGATGTTGTCCATCATCGAGGTCGGGGCATCGAAGGCCATCACCTTGACCTTGCCGCTCTGGCCGGCCTGCTGGACCCCGTTGGCAGCACCGAGCGCCGAGAACAGGTTGGCCCCGAACACGCCGGCGAGATCGGAATTGCGCGCGTAGACGGATTGGAACTGCGAGGCCGCCTTGTTGGCATCATCGTCGTTGAACTGCGTCTGCAGCACCTGGATGCCGGGGTGGGACTTCATCTCGTCCTTAAAGCCCTCTTCGCGCTGGTCGGTCGTCGAGACGCCCGGCTTGACGTTGGACACATAGACCTTGCCCTTGTCGCCGATCGCCTTGGCGAGCGCGCGGGCCGCCATCTTGCCTCCGAGAACGTTGTCGGACGCGATATAGGAGAGCGGGAAGTCGGCATCCCCCGAGCCGGTCTGATAATTGCCGGTGCCGATGAACGTATCTACCGTGATCACCGGGATCCCTGCATCGGCGGCCTTCTTGAGCGGCTGCACCAGTTGCACCTTGTCGGTCGGTGCGATCAGGATCGCGTCAGGCTTGCGGGCGATCACGGCGTCCAAGACCGGGGTTTGCGTCACCGGGTTGAAATCCGGCGCGCCCTGGAAGACGAGATCGGCCCCCACCGCCTTTGCGGCGGCCTCGGCGCCCTTGCGCATGGTGATGTAGAACGCGTCCGTCGTGAGGCCAGGTATCAGCGCGATCGTGAACTTCTTGTTTTGGGCCTGCGCGCTGCCAAGCATGGACCCCATGCCGATTGCGACGGCAGCGAGTGCAAAAAGGGCTTTCTTCACCATTTCCTCCCGAGGCGTGTTGGCCGGAATGCGGCAGCGACGCCCTGACGGGTCTGTTCGCCGGCAGCGAGGCTAGGAGCGCGCCGAACGCCGGTCAATGCAAATTCGCCCGTGCGTTGCCGCGCTTCGGGATCAAGCCACGGGATCTACGTCGATGCGTGATGGTCCAGCGTCCGGGCGCTGCGCTCCACGCTCACCCGGACCTGCAGCCTGGGGCGCCCTCCCAGTGCGCACCTGCGCTGACATGCCCTCGACCAAAGCGTCGAAAATCCGGCCAGTGCCCGACGATCTCGAGGAGCAGGGGGGCGCACCCGCATCGCACGAGCGTGCGGGTCAAAGCTGTTGGCCATCTCGAACCAGCTAAGCTATACGTGTTTCAGAATTCGATCCCGGCGTCCGACCGGCCGAGACAGTGCCGATGCGCCCACGAGGGCTTCCGGCCAGGTGAGCTTACGAGCGGGATGAAACAGGGTTGCGGCGCTCGCGCCGTTCCAGGCCCGACCGCGCTGGCGATTCTCAGCTTCGGGAGTGGGACCATGCAGGCCGAAGGCAAATCCAAGGTCCGGCGAACGTCCGCGCGGATGATCGCCACGATCGCCCTACCGGTTCTGGCTGTTGTTGCCACCCTTTTTGGAGGGCCGAGTTCGGCCCAGAACGCACCCCCGCCACCCGTCTCCGTGGCGAGACCGGTGGTCAAGGACATTGTCGAGCGCGACGATTTCATAGGCCGGTTCGACGCGGTCGACACAGTCGATCTCCGGGCCCGCGTGTCCGGCTACCTCGATGCGGTCCATTTCACGGATGGCGCACTCGTCCGGCAGGGCGACCTGCTGTTCACTGTCGATCAGCGATCCTATCGGGACGCGCTCGACGACGCCAGGGCCGGCCTCGCTTCGGCCAAGGCCGCGCTCGACTTCGCGTCCACCGATCTCGAACGGGCCGACACGCTGCGCAAATCCGGCAACATTACCGAGCAGAACGCCGATCAACGCCGTCAAGCTTCACTTTCCGCCCGTGCCAGTTTGGACAAGGCACAAGCGACTCTCGCTCGGGCCCAACTCGACCTCGAGTTCACCGAGATCCGGTCTCCCATCGCGGGCCGCATCTCGCGGCGCCTGGTTTCGGTGGGCAATCTGATCAGTGCCAACGACACGCTGCTCAGCACAGTCGTGTCACTGGATCCGATCTATTTCTATTTCGACGCCGACGAGCGGTCGTTCCTCGACTACCTGAACGACTTCGTTCCCGGAGTTAAGCCCACCAAAGGCGGATCCCGGGAGGTGGCGGTCGCGCTCACCGGAGAGAGCGAGCCGACCCACAAGGGTCGCATCGATTTCGTCGACATTCGCCTCGATCAGGCCAGTGGGACGATGCGCGGACGCGCGATCCTCGACAACAAGAACTTCGCCCTGACGCCCGGCCTGTTCGGCCGCATCTCGATCGCAGGAACCAAGTCCTACAAGGGAATTCTCGTTCCGGACGAGGCGCTCGGCACCGATCAGGACCGCCGCATCGTTTTCGTGGTCGGGCCCGACAACAAGGTGGCGGTCAGGCCCGTGAGGCCGGGGCCGCGGATCGACGGCTATCGCGTGATCCGCGAGGGGCTCAAGGGGGACGAGACGATCGTGGTCAACGGCCTGATGCGGGTTCGACCGGGTGTCGAAGTGCAGCCCAAAATGACGGAACTGCCGCCTGTTCGAGGCCCGGGCGGTTGACGAGAGGGCCTGCGCCATGAAGTTCACCCACGCCTTCATCGAGCGGCCGATCTTTGCCACCGTATTGGCCGTGGTGCTCGTGATCGTCGGCGCGATCGCCTATCTGGGTCTCCCGATCGCGCAATATCCCGACATCGTGCCGCCCACCATCGTGGTGCGGGCGAGCTATCCGGGCGCCGATGCCAAGACGGTGGCGGCAACCGTGGCGACTCCGATCGAACAGGAGATCAACGGCGTCGAGAACATGATCTACATGTCGTCCTATTCGACGGGGGACGGCAATCTGTCGATAACGATAACGTTCAAGCTCGGCACCAATCTCGACACCGCCCAGGTGCTGGTTCAGAATCGCGTCGCGATCGCGACGCCGCGCTTGCCGGACGAAGTCAAGCGGCTCGGCATTACCACCCTCAAGTCATCGCCTGACCTGATGATGGTCGTGCACATGCTTTCGCCCGACAATACCTTCGATCAGCTCTACGTTTCCAACTATGCACGCAACAATGTCCGGGACGAGTTGCTGCGATTGAACGGCGTGGGCGATCTCACGATCTTCGGTGAACGGCAATATTCGCTGCGGATTTGGCTGGATCCGGACAAGCTGGCAGCTTTCGGCATGACCTCGGGCGACGTGGTCCGGGCCATCCAGGAGCAGAATGTCCAGGTTTCGGGAGGCGCGCTCGGCCAGGAGCCGGTGACGAAGGGGAGCGCCTTCCAGTTCACGGTAACCACGCAGGGCCGCTTCGACGATCCCCGCCAGTTCCGCGCCATCATCGTCCGCTCGACGCCGGACGGGCGGCTGGTACGGGTGCAGGATGTCGCGCGCGTGGAACTCGGCGCTCAGGACTATCTGACCAACTCGTACCTCGGCGGCAAGCCCGCCGTGGCGCTGGTGATCTTTCAGCGACCGGGCACCAACGCACTCGATTCGGCCAAGCAGATCGTGAGCACCATGGACCGGCTGTCGCAGGATTTCCCGCGCGGCCTGGAATATACGATCGTCTACAATCCGACCGAGTTCATCCGGCAATCGATCAACGAGGTCTACAAGACCCTGTTCGAAGCAATCGGCCTCGTCATCATCGTGGTCATCGTCTTTCTGCAGAGCTGGCGCACGGCGCTGATCCCGATCGTGGCCATCCCGGTGTCGCTGATCGGCACGTTCTCGGCCATGGCGGCGCTGAACTTCTCGCTCAACACCCTGACCCTGTTCGGCCTGGTGCTGGCCATCGGCATCGTGGTGGACGACGCCATCGTGGTGGTGGAGAACGTCGAGCGCAACATCGCGGCCGGCCTGTCGCCGCGGGAAGCTGCGCATAAAACCATGGACGAGGTCGGCAGCGCGCTGCTGGCCATCGCGCTGGTTCTGGTCGCGGTCTTCGTGCCGACCGCATTCGTTCCCGGAATTACGGGCCAGTTCTACCGGCAGTTCGCGCTGACCATCGCGGTCTCCACCGTCATATCGTGTTTCGTCTCGCTGACGTTGTCTCCGGCGCTTGCCGCCATTCTGCTCAAGCCGCGTGACGCTCACGGCGCTTCCCGCAACTTCGTAAGCCGGCTGTTTGGTCGGCTCGCGGGCGGGTTCAACCGCGGCTTCGACCGCACCGCCAACGGCTATGCCGCGGTCGTCGGCGTCGCGGTACGGCGCAAGCTGCTGGTGCTGCCCGTCTATGCGGGCTTGCTTGCCGGGACCGTGTGGGTCGGGGCGCACGTGCCGAGCGGCTTCATCCCGGCGCTCGACCAGGGATACGCGATCGTCGTCGTGCAATTGCCCGACGGCGCATCGCTGTCGCGCACCGACGCCGTGACGCGCCGCGTCTCCGACATCGTGCGGGACACGCCGGGCGCACTCAACGCGGTCGCCTTCGCGGGCTTTTCGGGCGCGACCTTCACCAACGCCACCAACTCGGCCGTGGTCTTCGTACCCTTCAAGCCCTTCGAGGAACGGCTCAAGGCCGGCCAGACCGCGAACTCGATCATCAAGGACCTGTTCGTCCGGCTGCAGCCGATCGAGGAGGCCTTCATCATCGTGGTGCCGCCGCCGCCCGTCCGCGGCATCGGGACATCGGGCGGCTTCAAGATGATGGTTCAGGAGAAAATCGGCGCCGAGGTCGGCCGCGTGCTCGCCTCGACCTATGACCTCATGGGCAAGGCGAGGCAGAACCCGAAGCTCGCCGGCGTCTATACGACCTTTTCGAACAGCTCGCCGCAAATCTATCTCGCCATCGATCGGCAGAAGGCGCAGGTCCTCAATGTGCCGATCTCGAACATCTTCGAAACATTGCAGTTCAATCTCGGCACGGCCTATGTGAACGACTTCAATGCGTTCGGGCGCGTCTACCAGGTGCGTGCGCAGGCCGATCAGCAGTTCAGGCTCGACGAGAACGACATCAATCAATTGCGCGTCCGATCGGCCAGCGGGGCGCTCGTGCCGCTCGGGACCCTGGCCGAGATCCGTCTGGTGAATGGGGCGGACCTTATCCAACGGTACAACATGTATACGTCCGTCCCGTTGCAGGGTGGTCCCGCTCCCGGCGTGTCCTCGGGGGAGGCGCTCGCGACGATGGAGCAACTCGCCAGGCAGAACCTGCCGGCCGGCATGGATACGCAGTGGACCGAGCTCGCTTTCCAGGAGCGCTCGACCGGCAACACGGCAAGCTTCATTTTCGCCCTCTCGGTCCTTTTCGTGTTCCTGGTGCTCGCGGCCCAATATGAAAGCTGGACGCTGCCGCTGGCGATCATCCTGATCGTCCCGATGAGCGTGTTGTCGGCGCTGGTTGGCGTCATGCTGCGCGCGCAAGACAATAACATCCTGACGCAGATCGGGCTGGTGGTGCTGGTCGGTCTGGCGGCCAAGAACGCCATCCTGATCGTCGAATTCGCACGGGACGCCGAAGCCCAGCAGGGCAAGGACCCGATCGCGGCCGTGATCGAAGCCTGCCGGCTGCGCCTGCGGCCCATCATAATGACAGCGCTCGCCTTCATCCTCGGCGTGGTGCCGCTCGCGGTTGCGACCGGGCCAGGCGCCGAGATGCGGCAGGCGCTCGGCACGGCGGTCTTTGCCGGCATGCTCGGGGTGACGTTCTTCGGCCTGTTCCTGACACCCGTGTTCTACGTCACGATCCGGCTTCTCGTTCTTCGTTTCGCACCGCCCTCGTCGCGACCGGCTGTGCCTTTGGCCCCCGAAGCAAAGCCCATGGCGGCCGAATAGGTCTCGAAACACGGGATCGTCGCCGCCACTGAGCCTACCCTGTTCAGGCGGTGCCATGAACCCCGAGACGCGTGGCGAACGCGGTGTTGAGGGAAGTGCGTCAGCTTTGGCCCTTGAGTGCCGAGTGTTGGTAGTGCAGGGGGCGGATCAGCTCGAGCAACCTCGGGAAGCGGCCAAGGCCGCGCGAGCTTCTGGGTCGCCTTCGCTGGACCGGCGCTCGCGCTCGGTCCCCATGACAATGCCCGCCAGGGTCAAGCAGCGGAACGCATCGAAAAATCGCTTGCGCTGTTAAGTAAACATCGTTCTACTGAACAAAATCACTTAACAAGCGGTCTCAACCCGCTCCTCTGGAAACGCCGCATTCGCCGCCGCGCCTAGCGGCGATCAACGGCCTCGCTCGAACGAGGCGCAGGGAGGTTGCGATGAAATGGAAACATCTGTTGGCTGCCGTTGTGACTGGCATGGCCTTCGCCGGGCACGCACACGCGCAGGCTAAATCGCTCACGCTTTGCTGGGCTGCCTGGGATCCGGCCAATGCCCTCGTCGAACTCGGAAAGGACTTCACGGCCCAGACCGGCATCGAGATGAAGTACGAATTCGTGCCCTGGACCAGCTACGCCGACCGGTTCTTGAATGAACTCAATACCCACAGCAAGCTTTGCGATCTCATCATCGGCGACAGCCAATGGATCGGCGGCTCGGCCGAGAACGGTCACTACGTCAAGCTGAACGACTTCTTCGAGAAGGAAAAGATCTCGATGGACGACTTCATGCCGGCGACGGTGCTGGGTTATGCGGAATGGCCGAAGAACACGCCGAACTATTGGGCCCTGCCGGCCATGGCCGACGCCGTCGGCTGGACCTATCGCAAGGATTGGTTCGCGCGTCCCGAGCTGCAGGCCGAGTTCAAGAAGCAATATGGCCGCGATCTGGCGCCGCCCACGACCTATGATGAGTTGATCCAGGTCGGCAAGTTCTTCCAGGGCCGGGAGATCGACGGCAAGAAGGTTTACGGAGCCTACATCTTCACCGAGCGCGGCTCGGAGGGGATCACGATGGGCGTCACCAATGCCATGTACAACTATGGCTTCGACTATGACGATCCGAAGAAGCCGTATCGCATGGAGGGCGTGGTCAATTCCCCGGGCGCCGTTAAGGGCCTCGAGGTCTACAAGGACCTCTACAAGTGCTGCACGCCGCCCGGCATGACCAATGCCTATATGTCCGAAGGCCTGGACGCTTTCAAATCCGGGCAGGTGGCCATGCAGATGAACTGGTTTGCCTTCTTCCCGGGCCTCTACAAGGACCCGAACGTCGGCGGCGACAAGATCGGCTTCTTCGTCAATCCGGCCGGTCCCAACGGCCATTTCACCCAGCTCGGCGGCCAGGGGATCTCCGTCGTGTCCTATTCGGACAAGCGGGACGACTCGCTGCGCTACATCAAATGGTTCGCGCAGCCGGCCGTGCAGCAGAAATGGTGGGAACTCGGCGGCTATTCGGCCCACAAAGCCGTGGTCCAGGCGCCAGGCTTCCTGAAGAGCGCGCCCTTCGCGCCTGACTTCGTCAAGTCCATGGAGATCGTCAAGGACTTCTGGGCCGAGCCTTCCTATGCCGAGCTGCTGCTCGACATGCAAAAGCGCGTCCATGACTACGTGGTCGCCGACAAGGGTACCGCCAAGGAAGCTTTGGACCTTTTGGTCAAGGACTGGGAGAAGGTCTTCAAAGAAGAGGGTAAGACCTAAACCGGGTCACCCCTCGTCTGGTCCGAAGGACCGGATGAGGGGTCGCCCCTTCTTCGTGCGGTTACCTGACACCAAGAGCCCTGCGCGAGCCCCGAATGGACGTTTCCATCGAACCGCAACGCCTCGCGACCCGCTCCGGCGCACCGCAGCGCCTGGTCGCCTCGCGCCGCATTCCCGGACTGTCGGATCGTGCCGTCGCTTGGGCGTTCATCGCGCCGACCATCCTGCTCCTGCTCGCGATCAACGTCTTCCCGCTGATCTGGACGGTCAGGCTGTCCTTCACGAACTATCGGGCCAATCGGCCGAACGCGCCGCTGCTCGACATAGGGCTGCAGTTCTACCGCGACATTCTCTCCAGCCCGGACGTGTGGGCCGCCATGCAGGTGACGGCACGTTTCGTCATCGCCACCATCGTGCTGCAGACCCTGCTTGGCTTCATGCTCGCCTGGCTGATCGACAAGAAGTTCCGACATCACGGATTCTGGACCACCGTGATCCTGCTGCCCATGATGCTGTCGCCGGCAGTGGTCGGGAACTTCTGGACCTTTCTGTACCAGCCGCAGACAGGTCTCTTCAACTACGCCGTATCGTTCTTCACCGGTGTGCCTGCGTCGTCGTTCCAGATGCTTGGCGACGTCCATCTGACACCCTGGGCCATCGTCCTGGTCGATACCTGGATGTGGACGCCGTACGTGATGCTGATCTGTCTCGCGGGCCTGAGGTCTATTCCCGACTACATCTATGAGGCGGCGGAGGTCGACCGGGCCTCCAAGTGGCGCCAGTTCTGGACCATCACGATCCCCATGGCGCTGCCGTTCATCATGCTGGCGGTGCTGTTTCGCGGCATCGAGAACTTCAAGATGTTCGACATGGTCAACCTGCTGACCGGGGGCGGCCCGGGATCCACGACCGAGGTCGTGTCGATCACCCTGAAGCGCGAGGCCTTCGAGAAGTGGCGGACCGGCTATTCTTCGGCGCTCGCCATCATTCTCTTCGTCACGGTGTTCGGCCTAGCCAACATCTACGTCAAGGTGCTGAACAGGGTGAAGGCCAGATGAGCGCCACTCACGCGACCGCAGCGGCCCATTCGGTGGTCGAGCCGACCACGGCGATCAAGCGTGTCGCCGGCGTCGTTGTGATCCTCTACGCGGTCGTCACCATGGTGCCGCTGCTGTGGATCGGCCTGACCGCCTTCAAGACGTCCGTCGGACGCGATCAGCTATCCGCCGAAGTTCCTGTTCCAGCCTTCGCTGGAAGGCTATTGCAACCTGTTCACGACCCGCTCGCGCCAGACCCGCGACTACCTGAACAGCCTGCCGGCGCCGGACGGCACCTGCGAAACCATCGCCCGCCAGCATGGCATGGTGGTCGTGTCCGCCTCGAAGTTCTCGCCGCGCTTCGTCAATTCCATCATCATCGCAGTCTGTTCGACGGTTCTCGCGGTCGGGCTCGGCACGCTGTCGGCCTATGGGTTCTCCCGCTTTCGCGTGCCGCTCAAGGATGACCTGCTATTCTTCATCCTGTCGACGCGGATGATGCCGCCGATCGCGGTCGCGATCCCGATCTACCTGATGTACCGGCAGCTCGGCCTGACCGACACGCAGGCTCGGCATGGTGCTGCTCTACACGGCCGTCAACGTTTCGCTCGCGGTGTGGCTTCTGAAGGGCTTCATCGACGAAATCCCGCGGGAATACGAAGAGGCCGCCATGATCGACGGCTATACCCGGCTGCAAGCCTTTCGCAAGGTGGTGCTGCCGCAGGCCGCGACCGGCATCGCCGCGACGGCGATCTTCTGCATGATCTTCGCCTGGAACGAATATGCCTTCGCGGTGCTGCTCACATCGGGCGAGGCACAAACCACGCCCCCGTTCATTCCCTTCATCATCGGGGAAGGCGGCCAGGATTGGCCGGCGGTGGCCGCGGCTACGACGCTGTTCCTTATCCCCATCGTGCTTTTCACGGTGCTCCTGCGCAAGCATCTGCTGCGCGGCATCACGTTCGGGGCCGTGCGCAAATGACCGACGCCTCACATCCTGGGCCATCGTCCCGCAGGGCTGCCGCGTGGTGGCGGTCGCCGCGCGCGGTCGCCGAAAACCTCGCGACCCTGCTGATCGTTGCCGGAATCGTCATGCTGATGCAGCCGTTTTCGATCGAGCTTTACGGCTATTCCTTCGCCGTGACGCTCGCCGGCACGGTGCTCTTCATCGTCGGATCGAAGTTCCCGGAGTAGCACTATGGCCGAGATCCGCGTTCAGAACCTGCAAAAGTCCTTCGGCGGCTTCCAGGCCGTTCGCAAATCGACCTTCACGGTCGAGGACGGAGCCTTTTTCTGTCTGCTCGGGCCCTCGGGCTGCGGCAAGACCACGACGCTGCGCATGATCGCCGGCCTTGAACTTCCCACCGCCGGATCGATCAGCCTTGGGGGCGAGGACGTAACCTTCAAGCGGGCCTCCGCGCGGGACATCGCCATGGTGTTCCAGCTGTTCGCGCTCTACCCGCACATGAGCGTTCGCAACAACATCGCCTACCCGCTCAAGAACATCGGGACGCCCCGCGCCGACATCCGCCGCCGGGTCGAGGAAGCGGCCCGGATTCTTCGCATCACGCCGTTGCTCGACCGCCCGGTTGGCGGGCTTTCGGGCGGCGACCGTCAGCGCGTCGCGCTCGGCCGTGCCATCGTGCGCGAGCCGCAGGCCTTCATGATGGACGAGCCGCTCGGGGCGCTCGACAGCGAGTTCCGTCACCTGATGTGCGGCGAACTGCGGGCGCTGCACGATAGGCTCGGCGCCACCACGGTCTATGTCACGCACGATCAGCTCGAAGCCATGTCGATGGCCGATACGATCGCGGTCATGAACGATGGGATCGTCGAGCAGCTTGGGCCGCCTCAGGAGATCTATGACAGGCCGGCGAGCCTGTTCGTGGCCGATTTCATCGGGCAGCCACCGATGAATCTTCTACCGTTCCGCGGCCCGATACCGAAGGGCTCGGATACGATCCTGCTGGCGGGCCGAGCTCAACAAATTCAGCTCTTGGCGAACGGCCATCCGGACGGCGAGTACGTTCTCGGCATTCGCCCGGAGAACGTGATCTTGTCGGACGAAGGCACGCTACGGGGCGAAGTCTACGGGTCCGACTATCTCGGCACGACGCAGATCGTGACCGTGCGCACCGAGTTGGGACATGTTCGCGTCCGGCTCCTCGCTGCGACCCCGGTCGCCGAGGGAAGCAACGTCGGCCTCGATCTTCGATCCCGATCGGATTGCCCTTTTCGAGGCCGCCGGGGGCCGCGCGCTGGATCGAATTGCGGGGGTCGGGCATGGCTGAGGTCGCGCTCGAACGCATCTCCAAGCGGTTTGGTGCCGTGAGCGCCGTCGCGGATCTGTCCCTCGCGGTGGCGGATGGCGAATTCGTGGTGCTGCTCGGCCCGACCGGCAGCGGCAAGACCACGACGCTCCGCCTCATCGCCGGCATCGAGCGCCCCGATGCCGGACGCATCGCCATCGCCGGGATCGACGTTACCCGGATGCCGCCTGCGGCGCGCGACGTGGCCTTCGTGTTCCAGCAATATTCGCTGTATCCCCACCTGACTGTCTTCGACAATCTCGCTTTTCCCGCTCCGCTCGCCGCTCCGCCCCATGGCCGAACCAGCCATCAAGATGCGGGTCCAACAGGTCGCCAAGCTGCTTCGGATCGAGGACAAGCTGGCTAATTCGGCAACCCGGCTTTCCGGGGGGCAGATGCAGCGGGTTGCCATCGGTCGCGCGCTGGTCCGAGAGCCTTCGGTCTACCTCATGGACGAGCCGCTCTCGTCACTCGACGCAAAGCTTCGCGCCGACCTGCGGCTGGAACTCAAGCACATCCAGCGCGACCTGGGTGCCACCATGGTCTATGTCACGCACGATCAGATCGAGGCGATGACGCTGGCCGACCAGGGTCGGCGTGCTCGAGGCCGGTCGGCTCGTGCAGGTCGGGACCCCACGCGAGGTCTATGGCGACCCTGCCAGCGCCTATGTGGCGAGCCGGCTCGGCAACCCGGCCATCAACTTTCTGCCCGCGCACCGTCTTCCCGGACCTGCCCCTGCCGAAGGAGGCCGTGACGCTTGGGATTGCGGCCGGAACACCTGAGGGTTCGACGCGCGAATGGCCATGCCGACGGCCGGATCAGCCGTGTCGAGCATCTTGGTGATCAGAACCACCTGCATATCGATCTCGACGGGGCGTCGCTGGTGACGCTGGTCGAGCCTGCCGAGGCATTGGGTCCGGGGGATTGCGTCTCGGTGACCTTTGCCGACCCGCTGCTCTTCGACGCGGCGGGCCGGCGGGTGCGGGGCTGAGGAGGAAGCCGATGGGGAATGGCATGACAATGGAGCGACTGGTCGAAGCGGCCGCCAGAGTCATCATCGGCCATACGGAGGAGCTGACCGGGCTCGACCAGGCGATCGGAGACGGCGACCATGGCCTCAACATGAAGCGCGGCATGGAGGCGGTGCTGGCGGACCTGCCCAAACAGGCCGGCAAAACGCCGGGCGAGGTATTGAAGGCGGCCGGAATGCAACTCGTGATGAAGGTCGGCGGCGCGTCGGGTCCGCTCTACGGGACCTTTGCGATCGAACTCGGCAAGTCCTTGCCGCCGGATCCAAGCCGCGCAGATTTCAGTGCCGCGTTCGACGCGGCCATCCTGGCCCTGAAGGCGCGCGGCAAGTCGGATGTGGGGCAGAAGACCATGATCGACGTGCTGGTCCCGGCCCGGGACGCAACGGCGTCCGGCGCTGCACCGGCCGAGATCGCTGCGGCGGCAAAGGCCGCAGCCGAAGCCACCGCGCCAGTCAGGGCAACGCGGGGGCGCGCCTCTTTTCTGGGAGACCGTTCGATCGGTCATGTCGATCCTGGCGCCCGATCCTGCGCGCTGATGATCGGCGCGATTTGCGACGAATGGGATTTGAACTGATGGCGAAGGTCGGCATCGTCATCGTCTCGCATTCGCCCAAGATCGCCGAGGGTGCGGCCGACATGGTTCGCCAGATGGTGGGAGATGCCGTACCGCTCGCCTTCACGGGTGGCGATTCGGCCGGCGGTCTCGGAACGTCGGTGGAACATATTCTGGGAGCCATCGACCGCGCGTGGTCCGAGGCCGGGGTCGTGATTCTGGTCGACCTCGGCGGGGCGGAGACCAACAGCGAGATGGCGGTCGAGATGCTGTCGAGCGAGCGACGCGATCGCGTGGTCGTGTGCAATGCGCCGATCGTCGAGGGGTCGGTCATCGCGGCCGCCGAGGCCTCGGGCGGTTCGCCGCTCAGTCTGGTCCGGCAGACCGCTGAAGAGCTTAACGGCGGGTAAGGACAGAATTGCATGAAGATCGTGCCGGAACCCCGCATGCCTCACACAGCCAGCATCGTCCTTGAAAACGAAGTGGGGCTTCATGCGCGCCCTTCGGTGAAGCTCACGCAACTCGCCAAGAGCTTCGTTTCCACAATCGAGTTCGCGCTCGAGCCCGAGGGGCCCTGGACGGACGCCAAAAGCCCGGTGAAAGTCATGCGCATAAAGGCGCCGAAGGGATCGAGGCTTCACTTCCGCGCCCAGGGCCGCGATGCCGAGGGCGCGCTGCAAGCTGTGATCGATCTAGTCGCGCAAAAGTTCGGGGAGGACTGAGGCGTGCCGCCGCTGCACATCCGAGGTCGTCCGGCGGCTCCTGGCTTCGCGATGGGCCGGTTGCAGATCCTGTTGCCCGCGCCCGAAACAAAACGCGAGGTGGGAGGTCCTGAGGAAGAGGCCCAGGCTCTCCGGCAGGCGATCGCCAAAGCTTTGGTCGATCTCGGGGCCTTGACGCTGAGGCTGTCGGGTGATGCCTCCGATATGGTCGGATTCCAGATCGCGATGCTGGAAGACCCCGCGCTGTCCGAAGAGGCTTTTCGGCTGGTCGCCGGGGCTGTGCCGGCCGCCCAGGCTTGGGCCGGGGTGCTCGACGCCGAGATCTCCGGCTATCAGACTAGCGAGGATGAGTATTTCCGGGCCAGGGCCAGCGATCTCGCCGACATCCGCGACCGGGTCTTGGTCAATCTTGCCGGCACGGAAGCGCCGCGGATCGGACCCGGAGCCATCGTCTTTGCTGCCGACCTCACCCCCTCGGTGTTTCTCTCGGCCGACTGGAGGGACGGCGGCATCGTGCTTCGAGACGGAAGCACGACGAGCCACGTGGCAATGCTGGCGCGCTCGCGCGGCGTACCCATGGTGGTCGGACTTGACGATGCGGCGGCAGCGATCGAAGGCGGCACGTCGGCCCTGCTCGATGGTGCGCAGGGCTTGGTGGTGGTGCAGCCGGACGGAGCCTCGCGGGCCGAATTCGAACGGCGACGCGCATCCGCCACCATCGAAGCTGCTGCGATGCAGACCATCATGGCGAAGCCCGCCTCTACCAGCAGACGGCACTCGCGTCCTCGTTCTCCTGAACATCTTCAATCCGGCCGAACTCGATGGGCTGGATCCGGCGATTTGCGACGGTATAGGTCTCGTCCGCACGGAGCTTCTGTTCGAGGGCGCCGCCCCGCCCCAAGAGGAGCTTCAGTTGGAAACCTACCGGCGCATCCTGCGCTGGGCAGCGGGTCGCAGCGTCACCATTCGCACGCTCGATGCCGGGGGGGACAAACCCATAGCTGGCCTCACGCCTGTGGGCGAGTTGAATCCGTTCTTGGGCGTGCGTGGCATCCGGCTCAGTCTGCGCCATCCCGCTTTGTTCAGAACGCAATTGCGTGCGCTGGCCCGTGCGTCGGCGGAGGGCTCGCTCGAGATCATGATCCCGATGGTGTCGGTCCCAGACGAGATCGCCGCGACGGCACGGCTGCTGGACGACGTCTGTGGCGAGCTTGCCCGGGAGGGCCTGCCGCATTCCCGCCCGCCTCTGGGCATCATGGTCGAAGTGCCGGCGGTCGGGATCGCGCCCGATCTCTACGACGCGGACTTCTATTCGATCGGGTCCAACGACCTTGTCCAATATACGATGGCGGCGGGTCGCGATGTCGCGGCGCTGGCCGACATCGCCCGCGCGGCCGATCCGGCCGTGCTGCGCCTGATCGCCAATGTGGCGGCTCACGGTCGCCGCACGGGCCGCAAGGTGTCGCTGTGCGGCGATGCCGGCGGGGACCCGGCGCTCGTGCCCCTTTTGCTCGACGCCGGCGTGCGGGCTCTGTCCATGACACCCTCGCAGATCGGACCGGCGAAACGCGCCATTGCGGCGCATTCCCTCGAGGCCGCTTCGTGACGGATCTCTCGTCGGCGGGGCGCGATGCCGGCGCGATGCCGGCCATCGCAGTCTACAAGGCCATCCTGCAGGAGGTCCTGGAGCGCCGGCCGTCCGGCACGCGCCAGCGGCTCGCCCAGGCTCTGGGCAAGGCGCGGAGCTTCATCACCCAGATCACCAATCCGGCCTATGCGGCCCCGATTCCGGCACAGCATCTCTCGACGCTCTTCGAGGTATGCCATTTCTCGGCCGAGGAGCGGCAGCGGTTCCTCGCAGCCTACACGCTCGCCCATCCGCGCCGGCTCGTGGCCGTGGCGGCCGGCCCGCGGCACCGCACGATGCATCTCGTCGTGCCCGATCTCGGCGACGAACAACGCAATCTGGAGTTCCAGCAAATGGTCCAGGATTTTGCGACGAGCCTTGCCCGATTTGCCCGCCCGGCCCGCCTTCCGCCGGAGAGAACATAATGAAGAAGCTCATCAATGCGGTCGACGCGCTCCTGCCTGAAAGCCTCGACGGCTTTGCGGCCGCCCACGCCGATATCGTCAGCCTCGGCGAGGAGCGCAAATTCGTGCGCCGCCGTCAGCTCACCACCGGCAAAGTCGGGCTGATCTCGGGCGGCGGCTCCGGCCACGAGCCCCTTCATGCCGGCTTCGTGGGCTACGGCATGCTCGATGCAGCCTGTCCCGGCCAGGTCTTTACCGCGCCGACCCCCGACCAGGTGATGGCCGCCGCCGAGGCGGTCGACACAGGCGCCGGCTGCCTGTTCGTCGTCAAGAACTATGAGGGCGACCTCATGAACTTCGACATGGGCCGCGAGATGTCGGGCCGCACCATCGAGGTGGTGGTCACCAACGACGATGTGGCGGTCGAGAATTCGCTGTACACGACCGGGCGGCGCGGCGTGGCCGGAACGCTGATCGTCGAGAAGATCCTCGGCGCAGCCGCGGAACGTGGCTCTGGCCTGGCTGACCTCAAGCTGATCGGAGAGGCCGCGAATGCGTGTACCCGCTCGATGGGCGTCGCGCTCACGTCGTGCACGGTGCCGGCGGCAGGCAAGCCGACCTTCACGCTCGGCGAGAACGAGATGGAGATGGGGGTCGGGATCCACGGCGAGCCCGGCCGCCGCCGCGTTCCTCTGGCATCCGCGAAGGCCATAGCCGACGAGATGGTCGGAGCTATTGTCGACGATCTTGCGGCGAAGCCGGGTCGATCCGCGCTGCTGTTCGTCAATGGTTTCGGGGCCACGCCGGCCATGGAACTCTATGTGATGTACGAGAACGCCCGGGCGGCCGCTCGAGGCCCGAGGGCTCACGGTGGTCCGCAGCCTCGTCGGCAATTACGTGACCTCGCTCGACATGGCGGGCTGCTCGATCACGCTGGCGCTGCTCGACGACCGTATGATCGACCTTTGGGATTCCCCCGTCCATACTGCGGCGCTTCGCTGGGGCATGTAACGGCCGGCCGCCTTGGCCTTGCGCAGGGTCTGTTCCCGGTTGGTCGACGCCATACCGTTGGCGGCCAACCCGGCTCGGTTCCGAATTCCCGATTTGCCACACCGCTCGGCAAGTCCGGTTCAGAACCAAGCTAGGCGACCAGCTTTTCGACCTTGGCGAAGGGCTGAGGCTCAGCCATTTTCCAGGGTCGGCTTCGAGTTGCTTGCTGCCGGTCAAGCGCGACGTCAAAGAGCGAACGAGCCGCAAGATGAGGGGCTTCTCTCAATCGGTCACGTCCTTCGAAGTTGCTGGAATGAAGGGCTCTTTCTCTGCAACTCGTTCCACTCCGGCGATCAGTTTCCGGTCTCGGCACCGGCCGTCGGTTCAGCTCGCTGGTTCCTGCCTGAGCCGACCTGCGTCGGAGAGCGCTGATAGCAGGGGCCGGCGCCGGTATGCTGTTGATCAGCGTTCCTTGAGGCTCCGAACCGTGTTTCAGGGACACCGCGAATGCCGAGATCGTTGAGTGCGAAAGGCTGCCCCGAAGGAATCCGTCTTCCGGAAAACCGGGCAGGGGCGGTTTCGCCATGGAGGTCACGAAAAGCGTGTCGAGGTTGGGACCGCCGAACATGACGCTGGTCACCTTCCTGACGGGCTTTCAATGACCCGGTCGACTGAGCCATCGGGCGTGTAGCGCCGCTGGTTTGCGACCACCACGTCAGTCTTCTTCTTGTACGGCAGGGCTCATTGGCTTCGGTGACCTTCGAGGAAGAGGACGGGAAGACGCTACTGGTGCTGCAAGAACTCTATCCCTCGAAGGAAGCGCTCGACGAGGCTTTCGTCGGCATGGGAGACGCCATGCCTGAGCAGTTCAAACAGCTGGATGAGCTTCTCATCACCTTCGGTGCGAGCTTGTGACAGCCCCGTCGTCAACCCGGTCGGCGACGCCTCGAACAGGAAAGATTCAGCGATAAATCTCGATCAGATCTGGGACGGCAAGGACGCTGAATAAGCTGCGAGACGGCCTACACAGGTCAGAGCGCTAGGCGTCTATCCAACCTTGATCCCTGGCTTCATCTTCAGCGCAACGGCGTGCGTCGTGCAGATACCTTGCGCTGGAACTCGGCTCGAGTCCGCCCGCCCATCGCGGCGCGAAGGCACCGAGGACGCGCACGTCGCCGCGAAAATCTACCCTGAAGGCAAATTCGTGGCCCGCGTTTTCGTCCCGGACGACAATTTGGCCCGTCCCGCTTTCCTTGATACGGAGAACAGGCCTCTGCCTGGTGCTGGCGTCGCTCCCACTTTGAAGCTCGACGCCGCTCTCTCCTGGCAGCCCGCTCGCGCAAATGACGTCCAGGGCTGTGACCCCGATCACAGCCGCCAGCGCCGGGGATAGATTGCTGCGCCGCTCGCCCTCGGGCTGGCGGGCTTCGATGACGAGGGTCGCGAGATCGACCGCATCGCCAGCCACCCGGCCCCAAAGCCACGGAGTAGGGTCAGCGGCAGTGAGGATTCCCACGCCCGTCGCAATTTCCCGAACCCCGTATGCCTGAATCAACGTCTCACGGCCCTCGATGCCCAGCGTACGGCACAGTTGCTTGGGAGCGAGCAGTTCGACCAGGCCGAGCCCGATCGAGAACCAACCCAATCCGTTTGCGATCTGGTCTCTTCTCCACGGCAATTGCGAGCTCGCCCGTTGGATTGCTGAGCTATAGTCCGTCATAATTTCTCGCCCTCGACGTTGCTCTTCGTGCTGGTACCCTGTGGCGCGCCGGGAATTGCTGCCGGTTCCGCTCGGACACCTGCCTCCGCAGCCTAAGTGCGCCTCGAACCTAACCCCATCTGCCTCAGGCTTGTTCCTACGGCTCCCATGCTCCGTGCGGCACCGACCTCATCGGTCGATCCGCAAACCGCACACGCGACGAGGACCACCGAACGCGGCTCACCATCCCAGGTTCGCGATTATTGCTGCTGCTGCTGCCAAGGTTCAAGGCCGGATGGGGCCGGCGTTTGCTGCCACCAAGCCCGCCGACGCTTTCCATCCCTCCAGGGTTCGAGGGTGTGTCGCAGCTTGTCGGGAGCTACAAGGCGGAACTTGAACCAGCCTGGCCTTCACGGTCACCACCGGGACCGGGATGGGGAGATCAGCCGCCGCCTAGAACCTTCTCGCTCGCGCAGTAGCGGCCGCCGGATCTAGCGGGTCCGACCTTTGGCCCCGTTGGAGCTCTGCACCTCGATCATCGTCGCGGTCGGACTGGCTTCTCGGCCTGTTCCCGTCCGGCTCTGAACTTGGAGCGTCTTCAGAAAGCCCGTGATCGTCAGGCTGCTTGGGCCTTGGCCCGATGGGACCTGCCAGTGCTCTGCGGTCGGTAAGGGACCAGGAAGGGATTGCGGCGCACTCCGGCCCCGCGATGAAGGCGGACGGCACGTCCACACTCTCGCTTGCTGGGGCGCGCTCGGGCACATCGCAATTTTGAGACGAGTAGACAATGATCGAGATCGCGACGCCGGGTGGCCGCAAATCTAATGGCACGACGCCGTCGGCACCGGACGGGCGGAATTCCTGGATTCGCCTCGCGCTGGCGCTCACCATAGTGACGGTGGGCGGCCTGGGGATGTGGTGTGTGGTCGTCATACTCCCAGCAGTCCAGGCTGATTTCGGGATCTCCCGCGGCCAAGCCTCGCTTCCGTACACCGCCCTGATGCTGGGCGTCGCGGTCGGCAGCGTAGTGCTCGGGCGGCTGTCCGACCGATTGGGGATCGTGTCGGTTTCCTTTGGCGGCGGGGCGCTCCTCGCTTTGGGCTTCATCGCCGCCGGGTTCGCTCCGAACCTGGCAGTTTTCACACTGATCCACGGCGCGCTCATCGGGATCGGCTGCTCAGCCAGCTTCGGCCCGGTCGTTTCCGACATTTCGCTCTGGTTTCAGCGCAGGCGCGGGATCGCGGTAGCAATCGCCGCCTCTGGGAACTATGTCGCCGGTGCCATCTGGCCGCCCCTGGTGCAATCGATCACTGCATGGCTTGGCTGGCGTAGCGCGTTGATGGCTTTCGGCGTCCTCTTTTGCGTGACCTTGCTCCCTCTGACTCTTCTGCTTGGGAGGTTCGGTGCCAGTCCAACGGATCAATCCCCGAACAGGGTCGATGAAGGCGGAAAGGCGTGCTCCATAACTGGGCTGAGTGGCAGGGCCGTGCAGGGCCTGCTGGTTCTCGCCGGGCTTGGCTGCTGTGTCGCCATGTCTATGCCGCAGGTGCACCTCGTGGCCTATTGCGGAGACCTGGGGTACGGTCCGGCTCGCGGGAGCGAGATGCTGGCGCTGATGCTTGGCTTCGGCATCGTTTCCCGAGTTGGATCCGGCTTTGTCGGAGATCGGTTCGGAGGGCTCGCAACGCTGTTGGCAGGCTCACTGCTTCAATGCCTAGCCCTAGTCCTCTATACGCTCTTCGACAGCTTGGTTTCGCTCTACGTCATCTCGGCGCTGTTCGGTCTGTTTCAGGGCGGCATCGTGCCGAGCTACGCAATGATTACCCGGGAGTTGTTTCCGGCTCGAGAAGCTGGACAGCGTTTCGGAACGTGCCTTGCGGCGACGCTGGTCGGCATGGCCCTCGGCGGCTGGCTGTCGGGCAAGATCTTCGACCTGTCGGGGTCTTATGAACTCGCCTTCCTGAACGGTATCGCCTGGAACCTGCTCAACCTGACGGTTGCCCTCGTGCTCATGTTCAACACCGCCCGCCGATCGGGCGTGTCGGCCCAGGCCGTCCTCACTTGAGCAAAGGCCTGGCGCCCAGCCTGGCCCGCACTGACCACAAGGGTTGCCGACGCACGCAAAGGTTAGCGTTAAGACCGCCCGGAGGGCCGCTCGCTCAACCAGACGGCGCTTGTGCATGGGCCGAATTACGAGGGCTGAAGCGCAAGCGGGAGTGACGAGTGCCCGTCAAGGCACTCGGGAGTTCATCCAAAACGAAAGCTGGGTCCGGTTCGACGCCCCGAGCTTCTGCATGATGTGGCCGACATGAACTTTCACCGTCCCCAAGCTGATCCCGAGATCGTGTGCAATGACCTTGTTCGACGATCCCCGGCTCAGTCTGATCAGAACGTCCTGTTCCCGAGAAGTTAAACAGCTCCATCGGATTCCGATGGGCTCTGGAAGGCTCATGGTCAAGATGCCCCAAATCTTCTCAGGCCCAGGCGCAAAACCGGCTAGTCGGGCACAAACCCTTCATGATCGCCCTGCCGAATGTGCCGCCTGCTTCGGCTGGTCAATTTGGCCAGTTCTCGAAGAGCACCTGTAAGGTCGCTGTAAAGCTCGGTCCGTCGTGCCCCGCCTTCGCTTGCCTTGACGTTTAGCTGAAGCGCGATTCCCGGGCGGAAATGCAAATTCATGCCCAGGACGAGCTTCCTGGCTGTTGAGCATAGGCAGCATGATCTCACGAATGCGACTGCGACGGATCTTGCCGGATAGAGCCGCCTTATACCAGGGCCAGTCTGTCCGACTTTCACTGGTCCAGAATGCGACCGGATCACCTCGATCGTGCAAGGTGCTGAACCTTTTCAGCGGCATCCTGCCGTTCAGGTTCGCCGATGGTTCGCACTTGCGCATGATGGCTGGCGGCACCGACGAAGCTGGAACGACCGAAGAAGGACATCCCTGTGGCAATATCAGGTTTTGGGCAGTCGGCGGGTACGCTGGCGGCTCGCGCCTCGCGAGATGTAAAGGGTTCCGCTCAGTAGTGCTCCCACGTCACGGACCAGTGTTCATCTGGGCGGGTGGATCGCAAGGTCAGCTGCCCATTGGAGAACTGGTAGGCGCGCGGAAGATCCTCGCCGACGAGCGCCGGCACGTTCGCTCCTTGCAGGTGATGCGTCAGGGTGTGGGCCTTGTCATCGATGTCGAAGCTGCCGAACGAGGCCTCGTATCCGTTCACGGAATACGCCGGATTGGCGTCTGCCGCGGAGGCGCGCGGGGACATCACCTGAACTGAAAGGTGGCCATCCCGCGTATAGAGCAGCATAGCCGTCCTGTCGCTGTGGTGGGTCAGCTTTCCGTCGGCTCCCTGTTCTTCCATCGAGACCATGTGCCAGGCTCCGATCAGCTTCTCCCGATCGGAGCCGGCGGCGTTCTGTTCGGCCGCTTGTGCGCCGCCGACAGTGCAGAGTGCCGCGACGGCGGCCGGGATGAGAAAGCGTGAGTGCATGATGCTGGGGCTCCTGTTCATCGGCCAACGAGCTTCTGATGGGCTTCCGGATAGCGGGCGCCTTCCACCTTGATGTGCGAGGAGGCCTCCTCGATGGCGCTCAGGTCATCGGGGGTAAGTTTCACGCTCGCGGCGCCGATGTTCTCTTCCAGCCGGTGCAGCTTCGTCGTGCCGGGGATGGGCACGATCCAGGGCTTGCGAGCCAGCAGCCAAGCGAGTGCGATCTGGCCCGGAGTGACCCCCTTGTCGGCGGCGAACCGGCCCAGCAGATCGACCAGAGCTTGGTTGGCTTTGCGGTTCTCGGGGCTGAAGCGCGGGACGATGTTGCGGAAATCCGAGCTGTCGAATTTTGTGTCCGCGTTGATCTTGCCGGTGAGAAAGCCTTTGCCGAGAGGGCTGAACGGCACGAAGCCGATGCCCAGCTCCTCCAGGAGGGGAATGATCTCGGCCTCTGGCTCGCGTGTCCAGAGCGAGTATTCGCTTTGAAGGGCTGCCACGGGCTGCACGGCATGGGCGCGGCGGATCGTCTGCGCGCCGGCTTCCGACAGGCCAAAATTCTTGACCTTGCCTTCCTGGATGAGGTCCTTGACCGCGCCGGCCACGTCCTCGATCGGCACATCGGGATCGACCCGATGCTGATAGAACAGGGCGATGGCGTCGACCTTCAGCCGCTTGAGGGAGGCCTCGGCCACCTGCCTGATCCGCTCGGGCCGGCTGTTCAGGATCGACCACCTGTCACTGTCACCTGGCCCAGGTGCCCAGCCGAACTTGGTGGCAATCACGACGCGGCCCTTGAACGGGGCGAGTGCCGCGCCAAGAAGCTCTTCGTTCGTGTGAGGACCGTACACCTCGGCGGTGTCGAAAAACGTGACGCCTTTTTCCACGGCAGCCCGCAGGAGGGCCGTCATTTCCTGCGTGTCCTTGGCCGGCCCGTAGGACCAACTCATGCCCATGCAGCCGAGACCGACGGCGGAGACTTCGAGCCCGTTCTGTCCAAGTGTGCGCTTTTGCATGTGTCTCACTCTCTCGGCTGTTTCAGGATTGCTGCGGCGTGATCCTGACGGTGGCCGAGCGGGCACGGGCCCCGATCATCGGGTTCAGGTAGGGGCTGCGGCTGTATTTCTGGCGGTAGGCGTCGTCGATGCGGTGATTGATCAGCCCCTCGACCGGCTCGAAGGCGACTTCTTTGGTCAGGCCCGCGGCCGTTATCCGCCCCGCCTTCTGCCGCAGCGCCGCTTGATACCATCGGGAATTCTGGCCGTTATAGCCCCGCACATAGAGGGCGCCGTCGACCTCGACGGACCATATCCAGGTCGGGATGCCGTAGGTAACTCCGTCCTCGCGGAACGGGGAGATATGAAGATCGTCGCTTCGGGCGATCCTGCTCAGCTCGTTGTTCGGCCATGGCATGGCGTTCTTCTCCGTTGCTGGTTGTTACTGAAATCCATGCGGTCGCGAGCGGAGCAGCAGAACCGCCATCGGGGCAGCGCACAGCACGACCACGGCGCTGACGAGAAACACCATGCCCAGGCCCGCCAGGCCGGCGACGAAGCCTAGACCAGGCCCGGCGATGCCCAGGGCCAGATCGAGACAGGCGGTGTAGGCACCCATGGCAACCCCGCGGCTTTCCGGCGGGGCCCGGCGGACCGCCTCCACGCCGAACCCAGGAAAGACAAGCGCATAGCCGAGCCCCGTCAGGGCGGCACCGATCGCCGCGGCCGTGACGGACGAGGCGAGCCCGATCAGCACGAGGCCGAGCACCTCGATGATGACGCAGAACAGGGCGACCTTCGCGCCGCCATGGCGGTCGGGTAGGTGGCCGAACAGAAGCCGGGCGGCGATGAGGGCGACGGCATAGGCCGTGAAGGCGAGCCACACAGGCTCCCAATGATGGGCAGAAAAGAGAAGCGCGCTGAAGGTGATCAAGGCACCGAAGCCGATGCTGCTCAGCGCGGCGGAGAGCCCCGGCAACCAGATCCGGCCCACGACGGAGAGGAAGCCAGGGCTGCCCTTATGTGCCGGTGCTGCAGCCTTGAGGGGAACGCACAGGATCAGGGTCGCAAGCGGCATCAGGGTTGTTGCCATGGCAACCGCGGCGAAGCCGCCTACGGCATAGAGAGCCGTGCCGAACGGCGCGCCCGCCGCGAAAGCCGCGAACATGGCTGTGCCCATCCAGGCGATGACCTTGCCGGCGTTCGACGTGCCGGCGCGGGCGAGGCCCCAGGCGGTCGCGCCCGTGATGATGAAGCTCTCAGCTCCGCCAAGGACGGCGCGGCCAAGAAGCAGGATGGCGGCCGAGAGAGCCGGCATGGAGAGGAAGGCGGTCGACAGGAGGTAGAAGAGGCCGGCGACGGTCGCCGCTGCCAAGCCGCCCACGACAGCGCATTTCGGACCGTGGTTGTCCGCCGTGCGACCGGACCATACGCGAGCCACGAGCGAGGCGGCGAACTGGCTTCCGGTGACAAGCCCGACCACGAAAGTGCTGAGGCCGAGGCCGTCATGCACATGGAGGGGCAGCACCGGCAATGCCAGGCCAATGACCAGAAAGCCGACGAAAACCACGCCCATGACGGGCAGCAGCGTCATGGTGACAGAGGAGCTCTGGTTTTTTTCTAGAACCGCGGACATTGATGTGCGGCCTTCAGAGCGGGTCGTAGCCGGGTTCTTTGACGAGCGTATCGGGTTTCCCGATGATGTCCGGCTTGTATACTTTCTCAGTCCAGTCGCTCGCCGCATAGTCTTCTATGCTGACCGACACGGCGTCTTCGCCGACCTTCGCCGTCGACATGATGGCTTTGGTGACCTCTGCCGCGATCTGCTCTTTCTGCTGCTGCGATCGCCCCGAGGTGATCTTTACAATGACGTGTGGCATTCGCTTACCCGCTCCTCAGTAGTCCTGCGCTGTCGGCCGATAGAGGATCTCGTTGACGTCCATGTCCTCGGGCTGGCTCATGGCGAAGATTACCGAGCGGGCGAAGCTGTCGGCCGGGATCGCCACCTTGTCGTACATGGCCTGGACGTTGGCCCTGATGTCGACCTCCGTGCTGCCCTGCGGCAACTCGGTTGCAACCGCGCCCGGCGAGATGATCGTCGTGCGGATGTTGTAGGCCTTCACCTCCTGCCTCAGGCCTTCGGAGATGACACGCACCGCGTGCTTGGTCGCCGAGTACACGGCGTTGCCCGGCGCCACCTTGTGGCCGGCGACCGACGCCACGTTGATGATGTGGCCGCTCTTCTGAGCCTTCATGTGCGGCAGCACGGCGCCGATGCCGTACAGCACTCCCTTGATGTTGACGTCGATGGTGCGGTTCCAGTCGTCTACCGTGCAGCGCTCGAGCGGCGCGAACGGCATCAGGCCGGCATTGTTGATCAGGACGTCCACGCGGCCATGGGTCGTGGCAGCGTGATCGACGAGCGCTTTGACCTGATCGAACTCGACCACGTCGGTGCGCATGACGGCGTCACGGCCGAGCGACAGTTCGTCGGCCAGCGCCTGGAGCCGATCGAGGCGGCGCGCGCCGAGCACGAGCTTCGCGCCTTCCCCCGCGAGACGGCGGGCCGTCGCTTCGCCAAGGCCGCTCGATGCGCCCGTGATGACGACGACCTTGTTCTTGATGTTGTCGGTCATCGGCTTACCCCCTTGTACTGCGCGTCGGTGACCTGCTCCATCCAGTCGACGGGCGAGCCGTTCAGCTTTTCCTGGATGGCCAGGTGACTCATCGCCGTGGTGGCCGAGGCGCCGTGCCAGTGTTTTTCGTTCGGCTCGAACCACACGATGTCACCGGGCCGGATCTCTTCGACGGGACCGCCTTCGCGCTGTACCCAGCCCAGGCCGGTGGTCACGATCAGGGTCTGGCCGAGCGGGTGCGTGTGCCACGCGGTGCGGGCGCCGGGCTCGAAGGTAACAAGCGCCATGCCTACACGGGCAGGCTCGGGCGGGTTGTGCATGGCGTCGATGCGGACCGTGCCGGTGAACCAGTCGGCTGGGCCTTTGCCGGACGGCTGAGAGCCGCTGCGCTTGATGTCCATGATTGTTCTCCTCTGACGGAGGCTGTCGCCTGCTGAAGAGAAGATAGCGCTCGCACCGGACTGCGATTAGACGCAAAAATACGCATAGACCCATAAGCGGATCTTTTGAATGGCATCCGAGAACCTGAACGACCTCGTGGGATTCCTGGCGGTCGCGCGGGAGGGCAGCTTCACGCGCGCTGCCGCGAAACTCGGCGTGTCGCAATCGGCGCTGAGCCAGACGGTCCGCAATCTCGAAGCCAAGCTCGGCCTGCGCCTCTTGACGCGGACGACCCGGCGCCTTTCACCGACCGAAGCAGGCCAGCGGCTCATTCAGGAGGTCGGTCCGCGCATCGATGAAATTCAAGCGCAGCTCTCGTCCTTGAGCGAACTGCGCGGCAAGCCTGCCGGAACCGTGCGCCTAGTGTCGTCCGAGAATGCGGCCCAGGCTGTGCTCTGGCCCGCCCTGCGGCGGCTTCTGCCGGACTATCCGGACATCAAGGTCGAGATCATCGTCGAGGCCGGTCTCTCCGACATCGTCGCTGGCCGGTACGACGCCGGCGTGCGTCCTGGGGAGATCGTGGCACAGGGCATGATCTCGGTTCCGATCGGACCGGATATGCGCATGGCGGTCGTGGGGGCGCCGTCCTATTTCGTTGACCGGCAGCGGCCCGCCACGCCGCGCGACCTGACGAACCACAATTGCATCAACCTGCGCCTGGCGACCCATGGCGGGCTTTATGCGTGGGAATTCGAGAAGGCCGGGCGCGAGCTGAACGTTCGCGTCGAGGGGCAGCTTGTAGCCAGCACCGCGACGCTGATCCTCGACGCTGCCATGGGCGGCTTCGGTCTGGCGTATTTGACGGAGCAGCAGGTCGAGCCGTACCTCCGGGAGGGACAGCTCGTCCGGGTGCTCGATGACTGGTGCCCGCCCTTTGCGGGGTATCACCTCTACTACCCGAGCCGTCGCCAGCCTTCGGGCGCCTTTACGGTGGTGGTCGATGCGCTGCGCTATCGGAAATAATGTATCGCCCCGCGCGGGCCGTGTCCTCGCCGGGCCGCTCGAGGTACCCCGCGATCAGGATCACCACGCTCCCGATTGGGCCGGCTTGACAAAGTGCCCCATCGGGATTTCGGAGAATGCGAAGACCTCGACGGCAGTCAACGTAGAGATCCGACATGGAAGATCAAGAAGTTCGAGCGGCTCTGGATCGTCATTGGGCCGCCTCCGATGCGAACGACTTCGAGCGAGAGCACGAGATTTATCAGGAGGACGCGGTACTCGAATACCCACAATCGGGCGAGCGCATCCGCGGGCGGCAGAACATTCAGGCGTCGCGCACCGCACAGCCGAACCGGAAACGCTTCACAATACGGCGGATCGTCGGCTCGGGGGACCTCTGGCTCACGGAATACGTTCTAGCATACGACGGACGACCGTCTTACACCGTGAGCATCATGGAGTTTCTTCATGGAAAGGTGGTCCGCGAAACGCAGTATTTCGGCGATCCGTTCAAGCCGGCGCCTTCGCGCCAAGAATGGGTCGAGCGGATCTCTTGATACATTCCGCAGGCTTCATGAGGTCGATGCTTTATGCGTCCGCTTAAAGCGTCGTTTTGAGCGATACTGTGCGTCCAGCGATGCCGCAGGAGCGCTCGATCGCGGCCATTCGTTCCCGCGTTGTCGTCTGTCTTCAACACGCTGGAGAGCGTGATCGGCGAGGTCGTCGCAGGCAGGCGCCGGTTTAGCGTGCGATCGGTGAGATGGCGCGTATCGCGCCGCCGCCGCGGTTCGCGCTGCTGAACCTGGGCCTCCATCGCCTCGAGGATATGGTTGAGAGTGAAACCGTGTACCAGCGCGGAGCGGCGCTGCCGGTCAATCAGCTGGGCCAATCCAAGGCGGAGGGAGCCTCATGGTCGGTGGACTTTGCGATGTGCCATGCGGACGCCGCCGCAGATTGGGGGTGAAGCAGTTTACCACCCCGGTTTGTCGGCGCATCATTCGGCTACCCATGGCTCCGCAACGTGGGGCAGGCTGCGCAAGGGAGGACGGCATGATCACGCGTCGCGTTCTTTTGGGTGGCATCGCGTCCTTAAGCTTGAAGGGAACGGCACTCGCCGCATGCGGCTGCGGCCACGCCACCGTCATGCCGTTTGGTCGCGTCCTGCTTCCGCCGGATCATCCCGATTGGGCCGTGGCGCGCGGCATCCTTGATGCCGCCCCGACTGGCCCGAACGCTTATGCGGTTGCGACATACCTGAATAGCATCGACCCGAAATACAACCATCAATGGACCGGCGAGCTCGCCAACCCTCTGATCGTTGACTTCTTTTCAGACCTTGGCCTGAGAAATGACGGAGGCGACACGACCTCCTGGTGCGCCGCATTCGTGAATTGGTGCCTTAAGCGGGCCGATACCGACGGTACCGACTGCGCCTGGGCTCAAAGTTTCGTCAATTGGGGTGATCCCGTGTGGGCGCGCGGGGACAGCGGCTTGCGGCAGAAGGCGCTGGTAGGCGACGTGGCCGTTTTCCAACTGAAGAGCGATACCTGCCAGGGCCACGTGGCATTCGTGGCTGGTTTTGCAAGCGACACCGTGATCGAAGTGCTCGGCGGAAATCAATTCATCCTGATCGGCGGCAAGAAGATCTACAGCATCGACGTCAAGGGGCTCGGCATCGACGACAAGTTCCGGATGCTCGCCATTCGCCGCGCGTCGTGATCACCTTCACGGGTACATCGTGGCCTTGGTCCGGAGGGTTTTCAGGGTTTTCAAGGAGAAGGTGACGTTCGATGTTGAAAGTGTTGTAAGGTCAGCCAATCTTTTTGCTTGAACTCTCGAGCAAAACCACGATGTCGGCGCGCGCAAGACGGACGGACGGCCAGATCCGCGCACCGCGACGCAGCCGGCTTCATGCCCGCTGTGTGCGAATTCGGCGATTGCGACTGGCGCGGCCTTCGAGCCAGCGCACGAAAAGCGACAGCGGGTAGGCCATCACGAAATACATCGCCCCGGTGATCAGGTAGACCTGCATGGGCATGTAATATTCGCTTGTTATGTCGTCCGCCCGCATCATCAGCTCGGGCGCGGCTATGAGCGAGGCGGCCGACGTGTCCTTCAGCAGCGAAATGGCGGAATTGGCCATGGGGGGCAGAACAATGCGCACGGCCTGGGGCAGGATTATGTGGCGCATGGCTTCGCGCTGCGTCATGCCGACGGCCTGTGCGGCCTCGGTTTGTCCGCGGTCGATGGCGGCGATGCCGGAGCGGTAGATCTCGGCCATATAGGCGGCGTAGTGCAGCCCGAGACCGATCACGGCGGCCTGGAAACCGGGGATGACGATACCCACGGAAGGCAGGCCGAAGTAGATCAGGAAAAGCTGCGTCAGGGTCGGCGTGCCGCGGATGAATTCGATATAGATCCGGCACGCCTTAGCAAGCGCGCGCCGCCGGGACATCTCGCCGAGCGCCAGGAGAAGCCCGGCGACGAGGCCGAGGACATAGGCCAGCGCCGTCATGCGCAGGGTCTGGCCGGCCGCGACGATCAGTTGCGGCATCCAGTCCCGGAGCAAGGCCATTGTGGCGGCGGAGATCATTCGCGCTGGCTTCGCCTGGCCCGCCGCTCCAGCAAGCGGGCGCCGGAAGCGAGCGGCAAACTCAGGCCGAGATAGATGAGAGCGACCAGGAGGTAGATCTGGGTCGACAGGAAAGTCTCGTTGACCAGCATATGGGCCCGGAAGCTCAGCTCGGGCGCCGCTACCGCGGAGGCAAGCGACGTGTCCTTGAGCAGGCCGATCGCGAAATTGGCCAGCGGTGGCAGCACGATCTTGGTCGCCTGTGGCAGCACGATCATGCGGAGCGCCATGCGCTTGGTCATGCCGATCGCCTGGGCTGCTTCCGTCTGGCCTCGGTTCACGGCCTCGATGCCGGCCCGGAACACTTCCGAGAGATAAGCGCCGCCGTTGAGCCCGAAGCCGATGATCGCGGCCGGAATCGGGTTCAACCTGATGCCGATCGTCGCCAGGCCGAAGTAGATGATGAAGAGTTGGGTGAGGACCGGCACCGCGCGGAACACCTCGACATAGACGTAAGCCAGCATCCGCAGAATTCGCGACTGCCCGGTCTTGAACGCCGCGAACAACACGCCGAGCAGAATGGAGACCACGAAGCCGCCCGCAGTGACTATCACCGTCATGACGGCGCCGGTCAGCAGCACGCCAAGGAAATACGGCAGATGGTCGAGCGCGCGCGCCCAGCCGGCCATCACTGAATCTTGCGTTTGTCGAGGACAGCGCTCAAGAACGATTGCGTGCGGGCGTTCTGGGGCGCGTGGAACAGTTTGTCGGGCCGGTCCTGCTCGACCACCACGCCCCGATCCATGAATATCACGCGGTCGGACACGTCCTCGGCGAACTGCATCTCGTGCGTGACGATGATCATGGTCATCCCATCCTGCGCCAGCCGCGCCATCACGTTGAGCACCTCGCCCACGAGTTCCGGGTCGAGTGCCGAGGTGGCTTCATCGAAGAGCATCAGCTTGGGCTGCATCGCCAGCGCCCGCGCGATCGCCACGCGCTGCTGCTGTCCCCCCGACAGCATATCGGGGTAGCAGTCGCGCTTTTCGGCCAGACCCACCTTGTTGAGGAGATCGAGCGCCGCATCGCGCGCCTCGGTGGCCGGCGTCTTCAGGACCTTGGTGGGGCCGATCACGATGTTCTGCAGCACGGTCAGGTGCGCGAACAGGTTGAAGCGCTGAAACACCATGCCGATGGCGGCCCGCTGCCTGGCGAGGGCCCGGTCCGCCAGCTCGACATGACGGTCGCCGACGACCTTCTCGCCCAGGAGGTCGCCGTTGATGTAGATGTGCCCCGCCGTGGGCTTCTCGATGTAGTTGATGCAGCGGAGCATCGTCGTCTTGCCCGAACCGCTCGGCCCGATGATCGAGACCTTCTCGCCAGGCGTCACGTCGAGGTCGATGCCCTTGAGTACCTCGAGCTGGCCGTAGCTCTTGTGCAGCCCCTCGATGCGGACCAGCGGAGTACCGGCTGCAGAAGAGGCAACCGGGTCGAGGCGCGTAGGGAAGGACATCGCGAAGCCTCCACGGCGGTGGCTGACCCGCTCAGGCGAAGAGCGACGAGTAGTCCTTCGGCTTATGACCGCCCGTTCCGAGAATATTGCCCTGGGCGTCCCGGTCAACACCGATGCGCGGGTCGTCCTTGGCGGGCACCA
The DNA here is from genome assembly GCA_963851175.1 of uncultured Alphaproteobacteria bacterium. GTDB lineage: Bacteria > Pseudomonadota > Alphaproteobacteria > Rhizobiales > Beijerinckiaceae > Lichenihabitans. The sequence continues at coordinate 289,461 of CAWKNU010000007.1, read as the reverse complement.
TGTAGTCGGGGCTGGTCATGCCATTGCGGGCCAGGCAGGCGGCATTCGTCTTGGAGGCCCAGAGCCACTTCACACCGGCGTTGACGGCGTCGAACAGGTCGGTGTTGTCGGCGTTCATGCCCATCACCGCGCGTCCCTTGCCGGTCAGGTTGGGATATTGGGTGTTCTCCTTGATGGGCACGAGCTTGATCTCGAGCCCAGGCTTCTGGAGCAGCATGTAATCCACCGACATGCCATCGAGCACCGCATAGTCGAGGCGCCCGGTCTCGACATCGCGCAGGCAGGCATCGTCGGTGTCGTACAGCTTCACCTCGGTATTGGGGATCTTCTTGATGTCGGGGACATAGCTGTAGCCCGTGCCCGAGCCGACGCTGTGGCCGGCCATGTCGTTGACATCGATGTAATCGCCGGATGCCCGGTCCTTCTTCATCGTGACGAAGTTGCCGTCGTAATAGATCGCGTCCGTGAGCAACAATGCGTTGGCGCGCGCCTTTGACCATCCCATGTCGCCGCACATGATGTCAGCACGGCCCGACTTGATGGCTTCGATGGTGGCCGACCAGGCCATGATGTTCGGCTTGACCTCAAGCCCGAGGTGCTTGGCGACGGCGACCACCATTTCGGCATCGCTGCCGATGATCTTGCCGTCCTTGATACCCGTGACCGGCATGGAGCCGCTCATCGCAATGGTGAGATAGCCGTCCTCGACGGTCTTGAACTTGGGGGGCGTCGCGGCGAAAGCGCTGCGGCCGAAGAGCGACCCGGCAAGCACGCCGGCGCCCAGGCCGGCCGTTCGGGTCAGAAGGCTGCGGCGTGACAATCCTGCAATCGGTGTGCTGGCGGACATGGACGTCTCCTTCACTGGAACGCGGCGACGTTATCCAGTTTGGGGAGATTTGCAATATATTGAATTAGACGTGCTCCGATTTTCCGCTGACCGGCGCTTCTTGAGCTCCGGGCCGCATCCTCAGGCTTGGCGCAATCTACGTCACGCCAGAGGCAGTGGTTAGCGAGCCGCAAGAACTGGCAGATAGAAACGGCAGCACGGGGTTGCGGCGACGCGACTCAGGCGATATTGAAGATTGCCCTGCATCTCCATCATATTGAACAAGCGCAGGCAAGTCTGGACGCCATGCTGACATCCCCTGTGATCGATGACCTGTCCCATGAGTCCGGCTCCGACCGCCTCGGGGCCCGGCTGCGGCAGCTTCGCGGCCAGCAGGATCTCACGATCGCTCAACTGGCCCAGAAGGCCGGTGTGTCGTCCGGCATGATCAGCCAGATCGAGCGAGGCAACGCGAACCCGTCGATCAAGACGCTGCAGCGGTTGCGCGCTGCGCTGGGCGTCAATCTTTGGGAATTCCTGGATGAGGCGGCGCGGCTGGCGGACACCGTCGTCGAACCCAGCGCGTCCGACGCGAGCGAGTACGTCCTGCGCGAGGCCAGCCGACAGCGGATCGTGGTGGGCAAGACCCAGCTCGTGAAAGAGCTCCTATCCCCCCGCAATGACCGCAACCTCCGCTTCATGCTGATCACCCTGCCGTCCGGCGGAAAAAGCGAGGATGTGATCATCGGGCCGGGGGAAAAGGGCGGCCTTGTGACCGAGGGACGGGTCCGGCTTACGGTCGACGGGGTGGAAACCGACCTCCTGACCGGGGACAGCTTCCAGTTCCCGAGCAGCGTGCCTCACACGATCGCCAATCCTTATCCGGCACGCGCAAAGGTGATCTGGATCATGAGCGTGGTGGAAAGCCACATCTGAGCGACCGCGGCCACCGCGTACAGGACTTAGTGAGGAGAACCGCGTGTCCCCACCCGTGCAACGCATCAGAAGTGATGAAGCACTGCCCAAGGCGGTCGATGTCGTCGTGATCGGCGGCGGCATCGCCGGCACCGCCACAGCTCTGGCGCTGCGCAGGAAAGGCCGCTCGGTCGCGCTGCTGGAAAAGGGTGTGATAGCCGGGGAGCAGTCGAGCCGTAACTGGGGCTGGTGCCGGCAGCAGAACCGGGATGTCCGCGAGATCCCGCTGGCCATGCGGGCCCTGGAAATGTGGGGGCGGCTCAGTGCCGAGACCGATATCGATTTCGGCTTTCGACGCACCGGGCTCGTTTATGCGACCACGCGCGCCAGCGATCTCGCCGATTGGGAGCAATGGGCCGATGTCGCCCGCCCGTTCCAGGTTCACAGCCGTATGCTGACAGCCGAGGAGGCCAGGGCCATGACCCCCGGCAGCACCGGCGCCTGGATCGGCGGGGTGCATTCGCCGACGGATGGCCGCGCCGAGCCGGACCTCGCGGTGCCCGGCATGGCGGAGGCCGCGCGCAAGCTCGGTGCAACCGTGCATCAGAATTGTGCCGTGCGTGGCTTGGATATCGAGGCCGGCCGGGTGAAGGGGGTCCTCACCGAGAAGGGGAAGATCCGGGCGGACGCCGTCCTGTGTGCCGGCGGCGTTTGGACAGGCATGTTCTGCCGTCGCTACGGCATTCCCCTGCTGCAGGCGAGCGTGCGCTCTACCTCGTTCTTCACCGACGCGGCCCCCCAGGTCACGGACGGAGGCGTGTGCCTGCCGGACGTCACACTCCGGCGGCGGCTCGACGGCGGCTATACGGTGGGCATGAGCGGCAGGGGCGTGTTGGAGATCACGCCACGAGGCCTGCTCCAAGCCCGACCCTTCCTGCCCTTGTTCAGCAAGCGTCGGGCCGGCCTGAAAATCCGGGCGGGGAGGTCCTTCTTCCATGGCCCGGAGTTGCTGGAACGGTGGTCCCTCGACAAGGCCTCACCTTTCGAGCGGACGCGCGTCCTCGATCCGGCGGCTGATGCAGACTTGGTCCGCGCTGGGCTAGCCACCCTGAAAGCGGCCTATCCGGTCCTCGAGGGGGTCGAGATTGCCCAGAGCTGGGGCGGCCTCGTCGACATGACGCCCGACATGATTCCCGTAATCTCCGGGATCGACGCCTTGCCCGGCTTCTTCGTATCGGCGGGCTTCAGCGGACATGGTTTCGGCATCGGTCCCGCGGCCGGCCAACTCGCGGCGGATCTGATCGCGGGTGACCGGCCAATCGTGGATCCCCATCCCTACCGCTACAGCCGCATGATCGACGGCACCGATCTCGGCGCGCCTGGGATGATGTGAGCCGGGAAGTTTTCCCGCACACCAGGATGATCAGCGCCGGTCAGCTCCAAGCCTGCGAGGCCAGGCCGAAGGTCCTGGCGTCCGGGGCACCCGGGGCTTTCCCATTGGTCCGCATGGTGCGGACCTCTCCGGCCGGCGCCAGTCCGGCGCCTTCCAGCCAGCCGGCAAGATCGGCAGCATCATCGGGGATGTCGGCGCGCAGGAAACCGCCGACCTCGGTCGCCGCCGTGGACAGCAGGGCCAAGGCGATGCTTTCGTCCGGCGCCACGAGGGGACCCAGGAGCTGGCCGCGACCGAACGCGCGGCAGAGCAGGCTTCCGCGGACCTCGCCGTCGATCTCCGCGACCCAGCCGCGGGATAGCGGTTCCAGCGCATCGAGGAGAACCGCCCGGTTCGCGCCTGTTGCCCTTTTATCGAGCGCCCGGACGGCCTCCCTGTCCTGTGCGGTCATAAGCCGGATCGCTGCAGCGGATGCGACCGGGCGCGCCTCCGGCCGGAGCACACCATGATGCTGGACAATGCCGCCGACATCCCGGAAGCCGAAGCTTTCGTAAAGCCGCATTCCTTCGGCCGTCGCATTGAGCTGCACCGGGCGGGGTCCTGCCGCGTCGGCGATGGCGGCAAGCAGGCGTCGCCCGATACCGGACTTTTGCAGCTGCGGCGAAACGATCACCAGACCAAGAGTCGCAAGGTCGTCGCCGAACGCCCACCACAGTGCCACGCCCCGCAGGGCGCCGACCGCATCCACGGCCGCAAAGCCTTGGCCGACGCTCTGCATGAGATGCCAGTCCTCGAGCCGATGAGGCCAACTGACTGCCTGCGACAGGGCGTGCGCCTCGGGCAGATCGCGCGCCTCCAGAGGGCGCAGCGTGATCGAGACGGCGTTTGACATTGTTTGGACTTCCCTGGCTCAGCGCATTGGGGGCTTTTAGCACCGACGTAGGATTGTTGACAATCATACGAAACGATGTCTTTTGGCTTGCTCCGCCGCGTCGTCGGCCTCTCAGCTTTGGACCGTCATGGCCTCGCCGACCTTCAAGCCCAAGTTCATCAGCTTCGACTGCTACGGCACGCTGACGCGCTTTCAGATGAGCGAGATGGCGAAGAAGCTTCTCGCCGACCGCGTGCCGGCCGACCGGATGGAAAGTTTCTGCAACGATTTCGCAGCCTACCGGCTGGACGAGGTCCTTGGCGCCTGGAAGCCCTATCGCGAGGTGGTCGGCAATGCGCTACGTCGCGCCTGCAAGCACAACGGGGTCGAGTATCGCGATGCGGACGGCGAGGCTATCTACCGGGCCGTGCCGACCTGGGGCCCGCATCCTGACGTGCCGGCCGGTCTGGCCAAGGTGGCGGATGCCATTCCGCTGGTGATCCTGTCGAATGCGTCGGACAGCCAGATCCACGCGAATGTCGAGAAGCTCGGCGCTCCGTTCCACAAGGTCTACACGGCCGAGCAGGCGCAGGCCTACAAGCCGCGGCTCCAGGCGTTCGAATATATGCTGGACCAACTCGGCGCCGACCCGGCCGACATGATGCACGTGTCCTCGAGCTTCCGCTACGACCAGATGTCCGTCTTCGACCTTGGCTTCGGGGCGCGCGTTTTCGTGGCGCGCGGACACGAGCCGGCCAACCCCTACTACAGCACCCACCAGATCACCGACATCGGCGGCCTCGCCGGGCTCGTCGGGCTCTGATCCTGGCTGACCCTCGGGCCTGAGGCGCGCGTCGTGAAGCTTGCATCCTTTTGGCACGACACAGCGCCGCGTTTCGGCGGCGGCGCGACCGGTCCGGTTGACGGGCGGGTCGACGTCGCGATCGTGGGCGGTGGCTTCACGGGCCTGTCGGCGGCGCTTGCGCTGGCCAGGCGTGGAGCCAAAGTCGCGGTTCTGGAGGCGGACCACATCGGGGCGGGCGCTTCGGGCCGCAACGGTGGCCAGTGCAACAACGGCTTCGCCCAAAGTTTTGGCGACGTCGAAGCCCGCTTCGGCTTCGCGCGCGCTGTGGCACTCTACCAGGCCTTCGACGCCGCGGTCGACACCGTGGAGCGGGTCGCCCGCGAGGAGGCGATCGACTGCGATTTCAAGCGCAGCGGCAAGCTGAAGCTCGCCGCCAAGCCCGCTCACTACGACAAGCTCGCGCGAACCTGCGAAGCGCTGCATCGAGGTGCGGATCCGGACGTGAAGCTGGTGACGCGCGACGGCCTGGAGGCCGAGATCGCCTCCGAGCGCTATTTCGGCGGCCTGCTGCTTCCGAAGTCGGCCAGCATGCACATGGGCCGCTTCGTCCACGGTCTCGCGACCGCAGCCGTCCGGCATGGCGCCATCGTCTTCGAAGGGGCGGGCGTGACGCGTCTGACCCGGATCGGCCGCACGCACGCGCATGATCTGGAGACTGCACGCGGCGTGCTGCGGGCCGAGCAGGTACTGCTCGCCACCGGGCCCTCCATGAAGGGTCCGTTCTTTCGCTACCGCCGTCGCATCGTGCCGATCGGCAGCTTCATCGTGGTGACCGAGCCGCTTCCGCGTGCGCTGGCCCTGGACCTGCTGCCGCAGCGGCGGATGTGCACCACGACGCAAAACATCGGCCACTACTTCCGCATGACCGCCGACGACCGCCTGCTCTTCGGAGGCCGGGCGCGTTTTGCCCTGTCGAGCGCCACCTCGGACGCAAAGAGCGGCCGGGTGCTGGAACGCGGGATGCTGGCGACGTTCCCGCAACTCGCGGGAACCCGGATAGACTATTGCTGGGGCGGCATCGTCGACATGACACAGGACCGGTTTCCACGGGCCGGCGAGCACGAGGGACTGTATTTCTCGATGGGCTACAGCGGGCACGGCACGCAGATGTCCACCCATATGGGCCAGGTGATGGCGGCTTTGATGAGCGGCGACCCGGACGCCAATCCTTGGGCCGACATGGAATGGCCCGCCATAGTGGGACATTTCGGGCCACCCTGGTTCCTGCCCTTCGTCGGCGCCTATTACAAGCTACAGGACCGCCTGCATTGAGCCCGGAATCGCCCATCGTACGGCTGCCGCGCGTCACGCTCTCGGGGCAGATTGCGAGCCGAATGCGCGACGCGGTGCTGTCGGGCGCCTTCGCGCCTGGCGCGCAGATGAACGAGGCGGATCTCGCGGCGCGCTTTTGCGTCAGTCGCGGCCCGGTGCGGGAAGCCATGCAGCGGCTCATCCAGGAGGGCCTGCTGGTCGCCCAGCCGCATCGCGGTGTGTTCGTGGCGGACCTGACCGAGGCCGACCTTGCCGACATCTTTTTCGTGCGCGAGGCCGTCGAAGGCGCGGCGCTCCGCCGCGTGCTGGCAGCCCCCGACAGATCGGCGGTCGAACGGCACCTCATGGCGGAGGTCGGCGGCATGGCCGCGGCTGTGGGGGACGCCGACTGGGCACGCGCCGCGCAAGCGGATTTCGCCTTCCATCGCACCCTGGTCGAGGCGGCGGGCAGCCCACGGCTCTCGCGCCTCTACGATACGATTCAGGCAGAAACCAAGCTCTGCCTCCACCTTCTCATGGCAGGCTACAGGTCGAGCGCCGAGATGGTCGAAGAACATCGCAAGCTCGCCATCCTCGTGGGCGCGGGCACGCTCGATGAAGCGCTGGCCGAACTGATGCGCCACCTGGGCGACCCCACCCGCATCCTGCGCCGCATCGGCGCGGCGAACGGGGCACCGCCGGAGCCCGCATGATCCTCCATCCCCGCTTCGACCCGGCCAGCCTCGTGCCACCTCTCGACCATTTTATCGACGGTGGCCTCATAACCACGACCCAAGCCGCAATGGTGGACCTCGCCGCTCCGGCAGTCGCGGACGTGGCCCGTAGTTGATCGCTTCGCTAAGTATAGAGCTGCTCATAACGGCGCGAGAAGCCGAGCGCCCGACACGACGAGCCCGCGAGGCCCCGACGACATCATGCGCCGTCTTCTTGCAACGGTCCGTCCTGACCGGGCTGCACCACACCTGGATTCAACAGCAACCGCTGTTCGGCTTCGGCGTCGATGCGTTCTCGACTGTACAGGAGGGGAACATAGGCGCCTTCCGCCCATCTGGGTGCGAGGTCTGCGTAGTGGGCGGACCGCGGGTCGCCCGACTGCCCGGGTGCATTGATGCACACGCTGTTGTCCCAAGCGCCCACGTCGACCACGATGCGGACCGAGGCACCGAGCGTGACCCTGAAATCACCGGTCCGATAGGTCGCATTCATCGGAGTTGCATCGCTGCCGCCTGTTTCGAAAGGACCGACATCAAGGGTCGGGGTCGCAGAGGCCTGCTTTTTTCCGAGCGCATGGGCGAAGTAGCCCGCGTGCAGGTCGCCCCACCGCCAGGCGGCACTGTCCGGCCCTAGCAGTCGCACACAATCTGCCCAGGCGTCGGCAAGCGTTGCACTGACGAGGTCGTCGCGGGCCCGCTCGGGGTCGGTTCCGAGGCGTGCATCCGGATGTTCGAGCAGCGTCAACATGCTGTCGGAATGGCCGGGCAGGAGCAGCGGACGGATCGCCTCATTGCCCGTGACCCGGGCCATCAATCCGGGACACAGATGCCTGCTCCACCACACCTCGAAAAAGGCCGCGGCCGCGCTGCCCGGAGCGATGCTGCAGTCCCACCCTGCGAAAAGCGCGCGGACAGCCGAGACCACGCCTTCTCCGGGCAGCCGCCCGAGCAGCTCCGATAACCGCCGCGCCCGAAGAGAAACGATGTCGGTCTGCAGCGCGCAGGAGTCGGCCATGCCATGCCGCGGTTGGGCCGCGAGCACTTCCGTGATCCGGTTCATGCGCGAGCGTTCGACCCACTCGTAACCGATCTGCTTGACCTCGTGCGGCCAGTCGGGCGGTAGGTTCGGCTCGTTGGCAGTGGCCAGATAACCAGCCTCCGGATCGACCACGCACGGGAGTTCATCGGCCGGAAAAAAGCCGGCCCACTCGAAGCGTCCGTCGCCCGGGACCGGCAGGAGCCCGTCCCAGTTCGGCCGGACCGGGCTGAAGCCGGCCGGCAGCCAGGCTATGGTGCCGCTCGTATCCGCATAGACCTGGTTGGTCGCGGGCACGCCCCAACGCTTCATGGCGGTCCGGAACGCGTCGAAGCTGCGCGCCCGCATCGATCCGATGCTGGCGAAATAGGGCGCGGTGCCGGGCTTGGACCAGACGGAGCGGATCGCATAAGCGCGGTTGCGTTCGAGGTCCTCGTACACTACCGGTCCGTGCCGGGTGAACTTCAACCGGTGCGTCTGGTCGGGCGCACCCCTTACCGACGCCCGTTCGTCGTCGATCCGCACGGCCTCCCAGCCCTGGCCGTAGCGATAGCGATGCGGGTCGTCGGGGGCGGTCTCATAGACGTAGACGTCCTCCTGGTCCGGGCCGAAGAACAGCGTCAGCCCGAAGGCCGCGGTTCCGTTGTGGCCGATGGAAATGCCGGGAAGGCAGGGCTCGCCGGCCCCGATCACGTCGAGCCCGGGTGCCGTGAGATGCACGATGTAGCGCAGCGACGGCACGGCATGAAGCCGGTGCGGATCATTGGCCATGATCGGGCGCCCGCTCTCGGTGCGGCTCCCGTGCACCACCCAATTGTTCGAGCCCTCCAAGGCGGCACTGCGCACGACCTCGCCGGCTGGCGTCACCTTGGACCAGAGTTTCGCGTCACCCAGCGGTGCGGTGAGCCGCCCTTCCTCGAAGGTGACCGTTGCCAAGGCCAGCTTAAACGTGTCCAGCACCGCGAGCGGTATTGTCGTCAGGTCAAGACCCTCGGCCTGATGCGGCACCTTTGGCGGATCGAGATGCTGGCGCAAAAGGTCCACCTCGCTCGAGGCCCCGCTCATGACGTTGGCGCGGATCACCTCGGACATGGCATTGCGCATCATGGAGTGGCTGCGCACCCGGACCACGTCCTCGGCCTGCCATTTCGCGGGGCGGGTTCCGGTCAGGCCGAATTCCGGCGGCATGGCCTCGGGATGAGCGTCCAGCAGAGCGATGTATGAATTGATGCCGGCAACAAATGCCCGGCAGATCTCGTGGGCGTCCTCGCCATAGGCGGCCCATTCGCTCGCCATCTCGCCGCGATACAGGAACAGACGCGCGGCACGGTCCTGGGCCAGGTAGCCGGGCCCGAAATCGGCGGCCAGCAAGCCGAGGCCGCGCTTGCGCCACAAGTCGATCTGCCAGAGCCGGTCGCGGGCGGCGTTGTAGCCCTGCAGGAAGAAGAGATCGGTCAGCGTCTCGGCCCTAAGGTGAGGGATGCCCCACCGATCGACCGTAATCTCAGCTGGCGCCGATAGTCCCGGCACGTCGATCTTCGTCACCTGCATCCTGGTCCCCAACTTTTGCGATCGCACCGACTTCCGGCCGCCGGGCTCGTTCGCCGCCCCCGGTATCGAGGCGACGGACAAGCCGGGTCGTCCGGTCAACCCTGATCCTGAACGTGAATCACCCGAGGAAAATTAGAAACTCGGCAAGGGTGGAGGGAAGTGCTCTCGCCAATGCCGCGCGATCTCCTCGCGCCGGCAGATCCACACCCGATCATGCGCCAGCACGTGGTCGATGAACCGGGCCAGGCCCCTGATGCGGCCTGGCCGTCCCGCCAGCCGGCAGTGAAGGCTGACCGTCATCATCTTCGGCGCGGTCGCGCCCTCGTCGTACAGCACGTCGAAACTGTCGCGGAGGTACGAGAAGAACAGATCCGCGGAGGCCAGGTCCTGGTTGCGGGCCATGCGGCTGTCGTTGGTGTCAAAGGCGTGCGGCACTACGAGATGACTGCGGCCGGCAACTTCCGTCCAGAACGGAAGATCGTCCGCATAGGCGTCGCTGTCGTACAGGAATCCGCCATGCTCGACCGCGAGACGGCGCGTGTTGAGGCTTGGCCGGCCGGTGTACCAGCCGGCTGGCGCCCGTCCGGTCAGGGCCTTGATGGTGGCCGCGCATCGGGCCATGTGTTCGTGCTCGAGTTCCTCGGCGGTTCCGCCATAGTCGATCCAACGCCAGCCGTGCCCGACGAAATCGCAGCCCGCCTCGGCGAAGGCCTCGGCGACGCGCGGATTTTGATCGAACGCGAGCCCGACCGCGTAGCAGGTCGGCGTCACGCCCCTTTCCTTGAAGGCGCGCAAGACGCGCCAGACGCCGGCCCGGCTGCCGTACTCGTACATCGACTCCATGTTGAGGTCGCGCGCGCCCAATACCGGGGGTGCGGCGCCGACTTCCGAGAGGAGCGTCTCGGGCCGGTCGTCACCGTTCAACAGGCCGTACTCGGCGCCTTCTTCGTAGTTCACCACGAAGTTCACGGCGATCCGCGCGTCATTGGGCCAGCCCGGATGGGGCGGCGCAGGCCCGTAGCCAATGAGGTCCCGCTGCGATGGCTGGTTCACGCTACCGCATCCTGCCCGAAAATCGCGAATGACATAGGAGGGGAGCGGCGGTCCCGGCTGGCCGGAACCGCCGAACAATCAGGCGAAACCGGCCCGATCCAGGAACAGCCGGTTGGCGATCGGCGGGATGCCGACCAGGCTCTTCTTGGTGACCACCAGGTAATCGTAGAAATAGGCAAAGATGATCGGCGTCTCGTCGAGCAGCAGGTTCTGGATCTTGGTCGCGATGGCGCGCTGGCCACCGAGGTCGCCGGTTCGCCCGAACTGGTCCACGAGGGCGTCATAATCTTTGTTCTTGAAATGGGCGCCGTTCCAGGTGCCATCGCTGAGCAGCGGCGCCCGCAGATAGACGTTCGGAACGCCGCGCTGACCGTAATCGGTGATCCCCAGAGTGCTGTCGAGCCAGTCGGATTGGCCAAACACGGCCTTGCCGTAATAGGCGTCCTGGGATTCCACGTTCAGCGTGATGTCGATGCCGAGCGGACGCGCGAAGTTCTGGAGCAGGATGGCGTAGTCGGGAATCTCGATGTAGCGCTCGGTCGTCAGGGTGACCTTGAAGCCCTTCGGGACTCCGGCGGCCTCGAGCAGTTGCTTGGCCTTGGCGATGTCCTGCTTGCGTTGCGGCACGCTCAAGTCGGTGGTGGGAAAGGCCGGTGCGAAGGGGCTGTCGTTCCCCACCACGGCAAAGCCGCGGAACAGGCCGGCCACCAGCTTGTCGCGGTCGATGCTGAGCGCCAGGGCCTGGCGCACGCGCTTGTCCTGGAACGGCCCGGTATCGCAGCGCATATGCACCTGTTCGTGTGCGGCACTCTTCTCCCGGATTACCGTGAAGTTCGGATCGTTGAGGAGCGCCTGGCCGCCCGCGACCGGAACCTGGTCGATCATGTCGACCTGGCCGCCCTGCAGCGCCAGCACCCGTGGCTGCAGCGCGTCGTAGTAGACGAACTCGGTGCGGTCGGGCAGCGCCTTTTCGCCCCAATAACCATCAAATCGAACGAAGCTGGCGCCGACTTTCGGCGTGAACTTGTCGAGCTTGAAGGGCCCGGTGCCGGTCCAGTTCTTTTCGTAGTCGCCGGTGAATTCGGCCGGCAGCATGATGCAATTGTAATTGTCGGACGACACCACGTACGGGAAGCTGCCGTAGGGTGCATCGAGGTGAAACTCGACCGTCTGGTCGTCGACCTTGCGGGTCCCACCCTTGGACAAGATGCCCTTGAATGCCGAGAGCGCATTGGAGGCGTTCTTCGGGTCGGCAAGGCGGTCGATCGTCGCCACCACGTCGTCAGCCTTGAAGGTCTCGCCGGTGTGGTACTTGACGCCGCTGCGGAGCTTGAAGGTCCAGACGGAACTGTCCTCGTTGTGCGACCAGCTTTCGGCAAGACACGGCTTCAGGGTAAGATCGGGCTGCGTCACGCACAGAAATTCGCCGGTCTGGATCAGCATGGTGAGGCCACCCTGGTCGGCAATACTGACCGGATTGATGGCCCCCGCGGGCGTGACCGTGGCAACCCGGATCGTCGCACCCGGCTTGACCTGGGCGCGGGCTTCGCGCGGGTTCGCGACAAGGCCGAAGCTTCCCGCGAGCCCGCCGAGCACGGGAAGCGAGAGTCCCAGCATGCTGCCGTGCCGCAGGAAGGTGCGCCGGTCTATTCTTCCGGCGGCGAGCTCGTCGATGAGGTCGTTCTCGAGATCGCCAAGACCGGCTCTGAGGCGGTCGGACAGCTTCGGATTCTGGGTCATTGTGCGCGCTTCCCTGTTTGAGACCCCATCCAAGACGGGTCCCTTTACGAGCCTGCCGGAAGCCGATCATCTCCGAGGGATCCGCGTCCGAAAGCGAAGTCTATCGAGGAGCATAAGCGGAAGCTAGGCCGCCTCGATCGTTGTAACGCGACGGCGGCTCTTGGCAGGGCAGGGTGCGATGAGCCTCGCGTTTCACCTTGTGTGTCGACGTGCTATTCCCACGCGTGTTCTGGCCACGGTCGAAGCCCGGCTTGCCGGCGACGCCTAGCGGGTCGAGATCATGGTCACGGCGGCCGCAGGCATTTCTCACGATGCATGACATCGTTATCAGGGGCGGCCGCGTCGGGCTCGACGATGGCTGGGCCGAATGCGACATCAGCATAGAGGGCGGCCACATCGCGGCCCTCGGGACCGGGCTCGTGGGCGCCGAAAGTCTGGACGCGGCGGGCACCTGGGTGCTGCCGGGCGGGATCGATGCTCATTGCCACCTCGACCAGCCGACCTGGGGCGGTGCAGACACGGCCGACGATTTTGCCTCGGGCTCGCGCAGCGCGGCGTTCGGCGGTACGACCTGCATGGTTCCGTTCGCCATGCCCGGGCCCGGCATGGACGCGCTTGCGGCGCTCGACCGGGCGCTGGCATGTGCGCGAGGCAAGTCCGTTGTCGACTACGGGCTGCATGCCGTGATGACGCAGGATACCGGCTCGAACGTCGCGATCCAGGTCGAGGCGCTCGCGCGCCGCGGCGTGCCTTCCGTGAAGATGTTCATGACCTACGAGGGTTTCGCGGTTTCCGATGCCCTGATGCTCGCCGTGATGGACGCTGCAGCGGCCCAAGGCGCGACCGTGATGGTCCATGCGGAAAACGATGCCGGCATCCGGCGTACCACCGAGCGCCTGATCGCGCTCGGCAGGACGGGGTTTCGCTATCATGCCGTTGCGCGGTCCGAGGCCTTCGAACGCGAAGCGACCCATCGGGCGGTAACCCTGGCCGAGGTTACGGGCGCGCGGCTCGTGATTGTGCATGTGTCCTGCGCGCAATCCGCCGACGAGGTTTCGCGTGGCCGGGCCCGCGGCACCGACGTGATCGGCGAGACCTGCCCGCAATATCTGCTGCTGAGCGCGGCGCATCTCGACGGACCGGCCCCCGACGCCGCCCGATTCCTGTTTTCGCCGCCGCCGCGATCGAAGGCAAGCCAGCGCGCACTCTGGCAGGCGCTGCAAAACGGCGAGATCAGCCTCTGGTCATCTGACCACTCACCCTATCGGCTGGCCGACAAGCTGCCCAAGCAGGGCGGCGAGCCGGCCTTCCACAAGGCCGCGAATGGCGTGCCGGGGCTGGAGACCCGGCTGCCGATCCTGTTTTCCGAGGGCCTGCTCGGCGGGCGCCTGACCCTCGACCGCTATCTCGGCCTGGCCGGGGGTAACGCGGCAAAGATCTACGGCCTTGACGGTGTCAAAGGCCGGATCGCGGCGGGGCTCGACGCCGATCTGGTTCTTTGGGACCCGCACCGGCGCTGGCAGGTTCGGCAAACCGAGCAGCATTCCAACGTGGATTTCTCGCCCTACGAAGGCCTGTGGCTCACCGGAAAGCCGAGGGATGTGCTGGTGCGCGGCCGTCCGGTGATCCGCGACGGCAAGCTCACGGAGGCTACCCCGACCGGGCGCTTCGTGCCTCGCAGCCGCGCCGAGCCCGACCCAGCCCGCCGACCAATCGAGGATGCGACGCCATGGCTCGACCCCTGAGAAGGCCCATGTCGAGGCCTAGCGCACCTGCGCATTTTCCACGACCACCTGCCAATCAGCCGCAGGATGGTCTTTGAACGACGCCGCGCGGCTTGGAGGCGACGACGCCATCGGCTGCGACCATCTTGCCGCGCAGAAAAACCCGGTCGAGCCGGAACGGGACGGTGAGGCCCGCGAACGGGGTCGCGCCGGCCTTGGACTGCTGTTCGGCATCCGTGACCGTGCTTGCGGACCGCGGGTCCAGCACCAGGATGTCGGCATCGCAGCCGATGGCCAGAGCGCCTTTGCGGGTGCCGAAACCGAACCGCTCGGCGGGGTTGAGGGCGCAGAGGCGCACCAGATCTGGCAGGGCGAGGTCGCCGCGGTCGACCAGGTGCAGCATGCAGGGCAGCAACGTCTGCAGCCCGGGCATGCCGCCCGGGATATCCGCGAAGCGCGGGTAGGGGACCTGCTTTTCGGCCGGACTGTGCGGCGCATGGTCGGTCGCGACCATGTCGATCGTTCCGTCCCGCACGGCCGCCACGAGGGCCAGGCGATCCCGCTCGCTTCGGAACGGCGGCGAGGCCTTGATGGCGGCGCCGAGATCCCGGTAGCGGTCGGCCGTCAGCAACAGGCATTGGACGGTGGTCTCGATCGAGACATCGGCCATGTCGCGCAGACGGCGCCAGGTCTCGATGCCGAGCGCCGAATTGCTCTGCCGGATGTGGACGCGGCCGCCCCGGTCGGCAGCCACCAGCACCGCGCGCGCAATCCCCGCAGCCTCGGCCAGCGGCGGGCGACTGGCGCAATAGGCCGCGATGTCGGCCGCTTCGGCGGCGTTTGCTGCATCGAGGAGCGACTGATCGCCGGGCGAGACGCCGATGAGGCCGTCAACAGCAGCAATCCTGCCCACCGCATCGGCGAGCGCCTCCACCGTATCGTGGCGATATTCGCGCGGCACGTCGGCCGTGAACACCTCGAACGAGACCGCGCCGTCGTCCCGCAAGGCTCGCAGGTCGGTGCCGTCGCGGCGGACCGCGGCCTGGACCGCGACATCGACATGCAGCCGCCCTTCGGCCAGGGCCGTCTTGGCGCGGAGCCGTTCCGCTGTATCGGTCCAAGGCTCGTCGGTCGGCATGACCAGGATTGTCGTGACACCGCCGGCGGCCGCCGCCCGGGTGCCGCTGGCAAAATCCTCCTTGTGGGTCAGCCCCGGTTCGCGCAGGTGGGCATGGGCATCGACGAGCCCGGGCAGCAGATAGCAGCCTGTGACGTCGAACTCGGCCGTGGCGGTAGCGGGCTCGCCGGGTCGAAGGTGGGCCGCGACACGGCCGTCCCGCACCGCGAGGTCGCGCCGGATAAGCCGAGACGGTTCGACCAGGCTGCCGCCGCGCAGCACGAGGTCGTAGGGGCGCGCGTCGGAGCCGATCATCGGGCCGTGTAGCCGCCGTCCACCAGGAGGTCGGTGCCGGTCACGAAACCAGCATCGTCGGACAGCAGAAACGCCGCGGCGGCCGCGATCTCGTGCGGCTGGCCGATGCGGCCCAGCACATGGGCGGGGCCAAGCCCCGCGTCGGCAGCGTCGAGATCGGGCCAGCGCTGCAGCAGCCGGGCGGTGGCGACCGCACCGGGCGACAGGCTGTTGACCCGGATGTTCTGGGCCGCATGGTCGACCGCCATCAGCTTGGCCAGATGGATCAACCCGGCCTTTGCGGCGCAATAGGCGACCGCGTTGCCGACCGCGACATGGCCAAGCTGCGAGGCGATGAACACGATGGCGCCACCCCCGGCCTCAGCGATCGCCGGGACAGCGGCCTTGCTCATCAGGAAGGCGCCGTCGAGCGATACTGCCATCTCGCGCCGCCAGCTTTCGGGATCGAGCGTCACCACGGTGCCGTCGGACGAGGGCGCGGCGGCATTGTGCACGAAGCCGTCGAGCCCGCCGAACCGCCCGAGGGTCATCGCAACCGCGTCGCGGCACGAGCTCTCGTCCGTCACATCGCAACCGACCGCGGCAACTCGCTTGCCGCCGCAGCTTTGGGCTAGAGCCTCGACCGCCGAAACATCGAGGTCGGCCGCGACCACGCGCGCGCCCTCCGCAAGGAGGCGCCGCACCAGGGCCGCCCCGATGCCGCTAGCGGCACCGCTCACCAGGATGCGCCGCCCCTCGAGGCGCCGCGCGATATCCGGAGCGGTCGTCACCGGGCCAGCCAGCCGCCGTCGACCACGAGGTTGCTGCCGGTCATGTAGGTGCAATCGTCGCTGGCCAGGAACAGGGCCGCATTGGCGATGTCTTCGGGTCGGCCCAGCCGAGGCCAGGGCGTTCGCCGCCGGGCATTGTCGAGCAGCGCCGGGTCGGTCGGCAGGCCGGGCGCGCCGGTCACGATCTTGCCGGGCGAGAGCGTGTTGCAGACGATGAGATGGTCCGCGTAATCCGCCGCGATCTGCTTTGTCAGGTAGATGGCGCCAGCCTTGCTTACCCCATAGGGGCAATCGCGCGGGGCGGTCACGATGCCCTGCTGCGAGCCGAGGTTGATGATGCGCCCCCGCACGTCGGCGCGGGGCTCCTGGCCGATCATCTGCTGCACGGCGCGCTTGCAGCCGAAGAACATGCCCGTGAGATTGACCCCCAGAACCTGCGCCCATCGCTCCGGCGTGGTGTCGAGCAGCGCCGTCCCCGAATAGGTCGCGGCATTGTTGATCATGACATCCAGCTGTCCGAACCGCGCAACTGCTTCCGCGACCAGTGCGTCGACATCGGCCCAGACCGAAACATCGGTGCGGCGAAAGAAAGCCGTGCCGCCCGCCTCGGCGATGAGGCGGCTTGTGGTCGGGCCGCCCTCGATGGCGTCTTCGGTAAGGTCGGCCAGCGCCACCCGCGCCCCCGCTGTCGCGAAAGCCTGGGCAATGGCCCGCCCGATCCCGGAACTCGCGCCCGTTACGATCGCAACTTTGTCGGTCAAGAGGATCATGCGGGTTTTCGGGGTCTCGGCCGGGCAGGGGAGGGCGGCGGCCCGCTTGGGCCGAGCCGCACGAAACCATCGAGCCTTTCGGCGCGGATCACAAGGGGCGGGAAAGGTGCTGCGGAGTGCGGGCTCCACAATCTGAGCTATGTTTCCCTGCGCCTCGCTCGCTTTTGAGTTGCTTGTGATCGTCAGCTGCATCTAGGATTGTAGGGATACCGGATGAGTGGATATGATCAGTCACAGCACGAACGCGCCGCCGCAAACAAACATCTCTGAGTGGGACCTGGCTGTCCGGCCTGTGAAAGTTGAGTTGCTCGATAAGGAGCAGACCTCGCTGAACGTTGTGGCAACGGGATTCCTATTCTCCGAAAATGGGGAAGAGAAACTTTACCTGCCATGGCATGTAGTAACTGGGTACAGCTTTCCGGAAGTGAAGGTGAAGTCTCCTCCAAGCAGACATTATATAAGAATAAGTACGAAACAATTTAACCGACTTCAACCTGGTAATTATAGTATAGGCAATACTGTTACGACAACGTACCCTCTCTATGATGAAGAACGTAAGCCGATTTGGGTGCAAGAGCAACTTTATCGCTCGCATCCTGACCTAGAAACGATGAATTTGCGCATTCCACGATACACTGACCTCGTCGCTATACCAGTCCAGATTGATGCTGGCCATAGCCGCTTCATCTGCTACATGGAGGAACAGACCTTTACCGGTTCAGTTCAGAACGGCCAAGAAGTCGTTCTAACCGGCTACCCATGGGGGTACAGCGCGCTCGGGGATCTAACGCCGGAGCCGCTGTTCATCGTTCGGCACATAGCTTCGTGGGTTCTAAAGGACCGCCCGCACGATTTCTTGGTCGATGGCGTAGGCGCCAGGGGAATGTCCGGTTCTCCTATCTTAATCCGCGTCAGCAACGGATTCAAACTGATAGGTGTATATCTCGGGGCTGTATTCCCCGACGTTATCGAAACTGGAAAGCCACAGGATGTATACTCAACGCTTGGTGTCGGAGTCCGGTTCAGCAGCCGACATCATTTTAGCCGTGATCATGTCTTGGCACCCAATTGATATGGAATGAGGCCTCTGCTTTCTACTTTTTTAGGGTTTTCATTGATCAACGTGCTGCCGGCGTCTGCATCGGCTCGATGGCAGTGTGATACTCAACAAGCTCGGCTCTCTCGCGTTCGTCCAATGTCGCCGATGCCGCCCGAACTTGGTCGAGTACAGCGACCTTACCCATCTGACCCACTGCCCAGATTGCTAGGCCACGGTCGCCTCCTAAAGTGCTACCGGGACACCTGGAGACAAGATCGAAAGCTTCATCGTCGTTGACCGGCCGCCGAGTCTGCGCACTGAGGTAAAGGTAGGTCGCCGGGTGCTTGGCCTTAATAACTTCCCAGCACGATTCGTCCACGACTTCGACTCGAAGAATTGCTCTAGCAATAATCCAGCCTTCATCACAGACGTCGACAAGTTCTGGAATAATTTGAGCAAGTGTCTCGGGCGGCGCCTGATAGGCAAGGCTCTTAGCCGCGCGCGAGTCCTTACTCCAACGCCAGTAAACAAACGCGACTTCAGCATCGAACAACCTCGGATGTTCTTTCGTTGCTTTAAGCCAGCGCGCCATAGTACCCCGACTGCCACGATCAGCCCAACGATCAAGCAGAGTGTGCTGGGCGGGAAGCGGAAGGTAAGCGAAAACAGCGCTGTGAACCCCATCGGCGGCTTGGCGCGATTTCTTGTCTGCATCGGATGCTAAGATGGTCTGTTCGATGAGTTCGACCAGAATTGCCGCGTCCGACCCGGTTTGGCCCTCGTGGAGAAGGCGGAGCAGTCTGCTGCGTAGCGCCATTCGGACGTTGGCAGGGGCGCCAAGCCCGGTTGCGATTGCGTTGCAAAGCTCGGATAAGCTCAAGCAGGCAATATACGCATGCAGCAGGCTGCGCATGTCATCCCGAAGGGATGGCTTTTCGCCCACTGCGTTGATCCGCTCCAGCAACTCATCAAGTGAAAACATCATATCTGTTTTTAAGTTTGCCACGACGCGCCTGCAGTGATTGCGGTTGTCAAAGAATTGGTCGGGTCGTGCCGATTGTCGGGCCAACCAGAATGCGGGCTCTTTCAGCATCTTTCCGTTTTCCCTCCCCCACCATAGCGGCCCCAATCCAAGCGTGATACCTGGGCCGCAAGGGGGAGGGGACATGACATTGCTGATCACGGGGGCGACCGGGTTCGCCATGAGCGTCTTGGCGCGGGTGTGGCTCGAGGCCAATCCCGAGGCGCGCGCGGTGGTGCTCGACCAGGCGCCGCTCGACGCCGCGGCGACCCGGTATTTCGCGCCGGTGGCCGACCGTCTCAGCGTCGTCCAGGGCGACGTGACCGACCCGAAAACCTGGCGGGACGCTCTCGATGCGCACGACATCACGCAGGTGGTTCATGGCGCCACCGTGACGCCGATCTCGCGCGGCAGCGCCGCCGAGGCCGCGCGCGAACCCGAAGCCGAGATGCCGCTCGCCATCATGAACGTCAACCTCATGGGCACGGTGCACCTGCTCGAATGGGCGCGGCAGCGGCCGGCCCTGAAGCGCTTCGTCTATGTCAGTTCGGGCGCGGTCTATCGCAACCATGGGCCGGACACGCCCGGCGCCCCCCTGCCGGAGGACGGCTACGTGGCCCCGAGGCGGCTCTACGGCATCTCCAAGCAGGCCTCGGAACTCGTGGCCGAGCGCTATGCGGAGTTGTTCGGGCTCTCGACCGTCTCGGTGCGCCTGTCCTCGGTCTACGGCACCATGGATCGCGCCACCGCCAGCCGCAATTTCCGCCACCTGCCGAACCGCATCGCCCATCTGGCGCTCGAGCGCCCGGGCGTGATCCGCACCAATACTCTCGAGGGGGTCGGCGACTACCTCCATGCCGAGGATGTGGCGCACGGCATCATGGCCCTGCTGGCGGCGCCGCGGTTGAAGCACTCCGTCTACAACATCGCGCTCGGGCGAAACCGCCACCATCGGCGACATGATCGGCTGGGCGGCGGAAAAGGTCCCGGCCGTGCGGGCTGAAGTCACCAGTCCGGCCGAGGCCGACATCCTGCAGGATTCCCCTTCGCGCGACGGCATGTGGGGCGCCTACGACATCAGTCGCATCGTGGCCGAAACCGGCTGGCGGCCGCGGCCCATGCGCGAAGCCTTCCACGCCTATATGGACTGGATCGTCGCCGAGGAGCGGCTCGGGTCATAAGACGTTCAAGGCCGGCATCTCGTGCGGGCCCGGGTCCGCCAGGGTGCCCGTCGATTGGAGTTCAACCCGGCCAAGCTCTTCCGTCAGGTGGTGACACCGGATCGCGTGACCCGCATCCCGCTCCGAGAGCGGCGGTTCCTCGTCGTCGCAGATCGGCCCGATATAGCGGGGGCAGCGCGTGTGGAACACGCAGCCGCGCGGCGGCGCCATGGCGCTCGGCGGCGTGCCCTTCAGCTTCACCCGGCGCAGCGTCCCGTCCGGGGCAGGGGTCGCGGACAGCAGCACCTCCGTATAGGGGTGATGCGGTCCGTTGAACACGCGCTCGGCGGGACCGATTTCCATCAGCCTCCCGAGGTAGAGCACCGCGATACGGTCGGCCACGTAGCGCACCACCGCGAGGTCGTGCGAGATGAACAGGTAGCTGACCAGTTCCGCGCCCTGCAGGTCGGCCAGCAGGTTCAGGATCGCGGCCTGCACCGAGACGTCGAGGGCCGAGGTCGGCTCGTCGCAGACCACCAGGCGCGGCGCGCCCGCAAAGGCGCGGGCGATCGCGACGCGCTGCTTGAGCCCGCCCGACAATTGCCGCGGCTTCATCTGCAGATAGGGGTCGTTGAGCTGCACCCCGCGCGCGAGCGCCAGAAGCCGACCCTTCAGGGCCGGGCCCTTGAGACCGCCGAGGCGCGACAAGGCCCGCCCCAGAATGCGGCCGACCCGGTGCGAGCGGTTCAGCGCCGAGTTCGGGATTCTGGAACACCATCTGGATGGACTTTCGGGGCTTCCCCGGTTCCACCTTCTCGGCCTCGAAGACTATGCTGCTCCCTGGATCGGGCCGTTCGAGGCCGAGCAGAATGCGGGCGATGGTCGACTTGCCGCTGCCCGACTCGCCAACGAGACCCAGGGTTTCGCCCGCCCGGATATCGAAGGACACGTCGCGGAGCGCATGAATTGAATGGCGTCCGCCGCCGAAGGTCTTCGCGAGACCCTCGACCGCAAGCAGGGGTGGTTGCGTGGCGTCGGCCGAACCGCGTTCGACCGGATCGGCCAGGACGACCCGGGGGAGGTCCGCCGATTCCTCCTGGAAGAAGCAACGGCTGCTCCGGCCGGCGCCGAGATCGAACAGCGGCGGCAGCTCACTCCGGCAACGCTCGCGTACGAGGCCGCAGCGGTTGGCGAAGATGCAGCCCTCGATCGCCTCGGGTCCGGACGGCGGGAAGCCCGGTATCGTGTCGAGCCGGCGCAGGCGCCGGTCGAGGCCGAGCCGCGGCAGGCAGCGCAGCAGGCCGACCGTGTAGGGGTGGCGCGGCTCCGCGAAGAGCTCACGCGTCGGCGCCTCCTCGACCAGCATGCCGCCATAGAGGACGCCAACCCGCTCGCACATCCGCGCGATGACGGCGAGGTTGTGCCCGATGAACAGCACGGCGGTGCCGTGCTCGTTGCGCAATGTCTCGATCAGGTCCAGCACTTCGGTTTCGACGGTGGCGTCGAGGCCGGTCGTGGGCTCGTCGAGAATTATGAGGCGGCGGTCGACCGCCAGCGCCATGGCGATGACCACGCGCTGCTGCATGCCGCCCGACAATTGGTGCGGGTAGCGCCCCATCACCCGTTCGGGATCGGTGATCTGCACGTGGCGCAGCATGGCCACGGCCCGCTCCTTCGCGTCCGCCTCGGGCAGGCCGGCGATCTCGAACACTTCGGCGAGTTGTCGGCCGACCACGATGGCCGGATTGAGGGCGCGCCCGGGGTCCTGGTAGACCATCGACAACCGGCTCGAGCGCAGCTTTCGCAGCTCGGCACGCGGCAGCCCATAGAGGTCCTGGCCGTCCACCAGGATGCGCCCCGCCGCGATGCGCCCGTTACGCGGCAGATAGCGCATGACCGCAAGGGCCACGGTGGATTTGCCGCAACCCGATTCCCCTACCAGGCCATAGGTCTCTCCGTGGCCGATGCGCAGGTTCAGATTGCGCAGCACCTGGCGGTCGCGGCCGCGCACCCGATAGGCTACGTCGAGTCCCTCGATGCGCAGCGCGTCCTGTTGCGGCGACGCGTTCACTCGCCGGCTCCATGCAAGGCATCGGCGATCAGGTTTATGGCGACCACCAAGGAGGCGATGGCGAGCGCATCAAACAGAACCGTCCACCAATAGCCGCCGCCGATCAGTGCGTAGTTTTCCGAGATGGCCAGGCCCCAGTCGGGCGAGGGCGGCTGCAGGCCGACACCCAGGAAACTGAGGGTCGCGACCGTGAAGATCGCGTAGCCGAGCCGGACCGTGAGTTCGACCATGATGGGCGGCAGGACGTTCGGCAGGATTTCGGCCAGCATGATGTAGAACGCGTTCTCGCCCCGCAGCCGCGCCGCCGCGACATAGTCGAGGTGCCGCTCGCTCATCACGGCGGAGCGCACGGTCCGGGCGACCTGCGGCGTGAAGGCCAGGCCGATCGCCAGGATCACGGTGGCTGTGGATGTACCAAGAGCCGTGATGGCGACCAGCGCCAGGATCAACAGGGGCAGGGCCAGGACGGCCTCGATGATCCGGCTCAGGATGTCGTCGACCGCTCCCGGGAAGAAGCCCATCACGAGGCCCAGCATCGTGCCGCAGAGGATGCCGAGCAGGGTAGCCAGCGGCGCCACAACCAGGATGTCGCGCGATCCGGCGATGACGCGCGCGAACATGTCCCGGCCGAGCTGGTCGGTTCCGAACCAGTGATCCGCCGAGGGTGGGCTGAGGGAATTGATGATGTCGTCCCCCAGCGGATCGACCAGCGTCTGCCCGATCGTTGCGCAGCCGATCCAGAACAGAAGAATTCCCAGCCCGACCAGAAACGTGGGCGAGCGAAACAACAGCCGTGTCCGTTCGAAGCGCACCTCTCTGGCGACTGCCGGGCCGCCAAGGGTTTCGGACAGGCTCACGACGCGACCCGCCGCAGGCGCGGATTCAGCACCGAGTAGAGAAGGTCGGCCGTGAAGGTGGCCAGGACATAGACTAGGCCGACGACCAGAACGCCCGCTTCCAGCATGGGAAAGTCATGACCCCGCGCGGCGGTGTAGATGAGGCTGCCGATGCCCTGGTAGTGGAACAGCGTCTCGATCACCACGAGCCCCCCGATCAGGTAGCCCGTCTGCGAGGCCACCACCGTGATGGTGGGCAGCAAGGCATTGCGCAGGACATGACGGCCGAGAACCGTGCGCCATGGCAGGCCCTTCAAAACCGCGGTACGGGTGTAGTCGCTGTCGAGCGCCTCGACGGTGCCGGCGCGCGCCATGCGGGCGATGTAGCCGAACAGCAGCAGGACCAGCGGCATGGACGGCAGCAGCAGGTAATAGATCTGCAGGCCCGGCCCGGCACCCGGCGGCGCAGTGGCCGTGATCGGGAACAATCGAAGGCCGATGCCGAACACCAGGATGAAGATGATGCCCGAGACGAATTCGGGGATGACGGTCGCCGAGAGCCCGACCAGCGTTATGGTCCGGTCGACCCAGCGTCCCCTTTTCATCGCGGCCAGAATCCCGCCCAGAATTCCGAGCGGAACCACGAGCACGAAGGCGACGGCGGCCAGCTTCAGCGAGTTCGCCAAAGCGGATTTGACGAACGGGGCCACGGGACTGCGGAACGCATAGGACATGCTCATGTCGCCACGCACGAAATGGCTGATCCAGTCCCAGTATTGAATCAAGAGGGGACGGTCCGTCCCGAGCTGGTGATTGAGCGCCGCGACGGCCCGCTCGTCGGCCAACGGCCCGAGGATCGAGCGACCCACGTCACCCGGCAACAATTGCCCTCCGGCGAATACAAAGACGCTAAGAACGCCCAGCGTAACCAGGGACAAGAGCAGACGACGGAGAAGAAATTGGAGGATTGCGAGTCTCCTTCTCGCTTTCGCGAGCATTCCGGCGAACGGACAAAGTGACCTGCTCTGGCGAAGCTCCTTCCGAAATATCCTCGGGAATGCGAAGACCGAGAGTGCCGTACCCACTCTTCCAACGAGGCTACACCAGCCATAATGGGCCGTCTCGCTTCTTTTTTCGGCGGGACGCCGGCCACAGGGCGGGTAGGCGAAGACGCCGGCCAAAGCGCGGCGCCGCCAACGAGATGCCTGCTAGATGGCGGTCGCGAAATTCCGGATGTGGTCGACCAGCCTGCTCGCTGCCGATCCGCGGAGCCCAGGCCTACGGGCGATGTAATAGGCCCACGGGTTCGGCGGGCGCACGTCGAATGGCTGCACAAGCAATCCGCGCCTGAGATAGGTGGTGCTGAGTGAGGCTGGAACTATAGTCAGTCCCAGGTCATGGGCAGCGAATTCGAGCGCGATGTTGGTGGCGTTGGTCCGGATGACCCGGTCCAGAGCGAAGCGTGGCACGCCGAGAGCGTCCGCCATGATGGTCCAATATTCCTGGCGGCCCGATATCGTGATCTTCGGGCGCGGGCCGAGGTCGTCGACGCCTTGGATCGAGGCCGCGATAGCGGGTGAGCAAAGCAGCGCCAGCTGCTCGCGCCAGAGCTGCTGCGCACCGTCAGGCACCTCCTCTTCGCGGTTTATCGAAACGGTGACGTCGGCCAACTGAGTTTCGGGATCCGCCCAAACCGTTCCGTTGACGACGATGCCGATCTCGGGATGGGAGGCCGCGAAGGCGGCGAGGCATTCCGGCAGCCAGCTTTCCGCAAGGCTGATCGGGCAGGCCAGCACCACGCTGCGATTGTGCGCCCCGGTCACGATCGCCTCGGTAGCGCTGTCGACCTGCGCCAGGGCCTGGCGAAGCGTCGGCAGGTAGGCTTCGCCCAGCTCGGTCAACCGCAAGCTGCGCGGCCCGCGGACGAAGAGCGCCCGCCCGAGATAGCGTTCGAGCGATCGCACATGGGTGCTGATCGCGGCCTGCGTGTAGCCGAGCTCCTCAGAGGCCTTTGTGAAGCTGAGGTGGCGCGCCGCGCATTCGAAGGATCGCACAAGGCTCAAGGCCGGAGGGGGACGATGGGGGCGAGGCGCAGGCGACATGGCCGCACCTTACCGGACCTGCCATGGCATCGAAATCCTTTTGCTTTGGGGTGGAATTTATCGAGTGTGCCCTCCATGGGTGCGTTTTACTGTGCCTGAGAAGTTTGCCGGGACATCACCGCCATGCGGGACGCAGTCGCCTTTGCTGACGCTGGTCATCTGCGCGATGGACGCGGCACATTCGACCGCATCGCGACCTTCGTGCTCGGACTGCGGCCGGAGGCCTTGCCGGAGCGAACCGCGCAAAGAGCGGCGCTGCTGCTGCTCGACACCCTCGGCATCTGCGCCGCCGCAGCATCGCTCGAGCCCGGGGTGCTGGCCCGGCGGGTGGCTGCGCGCCTTTTCGGCGCGACCGACGACCGCTATGCGGCGCGAATCCTGTTCGATCGCCAGCGGGTCAGTCTGGCGGGTGCGGTTTTCGCGAGTGCGACCCAGATCGACAATCTCGACGGCCACGACGGGTACCAGCCTACCAAAGGGCACATCGGCGTCGTTGCGGTTCCGACCTTGGCGGCGCTGGCCGAGCACCGACCTGATCTGACCGGTCCCGAGGCGCTCGCGGCGCTCGTCGTGGGGTACGAGATCGCCGGCCGCGCCGGGATCGCGTTGCACGCCTCGGCCGCGGACTATCACGCGTCGGGAGCCTGGAACCCGCTCGGGGTGGCCGCCATGGCGGCCCGGTTGCGGAACATGACCGCCGACCAGCTACGCGAGGCGCTCGGCATCGCGGAATATCATGGGGCGCGCTGCCAGATGATGCGCGAGATCGCGACCCCGACCATGTTGCATGACGGCTCCGGCTGGGGCGCGCTGGCCGGACTGTCCGCGGCGATCCTCGCCGAGGAAGGCTTTACCGGAGCGCCCGCCGCGATTGTCGAGGCGCCCGAAGCCGCCCGGCACTGGGACGATCTCGGCCGCTTCTGGCAGATCGAACACCAATACGTGAAGCCTTACCCGATCTGCCGGTGGGCGCATGCCGCCATCGACGCGGCGCGCGAGCTCTGCCTGCAGCACGAGCTTCGTGCCGAGCAGATCGCCGAGATCCGCATCCGCAGCTTCGATTATGCCGTCGAACTCTTCCCGACCATGCCGGACACGACTTCGAAGGCCCAGTACAGCCTGCCCTTCGCTGTTGCCACGATGATCGTGCATGGCCGCATCGGGCTCGAGCACATCTCCGGCACGGGCCTTGCCGATCCGGCCGTCGCGGCGCTGGTCGCGCGGATAAGGGTTTCCGCCGAGCCGAGGCACCAGGCGCGCTACCCTGCGGAGCGTTGGGCGGATGTCGATTTTCTGCTCACGGATGGGCGCACCGTAGCGTCCGCCGACACCCATGCTCGGGGCGGGCCGGAGCGACCCTTCGAGGAGGAGGATATCACGGCGAAGTTCATGGAATTTGCCGTGCCGCCTCTCGGCGAGCGGCGCGCCCTGGCGATACGTGATGGCGTCCTGGCCCTGACCGAACCTGCGAGTCGCTTCGCCGATCTCGCCCGAAACCTTTACGAGCGCTGACCTTCCGTGGTGTTCCGCCTCCTGAAATACGGTGCCAGCCGGAGCTACCCGGTGAGCGGCGACATTCCCCCGACGCCGGCGCTCAAGCCGAATTACGATGTTGTGATCATCGGCGGCGGCGGACACGGGCTCGCCTGCGCCTACTATCTGTCGCGCTATCATGGCATCCGCGACGTGGCCGTCCTCGAGAAGGGGTGGCTGGCCGGGGGCAATACGGCGCGCAACACGACCACCATAAGGTCCAACTACATCACCCCGCAGGGTATCGCGTTCTACAAGGAGGGCGTCGCGCTCTACGAGGCCATGTCCGAGGAGCTCGACTTCAACGTCATGTTCTCGCAGCGCGGGCAACTCACGCTCGCCCATACGGAAGCGACGCTCCGCGCCTTCCATCTCAGGGCCGAGATGGGCAAGCACATGGGGATCGGCATCGAGGTGGTGGACGCCAAGGGCGTCCAGGAGCTTTGCCCGCATCTCAACATGGATCACGGCGGGGCTCTCGAGATCCTGGGCGGTCTTTGGCACGTCGACGGCGGTACCGCCCGGCACGACGCCGTGGCCTGGGGTTATGCGGCGCAGGCCGGACGCCGCGGCGTCGAGATCCACCAGCGCACGGAGGTCTCGGCAATCGAGGTGGTGGGCGACAAGGTCGCGGCGGTCGCCACGAACCGTGGCAGGGTGACATGCGGGCAGGTCGTGATCGCCTGCGGGGGCATGAACTACGAAATGGCGCTGAAGGCCGGGATCGAACTTCCGATCCGCTGCTATCCTCTGCAGGCAATGGTCACCCAGCCCGTGAAGCCGTGGTTGGACACGCTGGTCTCGTCCGTGAGCCTGCACACCTACCTGGTGCAGTCCTCGCGCGGCGAGATCGTGATCGGGGGTGGCTCGGACCCCTATCAGCTCTACTCGACCCGCTCGACCCTCGACATGAAGGAGCATCTGGCCGAGGGCGCGGTCCACCTTTTCCCGTTCCTGCAAGGGGTGCGAATCCTCCGGCAATGGGCCGGCATAACCGACATGACGCCCGACTACAGCCCGATCATGGGGCGCAGCCCGGTCGACAACCTGTGGCTCGACTGCGGCTGGGGTACATGGGGGTTCAAGGCGACGCCAGTCGCCGGCAAGCGCATGGCCGAATGCGTGGCCACCGGGCAGGTGCCCGAGATCCTGCAACCTTTTGCGCTCGAACGCTTCGAAACCTTCGCCCTTCTCAACGAGATGGGCGCGACGGCGGCGAGCCATTAGCCATGAAGCTCCTGACCTGTCCGATGAACGGACCCCGCAACATCGAGGAATTCCAGTATCTTGGGCCGCTGCGGGCGGAAGCCGACCCGCAGGCGCTCTCGGATCGCGAGTGGGCCCGGCACCTCTTCCGGGCCGAGAACCGGCCCGGGCTCATGTTGGAATGGTGGCGTCACACGCCCTCCAACACCGTCTTCCTTGCGGAGCGCGACACGATGACCAATGCGGTCACCCGGACCTTCGAGCCGTCCGAACGCAGCCTGCGTCCGTGAGCCGCCTTTCGCCGCCGTTCGGCAGCAGGATCGATCGGTCGCGGCCGCTTCGCTTCACCTTCGAAGGTCGGAGCTTTCAGGGCTACGCCGGCGACACCATCGCCAGCGCCCTGGCGGCAAACGGGCAATGGATGCTTTCCCGATCGTTCAAGTATCATCGTCCGCGTGGGGCGTGGAGCATGGCGGGCGCCGAAGCCAATACGCTGGTACAGCTGCCGGACGAGCCCAATGTCGCGGCCGATCTCACACCGCTTCGCGACGGCATGGAGGTCACGCCCCAGAATGTCAACGGCACCCTGGCGCGGGATCGCGATGCCGTAATGGACCGCTTGTCCCGGTTTTTTCCCGTTGGCTTCTATTATCGGACCTTCATCGGGCCCACCCGCAATGCCTGGTTCAAGCTCTGGGAGCCGATGATCCGCCGCAAGGCGGGGCTCGGCACCGTCAACCTCGGTGCGCCGCATCGCGCGTTCGAGAAGGCCTATCTGCATTGCGACATCCTGGTCGTTGGCGGAGGGCCGGCCGGCCTGTCGGCTGCCATCGAAGCCGCCGCGGCCGGCGCCGACGTGATCCTGTGTGACGAGCAGCCTGAGCTCGGCGGGAGCCTGACCTTTGCGCCGCAGCCGGGCCGCGACCTCGCGCGCTTGCTGGCCGAGGTCCAGGCCTCGACCAAGCTCCGGATTATGACCAGCACCGTCTGCAACGGCTGGTTCGAGGACAACTGGCTGCCGCTGATCGCCGGGAACACGCTCTCGCGCGTGCGGGCCAGCCAGGTGATCCTCGCGACGGGCGGCATCGAGCAGCCGGCGGTCTTCCGCAACAATGACCTTCCGGGCATTTTGGCGGGCGGCGCTGTGCAAAGGCTGGTCCGTCACTACGGCGTGCGTCCCGGCCGGCGCGCGGTCGTGCTGGCCGGTACCCCGGCCGCGCTGGCGGTCGCGGAAGACCTGCTCGACGCCGGGGTGGCGCTCGCCGCCCTCGTACTGCCCGGTGAGCTGCCGCAGCGCGAACAGCTCGAGCAGCTGGCCCGGCGGGCCGGCGCCGAGCTCGTGCCAGGGCGCATCGAGGAAGCGCAAGGCCGTGGCCACCTCGCCCGGGTGCGGGTCGGGCGGCGCTGGTTCGATTGCGATCTGCTGGCGACATCGGTCGGCGAAGTGCCCGCCTGGCAGCTGCCATGCCAGGCCGGGGGCAAGCTCGGCTATGACGACGCAAGCCGGTGCTTTGCCCTCGCGCTCGACCGCCCGGGCATCCACTTGGCAGGGTCTGTCGCGGGCCACGCGTCCTGCGCAAGGATCGAGGCCGATGGCCGCCGGGCCGCGCGTGCCGCGCTTAGAGGGTTGGGACACCATGCTGTGGATCTGCCGATGCCGGACGACAGCGACGCGGCCTTCACGCCGATGCCATTGCCGCTGAACCCTCACCCGAACGGCAAGGATTTCGTCGACTTCGACGAGGACCTTCAGGTCAAGGACCTGATCCACGCCGTCCAGGAGGGCTACAGCGAACTCGAGCTGGTCAAGCGCTTCTCGACGGTCGGCATGGGACCGAGCCAAGGCCGGCACTCGGCGCTCGCTACGGCCCGCATCGTCGCGGCCGCGACGGGGCGCACCGTTGCCGAGATCGGCGTCACGACCGCCCGGCCGCCGGTTGGAGCGGAAACGCTCGGCGTCCTTGCAGGCCATGGCCACACGGATGAGCGCAGGACGGCGCTCCACGCGCGCCATCTTGAACTCCAGGCCGAGATGAAGCCCATCGGCGCCTGGTGGCGACCCTACCTCTACGCGCGCGAGCACGACCGCGCTGCATCCATCGTTGCTGAAGTGCAGGCGGTGCGCGAGGGCGCTGGAATGCTCGATGTCTCGACCCTCGGCAAGCTGGAAGTGCGCGGACCCGAGGCGGGAGCCTTCCTCGACCGGCTCTACACCATGGCGCATGCCAAGCAGCCGGTAGGCCGCGTGCGCTATTGCCTCATGCTCAACGAAATGGCGAGCGTCATCGACGATGGCGTCGCGTTTCGCATGGACGAGGATCGCTACTACGTCACGTCCACTACAGGGGCGATCGGACGCGTCTATGCCGATATGGCGTTCTGGAACGCGCAGTGGCGGATGCAGGTGGACGTGCTCAACCTCACGGGGGCCTTCGCCGGCCTGAACCTCACCGGCCCCAAGGCCCGCGCGATCCTGCGATCGCTCGACACGGGAATCGATTTTTCGCGCGAATCCTTCGCCTACCTCGAAGGGCGTCAAGGAACGGTCGCCGGCGTCCCGGTCCGGGCGATGCGGATCGGATTCACGGGCGAGGTCAGCTTCGAACTGCATTGTCCGCAAAGCCGCGCGCTGGCGTTGTGGGATCGCCTGATGGAGGCGGGCGCGCCGCATGGGCTGCGGGCTTACGG
Source organism: uncultured Alphaproteobacteria bacterium (assembly GCA_963851175.1). Taxonomy (GTDB): domain Bacteria; phylum Pseudomonadota; class Alphaproteobacteria; order Rhizobiales; family Beijerinckiaceae; genus Lichenihabitans. The sequence goes on along the minus strand of CAWKNU010000007.1, from coordinate 258,874 downwards.
GCTCGAAGCCAGTCGCATCCTGCGGCTCGAGAAGGGCCACATCCTGATCGGCCAGGATACGGATGCGCTGACCTCGCCCGACGAACTCGGCTTCGAATGGGCAGTGTCGAAGAAAAAGCCTTTTTTCGTTGGCCAGCGCGCGCTGGAGATGCGCCGCCGCCTCGGGCTGACGCGCCGTCTCGTCGGCCTCACTTTCGTGGAAGGCGGCGAAGTGCCGGGTGAAAGCTGTCTGGTGTTGCGGTCCGGCATCCCGGTCGGGCAGGTGACGTCGGTCGCGCACTCGCCGACGCTCGGCCGTGCGATCGCCCTCGCCTACGTGCATCCCGACGACCATGCAAAGGGAAGCTCGGTCACCATACGGGCGCGCAGCGGCGCGCTTGTCGAGGGCACGGTGACCGGCCACGCCTTCTTCGACCCGGACAATGCGAGGCAGGAGCTATGATCGGCGCCGCCGTCTTTCCGCTGCAACGTGGCGGCGCCGCTGAAGATGCGGCCTCGTTGCTGGGCGGGCGAGAGTCCCTCACCATCGAGGATCGCACCAGCTATCCGCGCTGGGGGATCAAGGGGCCCGGCAGCGCCGACTGGCTGGCCGCGCATGGCCTCATGCTGCCGCCGATCAACCGCCACACGCTCATCCACGGAATGACCCTGCTGAGGCTCGGCCGCAATGACGTCACCGTCCTGGCAGACCCCGCGACGGCGGGTTCGGTGGCGGACCTGCGCCGCGATTGGGAGGGGTCGTCCGGCCCGAAAGGCTATTCAAACTGGCGCGAGGAAAGTTGGGCCTGGCTCGCCCTCTCTGGCGACGCGGTGGAGACCGCGCTCGAGCGGCTCTGCGCCATCGACCTCAGGCCCGGGCGGTTCGCGGCGGACGAACTCGCGCAGACCCGTTTCGCCCATGTGGATGCCGTGTTGTTTCGTTCTGGCGACTCCGTCCAGGTGTTTTTCGACATCACCGCGACTGCGACCGTGCTGCGGGCGATCAGGCAGGCCGCGGCGTCCCTGGATCTCCGAACGCGAGGGAAACAGCATCGGTGACGAATGGACCCAAGGGCGTCATCTGCCCGAGCCTCACGCCTTTCAATGAGGGCAGCATAGCTGCGGCCCCTGGATTGCGGCGATGGGCGCTGGCTCAATCTGCCCGCGCCGCTGCAAAGCGCGACGGTGGAGCAGGGCCGCGCACTCCTGGATGCCTCGGCGCATTCGCCGACCATCTGCCGAGGGCCTGAGCCGTGAGCGCCGCCCCCATTGTGATGCTGCATACCGACGCTCCGGAGACGGCCCGCGAGGTCGTTGCGGCGGCTCATCCCGACCTGCCGCTTCATGCCTGCGACAGCTACGAGGCGTTGCCGGAGATGCTGACCCGAACCGGGGCGGAGGTCGTCTTCTCGGTCCGCTTCGGGGGCACGCCGCGCTTCCCACGCCAGGCCCTGGTCGAAACCACGAGCGTGAAGTGGGTTTCGGTCGGGGGCTCGGGCACCGACCATCTCGCACCCTGGGATCCGGCACGGCTCATTGTCACCAATGCGGCCGGCGTCGCGGCCGGAATGATGGCCGAATATGCGCTCGCCGCGATGCTGAGCTTCTCGCTTGACCTCCGGGGCTTTGGGCGCGCGCAGGCCGAGGAGCGCTGGGAGACGCGAAACCTCGCACCGATCGAGGGCCGGACCGTCCTGGTCCTCGGTTTCGGCCACACCGGCCAGGCGGTTGCCCGCCGAGCCAAGGCGATGGGCTTGATCGTGCTTGGGGTGCGGGCCAGGCCGGCGCCGGATCCCGACGCCGACGAAGTCCACGCGGTCGCGGATCTGCCCAATCTCTGGCGTCGGGCGGATTTCATCGTGGTTGCGGTCCCGCTGCTGCCTGCAACGCGCGGGCTGGTCGGGATTTCGGCGTTCGCAGCGATGCGGCCCGACGCGGTGCTGATCGATGTTTCCCGGGGCGGCGTAGTGGACGAAGCGGCGCTGACCGCTGGGCTTCGCGAGGGGCGCATCAAGGGCGCCGCCCTCGACGTCTTCGCGACGGAACCACTGCCGAAAGGCCATCCGTTCTGGGGCATGGAGAACGTGATTCTCACGCCCCATTGCTCATCGGTCTACGAGGGCTGGGATCGCAAAGCCCTTGCATGGTTTGCCGAAAACCTCGCCCGCTACCGTGCCGGTGAGCCGCTCTTCAACATCGTCGACCCCGAACGGGGCTATTGAGCCGGGAGGGCACACCATGACCAACGAACGCCGCACCGGCGGACGGCGAACCAAATCGGCCCGAGGCGGCGGAACCATCCCGCAGTTGCCGTGGACCCGGATCGTGAATCCCCATGCTCCCCTGGAACTCGCTACCGAGGAACAGATCGAGGCGATCCATAATACCTCCATGCGGGTCCTCTCGGAGCTGGGCATCCGGGTGATGGGCACGCGGGTCATGGATCTCTTCGAAGCGGCGGGCGCCAGCGTCGACCGCTCCGAGAAGGTGATCCGCATCGACGAGAGCCTCGTTCGCGAGGCGCTGAAGACCGTCCCGTCGAGCTTTACATTGACCTCCCGCAATCCGGCCAAGCGACTGGACATCGGCGGCACCTCGCTCGCCTTTGGTCTCGTGGCCGGCCCTCCCAACGTGCACGACCGCGTCAACGGGCGCCGTCCCGGCAACCTCGGCGACTACAAGAACTTCATCCGTCTCGCGCACTATTTCAACGCGATCCATCTCATCGGCAACCAGGTGACGGCGCCGCAGGAACTGCCGGCGAACTCCCGCCATCTCGACTGCTATCTAGCCAACCTGACGCTCTCGGACCTGACCTACCACTGCACCGCGATCGGGCGTGGCCGGGCGCTCGACGGCATCACCATGATGGCGATCTCGCGTGGCATCAGCGTCGAGGAGATGGCGCGAGACCCCGGCGTGACGACGATCATCTCCGTCAACTCGCCAAGGCTCTTCGACGACGCCATGGGAGAAGGCCTTATGGCCATGGCGGAACATGGTCAGCCGGTCACCGTCACACCCTTTACGCTGATGGGAGCCATGACTCCGGTGACCCTGCCCGCGGCCCTCGTTCAGCAGAATGCGGAGGCGCTGTTCGGCGTAGCGTTGACGCAGCTCGTCAGGCCCGGAACGCCGGTGATGTACGGCGCCTTCACGTCCAATGTGGATATGCGCTCGGGCGCGCCCGCGTTCGGCACGCCGGAGAACACGAAGGCCAACCTCATCGCGGGCCAGCTCGCACGCCGCTACCGACTGCCCTACCGGACCTCGAATGCCAATGCGTCCAATGCGGTCGATCTGCAGGCCGCGTACGAGACCTGCATGGCCACCTGGGGCGCCGTAATGGGGGGCGGCAATCTGATCTACCACGCCGCCGGATGGCTCGAAGGCGGATTGACCGCGTCCTACGAGAAGCTGGTCCTCGATGTCGAGATTCTCCAGAACATGACCGAGATCCTGCGCCCCGTCGACTTCTCGGTCGATGAACTCGGGTTCGAGGCGATCAAGTCGGTGCTTCCGGGCGGCCACTTCTTCGGCGCCGAACACACGATGGCGCGGTACGAAACCGCCTTCTACCGGCCGCTCTTGTCGGATTGGACCAATTACGGGGGCTGGGAGGCCGCCGGCGCCCATGATGCGCTGGAGCGGGCCACGGCCCTTTGGCAGAGGGCGCTGGCCGAATACGAAGAACCCGAAATGGACCCCGGTGTGCGCGAAGCTCTCGAGGCCTATGTGGCGCGCCGGCGCGAGGAAATCGGGGCGGGCGACCCATGACCGACTCCCAGTGAGCTTCCGCGACACTCGAAAGGAAAGCGAAATGCGCTCCCATGCCCAGGCCGTCGTGATCGGCGGCGGCGTCATCGGCTGCTCGATCCTCTATCATCTGGCGAAGGCGGGCTGGACCGAGGTCGTGCTGTTCGAGCGGTCCGAACTGACCAGTGGCAGCACCTGGCACGCGGCCGCCAACATCCACGGGCTGCATGATGTCACCAACATCAGCCGCCTCCAGCACTATACGATGGGCCTCTACAAGGAGCTCGAGGCCGAGACCGGGCAGAGCTGCGGCGTGTTCCAGCCCGGCTCGCTTTATCTGGCCCAGACCGAGGCGCGCGAGCATCAGCTGCGCATCCAGGCCGCCAAGGCCCGCCGCTACGGCATGAACTTCTACGAGGTGGGCCGCGCCGAGGCGGAACGGCTGCACCCGCTGGTCGATTTCGATGGCATCCGCTGCATCATGTACGAGCCCGATGGCGGCAACGTCGACCCCTCAGGCGTGACCAACGCCTATGCGGTCGGGGCCCGGCAGCGCGGCGCCGAGATCCACCGCTTCACGCCGGTGACCGCGACCGAGGCGCAGCCTGACGGCACCTGGATCGTCCGGACCGACAAGGGCGAGGTCCGAACCCCCTGGGTGGTCAATGCCGCAGGGCTCTGGGCCCGCGAGGTGGCGGCCATGGCGGGGCTGCAACTGCCGCTCATCCCGACCGAGCACCAATATTTCGTCACGGAAACCATCCCCGAGATCGCCGCCATGGATCGCCGGCTGCCCTCCGTGGCCGATCGCGATGGGGAGTACTACCTGCGCCAAGAGGGCAAGGGGCTGCTGATCGGCGCCTACGAGCGGGACATGAAGTTCTGGGCCGAGGACGCAACGCCCTTGAACTTCGGCCAGGAACTCTTCCCCGACGATCTCGAGCGGATCATGGAGAACGTCGAACGGGCGATGGGCCGGGTCCCGGCGGCCGCCACGGCGGGTGTCAAGCGGGTGATCAACGGCCCGATGATCTGGTCGCCCAATTCCTCTGTCCTGTTCGGACCGGTGCCCGAACGGACCGGCTACTTCGCGTGCTGCGGGATCATTCCGGGCTTTTCGCAAAACGGCGGGCTGGGCAAGCTCGCGGCGGAATGGATGATCGAGGGCGAGCCCTCGCTCGACATGTTCGGCTGGGATCTGGCCCGGTTCGGAAGCTGGGCCGGCAAGGCGTTCACCAAGGCCCGCGTGCAGGACCAATATGCCCACCGGTTCAAGATCCACTTCCCAAACGAGGAACGCGCCGCGGGACGTCCCGTGCGGACCCGCCCGGTCTACGAGATGCAGAAGGGGATGGGCGCCATCTTTGGCCTCAATTTCGGATGGGAGCATCCCCTGTGGTTCGCTGCCCCGGGCGAGCCGGACCACGAGACCTGCGGCTTCACCCGGCAGAACTGGTGGGGTCCTGTCGGACGCGAGGCCCGGATGCTGCGGGAGAAAGCCGGGATCATCGACATCTCGAATTTCGCCAAATATGCGGTCAGCGGTCCAGGCGCCGAGGCCTGGCTCAACGCGCTTTTCGCCAACCGCATGCCCTCGGCGGTGGGCCGGTCCTGCCTCACGCCGCTGATCGGCCAACGCGGCGGCGTCGCGGGCGACTTCACCGTGACGCGACTGGACGAGCACGAGTTCCTGGTGGTGGGCTCCGGCATGGCCGAGCGCTTTCACCAGCGCTTCTTCAATGCCGTCCCGCTGCCGGAAGGCACCACTTTCGAGAGCCGGACGGAAGCGCTGTGCGGCTTCAACGTGGCGGGTCCGCGGGCGCGCGATCTGCTCCGCCGGCTGACCAACGCACCGCTCGACAACGAGGATTTTCCGTTCATGCGTTCGGCCCGCATCGATGTGGCGGGGGTCGAGTGCGTGGCGCTCCGGGTCAGCTTCACCGGCGACCTCGGCTGGGAGCTGCATTGCGCCCAGGCCGAGCAGGTCAAGCTCTATGCGGCCCTTATCGAGGCGGGCCGCGACCTTGGGGCCGGTCCTGTCGGGTCCCGGGCTCTTGCTTCGCTTCGAGTCGAAAAGGGTTACGGGTCCTGGGGCCGCGACTACAGTCCGGAATATTGGCCGCAGGAAAGCGGCCTCGACCGACTGATCAGGGCCGACAAGGACTTCCTCAATAAGCAGGCCTGGTCGAAAATCGCCGGAAAGCAAAGTCGCGACACGATGGTCATGCTCGACATCGAGGCCGAGGAAGCCGATGCGACGGGCGGCGAACCCATATTCCTGCTCGATGGCACGCCGGCCGGCCAGGTCAGTTCTGGGGCCTATGGCTACTTCGTCGAGAAGTCGCTGGCGATCGCCTATCTGAAGACAGGTTCGGCTGTCCCTGGAGATGTGGTCGAGGTCGCGATCCTGGGCAGGCCGCACAAGGCGCGCGTCCTCCCTCACCCGCCCTTCGACCCTGAAGGCCGGCGGTTGCGGGCCTGATGCTGCTGGAAGCGATCGGCCTGCCAGGCACGCGGCATGAGACAGGGTGCCGCGATCTCCCCCGAGCGGATTACCGACACGACACCTGTGAACAGGCCGAGGGTCAACACGCCGCCCCATCTGCGGCGTCCACCGGGTTTGCATCCTGGTTGCAGTGCTTGGAACGGTTCGGCCGAGGCCGGGGTCGATCAGCGCTGGGATTGACCCCCGATAGGCTCCGAAGAGTTACCCCGGCAGGGGCTTACTATATCAGAGGCTGCAAACCGAAGGGTAGGGTCACTCTTCGGAGCCTATCCGGGGTCCCGGGTCGCGCCGATCCACAACGGATCGCCGGATCATTGGCTTAGAAGGGTGTACGCTCGGCTCGAGAGCAGGATGTAGACACCAAGCGCAATGAAGAGCCAGGGTAGGCACCGTGATCCAAAGCGCCTGACCGCAGTTCCGATGCGTGGGTGGGCCACGATCAAGCGCCCCACGGCGCACCAGACCGTAGTCAGGATCGAGAACACGATCAGGACGAGCGCAACCTCACGCCAGGATCTTCCGACAAACAAGGGGACGTAGAGGGCGATATTGTCACCCCCGTTGGAAGCGGTGATCGCGGCCGCCAGGAAGACGTTCTCCGCTGGGCCCCCTTTCGGATCGACATCCTCCGGCTCGCGCTCGCCGCGCCGGAACACCAATCGGCTTAGGCCGATCAGGAGGGGTAAGAGGCCGAGCAGGCCAACGTACGGAGCCGGGAGGGACGACGCTGCCAGCGCGCAAGCCAGGGCGGCTAGGGTGAGGATGGCCATCCCCAGAAACTGCCCCGTGATGACATCGCGAGGCCGCTGCGTCGGATCGGAGAAGAGGGCGATCAGAACGAAGAGGTCGTCGAGGTTGGTCGACACGAAAACGACGACAGCAAGCGGGACCAAGGCTGTCATGTGATGCCGTTCAACCAAACTCTTCAGAATAGCCCGGCGAGCAGGTTGATCGTCAAGGCCGGCACGCGGTGTTACGGGCCAACGAGATAACGCTGTGCACGGCACCGACTCGCAAGCGGCGCTTGGTCGTAGAAACCATGTCGCCGTCCGAGACGCTACGCCGATCGCCATGGCGAAGTGCATGAACTCTCAATCGTCCGGCTCCAGCTTTCCGGGGAAGTACAGGCCGCCAATCACCAACCCAAATGGGAATGCGGGGACACACTACGCAGGCACTCAACCGCAGAACTCTCAAAATCCGAACAGCGTATCTCAGTACGATGTGGCCGGATTCCAGCAGTCCCACAAGTGATGCGAAAGCGGTCGAGCAACGGCCATATCACCGTAATGGGCGCTGAGGCGCAGCCCTGAATTCCTAAGTCGACGTTCACATTCTTCGCGTGGGCGGTTCTGTCCTGCATGAGTCAGCATCAGGCAGCGCACCAGCATCCTTCAATGGACGGCTCTGGTTCAGCGCAGTCCCTGTTATGTCGGCGCAAGGCACAGAGCGTTGACCAGGGTGAAAGAGCGTCTGAGCGAGAGAGGACGACGCGCCGGTTCAAGGACCTGACCGCCGCCACTGTCCAGCAAGGGCGCGGCGTCATTCAGCCCGCCAGCCTCTGGACCGCTCGCGCGTTCGCAATTGTGAAGTCCAGATGGAACAGTAGGCGACCAGCATCGTCCGTCACCTCCATTCGCCATTCCTGGCTCAGGCTGATCAGGCGTTGATCAGTTGCCGTTGCATAGAGCTGGAACGCATGCCTCCGAGCTGCCTGGAGATTGGCAAGTCCAATCCCCAGGGTGTCGCACACATCGACCGGTCCCTGGATGTTGAAAAAAAATCGCGGCATAGCGGGGCTCCGCCCCTCTCGATGCAAGACTTAGGGGGAACCTGAGGTTGCAACGCGCAGAATAGCAAGCGCAGCACTCAACTATTACCTCAAACCAGCTTAAATTTCAATCGCACATTCAGGAATAGTCCGTTGTGTACATGACTGTGAAAGCAAATCTGAAAGTCCGGCCCCCGTTGTGCCCCAATTTGCGAGCAGTCGTATTCAGGGGTGCCTCGACCATGAAGATTCCAGAGCCCATCGGAATCGGGTGAAAGAAACTAACTTCTCGGGAACAAGAAGTTCTGATGCGGCTGGCTCGTGGGTTATCGAACAAAATCATCGCTTTCGAGCTCGGGATCAGCCCAGGGACAGTACACGTCCACGTCAGCCATATAATGCAGAAGCTCGGGGCGTCGAACCGTACCGAGCTTTCATTCCTGGTGACTTCCGGTGCCCTGGCGATCAAGGCCTAGGAGCAGATAGGCGCCGTTCGAGAGGACGAATGGGCAGGCTTCCAAAGCAGGATAGTTGATTGGTGTCAGCGCTGTTCAGATGAGCGGTGTTTCAGGAATCGGGCAGGTCTCGCGCTCGTTCACGACCGCCATCCGCAAGGCCGGCACGGGGCGAGGATCGGCGTTAATGTCGGGGATCTGGTGCGCCCCCCGATGTTCGGCACCTGAACGGCACGACGGTGTTGCTGCAACGCTCGCCCTCTCGGCTAGCTGTTGCCCGATAGGCACAGAGGTTTTTTCTTGAACTGAGATCTGCTTGGCGCCACCCGGCCCGTCCTGTTTGTGGAATACTTCGGCTTTGCCGCGGTCGAATATGTGAGGATCTGCAACAGTCTTTGGGACCTCGAAATTCTACATCCCGGGCACCGATAAATGCGCTTATAGCGCGAACTTGCCTTACCAAGTTTCGTCAGCCTTTGGGCCGCTCACCACCCAGGCGGGTATGAATGCCACGGCCTACGGGGTCAACGCCTTCACGGCAGGAGACCAGAGCTTGGCGATCGGCCAGCGGGCGTTCGCCGGAGGAGACCCGTTCAGCGCAAGCCCTGGGCCGTTTAACGGCATCGAGGGAGTCGCGCCCCTGAGCGCCTTCTTCAATCCCAATACGACCGCGATCGGCCAGGATGCAAAGGCGGGCGCGACCGCGGCCGGCCAGGCTAACGCCACCGCGGTGGGCCAGGGCGCCAATGCCAATGCGCTCAACGCCTCAGTGTTCGGGCAGGGGGCCAGCGGCGCCGGCCAGAACAGTTCCGTGTTCGGGCAGAACGCCGGCGTCACGGTCAGCAACGCTTCGGCGTTCGGCGCAAATTCGAGTGCAAGCGGCGTCAACAGCGTCTCGATCGGGCAGGGCTCGGTCGCCGACCAGGCCAACACGGTTTCGGTGGGCGCAGTGGGCGCGGAACGGCGCATCACCAATGTGGCAACGGGCACGGCGGGAACCGATGCTGTCAATGTCAACCAACTCACGAGCTTCGTGATCAATACGGTTCCAGTGTCGTCCAACAACACCAGCGCGTTCGGCGTGCCGGCCGCCACGGGAGCCGACGCGCTGGCCGTCGGTTTCGGCAGCGTGGCCTCGGGCCCGCAAGCCACGGCGGTCGGCAGCGGCTCCGTTGCGAGCGGCTCCGCAGCCTCCGCGTTCGGACAGGGCGCGGCGGCCACCGCGGCCAACAGCGTGGCGCTCGGGCAGGGGTCGGTGGCCGACCAGGCCAAGACGGTTTCGGTGGGCGCGGTGGGCGCGGAACGGCGCATCACCAATGTGGCAACGGGCACGGCGGGAACCGATGCTGTCAACGTCAACCAACTCACGAGCTTCGTGTTCAGTACGGTGCCGGTGTCGTCCAACAACACCAGCGCGTTCGGCGTACCGGCCGCCGCGGGAGCCGACGCGCTGGCCGTCGGTTTCGGCAGCGTGGCGTCGGGCCCGCAAGGCACGGTGGTCGGCAGCGGCTCCGTTGCGAGCGGCTCCGCAGCCTCCGCGTTCGGACAGGGCGCGGCGGCGACCGCGGTCAACAGCGTGGCGCTCGGGCAGGGGTCGGTGGCCGACCAGGCCAATACGGTTTCCGTGGGCACGGTGGGCGCGGAACGGCGCATCACCAATGTAGCGGCGGGTACGCTCGCAGCGACCTCGACCGATGCCGTGAACGGCAGCCAGCTTTTTTCCACCAACCAAGCGGTTAGCGCCAATGCGGCCAGCATCGCCGGCTTGGCGGGCGGCAGTATCGGCCTCGTGCAGCAGGCGCCGGCGACAACGGGCGTCATCACGGTCGGCGCCGCGACGGGCGGTACGCTGGTGAACCTTGCCGGTACGGCTGGCGCGCGGACACTCACGGGCGTAGCGGCCGGCGCCCTCAATGCGTCGTCCACCGACGCCGTGAACGGCACCCAGCTCTATGGCGCCTCACAGCGCCTCGCTTCGGCATTGGGCGGAGGTGCCGCGGTCGACGCGAGCGGCCTGCTCACCGGACCGACATACGGCGTGCAGGGAAGTACCTTCAATTCCGTCGGCGGCGCGCTCAGCGCCCTTGACGGGCAGGTGACTGTCGATTCGGCGAAGATCGTGGCGCTTCAGAACGGCAGTGCGGGCGTGTTTCAGGCCAATAATGCGGCGGGCGCGGCAGGCCCGTCCGCCTTAGGAGCCAACGCGGTGGCGGGCGGCTATGGCGCGAAGGCCAGCGGTCCGCAAAGTCTTGCGCTCGGCAGTCAGGCTTTCGCGTCCGGTGTCTACAGCACGGCGACCGGGAGCGGCGCCCAGGCCACCGGAAACGAGGCCGTCGCGTTCGGCACGGGTGCGCCGGCGTCAGGGGGCAACGCCTTCGGCGCGATCGCGGGTCAGACGACGGCGGTAGGCTTCGGTGCTACCGCCAGTGCCGCCGGGGCAACCGCGATCGGCAATGGGGCGATCGCCTCGGGAGATCCGACGGTCGCGGTCGGGTTGTCGGCAGCAGCGACCGGCAACAATGCGGTGGCGATCGGAGCCAATGCCGTCGCGAGCGGCTCCTCGGCCTCCGCGGTAGGCCAGGGCGCATCCGCCTCGGCCCGGGCTTCATCGGCCTTCGGGCAAGGCGCCAGGGCCATCGCGGTCGATTTGGTGGCGCTTGGCGCGGGCTCGGTGGCAAGTCGGGCCAACACCGTTTCGGTCGGAACTGCGGCCGCGCCGCGACAGATCACCAATGTGGCTACGGGCCAGGCCCCGACCGATGTCGCCAATGTCGGGCAGTTGAATTCAGCGCTGGCCGGCGTCGGCGGATCGTTGAACGACATCCAGTCGCAGATCTCGAGTCTCGGCAGCTCGATCCAGAAGGTGCAACAACACGCCGACGGAGGCACCGCCGTGGCGATCGCCATGGGGGGAACCCTGCTGCCGGACGGGAAGAAATACGCGCTGACGGCCAATTACGGCAATTATCGTGGAGAAAGCGGCTTCGGCGCCGGCCTGGCGCTCCGACTGAACGATTACGCCTATGTCAACAGTGCCGTGGGGGTGGGTCTGAGTCTAGGGCGGGGTCGGCGGCCGAGTTGGCCTCACGGTCGCCTGGTAAGCGGGCAGGGCGCTGGGTGCCGGAAACGAACGTTGCGTGTGAAACAATGGCCTGTGCCCTGAGCGCGAGAACAGCAACTCGACTTCCGGGCGAAAGCCGCGGCGCGCTTTGGAGAGCCCTCATCGGGGTTCCCATTTTGGCGATGTGGAGTGTCGCCTACCCGTCCCTCGTGGCGGCCGATCCTGTCCTGCAAAGGACCGCCCAGGCGGAGATGGCGCCCGACGCCCCGGTGCAGCCCTCCGCGCCCGAGACAGCGGTGACCAAGCGTCACCGACGGCCCCCGCGAAAGGCGTCCGGGCGCGCCGCGACCGCCCAAGGGGAACGGGCCAAGGACGCGGCGTCCAACAAGGACATAGCCCCGGTGACCGTCGCTGCCCCGGCGGCACCGCCAGCACCGCCGGATGTGACCCAGCAGAACGCCCAGGCTGCCCAGGAACCCAAGCCGCTCGCCGGAGCGCCGGCACAACCCGCAACCTCCGGACCCTCAGGCGCTGCACCCCAGCCAGCTGCGCCGCAAAGTGCGGCCCGCAACACCGGCGAGTTCCAGCCTGTGCAGCACGCGCAGAAGGCCAAGATCACCACCTGCATGGATGCGATCGTCAGCGCGTCGGCGACCGTCATCGATAGCACCCATACGGCCCTTTCGACATGGGCGCCCGATGCTCCCGATGCGCATCTGTTCGAATCGATCCTCGGCCTCGATTATCCGAACTCGGGCGCTCCCAACGCCGCCGCCGTAATCGTGGCGGCCCCGACAGCGCCGAACAAGTGCGAAGCCGTGACGGTGCAGATCCTGCCGACCGCGCAGCCCTGCGGTGCCGTGCAGGCGGCGCTCATCAAGGCGGGGCGGACGATCGGCACATTGCGCAATCTGCCGGTGGTTGAGACGACGAGCGGCTTCCGCGACGTCCTGCTGCCGAGTGCCGGCGGCGGTTGCGTGGTGGTGGCGGTCGCACGGCGTTAGGCTAGACCCACGGTGAACCTGCCAGGTCTGTCTTGGGTCTTAATCGACAAAAGTACAATACGATTGCCTCGGAAACGATCCATCTCGCAAGCAAGGCCCAAGCGCAAAAGGCCCTGCCAGCCGGAGCCGACGGAACACAACGGTGGTCCGGTTTCGAAAGCTTATCGCGTGCGCGACAGCAGCAAAGTAGACCTACTTGCCCCCAACACGCCCGTCCCTATTCAGACCTTCAGCCGGCGGTACCGCTAGAGCGACAAGCAGGGCGCAGGCGGCGATCACCGCTGCGAGCGCAAACACGCCTTGAAGGCCGCGGGCCAGCAGCGCCGTTATCTGTTCCACACTGTCGGGGGGCAAAGTGTGAGGCGTACCGAGCAGATCGATTGCGTTCGCGTTCAGACCCGCGTTCCGTTCCGCAATGCCCATGTTCAGCACGCTGCCGAAACAGGCGGCGCCCAGGCTCTGGCCCATCATACGGCAAAAGTAGAATAGCGCCGTGGCCCTGCCGCGCTCGTCCTCCCTTACGCCGGATTGAATTGCGAGTGTGAACACGAGGCTGTTCACACCGAGCCCGACGCCTATCATGACGCTCGCCAGATCCAGCCGAATAATGGTGCTCTCACGCGAAACCATCGCCAGGAGGATGAAGCCCACGAGCGACGCCAGGGATGCCCCGACGGCGACCGGCCGATAGGCCACCCCGCTCATAAGGCGGCCCACGCTCATGTTGGCGATGGTCCAACTCACGGTGAGGACGCCTAGTACGAAGCCCGCCTGGAGAGTGGTGCCGTGTCTCACGCCCTGGACCCATGTCGGCAGAAAGGCGGTGGTGGCGGTTAGCAATGCGCCGCACAAGGCGGCCGACGCCGTTGCCGCAAGAACTATAGGGCGACGCAAAAGGTAGGCGCCGAACAACGGGGCACCTGCACGTCGTTCCCGCCATGCGAAGCTCGTCAGGGAGACAATTGCGAGCGTTGCAGACGCACCAACCGCAAATGGCGTCAGCGCCTTGGCCTGCACCAGGGCGATCATGATCGCGCCGGTGCCTAGCATCAACAATCCGCAGCCCCACCAGTCAATTCGCTGAACCTGCCGCTCCCGGATCGGCTCGTGCAGGCACCGGAACACTATCGCAATGGCCAGGACGCCCGCGGGAATGTTGATCCAAAACACGAATGGCCATCCGGGAACATCGACCAGGAACGCCCCCATGAGCGGTCCGATGATTGCCGACATACCCCACACCGCGCTCACATACCCTAGCATCCGGGCACGTTCGCTTGGCCTCGTGACATCTCCGATGATGGTGATGGCCAGCGGTACCAGGCCGCCACCTCCGAGACCTTGCAGTCCGCGAAAGGCAATGAGCGAGCCCATGCTCCAGGCACAACCGCAAAGCACCGACCCGATGAGAAACAGACTTGTGCTGGCGAGGAAGACTGGCTTGCGACCGTAGGAGTTCGCCAAGCGTCCGTACAGGGGTGTGGTAACCGCTTGAGCCAGAAGATAGATGCCGAACGCCCACGGGAACAGCGCGAACTCCCCGAGGCGTTCGACGATAGCGGGCATCGCCGTGCTGATTACGGTGCCCTCGACAGCCGCCATGAAGGTGGAAATCAGCATCGCGCCGAGAATGATTTGCGTCTATCCCGGGGTCGTGAGGCGTGTACGGCGTCAGCCGTCCTCATCGCGGTAGACCGGATATTGCCGAGGAACGTCGCGCGAGCTCATCCAGGCCGCGCGGTACCGAAGGGAGGCCCAAGCAGCGTCCACGCACCTGTGTGGCAGCCCCGAGAAAAGCTGCACGGAAAACCATGTGTCGTTTCACGTAACGCCGTCACTGTCGGCGGTCGGCATGCCCGATAAGCCGTTTCGCCATGCTTTCGGGGTCAGCAATGCACGGCGTCGGAGTTCATACTCGAAAGCGAGTTTGCCACCGGCAGGATCGAAGTAGGGACTTACCTCGTTTTCGAACGCTTTCGCGTCGGACCAGAGACCGACGTTGATGAATTGGGTACATTCCGCAGAACCGTCTTCTCCAGCGAGATCCCAATTGATCCACAAGTAATCGCTTGGGGGATTAGGTTCGCTCAGGAACTCCCCGATCATGCCGGCGCGGTTTGTTATGTGGAGGACCGATTTCCAATATTCCTGGAAAGCAGCCTCCTCACCTTTGATGATTTTCCAATCAATCAGCTGGGGGGGGGGGGGGGGTTTGGGGGGTGGGTGGGGGGGGAGAAGGGGGAGTTTTTTTTTTTTTGGGGATGGGTTTTTTAAGGAAGATGGGGGGGGGAGCGGTCGGGGGGGGGTGTTATGTTTGCGTTTCGCGCCAGCCCCAAGGAAGCAATATGGACGTTTTAAATCGGTCGGTCGTACTTCTCGTACGAACGACTGATCGATTTTGATCTTGTCGAATGGAAAGCTCCTCAGATAGCTGAGGGAGGAATATCCGGTGCCGAAGTCGTCCAAGGCTACTCTGATTCCAAGTGCTCGGAGTTCGTGAAGAGTTGCAACGGTAGATTCAGTTTCGTTGAGTAGTGCCGTTTCGGTTATTTCGAGTTCCAGTCGTTCGGCGCTCAACCCAGATTCGGCCAGCGCCTTCCTGACCACGCCTAGCAGATTGCCACTTCTGAATTGGATGGGAGACAAATTCACCGACACGTACATCGTGCAAGGCCAGGTTGTCGCCTGAGCGCAGGCCTTCCGCAGCACCCACTCCCCGATGGCCTCTATGGTTCCATTCTCCTCGGCTATTGGAATGAAGATGCCGGGCGAGACATTCCCGTGACCTGGCCGGTTCCAGCGCAGCAGCGTCTCAAATCCTGTTATCTGCAGCTCCTTCACAGCTACTATGGGCTGAAAATGAACTTCGAATTCTTCGTCGATGACCGCTGATCTCAGTTCCGTGTCCAGGGCGCGGCGCGCTCTGCGCTCCCTGTCCATTTCGGGGTCAAAGAATCGATATGTTCTTTTTCCCTCTGATTTCGCCCGATAAAGCGCGAGATCAGCGTTCTTGATCAATTCGTCTGCAGTCGAACCGTCCTCGGGGCCTATGGAGATCCCGACGCTTATGGATATCGCAACTGAAAGTCCGTCGATGCTGTAAGGCATCGAGACTTGTTCGATCAGCCGGACCGCCATGGCCGCGCATTGTTCGCGCCCGTGGATGCCGATCAACAGAATCCCAAACTCGTCACCACCCAACCGAGACACCAAATCGGCTTCTCGAGCCCACGCCCGAAGTCGCGTCCCCACGTCTCGCAACAGTGCGTCGCCGACCGGATGACCGAAGCTGTTATTGACGTCCTTGAAGCCGTCGAGGTCGAGATAGAAAATGCAAGCAGCTGTCCCGCCGCTGCTCGCCTCGACCAGCGCGGGCTCGAGACGGTCGTGGAAATAGGTCCGGTTGACGAGCCCGGTAAGGCTGTCGTGATGGGCAAGATAGCTAATCCGCGCTTCGGCCCACCGCCGTTGCGAGATATCCTCATAGGTCGCCACCCAGCCACCATCGGTCATCGGCTGGTGCGAAACGGAAATCGTGTGCCCTCCCTCGAACTCCTCAACAAAATCAACACGATCTTGAGAATCGATGCTCTCCTGACGAGCGATGATGACCCTTAGGGCTTCGCTGGAGCAGTGTTTTTCCAACTCGTTGAAATTGTTTCCAGGTGTCAGCTCGCCCCTGATGCCGAACAGCTTGGAAAATTTGTGATTGGCTACGAGCAATGAACCTGACTTGCTCACCATGCAAAGCCCTTGGGACATATTGTTGAGGGCGACATCGAACCGACGGTTTGCTCTTTCCAGACCGGCTGCGGCGTCCCGCAGACCAGATGCTAAAACATTCGACTGGGTTTGGGCACGTGCAAGAAGCCGATTTTGCAGAGCGAGCAGACCCAGCAACAGAAACCCGCATAAGAAAAGCCCGACCGCGATCTCCGAAAACTGCCAATGCAGCTCAATGAGCTTGCTTTGATCTTCGGCGACCCGTTCTCCGCTGAATCGGTAAGCCGACGCGGCAAGTTGCTCCAGCTTGCGGTCAAGAGGGCGTAGGATCGCGAGCACTTTCGCAATATTGCCGGGCTGAGTGATCTCGCCGACTAATGGACGTATTTTCTCGATGGTGTCTCGAAGTGAGTTGATGGCGTCGATATTCGCTGCATCGCGGCTCGCAAAATCGTAGAAATCACCGTCGGAGAGAACCTTGACCCGACTTTCAACGATGTCTAGGCGAAGTTGCACCTCCTCGGCATCAACCTCCGATTGCTTGTCGACCGCGTCGACCCGCTGCTCCAGCCGGAGGTATTCATTGACGGCGCGGTTTGCCACCCAAGCAATATTGTACCTTGCAACCCCATTCAATTGTTTCTGCTGGCTAACAATCAGGGCGGAAACGTAGGCAGCTGCTGCGACCAACAGGCACATGATGGCCGAGATAAGGAGTTTTCCAGTCCGTATAGACATTTCGTCGGGGCCTTCAGCCAACACGGCCGGTGATCGATATACAGCGCAAACGCTTACAAGATTCCCCTGCGGAAACTTCCTTATGGACGTCTCGACACTGGCGATCAGAGTGTTGAAAAACGGTTAACGCCGGCAACACCGAAGCTACCAGGCTTTCAGAGCGGATCAGGGAGGCGAGCCAAGCCGGCCGCACCCTTGACGCCACGCGTGAAATCGATGTCCTTTGACAGGCGAAACTCGCCATTGCCGTCCATCGGAAGAGCGGGTCAGACGTGGAAGCGCTCATGCCGGTATCACAAGCAGCTGCGCTTCCCGGCCTGGTCAGGGGAGTCACACCCTCTCCGGCGACGGTCGTGGCCAGTCTCGAGCGCGTCACAAAGGCCTTTGGCGGCGTTCTCGCAGTTTCCGACGTTTCGTTCGAACTTCGGTCTGGGGAGGTGCTGGCGCTGCTCGGCGAGAACGGGGCCGGCAAGAGCACCTGCGTCAAGATGTTGGCCGGAGTGCATCGGCCCGATGCGGGTCACGTCGCGATCGATGGCACGCCGGTGGTGCTGCGCTCCCCTGTCGATGCGCTTCATAGCGGGATCGCGGTGATGCACCAGCATCCGGGGCTTTTTGCCGATCTACCGGTTGCCGAGAACATCTTCATTGGACATGCGCCACGGGATCGCTTCGGCAATCTCGATCGCGCCCAGATCTACGATCGGGCAGCCGTGCTCTTGAAGACCGTCGGTCTGCGCTGCGCGCCCGACCAGGCGCTCGGAGGCCTGCGCAGCTCCGAGCAGCAGCTCGTCGAGATCGCGCGGGCGCTGTCGGTCAACGCCCGCCTGCTTATCATGGATGAGCCGACTGCCGCCCTGTCGCGCGGCGAGGTCGAGCGGCTCTTCGGGGTGATCAATGACCTGCGCGCCCAGAACGTCGCCATGATGTTCGTCGGCCATCGCATGGAAGAGATCTACAGGGTCGCCGATCGGATCACCGTGCTGCGCGATGGCGCGCTCGTCGGGACCTATCCCGTGCGCGACGTGCCGCCCGAGCGAGCCGTCCAGCTGATGGTCGGGCGCGAACTCGCCAATCTTTATCCCAAGAGCCGGGCACAACCTGGCGCTGTGCGGGTCGCGGTCGAGAAGCTCACCCGAACTGGCGTCTTCGAGAACCTGTCGTTCACGCTGCGAGCGGGCGAGATCGTCGGTTTCGGCGGGCTCGTGGGGAGTGGGCGAACCGAGGTCGCCCGCGTATTGTTCGGAATCGATCCGCCAGACGCCGGAATGATCCTGTTGGACGGCAAGCCGGTCACCTTTTCCGGGCCCACCGACGCCATGGCCGCAGGCATCGCCTATGTCTCGGAGGATCGACTGGGCCAGAGCTTGGTCATGGATTTTGCGATCCGGGACAATGCCTCGCTCGCGGTGATCGATCAGGCTGCGCCGGCCGGCCTCATCCGGCGGCGCCGCGAGATGGCGCTGGTGAAACCGCATCTCGATCGTTTGTCGCTGAAATTCAACAGCTACGAACAGCCTGTGCGGACGCTGTCAGGCGGCAACCAGCAGAAAGTCGTGCTGTCGAAGTGGCTGGCGACCCAGCCGCGCGTTCTGATCCTTGACGAGCCCACACAGGGGATCGACGTCCGCTCCAAGGCGGAGGTCCACGCGATGATCGCGGATCTGGCGCAGCAGGGCATCGCCATCCTGCTGATCTCGTCCGAGATGCCGGAACTGCTCGGCATGTGCGATCGCATCGTGGTGTTCCGGGAGGGTCGCATAACGGCCGAGATTTCGCGCGCACAAGCCACGCAGGAAGCCGTGCTGACCGCCGCGACCGATTCGGCTCCGGCCGGGAAGCCCATGGCCGACCCCACGCTGTCCGAGGCCAGCGCACCTGCGGGCTTCCAGGACACCAAGGCGAACAAATCCGCGCCCGTCCGCTTCCTGGGCCGGGAACTGGGACTGGTGGCCGCGATGGTTGCCGTGCTGATTCCGGTCGGGCTCATCAATCCACGTGTGTTCAGCCCTTCGAACATCACAGCCCTGTCGATGGATGCCGCGCTGTTGATGATCGTCGCCGCCGGGCAGATGCTCGTGCTCCTGACCCGCAACATCGATCTCTCGATCGCCTCGGTAATCGGCCTTGCAGCCTATATCTCGGCGGACGCGCTGCATACGCACCCAGGGATCGGGGTCGCGGCGGCGCTCGGGGTCGCGTGTCTCGTCGGCCTCGTCTGTGGTCTCGTCAATGGCACCATCGTGACCTTCGGCGGCGTGCCGGCCATCGTGGTTACCCTCGGCACACTGGCGCTCTATCGCGGCCTGTGCAGCGTGATTACGGGAGGGAAACAGATCAGCGCCGATGACGTGCCTGCGGCCTGGCTCGATCTGACCAACGCCAAACTCCTCGGTGTACCGGGCATCGTGGTCATCGCCGCAGCGGTTGTGATCGTGGTCGGCTTCAGCTTGCGAAAGCGCGCCGCCGGTCGCGACCTCTACGCGGTGGGCTCCAATCCGGACGGAGCCCGGCTGATCGGCATCCCGGCCCGGCGGCGCATCATGACGGCCTTCGCGCTTTCGGGGTTGCTGGCTGGCTTTGACGGCGCCCTGTGGGCATCGCGCTATGCCACGGTCGATGCTCGCGTGGCGCTCGGCTACGAATTGACAGTGATCGCCGCCGTCGTGGTCGGCGGTGTGGCAGTTCGAGGCGGTGCAGGGAGCGTACTTGGCGTGGTTCTCGGGGCCGTTACGCTTCTCGTGATCAGGAACGGCCTCATTCTGGTCCGAGTGGACCCGCTCTGGCTGGACGGCATCTACGGACTCGTCATCGTTGCCGCGATCACGATCGACGCTATGGTGGCACGCCGCACCGCGCGGCAGCGCCAGATCCGGAGGGCCGCGTGATGCGCCTCCTGCGTCCTCTGCTCAATTGGGATGGGCTGCTCGCGGCTTTGGTGGTCCTGGCGCTCCTTTACGCCACGATGGCGGTGCCCAACTTCGCGACCGGATTCAACATCTCGCAGGCACTCGCCGGCATCTCCGAGAAGGCGCTGCTGGTTCTGCCGATGACCCTATTGATGATCACGCGCGAGATCGACCTGTCGGTTGCCAGCATTCTGGCGCTGACAAGCGTGGTCCTGGGTGCGCTCATCCAGGCAGACATCGCCCTTCACCTTGCCATGGCGGCGGCCCTGCTGGTTGGCAGCGCGGCGGGCCTGGTGAATGGCTTGCTGGTGACCCGGCTCGGCCTGTCGTCGCTCGTTGTCACGCTCGGCACCATGGCGCTCTTTCGCGGGCTCGGCTATGTGATCCTAGGGCCCGCCTCGGTAAACGTCCTGCCGGACGCGCTGACCAATTTCGGCATCGACACGCTTGGCCCGATCCTGCCCTGGACTATGGTTCCCTTCCTGGTTCTGGCGCCCCTGTTCGTCACCGTCCTGCACTTCACCCCGACGGGTCGACGCATCTATGCCATCGGGGGCAACCCGGATGCGGCCCGCTATTCTGGCGTCAACGGACGGCGCATGCGTCTCATGCTGTTCGTGGTGTCCGGTCTTGTCTGCGCGGTGGCGGGCATCGTCTTCACGGCCCGGCTATCGAACGCGCGGGCCGACAACGCCGTCGGGTTCGAACTCGACGTGATAACAGTGGCGCTTCTCGGCGGCGTCAACGTCTTCGGCGGTAGGGGCAATTACGCTGGCGTGTTCTGCGCCCTTGCGCTCATCGCAATTCTCAGAAACGTGCTCGGCCTCAGCCAGATCGGCGGGGACGCGCAAGGTATCGTCATCGGCCTGCTGCTCATCCTGTCGCTCCTCGCCAGCAATGTCGTGCAGCGCATCTTGGCGGCCGTTCAGTGGCGCAACACCGTGAAAGCTCAACAGCGCGAAACCGCGTCAGGAGCACGGTGAAGGCCTGCAAGGCCGAAACAAGGGAGGTCCAAATGCGCGTGTTCAAGACTTCGATGCTGGCCGCGACGGCGCTGGCTTGCGTCATCTCCGGTGCATCGTTCGCTGCCGACGCCTGCCACACCGAGGCGGTAAAGGTCGGCTTTCTACCGAAGCTCGACACCGACCCGTATTTTCAGGTAGCCAAGACCGGCGCCGAAGAAGCCCAGAAGGAGATCGGCGGCTCGGTCATCCAGCAGGCACCCTCCCAGGCCACTGCCGACGCCCAGATCGAGTTCATCAACAATCTGGTGAGCCAGAAGGTGGACGTCATTGCCATCGCGGCCAACGATGCCAATGCGGTGGCACCGGCGCTGCGTCGCGCCAAACAGCAGGGCGTGCAGGTTGTCGCCTACGATTCAGACGTGGCCCAACCGGCTCGAACGCTGTTCCTCAACCAGGCCAATACGGCGCAGCTCGGCCAGCTCATGCTCGACAGCATGGCCAAGATGATCAACGGCGAGGGCGAGTTCGCGATCCTGTCCTCGACGCCGACCGCGAGTAACCAGAACGCCTGGATAGCCTCCATGAAGGACCGGCTCGCGAAGGAGCCGGCTTTCGCGAAAATGAAGCTCGTCCAGGTCGCCTATGGCCAGGAAAGCGAGCAGATCAACCAACAGCAGACACTGGCCCTGGCGCAGGCTTTTCCGAATCTTAAAGGCATCATCGTGCCGGCGGGCATCGGTTTGCCTGCCGCGGCACGCGCGCTCGAGCAGGCCGGCATGACCGGGAAAATCAAGCTCTCCGGCCTCGCCCCGGCTTCGCTCTTGCGCAAATACATCAAGTCGGGCGACGTCCAGGACGTTTGGTGGAACGTGAAGGACCTCGGCTATCTCACCTATTATGCGGCTCAGGCCGTGGCGCAGTGCAAGGTGACCGGCAAAGCGGGCGAGACCTTCAAGGCGGGACGGCTCGGCGAATTCAAGGTCGGCGAAAAGGGGGAAGTCCTGCTCGGGCCGCCGGTTGTGGTGACGCCTGAGAACGTGGACTCTTTCGCCTTCTGACGCTGCTCACCCATAAGCGCGGCCGAGGTTGTTCCTCGGTCGCTCTTTAATTGATCGGCTTGGTTATCAGGATTGGGCCGCAGCAGCCGCGTTCCAGTCTTGCCGCGACGTCCCGAAGCGACCCGAAGGCGGGCGATGCCGGCTCCGCCGAGACTCGGACCTTCGTCGATGCGCTGGCCTGGAGCCATGCGCCCCGCTTCTACCTCACCCAGCGGGCGACCGCTGCCATGGAAGGACGCTCCATGGACCCGGCGGGTGATCCGCTAAACGGTACTCTGGACGAACGCATGATTGGCCTCTCGCTCGAGGAGTTCCGCTCCATCAAGGTCAGGATCGCGGTCGCGGGCGGTTTTTGACAAAGTGGCGGCGATCCTCGCCTGTCTGCGGGCCGGCCATGCCTCGGTTCTCGTGACAGATGCCGCAACCGCGAGGGGCATCCTCAAAGCCGACGGCGTCCCTCATACCTTCGACCGTGAACGGTCCAATGTGGGTCACGGCAGACCAGGGAGGACTAGGCGTGAAAACAAAAAAGCTGATCAACGACCCGAAAGTCATCATAGAGGAGATGTTGGAGGGGATCGTCGCAGCGCATCCGAAGCACGTGAAGCAGTTGCCGCATTCACCGCGCTCGCTCGTGTCCACCGAGGGAGTGCGGCCTGGAAAGGTCGGGCTCGTGGTTGGCGGCGGCTCGGGGCACGAGCCCACCTTTCTGGGCTTCGTCGGAAAGGGATTGGCAGATGCCTGCGCGGTCGGGAACGTTTTTGCGTCGCCGCCACCCGATCCGATCGTCGAATGCGCCAAGGCCGTCAATGGTGGCAAGGGCGTCCTGTTTCTGTTCGGCAATTACGCCGGCGACGTCATGAATTTCGAAATGGCGGCCGAACTCGCCGCGATGGAGGATATCGAGGCACGGATCGTGGTCACGACCGATGACATCGCCTCGGCACCGCGCGATCAGCGTGACAAGCGGCGCGGCGTGGCGGGCAATTTCTTCGTTTTCAAGGTCAGCGGCGCGGCCGCCGATGCCATGATGAGCCTCGACGAATGCGAGCGAATCGCTCGCAAGGCCAACGACCATACCTTCACGGTGGGCGTGGCGCTGAGTCCCTGTTCCCTGCCACAGACCCTCACCCCCAATTTCGAGATCGGGGACGACGAGATGGAGGTCGGTATGGGTATCCATGGCGAGCCCGGCGTGTCCCGCGAGACACTGAAGCCAGCCGACGCTGTGATCGACGACATCATGGACCGGATCTTCGCCGAACTGCCGGCCAAGCACGGGGACACGGTAGCGGTGCTGGTCAATTCCCTCGGCTCGACGCCTCTGATGGAGCTGTACCTGCTCAACCGGCGCGTCAAGCAACGGCTCGATGCGCGCGGCATCGGCGTTCACGCCACCTGGGTCGGCCCTTACTGCACGTCGCTGGAAATGGCAGGCGCCTCGATTTCGCTGATGCTGCTCGACGACGAACTGACGAGGCTGCTCGATCGCCCTTGCGACTGCGCCATGTTCCGCGCCGGCTGACCCCTGAGGACCCGTCCATGACAGAAATGAGCGTCGAGGAGTTGATCGTGTTGTTCGGGCGCGTGTCGGCCGCGATCGAGCGCGACAAGGAACGTTTGTGCAAGCTCGACGGTGCGATCGGCGACGCCGATCACGGCGTGACCATGTCGATCGGTTTCGCGGCGGTCGATAAGGCCCTGCGCACGCTCGACCCGAACACCGCTGATCCGACGACCGTGTTCAACACGGCGGCCAAAAGCTTCCTGAATGCGGTCGGGGCGTCGTCCGGGCCCCTTTATGCAACCGCCTTCCTGCGCGCGGGAGCCGCGGTCAAGGGGCAGGCGAGGCTCGAGCGCGGCGCCATGGTGGCGGTGATCGGCGCCATGGCGAAGGGGATCCAAGACCGGGGCAAAGCCGAGCGCGGCGACAAGACGATGCTGGATGCATGGCTGCCGGCCGCGGAAGCAGCCTCGGCTGCGCTGGCCGAAAACGAGGATCTGAGAGGCTGCCTCGATGCGGCGACGGCCGCCGCTGCAGCAGGCGCCGAATCAACCAAAAGCATGATCGCCACCAAGGGCCGCGCCTCGCGCCTGGGCGAGCGCGCGCTCGGCCACATGGATCCTGGCGCAGCCTCGACCGTCACGATCTTGAAGGCGTTCGCGCCGGCCTGAGTTCAGCTCGGCAGGTTCGGAGACAGCGAAAAAGCATCCCCCGCATGGCGGACTTCGTGAAACCCAGCGGAGAAGGTTGTCGGAGTAGCCCTTGGCGGATGGAGAGCACCCGAAATTAAGCTTTTGGCAGTAGCTGCAAAGCCGAGAAGGGCCGAGAGCGATGCCCGCAGGCCCGGTAAGTGCCATCGACGTCGTTGGCAACCTGATCGACGGTGCCTGGACGCAATGCCCCCGGGCGACCAGCAGGGGGACAACGCCGGGGCCCAAAGCAGTTTATGTCGAGGCCAGCGGGCGCTAAGTCCGACGCCGAAGCATGGAGAACCCGTCAATGAACAAGCTGGCGTCATTCATCATCTTGGCGAGCGTCCTCCCCATGCAAGCGGCGCAGGCGGAGAATGGCAAGGCCGTGGTCGTAACGCAGATCATCTCCGCGACGCGAACTGCTTCAGGGCAGCCGATCATTCTTCCGAAAGGCAGGGCCCGAGTCTCGGTGTCCGAATACATCATTCCACCCGGCACGAAGCTGCCCGTCCACAAGCACCCTTACCCACGCTTCGCGTATGTCCTTGAAGGAACCATTTCGGTAACTGTCGAAGACACCGGTCGAACATTCGTCTACAAACAGGGCGAAATGATCGTCGAAGTCGTGAACCAATGGCACTTCGGAAAGAACGTTGGGCCATTGCCGGTCCGGTTGCTCGTCATAGATGAAGTCGCGGGCAATCGGTCTAACACGATCCTGAGATGAGCGGGGTCGGCTTACCCGCCTCTCTAGCATTCCCCGGTTTTTGGCATCGCTGCGTCCGGTGCTGGCACCCATGCTTATGCCTCGTCCAAGACCCGAGCTTGCATCGGTCCCCACACGGTTGTGATCCCCGGTTTCGATCCGGCGCGAGCTTGAATTCAGACCATCAGGATGTGCGCAGCGCCGCCTCATAGGCCAATCGCACCCAACGCGCCATGATTTCGGGGTCATCGAACGCGTCTTCGGGGACCGACCAATACGGCATGTTTGCGGCCTTGCCGTTCTTCGTTTCGTAAGTCCACCGCCTCGCGCCAGCCGCCTCGAATTCGGGCGCACTGACCTGGTCCGCCTTGAGCAGGATTTCGTCTCGCACCTCGACCGCAACGATCCGACCCGCATAGTAGATGCCTTTGCCGCCGAACATGCGTTTGATTGTCACCGGTCCAAGTGCCGAGAAGATCTCTTCGATGTCGGTGTCCTTCATCCTAAGTTCTCTTTGGCCAGCTAATCCGCTCGTCTCGGTCCGCCCTGACATAATCCCCGTTACTCATCCAGAGGTCGCTAGAGTCGGCCTATGATCTGATCCTGTGCTCAAGGTCCTGGCAAGCGGCGGGAGCGCGGAGCCCTGCCACAGCGCATCGCTCGGCCGGGCGGTCCGGATAGGGCCTCGGGCATAGGCGCCAGGCTATGGCTCTGCGTGGAGGTCATTTCGCGGGTCATGTCAGCAGAGTAGGGCACGATATTGCCTTTCGTCTAAACAACTCACAACGTCGAGCTCGCGATGCCGCAACAACAGCATTGCGAGAATGGACAATCTGTGGCTTGTTCATAACGCGGCCTTAAGGCCGCCGTGTTGTGGTTTGTTTTTATTTTCCAGAGGAGGCGCTGTTGCTCAGAGCCCTCTGCCTGACGCTTGTCGCGGGATGCTTTGTTCTTCATCCAGACGCGGGCGCCAAAGCCGCCGATACGTTCGATATTGTCAGCGTCGAGCACCCTTCGGCGAGCGTGGAAATCGTTCGCATCCGTCAGCCGAACGTCACGAAAGCGGTCACGGCCTATCCCTCCATCACATTCCAGCCGAAGGACCAGATAGTGGTCATGGCCGGCGGCTGCGTGCAGACGGGTGGTTCAGGCGCCACGTGGAAGCGCTATGTCAACCCCTCTGGCGACGACAGCAGCAAGTATTATTTTGGCGAGATCTGGATACCTGGAATTACCGGGGTCATGCAGCCCATCGAGGGCGCGATCGCGGCCAATCCGCTCTATGTTCCGCCGGGAACTTCGACGGACAATCTGTTTCTGAGGCTCGGCTATTCCGACGACGACCTCAGCGACAACGGCTACCATGACCATGACAATGGAACCGAGAACCAATGCGCCGGCGAGGCGGGCGGCGCGGCCTGGGTGACGCTGACCATTACGCATAACGTCGCCCCGCCCACCCGCTCCGGTGAGGTAGCGCCCTTTGACTTGTTCTGGAGCCAGGCCGACGCGAACGGCATCCCGCTTGAAGCCATCTGGGGCGAAAGCGTCAATCACCAGCGCGATCCACCCAACCATCCTTCCGCTTTGCCCGGCGACGATATCTGCGCGACACCTTGGCTGCATCCGTGCACCACACAGGCCCCAACGCTCGACATGGCGTCCTGGCCGAACACCTGGGTGTCCTGCGATTGGCTCGGCGGGCCGTTGACGGGGCATGCCAATTGGGGCCCGGGCACCTACCAAGGCACCTTGAGATGGGAGTCGAAGTCGAACGCTGGGGCGGATGACGACTATTCGATAAATCTCACGACCCCCAACAACGACGGGGCTACGGCCGGGCGCTCCGAGGGCTACCACATCGAATTCGACTCCGACGAGACAGTCGATCATTTCGGTAGCGTCTGGTGGAACACATTCCAAACCGCGGTCGACATCGACGAGTCAACCGCGGCCCAAGAGATCAAGGACAAATTCGCGATCGTGACCGGCCTGGTCGATCTCGATTGCGCCCATCCGTGCAGTGGTGAACTCCATCCGGTCTACGCCCTGTTCATACGCACGAGCGACGATCCCGCGCATGAGACCTGGGCGTTTTTCGTTCGCAATTGGGGGAACGAGGGCGGCTGCGCGTCGGACGATCACCAACTTCTGCTGGATGGAAACACATACACGGTCACGCTGCCTTGGCTTGCCGATGCAACTTCGGTCGGCCTGAGCACCTACGACATTAAGACAAACAGCGATGCCGTCACCGTGACAGGGCCCATTCCCGTACCCGGTGTGGGGGTCAAACTGATATTCCAATTGGCCCGTCCCGAAGATCAATCGTCCGTCGACGGCATGATCCAGTTCAAGTGGGCCACCCGACCGCCTGGGACTTTGGGCGAGGCCGGTGTGGCTAGAAAGGGTCCGGCGGTGGATGCAGGGCTTCACGCGCCCGTCCGCGAGCGCGAGCGACGTTTGCTGAACGCTCCTTACGGCGGCACGCGCGACGACATGCTGCCTCCCATGACGGCCGCGCAACTTGCCGTCTTCAAAGCCCACCTGCCGGAGGCCGCCGAAAGCCGCAACGCGCAAACCCTGACGGTCAGGTCGAGCGCTGCGGATCTTGCGGCTGCGGCGGGGGTGGACGCTTCGCGCCTCGCTGGATCGCGGCGCGTGGTTCCTCGCATCCGCTCCGTATACGATCCCAAGAAGCACGCGGCCGACCAGGCGCGATTTGATGCCTTGCTGGCCGCCTTCGGTGGAAAGATCCCAGGCCGCCCCGCTCGCTCGGAGAGCGGAATAGGCGGTGAAACATTGCATCCGGCGCCGAAGTGATCGCGTGTCGGATAATCCAGGCGAGGTCGCATTACAGCGATGCGCCGGGAATTCCAGTGATGCAGCCCTGAACTTTCTGGGGCACCGTTCACCCCGTCTTGCGGAGGGTCAGTGATGTTCTCCGAACGCTTCGACACCAAGTCATGCGGCGGGACACGGGTACTCGCGTACTGGCAACGCCTCTGTCTCGTCGCGGTGGTGCTTGCCGCCCCGCTCGTCGTTCACGTCCCCACAGCGCAAGCCTTGCCGCCCACCTGTCAAAACGAAGACATCGCCTGCATCGTGAACGGCAAGGTCGGCGAGAAATTCTGCGTCAACGGACGGTGGAGTGCCTGCCAGGTGTCCGGAGGGACGACGACCCCTCCGGGCCCCGACCCGCGTTGCGCCGACCGGACCGCGACAGGCACCATCAAATGCGTGGTGAGCCAACCCGACGTCCGCCATCACGAGACCGATTACAAGGGTATCGTTTTCGCGCCGAACGATACGGTCTATGTCGAAGCCGACGGCTGCGTGCAAAGCGGCGGTCACGGCAACACGTGGCACCGCTACGTCAACCCGTCGGGGCCGAACACCGGGGATCCTGGCGGCCTCTATCATGGTCTCGTCCGCATCCCTACCGGCAAGCCGACCAACGGCGCACTCGTGCGCATCCTGCAGGTGATCGGGCAGCCGATCCTGGTGACCGGCACGGGCGCCGACGTCAGCAGTCTCTACCTGCACCTCGGTTTCGAAGACGACGATTATTCGGACAACGGGTACAACGACCACGATGACGGACCCGACGGCCAGTGCACCTTCGCCAAGGGCGGTTTTCCCACGAACGTGGTGGTGACGATCTATCGCAACACGAAGGCGACGCCGCCCCTCAGCCGGTTCGACTTCGACATCACACCCAACGGTCCCTCGGATGCCAACGGCTTGATGTACAATCCCTACTGGTCATGGCAGTTGCGGCCGCAGAACGTCGGCAAGATGCCGGCCACGTCGACCTGCCATGATTTCAGCGAGCGCGGATCGACGCTCGGCATCCCCGACCCTTATCTGTCGCCCAGCTTCGCCGACTGTACCGACCAGGCGGATTCCAACAGCGTCGACTTGCGCCAGATGTGCCAGATTTCCGGCCAGTTCGCAGGTGGCTTCGGGGGCCACGTGAACTGGTTTCCGATCACGGTCGAGGGAAGCGCCTTCTGGGGCGATCACAGCGGCGTCGTGCAGCAGATATTCGGCGACGACGATTATACGTTCAGCTTCACCAGCGACGCCCCGGGCAATCCCCTCAGCGTGAACGGGCGCAACGGCCTCCACATCGAGTTCGACTCGGACGAAACGATCGACCATTTCACTAGTGCCGAGTGGTCGGCCTTTCATGCAGCGGTGGACAACGACGACAAGGCGCTCGCCGAAAAGTACTTCGACGGACATACGATCCTGACCGGCATGTATGGTCTCGACACGGATCACATGAAGGCGGAACTGCACCCTTTGTTCGCGATGGCGACCCGGCGCGACGCGAACAACTTCGAAAACGGCGCCAACGACGAAGCCTGGTTGATGTTCGTGCGCAACGTCGGCGACGAGGGTTTCTGCTCACACCTGCTGTGGAGCGCCCAGTTCGAGGACTACACTTTCCGACTGCCGTGGCGCACGGGCATGACAAGCGTGCAAGTCGACCAAGGGAAGACCAGCTTCGATGGCACGGACGGCACCTCCGGTCCGAGCGTTCGTTTCGTGCCCCCGACCGTACCACGCCAACCCGCAAGCGAAGGCGTGTACGTGACGTTTCACTTGGGGCCGGTTTCGGGTTTTCCCTTTGTGGACGGAACCCTGCATCTGATCTGGTCTGGCCCGGTATCGACGCTGAACGGCAGGAAGGCGATAGAAGGAGGGCAGATCAATCGCGGCGTTCGCTTGCCTGAGGGTAAGGCCGCAACGGGCATCGTGGTCGCCCTTCCGCCTCCCGACGAAGACGAGGAGGCCGACGACATAGAGCGCAAGCTGGCGGTGGCGGCGCAGCGGCTGCAGCCAGCCTTGCGGGACAAGGTCGGGGCTGCCCGATCGAGCGTGGCGTTTCCGCGCGTAACGACGCATCGACTGGCCTCCGGCGGTCCGGCTTTGTTGGCACCGGTGCGGCCTATCCAGGCGCACCCGCGGTTCGTCTTGAAGCCGCACGCCGTCAGCCTTGGAGAAGCTACCCAGAAGCTGGCGCGCGACGCCGCCATGGCCCGGGAGCTATGCGCCGCAACCAACAACGCCCCATTCGACCTGCCCAAGGAACTTTGCACGGACGTCGCGCAGCGAAAATAGGGCTTCGGGGCAGAACCGCTTGACGGTTGCGTCCTTGCTCGTCGACGCCTCGAGCTACATGGACGCCAATGGCTGCTTGGTGCTGATTACGGTTGGGCAGCTTCAGGCGAACGTGGAGCGAGGTTTTCCCCTGTGCCGAACGGAGAACACCTGGAGCAAGGAGTGATCGGGAATGGTCGCGATCTGCTTCAGCGCCGGCCAACGTTCCGTGATGGCCTGTTCCTGGTGTAGCAGTTGGGACTGTGCAGGCGACCCCGGATGACCTCCAACGCTCACGGCCAGCCCTCATAGGCCTCATACCGCCTCCAGCGTTTCTGCGGCCAGGAAAGAATCGTTCACCAACGAGCGGGTTGTCGGCGAGGGCATCGACGCAATGCAGCACCTCGCGCCGACAGCTTCGACGAAGGCGGGCCCTCGCTCGGCGGCACTCCGATGGCCTGATCGTCTACGTCCCTGGAGTCATTCTGAATTCAGGCGATCTGCACCAGAAGTGCGCCAGACCCACCATCGCGGGGCATTTCACAATTGACGCCGCCAAAGGGGACGGCGACATGCTAGGTGATCCGCATAGTTCCCACTGCGGTCATCTGTAAAGGAAACCGAATAATGTCGGCCTCCCCGTCGATGCTCTCGCGTATCATTATTACCGGAGCGACGGTCGTCACGATGGACCCGAACCTCGGCACCATCGAGGACGCCGACATCCTGATCGACCGCGGCAAGATCGTCTCGGTGGGCAAGATGATCAGCGACTGGGCCGTCACCAGGATCGACGGCCGCGGCATGATCGTCATGCCGGGTTTCGTCAATGGCCATCTTCACCTCTGGCAATCGGCCCTGCGCGGCATCGCGGCAAATTGGACGCTCGACCACTACTTCGGCCGGCTGATCGGCCAGATCGTCCGGCTTTATGAACCCAGTGACGCGTTCATCGGCAATCTGGCCGGTGCACTCGACCAGCTCAATGCCGGTGTTACGACATTGTTCGACTGGTGCCACATCGTCAATACGCCGGCCCATGCCGACGCTGCCGTCGATGGCCTGACCGAATCCGGCATCCGGGCGGTGTTCGGCTATGGCACGCCGATGTGGCTGTTCGGCACCAAGGAGCCTCATCCGGCCGATGCCCGTCGCATGCGGCGCAGCGGCTGTCCGACGACGAGGCTCGGGTGACCATGGCGCTGGCGATCCGGGGGCCCGATTTCGCCCCGGGAACGGCCGAAGCCGACATCCGTTTCGCGCGAGACCTCGGTCTCGTCGCATCCTTCCATGTCGCTTGCGCCAAGCACGGCGCGAGACAACAGCTTTTGACGGATCTCGCCGCCCTGCGCCTCATCGGGCACGACGTCAATGTGGTGCACGCGAATTTTCTCGTCCCGGACGAGTTTCAGGCCGTCGCCGACAACGGTGCGACTATTGCCATTACCCCAGAGGTCGAGATGCAGATGGGCCTGGGCCTGCCGCCCACGGGGCCTGCCCGCCGGGCGGGCGCAAGCATCACGATTGGCACCGACGTCGTCACGGGGGTCGGCACCGACATGTTCACGCAAATGCGCTTTCTATTGCAGACGCACCGGGCCCTGCAGAACAAACTTTGCCACGACAAGGAAACGATGCCGGATCACCTCGATCTGTCGGCCGCGGACGTCCTGTACATGGCGACGCTCGGAGGCGCGCGCTGCTTCGGGCTCGACCGGCGCATCGGATCGATCACCCCGGGCAAGGAGGCCGACCTCGTTGTGCTGCGGCGCTCGGACGTAAACCTCGCCGCTGCCCGCGACCCGATCGCGGCCATCGTGCTGCACGCGAACGTCGCCAACGTCGATACGGTGATGGTCGGTGGCGAAATCCTCAAGCGCGGCGGCAAGCTGCTCTACCGGGACCTGCCGCGCCGGATGGAGCAGTTGCAGGCGTCCTCGAACCGGCTCTATGGCCTCATCCCGGAAGGCCAGACGGCGGCCTGACGGGTGCTCGCGCACCCGCCGGTCTTGCGCGCCCGATGCGCCCTGGATCCTCTCAATACTTCTTGCACTCGGGGACTTCCCGGGCGGGCGCGCCGATCTTGGCGAATTTGGCCGGGTCGAGACCGAGGGTTTGCGGCACACTCGGCTGGGTCTTGACCAGCTTGTTCACGAGATCGCCGTTGGCGTCCTCGACCACTTCGCTGATGAAGTTCGGCGCGATCGCCTGGCGATTGTTGTCGAGCCGGATCTTGCCGGTCGGTCCATCGAGCTCGAGAGAGCCAAGGGCCGCCCGGAACTTCTCCTCCTTGCCGCTGAGATCACCGTTGACCTGATTGAGCGCGGTCAGGACGGCTTTGGTGTTCATGTAGTAGAAGGTCGCCAGCAAGGACGGGATCGGAAAGCGCTTGTCGGCCGGGAAGTCGGCCTGATAGGCCTTGACGAACGCCTGCCATTTGGGGTCGGGCGATGTGTCGGCCTGTGGTCCGGCGGACGGTGTGCCGATCAAAGCGTTCTTGGCCTTCCCTTTGGAGGACAAAACCGTCTGGTCGACCATGAGGGAGCCGCCGATCAGCTTGGCGGCGCCACCGGCCTGCTGATATTGATTGAGGAAGTTCACGGCATCACCGCCGCCGAGCCCGATGTAGATTGCATCCACATCGTCCGGCAGGGCCGAAATAACCGAAGCAAAGTCCTTCGTTCCGAGCGGCACCCAGAACCGCTTCGAGATCTGGCCGCCTAGGCTGCAATATTCCACCGCCAAGCCAAATACCTGGGTGTAGATAAAAGAATAGTCCTCGCCGATCGTCGCGATCTTTTTCCATCCCTTTTCGTTGTAAATATAGGAGCCGAGCCCAGCCGACATCTGGGCGCCATCGGGGTTGAAGCGATAGAAATTCGGGGCCGGATTGTCGTAGGTCGTCTCTTGCGCGCCGGAGGCGCCGTTTATGAAGGTGATATCAGGCTTCGACTTGGCGTAGTCCTTGACTGCAATCCCTTCCGAGCCCGACAGCGGCGCGATGACGAGTTCGACCTTGTCCTGCTCCACAAGCTTGCGCACGGCGCGCACGGCTGAATCTGGGCTCGCGTCGGTCGAGGCGATGATGGTTTCGATCTCTCGCCCCCCGGCTTGGTTGTTGAACTCCTTCAAGGCCACCTGAAGGCCCCGGATACCGTCCTGACCCAGGACCGTATAGGTCCCTTCGAGCGTCGCGGTCACACCGACCTTGAGCTTCTCGGCGGCGAGACCGGGCAGCGTCGAAATACTTGCGAGCAATAAGCCCGCCGCAAATCCATGAACGATCCGTTTCATATGTTTCCTCCGATTATTCCGCTCAGGGGGCTACCGCCGGTATGTACCGGTTTTGAGCAGCCGTTACGCCGAACACGGGCAATGACAGGTGCGTCAACCCGCGCGCCTACCATAGCAACAGAAGAAGGGAAGGGCTCAACGCAATTTCCTGGCGGTCGAGGCGTGCCGATGCTTAAAAAGGTCGAGGGTTTCACGATCGTCCACGAAACCTAAAGCCACGCTTATGCTCCCGTGACTCGGCCTTTGAAAGCGAGGTCAATGCCCCCATGTCGAACGGCGTTGAAAGGGCTTTTTCCACGCCTGTTCACAATCGGCATTATGGACATTCGCCGGAACTGACTGCCAAGCGCCTTTCCCTGAAGGTCGCCCTGCCGAACGCCTGGGCCAATATAAAGGACTCCCATTGACTCCGAACGACGTGAGTTTAACGTTACACCAGCTCACCGGGACGAGCATGGTCTCGAATGTCAGGAGGTCGTTGTGATCCACAGGCGTAGAGCAAGGCAATCGTTGTCTGCCGCAATCGCGCTCGCAACCGTGGGGTGGGTGATCCCCGCATTGTCCGACGAGGCAAACACCGGAGATGCAGTGATTGCACTGAGCAATTCCTACGCCGGCAACGCTTGGCGGCAACAGATGCTCGACCTTTGGCAGAAGACGGCCGCGGCGGCCAAGCAGCAGGGCTTGGTGAAGGACGCGCCCGTGGTCAATGCGGACAACAGCGCGAGCCAGCAAGTCTCTCAGATAGCAAGCCTGATTTTGAAGAGGCCGAGCGCGATCGCCATCGACGCGGCAAGCCCGACGGCGCTGAACGGCGTGATCGCCCAAGCCTGCGGCGCTGGGATCAAGATCGTTTCCTTCGATTCCCTGGTCACGGCCGACTGTGCTTACAAAGTCGACTACAATTTCGCTGAGTTCGGCCAGATGGGTGCCCAATACCTCGTCGACCGGCTCAAGGGCACGGGCAACGTGCTGGTGATCCGCGGCATCGCCGGCACGGGGATCGACGAGGAAATCTACAACGGCTACATGGGGGTCTTCGCCAAGAACCCCGGCATCAAGGTGGTCGGAACAGTCTATGGCGGCTGGACCGAAAGCACGGCCAAGCAGGCCGTGGCGGGGCTTCTGCCGAGCCTTCCCAAGGTGGATGCCGTCGCGGCCGAAGGGGGCGATGGCGTCGGAACCCTTGGCGCCTTCCAGGATGCAGGTCGCCCGCTGCCCATCGAGATCCTGGGCAACAGCCAGGCTGAACTCGCCTTGTGGGCGAAGCTGCGTCAGGCTCCAGGCGGCTACGAGACGATCGCACTCGATTCAACGCCCGGCGTCGGTGACGTTGCGTTCTGGGTCGCGCAGCAGGTGTTGTCGGGCGCTTCCGTGCCGAAGAAAATCATGATTTCCCTGCAGAAGATCGAAGCCGCTGACCTTGATCATTGGCTCGAAATAACGCCGGTGGGGGGCGCCGCATCGCCGCTTTATTCGCTGGAATGGACCAAGCAGTTGATCGAGGCCAACGCCAAGGGAACCGCGCTGCCGGCTTTGCCCGCGAAGTAGAACGAAGGCACGACCATGCCGATCGAACCTGCGTCGCCGGCCTTCTTTCAAGCCGACGGCCTGCTCAAACACTTCGGTTCGGTCAAGGCCCTCGACGGAGCCGACCTTTCGATCCGAACCGGTGAGGTGCTCGGCCTGGCCGGACACAACGGCGCGGGAAAGAGCACGCTGATGAACATCCTGGCCGGCAATGTCCGGCCGGATAGCGGGCGTGTTCGGGTGGATGGACAGGATCTCGACGGAGCCGTTTACGCGGATCGAGCGCGCCACCTCGGCATCAGGATGGTGTTCCAGGAACTGTCGCTGTGCGAAAACCTCACCGTCGCCGAGAATTTCGTGATGCGGCATCCGGCCAAAAGGCTCCGGTGGCGGCGCCAGGCGCGTCAGCGTGTCGGCGCCGCGCTGACCGATGTCTTCCCACTTCAACACATCGACCTCGACCGGAAAGTGTCCGAGTTTCCGATCGATCAGCGGCAAATGATCGAAATCGCCTGCGCGGCTGCAGCGTCGGACCGCGATCCTGTCCGGCTTCTCATTCTGGATGAGCCCACGTCATCCTTGGACGCCCAAGGCGTTGCCCAACTGTCGGCCTGGTTGCGACGGGTCCACCTCCGGTCGCTTGCGGTGATCTTCATCACGCACCGCCTGCATGAGCTTATCCAGAATGCCGATCGCATCATGGTGATGCGGGACGGAAAGGTGGTCAGCGATGACGTGAACGAGGGTCTGTCGCCAGGCGACCTCGTCGAACGTATGGGGCATGTTGCCGACGCTCGTGCGGAGCGCGGAACTGTTGCACCGGCAGCCGGGAACGCGTCGAGGCGCGCGCAAGTGAGCATCGAAAACTATTCTGATGCCAGGCTTACCCGGATCAAGGCCACGGTCACGCAAGGGGAAATCGTCGGCCTCGGGGGCTTGGCGGACCACGGCCAGCGCGAACTTCTCCGCGCCATTTATCGCGCTTCCCTGAAGAGCGGGCGCACCCAGGGCGGCATCGCTGTATACGCCAAAACCGCGTTCGTCAGCGGCGATCGGGGCCGCGAGGGCATCTTCGCGGATTGGTCGACCGGTCTCAACATTGCGATCGGAAGCCTGGCACGCCTGGCGCGCTATGTCTGGCTGGACAAAAAGGCCGAACGACGCAGCGCGCGAGAATGGTTTCGTGATCTCGACATCAAGGCGCCATCCATCCAGACCCCGATCACGGCCCTGAGCGGCGGTTCGCAGCAGAAGGCGATCATGGCGCGCGCGCTCGGCTCCGGCGCGGCGATCCTCCTCTTCGATGATCCGACCCGCGGTGTGGATGTGATGACCAAACGCGATGTCTACGCGCTCATGCGGCGCGAGGTAGAACTCGGGCGGACCTTTGTGCTCTACAGCACCGAGAACGAAGAATTGCTGCGGTGCGATCGTGTACTCGTCCTCAAATCGGGTCGTCTCGTGGCGGAACTATCCGGCGTGGGGCTGACCGAAGTGGCGTTGGTCGAGGCATCCTTCGCTGAAGCGGCATGACTCGCGCCGCGATCCTTCCGGCAGCAGTGCGCGCCCCGTCGGAAGGCTACAGGCATGACCTCGTGCTTCCCCTTGTGGCGATGGTGGCCCTGCTAGCCCTCACGTTCGCCTTGAACCCGGGCGCATTGAATTACTTCGGGATCAACCTGCTTCTCCTTTATGCGGTGCCGCTGATCCTTGGCGCGACGGCCCAGATGTTCGTCATGGTGGCCGGGGATATCGACCTTGGCGTCGGCTCGTTCGTCGGTCTCGTCAACACGTTGTCGGTCACGGTTCTGTCGGATGCTCCCCTATTCGGTGCGCTGATCCTGCTCGGTCTCGTCGCGCTCTACGCCATGATGGGCGCGCTCGTGCAGATCCGGGCCTTGCCGTCCATCATCGTCACGTTGGGAATGAGTTTCGTGTGGCTCGGCGCCGGCATTCTCGTTCTGCCCCGACCCGGCGGGGTCGCGCCCGACTGGCTGGTGACCTTCTTTCAATCATCCGTACCCGTCGTGCCGCTGCCCGTCGTCGTGGCCTGCGTGGTCGCCGCCATCTGCCAAGCGCTGCTCATGAGCACCGCCTATGGGACCGTTCTGCGCGGCCTCGGCGCCAACCCGACCGCGGCCCGGCTTGCGGGACGCTCCCTTGTTGCGGGCCGCATGATTCTCTACGGACTGGCCGGCGTGTTCGGGGTTCTGGCGGGCCTCAGTTTGACCGGTACGCTGACCTCCGGCGATGCCAATATCGGCGCGAGCTACACGTTGCCGACTGTCGCAGCAGTGGTGATCGGCGGTGGAGAATTCAGCGGCGGCAGGGTATCCCCGGTCGGGACGGTCGTCGGCGCGATTACCCTCAACCTCGTGGGCTCGGTCCTCTCGTTCCTGAACGTATCCAGCGATTGGCAGATCGGCGCCGAGGGGATGCTTCTGCTGGCCGTGCTGGCTTTTCGTCTCGCGCGCCGAGGCATCAGGCACGGGTTGCTGCAATGAGCGCCTGGGTGCAGGGGCAGCGTTGGATGCTCGCTTATACGGCCGCTTTGGTGACCTGGGTCGCAACGGCTTTCGTGTTCTCCGATCGGGGCGGAACAGAAAGCCTGATAGCGGCCGCAACCCTCGCCGTCTTCTCGGTGATCGTCGGTCTTGGCCAGATGGTGGTGATCGGCGCCGGGAACGGCAACGTGGACCTGTCGATCCCGTCCACCATGACTCTCGCGGCCTACCTGTCGGTGGGGCCGGGCGGCTCCGGCTGGGGTTCGGTCGCCCAGGTCATCGTGCTCGGGGTTTTGAGCGGTGCAGCCGTGGGCATCGTGAACGCGACCGTTATCCTGCTGCTACGGATCCCGGCCATCATTGCGACCCTGGCGGTGGGCTATGGGCTGCAATCGATCACCCTCGCCTATGCGCATGCGAAGATCGACGTCCCCAACCCGCTCCTGGCTCAGGCCCTCGTGGCCAGGGTGGCTGGGCTGCCCTTGCTCACCTTCGTCGCCGTAGGACTGACCCTTGCAATGGCGGCGCTGTTGCGACGCACCGCCTATGGCCGATCCGTCCTGGCGATCGGCCAGAACGCCCGGGCCGCCTATCTGGCTGGCATCAAGATTGGACGGACCGTCGTCATCACCTACCTGATCAGCGGCATGCTGGCCGGCCTCGCCGGCGTGCTGCTCGCCGCCTTCGCGGGCGGCGCCGCCCTCGACCTTGCGACATCGTTTCTGCTGACCTCCATCGCGATCGTGGTGCTGGGCGGCTCCTCGATCGCAGGCGGCAGCGTCAGCGTCGCAGGAACGTGGGGCGCAGCGTTGTTTCTGGCCCTTTTACAGAACCTTCTGAACCTCGCGCACCTGGCTGCGGGCTGGCAGTACATCAGCGAAGGTCTCGTGATCGTGCTCGTCCTGACGCTGTTCAGCCGGCCTGCGGCCGACAGACCTTGAGGTCGGCCCTCGACATCATCTGCAACCTCCGTGAGACCCGATGATCTTGCTGAACCAGAAATTTCCGAGCTGTACGTTGTGCGGCAAGCGCATTCCGCTGCGGACCGAGGCCATCGTGATCGGGTCGCACAGACTCTGCTCGCCCCGTTGCGTCGAAATCGCGCTTCAGCGCAACCCCAATCTGGCGGACCCGCCAGCCCGGGCTTCCGCTTCACCGGCGGACAGGAGAGCCTGATGGCTATTCGGCTCGGCATCGATGTCGGCGGCACATTTACGGATCTCGTCATGGTCGACGAAGAGACCGGGCGCGTGCAGACCGCGAAATCCAGCACAACGCCCGGTGATCCGATCGCAGGGGTGATCGCCGCCATCCGTCAGACAGGCATTTCCGACGATGACATCGGAATGTTGATTCACGGCACCACCGTCGCGACCAACGCGCTGCTCGAGCGCAAGGGCGCCCGAACCGGCTTTATTTGCACCAAAGGGTTCAGCGACATCATCTTCATCCAGCGCATGAACCGTAAGCACCACTACGACCTGACCTGGGACAAGCCCAAGCTTCCGGTGCAACGGCGTGACTGCCTCGGCGTCTCCGAGCGCGTCGATCATGCGGGCCGCGTGCTTGCGCCGCTCGACGAGAACGAGGCACGGGGCGTCGCGCGTGAGATGGCGGCTCGCGGGATCGAATCGATCGCGGTCTGCTTCCTGTTCTCGTTCCTGCACCCCGAGCACGAGTTGCGGATGCGCGAGATCATCGCCGAGGAGCATCCGGGCGCCGAAGTGTCGCTATCGCATGAAGTGTTTCCGCGCTGGCGGGAATA
This sequence comes from uncultured Alphaproteobacteria bacterium, assembly GCA_963851175.1. GTDB lineage: Bacteria > Pseudomonadota > Alphaproteobacteria > Rhizobiales > Beijerinckiaceae > Lichenihabitans. The sequence continues at coordinate 219,845 of CAWKNU010000007.1, read as the reverse complement.
CGAACGCGCCAGCACGACAATCCTGGACGCGTTCCTGAAACCGCTGGTCCGCGGATATGTCCAGAACGTGCACGACGGCCTGCAGGCGAACGGCATAGCGACCAACTTTCTCATGATGAAGTCGAACGGCGGCGTCACGGATTCCGCGTCCGTGTCGCGCAAGCCTATCGATCTGCTCGTCTCGGGCCCGGTCGGCGGCGTTTTGGCGGCGGTCTATCTCGGTCAGCTGACGGGGCGGAAGAACATCATCTCTACCGATATGGGCGGCACGAGCTTCGACGTCAGCTTGATTGCCGACGGAAAGTTCGGGCGCTCGAGCGGCATCGAGCTCGAATGGGGGATCCCGATCAGGGCTCCCATGGTCAACGTGGAGACGGTCGGGGCCGGCGGCGGGTCGCTGGCCTGGATCGACGACGGAGGGCTGCTTCGCGTCGGTCCCCAAAGCGCCGGAGCCCGGCCGGGACCGGTCTGCTACGGCCGCGGCGGCACCGACCCGACGGTGACGGATGCCAATGTGGTGCTCGGACGGCTCAACCCGCAACGCTTCGCCAATGGCCAGATGGCGCTCGACAAGGGCGGGGCCGAAGCTGCGGTCGCGCGCTACGCCGAGAAGCTTGGCCGCGGGGTGGAACAGACCGCGCACGACATCATCAACCTGGTCAATTGGAACATGGTCAATGCCATCCGGCTGGTGTCCATCGATCAGGGCCGCGATCCGCGAACATTCACTCTCATGTCGTTCGGAGGTGCGGGTTCGGCACATGCTGCCGCGCTTGCCGAGATGCTCGACATCCACGAGGTCATGGTGCCGGTCCACCAGGGGGTGCTATCCGCGTTCGGGTTGACGACGGCCGACATGCGCGTCGATGTCTCCCAGACCGCCAACATGCGGTCCGATCTGATCGACCTCGGGCTCGTGAACGCGACGCGGCGCAATCTCTGCAGCCGCGCCCTGACGACGCTCGCGAGCGACGGCTTTCCCGGCGAGCCGGTCTTGGTCGAGGCGATCGAGATGCGCTACCTCGGCCAGAACTACGGGGTCGAAGTGATCCTCGGGCAAGCGGGCGCGGACCTCGACGCCGATGCGCTCCAGGCCGTGTACGATCGCTTCAAGGCGCAGCACGAGCAGCTTTATGGCTACAGCATCGCCGGCGAGATCGTCGAATTCGTCAACTTCCATACCACAGCGACCGGGCCGGTCGCGAAGGCTGCACTCGCGCCGTTGCAGAAGTCCGACGCGATCCCGAAGGGGTCGGTGAGGCCCGTCTATTTCGATGAGACCCGGTGCTTCGTGGACTGCCCGGTGTTCTGGCGGGAGGATCTCCCGAGCGGCTTTCGTCTCGATGGGCCGGCCGTCGTCGAGGAAGCCTTTTCCTTGACGCTGCTGCATCCAGGCCAGAGGCTCTCCGTCGACGACTGGGGCAACCTGATCATCCGAACCCGCAAGGGGCTGGCCGACGAGGCGGCGACGGCGAGCCGATTGACGCCCAAGCTGCATGAGGAGAACGCCCATGTTCAGTGACATCGATCCGGTCACCATGCAGGTCATCAACAATTACCTTGTCACAACTGCCCGCGAGATGGGCATCGCCATGATGAATACCTCGTATTCGCCGCTGTTCAACGAGGGGCTCGATTTTTCCTGCGCGATCTTCGACGAAAAGGCGCAGATGATCGCTCAGGCGGAATTCTGTCCGGCCCATCTTGGCGCCATCATGTACATCACCGAGTGGACCATTCAGGAGGTCGGCCCGGAAAACATCAACCCAGGTGACGTTATCATCCATAACGATCCTTTCCGGGGTGGCTGCCACATCCCGGAATTCTGCGTCATTAAACCGGTTTTCTTCGGAGACGAGGTGGTCGCCTACTTGGTTTGCATTGGCCACATGACCGAAGTCGGCGGCAAGGTGCCGGGCGGCTTCGCGGGCGATGCGACGGAAGTCTTCCAGGAGGGGCTGCGCTTGCCGCCGGTCAAGATCGTCGAGGCAGGGCGCGATCGCGAAGATATCTGGAACATCATCCTGTCGAATGTCCGCACGCCCAAATATGCCTATGGAGATTTGAAGGCGATGATCGGTTCTCTGTTCGTCGGAGAGCGCCGCGTGCTGGAACTTATCGAGCGCTACGATCTCGACACGTACAAAAGCATGAAAGAAGCGATCAAGAACTATTCCGAGCGCCGCATGCGCGAAGAACTGCGGAAGATCCCGAACGGAACCTACATCTATGAGGGCCCGGTCATCGACAACGACGGCGTCACAAATGTGGCCTTATCGCTAAAGGTGGCGGTGACCATCGAGGATGACGAGATGATCGTCGACTACACGGGTTCGGCGCCGCAGGCGCGGGGGCCGGTCAATTGCACCTATGGGGTGACGGCCTCGGCGACCTACAATGCGCTCCTGCACATTACCGACAATGACATTCCGTCGAACGACGGTTGTTATCGCCCGGTGAAAGTCATCGCCCCGCTCGGGACTATCGTGAACGTCGAATATCCGGGAGCGAGCGTCGGCGGAAACTCGGAAATTCACCCGCATCTAGTGATGGCCATCTACGCCGCGCTGAGCGAGGTGATTCCGACCCGCGTGTCGGCTTTCGATGGCGGTACATCGGCGCTTCTCGCCATCGGCGGGCTGCATCCCGACACCGGCGAGATGTTCGCCAATCTTACCAACGAGGGCTGCGGATGGGGTGGCCGCGCCACCAAGGACGGCAACGACGTACTATGCATCCCCAATGGCAATTGCGCCATCGCTCCGATCGAGGTGTTGGAAACCCGCTATCCGATGCTGCACCTGTCTTTCAGCCTGCGGGAAGATTCAGGGGGCGCTGGCCGCAACAGGGGTGGCCTGGGATGCGTGCGCGAGATCGAGATCCGGTCCGACGAACTGCGTGTGTCTGCCTTCGTGGAGCGCAACGTCATCCAGCCCGAAGGCTTGTTCGACGGTCGCCCCGGCGAGAACTCCGCCCTCTTGGTCAAGACCCTGGGCCGCGACGATTACAGGACCGTCCCGGACGCCTTCGGAACCAAATGCAACGCCAAGTTCTCGGATGTCTACATGGCAAAGGGCGATGTGATTCGCCTCGAGACCTCCGGCGGGGGAGGGTACGGCGATCCGGGCGAGCGCGAATGGAGCCGGATCGAGAACGATGTGCGGGAAGGCTATGTCAGTCGGGGCAAGGCCGAGCGGGACTATCGCGTGGCGTTCGGACCGGGTGACGTGATCGACCCTGCTGCGACGCGACGTTTGCGAGATGCGCAAGCCCTCTGACGCGCTCAGATGTAGGGACGCGGCACGCCCGCCGGGCGGCGTCCCCTCAAGAACTTGAAGTCGCAACCGGTGTCGGCTTGCTGGACGTTGTCGGCAAACAGCTTCTGGTAGCCGGTGTAGCTCGGCGCGGGACTGCGGCCGCGTGAGCGACGGGCAAGCTCTTCGGCGCTGACGTGCAGCGTGAGCCGACGTGCCGCGACATCGAGTTGGACGACATCGCCGTCCCGCACGTCGGCGATCGGACCGCCGGCCGCAGCCTCAGGGGCGGTGTGAAGCACAACAGTACCATAGGCCGTGCCGCTCATCCGCGCGTCGGAAATGCGAACCATGTCGGCCACGCCGCGGCGGGATAGCTTCGGAGGGAGACCCATGTTGCCGAGTTCCGGCATGCCCGGGTAGCCGACCGGACCGCAGTTCTTCAGCACCAGAACCGAATCTTCGTCGACATCGAGCGACTCGTCGCCGATCCGCGCGTGGTAGTGTTCGATGTTCTCGAAAGCGACGGCACGCCCCGTGTGCTGCATCAGCCGAGGCGTGGCGGCCGAGGGCTTCAGCACGGCCCCGCCCGGTGCGAGATTGCCGCGCAGAACCACAATGCCGCCCTCCTGGGTGAGAGCCCTGTCGAGCGGTCGGATCACATCGGGATTATAGACCCCGGCCTCCCGGCAACCCTCCCAGAGGGTGCGTCCGGTAACGGTCAGCGCGTCCCCGTCGATCAGCCCGGCTTCGCACAGCGAGCGAAGCACCGGTCCGAGCCCGCCCGCCGCAAAGAAATCCTCCATCAGATAGCGTCCCGACGGCATCAGATTGACGACGGTCGGAATGGCGCGACCCAGCGTATCCCAGTCATCGAGGGCGAAATCGACGCCGACCCGCCCCGCAATGGCCAGCAGATGAAGGACCGCATTGGTCGAACCGCCGACAGCGCCATTCACGCGAACCGCATTCTCGACCGAGGTCCTGGTCACGATCTTCGAGCAGAGCAGATCCTCATGAACCATGTCGACGATGCGGCGCCCGGACATCTGGGCCAGAACCCGTCGCCGCGCATCGACGGCCGGAATGGCCGCGTTTCCAGGCAGCGCGAGGCCGATCGCCTCCATCATGCACGCCATGGTCGAGGCAGTTCCCATGGTGTTGCAGCTGCCGGGCGAGCGGCTCATCGCGCCTTCGGCCGACAGGAAGTCCTGCGATGTCATGCGGCCTGCATTGACCTCCTCGCTCATGCGATAGAGATCGGTGCCCGACCCGAGCTGTTGGCCGCGGAAGGTGCCGGTCAGCATCGGACCGCCCGAGACCACGATCGTCGGGAGATCGCAGCTGGCAGCCCCCATCACCAAGGCTGGCGTGGTCTTGTCGCATCCCACCAGCAGCACGACCCCGTCGATCGGGTTCGCCTGCAAGGTTTCCTCCACATCCATGCTGACGAGATTGCGGTACATCATGGCCGAGGGCCGGATGTTCGACTCGCCGGTCGACATGACGGGAAATTCAACCGGAAACCCGCCGCTCTCGTAGACGCCGCGCTTTACCCGCTCGGCCAGGTCGCGCAAATGAGCATTGCAGGGCGTAAGTTCGGACCAGGTGTTACAAATCCCGATCACCGGGCGCCCGTCAAAAAGGTCTTCCGGAAAGCCCTGGTTCTTCATCCAACTGCGATGGACGACGTTGCCTTTATAGTCGCCGCCGAACCAGGCCCGAGACCGAAGCTGCTTTACCTGGCTCATGTTGCCGTTTCTCTCGCGATGTTCAATGGAGCTGGGTCAAATGTCAGAGCGGGCCCAGTGCGGCTGCGTAATGGCGTGCGAGCTTGAGCCCAAAGGGCGTCGGCTGCGAATACGGAGTACGCGGTTCGCGCTCATCGAGGCCAAGACGTTCGCCGAGCACCTGCTTGCCGTAGACCAGAAACGTGTCCATGGAGGCCATAAGGAACGTAAGCAGCGGGAGAAGCTCGGCATAGAGACGCTGGCCCTCCTTCTCGTCACCATCGCCAGACGTCAAACAATCGTAGACCCGCGCGAGCACGTCGAAGGCCTCGCCCCCGGGGATGATGCCGACAGCACCGGCCTGCAGCGACTCGACCAGTTCGATCCCATCGCGGCCGTTGAAAATGTCGACCGAACCCTCGAGGGAATCGACGAGATCGGCCACCGCGAGCGCGGTCGCCTCGAGCTTGAGGACCGCGAAATTGGGATGCACGCGATGGAGTGTCTTGAGCCCCTCGGGCGAGAGCCCGATGCCGAGGTACTCGGGCGCATTCTGGATCCCGATCGGCAGCGTGGATTTCTCAGCGACGGCGCCGAAAAACCGGATGAGTTCCCGCTCGGGAACGCCTTTGACCGGTGGCGGCTGAAGCACGAGCCAACTCGCACCGGCCGCCGCCGCCTGACGCGCAAAGGCGATCTGCGCCGTGATGCTGGTTTCCGCGATGGTGACCGCGACCGGAACGGCTCCAGCGGTATCCTCGATGACCCACTCCATCAGCCGGATGCGCTCCTCGAGCGACAGCTTATTGACCTCGCTGGCCAGTCCGAGAATCCCGATGCCATGCACCCGGTGGCGAACCATTGCCCGTATCTGACGTCGCATGGCTTCTCGACTGAGTTCTCCCGTTTGGTCGAAGAGCGCAAAGGCCATTGGGTATACGCCATGGAAACCCGAGCGGGACGAAATCAAAGCTGCCTCCTGAAGGCCAGATGCCTTTGAGCTGACGAAGTGTAACGTTAAACCAATGCGTGGCACCCGCCAACCCGAATTCGCATCTGCCCCGGTTCGGGTTAGAAGCGCAATCGTTGTAACGTTGGATCTGAACGAACCCGATGCGTGAATTCCGCTTCGGCGCTCCAATCCGAGAGATCAACTTTGTTGAAGACTGGGCCAATTCCTTCGCCTGATGGGTCTCGGCCGGCCGATTCGTCGCTAGCCCGAGGCAAGCGCGTGACAATTCGTGATGTCGCGGCGGACGCCGAGGTTTCGGTGATGACGGTATCGAACGCTGTCAATGGTCGCCTGTCCTCGATGAGCCCGCAGACTCACGAACGGATCAAGGAAGCCATCGCGCGACTCGGTTATCGGCCGCAAACCACGGCGCGAAATCTCAGGCTTGCCCAGCACGAGACGATCGGGGTGATCGTGGTGAGCGAAGACCCGGCCTTTCTGGCCGACCCGTTCGTCACCCAGATCGTGGCCGGTCTGACGAACCAGCTTGGTGGCCAAGGCTACGCCGCCATGCTGCAAGGGCTCGCGCCGAAGGCGATCGGCCTATCGCGGCTGATCCATAGCGTCCGAACCGATGGCCTCTGTGTCATGCTGTCGGGCTCGCCCCGGCAGCGGGAGACGTGCCGCGACGTGCTTCTGGGCGTGGGTCAGCCCTTGGTGCTGTTTCAGGAGAGCCTTCGCATTCCCGAATCCGACACGTGCCTGATCCGCCAGGATGACCATGCGGGAGGCGGCCTGATCTGTGCCGAGGTCCTGGACAAGGGTGCGCGCGACCTCGTGATGCTGGTGCCCAAGCGCTACTGGCCGGCGATCGGGGGGCGCGTCCGCGGCGTCAAAGACATGCTCCGGGTCCGCGGATCAAAGGCCCGCCTGACGCTTGTGAAAACCTCGGATGCGTCCTTTATCGACATCCAGGCCGGCTTGTCGAATTACCTCGACCAGCATCCCAAGCCAGATGCCGTCCTGGCCGGGAACGACCAGATCGGCATTGCGGCCATGAAGCTGCTGGCGAGCCGCGGCTTCCGGGTTCCGGCGGATGTTCTCCTGACGGGCTTCAACGCCTTCGATTTCTGGCAGTACACCGACCCTGTGCTGACCACCGTGCGCTCGCCCGCCTATGCGATGGGGGCTCGCGGCGGGGTGGAGATGCTGGGCAGGCTCCACACTGGCGCGTTCGCGACGCGCGAGATCGTGTATCCGGTGCAACTGCAGCGCGGTGGCTCAACCTGACGGCCATCCTGGTTCGTTGCACGCCATACTACGGCGAGAGGTCGTTGACACAGTTGCAAAGGCGGCCGTCACGCAGGTAATCGCGCACGATCTCGGCTGACTTGCGCCTAAGGTCGAGCATGCTTTCGCCGCTGTAGAAGGCGGCGTGCGGCGTAAGGATCAAGCGGTCGCGCAATCGATCTGCGTTTTCGAGCCAGGCTGCGAATAGCGGGTCCTCCGGATTCGGAGGCTCGGTCGGAAGCACGTCGAGCCCCGCGCCGGCGAGGCGCCCGTCCCGGATCGCGGCCAGAAGAGCGCCGGTATCGACAATGCTGCCGCGCGCCGTGTTGATCAACAACGCAGTGGGCCTTGTTCGCGTGAGCGCGGCGGCGTCGATCATGCCTCGTGTCTGGTCCGTCAACGGCGTGTGCAGACTGATCACGTCAGCCTGGGTCAGGACCTGGTCGAGGCAAACAGCGCGTTCGAATCCCAGAGCACGGTCCAGGCCGCTGGCCACATAGGGGTCGTAGAACAGGATGGTCATGCCGAAGGCCTTGGCTCTCAACCCGGCCGCGATGCCGATCCGACCTAGGCCGACGACGCCGAACACGCGCCCCTGAAGACGGATCGGCCGAGGTCCTTGATCGAAGACCCAGCCCTGCGCGCCGCGCTGCCCCAAGTTCCGATCATAGACCGCGACGGTCCTCGCCAGGGTCAGCATCAGGGCGATCGCGTGATCGGCCACATCGGTGGTGCCATAATCCGGTGTATTGCACACCGGAATGTTTGCCGCTCGGCAGGCCTCAAGGTCGATATGGTCCACGCCGACCCCCGCCCGCACGATGATGCGGCAGCGCGCCAATCGGGCCACAACGGTCCGGTCGATCGAGAAGGCGTCGTAGCAGACCAGGGCGTCGGCGTCGCGCCACACGGCATCTGGGATCTGACCGGGGGCTTTTGCACGCCAGAAGGACGCCTTCCCCGTCTCGGCGAGAACCGCGGTTTCGATGTCGGGATCGCCAGAGAAGGCCGCGTCCGGGTATAAGATCGTTGCCATCGGCCTCTCGCCCTGACGTTTAGCCCGGTTGCCCAACACCGCGATTGACAGTCCAGCGCACCGCGGCCTAGTTTATCGTTAAAGTAGGTTCTCGGCAAATTCGAGCACTTGGCTCATGATGGGTTCCGCCAGCCCAGGTCGCCTCGCCGCCAACCAACCGAGCGAACGATGTTCGAAGAATTTTCAAGGTTGTTCGACTTCCGGGGAGCGATCGATTACCTGCCTGAGCTTGCACGCGGCGCCCTGATCAGCGTCGAACTGACCATCTGCGTGATGCTCCTGAGCCTCGTTTTCGGGCTGCTGTTGGCTGTCGGCAAGCTCGGACAGAGCAGGCTGATCCGAGGGCTGGCCTCCGTCTATATCGAAGTCGTCCGAGGGACGCCGGCACTGTTGCAGCTTTTCTACATCTACTTCGTGCTTCCCTCGTTCGGCCTGCGCTTCAATCCGTTCGTCGCCGGCGTCGTAGGTCTCACAATCAACTACTCGGCCTATCTGGCTGAGGTCTATCGGGCCGGAATCGAGGCCGTGCCCCATGGACAGGTCGAGGCGGCGCGCGCCTTGGGCATGTCACGTCGCAAGATGCTGCGCATCGTTATTCTCCCCCAGGCCGTTCGCATCGTCGTGCCGCCGCTGGGAAATTATTTCATCTCCCTTTTCAAGGATACTTCGTTGGTGTCGATCGTCACGGTGAAGGAATTGATGTTCACCGGCCAAATCATCGCCTCGATGAACTTCCAATATTTCACCGTCTTCACCATCATCGGTATCATCTACCTCAGTCTGTCATATCCGGGAGCGCTCTTCGTACGCTGGCTCGAGCGGCGCATGAAAGTGGGCCGGCGCCGCGTCATCACGGTACGGGACGTGACGCTCGGCCAAACGCATGCCGAGGGCGCATGATCAGGCTCGAAAAGGTCAACAAGTCCTTTGGACCCCTGCACGTTCTGAAGGATGTTACCTTGGAGGTGAAGCCCGGGGAGGTGGTTTGCGTCATCGGCCCGTCCGGCTCCGGCAAGTCCACGATGCTTCGTTGCATCAATCACCTGGAGCCAATCGACAGCGGCACCATCCTGATCGAGGACTGTCCGGTCTACCGTTACCAGAAGCAGGGCAAGCTTGTGGTCGACAGCGATGCGACCATCGAGGCTATCCGGGCCAAGGTCGGCATGGTGTTCCAGAGCTTCAACCTTTTCCCGCACCTCTCGGTGTTGGACAACCTCACGGTGGCGCCGATCCATGTCCTGAAGCAGCCACCGGATGCGGTTCGGACCATGGCGCTTGCGCTACTCGACAAGGTCGGGCTCGCCGACAAGGTCGATGCCTATCCCCAGGAGCTCAGCGGCGGGCAGCAGCAGCGGGTTGCGATAGCACGGGCCCTGGCGATGCGGCCAAAGGCCATGCTGTTCGACGAAGTCACCTCGGCGCTCGACCCCGAACTCGTCGGCGAAGTGCTTCGTGTGATGCGTCAACTCGCCCAGGATGGCATGACGATGATCGTGGTGACGCACGAGATGGGGTTCGCGCGCGACGTCGCCGACCGAGTTGTCTTCATGGCGCAGGGCGCGATCGTGGAAACGGGAGCGCCGGACGAGCTGTTTGGAGCACCCCGCCACGCGCGCACCCAGCGTTTTCTCAACACTGTATTCGATCGCGATCGTGAACTCGGGGTCCGCGTCGACTTATAGCTTGCCCTAACCATCAAGAGGAGACGTCCATGTCGGGTCTGAAAACCATCATCACCGCCGTTTTGAGCCTCACGCTCGCAACAGCAGCGGCGGCAGTTGCCAGGGCCGACGAGACGGCCATTCCCGGAGTCAGCTTCACGGGAGGTGACGGGTCCTACAAGCGCGCGGTCGACGGCGGCATCAATCTGATCATCTCGCCGGATCCGCCTTATACGTTCCAGGACGAGAAGACGAAGGCCTACGGCGGCCTGGATCTCGACATCATGAAGGAAGTCTGCAAGCGCCTCGGCATCCAGAAGGTCGACATCCAGATCGTGCAATTCGACGCCATGATCCCCAGCCTGCTCGCCAAGCGGACAGACGTCATCGTGGACAACCTGCATGAAAATCCCAAGCGCCTCGCCGTCATCGCGTTCACCAGCCCGGCCTATTGGTACGGGTCCGCGCTGGCGGTCCAGAAGGGCAATCCCAAGAACATCCACACCTGGGCCAATTTCGCGGGCCACACGATCGGCACGGTTCGCGGCAGCATCAACCAGCAACTCCTCGAGCCCCGAAAGGATCTCGCCGAACTGAAGCTTTATACCTCGAATGAAGCTGAGTTCTCGGACCTGCAAGCCGGCCGCATCGACGGTGCCATGGAGGACGGGCTGAAGATCGGGGAGTTCATCAAGCAGCACCCCACCGCCGGGCTGGAATTTGCATCAGGTTACGAGCCGCAATCGGTCGAATACGGTTACGCGCGCTATGCCATGCGCAAGGAGGATGTCGACCTCAATCACGCCATCTCGCGTGCACTCGAGGAGATGAGGGGCGACGGAAGTCTGCTGAAACTTCTTTCGAACAACGGATTTTCGGCCCGCAATCTTTGGTTCTACGCCGTCGAGCCGTAAAACGTCTGAACGGTCTTATAGGAAAGGCTTTGCCGGCCGGAGCCAATCCGCGCCGGCAGCCTATGCGGTCCGCATGAGCGGAAGGGGTTTCCGCTACGTCGTTCTCGCGAGCGAGGCGGCCCACATGCTCCGGCTGTCGGCCCAAGAGGTAAGCGTGGTCCGAAGCGCTGCCGGGAGCCAAGTTGGTGGGTGCCCGGACCGCCTCGCCCCAATGCGGGACGCGCAGTGAAGTCTGCAGCAGAGCCCGGTGCCGCCACGTGGCTCACCCTTTGACAGCGCCCGACGTCAAGGCCCTGCCGATGAAGCGATAAGCGAGCAGGCTGATCAGCAGGGGAGGCAGCACGCTGACGATCATCACGGCGGACGCGATCCCCCAGCGAATGCCGCCACCGCTCGCCGAAAAGAAGAACGAGGCTCCCACCGTGATCGGTACGGCGCGCTCGGTGGTCAGCATCAGGCCAAACAGGAACTCGTTCCAGGCATAGATGAAGGACAGGAGGAGCGCGGAGGCAACGACCGGCGCCGCCAGCGGCAAGACTACCCGGAGCAGCATGGCGAGCGTGCCGGCTCCGTCCATCCGCGCCGCCTCCTCGATAGCGATCGGCAACTCGCTCAAGCTGTTGACCAGCAGCACGAGAACGAGTGGCAGGTTCACCAGGCACAGGATCAACGCGAGGCCGATCCGCGTGTCGAGCAGCGCGACCTGCTGATAGACAAGATAGATCGGGATCGAGAAGATGATCAGAGGGATCGCGCGCAGGTTGGTGACGATGGGCAGGATCCAGCGGGCGCCGACCCCCGACCGGGCGATGGCATAGGCGGCCGGGAAAGCGAGCAGCATCGCCAGGAGTGAGCCGAGCCCCGCTGCAACGGTGCTGTTGGAAAGGAAATGCAGGATGTCGAAGCGATCGGCGATGTCGCGGATGTGCCGGTAGTTGTCGAGGGTCGGCGCGTCGATGGTCAGGGTCGGGTTCGCGCCGATTTCCGCCTCGTTCTTGAGCGAGGTGACGACCGTCGCGATCAAGGGGAAGTTGAGCACGAAGGCGGCCAGCGCGAAGACGGCCAGCCTAACCACCATCCAGGCGTGGCGGCGCTTCATCCACGCCGCCTGGCGAGGCGCATCAGCAGCGTGAGGACACCGAAGGAGAGCGCCAACAAGATCAGGGAGGCGGCGACCGCGAGGCCGATATTGTTGCGGCGGAAGAAAGCCTCGTAGATGAAGATGCTGATCGTCGTCGTACTACCGCCGGCCCCGCTGCCGGTGAGCACGTACACGTTGTCGAACACCCGAAAGCTGTCGATGAAGCGGAAAAAGAAGGTGATGGCGATTGTCGGCATCATCCACGGCAGGTCGATGGCCAAGAGCCGCCGCATCGGTCCCGCGCCATCCAGCGCCGCCGCCTCACGGATCTCCCCCGGCACGGCCGCATAGGCGGAGTAGAGAATCAGAAGCGCGAAAGGGGTCCATTGCAGGACCTCGATCGTGACCAGGGTCCAGAAAGCCGTACCGGGGTTGAGGAAGGCAGGGCTGTCGCCGAACCAAATGGTCCAGATGTTGGGGATGATCCCGACAAAATCCTGCAGCAGCAACCGGTACATCAGCCCGACGAGGGCCGGCGCCAGCATCATCGGCAGCATCAACACGGCCATGAGCCATGGCGCGAGCGCGAACAGCGGCGCGAGGAAGATCGCGAGGAACAGCCCGAGGGCGATCTGCGCCAGCGCGGCCAGCACGGCGAAGCGGAGCGAGAACCCCATCGCCTGCCAGAAGCTTGCGTCCCGCAGCACCGCGACGAAGTTCCCGAAACCCTCGAGGCGCGGATGGCGCAGCGTCTCGAAGGTCACGCGGGACAGGGCGTAGACGATGTCGATCGCCAGCGGCAGCGCCAGCATCGCCAACAGGAAGCTCGTCATCGGCGCGATGAGAAAGAGACCTTGGCGGCGATGCAGGACGGCGCTCATGCCAGGTCCCTTCCAGAGCAAGACGGTCCAGGGCGCGAGCGCGGCTTGCCGGGCGCTATTTGAGGAGACCGGTCATGGCCGTGGTGGCCTGCGTAAGCGCGCCATCGAGGCTCTCGGTGCCGCCCCAATAGCCGGTGAACGCCTTGGCCTGCGCCTCATAGATGGCCAGCGCATTGGCTGACGTGCCGCCGTTCATCACGAAGCCGTAGCTTCCCGCGAAATGGCCGAGCTTGGCAAGGTCTGGCCGCCCTTCGATCTTGGCGGTGATGGCGTCGGAGAGGGCTGGCGAGCCGCCGGCCCGCGCATAGTCGGCCATGGCTTCGGGGCTGGCCAGCCACGTGAGGAACCGCAGCGCGGCCTCCTTGTGGGTCGAGGCCTTGTTGAGACCGAGGCCCAAGCTGTGGATGTGGGTGAAACGCCCGCTCGGGCCGGCCGGCGGCGCCACGGTGCCGATCTTGCCCGCGACCGCGGGGGACTTGTCCTTGTTGTCGAGGTCGGCCGCCGCGGCGTTCCATTGAAGCATTGTGGCGACTTGGCCGGAACCAAAGGCCGCATTGGCTTCCGGGAACTCGTAGGACAGGGAATCCTTCGGGCTGGCGCCGGCGTCGTAGAGCGACTTGTAGAGATCGAGGGCGGTGCGGTAGGCGGGCGAGTCCACCGTGACCTTGCCGGCGGCGTCCGTCCAGTTGCCGCCATAGGCGCGCGGCACATTGCCGAACACCATCATGTTGAACAGCAGGTTCTTCATCTGCAGCACGGTGCCGTAGCGCACTGGGCTCGCCGGATTGACAGCCTTGGTGAAGAACAGGGCGGTTGCCTTGTAGTCGTCCCAGGTCCAGTCGTCGGGCTGCTTGGGAAGCATCGTCTTGCCGAGATGTTTCAGGGCGATCTGGCCATAGGTCGCCTTCCAGGCGTCGTCTGCGAGCAGCTTGTCGATCAGGTCCTTGCGGAAATACATGAAGTGCATCGAGAGGTCGGTCGGCACGCCGAACTGCTTGCCCTCGTATTGCATGGTCTTCAGCACCGGCTCGCCGAAGGTGTCCACGGCGGAGGCGGGCAGGGTGATCGGGTCCATGAACGGCGTATATTTGCCGAGCGAATACGTCGCGACGAGATTGACGTCGAAGGTGGTGGAGCCCGCCGCCATATCGGCCTGCAGCTTGTCGAAGAAGCCTTCGCGGTTGAAGAACAGCAGCTTGACGCGGTCCTCGTCGGTGCGACCGGCCTGGGCGTTGTAGATCTCGGCTACCTTACGCAAAGCCGTCTCTTCCGGGCCGCCCGGCCAGCCGGCCACGGTCACCTCTGCCTGGGCCGGCAGTGCTGCCGCGAGCAGCGCCGCAGCGGCGCCCATCAGCGCCGCACCGCGCAGCCGTCCTGAAATCGATCGCGTCATGGTACATTCTCCAGCGCTGTGGTGGCGAGATCGGCGATGCCGATCAGACCGGCATCGGCGCCGAGCGCGGCGGCGCAAAGGATGGGCCGCATCGAGGCCGCGACGGGCTCGAGATGGTGGCCAAGACGATCGAGATAGCCCGGCGCGAGCCCAAGGCCGCCACCGACGACGATCCGTTGCGGATCGAGCATCAACTGCAAACCGCGCAGCGCCAGGGCCAAGGGCGCCTGGACCCGGTCGAGGAGATCGATGGCCCAGTCCTCGCCCGCGGCCGCCGCCGTCATGACGGCACGCGGATCGCCCCGTTTGCCGGCGAGGCGGGCCAGCGCGCGGCCCGCGGCGATCTCCTCGAGCAGGCATACTCCCTCGGCGGTCTGCACGGGCGTGATACCGAGATGGCCGGCGAGGCCCACGTGACCCTCGATCAGCCGGCCGCCGGTCACGATGCCGCCGCCGATGCCCGTCGAAACGGTGACAAAGACGATGTCCAACCCCATGCCGGCGCCGAACCGGAACTCGCCCCAGGCCGCGGCTTGCGCATCGTTTCGGGCAATGCAGGGGACGCCGAGGCGTTGCTCCAGGAGCGCGACCAGCGACACCTCGCCGGGCACAGCCAGCGTATCCTGGTTGAGCGCCCGCCAGAGCCCGCGCCGCACCAGGCCGGTGACCGCGGCCCCGGCCGCCGCGAAGCCGGTCCAGTCGCGCGCCAGCCCGGCGATGGCCTCGACCCAGGCCGCTGGGCCCCCGGCCCGATCGGTCGGGGCCTCCCGCCGCGCCTGCACGACACCCCCGTCTACCAGCGCCACCGCGAGCTTGCTCCCGCCAAGATCGATTGCCAGGACGGGCGCCATCGGCGTCACGCGCTCGCGCGGGGCAGAACCGGTTCGCGCATCACGGCGGCGAACCAGCTCGTCACATGCTCGGGCCGCGTGATCGCCGATCCCACCACGACTGCCGCCGCCCCGGCCCGGCGGGCGGCCCGAACCTCGTCCGTGGTGCGGTAGCGCCCTTCCGCGAAGACCGGGCCCCCCATGGCCGCGCAGCGCTCGACCAGCACGACGTCGGGCTCGTCCGGCACGACGCCGCCAGTGTAACCCGAGAGTGTCGTGCCGACGATGTCGGCGCCGGCGCCTCGGGCGGCCTCAGCGTCGGCCAGGGTCGCGATGTCGGCCATGGCGAGGCACCCCGCCGCGTGAACGGCGTCGACGAGCGCCGCGACGCTCGCGCGTCGGCCCGGGCGCAGCGTGGCGTCGAAAGCGACGATGTCTGCTCCGGCTTCGGCAAGGTCGCGGGCATCGGCAAGGGTCGCGGTGATGATGATCGGCGTTTCCGGATCGATCCGCTTGATGAGGCCGATGATGGGCAGCGACGTCACGGCCCGGACCGCGCGAAGGTTCGCCAGGCCCTCGATCCGCAAACCCCTGGCGCCGCCAGCTTCGGCCGCGAGCGCGAAGGCGGCGACGATCTCCGGCCGATCCAGGGCGCCGCCCGTAACAGGCTGGCACGACACGATCAATCCATCTGCGAGTGCGGACAACATGCGGTGGTGGTTGCGGCAGGTTCGAGCGCGACGACAATAGTTTACGGAGCGAGAAACCGGTGTTCAACCGGTATCATCTGGCCCAACCACCCGCCCGGCGTTGCGGAAGCAAAGATCATCGGGGAAGGGGGCTGCTGCGCGGCGGCGCCGGAGCCTTCGCGGTTCAGCCGTAACGCTTGGCCTGATGCTCAGCGACAAGCACGGCCAGGATGAGCAGCAGGCCGCGGGCGACCATCTGATAGAAGGTCGGGACGCTGGTCAGGATCATACCGTTGTTCAGCACGCCCAGAATGATGACACCGAGCACGCCGCCGATGATGGTGCCTTTGCCACCCGTCAGGGCGCAGCCCCCGAGCACGGCGGCCGTGATCGCCTGGAGCTCGAGGCCGTCCGACCCCGAGATCGGCTGTCCGGACCCCGTCCGGGCCGCGAGCAGCAGGCCGGCGAGGCCCGCCGCGACGCCGCTGAGGACATATACGCCGATCTGGTAGCCGGTGTTGTTGAGGCCGGCGAGGCGCGCCACGACCGGATTGCCGCCGATTGCGTAGATGTTCCGGCCGACGACCGTGTAGCGCATCAACACGAAGAACACGGCCACGACCGCGATCAGGATCTCGATGGTGATCTGCAGCCCGAGCCAGCGGCCCGAGCCGACCAGGCGGAACAACGGATGGAAGATGCTGATCGACTGCCCGTCCGACATGATGAAGGCGACACCACGGAATGCGGCCATGGTGCCGAGCGTCGCGATGACGGCATTGACCCGTCCCATCGTGACGATAAGCCCGTTGACGGCGCCCGCGATGCCACCGACCAAAAGTCCGAACAGGATGCCGAGCGCGGCAGACCCGGTCTGCTGCACGCCAAGCGCGATGCAGACGGTCGAAAGGCCCACCACGGCGCCTACGGAGATGTCGAGGCCGCCCGACACGATCACGATCGTCTGCGCGGTGGCGAGGATGCCCAGGATAGCCATTCCCTGGCCAATGTTCTCGATGTTGCGGCTGGAGAAGAAGACGTCCGGCCGCATGCCACCGAAGATCGCGACCAGGCAGGCCAGTGCGATCAAAAGGCTGAGGTTGTGCGTGCCGAGACCGCGCATAAGGCGTCCGAGAAAATCCGCCGCTTGCGGTCGCGATGCGGCCCGATCATTCCCGGTCTTGTCGAGCACAGCGTTCATGGCGAGCCTCTCTGAGCGGCCGGGGATGAGGCCAGGTTGTCGGTCATGGCGAGGGCCAGGATGCCCTCTTCGGTCGCCTCGGCGCGGGACACTTCGCCCACGATCCGGCCGCTGGCCATGACCAGGATGCGGTCGGACAAGCCGATCAGCTCGGGCATCTCCGACGAGATGACGAGGATCGCCATGCCGGTGTCGGCGAGATGCCGGATGAGGGCGTAGATCTCGGCTTTAGCCCCCACGTCGATGCCGCGGGTCGGCTCGTCCAGGATCAGGAGCTTGGGGCGGCGGGCCAGCCAGCGTCCCAGAACCACCTTTTGCTGGTTGCCGCCCGATAGTTTGGAAACGAGCTGGCCGAGATGCGGCGTCTTGATGCGCAGGTCATCGGCCTGCCTGCGCGCGATCCGCTGGGCCGCGCCGGCGCGGAGGAATCCGGCCCGGCTGATGAGGTCCGGCACGCAAAGCGTGACATTGGTCTCGACGCTGGCCAGGAGCAGGAGTGCCTGTGCCTTGCGGTCCTCTGGTGCGAAGCCGATCCCGGCCGCGATCGCGTCGGCGGGACTGCGCAGGCGCAGAGGGACATCGCCCAGTGATACCCGCCCGCTGACAATGGGATCGACGCCGAAAATGGCTTCAGCGGTCTCCGACCGGCCCGCGCCGATCAGGCCCGCCATCCCGACCACCTCGCCTGCCCGGATCGTGAAACCCACATCGTGGATGCGGCGGGTCGAGACGCCCTCGAGCGCCAGGACCACCGGTCCCGGCGCGTGTCGGGGCCGATCGAACAGGTTGCCGATCGGGCGGCCGACCATGTGGCTGAGGATCGCTCCGTCGTCGAGGTCGCCGGCGGCCTGCACCGTGACCATGCGGCCGTCGCGAAGTACGGCGATCCTGTCTGCCAACTGCCGGATCTCGTGCATCCGGTGCGAGATGTAGACGATGGCGACGCCCGCGGCCTTCAGCTGGCGGACGATCGCGAACAGGCGTCGCGTCTCGTCCTCGGTCAGCGAGGAGGTCGGCTCGTCGAGCGCAAGCAGGCGGACGCCCGCCCGCAGCGCCCGCATGATCTCGACAAGCTGGCGTTGGGCCGCACCGAGATCGCCGGCTCGTGTCCAGGGTGAGAGGCTCTCGCGAAGCCCGAAGCGATCGAACAGCGCGAGGGTTCGCCGCACGAGGTCGCGCCGGTCCAGGAACAACCCCGCGGTCCGGCGCAGGTCACCGATGAAGAGGTTCTCGGCGACCGAGAGATCCGGGGCGATGTCGGGCTCCTGGTGGATGACCCGGACGCCGAGTGCATGGGCATCAGCGGCCCGCCGCAGGTCCTGAACGACACCATCGAAGGCGAGGCTGCCGGTATCCGGCGACACCACGCCTTCGACGATCCGCATCATGGTCGACTTGCCGGCTCCATTCTCGCCCACGAGGGCCAGGATCTCGCCGGCCTTCACGTCGAGATCGACGTCCGACAAGGCCTGGACGACGCCGAAGCGTTTGGACACGCCGCGCAGGGCCAGGAAGGGGCCGGCGCTCGACGCCGGCATTGCAAGTCTGGCCGTCATGGCGCCAGCCGAACCTTTCAGGAGGATGGACGGAGCGGCTACTTGTGGCAGATCTTGTCCTTGTACTGCCCGAAGTTGTCCGCGTTGATGAGATCCGGCGTGACGAATGTCTTCTCGGGCAGGGGCGTATTGTTCTTGATCGAGGCGATCAGGGTCTTGACCGCGGTGGCGCCCTCCTTGCCGGAATCGATCCATAGCGTGCCGCGGAAACCGGTCGGCTGGCCGGCCCCGAACGCATCGCAGGCCCGGCTGCCGTCGATTCCGACCCCGATGACCTGATCGGGCTTCATCCCGGAATTCTCCGTCGCGCGGACGGATCCGAGCACGCCGTCGTCGTTGCAGGAGAAGAAGATCCAATGCTCGGCGCCGGGATTGGCCGTCAAGGTCGTGGTCACGGCGTCGATGGCACTGTTCATCGTGTTGTCATAGGGAATGCGCACGATGTTGGCCTTGTCGAAGCCTGGCACGGCCTCCAGGAAGGCCGCCTCCGCCCCCCGCGTGCGCTGCATGCAGGTGTCGGCCTTGCGGTCCTCCACGGCTCCGATTTTGACGTCCTTCTTGTCGCCCCAGCCGAGCGATTTGTAGAGCCGCGCCTCCTCGGCGCCGACCTGGCGACCGATCGCCGTGGCGTTCAGCCCGATATAGGGGACCGGCGTCTTGTCCTGGGCATAGATGTCGTCATCGACCGCGATCAGCTTGATGCCTGCCTTGGCGGCCTTCTCGGCCACGACGGGGCCAAGCGCCTTGTCGGGCACCACGATCGCGATGCCTTTCACGCCGTCACCGACCATGGTGTCGAAGGTCGTGAGCGTGAGGTCGGCGTTGAACTGAACGTCCTGGGTCGAGAGTTTCGCGCCGGCTTCGGCAGCGGCCGACTTGGCGCCTGCGACCTCCGCGACAAACCAGGGGTGTTCGCCCATCTTGTTGATGTAGCCGAGCTTAAGGTCGTCGGCCTGTGCCGGTGCCAGTGCCGCGCCGAGCAGGAGCAGCGCCGTGATTGCTGTATTCCTCATCCTGTGTCCTCCACTTGCGTTATTCTTGTTGGGTGAAACCTCGGTCTCTATTCGTGATAAAGAACCGAACGGCCACCATCGATCACGATTGTGGCGGCGTTGATGAAGGGCGCCTCGTCTGATGCGAGGAACACCGCCGTCATGGCGACCTCCTCGGGGCGCCCGATCCGCTTGGGCGGATGCAAGTCGTAGGTTCGTTGCCGTTCGGCGGCCGGGTCGGGGAAGGTCTGCCAGTAATCGATCGCGAGCTGCGTCTCGATATATCCGGGCGCGATAGCGTTCACGCGGATGTTCCTGGCCGCGTACTCGACCCCCAGCGCCCGCGTGAGACCGAGCAGCCCGTGTTTGGCGACCGGATAGGGAAAGCATCCGGGAATTATCGAAAAGCCGTGACAGGAGGCGATGTTGACGATGGCGCCGCTGCCCGCGGCGATCATCGGCGGCAGGGCGGCTTTGCTGACGCGCCAGACCCCGTCGAGATCGACCGCGAAGCAGCGCCGCCACTCATCCTCGCTCGTCTCCAAAGGTTCATGAAAGACATTGATGCCGGCATTATTGACCAGGATGTCGAGCCGCCCATGCTGCGCCAGCACGACTTGGATGCATCGCTCGACGGAGCCCTGATCAGTGACATCAGTCTGATGGAAGGTCGCCCGGGCACCTGCGGCCTGCAACTCGGCCGCGAGCGTATTGCCGGACAGGGCGTCCCGCTCGGCGATCACGACGGCTGCCCCCTCCTGCACGAAGGCACGCGCGATGGCCTCTCCGATCCCGCGCCCCGCACCGGTCACGATCGCGGTCTTCCCGGCGAGCCGATCCACCATGGCGCTCACCAGTCGACGATGGTGCCGTCGTCGAGGACGGCAGCACCGGTTGCGAGGATTTCGGGCTTGTAGGGATGCCTTTGCGCAGGCCGCCTCGTTCACCGTGATGCCGAGGCCGGGCGCTTCGGGTACCTGCCAGAAGCCGTCGACCAGCCGGATCGGCCCGTCCACCACCTCGAAGTACCACGGTACGGCACCAACCATCTCCTCCTGGATGACATGGTTGGGCGTCGAGACGGCGAAGTGGAGGGCAGCAACGCCGGCGATCGGGCCTAGGGGATTGTGCGGGGCGACGCCGACCGAGACGGCTTCCGCCATCGCGGCGATCTTCTTGGCTTCGAGCAGGCCGCCGCAGTGGCAGATGTCGGGCTGGACGATGCTGACGGCCCGAGCCGCCAGAAGTTCGGCAAACTCGGCGCGGTCGACCAGGCGCTCGCCGGTCGCAAGCGGCACCTTCGAATGGGCGGCTACGACCTTGAGGGCGTCGAGTCTCGCCCGGCGGCAGCGGCTCCTCGACGAACATCGGGCGGCCCGGTGCAAGCGCGTCGATATAGGCAAGCGCGGCCGCCGCGCTCGCGGGCCGTCCGTGGAAGTCGACCATCACGTCGATGTCCGGGCCGACCGCCTTTCGCAAGGCGTCCATCATGCGCCCGACCTTGTCGACCTCCGGCAAGGGCGCGTGGTAATGCGTGTAGGGGATGAACACGGCCTTGAAGGCCGTATAGCCCTTTGCAACGACCTCATGGGCGCGGGCCAGCAGCGGCTCGGCATCCAGTGTCTCGTACACGGCCCGCATGTCGCCCAGGCCGAGATGGGTATAGACCCGGACCTTGTCGCGAACCTTGCCGCCGAGCAGGCGCCACACGGGCACCCCCAGCGCCTTGCCGAGTATGTCCCAGAGGGCCATCTCGATCCCTGACACGGCGCTCATCCCGATCACGCCGAGGCGCCAGAAGCTGTGCTTTTTCAGCACCCGCACGGCTTGTTCGATGTCGCGCGGGTCGCGTCCGATCAGAAGCGGTGCGAGATCCTCGATCGCCCCGACCACGGCCTTCGTTTTCCACTCCAGCGTCGCCTCGCCCCAGCCCACGAGGTCGGGACTGTCGGTCTCGACACGCACGAAGACCCAATTGCGCATCTCGGCGTTCACGACGCGCGTCGACAGGCCGGTGATCTTCAACGCATGGTCCTCCATCCCAGGGCGTACGGGCCCGAGCAAACGAAGGTGCAGCGCTGAAACTAATCCGTCAATAAAAATACGATTGATCCAGAAATAAATACGATGAATGCCGTCCGAGGTCGATGGACGGTTCTCCGCACGGTGCGTAAGGTCCATCCAGGATCAGGAGGTGGAGGCGGTGGCATCGAGCTTCGAACCGGCATTGTCCGCACGAAACAGGCCGGCTGGAAGGGGCGGAAGCGCCGGTCGCAGCAAAGTGCGCGAGACGCTTGTTTCGGCCCTGGTCGAGGCCATCGTCTCGGGGCATATTCCCGAGAACTCGACGTTGCCGAACGAGGCGGACCTGCAGCGGCGGTTCAAGGTGAGCCGCACGTCGCTGCGCGAAGCGATGCAGTTTTTGACGGCTCAGGGCATGGTGCGGGCACGGACGCGGGCTGGAACTGTCGTGGTGCCCGCGGAGGAATGGAACTTCCTCGATCCGGTCGTCCTTGATGCCGCCCTTCGGCATCGCGCGAACACGAGCTTCTACGAGGCGCTGCTGGAAGCGCGCGCGCTACTCGAGCCTGAAGCCGCCGCTCTTGCCGCAGAACGCGCCAGCGCCCGACAACTCGCTGAAATCGAAGACGCGTTCCTGCAGATGGTCGAGTCGAATTCGACCGATGATGAGGCGTGGAGCCGCGCCGACCTCGCCTTCCATACGGCCATCATCGAGGCAAGCGGCAACTGGATCTACCGACATTTCGCCTCTGCGATCCGGGCGGCCCTCCTGGTGACCTTTCGGCTCACACACCGACATACGACCTCCCACGGCGATGTGGTCGCGATGCATCGGGATGTGCTTGAGGCGATCCGGTTGCGGCAGCCCAAGGAGGCGGCCGCTGCAATGCGCATCCTCATCAAACTCGCGCGCAAGGAACTCGCGGTCGTGCTGGCCGCCTCATCAGACGGGCCGTTGCCGGTGTTGCGCGGCGGATAAAGGGCCGTCCGCGCGGCAGGGCGACTGCATAAGGTCTACGCGCGGGGTGGTGGTCATGCCACGGAGTGGGACTCACGACTCGCGTGTTCACGCTGTAAATCGGCGTGCCCGGGACAGTCTGGGATCGCGCCGCCCCCATCAGATTTCGCCCGGCGCGGCGGAAAACTCGGCCTTGGCTCGGCGACGGCGACGGCAGGCGTCCGAACAGTAGAGAACTTCGTCCCAGACCTTGCTCCACTTCTTCCGCCAGGCGAACGGCCGTTGGCAGGCGGCGCATACCTTGCTCGGCAGATCGGCCTTGGCGATGCGCTTGCTTTTCACAATCGCCCCTCGCGCATGCTCAAGAGGTGTGCCTCGGCCTGACGACGGAGCGCGGCCTGCTTGTGGTCACCCATCTTGTCCCAGTTGGCATAGACATAGGGCATGCGGGCGTTCTCGCTGAACCGATCGCGGTGGCGCGCCAGGAAATCCCAATAGAGCGCGTTGAACGGACAGGCGCGGTCGCCGACCTGCATCGACGGATCATAGTCGCAGCCGTCGCAGAAATTGCTCATGCGCTTGATGTAGTTGCCGCTTGCGGCGTAAGGCTTGGAGGCCAGCAGCCCGCCGTCCGCGTGCAGCGCCATGCCGATGGTGTTGGGCGCCTCGACCCACTCGTAGGCATCGGCATAGACCGCAAGATACCATTCGTGCACCTCCTTCGGGTCAATTCCAGCCAGAAGTGCGAAGTTGCCGGTGATCATCAGGCGCTGGATATGGTGTGAATAGGCATGGTCGTATGTATGCGCGAGGGCTTCCCGCATACAGGCCATGCGTGTTTCACCGCTCCAATAGAACCATGGCAGGGCCTCGTTGGCATTCAGCGCATTGCGCCCGATGTAGTCCGGCATGAACCGCCAGTAGACGCCGCGAACAAATTCACGCCAGCCCAGAATCTGCCGGATGAAGCCTTCGGCGGCGTTCAGCGGCGCGTGGCCGTCATGGAAGGCGGCTTCGGCCTTGCGGCAGACCTCCAGGGGATAGAGCAGCCCTGCGTTTATATAGGCGGCCAGCAGTGAATGGTGCAGATAGGGCTCGCCCCTGACCATCGCGTCTTGATGATCGCCGAAATTCGGCAGGACATGCTGGATAAAGTGCTCGAGTTCGCGCAACGCCTGCCGCCGCGTCACAGCGAAATGGAACGGCTCCAGCCTGCCATAGCCATCGGGAAAGCGCCGCCGCACCAGATCGAGGACGTCGAGCGTGATCGCATCCTT
The DNA here is from genome assembly GCA_963851175.1 of uncultured Alphaproteobacteria bacterium. Classification (GTDB taxonomy): domain Bacteria; phylum Pseudomonadota; class Alphaproteobacteria; order Rhizobiales; family Beijerinckiaceae; genus Lichenihabitans. The sequence goes on along the minus strand of CAWKNU010000007.1, from coordinate 196,125 downwards.
GCGAAAGCTGAGGCGTCGCGGGGAGTGCAGCCCGGCCTTGGGCGGCTTGCGGTTGTCTGCGTCGAAGTTCCAGCGCCCGGCGACCGGCTTGCCATCCCGCTCCATGAGGATGTCATGGCGCCGGCGCATTTCGCGATAGAAATATTCCATTCGCAATTCGCGCCGCCCCTTGACCCAGGCGTTGAACTCCGCGTGCGAGCAGAGGAAACGCGTATCGGGCAGGATTTCGAGCGGAACCGGAAGGGCCAACCGCAGGGCCTCGAATCGATCGCGCAAGCGCCATTCACCAGGCTCCGTGATGGCGACGCTGGCCGGCCTTAGTTCGTCTACCGCCCGGAGGATCTCGCCATCCAGGCTCTGGCTGTTTTCCGCATCGTCCAGCGCGACATAGCGGACTGCGTGGCCTGCCGACCGCAGCGCCTCGGCGTAGTGGCGCATGGCGGAAAACAAGAAGGCGATCTTCTTTACGTGATGCCGGACATAAGTGGCCTCGGCCATCACCTCGGCCAGCAGGAACACGTCCTTGCCCTTGTCGGCTCCCGCCACAATGTCCAGCCGCGAGGACAACTGGTCCCCAAGGATCACGCGCAGCACTGTCATTTCGCAGAAACGTCGCGGCATCGCGCGTCGCCATCGGGGAGCCCGCCTGCCTCGATTTCGTCCAAGATCCGTTCGCCCCCTGCAAGCACAGCCGCCGTTTGGGGACCGGCGTCGCTGATCTGTCGGTTGGTATATGGCGCCTTTATGCACGCCAGCACCTGGTCGAGGTGGCGATTTTTCCCGAGACGGGATCTCGCGGCGCTGAGCGCAGGACCCGACCGTTTCGCTCCAGGTTAGAGCAAGCGATGCGATTGCAGGCGAGAAGGAATGATCGAACACGTTCAGTTCACCGTGCCTTCGCCAGCCGTTCGATCGTTGGCTGACCTCGTGCGGAATAGGTGCCCGTCAACACAGCAGGATTTCAGGTGCATGTAGCCTGGCCGCAGGTTTCGGGCCGCCCCGAACGTGGCCAGGACTTATGGATCTGGGTCCAGGTGCAGGCTTGGGTGACGCGTCCCTGCATGGGCCCAGCCTATGCGGCTGGATCAGCTACTACGACGCCGCGGATCAAGGCTCGGCGCCTTCGGATATCGTGGTCCTCCCGTGCTGGAGCGGGTTCGGCCGCGTGTTGCGCAACGCATCCCAGAATGCTTCAATCTTTTTGAGAGCCGGAGGGGTTCCACCGGGCTTATCCCCACGGGCTCCAGTGCTGCCGAAGTCGCCGGCCTGCCGATTCAAGACGATCACTCATGCCGCGAGAATGCAGGAGGGCGAAATGCGGAAGCTCAGGGTGGCTGCGATAGTGTTCGGCTTGACGATGCCTGGGATCGCTCAGGCCGGCGAGACCATCAAGTACCGGTTCGTGAGCCACAGCCAGGGAGTGCTGACGATGGACGCCGGGGACGGCGTGGAGGGCCATGTGATCGGGGCTGCCAAGTTCTCAGGCATTGTTACGCTCGAGGACGGTACGTCAGGGTTCGTCACTTACCTTTCGAATATCGATTATGTGAAAGGGAGCGGCACTTACACCCTTTACCAGACCTTCAAGTTCTCCGACGGATCGTCCTTGCGCATGAAGGCGGGCGGCCAAGCGAAGCTGAACGGATCAAGGACTGACTTTCCCGATGGAAAGATCGCCGTTTTAGGCGGCGAGGGTAAATACGCCGGCGCGTCCGGAGACGGCGAATACGTGGGTACTCGCTTGGCGCCGATCGGTGAAGGCGGTGACACGCTGGACGAGGGCACCATCCGGCTGAAGTGAAGCCTGCTGTGAACCTGGGGCAGGGATGGCAACGGTGTTGAAGTAGCGGCACGCACTGAGGGGACGATGGTCCCCGGCTTAGCGGACCTTCGACGAAGCAACCGGCAGCTTCCATCCCCGATATAGCGCCAGGAGACGCAAGGATACACAGAGTGCGACGCCTGCGAGGGCGACGGGGATTGCAGGCAAGCCGGTTCCGGTCCCCGCGACGACGACCAGCGCTCCCGCCAGGGCTGCCACGGCATAGATGTCGGAGCGAAGGAGCGTCGGCACCTGTGCGGTCAGTGTGTCCCGCAGCATGCCGCCCCCGACGCCGCTGATCATCCCGAGGATGGCAGCCATCGGCCAGTTGATCCCGTGGTCCAGCGCCTTCTGTGTCCCTGCGACGGCGAACACCCCGAGCCCGACCGCGTCGAAGAAGAGAACCGGCTGCTCCGCGCGCCCCCGTGGCTCCCACAGGGGGACATCGGAAACGGAACAGAGCGTTCATCTTGCGCTCGCAATAGCCGAGCACAGAAGGAGGTCTTGCCCCCGGCCAAGAGGAGCGTTCCGTCTCGGAGACGCGGGCTTCCAGGCAAGCGCAGGGTTCACCAAGCGAGGAGCATTGACACTGCGCCGCCGCGCATTACCGTGGAAATCGTCTCGGCCCCCAATGGGCTACCCTGATCTGCGGGGCAGCTCGCCGCATAGTTTCCCGTCACCCCAGCGTGGTTCAGGAGCGTCAAGATGAGATCGCATTGTCTGGCCGTGGCAACGGCACTGGCTTTGATCGGCGCTCCGGCGGCGGCGTGGGCCGACAGCACTCTCGTGGTCGGCATCGCGTCCGATCCGACCGGGCTCGACCCCGAGGCGGTCGAGAACAATACGTCCGGCTTCATCATGTCGACGGTCTACGACAGCCTGTTGCGCTACAAGCCGGGCACGACCGATGTGGCACCCGGCATTGCCGAGAGCTGGACGACCTCGCCCGACGGCCTGACCTATACGTTCAAGCTGCGCCACGGAACCAAGTTCACCGACGGCACGCCGCTCGACGCCAAGGCTGTGGTCTGGAACGTCGATCGCCTGCTCAACAAGTCCAATCCCCAGTACATCTACAATACCGGCCCGGTCGAAGGTTACATCGATTTCACCTATGGCGACGTGGCGAGCTATCGCGCGGTCGACGACGACACGGTGGAGTTCACGTTCAAGAAACCCTCGGCGCCGTTCCTGAACAGCCTGGCCATGGCGTGGAACGGCCTCGTCAGCCCGGCCGCCGCCGCCAAATGGGGCAAGGACTACCGCAACCATCCGGTCGGCAGCGGGCCCTTCATCCTGAAGGAATGGCGGCAGCGCGACCAGATCATCCTCGACGCCAACCCCGACTATTGGGGCGGCAAGCCGAAGGTCGACCACTTGATCTTCAAGGAACTGCCCGACCCGCAGGCCGCCGTACTGGCGCTGAAGCGCAATGAGATCCAGATCCTCGGCGACGTCAGCACGCAATCCGTGCCGGCCATGAAGGGCGATCCCAACATCACGATCCTGACACAGCCCGGCCTCGCCGTGTCGGGCGTGTCACTGCCGGTCGACACGCCGCCTTTCGACGACAAGCGCGTCCGCCAGGCGCTGAACTACGCGGTCGACAAGGAGGCCATCGACAAGGCGCTGTTCGCCGGCCTCGCGGTGCCGCTGACGTCACCCCTGCCGCAGGCCCAATGGGGCTTCGATAAAGCGCTACCGGGGTACCCCTACGATCCGGCCAAGGCCAAGGCCCTGCTCGCCGAAGCCGGCGTGAAGCCCGGCACCAGCGTCGAACTCGCCACCTACAATTCACCGCGCGGCTACAACCCGGCCGGCCCGAACCTGGCGATCGCCATCCAGGGCTATCTCGGCAAGGTCGGCATCACGGCCAATGTGAAACAATCCGAGGTGGGAGCCTATTTCACGCAGGTTCGATCCGGCAAATACGCCGGGATGATGATGGAGGGCTGGACCGGCGACAACGGCGATCCCGACAACTTCCTGGGCGAACTCTGGAGCTACAAGAATTTCCCGACGGCCGATTGGTCGCGCTACAACAACCCCGAAGTCGAGAAATTGCTGTCGCAGGGATTGCTCGAAACCGATCCGGCCAAGCGCACCGCGATTTACGAGCAGGTGCAGAAGACCGTGCTCGACGACGCGCCGTGGATCTTCCTCAACTCGACGCTGCAGATCCGCGCCATCCGCAACAACGTGAAGGGGTTCATGTTGAACCCGACCCAGATGTTCTTCGGCATGGAGAACGTGTCGGTGGAGTGACCGGCCTGTCGGGTTGCGGCGCGCGCGTCGGAGTCGTTGATACATGGCGCGCAGTGGTAGCCCGAGCTCCATCGCGGACCTCAGCACCGCGCCTCCGGCATTTGCCGGTGCTCCCGTGACCAAGATCATCTCGTCCTCCCGCTGCTCGGCCTGGCGAAGTCCACGCACAGATCATCGCCGGCGTCCGGTGCACAAGAAGGCACCGTTTGGTAATCTCGGGGGTGCGGTCTCGCTTCCATCGAGCTGGAGTATCGGAGGCGCGCAGGCGGAAACGGCGTCACGGCAGCAGATACGGATATGCAGCCGGCAGGCGGCGCGGTGCGGCTCCGCAGGTCGCGTTCGAATACGATCCTTCGCGGCTCTCGTCCTTCGACACGGCGCTTGCAGCGCCTCCTCGGGATGAGTGCGAGACATGGGCACCCCGTCACAGTCCGAAGGTGCTTCACTCTCCCTCATCCCGAGCCGGCTAGGGAGCAGCCGTGTCGAAGGAAGGGGAAGAATGAGGCACCCGAAGCAACACGGCGTCTCCCTACACTACCTCACCCACCCTAATGCACGCGCTCTCATGGTCCGGTCCGACCTGCACGAAGGGCGGCACCGCCTCGGCGCAGGCCGGAATCGCATAGGGGCAGCGGGTGCGGAACACGCAGCCCGAGGGTGGCGCGGTCGGGCTCGGCAGGTCGCCCTGTAGAATGATGCGCTTGCGGGCGCGACCGGGCCTCGGTTCCGGCACGGCCGACAGCAAGGCTTCTGTATAGGGGTGCCTGGGCCGGCCGACGAGGTCCCGCGCGGGCCCGATCTCCATGATACGGCCGAGGTAGAGCACGGCGACCCGGTCGGCGATGTATTCGACCACCGCGAGATCGTGCGAGATGAAGATCATGGCCAGCCCCAGCCGGCGCTGCAGGTCACGTAGCAGGTTGACGATCTGGGCCTGGATCGAGACGTCGAGCGCCGAGACCGCCTCGTCGGCCACGATGAGGTCGGGCTTCACGGCCAATGCGCGGGCGATGCCGATCCGCTGGCGCTGTCCGCCCGAGAACTGGTGGGGAAAACGGTTGAGCTGGCCGCCGTCGAGCCCGACCATTTCGAGGAGTTCCACAACCCGTTCGCGCAGCGCCCGCCGACCCCGCGCCAACCGGTGAATGACCAGCGCCTCCGCCACGATCTGCTCGACGCTCATGCGCGGATCGAGCGAGCCATAGGGGTCCTGGAAGATCGGCTGGGCGCGGCGGCGAAATCCGTGCAGCGCCGCATCGGCCAGACGCGTGATATCGTCCCCGTCGAACAGGATGCGACCCGCCGTCGGCCGGTCGAGCCGCAGCGCCAAATTGCCGATGGTGCTCTTGCCCGAGCCGGATTCGCCGACCAGGCCCAGAACCTCGCCGGGCTCGACCGAGAAGGAGACGCCCGACACTGCTCTGAGCGGCGGCCCGGCCCGCAGCAGCCGACCCGGGGTAGGGAAGTGCCTCACGAGGTCGGCGACCTCGAGCAGCGCCGTCACGTGAGCGCCAGTTCGCGCCATCGCGCGCAGCGCACGACGTGATCGTCGCCGACCTCCTCCAGGTCGGGCCGCCGATCGACGCAAGGATGAGGCATGGCGTGAGCGCAGCGGGGATGGAAGGCGCAGCCCCTCGGCCTGTCGTGGAGGCGCGGCACGCTGCCGGGAATGGTGGGCAGCGGCCCGGAATCGCGGTCCATGCCGAGGCGCGGGATCGATTCGAGCAGGCCCCGGGTGTAGGGCATCCGGGTTTGTTCGAAGATCGCCCTGGTCGGCGCCGCCTCGACAGTCTGCCCGGCATACATAACCAGGATGCGGTCGGCGATCGCGGCCGCGACGCCGAGATTGTGGGTGACGAAGATCACCCCCATCGAGAGTTCGCGCTGCAGCTTTCCGATCAGCTCCAGGATCTGCGCCTGCACGGTCACGTCGAGCGCCGTCGTCGGCTCGTCGGCGATCAGCAGCGACGGCTTGCAGCAGAGCGCCATAGCGATCATGGCACGCTGACGCAGGCCTCCCGAGAGTTCGTGCGGATAGGCGGCGAAGCGGCGCACGGGGTCGGGCACGCCGAGCCATTCGAGCATCTCGATCGCCCGCCGGCGGGCGGCGCGGCCGCTGAGGGACTCGTGCAGGCGCAACGTTTCAACGATCTGCTCGCCGACCGTGTAGACCGGGTTCAGGGCGCTCATCGGCTCCTGGAAGATCATGGCGATCTCGGCGCCGCGCAGCTTCTGCATGATCAGAGGAGGCTGTTGCGCGAGATCGTGGACGCGGCCGTCGCGGACCCGAAACAGGATCTCGCCGCGCGAGATGCGGCCCGGCGGTTTCGGGATCAGCCCCATGATGGCGAGGCTCGTGACGGATTTGCCCGACCCCGATTCACCGACGATCACCATCGTCTCGCCGCGGGCGAGCGTGAAGGACACGCCGGAGACGGCCGAGACCACTCCGGCGTTTCCCGAAAACTCGACGCAAAGGTCGCGCACGTCGAGCAGCACTTCGCTCATGTGGAACGCCGCGGATCGAACTGGTCGCGCAGGGCGTCGCCCAGCAGGTTGAAGCCGAGCACGAGGATGAAGATGGCAAGGCCCGGGAAGGTGGCGATCCACCACGCGGTCAAAAAATAGCTCTGGCCGTCTGCCAAGAGCGCGCCCCAATCGGGCGAGGGGGGCTGCGCGCCGAGGCCGAGAAACGATAGCCCGGCGGTCTCGACCACCACCGAGCCGGCCTGCAGGGTGGCCATCACCAGGATCGGCGGAAAGCTGTTCGGCAGCACGTGGCGCAGCATCAGCCGCAGCCGCGAGGCGCCGAGCGCACGCGCAGCCCGCACATAATCGGTCTGGCGGATGGCCAGCACCTGGCCCCGGATCAGCCGGGCATATTGCGGGGTGTAGACGATGCCGATGGCAATCATCGAATTGGTGAGGCCGGGACCGAGCGCCGCCACGATGATGAGGGCCAGGAGCAGGTAGGGAAAGGCCAGCAGCATGTCGACGAGCCGCATGATCACGGCTTCGGCGCTCCCGCCGAAGAAGCCGGCGATCAGGCCCAGCGTGCAGCCGACCACGAGCGCCAGCCCGTCGGCCACCACGACGGCGAGGAGCGCCGTGCGGGTGCCATAGAGCACCCGGCTTAGCATGTCGCGCCCATATTGGTCGGCGCCCAACCGGTGCTCGGGGGAGGGCGGGGACAGCGCGCTCGAAAGGTCCTGTTCGTAGGGATCGTAGGGCGCGATCACCGGCGCCAGCACGGTGATCAGCAGGAACACGAGCGTGAGCAGCAGCCCGACCCGCGCCGATGTCGTCCGAAATGCCCGCCGCCAGCCGGCCGGCCGGATGACCGGCGCCACGACCATCGCGGCATCGGCGCTCATGAGCGGCGGATCCGCGGATCGAGCAGGCCGTAGGTCAGGTCGACGGCCAAATTGACCACCACGAACACCAGGGCGACGAACAGGGCGGCCGCCTGAACCACGGGGTAGTCGCGCGACAAAATGCTGTCGACCATCAGCCGCCCAAGCCCGGGCAGGGAAAAGATCGTCTCAGTGAGCACCGCGCCCGACAGAAGGAGCCCGAGCTGAAGGCCGATGACGGTCACCACCGGAATGAGCGCATTGCGCAGGATGTGGCGCAGGATCACACGTCGTTCCGGCATGCCCTTGGCCCGGGCGGTCCGGACGTGATCGAGGCTCGCCATGGCCAGCATTTCGGAGCGCGTGATCCGCGCGATCATGGCCAGCGGAATAGTCGCAAGCGTGACGGCCGGCAGCACCAGATAGGTCAGGCTATCCACGATCAGATCGGGCCGGCCGCTGATCAGGCTGTCGACCACGGTCATGCCGGTGACCCGCGGCACGTCCAGCCCGGTCGGCATCAGGCCGCCGATGGGCAGCCAGCCGAGCCAGCCGCCGAACACCAGCAGCAGCATCAGGCCGAGCCAGAAGATCGGCATCGAGACGCCGAACAAGGTCGCGGTCATCAGGGCGTTGTCCCAAAAACTGCCCACCCGGGTGGCGGCCACGATCCCGATCGGCACGCCCAGGACGATTGCAAGCGCGAGGGCTGCCAGCGCGAGCTGCAGCGTGACCGGAAACGCCACCCACACATCCGCGATGGCCGGATGGCTGCTGCGCAACGAGGTGCCGAAATCGCCCCGCAGCACTTGCCCGAGGAAGTCGAGATACTGCACCAGAACCGGCTGATCGAGACCGAGCTGGTGACGCAAGCTGACCAGCTGGGCCTGGGTTGCCCGCTCCCCCAGCAGCAAGGTCGCGACATCGCCCGGCAGCACATGCATGGTGAAGAACACGATGACACTGACGCCGATCAGCACCAGCAGGAGCTGCCCCAGCCGGCCGATCACATACCGGGTCATGGGTCACGACCGAACATGCTGTGCATCCTGCCCCGCTCGCTCCGACCCGCGCAAGGGCCCGCCCACCAAGCCGATGGCCGTCCGCTCAGGCGCTCGCAAGAGCTGTGCCGACGCCGAGCAGGGCTTCTCCCTTGTTCACCGACAGGCTCGTCAGCCGGTACAGGATGGACCCGCCCTTTTCCGATCGCACGCTCGCCAGCACGGCTCCGAACACGTCCCGGATTTCGCCCAAAATCTCGCCGGCCGCCACCGGATCGGACAGATCCTTGGCCGGATACCAGAGCCCGTCCACCGGTGCCGCGGGCACCCACATGGTCACGAAGCTGGGCTCGGGCTGCGGTGCTGGCAGAACATCGATGCTGCTCATGCCGAGGTGGCGCATGACGCGGAAGATGCCGTCGGTCATCTGCGTGACCGACGCGTCGTCCCAGAGGCCGTTGCCGCTGACCTCGGCCAGCACGCTCGGGATGCCGAGCTTGCCGGCGGCGTTGATGGTGTAGCCCTCGCCACCGGCCGCGACCGCGATCGGCAAGCCGAACACGCTCGCCAAAGTCTTGGAGGCCTCGCTGCCGTTCGGATAGAGCGAAAACGGCACCAGGCTCTCGCTGAGGTCGCCGCCGTGCAGGTCGAGGTAGGCGTCGGCCTTCGGATAGACCTCCGTGACGAGCCAGTGGGCAAGCTGCTCGCTGGCGGTGCCCTCCGGCCGGCCGGGGAACATGCGGTTCAGGTTCTTGCCGTCCTGCGGCATGACGTAGATGCTGCGGGCCTTGAAGCCTTGCACGTTGAGGATCGGCAGCACGAGCAGCGCGCCCCGGATGTCCTTCGGCTCGAGCCGCAGAAGCCGCAGCGCGGCCTCGATCGAGCAGAATTCCGAGCCGTGCACGCCGGCCGTGACAAGCAGGCAGGGGCCGGGCTCCGCGCCTTCGATCAGCCCGAACGGGAGCTCGAGCCCCTCGACCGGATGGCAGAAGCCCTGCGCCTTGCGGGCGCGGCCGGTGCGGAGTTGGGGGAGGTCGGTCATGGAACCCTTCGACGTCGGCATGTCGTCCCGGCCGACGCTATCGCCGGGCGATGTTGCGCGTCAATGAAGGGGGCGGGGGCGAGAGTCTGCAATGAGTGGGGAGCGGTCATCAGCTCGGCAGCCGAAACCGGACGTTCAAGGCGGGAGGCGTGATCAGCGCTTGGTCCCAATGAAACTGATTGTCTGTAGCCTTCGATGACCGCTCATCCATGGAGCATACCGTCGCCGCTCGCACACAGCGGTCGATTTCAAAATGCGGTCCTTCGGCTCAGCCGCGCCTCGCCAGTCGCCGATTAGCTTCTTGCGGATCCCTCACGTCTAAATTGCGGCTACTGCTTTCAAGCCGCGGTGTTGGTGGAATAGACGAATTGAGCAATTGGTTCAGTTCGGTGCCGATCTCAGGTCTCTCCCTCGCCATCATCACTGCCGAGCGGCCCGTTCTAGAGCCCACGTCCCTGGCTATTGTATGCCCCCAATGATGCTTCGATTGCCACCGCTGACCGCCTGCCCGAGCTGCGAGGCGAAATGCGTGTTGTCGGAGATCGGCCCCTGCGGTCCAACTGTGATGATCAGGTCGTAGGTCCTTGTTCGTCCCGCTTGAAAGAACGGTGTCGTGCCTGTGTTGGCGGTGATGAGGGCGAGCTTCCAGGTTGGATTGACGCTACCGTTCGTTGTAATGACGAACTTCTCTTCCAGCGTGACGGTATCGGGACCAGGCGCCTTGCTGTCGCCCTTCTTCGGCCCTTTCCCCTGCTTTGCACGATCTTCCAGCAACGCCCAATTCATCATCGAGCCCACAAGCCAATCCTCGATACCGAGATCATTGCCTTCGATGATGAAAGGAGAGCTTGTCGAACGGCCGACGAGTTGGTCATATGGGTCGTTTAGGTATCTTCCTTGCTGATCCCTGGCGCAAACGGAATTGCTCTCGATGGCTCGCGAGAGATACTCAATTGAGTATTGTGGATCGGACTTTTGAATTCGAGTCGACGTCGATGAAACTGAGCCACCCAAGCCGACGCTGGCCATCTGAGGTGTGACAACCGGATGGGCGGTGTTCGCATACCTGACATCGTTGCCGAAGATCCGGGCAAACGCGAGACTTGGGTTGAGGCCGCTGTTTTCATCCGCCTGCAGCAGAAGGCTCAACTCTGCGCCCCAATCCTTTGGAAACAGACCGGCACGGTCAGTATGTAGATTGTTCAAGGGACCCGATTTGACGGGGATCTGATTTGCCTTGATTACGGCCCACCGCAGGTCGCAGTAGATGCGTTTTTTTACCTCAAATTCTATTCTGGTGTTTGCTGATATCGGTTCGGTTCGCCCATGCTGCGGGTCTGGAGGAATGGTTTCATCCCACACCTCTCCGATTTGCGGTACGGTGAAACCGCAACCAGCTAATAGCACGCATAGTAAACTGACAGCTGCGACCCTCATAACGGCCACCTTCTCGTAGTAATAATAAAATTAATATGCCTGGATAAGAAAAGATTATTTCTTAACAGAACTCAGCGCTCTGAATTGATCGTCTGTGAGCGCAACCTTGAAACCAACCAGATCGCAGACATAGATGCCATTTACCCACCGACAGTTTGATGTATCCAGAGAAACTGCATTGTGCTTCTTCAACAGTTTTTGGAAATCGCTTTCTGATATTTTGGCGGGAGGGACTTGCTCGTCACTGGAGGTCATCAGACTCGCTCCTTGTAAACGACACATTTAATCAAAAAGTTACCCAGCTAAGCTCGCATGAATGGGTCGCGAATGATAGTGATGAAGCCGGCGCCGGCTCAATGTTTGGGAGACGTTGCAATGATGTCACAATAGGGCGCATTGCGAACGTCCGGTTCTAGGTAGTCCGCCAAGTTCAGCTCCCACCCCCTTGTCTAGCTGCCGCCGTTTCAGCCGGTACGAGTTGGGTACGCCCCAAGCGCACCAGGAGGACCGGTCTGTTTTGGATGTCGGCAGGGACAGTCCAAAGCGAACTCTTTCAAGCGAACCATTCAAAGCGAACCGCTTGGGTGAGCGCGCTGGAGTACCCTGGAGCAGACACTGCTAGGGTCCGAATTGGGTCGGAACCGGAATAGAAGACAAGCTGGTGCCGAAGCGCGTGCGCAGTCGAACCGCAAGAATGCTCCTGGCTACCGCTTGCCTCTCGGCTGAATTCCCCAGTAGGGATCGGTGGTAGGGCCTGCCGGGCGCAGGTGCTGTCGAGCCGCGCCCGAGCATCACGTCGAGCCCCCCTCGAAAGGAAGCCTATGACGATCCGTGGCATGAACTGGGGCCAGGTCGAGAGCTATCTCAAGCATGACGACCGCGCGATCCTGCCGCTCGGTAGCACGGAGCAGCATGCTGGGTTGAGCCTTTCGGTCGACTCGATTCTGTCCGAGCGGGTCGCGACGGAGGCGGCAAAGCCGCTCGGCGTGCCGGTCTTCCCGGTCGTGCCCTACGGCATCACGCCGTATTTCCTGGCCTTCCCGGGCTCGATCAGCCTGCGCGTCGGCACCTATGTGGCCGTGGTCCGGGACATCCTCGACTGCCTTCATCGGTATGGGTTCCGCCGCATCCTGCTGGTCAACGGCCACGGCGGCAACCAGCCGGCGGGCGCACTCGCCATCGAGTGGATGGCCGACCACCCGGACGCGGCGGTCAAGTTCCACAATTGGTGGAACGCGCCCAAAACCTTCGCCAAGGTGCAGGAGATCGATCCGGTGGCCAGTCATGCGTCGTGGATGGAGAATTTTCCGTGGACGCGGCTCGAGGGTGTGGTGCAGCCGAGCCAGAAGAAGCCGATGGTCGATTTCGACCGCATGCGCGTCTCGCCCCCGGCCGGCGTGCGCAAGCTGCTCGGCGACGGAAACTTCGGCGGCCATTACGAGAAGCCGGACCAGGACATGCTGGCCCTGTGGGAGGTCGCGGTCGCCGAAACCCGCGAGCTGATCGAGGGGCCGTGGTCGTGAGCGACCCCATTCTGGTCTGGGGCGCGGGCGCCATCGGCGGCTCGCTCGGGGCGGCCTTCATCCGGGCCGGCGAGGACGTGCTGCTTCGTCGACGCGGCGGCCGACCATGTCGCGGCGATGAACCGGGACGGGCTCCGCATCACGGGGCCGGTCGCGCCCCACCATGTCGCGGCGCGCGCCTTCCTGCCCGAGGATCTCGAGGGCCGCTATCGCCGCTGCATCCTGGCCGTCAAGGCCCACCATACCGAGGGCGCCATCGCGGCGCTCGCGCCGCACCTCGCCCCGGACGGCTTCGTGGTCTCGGCCCAGAACGGCCTCAACGAAGCATGTCATCGCGAAGTGCGTCGGCCGCGAGCGGACGGTCGGCTGCTTCGTCAATTTCGGCGCCGACTATCTGGAGCCCGGCGTCGTGCTCTATGGCGGGCGTGGCGCCGTGGTGGTGGGGGAACTCGACGGCCAAGCCGAGCGCGCGGCTGGCGGGCTTGCACCGGCTGTTCCAGACCTTCGATCCCGGCGCGATCGCCACCCCCAACATCTGGGGCTATCTCTGGGCCAAGCTGATCTATGGCGCCATGCTGTTCGCCACGGCGCTGACCGACGACAGCATCGCCGATGTGCTGGCCAACGAGCGCCATCCGTCCGGTGCTCACGCGATTGGCCCATGAGGTCGTGGCCGTGTCGCGGGCCGAGGGGATCAGGCTCGAAGCCTTCAACGGCTTCGATCCCTTCGCGTTCCTGCCCGAAGCCACGCCGGAGGCGACCGCGCGCTCCTTCGACGAGATGGTGGCGCACAACCGCCGGTCCGCGAAGTCGCATTCCGGCATCTGGCGCGACCTCGCGGTGCGCAAGCGCCGCACGGAAGTCGATGCGCAGCTCGGGCCCATCGTCGAGGCGGGCCGCCGTCATGGCCTGGCGACCCCGCTCACGGCCGGGATCATCGCGCGCATCCACGACATCGAGGAGGGGCGGCGCGGGCTTGTTCTCGCCAATCTCGAGGAGCTCGCCGCCTTGCCGCCGGAGACCGTCTCGTGAAGGTCGACCTGTCGGGGCGCACCGCCGTCGTGACGGGCGCGGCGCATGGCTTTGGCCAAGCCATCGCGGTCGCGCTGACGGGCGTCGGCGCGCAGGTGCTCGCCTGCGACATCCGCGAGGACGGACTGGCCGAGCACCGCCGCCAAGGCCGGTCCGCTCTGTAGCGTGCGGCGTCTCGACGTCACCGACGAGGTGGCCATTGCCGGCGTGGTGGCGGAACTTGCCGCCGCCGGACGGCACGTCGACATCCTGGTCAACAACGCCGGGGGCGTGCTCGGACAGGTCGGGCGTCCAATCGAGGCGATCAGCCGCCGCGAGTGGCAGGCCATCTTCGACGTCAACCTGACCGGCGCGTTCCTGATGGCGCAGGCGCTGGCGCCCGGAATGAAAGCCGCCGGCTGGGGCCGCATCGTCAACATCTCGTCGGGTGCCGGCCTCGGCATCAGCCTCACGGGCATCCAGGCCTATGCGAGCGCCAAGGCCGGGCAGATCGGCCTGACGCGCCAGCTCGCCCACGAACTCGGGCCCTTCGGCATAACGGTCAACAACGTGGCGCCCGGCTTCGTGCGCTCGAACCCGACGACCGAGCGCCAATGGGCCGCCATGGGCGAGGCGGGCCAGCAACGCCTGATCGACACCGTTGCGCTGAAGCGCCTCGGCACGCCGGCCGATATCGCCCATGCGGTTCTGTTCTTCGTGTCCGATTATGCGGCCTGGGTGAGCGGGCAGGTACTGAGCGTGGATGGCGGCAAATGAATTGGTGACCCAGCGACGGGCCGTCCCCTACGAGATATCGAGCCTGCGGTCGGCCAGTAGATCCTCGATATCGCGGTAGCTCAGCGTGCAACAAAAAGGCAATCCGACCGCATGCCGGATGACTGCTGGCGGGAAGCGGTGGCGGGCGTAGGAAACTCGGCATCATGCCACCTGTCTCATCCTCACACCGGTTTCCATTGCGCAGCCCGCGCCTTGATCCCTTCGAGCAGGCGGCCTACTCCTGTATGCAGCATATACAGGTGGGGACTTGATCCGGCGCTTTGCTGGCGAGCCTTGCCGCCCCGAGGTTCATATGAGCGCGCCTGGAACATTTGACGCCATCCTGCCGGTCCACAGACGGAGTTTACATGATGAACTCGTAGAGCGGATCAGGGACATGATCATCGAGGGCCAGTTGGCGTCGGGGGCCAGAATCCACGAAGGACAGCTCTGTGCCGCGTTCGGGATCTCTCGGACCCCGTTGCGCGAGGCGCTGAAATACGTGGCGAGCGAAGGCTTGATCGATCTCGTGCCCGGGCGCGGGGCCATCGTGCGCAAGCTGTCGCGTCGCGACGTGCGCGGCATGCTGGACGTGCTGAGCGTCCTGGAGGTCTTGGCTGCGCGGCTCGTTTGCCGTCACGCCGCACCCACCGCGATAGCCCGGATCAGGGCGCTGCACGATGCGATGATGCAGTTCTACGCGGACGGGAACCGGCTGGAATACTACAAGCTGAACCAAGCCATCCATAGCGGGATCGTTGCCCTCTCTGGCAACTATTGCTTGGCGCAAACCCACGAGTCCATTCAACTCCGCCTGAAGCGCATCCGGTTCATCGGGAACGAGGAGAAGTCCAAGTGGGACGGAGCGGTCGCCGAGCACCAGGAAATCATTGACGCGCTTGAAGCGCGCGACGAGGTCCGCCTGTCTGCTGTGCTGGCTCTCCATCTCGAGCGCACTTGGGAGCGCGTGGCAGATTCCATCTAGGCAGGCTTACCGAAATGGCGCTGCAATCCTGTTCTGCATACAGCATGTAATATATTGCGCGCAGTCGTCTCGTGTGCCAGGGTCGATTCCAACAGGCGCCGAGTGAAAGCTCCATGCACGAACACCGACCTACTATCGCTTTGGCAATGGGTGACCCTGCCGGGATCAGCCCCGAACTGACCGCCAAGGTCCTCGGCCTGCCGGACATTCGCGCCGCCGCGCATTTGGTGGTCATCGGAGATCGTCGTCTGCTCGACGCCGGCTCGCTCACAGGCGGCGTTGACCCCGACGTCGCGATGGCCTCATCGTTCGATCAGGCGCTGAGTGGCGGAGACAAGCCCGCCTTTGTGGACATGGCGAACTGCGACCCGGCCACCATTGCGCCGGGGGAGGTCAGCCGGGCCGGGGGAACTGCCGCGCTGCAGAATTTCCGGGCCGCGATCGACCTCGCCAGGGCAGAGCAGGTCGACGCTATCTGTTTTACCCCGTTCAACAAGGCCGCGATGCGCTTCGCCCATCCGACCTATACGGACGAGATCGTCTTCCTTGACGAGGTTTTGGGTCTGCAAGGCACCGCCAGCGAGTTCAACATCCTGGATACGATCTGGAATGCCAGAGTGACCTCGCATGTGCCGCTCAAGGGCGTTGCGGCGCTGATCACGCGCGAGCGTATCCTGCAAGCCATTGAGCGCACCCGGGACACGATGATCCGGGCCGGCTTCGCTGCGCCACGCATCGCTGTGGCGGCCCTCAATCCGCACGCCGGCGACGGCGGTAATTTCGGCACCGAGGAGAGCGAGATCATCGGCCCTGCCGTTGAGGAGGCTCGGGGTCACGGCTTCCTGGTTGAGGGGCCGTTCCCTTCCGACACCGTCTTCCTGCGGGCCAAGGCCGGCTTGTTCGACGCCGTGCTCACCATGTACCACGACCAGGGCCAGATCGCGATGAAGCTGATGGGCTTCGACGTGGGCGTCACGTTGCTGGGCGGCTATCCGGTGCCGATCGCCACTCCAGCGCATGGTACGGCCTACGAAATCGCCGGGAAAGGCGTCGCCAATGTCGGCGCAACACGCCAGGCGCTGCTGCTGGCCGCACGGATGGGGCGGCGAACGTCACTCGGTATGAGAGGCCACTGACGACGACGTGAACCGACGGCGGCTCCTGCCGCCCTGAAAAACTCCCGGAAGGCGCACAAGCGGAAATTTCGCCAAGAAAAGAAGCGCTCGGGTCAAGGGATGGACGACGTGTGTGACAACCAACAGCACCATGCGATCAGCTTCGGCACGACGAGAGGCCCGCACGAGTTCCCCTGGACCGTACGGGGGCAGTGCCGCCCATGAACTATCGTTTCGACTTCAGTTTCTTGTGGGATCCGGAAAACGAATATTGGCGCGACCTGCTACACGGCGCCTGGCTCACGGCGCAGTTGACGTTCGTGGCGATCGTGCTCGGCTTCGTGTTCGGAACGCTCTGCGCGCTCGGGAGCACCAGTCGCTCCGCACCACTGCGGCGGGCGATCGGCGTCTATGTCGAAATCATCCGCAACACCCCGTTGCTGGTGCAGACGTTCTGGCTCTTCTTCGGCCTCGCGTCGCTGGGCTTCAAGCTCTCGGCCTTTACGGCAGCCGTAATTGCACTCACGTTCAACATCTCCGCCTATACGGGGGAGATCATCAGGGCCGGCATCGAGTCGATCCGCAAGGGACAGATCGAAGCCGCCGAAAGCCTCGGTCTCTCGCGCTTGCACCTGCTCTTCGACGTGGTGCTGCCGCCGGCGATCGAGCGCGTGATGCCGGCACTCGCCGGCCAGTTCGTCCTGATGATGCTCGCCACTTCCATCATGGCGCAGATCTCGACCGAAGAACTGATGGCGGCGGCAAGTCGCATCCAGTCCGAGACCTTTCGGGGTTTCGAGATCTTCATCGTGGTGGCGGTCGTGTACCTGATACTGTCGGTGCTGCTGCGCGCGTTCTTCGCGGTGCTGACCTGGGCTGCATTCCCGCGGCGTCGGCGCCTCGGCACGCCGGTCTGAGGGGCGGCGCCGTGGCCTTCTCGCTGAACAATTTCATCTACCTGCTGCAGGGGACGGTCTGGACCGTGGTGCTGTCGCTGATCGGCTTTGCCGGCGGCGGGTTGCTCGGGCTGGCGATCGCGCTCCTGCGCGTCTCTCGATGGCGAGCCTCGCGGCTCGCGGCGGCCGCCTACATCAACATCGTGCAGGGCATACCGCTGCCGGTTCTCATGTTCCTGTTCTACTTCGGCCTCGGGGTGACGGGCATCGACGTGCCCGCCCTGGTCGCCGCCGCCCTCTCGATCGCCGTGAACGCGGCCGCGTTCCTGGGCGACATTTGGCGCGCCAGCATCCAGGCCGTGCCCAAGTCCCAGTGGGAGGCGGCCGACAGCCTCGCCCTGTCGGGCCCCCAGCGCATGATCGATGTCATCCTTCCTCAGGCCGTGCGGCTCGCGATCCCGCCGACCATCGGCTTCAGCGTGCAGATCATCAAGAACACGTCCTATGCGGTGGTGATCGGCTTCATCGAGCTCACCCAGTCCGGCAAGATCGTCAACAACGCCATCTACGAGCCGTTCATCGTCTTCACCATCGTGGGCGTCATCTACTTCCTGCTCTGTTCGCCGCTGTCGAACGCAAGCCGGAAACTCGAAGCGCGCCTGCGCGCCCGGGGAGCCTGACCATGGTGGCCCAGACAAAGGCGGACGATGACCCCGTCGTGCGCTTCAACGACGTGCACAAGAGTTTCGGGACCGTCGAAGTCCTCAAGGGCATCAGCTTCGCGGTCGGGCGCGGCGAGGTGGTCTGCCTGATCGGGCGCAGCGGCTCGGGCAAGAGCACGGCCCTACGCTGCATCAACGGCCTCGAACCCATCAATTCGGGCGATATCGAGGTGTGCGGCCACAAGGTCGGCGGCGCAAGCCGCCCCAACCTGCGCCTGGTGCGCCAGGACGTCGGCATCGTGTTCCAGAGCTACAACCTTTTTCCCCATCTCACGGTCGAGCAGAACATCACGCTGGCGCCCCGCCGGGTGAAGCGGATGGCGCAGGGCGAGGCTCGCGACACCGCGGCGCGCGTGCTGGAGCAGGTCGGGCTGGCCGAGAAGCTGCGGAGCTATCCCGAGCAACTGTCGGGCGGCCAGCAGCAGCGCGTCGCCATTGCGCGCGCCCTCGCCATGAAGCCGCAGGTGATGCTGTTCGACGAGGTGACGTCGGCGCTCGATCCGGAACTCACGGGCGAGGTCCTGAAGGTGATGGAGGATCTGGCGGCCGGCGGCATGACCATGGTGGTCGTGACGCACGAGATGAGCTTCGCCAGGCAGGTCGCCGACAAAATCATCTTCATGCACTTCGGCTTGGTGCGCGAGACCGGCACGAGCGTCATGCTCGCCGATCCGGAGACACCGGAACTGCGGCAATTCGTCGGTACGGGCCTGTGAAGAGCCCGAAACCAGGGACCGACCAACCAGGAGGATCGACATGATCTGGCGCACCACGGTGACCACCCTCTGCCTAGCCGTCGCGGCGTTCACGGGCGCGGCCCGGGCCGATACGCTCGGCGACATCAAGGAAAAGCATAAGCTCTCGGTCGGCATCGATCTCGGGGTCCCGCCCTACGGCACCGTGGACGCGGCCATGCAGCCGACCGGCTCGGACGTGGAGGCCGCCCGCCTGCTGGCCGCCGACCTCGGGGTCGACCTCGACATCGTGCCGACCACCGGCGCCAACCGCATTCCCTTCCTGCAGACCCACAAGATCGATGTGGTGATGGCCTCGTTCTCGGTCACCGAGGCCCGCAAGAAGGTGGTCGATTTCTCGCTGCCCTACGGGATGATTTCCATCATCTGCGCGGCGCCGGCCGGGATGGCCATCAAGGATCCGGCCGACCTGGAGGGCAAGACGGTCGCGGTCACCCGGGGCACCGGGGCCGACATGGATGCGACCAAGCTCGTCAAGAAGGACGACAAGATCTCCATCGTGCGGTTCGAGGACGACGCCACCCTGATCACCGCGCTGTCGTCCGGCCAGCAGGACATCATGATCTCGGCGCCGGCGCAGATGCACGACATCAACAAGCGGGCGCCCGACAAGCACCTGGAGCAGAAGTTCCTGATCCGTACGAACGGTTATGCGGTCGGGATCCGCAAGGATGACAAGGCGCTGCTCGATGCCGTCAACGCTTGGGTCGAAAAGGACCTCGCCGACGGCAAGCTGCGCGCCGTCTACTCCAAATGGCACGAGACCGAGCTTCCGGCCGTGATGCCCAAGGAATGATCAGCCGGCAGCGCTGATCCGGCGAGCAATCGGGGAAAAGCGGGCCCGCCGAACAGATTCAGAGACCTTCGCGCGGTCGCTCGTGACGCGGCCGCGCGGGATGAAACGTGGCCGTTGCCCGGCCGCGAACCTATGGCTTTGCGCATGAGCCCACCCATGCGCCGATAGGGAGGACGTGATTCATGACGAAACTATCCGGTTTACTCTTGGCGACCACGATGCTCGCGGCCGGCTTGGCCGCCACGCAAGCCGCTCGCGCCGCGGAGGTCACGCGCACCTCGACGATCGACCTCGGCGGCAAGCCGCTCGACAACTTCGACATCGGCTGGGTCGACGGCCAGACCGGCCGCTATTACCTCGCGGACCGCTCGAATGCCGCAGTCGACGTCGTGGACACGGCCAAGAAGGCGTTCCTGTACCGCATCGAGGGTTTTGCCGGGACCAAGAAGCCCGGTTCGATCGGCGGCCCCAACGGCCTGATGGTGAACGCCGATACCCAGGAGCTCTACGTCGGTGACGGCGACAGCACGCTGAAGATCTACGATCTCAAGAAGACCCCGCCGGCGCTGATCAAGACCATCCCGACCGGCGGCAAGTTCCGGGTCGACGAGATGGCCTACGATCCTCAGCACAAGGTGGTGATCGTCGCCAACGATAGCGACAAGCCGGCCTTCGATACCTTCATATCGTCGGAAGGTGACCATGCCGTCCTGGGCAAGCTGGACATGCCCGACGCCAGTGACGGCGTCGAGCAGCCGACTTACGTGCCGGAGATCGGCAAGTTCATCCAGTCGGTGCCGATCTACAAGGAGGAGAAAACGGGGGGGATCGCGGTGATCGATCCCGTCAAGCACACGCTCGACAAGATCATCCCGCTCGACCGGTGCGAGCCAGCCGGCTCCGCCCATGGGCCCGGCACCGACATCCTGATGGGCTGCAAGTCCGGCGCCTCCGCGCCTGACATGCCGTCCCATACCGTGGTGGTCGACATCAAGACCGAGAAGCCGGTCGCCCGGATCGAGCAGGTCGGCGGCAGTGACGAGGTCTGGTACAATCCAGGCAACAAGATGTACTTCCTGGCGGCGCGCGATTTCTCGGGCGGACCTGTGCTGGGCGTGATCGATGCGAGCACCAACAAGTGGGTCGCAAACCCGACGACCGTGAAGAACTCGCATTCGGTGGCGGCCGACCCTAAGACCAACGCCGTCTTCGTGCCCCTGTCGGTCGGCGACGTCTGCAAGACGGGTTGCCTGGGCGTCTACGAAGTCCACTGAGGCTCGGCTTCCGCGGCTCAGTGGCCGCGGAAGCGACTTGTGACCTTCAGGAGACGCGACTATGCCGGCACTGACGGAAGAGGTGCGACCACCGCGACCGTGTTGCATGGATCAGGGGAGCAGGCGCGATTGCCCCCGACCCGGCCGTCTTCCGGCGAGACGGACGTAATTCGGGCGTCCCAGTCCGAGCATGCGGTTGAGCACGTGGACGGCCACGTCCACCTCGGTCGCCCGACGCTCGTCCGTATGCGCCCGCAGCCTGGCCCCGATCACCCGCTTCCACCCCCCGACGGCAGTCTCGGCCCGGACCCGTTTCGTATACCCGGACGCCTTCTGCCATGCCGTATGCCCGTGCGTGGCGATCAACCGGAGATGCCGGTCGCCATGGCCGTATGGCTCAGGCCGGGGCACCTTCATTGTCATCGCTCGCCGGCTTAGGGTCGTATGGTCCGGAACGGCGAGATCAAGCCCGAGCAGGCCGATGATGGAGCCGATCAGGCTCTCGGTCTGGCGCAGCGCCAAGCGGAACACGGCACGAGCGTCAGGGCCGTGAGGATCGCCAGCGCCGAATACGAGGGCTGGCCGCCCCGGGTCGTGCATGGTTCCGCTTGCAAAGCCGCGATCGCTTCCGCGGTGAACCAGACCGTCGGACTGCCGCGCTTGCGCAGGCTGGCCTCGTAGGCAGGCCAGTTCGTGACCTTATGGCACTGCCGCGGAACATGGTGCCGGCCGGCCCGGTTCAGCTCGAAGGGCAAGTTGGTCACCCAAAGTCCAAAGAGGAGCCCCTCCCTATGCCGGCCCGGGTCCGACCGCCACCAGCCGATCTGTGCACCACAGCCCCCCGCGCTGGTCTTTTTGGCGACGCCGACATCAGGCGCAGGCCATGCAATGTCGCTACCAGCTACACTGTCATGTGCAACTGCAATACCTAGAGCGGATGCGGGCTGCTCAGAGCGCGGCGACCGGCGCGCGGGCGAAACCCGCTTTTTCGAGCGCATGCGCGACCCGCAGGACCAGATCCTCTCGCCAGGGCGGTCCGACGACCTGAACCCCAATCGGCAGGGCGGCTCCATCGCTCCAAACCGGCACCGCGGCAACCGGCAAACCAATGAACGAGAGGGGCTGAGTGAACAGGCCGAGGTTGGCCCGAACCCCCAAGGTCACGCCATCGATCGCCATGGTGGATTGCCCGAGCTTCGGGGCCCGGCAGGGCGTTGCGGGCGCCAGCACGACGTCCACGGTCTCGAACAGCCGCGCAACCTCGTCCCGAAACCAGCGGCGAAACTTTTGCGCCTTGCCGACCCAGGCTGCCGGCACCATGGCGCCAGCGATCAGTCGGTCACGGGTGGCGGGGTCGAACTCTCGAGAGCGAGTACGCAGCCGGTCGAGATGCAGCGCCCCGCCTTCCGCGGTGGTGATCAAATAGGCGGCCGCACGCGCGCGCTGGGTCTCAGGAAACTCGACGGTGCGGCCCGCCCCGAGTGCCGTCGCGCAGCGTCGCACGGCTTCGAAGGCCTCCGGTTGTCCTTGCGACGCAAAATAGCCGCCCGCGACGGCGATGCGCAGATCCGCCGCGCCTTGCTCCAAAATCCCTGACACGGGCTCGACCGGCCGTTCCGTGCAGACGGGATCGGCAAGGTCTTGGCCCTGCATCGCGTCATAGCAAAGCGCCAGATCCTCGACCGAACGCGCCAACGGGCCGAGATGGTCGAGGCTTGCCACGAACGGAAACGTGCGGGCCCGGCTCAGCCGACCATAGGTCGGCTTCAGTCCGAACAGGCCGCAAAGCGACGAGGGCACCCGGATCGAGCCGTTGGTGTCCGACCCAAGCGAAATTGGAACGAAGCCGGCCGCGACGGCGCTGCCCGAGCCGCCGGACGATCCGCCCGACATGCAGGACAAGTCGTGCGGGTTCCGGGACGGTCCGTCGTGCACGTTCTCGCCCGTGAAGTCATAGGCATATTCGCCCATGTTGAGTGCGCCGAGGCAGATCGCGCCCTGCGCCTCGAGCCGTTCGACCAGCGTCGCGTCGCGCGGGGCGGGTGGGCTGTCGCGATTGATCTTCGATCCCGCGCGGGTCGTCACGCCTTCGAGATCGAACAGGTTCTTGACCGCGAAAGGAACGCCGGCCAACCCCCCGAGGGGATGCCCGCTTCGCCGGGCCGCGTCAATGCTGCGGGCCTTGGCGCGGGCCCGATCCGCCGTCACGGTCGTGAAGGCCCCGACGCGCCTGTCCAGCGCGGCAATCCGGTCCAAAGCCGCGTCTATGACACCCTCGGCCGTCCAGGAACCGTCGGCGACGCCGCGGACGAGTTCCGACGCGGTCCTTTCAAACAGCGGCATCACGGGCGGAACACGGGTGCGGGTTCGGCTTCGTCGTCGAGTGGAAATTCGAGCACGAGAGCGGCGAACCGCGCTGTCGCCTCCAGGTTCAAGGCTATTCCGGGCCGATACTCGGGCTCGATCTCAAGCCGCAACAACGGCGCGAGCGCATCGATCACGGCTTCGGCGTCGAACTCATCGTCGCTCATCGTACCGCTTCCGCCAATCTGTCGAAGGACGTCGCCCAGCCGACGATCGCGCCCTGGGCCACGATCATCTCGACCGCCATCGTCTTGAACTCCGGAAAGTAGCTCTCCGTCGCATCCTCGACCAGAAGGCATTCGTAGCCTCGGTCGTTGGCCTCGCGCATCGACGTCTGGACGCACACCTCGGTCGTGACGCCGGCAAACACGAGATGGCTGAGGCCAAGCCCGGCGAGAATATCGGAGGCATCGGTGTTGCAGAACATGCCCTTGCCCGGCTTGTCGAGGACGATCTCGCCCTCCACCGGCGCAAGAGTCTCGACGATGGCGTTGCCGGGTTCGCCGCGCACCAGGATGCGCCCCATGGGACCCTTGTCGCCGATGCGCAACGCCGCGTGACCTCGGTGACGCTTTGCGGGCGGACAATCGGACAGGTCGGGCCGATGGCTTTCGCGCGTGTGGATCACTGGCCAGCCCTTGTGGCGGAACAGCGCCAGCAGATGTCCAACGGTGGGCACGATCGCCTCGAGCCGCGACACGTCGTTGCCAAGCGCGGCTCCGAACCCGCCCGGCTCGATGAAGTCGCGCTGCATGTCGATGACGACGAGGGCGGTGCGACCCGGTGCCAGGGTGTAACGATACGGTCGTGCCGAGACCTCGATCACCCGTGCCCCGCCATGTGCCGGCCGATAGTGGTCCGGTCGGTTTCCCCGACGGGCGACACATAGGCGATCTTGCCCTCGGACATCACGGCCACGCGGTCGGCAAGCTCAAGGATCTCATCGAGATCCTCCGAGACCAGCAGGACCGCGGCTCCGCGGTTGCGCTGGTCCATGAGCTGGGACCGGATCTCGGCCACGGACGCAAAATCGAGCCCGAAACAGGGGTTGGCAACGATCAGCACCTCGACATCGCCCGACAGTTCGCGAGCCAGGATGGCCCGCTGCACGTTGCCGCCCGACAAGGACTCGATCGGCGCATCGGGCGATGCGGTCTGGACGTGGTAGCGCTCAATGAGCTCGGCGGCCCGGGCCCGCATGGACGCTGGCGACAGCCACCAGCCGAGGCGGGCCACGGGCGGCTTGTCGAAGGCCCGGAAGGCGATGTTTTCAGCCACGGACATGCGCGGTACGGCGGCATTCCGCAGCGGCTCTTCGGCCAGCCCGAATACCTTGAACCGGTCAAAGTCCTTGCGCACCGGCTCGAACGGCTGATCGTGGACGAAGATGCGACCGTCGCGCAGTGGCCGCTGGCCGGACAAGACTTCCACCAGCGCGGCCTGCCCATTGCCCGAGACGCCCGCAATGCCGACAATTTCTCCTGCCCCGACTTTCAGGCTCACGCCGTCGACCGCCGGAAGCCCCGCGTCGTCATCGGCGAAGATCCCGGCAAGTTCGATCACCGTCTTCGGCTTCACGTGCTCGACCCGGGCGGCGCGCTCGCGGATCACCGTTTCCCCGATCATCAGGCCCGCCATGGCGTCGCGCGTCATGTCCTTGACGGCTCCGCCTCCCACATAGGCGCCGCGCCGCAGCACCGAGACCGCGTCCGCGAAGGCCAGCACCTCGCGGAACTTGTGGCTGATCATCAGCACCGTCAATTCGCTACGCTCGGTCATGCCCCGAAGCAGTCCGAGCACCTCGTCGGCTTCCTGGGGCGTGAGTACGGAGGTCGGCTCGTCGAGAATCAGGAATCGTTGATCGAGGTAGAGCAGCTTGAGGATTTCAAGCTTCTGCTTTTCGCCCGCCGCGAGCGAGGCGACCGGCACGTCGAGCGGGACGCGGAACGGCATACGCTCCATGAAGGCCGCGAGCTTGCGCCGTTCCTGCCGCCAGTCGATCACGGCCGGCACGTCGGCCCGGTTGATGACGAGGTTCTCGGCGCCGGTCAGCGACGGCACCAGCGTGAACTGCTGGTACACCATCCCGATCCCCAGCGCGCGGGCATCGCGCGGGTTGCGCACTTCCACCGTGCGCCCGTCGACCAGCAGCGATCCCTCGTCCGGAGGGTGGTATCCCATGATGCATTTGACGAGGGTCGACTTGCCGGCTCCATTCTCGCCGAGCAGCACATGAAACTGCCCGGCCGGCACGTCGATGCTCACGTGATCGAGGGCCGTGAAGGCGCCGAAGCGCTTCGTCATGTCGAGAGCCGAGACCCCGATCGCGCGAAGCGGCTTGGCAGTATCGACGGCGCTCATGACAGGCTCAGCCGCGGCGCTATTGCGGCCGACCGATGCTTCCCCTCCGAGGCCTTCAGCACGCCGCATTCTCCCCTCCTAGGCTGCTTCCACGATGATGGCCACAGGGCCGCCCCCGTCGGGACCTTGATGCTCGGCCCCGCCCGACACGTAGATCTCCGCATGACCCAAGAGGCCAGCCAGGACGCCAGCCGTGAAGCCGCGTGCATGCCGGGTGGCGGCAATATCGGAGTCGCTTAGCATTGTATGCCGGTAGCCTCGGACGAGCCCGGTCGACGACGCCTCGGTCTTGGCCATCAGCGCGACCACGCGCGAGCGTTGATCGGGCGAAAGCTGGCCGGGGCTGTCGAGCCCGACGCGGCGCAGCGCGGAGCGAACCGGCTCGACATCCAGGGCATCGCTCATGGTGGCGTGATCGATCCGGAGGGGACCGGACCACCCCTTCCCTGTGCCCAGCACGATGATCTCGTGGCCGCGCAGTTCCACGCCGGCCGATGCGGACGCGCGACTCGAGAAAAGCTCCCAATCCGCCCCGATGGCCGGTTGGCTCAGGGCTTCCCGGTCGACCTCGCCCAATGCGACCGCGATCCCGAGCGCGGAAGCGGCCCGTGACAGACCCATGGACTTCAGTGGTTCACGCGTGACACATGCGGCGCCTCGCGAAGCGGCTTCGGCTAATCGCTCTGGAGTCAGCAGCGGACATTTGACCTGCACGAAGTGAACATCCGCCGGATTCGAAATTCCGCTTTCGGCCATGGCGCGGCGCACCCCGTCCGCCACGGCATCGATCTGCCCCGCTCGGCCGATCTCTTCAGCCGGCAGATCGGCTGTTTGGACGCAGCCGATGGCCAGAGCGCCATCCTGCCCCGCTTCCGTGGAGGGGCGAACCTCGAATACCGTGATATGCGGCGCGAGTGCCCCTTCGGTGCCGCCCGACATGACGACACAGGCTTGCGCTGCAACCTCAGCGCCCGCGTGTTCCTGCAAAGCATCGCGGAGTGCCCGCGAGGCCAGCGCCCGCGTCCAATCATTCACACAGCCATTGCCTTCGGTCTTGCCGAAAACCGCCACGATCGAGGCGGGGCGGATGCGGCCCGTCCTGAAAGCCGCTTCGAGGCTCGAAACATCGTCCGGTCCGCTCATCGAGATGCGGTTAACGAAAGCCCGGCGCGTCACGACCCTGCGAGTCCCGCTATCAGCTCGCCCGAAGAC
The DNA here is from genome assembly GCA_963851175.1 of uncultured Alphaproteobacteria bacterium. Taxonomy (GTDB): domain Bacteria; phylum Pseudomonadota; class Alphaproteobacteria; order Rhizobiales; family Beijerinckiaceae; genus Lichenihabitans. The sequence goes on along the minus strand of CAWKNU010000007.1, from coordinate 169,414 downwards.
GACACTGCGCCGAAGACGCCGCCCTGCATGGTCACCATCTTGATCGCGGCATCGTGGTTGCCGCGGTCGGTCGCGCCGCAGCAATCCTCGAGGATCACGCACTCAAATCCGCGATCGTTGGCCTCGCGCATCGTCGTATGGACGCAAACGTCGGTCGTGATGCCCGTGAGCACGAGGTTACGCAGCCCGCGCGTGCGCAGGATGAGTTCGAGGTCGGTGGCGCAGAACGAGCCCTTGCCCGGCTTGTCGATGACGACCTCGCCTGGAAGCGGTGCCAGCTCGCGGATGATCTCCCATCCCGGCTCGCCCCGCACCAGGATCTTGCCGCAGGGGCCCGCATCGCCGATGCCGGCCCCGATCCGTCGCGAGCGCCAGCGCTTGTTGGCCGGCAGGTCGGCCAGGTCGGGCCGATGCCCCTCCCGCGTGTGTATGACCGAATAGCCGCGGTCCCGCATGGCGGTGAGCACGCGGCGAATGGGTTCGATGGGCGCGCGGGTGAGCGAAAGGTCGTAGCCCATCGTGTCGACGTAGCCGCCGACGCCGCAGAAGTCGGTCTGCATGTCGATGATCACGAGGGCCGTGTTGTCCGGGCGCAGGTCGCCGTCGTATGGCCAGGGGTAGGGGTTGGCCGCGATGAAGCTGGGCTTCTCCGCCGTTTGGTCGCCGCCGGAATCGAGAACCGAGAGGGCAGTCATTCGGCGGCTACCCGGGCGCTGGGCTCGCCTGCTTGGCTATGCTGTCCGGCGCCGTAGCTGCGGGTCGGCGCCGCAAAGCCGCATGAGGCGCCATCGGTTTCCCTGACCTCGTCCTCCCAGGGCAGGCGATAACGCCCGGCGACGAGATCCTGCATGTAGGTATAGGGGCAGTCCCGTGCGCCACCCTGGACGGCCGTATAGCCACGGTGCCCGAGCTGGTAGATGTTGTTCTCGACCCCCCAGTGGATGCGGGCTTCCCGCACGAGATCAGGCCGCACCTCGGCCGTAATGATCTCGTCCGCGCGGCCGCTGCTCCCATGCGCCAGGATCGTGCCGTCGAAGTTGACCACCATACCTTCGCCCATGGAATCGAAGGTGCCGTCGGAACCGCACATGCACACGTTGGCGGTGACCATCAGGTTGCAGAAGGCGTTGCTCTGGTTGGTGAATCGCCAGGACTCGCGGATCGGCGCCGTGTAGCCGGCCGTCCGGAGCATGATCTCGGCGCCCTTGTAGGCGCATTCGCGCGCCATCTCGGGAAACATGCCGTCATGGCAGATGATCAGTCCGATCTTGGCCCCTTTCGGGCCTTCGATGACTGGAATGCCGAGATCGCCGGGTTCCCAGGGCTCGACCGGCACCCAGGGGTGCATCTTGCGGTAGTAGAGCCGAACAGCGCCGGCATCGTCGATGATCAGCCCGACATTGTAGGGATTGCCGGCGGGATTGTGCTCCATGATGGAGAAGCAGCCCCAGATCCTGTTGTCCGAACAGGCTGCCCTGAACGCGGCGACCTCCGGCCCGTCCATCCGGCACATGATGGCGGGGTTTGTGTCCATCGAGAGCCCGTGCAGCGCGTATTCGGGAAAGACCACGAGGTCCATGCCGGGCAGATTGGCGCGCGCCTTGGCGACCATGCGCACGATCTTGCTTGCCTGCGCCGCAAGATCGTCCGGGGTCTTGACCACGGGCAGTTGCAGTTGGACGAGGCCAAGCACCACGCCCTTCGGGGATTTGTTCAGGCCACCCAAGCCGTTCATGGACCGGTCCTATCTGGTGATCGACAGTTCGCCCGGCGCGGCCCGGAATGACTGTTTCGAGCTGGATGACCCGATCAGGATCAACAACGTCAGGATGTAGGGAGCAGCGTTGAACAGGTAATAGCCTTGCGAGATGCCGACCGATTGCAGCGCGGGGCCGAGCGCCCCGGCTGCTCCGAACAGCAGGGCGGCCAAGACGGAACGGATCGGGTCCCAACGGGCGAAAATGACAAGGGCCACCGCCATTAGCCCTTGCCCGGAGGACAGACCTTCGTTCCACGATCCGGGGTAGTAGAGGGACAGGAAGGATCCGCCGACCCCGGCCAGGAAGCCCCCGGCGGCGGTCGCCAGGAACCGCACGTTATCCACCGATATGCCCATCGCCCGCGCGGCAGCGGCGCTGTCGCCCGTGGTCCGGACAATCAGTCCCCAACGCGTGTTGCGGAACGCCCAGGCCATCGCGAAGGCCGTCAGTATGCCGACGAAGAAAAGCGGGTTGATGTTGAGCGCCACCGCGAGTTTCGGATTGCTCACCCAGGCGCCGAGCGGGATCGAGGGCAGATGCGGCGCCTGCGGCTGGATGAAGGCCTTGCCGAAGAAGAAGGCGAGACCCGTGCCGAGCGACATCATGGCAATGCCGATGGCGATGTCGTTGACCTTCGGCAGCGAGCACAGGACGCCGTGCATGGCGCCGAGCAGGATGCCGGCGCAGCCTCCGGCAAGCACGCCGAGCCAGGGTGAACCGGTCATATAGGCGACCGCATAGCCGACCATCGCGCCGAGCACGAGCGTGCCTTCGAGACCGAGATTGATCCTCCCGGACTTCTCCGTCAGGCATTCGCCGAGGGCCACGAACATGAACGGCGTTGAGACCCGGATCGCGCCCCCGAGCATGGCGGTCAGGACAATGAGCAGCGGCGACGGGCTCACGTCCGCTCTCCCCCGGTTGCCGCCGCGCGAAAGACATCGAATTTGCCGTACAGGCTTTCGGAGGCCAAGAGCACGACGAAGATAAAGCCTTGCAGGACCAGCACGGTCGCATCCGGCATGCCCATCCGTCGCTGCACGAGGCCGCCCGCCGCCCCGAGGCCGCCGAACAGAATCGCGACCGGCACGATGGCGGCCGCGTTGTGCCTCGACAGGAATGACACCAGGATTCCGGTGAAGCCGTAGCCGATGGCGAGCGAGGAATTGGCCCGACCCTGGACGGCGGCCACTTCGAAATAGCCCGCCAGGCCGGCGCAAGCACCCGCGATAGCGGTGCAGGTCAGGATGAGCCTACCAACCGGCAGACCTTGCGCCTGCGCGGCGCGCAGATTGCCGCCGGTGATCCGGGCCGCGAAGCCGAAGGTCGTCCGCGACATCAGCACGGCAAGGAGCAGCGCCAGTATGACACCTGTGACGAAGCCCCAATGCACGCCGAAGCCGGGTATTTTGCCAATCGCATAAGCGGCACCGATCGGCAGCGTAGAGGCCTTCACGGTCTGGGCCGGGTCGCGCAACGGCCCCTCGACGAAGAATAGCATTATAGCGATGGCGATATAGGACAGGAGCAGCGACGAGATCGTCTCATTGACGCCGCGCGCAAAGCGCAGCCAGCCGGCGATGCCAACCCAAACCCCGCCCGCCACCAGGGCGGAGAGAACCATCAGCGGCATGACGAGCCAGGCCGAAACGCCGCTGCCGACGAACGGAACCGCGGCCGCGGCTGCCGCGAACCCGCCGAGCACCAAGGCGCCTTCGCCGCCGATCATGACGAGGCCGAGACGGGCTGGGATCGCCACGGCGAGCGCCGTGAGGATCAGCGGGGATGCACGCTCCAGAGTGTTTCCCCAGGAAAAGCGGGTGCCGAACCCGCCCACCCAGACGAGATCGAGGAAGGTCAGCGGCGATTTGCCGACCAGCATGAGAAAAATCGAAAAGATCACCAGCGCGGCCAGCACCGCGAGCACCGGGATCACCACGAATTCCGCCCCGCCACGAAGCCACTCCGGCAGTGCCGAGCGTAGCCTCGGAGCGGCCCCCGGGTGCGAGGCCGATGCTGCAGCGAGATCGGTCATGGGGCGTGCCGCCTCCTCGAAAGCTATGACGGACCTAGCTCGTCGAGCCGATCACGCCTTCGACCAGGTAGGTCATGTTGTTCAAGGGTTCGGCGTAGTTGTCGTAAGGCGCGTCGGGCAGCACCACCGTTCCCTTGTTGTCCTTCACCGGCGCCTTGAAGATCGGCTTGCCGGCCTTGAGGTCGACAATGGCGGCATCGGCGGCCTTCCTGGCCGGCTCGGTCATTCCGGCGCCGTAAGGCGAGTTCTGCACCATGTCCTTTTCGTATCCGCCGAAGGTGATGTTGGGCAGGGTCTCGCCCTTGCCGATCAGGCCGGCGAAGCCGGTGTAGATCGTGCCCCACTTGTATTCCGCCCCGGTGACAAAACCCTTCGGCGCCAGCGGGGACTGGTCGGCATTGTGCCCGCAGCATTTGACCCCGCGGGTTTCGGCCGTCTGAATGACCACCTTGGGACCGTCCACGTGGCAGGTGATCAGATCGCAACCGGCGTCGACGAGCGCGTTGGTAGCCTCTGCTTCCCGCACCGGCAGGGACCAGTCGCCAGTGAAGATCACCTGGACGGTCGACCCGGGATTGGTCGTGCGGGCGCCGGTCAGGAATGAGTTGATGTTGCGCAGGACGATGCCGATTGGTTTCGCGGCCACGAAACCAAGCTTGCCGGTCTTCGAGGCAAGGCCTGCCGCGACCCCGTCGATGTAGTGGGCCTGGTCCAGGAACGCGAAATACGAGCCCGCATTCTTCGGGTCCGAGGGCTTCCACAGCGGGGCCGCGTGGCGGAACTGCACGTCGGGATTGGCCTTGGCCTCGTCGACCACGAACGGGCTGTAGTAGCCGAACGAGGTCGGCAGGATCAGCTTGGCGCCATCGAGGCTGATCATGGACTCCATCGTCTTGGAGACGGCATCGGTTTCGGGGACGTTCTCTTCCTCGATGACCTTCACCCCGGGGACCTGCTTCAAGGCTGCGACGCCGACCGCATGCGCCTGGTTCCAGCCGAAGTCGTCGCGCGCGCCCACGTAGACTACGCCAATCGTAAGGTCCTCGGCGGCCCGGGCGCCTCCCGCCGACCACGTGCCGGACAAGAGCATGCTGGCCCCGGCGGTCGTGGTTTGAAGGAACCGGCGGCGATTAATCACCTTAAGCATGCAGCCTTCTCCTGTGATGGAGAAAGCTTCGCAAAGACCATGCCAGCGGAAGTCGCGGTCGAGCCGTCAATGCGGAGCACGGTTGCTCGACCTTTGATTTTCCCGGCAACTCTCGCGCTGCTCAATGTTGCGGCACCGAGCAAAGGTCTTTGCTCCTGATGTAGTCGCGCCAGCCGCCTGGCACGGAAAACCTTGCGCGAGGTCCCGTCGCGATTGCGGCGCCGCTTTCTTCTCGCAGGCGAACCAGCCCTTTCTCGAATCAGCTTGGAGAGGCAAGCTCGACGCAATGGTCGAGCTTAGCGACTGCTCATCGATACGGATCCCAGAGAGACGGAATGATCAATCATCCAGAGATCCTCGCCGAGGTTGAGGCCGAATCCGCCCGATACGAACGGGCGCTCGTCGAAAACGACGTCGCGACGCTTGACGCCCTGTTCTGGCGCGATGACCGGACCATTCGCTACGGAACCGGCGAGATCCTCTATGGTCACTCGGAGATCGCCGCCTTTCGTGCAAGCCGGCCGGCCGCCGGACTTGGGCGCGAACTCCGACGTACAGTGATCACGACCTTCGGCCGCGACTTCGCGACGGTCTCGACGCTGTTCCGGCGGAACAGCGCCCCTGACCAGACCGGCCGGCAGATGCAGAGTTGGGTTCGGATGCCCGAAGGCTGGCGCATTGTGGCGGCCCATGTCAGCGTGATCCGAACCCTGGCTTGACCCGAGCCATGGGCGGGCCCGGTATTCGGACACGATCTCAGCCACGGCAGCGGCGCCATTGCGCCGATGAGGACGTCGGGGCAGCGCTGGTTAGCCTTGTGTCGGGCGGTACGGCCGCTGACTCGCCGAGAACGGCGAGTCAGGCCGAGGTCGCGCGCATGTAGCCGCGCCATCCGCCATAGGATGATATGTCCTTTGCGCCCGACAAGCCGATGGCCTCGCAAAGAAAACCCTTGGGAGACGTCCCGTCCGAAAGCCGCACGGTCCCGATCCCGAGAGGCGCGCCGATTTCGGCCACGAATCGCCCGAGAGCTTCATAGGGGAGCGCCCAGACCTCCGTGGCGATAGGCATTCCGGTCCCGTCCATGACGCGCAGCAGCCCCGGCCGTCGCGTGGCGTTTCCCGGCAGGGCATAGAGCCGGTAGTCGGGGGTGGTGGCGGCATCGCGGAGGTAGCGCGCGCCCGCCGCGACGAGTTCGCCATTGAGGGGCATGCCCGACAAATGTGCCCCGACCACGACCAGTTCGGCTTCCTGCGACGGATCGGTGGTTTCGCGCCCGTATATCGCCGGCGGCAGAGGCTGTCCGGTGGCGCCGAGCGGCAACCCGGCGGCGCTCTGGAACGCGCGGCCTAGCGACGCCAGGGCGGCATCCCGGCCGGCCGGTGCGATGAGAGTCGTGCCGGCCGGAAAGCCATCGTTGCGGAACGGGCCGGGCACCGACAAGGCGCAGAGATCGAGCAGGTTGACGAAATTCGTATAGGTTCCGAGCGCCGAATTCGGGCCGATCGGGTCGGCATCGAGTTCGGCCAATGTATAGGGCCGTGGGATCGTCGGTACGGCCAACATCTGGATGCGGCTCCACATCGGCTCCACGAGACGCCGAAGTTCCGCGAGGCGGTAGATGCTGGTGAAGGCATCCGCGGCCGACAAGGTCCGGGCGCCGAGGACGATGCGCGCCGTCGTGGGGTGCAGGGCCGCCGGGGCGCGTTCGATGAAGGCCCGCAAGGCGGCATAGCGCTCGGCCACCCAGGCGCCCTCGTACAGCAGGGCTGCAACTTCGAACAATGGTGCGAAATCGATCTCGACGAGATCCAGTCCCAGCCCGCGATAAAGGTCGAGAGCTTGGTCGAAGGCCGCTTCGGAATGCCGGTCGCCGAAGAACTTTCGGCTGGCGGAATCGGGTATGCCGAGTTGCAGTTGCGGAAGCGCGTGGCAAGGGCGCCCGAGCGGCACCTGCTTTGACCAGGCATCCTCGGCGTCATAGCCAGCCGCGGCTGCGAAAGCCGCCCACGCGTCATCTATCGTCAGCCCGAAAATCGACACGCAGTCGAGGGTCTGGCAGGCCGGCAGGACACCACGCAACGGGATGGCGCCGAGCGTCGGCTTCAGTCCCACGATGTTGTTCAGACCTGCCGGCACGCGCCCGGAGCCCGCCGTATCGGTGCCAAGCGCGAACGTGACAAGGCCCCGAGCGACCGCGACCGCAGAACCCGATGAGGAACCGCCCGGCACGACGGCGGGATCGAAGCTGTTGCGCGGCACCGGATAGGGTGTTCGCACGCCGACAAGACCCGTTGCGAACTGGTCGAGATTGGTCTTGCCCATGGGGATCGCGCCGGCCGCCATGAGCCGAGCGACCACGGTGGCGGATCGCTGAGGCGTGAACGCGAACTCCGGGCAGCCGGCCGTGGTCGGCACACCGTGCAGGTCGATATTGTCCTTTATGGCGAAGGGCAGACCCCACAAAGGCTTCCGCTCAGGGTCGAAGGGGCCTAGAGCCTCAAGGGCCCGGCCGGCGGCGGGTTCGGTGGTCGCGATGAAAATGCCGGGATCGTCGAGCGCCTGCAGGCGAGAGAACGCCTCGGTTACGACGCTTTGCGGATCAAGCCCCTCCCGGTAGGCGGCATGAAGCGTGACCCGGTCGAAGGAAGTCGGTGCGATCAAAACGTCTCCTCCACCGGTACAGTCTGCCGCACGCAAGCAACGATCAAGCCAGCGCGGCGGGCGGAGCCCTTACAGGCTCGACCGGACCGTCTATCGCCCTCCCGACCGCGTCAGTGCTCGATTGATATAGGCGTGCGGAGGAGCATCGTGCCAAACATCGGAAAGTTGAAGTTCAAGGAACTCACGACGGTACGGGTCGAGAAGTTCAATGCCGAGACGACGAACGAGGACGGGCTCAAGCCAAAGTCAGCCCGCTACCGGCCAGATGCTCAGGCAGATCGTCGATTTCGCTGTGAAGCATGGCTGTGTTAGAACGAACGTGGTTGCGGCCGGCATAAGGAGCTTCGCGGCTCCGCTCAAGCGGTAATCGGAACCTTCAAGGCCCGAAGAAATTACTCGGCTCTCAAAGGCGGCGGAGGAAAAGCTGAAGGGCGCCCACGCACACGCTCAGGCCACGTTGCGCCTGGTCGTCAACGTCGCCGCCTTCTGCGAGTTGCGGTACGGCGAAATCATGGGGCTGTGCCTCGGCAACATCGACTTCGAGCGCCGCCTGATGCGCGTCCGAAAGAACCTGTCGAGATTGGATGGACTGATGGGGCCGAAGACCCCTGCCGGCAGGCGCGACGTTCCCATGCCGACTCACATCGCCGCGATGCATCGACTACATCGATCGCTTCTTCCAGCTCGATCCGGACGATCTGATCGTTCGGATCGGGAGGGCAACCGCGTGGTTCATTCGTCTTTTCACCACGCGCATTGGGACAAGCTTCTCGCGCGCGCCGGCCTACTGGACGACGGCGAGCGGTTCCACTTCCACGCGCTTAGGCATTTCGCAGCGTCGTGGATGATCGAGAACGGCCTTTCTGTGATGGACGTCGCAGCCCTGCTCGGCCACGCCAAGTTCGATATGACACTCCAGACCTACGCGCAGTCGATCATCGGTGGGAACCACCGGCACGACGCTTTCGACCGCATGTCGCGAGCCCTCATCGGAGCGCCGATCGTCCTCGATGCGGCATACGCGCAGCAAGGGCTTGAAAACGGTTCAACTTCAACGGCGTAGGTTCCTCGACTGGCAGCCTCTCACGCCGCGAACCTCTCGCGAAAACAGCAAAACCGCCTGCCGTGCCGCAACCGGTTGGCCGCAGCCTCGTAGCTACGGATATTCTGTGTCCGGGCGCAACGTGTAACTGCGCCAGACCGAGAGGACCTCGTCCAAGCCGTCGCAGTACCGCCACGGATTGCGCATATCCGCTTTGGCCTCCGCCGCGCCGGCCCGCGTTCCAGCGCGGGTCTGGGCATCGCGCGCCAACTCGATGGCTGGGATCGAGTAGAATTGGAGAAGGTCGCCTCGCAAGACCTTCGCCTCACGGTTCATGGAAGGACAGAGACGGCTCGTCGCAGCGGACTCGGAATATCCCAGCGCACGCATCGCCTGCGCCCTGTTCAAGGCCTTGTACTCTTGAAGGCTCTTGTGTGTTCCCGCCTCGCCCGGCGTTGCGACGAAGCCTACCGCCACAGCGAATGTCAGTGCCGCCACATGCACGAAGCGCGTGGCCTTCGGCAATGTTGCGGCAAGCGGGCCCCGAATACGTGTGGCCAGGGCCATGCCAGCCCACGTCAGCCGGGCCGCCTCGGTCAGTACGATCAACCACGATCCCGTGGCTGCAAAAGCCGACGATCCCATCTGCTTCATGTCCGACCTCATTGCGATTGTCCCGCGTAAATGCGCAGCGGCGCCGCGGTTAGGACGAAGCTGACCAAGTGCGCCGAATTGGAGCGCCCCCCGAACGGCCAAGCTGACCGGCGGGCTAACCAATTCATGCACGCCCGGAACTTTGCCACATATTGTTTGTTACGCGTAGCCGTGTTGGCTCCGGAAGCAAACAGCACGACGGAATCGATGCGCTTGGTGCCGGTAGGTTTAATGCGCTCCTGGTGCTATCTAGGCTCAGGAACTCATTGTTTCATAGCCAGAACATTACGGTGGCTGCGATCACGATGGCGGCCATGAAGGTGTGAGCGGAGCGGTCGTAGCGGGTGTGGATGCGACGCCAGTCCTTGAGCCTGCCGAACATGTTTTCGATGCGGTGACGCTGGCGGTAGAGGACCTGGTCGTGGGCGATGGGGACCTTGCGGTTGATCTTGGAAGGGATGCAGGCGGCGATGCCGCGTTTGGCCAGGGCGTCTCGGAACCAGTCGGCATCGTAGCCGCGGTCTGCAAGCATGACCTTGGCGCCGGGGAGGTCGCCCAGCATCAGCGCAGCGCCCTTGTAGTCGCTGGTTTGACCCTCGGTCAGGAGTAGGATCAGAGGCCGGCCCTGGCCATCGCAGACCGCCTGCAACTTGGAGTTCAGGCCGCCTTTGGTACGCCCAATACATCGGGGAAGAGCCCCTTTTTGAGGAGACTGGCGGCGGTGCGGTGAGCCTTCAGGGGGGTGGCGTCGATCATCAGTCGGTCCGGCTCTCCCGCTTTTCCGGCCAGAGCTGCGAAGATCCGGTTGAACACGCCCAGACGGCTCCACCGGACGAAGCGGTTGTAGATCGTTTTATGCGGCCCATAATCGGCGGGCGCGTCGCGCCAGCGCAGGCCGTTGCGCAAGACATGGATGATCCCGCTGATTACCCGGCGGTCGTCAACCCGGGGCATTCCGTGGGACAGCGGGAAGTGGGGCTCGATCCGCTTCATCTGCTTGTCGGATAACCAGAAAAGGTTGCTCATGGCGGGCTCCTCCCACCGTCAATAAATCAACCCACCCGCTACACCGCAAGTGGTTTAATGGGTCCTGAGCCTAGTGCACTGACAGCCATGCGGTGGCGCCTCAGTCAAGGCAAATGATACTCATCGTCTGTAGAGCAAGCGTTCGGTATAGGCCTCTGGTGTCGACCAGCAGTGCGCCTTGGGATCAGCACGCCTGCCGCGCCGAACCCCCCGCCGCCCGTTGGCCTGCGTGCCCCGGTGCGAGCGGCTGCTCGCTGCTGTTGGTCCCGGCCTGGGTGAGGAAGTCGAAGTCACAGCCTTCCGGAGCCTGCGTTACCGTGCGACGATAGAGCGCCTTGTAGCCGCGGGCGGGCGCCGCTGGAGGCTGGAAACCCTGCAAACGCTGGTGGATCTCTTCCTCGGGAACCAGGAGGTCGATCCGTTTCTGATCGATGGAGAGGCGGATGCGGTCGCCGTCGCGCACCGCGGCGAGCGGGCCGCCAATTGCTGACTCGGGCGCAACGTGCAGGACGATAGACCCGAAGGCGGTTCCCGACATGCGCGCATCGGAGATCCGGACCATGTCCTTGACCCCGGCCTGCGCCAGCTTCTTTGGAATGGGCAGGTAACCTGCCTCAGGCATCCCCGCGGCATGAGGCCCGGCGTTTTGGAGGACTAGTATGTCGCCTTCGCGGACGTCGAGCCCGGGGTCGTCAATGCGTGCCGAGAGGTCTTCGAGGCTGGTGAAGACCACTGCACGGCCCGCGGACTCGAACAGCGACGGCGTTGCCGCGGCCCTCTTGAAGATCGCACCGTCCGGGGCGAGGCTTCCCTTCAGCGCCACTAGGCCACCAACCGGGGAGACGGGGCTCTCGAGCGGGCGAATGACGCTTCGGTCGATCCATGCAGGCGGGCTGTCCAGGCGCTCGGCGAGCGTGCGGCCCTCGAGGTCGAGCGTCTCCAGGTGCAGCAGCGACCGCAGTTCCCAGAGGAGCGCGCCCAGGCCGCCGGCAGCATGAAAGTCCTCCATGTAGCCTTCGCCCACCGGCTTCAGGTCAACTAGCACCGGCGTCTCGTCTGAGATCTGGTTGAAGCGCTCGAGCGAAATCTTGATGCCAAGCCGCCCGGCGATCGCGGTCAGGTGTACGATGGCGTTGGTTGAGCCGCCGAGCGCCTGGAGCACGCGGACCGCGTTTTCGACCGATTTTTCGGTGATCAACTGGCTCGGCGTAATCTTGCTTTCGATGAGCCGGACCGCAGCCTTGCCCGACTCCTCGGCTGCGACCAGGCGGTCCGCGTGGACCGCTGGGATCGCGGCGGTGCCGGGCAGCGACATGCCGAGCGTTTCGGCGATGCAGGCCATCGTTGAGGCGGTTCCCATCACGGCACAAGTTCCGGCCGTGACCGAAAGGCGCCCCTCGACCGCCTCGATCTCATCGGAGTCGATGGAGTTGGCCCGGTACTTCGCCCAGAAGCCTCTGCAGTCGGTGCAGGCACCGAGCCGCTGGCCCTTGTGGCGACCCGTCATCATGGGACCTGTCACGAGTTGGATAGCTGGAAGACCGGCCGAGGCAGCACCCATCAGCTGCGCCGGGACCGTCTTGTCGCAGCCGCCGATGAGCACGACCGCATCCATGGGCTGGGCGCAGATCATCTCCTCGGTGTCCATGGCCATGAGGTTGCGGTACATCATGCTGGTAGGATTGAGGAAGACCTCGCCCAGCGACACGGTCGGGAACGGGCGCGCCAGGGCGCCGGCCTCAGTAACGCCCCTAGTTACGGCTTCCACTAGTTCCGGCATAGTGCGGTGGCAATTGTTGAAGCCGGATGGCGTCATCGCGATGCCGACGATCGGTTTGCTCAATGTCTGCCGTGAAAGGCCCATTGAGCGCGCAAACGAGCGGCGCAGGAAACGGGCGAAGTCGCGATCCCCGTAGTCGGTCAGTCCGCGGTCAATGCCGTGTGTCTGCTGGTCGCTCATTGCTTACTCCGAATGTCGGATCGTCCTGGCGGCCCCGTGAGGACCTTCATCCGCCGCGGGGAGCTGCGCCTTATCAAGTGATTCCGATGTCCCCCTCCAAAACGCGAGACGATAATGACCAACCGCAATGAGCCCGCACCGGTTCGCATCGGACTTATCGGAGCGGGCGCCATCATGCGCCTGAGCCATGCGCCGACCATACAGCGCACCGAGGGAGCCGCTCTCACTGCCATCTTCGACCGCGATCTTGCCCGTGCCAAGGCGTTGAGCGCTGAGTTCGGCGGGAGAGTCTACGACAAGCTTGAAGCTATGCTCGATGCCTCCGACATCGACGCGGTGATCGTCGCCACGCCCAATCGCTTCCATGAGGAGGGCGTGCTCGCCGCAGCCGCTCACGGCAAGCATGTCTTCTGCGAGAAGCCGCTAACGCTCGATGTGCAGTCCGCCCAGCGCATGGTAGATGCCTGCCGAGACGCCAAGGTCCTGCTGCAGGTAGGCTTCAACCAGCGATTCTGGCCTCAGGTCCAAATTGCAAAGAGGCTGATCGACTCCGGCTTCATCGGTACCGTCCACCAGTACAAATCCAACTACTCGGAGAAATCGACCGCCTATCCGGCGGCGACCCGCTACCGGTACGACCTTGCACAGTCTGGCGGCGCCACCATCATCGATCTCACCATCCACCGCATCGACTTGCTGCGATACCTGGTCGGTGACTATGCCGCGGTTTTCGCGGAACTCGCTCATAGCGTGCTCCCCGAACGGGTCGACGACAACATCTTCCTTCTAACCCGTGGAACCAAGGGTGATCGAGGCTGCCTTTCAGGCAACCGCTATTCCCCAGACATCGGCGACGGCACCGACATCTACGGCTCCGAGGGAACTATCCACATCGCCAGCGAGACCTTGAACCCGTTCCATGCAGCCCCGCTCGCGGTCTACACGGAGAAGCGCGCTAAGGATTTGCCGGATGTCCTCACCGAGGCGCATTACCCCGACGCTTGGTGGAAGGCGTTCGAAGGCGGGTGGATCACGGTCAAGCCGCCCCGGCGGAGCCCGTACTATGCGCAGATGCGGTCCTTCATCGACAGCGTCCAGCAGAACCGCCCGGCGGTGATCACAGGTGAGGACGGTCTGAAAGCCCAGGAACTCATCCAGGGGGCATACCTCTCCATGCAATCCGGCCGCTGGGTCGACCTTCCGCTCGCTGCGGATGCGCCGTTTATCGTTCCAACCTACTAAGGCGATGGACATGAGATCCTGCCTGCACAGTGTAAGCCTCCCCGACCTTCCCCTCGTCGAGGTGTTCCGCCGCGCCAAGAAAGCCGGCTATAAGGCCGTCGAGCTCAACGCAGAGACGCTTCCCTGGGCCAAGGCCCACATCACACCCGACGTCGGCGAGGCAGACCGCAGGGCTGTCCTCATCGCAGCCCACGAGATGGATATTTCCCTGCCTGCCCTTGGCGCGCACATTCCGATGGTCGACGCCAATCCGGCTGGCAGGAAGGCCGCGCTCGTGTTCGTTATGGGGTGCGTCGACCTCGCCCGGGATCTGGAGATTCCGGTCGTCCACATCCTTTCGGGTCCGCTGGCACCGAACGGGACTAAGGGTGAAGGGTGGCCGTGGTTCGCCGAGGCCGTTTCGGCGGCGACCGAACATGCTGGGCGCGCCAAGGTGACGCTCGCGATCGAAGCCATCGCCGGGCACATGTTCTGCAGCGTGGACGATTACCACCGCCTCCGAGCCGACCTGCCTGGAGTTCCCTTCCGCATCAATTTCGATCCCAGCCATCTGATCGTGCAGGGCGAAAACCCCATGCGGGTTATCGACGAGCTAGGGGACCAGATCGTTCACGTTCACTTGAAGGATGGAGCAGGGCGCTTCCCAGACTTCATCTTCCCACCGCTCGGGCGCGGCAACATCGATTTCCCGACTCTGACGGAAGGGCTGCACCGAGCCGGCTATGCCGCGGCCATGTCGGTGGAGTACGAGGCCCAGGTTTACGGCTATGCCTTGTCCGACGACGAAATCCTCCTGTCCGGTCGCGACTTCATGTCGAACCTCGGCATCCCCTGACGCCTGTTTTCCGGGAGCCTGCCCAGGGACGTAGACGGTCGGGCGCCCGGCCGCGCAGACCGCGAGCATGCGGAGTTGATCGGAGCCATACCGATGGGGGCCGCGCAGGGCTGATGGAAGAACTCGCGGTCTAGGGGCGCTTCGGCCTCTTCGTCCACCATAAGCTGGCCAGCTACGGGGGGCGGTCCACGCGACATCCCGCATCACGACGTGACCATCATGGACGAGACGGACCTGCGGTCCTTCCGATGTAAGCCAAGGGCGTGGGCGAACTTGGCATCTGCGGCGTCGGCGCGTTGATTGCCAATGCGATCCACAACGCGATGGGCATTCGAGTGCGCGACTATCCGACAACCTGAAAAGCTCCTAGAACAAATGCAGGATGTAGCGTGAGGCCTTGGGGCAGGCACGTCGGTGTTGGGAGGCCTTCCGGGGAAGCCTGCACGGTCTCGCCCGCTGCGCCAAGAGCATGGCATCGCGAGACGTTGGGCGGCACTGAACCCCATGTCGCGCACCTGCACCACCCGGATCGGGCGAGCCCTGGGCCGTTAGTTTCCATGGTCATCTCGTTCAGGGGCCGGCCTCGTTCTCCGTTTGGCACAGGGCGAAACCTCGCTCCACGTCCGCCTGAAGCTGCCCAACCGTAATGAGCACCAAAAAGCCATTTGCGTCCATGTAGCTCGGGGCGCCCACGAGCGGGTAGAAGCTATGATGGACGGCCTGAACGATCATTGACTCCGGCGCATCATCGAATTTGAGGCAGCCTTTCAGCCGCAGGACCTGGGAGCCGAACTGTTCTAGCAGAGCGTTTAGCCAGACCTGGAACTTACGCCAGGAGACGGGCCCCTCGGACCTCAAGATGACGGTTTCGGTGTGAGCTAGATGACCCGCTACGGGAGCACAGGCGATTGATGAACGACGCGGCCGGTCGGCCGTGCGCTCGAACAAGAAATCGGGCTGCTCATCGGCCGGGAAGCGGCTGATGGAAGCCAGGGGATTGATGTTGGTCAATTGCCGGTGCAACCCCTCAATAGCTTCGCGCTGGGCCAGGTCACACTTTGAGATCACCAGGTGATCTGCAACACAGACTTGCTGCCAGCAGGTTGCGTGATCCTCGAGATGACGCAGGCCGTATTCGGCATCGATCACCGTCACGACGGCCCGCAGCGCAAAAACGTCGGCCAGTACCGGATGGCCGACCAGCGAAGCCAGCAATGGTGACGGCTCGGCAAGGCCCGTAGTTTCCACGAGAACTCGCCCGAACTCCGGGATATCTCCCACGAGCCAGCCGCGGTGCAATTCGCGCAGCGTCTGGACGATGTCTTGTCGAATCGTGCAGCAGAGGCATCCATTGGGAAGAAGGACGACCTGATCCGTCACCTGCTTGATCAGGTGATGGTCGAGACCGATCTCACCGAATTCGTTCACGATCACAACCGTGTCGGCCATGTCAGGACGTCGCAGCAGCCCGGTGATCAGCGTGGTCTTGCCGCTCCCCAGAAACCCGGTCACGATCGAGAGCGGCCAGGGCTCGCGGAGGGTCATGTGTCGCGCAGGATCAATTGCGGCTCGATGAGCAGACGCTCGTAGCGGGATGGAGGCGAGGCGATCCGGCGCAGCACCAGATCTGCCGCCCGGCTGCCAACCCGGTTCGGAAAGGTTGCGACTGTGCTGAGGCGCGGAACCGCGTGGCAAGCCTCTGGGATGTCGTCGAAGCCGATGACAGACACACCGGCGCCGAGCACCAATCCCCGATGCCTCAACTCTTCGACCGCGCCGAGCGCCATGAGGTCGTTGTGACAGATGAAAGCCGTGGGCGGCTTGGCCTCTTCAAGCAGCCGGCCCACCTCGGCCGCAGCGGCGGCCCGCGACGGATCGCATGGCCGTATGAGCCCAGGCCCCAGGCCGCGTTGGCGCATGCACGACACGAAGGCATCGATGCGGTCCCGCGAAGCGGAGGTGTCCTTGCTGCTCGGCAGAAGGACGATCCGGCTGTGGTGCCGGGCGGCGAGATGTTCAACGACGACCGCGATGCCGCGTCCGAAGTCCGGGCCGACGAAATCGCCATCGGCGCCGTCCAAGGTTCGCAGGATTTGGACGCAGGGAATACGCCAAGCCTTGATTTGTGCAATCAGCGCTGGCGTGGTTCCGACGGCCGCGCACAGGATGAGCCCGTCGACACCTTGCTCCTTGATGCGGCGCAGGAAGCGCTGCTGGCGGTCCGGGCTTTCGTTCGAATTGGCCAGGAAGGCGAGCCGGCCAGCCGCATCAAGCGTTTCGTCAATCCCGGCCGTGAGCTCGGCATAGAACGGATTGGTGATCTCAGGCACGATGACCCCGATGGTCCCGGACAGGCCTGTCCGCAACCGCGCGGCACCACGGTTGTAAACGTAGCCGACATCCAAGATGGCTTTTTGAACGCGCTCGCGGGTCCCTGGCGCAACAAGAGGGCTTTGCCTGAGCACCAGTGAGACTGTGGCGCGCGAAACGCTCGCCCGGGCGGCGACATCGCTCAACGTGGCTTGGCGTTGCGCTTCGGCGTCGATCATGGCGGCCTGCAGAACTCCCCTGAGCGATGTGTTCCGGCGGGGACCATAGGTCGCCGCCGAACCCGCTGTCCAACCGATTTAGATCGATCCAAAACGGGCTTGACCAGCATCTTCGCTTTCGCAACACTGGCCTTAAATGGCGCCGACAAAGACGCTTTCGGAGGAGACGACCATGCGTTCGCAAGTTAAGCTAGCCGGGCTGTTCGCGGCCGCAGGAATTGTGATTTCCGCCCAGCCCGCGTGGGCCGAGGATACGGTTGCCGAAGCCAAGGCTGCTGTCGAGCGCTACGCCGGGCCACAGACAACCTGGCAAGGTCCGACGAGCGCTCCCAAGCCGGCCCAGGGCAAGACGCTTGTGTTTCTGTCGGGAGACGAGCAGAACGACATCTCTCGCGAGTATGGCCTCTACATGAAGGAGGCCGCCGCTAAACTCGGCTGGAACCTTACCGTGATCGACGGCAAGGGCAGCCCTGCTACTTGGCTCGCGGGCTTCAATCAGGCCATCGCCCTGAAGCCAAACGGGATCGCGATCTTCGCGGACGCTTCCAGCCTTCAGGACCCGATCCGGACAGCGGTCGGCCAAGGCATCCCGGTGATCGGACTGCATGCGGCTTCACTTCCCGGGCCGGCGCCCGACCTGCATCTCTTCGTCAATATCCAGGAAGACCCGCGCGAGATCGGCAAAGCGGAGGCCGACTGGGCGATCGCCGACAGCAATGGGAAGGCCAAGGTCGTGGTCGTCACCCATAACGAATACCAGATCGCGGCCACCAAATCCGGTGCGACCCGCGACGCCATCAAGGCCTGCTCCGGTTGCACGGTGCTGGATTACGTCAGCTTCCCGGCATCCGAGGTGGCACAGCGCATGCCGCAACTGACGACGAGCTGGGTCCAGCGTTTCGGCGTTCCGCTCTACGTCACCTCGGTGGGCGACAACGCGCTTGATTTTGCGATCCCGTCGCTGCGCAGCGCGGGTGTCTCTCCCGACCAGGTCAAGCTCATCGGTGCGGACGGCAACCGTTCCGCCTATGAGCGAATTCGTAAGGGCAACCAGTACCAGACTGTTACCGTCTCGGAGCCTATCGAGCTGCAGGCCTATCAGGCCGTCGACGAGTTCAATCGAGCCTTCAACAACGCACCGCCGAGCGGATTCGTGCAGCCGCCCTACCTGGTCACCTCAGCCAACGTCGATCAGGCTGGCGGAACCAAGAACCTGTTCGTCCCGGAGAACGACTACAAGGGCCATTACCTGAAGATCTGGGGCGTCAATCCTTGACGATCGGGCCCGAGAAGGCCCGGGCGGAGCCCGACCTCCTCGAACTGATCGGGATCAAGAAGCAGTTCGTCGCGACCCTCGCATTGGACGGGGTGGATCTTGCGATCGGACGCGGCGAGATCCATGCGCTGCTCGGCCAGAACGGGGCCGGCAAGTCGACCTTGATCAAGATCCTGGCGGGTATCTACCCGCCGACAGCCGGGGTGGTGAAATGGCGCGGCGAGGTCGTCGAACCGACCTCAGCACGCCTGCCCATCACGTTCATTCATCAGGATCTCGGCCTCGTCGACGCCATGACGGTCGCGGAGAATGTCGCGCTCCTGGCGGGCTACCCCCAAAGAGGTCACATCATCCAGTGGAGAGCGGCCGCGGCGGCGGCGCGGGGCGCGCTCCGCCTGATGGGAAGCGATATCGATCCCGAGCTCCGGGTCGGGTCCCTGTCCGCCGCCGAGAAGTCGATCGTGGCCATCGCTCGGGCACTCGCCCACAACAGCGACCTGCTGGTGCTGGATGAACCCACGGCGGCACTGCCGGCCGCCGATGTGGACCTTCTGCTCGAGAAGCTGTTGCGTCTTAAGGCGAGCGGCCTCGGCCTTCTCTATGTGACGCACAGGTTAGACGAGGTCTTCCGCATTGCCGATCGCGTCACTGTGCTCCGGGACGGGCGCCCGGTTGCCCTTCGGGCAGTCTCCGGCACGAAGCAGAACGACCTCGTTGAATGGATCGTCGGCGGGGCACTCGCGGCCACGGATTTCGCAACCGTGCCGTCTTCGGCTGACAAACTGCTTGGCGTAGATTCGGTCGTCGTGCCGCAGGAGGACGGAGCCGGCCTTGCTGGTCCGGTCTCGTTCGCCGTACACCGCGGCGAAACGCTCGGCCTCGTCGGGCTGCGCGGGGCCGGCCACCATGCCGTCGGCCGGGCCCTGTTCGGCGCCTTGCCGACCCAATCCGGACAGATCAGGTTCAAGGGTCGCGAGGTCCAACTTGCCGGTCCGGGGGCGGCGATGGATGCTGGGATCGGTTTCGTTTCCAGCCGGCGCAGCGAGGAAAGCCTCGCAGGCAAGCTGACCGCTCTTGAAAACCTTTATGTGAACGCGCGCGCCAGGAGGGTCTCCCCGTTCGGCCTCGTGGGCAGATCGCGGGAACTCGCATCAGCCGCCAAGGCCCTGGCTCGGTTTTCCGTGCGACCACCCGATCCGACGCGCGTCATCGCGACCTTCAGCGGCGGCAACCAGCAGAAGGTGGTAGTGGCCCGCTGGATGGAGTTCGGACGTCGATCTGATGATCCTTGAAGAGCCGACGATCGGCGTGGATGTGGGCTCAAAAGCGGAGATCTATCGTGATCTCGATGTGGCTCATGAGCATGGGCGAGCCGTCCTGCTCATCTCGTCCGATTTCGAGGAGGTGGAAAAGATCTGCCATCGGGCCCTGGTTTTCGACCGGGGCAAGATCGTCGCCGAGATTCGCCGCCCGGAGATCAATGTGGCCAGCCTGACAGCCCTGTCCACGGGAGCGAGCAAACAGGCGGAGAGCGCCGCGTGAGTTTTCCAGTCGTACGCCGATCATCCCAAAGCACGACGGCCTCTCAAATCATCTCCGTCTGGGGGCTTCTTCTGCTGCTGATACTGCTGATCGCGCTCTTCTCGGCTCTCAAGCCAGACACCTTTCCGACCTATTTCAACATGCGGTCGATCATCAACAACAAGGCCATCCAGGCCATGCTGGCGCTGGCGGTTTTCGTGCCCATGACGGCCAACCACTTCGACCTTTCAGTCGGCTACATGCTGGGCATCTCCCAGGTTCTGGTGATCGGCTTGCAAGGCCAGGGTCTCGGCTGGCCGGAAGCAGCCGGCGTAGTTCTGCTGCTCGGCGCCTTGGTCGGTCTTTGCAACGGCGTACTGGTGACGGTCGTTGGCATCGACAGCTTCATCGCCACGCTCGGGACCGGAACGCTGCTCTATGGTTTCAACGCTTGGTACACGGGTGGCCAGCAGGTTGTTGCCACTCTGCCCGACAGCTTCCTTGGCCTCTCCGGTGCCTGGTTGGGCATCCCGCTGCCCGCGATCTATGTTCTGGTGCTCAGTCTTGCGATGTGGGTGGTCTTCGAGTTCATGCCGCTTGGCCGGCACCTCTACGTGCTCGGCGCCAATCCGAAGGCGGCGGAACTGAACGGAATCTCGGCCAAGCGATACGTGACGGGCGCCTTCATCGTGTCCGGCTTCGTGTCAGCCTTCGCCGGCATCGTCCTGCAATCGCAGCTGCAGGTGGGGCAAAGCTCGGTCGGCCAGGAATATCTGCTGCCGGCCTTCACGGCCGCGCTGCTCGGCGCCACATCGATCAGGCCGGGCCGGGTCAATGTGTGGGGAACGATCCTGGCCGTCGCAGTCCTGGCTGTGACCGTGGCAGGACTGAACCAGCTCGGCGCCCCATTCTTCGTGGAGCCCTTGTTCAACGGCGCCATGCTGATCCTGGCGGTCGGGCTTGCAGTTACCGCAGCCAAGCGCCGGGTGAGACTCGAGTCGGCTTCGTCCGAACAGGCCGTGGCCGCTTCGAAGACAGCTTAACGGAGCCCACACATGGCAGGCCGAGACGACCGCCCGCATGACGCTGACCCGAGCCCGGCGCTCGGTCCCGACTGGTATCCGTCGCGTTGGGGGGCGGACGACCAGCGAGGTAACGCCAACCTACTCGGCCCGGCCAAGGTCAAACAGGCGCTCGCCCTCGTCCAGAGTGCTGAAATCGTCCGGCTGGGCCACGAGTACGACGCCCGCATTCCGCTCTCGCCCGGCCGCATCTTCGGGCTTCGCATGCCCGGCGGACCGACAGGCGGCCCTGAGGGTCGGCGAAGCCGGACCGTTTGGAACGACGAGTTCCTGACAACCGAAATCGGGCAGATCGGAACCCACATGGACGCGCTCGGCCATCTCGGGCGCCAGATCGGCGACAAGTCCGACCACGGCAACATCCGGTTCTACAACGGCACTCCGCTCTCGGACATCTGGTCTCCCTACGGGTTGACCAGGCTCGGGATCGAACACGCCCCGATCTTTTTCACGCCGGGCCTGCTCCTCGATGTTCAGGCCCTGAAGGGGCGTGTGCTCGATCCGGGCGAAGAGATCACCGTAGCCGATCTTCGGGCCTGTCTTGAGGCGCAGGGGTTGAGCGAGGACGTGTTCACACCCGGCGACGCCGTACTCATCCGCACCGGACACGGCTCAAGGTTCCGCACCGAAGCAGCAACCTTCTACGACGGCGCTCCCGGCCTTGGTCTGGAGGCGGCCGAGTGGCTTGCCCCCAAGCAGCCGGCGGTGGTTGGCGCAGACAACTTCGCCGTCGATGTTTATCCCCCGATCGATCCAGACGTCTTTCATCCGGTGCACCAGCACCTGATCATGAAGCACGGCATCTACCTGCACGAGGGCATGAACCTGGATCCACTCGCGGAGACGAAGCGATGGCGCTTCGCCTATGTGTTCGCTCCCTTGCCGATCGTGGGCGCCACGGGGTCTCCCGGCGCCCCCTTCGCGCTGCTTTGAGCCGGATTCGTCGTCCGAACCCGCCGGGCCCAGTTCCGTTATTCCGGCGCGCCAATCTCGCCGTCCGGTCGGCACCTGTGGGCGGCGGACGTGCGCTTAGTCCCGCTGCTTGTGCGAAAGCAGGTGGTCGGCTCTCGACCAGGCTGCGCCAGGAGGAGACATTGGCATATCGCCAGTTTCAAGACATTAGCGCGTGGGCAAGCCAACGGGGATTGCCGACCCTGCTCAGACCCTCAGCAGGTCTGCTTTCTGTCTCTCCGATTGGCGATGGCGCGCGGAGCAACTTAGGGAGCAGCCGGGTCGGGCCAGCTCGCCGAATGTTGAGTGTTGCAAATCGACGCCGAGCTTGCCTCTCGGGCCGCGCCCCAACTATTTCGGTTGCGCAGGACGCGCGATGGCGGAAAGGTCCAGCCTAGCTTTATTGGGCGCGGAACTCGGGGCGAGAACAGACGTGATGAAGGATGATGGGGACGCCGGCGGCCGCGGAGCCGCTTCGCTTCGACAGCGGCCGGAGCATTTCAGCCGCCGTTCGTTCCTGGTCGGCTCGGCTCTCGGTTTCGGTGCGCTGGGGCTTGCCGGGTGTGCCACGTCCGATGAGCTGTTCCGGGCCGAGGCGGTGAAGTTGTACGGGCCAGTGCCTGACGAGAAGTTCCCGATTCCGGCCGTCGACATGAGCAAGGTCGATACCAAATATCTTCGGCGGATCGTGCAATACGAGTCCAAGGAAGCGGCGGGAACGATCGTGGTCGATCCCAAGAATTTCTACGTCTACCGCGTCGAGGGGGACGGATCGGCCACCCGCTATGGGGCCAATGTCGGCCGCGATGGGTTCTTGTGGAACGGTGAGGCCTATGTTGGCCGTAAATCCGAATGGGCGACCTGGACGCCGCCCGCGGAAATGATCAAACGCCAGCCCGAGGCCGCAAAATATGCGAAAGGGATGCCGGGCGGCCTCGACAACCCGCTCGGTGCCCGCACGCTGCACCTCTACCAGAACGGTCGCTACACGCTCTACACGATCTATGCCAGCAGCGAGCCGGAATCGATCGGCACGGGCCGCACGAGCGGTTGTGTCGGCCTGCTAAGCCAAGACATGATCCATCTCTATGCGCAGACGCCACTCAAGACGAAGGTGGTCGTCCTCCCCGCATGATCGGCGTGTCAGGATTCCCATTCGACGTTCGATCTCGTGTCCGACATCGGCAAGATCCTCAGTGCCGGGTTGACGGAAGCGGTCGGCAGCGCCGAGGCCTTGATCGCCGCCGTCACGCGCCAGCAGGAGGCCAAGATCCTGCCGCGATAGTCTGGCATTCCCAGAACAAGCAGACATCGATCGACTGGCGGAGAGCGGACCTTCGCCGTTGTGCCGCCCTCGGCGCTGTGACACGGAGCGGGTTGCCTGCGCCCGATGTAGGGAGATCGAACATGACGCTGGCGAAAGTGGCCGTGCTTGCCACACTGGTCGCGACCGGCGCCTCCGCCCAGACGAACCTAGGCTCCCAGACGCCAGAGGCCGGCCTGCCATTCGCGATGACCCGGGTAGCGACCTTCAATCTGCCTTGGCGCCTGGCGTTCCTGCCGGACGGGCGTATGTTGATCACCGAGAAGATCGGCCCCATCTGGCTTGTCACCCAAAAGGGTGAAAAGATGCTGGTCGCCAATTCGCCGCCCGTGCTGGCTCAGGGACAGGGCGGGATGTTAGGCGTCTTCCTGTCGCCCCATTACGCCGAAGACCACTTCGTCTACCTCACCTATGCCGAGCCCGGCGACGGCGGCTCCAGCCTGGCCCTCGCGCGGGCGAAGCTTATGCTGGCCGCAGACTCCGCACGCCTCGACGATCTCAAGGTGATCTGGCGTGACGGCGAGCGCGGAAGGGGGGGCCAGTTTGGCGCGCAGATTGCCTTCTCGTCCGACGGCAAGTACCTGTTTCTGACCGTCGGCGATCGACAGCGGATGACGCCTGCCCAGGACTCCAACCAGCCGCTCGGCAAGATCCTGCGCCTGACCCTCGACGGCAAGCCCGCGCCAGGCAATCCGATGGCCGGCAAGGTCGGTGCCGCCACGGTGCCCGTGATCGATCCGCCGCGCGACACCGAAAAGGCCAAGACCGCACCGGTCATCCGAACCTACTCGTTTCCAGGCCCGAACCTGACTCCGGCGGAAACTTGGACCAGCGGTCACCGAACGCCCTATGGCCTGGCGTTCGCGCCCGACGGAAGGTTGTGGGAGGCCGAGATGGGCCCCCGGGGCGGCGATGAACTGAATCTCATCGAGCCCGGCAAGAATTATGGCTGGCCGCTCGTTTCCTACGCGCTCAACTATGACGGAGTGCCGATCCCGAGCCCGGATACGCGTCCGGACCTGGCCAAGCCGGTCCTCTACTGGACGCCGGTTGTCGACATGGGCAACCTGATCTTCTACGACGGCGACATGTTCCCAAAATGGAAGGGCTCGGCCCTCATGAGCGGGCTGGGCAGCAAGACGCTGAGCCGTATCATCATCACCGGCGCGAACGCGAAAGGCGCCGAACGCTGGGAGGTCGGCCGTCGCATCCGAGATGTCGAAACGGGACCTGACGGCGCCCTCTGGATGCTCGAAGACAGCAACTCCGGCGGACTGTTCCATTTGACGCCAAAGTAAGACCGACTTGTTTGGAAGCGGATGCTGCCACGAGGCACTCGCGCACAGAGCCGCAGCCCGGCATTTATGGTCCGGCTTCTCCCGTTTCCGGGCGCGTAAGCTTTCCTAGGGATTACGGCGGTCGTGGCCTGCGAGAACGAGCCAAGAGCTGCCGTTGCCTGACCGCTCCGTACGGGACATTCAGATGCCTGATGTTGGACCGGTAGGAGCCGGCCCACAGTGGAACGTCGGAGCGTCTGCTTGCTGCAGCCTGCGTTCTTCAGCTTCAGCCGCGGAGAGCGGCCTCGGCAGACGGACGTCGTCAACAGCAGGGGCAAAGCCAATCCGGCAGTTCGGGTGGGGGCGCCTGTCACCGGTGTGTACCCTTTGAGGCGCAGGAGGGAGCCATGGACGCAGACCACCTTATCCGCAGCGCTGGGGAACTACGCGCGCTGTATGGGCCGCCGCACGATGCGGCGCTGGCCAAGCAAGTCGATTACCTGCATCCCCTTTATCAGGAGTTCGTACGGGCTTCGCCGTTCGCAATCATCGCCACCTCGGGGCCGGACGGGCTCGACGCCTCGCCGAGGGGCGACGCGCCAGGCTTCGCCCACATCGAAGACGATCGGACGCTGCTGGTGCCCGACAGACGTGGCAACAATCGGATCGACTGCCTTCTCAACCTGACCGCCGATCCCCGAGTCGCGCTGATTTTCCTCATACCCGGAGTCAACGAAACGATCCGCATCAACGGGATCGCCGAGATCTCAGTCAGGCCGGACCTCCTGGAGCGGTTCGCGGCGGACGGCAAGCTTCCCAAGACGGTGCTGGTGGTGCGCGTCAAGGAGGTGTTCTTCCAGTGCGCCAAGGCCCTGATGCGATCCGAATTGTGGAACCCGGAGCGGCACGTCAGCCGCTCCAGCCTGCCGAGCAACGGTACCATCCTTTCAATCTTGACCCGGCGCCGCATCGACGCTGCGGAATTCGACGCAGCGGCTCCGGGGAGGCTCCAGGCGACGCTTTACTGACGCGAGGTGCTCGCGGCGGCGGTTCCCGCCAGCTTTAGCCGCAGGAGCAATTGCGGTAGGGCCGTGCACGCCGCCACGAGGAGACTGCGTGCGACCCAACTCGGAAACTCAGAAGGTCCGCTCTTTGGCAGCCTTGACTCGACGTTCACGACCAAGGCTGGCCGTGATAGGACGGGCCACTTCCGAGTGAAGGACCTCGAAGAGCGGACGTGTTTTTCGGCGATCAGCCGCCCAGCGGGAGTTCTGGCCTCGCGGCGACTGCGGAATGGATGAATCAACAGACGTCGACCGCAGGTGAGGCCGGCAAATTGTTCAGGAACGGGCAACGATGATGGCCAATAAAGCGATGCATGTCGCGGCCACCGACCAGGCCCCGCAGACCCGAGCTGAACTCATCGGCCGAGGAGCAGCAGCCGCGACACCTCCCAGGCACATCGTCATCTTTGCGCCGGTTGACGTCCACGCGCTCGAAATCGCCGGCGTCATGGACGCCTTCAACGAGGCCAGCGACCAGGCCGAATCCTTCACCACCCTCTACACAATGACGGTTGTGGCGGAGCGACCGGACGTCATCCGATCCGCCTCGGGGCTGAAGATCGTCCCGGACCTGTCCATCCACGATCTGGCACCCCGTGCCGACACGCTCATCGTCGCGGGAAGCTATGGAGTCCCGGCGACGCCGTCCGCTGCGGTGCTCGACTGGCTGCGGCAAGGCTGCTCGGAGGCCCGGCGCTACGGGGCGGTCTGCACCGGGGCGTTTCTCGTCGGGGCGGCCGGCCTCATGGGCGGCCGCAAGGTGACCACGCACTGGTATTATGCGGAGGAATTGAGGGCCCGCTTCCCGGAGGCGCGGGTGGATGCGGACAGCATCTTCATCCGCGACGGGCCGCTGTTCACCTCCGCCGGCGTCTCGGCCGCCATCGACCTCGCGCTTGCTCTGATCGAGGAGGACCATGGGCATGATCTGGCGGTTTCGGTCGCGCGCCATATGGTCATGTACCTGAAGCGGCCTGGGGGGCAGTCGCAATACAGTGTGCCGCTGGCCGCCCAGGCCAGAGCGGGCTCGCCAATCGCCCGAATCCAAAACTGGATACTCGACCATCCGGAGGCGGAGCTGAGGCTCTCGGCACTCGCCAGCCGCGCCGCCATGAGTCCGCGCAACTTCTCTCGTGTGTTTCGCAGCGAGACCGGCCTGAGTCCCGGCGCTTACGTGGAGCAGGTAAGAGTGGACAAGGCCAGACGGCTTCTCGAGGAGACGTCTCTGCCCCTCGATCAGGTGGCGAAACAAAGCGGCCTGGGCACGGCCGCCTCGGCCCGCCGAATCTTCCTTCACCGGCTTGGCATCTCGCTCCGGCAATATCGAGACCAGTTCAAGCTGGGCGCGCCTGGCCGCGAGTGAATGTCCCTGATCGCGTGATCTTTGGCCCGATCTGCAGGCGGGCCTCGGTTGTCCCGTTAATGTCGGGGGGCCAACCTGTGGCCGCTATCGGACGGAGCGCTCTCCATTCGTTCGGGAGTGGTCGTTCCGTTTGCCCCGAGTTCGAGTGTTTGCCCTTCCAGTCCCTTCTCCTTCCGCTGCTGTCCCGCTTCGGTCTCCCCAGCGCCACCCTGCTTCCCGACAACATTTCCTCCGCGCTCGTGGAACGCGCGCGAGCGGGCATCCTCCTCGCTGACATGCGCTCAGCCGATGCGCAGATCATCTACGCCAATCCCGGCTTCGAGACGATCACGGGCTATGCGAGGCAGGAGGTAGTCGGGAAGAATTGCCGGTACCTGCAAGGTAGCGACCGCCTGCAGCCGGAGATCGGCGTCATGCGCGAGGCGCTGGAGGCCGGCAAGGCAACCCAGATCCGGCTCCGCAACTATCGCAAGAACGGGAGCCTGTTCTGGAACGACCTTCATCTCGTGCCGATCGGCGATGCCGCGGGCGCCCCGACCCACTATGCCGGTTTCATCCGCGACGCGACCGAGGCGGTCGCCACGGCGGCCAGACTCGAGCAGATGATGCATACGGACCAGCTGACCGCCTGCTTGAACCGGGACGCGCTCGTCGGTCGCCTAGCGAGGCTGACGGCCCACAACAGGGCGCTGGTCATCAAGCTCGACATAGCGCGATTTCACGAGATCAACAGTGGATATGGATACGACCTCGGCGATGCGCTTTTGCGGGCGACTGCGCAGCGGCTCACTACGCTCGAAGCGGATCTGGTGGCGCGTGTCGGAAACGATCAGTTCGCGCTGGCATTCGCGGTCGGCAGCGACGCCGATGTCACGGAGATTCTGGAGCGAGTGTCCCGTTCGCTTGCCGGGCGGTTCACGCTGCCCGGCGCCGACCTGAAAGTCCGGTTCGCCATCGGGTTCGTGACCGGGGCGCCGGGTGCGGACGCGATGACCCTCGCACGCCAGGCCGGGGCGGCGCTGTCGGACTCCAAGGCGAGCCCGTTGCGTCGAGCTTGCGAGTTCGCGGCGGAGCGGGAGGTGAAAGCCCATCAGCGGCTCCAAATGACAGCCGAGCTCCAGCGAGCGCTTTCTGCCGACGAGCTTATCTACCATTACCAACCGCAGGTCGACCTCTCGAATGGCAGGATCATTGGAGCCGAGGCCCTAGTCCGCTGGCAACATGTTCTATTTGGCCTGCAGCAACCCGCTGGCTTTATTCGCGTTGCCGAGGAGACCGGCCTCATTCTCGATCTCGGAGCCTCGGGCTTGCGGAAGGTCGCCGCGTTCGCGGTCGATATGAATCGCGGCCGGGCCCAGCCTCTGTGCTTTTCGTTTAACGTGTCTGCGATCGAGCTAACCCACCGGGACATGGTGTCCTTCGTGCGCCACGTCCTCGAAGAAACAGGTGCCGACCCGGCCTGGCTCACGCTTGAGCTCACCGAAAGCCTTCTGGCCGAGGACTCGCCCGAAATGCTGGGCATCTTTCAGGGATTGCGCGAGCTCGGAATCGGGCTGTCGATCGACGATTTCGGGACCGGATACTCCAGCTTGCGCTATCTCGAGCGCTTTCCGCTGACCGAGATCAAGATCGACCGGAGCTTCGTTTCCGGTTCGGCCCACAGCGCGGCGAAACGTGTGATCGTGGAAGCGGTGATCAAGCTCGGATCGGAATTGCGGGTGCGCGTGGTCGCCGAAGGGGTGGAGCAGCAGACCGAGCGCGACATGCTGGTGGCAATGGGCTGCTCCATCGCCCAGGGCTACCTGTTCAGCCCACCGCTCCCCGTCGATGAATTTCGCATGATCGTCGCGTAACGCGACCGCCGCCCAGCGCTCCTGCTGGAGCGAGCGCTGCCGGTGTGGCTCCAGGCGCGTGTTTTCAGGATTGACTATTTGCGCCTGCCCAACACCCGAGCCGTTCCCGTCGCTCACTCGCCGCATCTCCGCTCTCAAGGAGTAGCGCCCATCGACTGAACGGACGAGATGCGCGCCAATCCGATGGTCTGCTTTCCGGCAACGAGCCCACCGCCGCTCTCCACCCAACTCGGCTGCTCGCGGCGGCGCTGGGCCGCCGCTCGCTCCGTCAGAGGTCAGTCTGCTCGGACAGGACCAGGGCGTCTTCCACCTCAATGCCGAGGTAGCGGACGGTGCTCTCCAGCTTCGAGCTGCCGAGCAGGAGTTGGCACGCACGCAGATTGCCCGTGCGCTTGTAGACCAGCGCAACCTTGGTCCGGCGTAGGCTATGGGTGCCGTCAGCGGTCGGATCGAGTCCGGCGAGGGCTACCCAATCGTCGACCAGCCGGCTGTACTGCCGCGTCGTGACATGGTCGCCGACATGGCTCCGGCTCGGGAACAGCCGGTCTCCCGAGCGCGGCCAAGCTTCTTCAACCAGGCCGCGAGTGCTTCGCGGGTCGGATTCGTCAGCTCGAACGGTACGGGTCGACCGGTCTTCTGCTGGATGACGGTCGTGCGCAGCCGCACGCTGTCGCCCAAGTGGATGTCGACGACGCGCAGCTTGACGAGGTCACAGCCGCGAAGCTTGCTATCGATCGCGACGTTGAACATGGCCAGGTCGCGGACGCCGCCGTCGTGCTGGAGGCGGGTGCGGATGGCCCAGATGTGCTGGGCTTGAGCCGCTGTTTCGGCCCGACGATCCGACCTTGATTCCACGAAGTGCGAGTGCCTGATCGAACTGTTGTCATGGTACGCTCCTTTCGGAACACACCACGCCCGGGCCCTTTGAGCCGGGACGCGAATCACTGTCTCGCGCCACAACCTGACCTTGGCAAACCGCCACATTCCACACGTTGGGTAACCGGCCACGACAACGGTGACTGCCGACCCACAGCTAACTCCGGGAAGGTCCGCTGTCAGGTATTTCGATAAATGTGACGACCAGGGCCGGCCGGAAAAAGAACGACCGCTGTTTGAAGAAGAGCGGCGTGAAACGGGCGTTCCGGAGTGACAGTACCATCAACCAAGTTGAGTGCTGGACAGCGCCGGTCGGCGCTGTCACGGGAATCGGCGCCGAGAGTAGCAGCAGGCGGGCCTTGTTGCCCCTTACCCGGCCGTGGCCACCTGCTACGCCCTGGACACCTCAGCCCGGAATTGACGAAGGATGCGGCGGGAAATGAGGTGGCGCTGAGTCTTGAATGCGTTGTAGACGGCGGCATCGGATCGGGGGCAGGTTGAGTTCCGTCCATGCGCGTTGATCAATCCCTTCGGCGGGTGCTTGCGGCCTGCGGCGGCATTGCCTTTCTTGCCGGCATGGATGGAGCCATCAAGGCGGTTGTGGCCGTATACCCTCTGAGCGAAGTCGTCGGCCTGCGTTACGCGGTGGGAGCCTTGTTCAGTGTTTTGGCATTTCTGGTCGCCCGTGAACGGGTCCCCGGATGGCGCGGTGTTCGCCGCAACCTGTTGCGGGCCGGCCTGGTAGTCCTCACCGCGGCCACCTTCTTCACCGCCATCGCGCGCCTGCCGCTAGCCGAGGCCGTCGCGTTGACGTTTTTGGCACCGCTCTTCCTCGCCGTGCTTGGCCGGGTCATCCTCAAGGAGCCCATCCAGGCGGCAACCGTATATGCGCTTGCCCTCGGGCTGGTCGGGGTAGTCGTGATCCAATCGGGACAGGACATGTTTGCCCCCCGCGCCGCCGACGGTCTCGGCATCGCCGCAGCCCTCGCCTGCGCCTTCTTCTACGCGCTTTCGAACGTGCTCGTGAGACGCCAGAGCGGCAGCGACTCGACCGTCACCATCGTGACGCTCACCAATCTCTTCGCGCTCGCGATCGTCTCGCCGACGATGCTGCTGCAATGGCAACCGCCGCGGGCCGCGGATGCGGTCGTGTTCGCCGGCGTCGGTGTGTTGGGCGTCGCCGGCCAGCTTTGTTTGGCCTGGGCCTATGCGCACGCGCCAACCGGAAGGATCGGCGTGCTGGAGTTCACGGCGTTCGTCTGGGCCGCCCTGGTCGGTTTCTTCTTCTTCGGAGAGGTGCCAACGATGAGGACCCTCGTCGGCGCGGCGACAATCGCCGTCGCCTGCGTCGCCTCGGGGTGGTCGCGCTCGCGTGGATCGTGAACCGGTGATCCAGCTTGCCCTCGCCGCTGCAGCTCCTCGTTCCGCGATGCCGTCGGAAGGTTTACAAAAGTACGTTCGAGTTCGACGCTTTTGCCAACGACCTTGCACGTGCCGCGCTGGTCCTTAGAAAGCGCTCCGGATCGTTCGGCTCGTCGTGCTCAAGTACGAAGATTTCTACTCCCAAGGTGTCGAGCATCGGCCACCAGCGCTCCCACGGCAGCGTGCCCGCGCCGAGATCGGCCCAGCCGTCCTCGTCGAGAGCTGCTCCGGGCGGGGCCTCGTCCTTGATGTGAGCGCTTCGGATCAAGCCCTCGCGGGCCCGAATGGAGGAAGCGACATCGACGCCTGCACGGGCGCTCCAGGCGAGGTCCGGCTGCCACTCCAGGGGGCTGCCTGCAGCACCCTCGAACAGATGATCGAGCGCGTACGCACCATCCTGCATCCGAACGTATTCCCAATCATGGTTGTGGAACGCCAAAGCGATCCCGGATCCGGCCAGGGACCGGGCCACCGCGGCCAAGGCGCCGCCCGTGCCGCGCCACCCTTCGGCATCAAAGGGACGTTCGCCTTCCGGTAATCCCCAGAGGACCAGCCGGCGCATCCCGATGGTGCGCGCGAGCGCGACGGTGGCGTCGAGATCGCCCCTGAGCCGGTCGATGCCGACATGGCCGCTTGGCGCCGTGAGGCCGTTCTCGTCAAGCAGGTGCCGGAACCGGGCGGGGTCGGCGTAATTGGCGGTGGTGGCCTCGACATGGGACAAGCCCGCCGCGCGGACCAGGGCCAGTTGGTCTTCGAGCCGGGCGATCCGGCGCAGGCTATAGAGCTGGACGGAAAGGGACGCCAAGACTTCCTCCTCGGTCACCAATGGGCGGCCGGGAGCAACGCAGCCACCCGCTCCCAGGAGGCACGCGCCATCTCGGCTGCCGCGTCCGAGTCGAAGCCTCGCAAGGCCGGGCCGTCTACCTCGATGCCGATCGGGCCGTCATAGCCGGCGCGCGCCAGTCCGGTCAGGAATCCCGCCAGGTCGATCGCACCATCTCCTGGCAGCAGCCGATCGTCGTCGCGCTGCTCCTCGCGAGGGCCGGTCGGGGCGTCATTGATGTGGGCGTAGATGATCCGGCCCGGCGGGATCGCCGACAGAGCCGCCACGTCCGCTCCCAGGCAGTGCCAGTGCAGCGAATCGACCAGGATCCCTACGCTGGAGCCGAGGTCTTCGGCGAAGGCCAGCATGTGGTCCATGCGGTAGATGAAGGTGTGGCCGGGATCGGTGCGAAAATGCGCCGGGCCGAGGAACTCCAGCCCGAAGCGCAGGCCGTGCGACGCCAGGATCTCGCCAACCATTTTGAAGCGCCTGCCGAAGACGCGACGGCTTTCCTCTCGCGGTAGCGGCGCATTGGGGAACATATACGTGCAGCACCGCGTGGCGCCAAGCTTAGCCGCGAACGGCACCAGATGCCTGAATGCGGGAAGGTCTTCCTCGAAGGCGGCCTCGTCGTGGCGCCAGTCGACGGGCAGAAAGAAGGACGCGATCGCCACGCCTGCCTCCGAGAGGCACGCGGACGCGCGGTCGTAGCCCAGCCGATAGAGCGGGTCCATCTGGGATCCGTTGAACTCGATCCACCGAAATCCATGCCGTCCGGCGAGCGCGACATAATCTTCGACTGGCAGGCCCGGCGGCTCGACTGCACCTTGTTCAGGTAACCGTAGATGTAGAGCTTGAGCAAAACGGCGGGACGGTACACCGGCCGTCCGGTTGCCGCCGGCATCACGCCAGAAAAGCCGAGCCCCGCGAGATCCAGCGCCTCGACAAAGGCCTCGATGACGTGAGCCGGGTTGTTTTCCTCGACCCAGTCGTCCAGGCATTCCGGCAGAAAGCACAGCTGCGAGCGGTCGGCGCCTTCAACGAAACGACCCAATCGATCCTCCCGCAAACTGCGGAAAGGACCATACCCGGCTCGCCCGTTTTCGCACAGCCAGGGTCAACAGTTCGCATCCTCTTTCGGCACCTTGACCCCTTTTGGCGAGAAGCCGGTGCTGCGACCGGCGACGCTGCCACTGCGTGCGGTTAGAGACCTCCGTTCCAGGCTGCCGACCCCGGGCCGAGGGTTGTTCCACGCCGCCTAACCGCCTCGCCCGACGTCCTGGCCTTAGCCGGACTCTACTCCGTGCAAGCGACCAATCCCGCCGCGCTCGCGCAGAGCGGCTACTGATAGGCCGCGGGCGCCTCGCTTCACGGCGTCGGAGCGTCCACGCGCAAAAGCCTTTCGGCTTTCAGCTCAGCCCAGAGAGCAGATGGTATGTCCATTCGGAACTGGGCCGCGTTCCGCGCGATATGGTCTGGGCGTAGCCCGCCTGGAATCACCGCTGCTACGGCTGGGTGCCAGAGCGGGAACTGCAGGGCGGCGGCTGCCAGCGGCACGTCGTGTCGGCTTGCAGACCGCCTCGATGCTGCCGGACCTTGTCGATCGCCTCTGGTGTCGCGTTCGGCATAATTGTATTTCGCCCCGGGTATCGGGCCCGTGGCCAGGATGCCCGAGTTGAACACCCCGCCGACGACGATCGCCGACGCCCCGCTCGACGCAGCGCGGGCAGCTCTGTTTCGAGCGTCTCCTGCTCCATCAGCGTGTAGCGCAGCGCGACCAGGAAGAAGTCGATGTCCACGAGGTCGAGGAAGCGCGGCATCATGCCGAGTCTCGTTGATGCCGGCCCCGATGCCGCGGATGAGGCCGTGCCGCTTGAATTCGGTCGAGCGCCCGCCAGCCGCTCGGTGAACGAGCTGGGCCAGGTAGGCCGTGCACCTTCTGCTCGGTCGCGTGAAACCAGAAATCGAGATCGTGGATCAGCACCAGGTCGATGCGCGGCATGCCGAGCCGCTGCTGGCTGTCCTCGTAGGCGCGCATGATCGCCGTCGTAGCTGTAGTCGAAGCGGTGCTCGAAAGGCAGCCCGCCGGCCCAACCGGTCGGGTCGAACCTGTCCGGCGTCGCGCGGCGCGCGTCAGCACGCGGCCGACCTTGGTCGACAGGACGAACTCGCGGCGCGGCTGCCGGTAAAGGAAGCGGCCGGTGCGGTGCTCGCTCTGGCCGCGACCATACCAGGGCGCGGTGTCGAAATAGCGGATGCCGTGATCCCAGGCCGCCCGCAGGGTCGCCTCGGCATCGGCTTCGCTCACCACTTCGAACAGGTCGCCGATGCCGCGCTCCGCCGAAGCCGAGTTGGGTGAGTTCGACCCCGGTGCGACCGAGGTTGCGCTTCGCGGTGGGGTCCATTCTCTTCTCGGTGGTCCTCGCGTCGTTGCGAGCGAACGAGACAGTTGTCTCGCTCCGGGCGAGTGTACGTCTACCGCCCCTGGCCGATGCGCTTCTGCAAGGCGTCGAGCAGCACGGCGCCGACGATGATCGCGCCGGTCGCGAAGTCCTGCCAGAAGATGTCGATGCGCGAGAGGTTCAGGAAGTTGCGGATCAGCGCGATGATCACCACGCCGATGATGGTGCGCAGGATGTTGCCCTGGCCGCCATAGAGGCTGGTGCCGCCGATCACCACGGCCGCGATCACCTCGAATTCCAGCCCGCGCGCCGTATCGGCCTGGATGGCGCCGATGCGGGCCAGCAGCAGGTTGCCGGCGAAGGAGGCGGTGAACCCGACGATCGACCATGCAGATGATCTTCACCCGGTCGGCGCGGATGCCCGACAGCATCGCGACGGTACGGTTGGCCCCGACCGCATAGACCTTCTTGCCGAAGGCGGTGCGGGTCATCAGCACCCAGCCGACCGCGTAGCAGACGAGCGCGATGACGAACGGGTTGGGAATGCCGAAGGTCGTCGCCCTGCCCGATCACCTTGAATGTCGTCGGGCAGGTTGCGATACACGCGGCCGCCCGTCGCCACGAAGGCGAGGCTGCGGGCGATCATCATCGTGCCGAGCGTCGTGATGAACGACGGGATGCGCCCCTTGGTGACGATGAGGCCGTTGAAGACGCCGAGCGCCGGGCCGATCAGCAGCGAGACCAGCACGGCCGGCACGATGCCGTATTGCTGCATCAGCGTCGCCGACACGGCGGCCGTCAGCGCGACCACGGAGCCGACCGAGATGTCGAACTCGCCCGAGATCATCACCACCGTCATGCCGGCCGCGACGATCAGGTTGACGCCCATCTGGGCCATCAGGTTGGTACAGGTTGATCCAGGTCAGGAAGCGCGGCGACAAGAACGAGATCACCACCACGAGCAGGATCAGCACCGCGAGCGCCTGGATCAGCCCGTAGGATTGCCGCAGCGAAGTCGCGCCAGCGCGACGGGGCGGTGGGCGCCGGAACGCTCGTCATGCGTGCAGTCTCCCGCTGACGCAGGCGGCAGCATGGCCTCCCGCTGCACCGCGTCGCCCGCGAATTGCCGACGATCGCGCCGCGGAACATCACCAGCGCCCGGTCGCACAGGCGTCTCGATGTCGATCAGTTCGGCGCTGATCAGGATGACGCCGACGCCGGCCGCCGCGATCTCGTCGATGATGGCGCGGATCTCGAATTTCGAGCCCACGTCGATGCCGATCGTCGGCTCGTCCATGATGAAGATCTTCGGCTGCGTCTCCAGCCATTTGGCGATCAGCACCTTCTGCTGGTTGCCGCCGCTGAGCGTCTTGGTGGCTCACGTCCGGACCCGGGGCCCGCACCCGCAGCCGCTCGATGCAGCTTGCGGCCGGTCGCCACCATGCGGCCTTCGTCGAGCAGGCCGAGGCGGCCGGTGAAGCGGTCGAGGATCGGGAGGCAGATATTCTCGTAGAGCGGCAACTCGGGCAGGATGCCCTCGCGCAGCCGGTCGCTGGTCAGCAGCGCCACACCTTGCGCAGCGAGTCGACGGGATCGGCGAGAGCGACCGGCTGCCCTTCGATCGCGAAGGTGCCGCTCGCGCGCCGGATGTCCTCGCTGCCGAAGATGGCGCGCGCCAGTTCGGTAAGGCCCGAGCCGGTCAGGCCGGTGATGCCGAGGACCTCGCCGCGGTGCAGATCGAACGAGACGTCGCGCAGGCTGCCCCGCACGCCGAGGTCGCGCACCGAGAGCAGCACGTCGTCGGTCGCGGAACTGGCGCGGCGCTCGGCGCTCGTGATCGAGCGAGCGGCCGATCATGCCCTTGCACCACCGTGCCGAGATCCGTGGCCGCGCGCGGCGTGCTCGCCACCACGGCGCCGTCGCGAAACACGGTGATGTCGTCGCAGACCTCGAACACCTCGGCGAGGTAATGCGACACGAAGACGACCGCCGACGCCCTGCGCCGGCAAGCGTGCGGATCAGCCGCATCACGAAGCGGACCTAGACGTCGGTCAGCGAGGAAGTCGGCTCGTCCATCAGCAGCACGCGCGCCTTCCGGCTCACTGCCTTGATGATCTGCACCATCTTCTTCAGGTCGTTCGGCAGGGCGGAGACCAGCGTGTCGGGCCGGGCATCGATGCCGTAGGTGCGCAGCAAGGCTGCGACCTCCTCGCTCGAGATCGCGCGGCCGCGCAGAAGCCCGAGCGGCCCCAGGTCGGCTCGTTGTTGAGCATGACGTTCTCGGCCACCGTCATGCTGTCGATCAGATTGATGTCCTGATGGATGGTCACGATGCCCTGCCGCAAGGCGTCGTCGGTTGCCGACA
Source organism: uncultured Alphaproteobacteria bacterium (assembly GCA_963851175.1). Lineage (GTDB taxonomy): Bacteria > Pseudomonadota > Alphaproteobacteria > Rhizobiales > Beijerinckiaceae > Lichenihabitans. Next base: position 132,901 of record CAWKNU010000007.1, on the reverse strand, counting down.
GCGTGATCGGCTCGCCGTCGAGCGCGAAGGGTGCCGGCATCGGGCCGGTAAACGCCGGCCATGATCTTGAGCAGCGTGCTCTTGCCGGCGCCGTTCTCGCCGACGAGGCCGTGCACCCGCCCGGGCTCGACCGTGAGGTCGACGCCCTTCAGCGCCCGCACGCCGGGGAAGCTCTTGACGATGGCTTCGCATTGCAGGATGGGAGCGCGGCACAGGACGTCATCCGGGCTGGGCTTCGAGACAGGGCCCTTTCGCGGCGGAGCGGATAGGGTCCGAATCTGCTCGGCTCTACTTGCCCGTCACCTGCGGGTCGTTGGCGAACTCGGCCGCATTGTCCTTGGTGAGCACGCGGGTCGGCAGGTCCATGCGGGCCGGCGGGTTGCCGCCGGTCAGCTTGGTGGCCATGGCGTTCATGCCCTCGTAGCCGATCTTGTAGGGGTCCTGGACGATGATGCCGAGGATCTTGCCGTCCTTGACCATCTGGTAGGAGACCGGGTCGAGATCGAACGGCACGAGCTTGACGTCGGTCCGCTTGGCGCCTTCGAGCGCCGCATAGGCGCCCTGCGCCACGAGCTGGTTCATGAAGAAGACGCCGGCCACCTCGGGGTTCGAGGCCAGCGTGTCCTCCATCGTGCGGCGGCCCTCTTCCAGGCTGAGCTTCAGCAGCTTGCGCGGCAGGACGTTCAGGCCGAGTTCCTTGGCCTTCGATTCGAAGCCGCGGGCGCGGTTCTGGGCATTGTCGTTGCCGGGCGCATGGTCGAACACGATGACGCTTGCACCGGGCTTGACGTTCTTGGCCATCAGCTCGGCCGCCTGCTCGCCGCCGGCCTTGTTGTCGGTGATGATGAACGTGTCCCACTTGCCCGATTGCAGGCCGATGTCGGTAACGACGACCGGGATGTTCTTCTTGTTGTAGATGTTCTTGACCGGCTCGGCGAGCACGATGCTGTCGCCGGGAAAGAGCAGCAGTCCATTGACGCCCTGCGCGTCGAGATCCTCCAGGTCGCCGACCTGCTTGGTGGTGTCGGTGTCGCCGCCGTTGGTGAGCACCATGCTGATGTCGACGCCCTTGGCCTTCCACTCGTCCGCGGCCTTCTTGGCGCCGTTGGCCATTGTGACCAGGAACGGGTTGGTGCCCCAGAACTGGGAATAGCCGACCGTATAGGACTGAGCCGCCATGGCTGGCGCGGCCCCGAGGCCCGCGGCCAAGAGCACGCCAAGAATCATCGGTCTGATGCGCATGTTTCCTCCCGAAAATTGTTACGCTTCTTTTAGAAGTCGTGTGCTCCGCACGGCAACAAACCCGAGGTTTGCTCGGATGTGCCTTGGAAACTATCCCACCTGTCATACCATGATGCAACAGGCCCTTGCGGGGCAATTAATGCCGGAAGAAGTTGACGGGCCGGGGTGGCCAGCGCGCATCCGAATGGAGCCCCGGGCAACCTACGGATGCTAAGGACTTCGGCCAAGGCAGAGCTTGGTGCAAGAATTCTGGAAGCTCGAGCCGAACCGCCTCGATAACAACGGTGGCATCAGCTGAGGAGGATCGCTCTCATGCAGGTTGTCGACGCTCACGTTCATTTCTGGGATCTCGAGGCGAACCGGTACCCATGGCTGGAACATCCCGCCGACATCTTCATCGGCGACTACAGCGCGATCGCCAAGACTCATCTGTTGGTGCATTTCGACGAGGATGCCGGTCCGATCGAGGTCGTGAAGCTGGTACATGTCGATGCCGGACATGACCCAAGCGATCCGGTAAGGGAGACGCGCTGGCTGCAAAGAATAGCGGACGATCCGACCTCCAAGGGCCGGCCAAACGCCATCGTTGCCAGTGCGGATTTTTCCAGGGACGACGTCGAACGGACCCTTGCGGCGCATGCCGAGTCGCCGAACGTCCGCGGCATCCGCCAAATCCTGAACGTCCATGCCAATAAGACGCTCGACTACGTCGGCCGGCACTACATGGCGGAGCCCGACTGGCGCGAGCGATTCAAGCTGCTGGCAAAATTCGGCCTAGTCTTCGACCTCCAGATCTACCCGCATCAGATGCGGGATGCGGCCAAGCTTGCGTCTGAGAACCCGGACGTACCCATCATCCTCAACCACACCGGCATGTTTGCCGACCGCAACGGCGTCGAGGGTTGGCGGACCTGGCGAGACGGTCTGCGTGCACTCGCTGCGCTGCCCAACCTCGCAACAAAAATCTCCGGCATGGGTATGCTCGACCATGTCTGGACGACGGAAAGCATCCGGCCTTACGTGCTCGAGACGATCGATGCCTTCGGAACCGACCGCACCATGTTCGCCTCTAATTTCCCGGTCGACCGGCTCTACGGTTCCTACGAGACGCTCTGGAACGCCTATGCTTCGATCGTGGCCGATATGACCTGTGCCGAGCAAGCCGCGTTGTTCGGCCACAACGCCGAGCGAGTTTACCGTATCTGACACTGTTTGACTGAACCAGGGCCAGCCGTTCGCGCTCGAATTCGGCGCTTCGCTGCCTTGGCGAGCACCTGTCGCCGTAAATCGCCCCGACCCCGGAGCGGCATCGAGCTTCCCGATTCCCCGCTGGACTTCATGCGCAAAGGAAGCATTGCTGTCCTTGTCCTGAGGGCAGGCGCAGAGCGCCACTGACCTCGGTCCCCTCCGAACGCCTGGCTTTGGCCGGGCTCTGCTCAGTGCAAGGGCCGCACTGGGCGGCGCCGATTCGGAGGACGGGACGATGACTAAACAGAAGAGGAACGAGCAGGGCAGCCACGCTCACGGTCGGCAGTCCCCGGGTGCTGCTGGAGGGGCAGAATCGCGGCTTTCGGATGCGGCTCTGCTTTTGCTTGGGGCTGGGGCGGGAAGGGCTGACGGGCTGCTACTGCCGCCGCCCGCGTTATGCCGGGCACAGGGCAAAGCGCTGGAACGGGTGCTGGGATCGCTGCTCAAGGCAGGATTGGTCTAAGAGGTTCCAGTAATGACCGACGAAAAGGCATGGCGCCTGGGGGCCATTCTGCATCATGAACATCCGCCGGAGCTGACTGCCAAGCGCGTGTCCCTGAAGGTCACCCTCCCGAATGCCTGGGCTAAGCAGAAAGCTCTTCTGCTCACCGCGTGATCGCGAACGGACCGATCCGTGCTTTGACCGGCAACGACCAACACGCTCTCAGCTGCGCGACAGCCTAGCCTCGCGTCGAACTCCGCATCCGGGCTCTGCTACGATTGTCGTTCCGGGATCTACACTGGCGTGCTTGCCCTGCCGCATCTGCAAGCGCTCAAGGTGGATCAACCGGTGTGCCGGCCCATGCACACCGCACCATCGAAATCGGTTTAGGAGAGTTTGGTGCTACACGCCCCAGTGTTTCCGCACTCCCTCGGTCTCTCGGGCGGTCGAGACAGCCAGCCCGCCCACAACCCACGGATATGTCGGAAGTAGTGCGGACGCACACTGGAATCCGGAAACTCTCGTAGATTTAATGATTTGGTGGCGGAGGGAGAGAACCTGAAAACAAACATTCTCTGGGGCGAGGGGTCTCGAACGCGCGCCCTGCCTCGTCCACTGCCCGCCAGACCCATGCCGCTTGCCCGCGATCGCACGACCATTTCGTCGAGCTGCCAGGGCGCGGTCGGGTGCTGCCGTGACTTCCGCAACTCCCGGGCAAACAGCGGCCCGAACTTCGAGCCCCAGCGCCGGACCGTCTCGTAGCTCAGGTCGAGCCCGCGCTCGGCCAGCATCTCCTCAATGTCACCCAGGCTCAACGTGCGGCTTATCTGTCGGATCCTAAAACCCTAGACTTGCGGCCTGGAATGAGACGCGCCGACGCACAGAGTGGCTGGCGTCGACGACGGAGGCAGCCGTGAAGAGTGTGATTGTCCTGATTGGAGCCGGATCGATCGGCCAAGCCATCGCGCGCCGGGTCGGGGCCGGCAAGCACGTCGTGCTGGCCGACCTGCAACAGGAGAACGCCGACGCGGCGGCCAAGACCCTGAACGATGCGGGGTTCGACGTGACGACCGCCATAGTCGACGTGTCTTCGCGATCATCCGTGCACGCCCTGGTCGAGGCGGCCTCGGCCCTCGGCGACGTGTCCGGCGTGATCCATGCCGCCGGCGTCTCCCCGTCGCAGGCGCCGCCGGAGGTCGATCCTCAAGGTCGATCTCTACGGCACTGCGCTCGTGCTGGAGGAGTTCGGCAACGTCATCGCGCGCGGCGGCGCGGCCGTCGTCATCGCGTCGCAGTCCGGGCATCGGCTGCCGCCGCTCTCGGTCGAGCAGAACACGGCCCTGGCAACGACGCCGGCGGACGAGCTGCTCGCGCTTCCGATGCTGCAGCCGGACCAGGTCAAGACTCCCTGCACGCCTACCAGATCTCAAAGCGCGGCAACTCGCTGCGGGTCGATGGCCGAAGCGGTGCGCTGGGGCAAGCGCGGCGCGCGCGTCAACACGATCAGCCCCGGCATCATCATCACCCCGCTCGCCAACGACGAGCTCAACGGGGCCACGCGGCGCCGGCTACCGGCGCATGATCGAGCTGTCCGCGGCCGGCCGGGCCGGCACCCCGGACGAGGTCGGCACGGTCGGCGCGCTGCTCATGGGCCCGGACGGCGCGTTCATCACCGGCAGCGACTTCCTCATGGACGGCGGCGTCACGGCGGCCTATTGGTTCGGCGAACTCGCTCCGAAGTGACAACCGAGGCTGCGGCCGCACAGTACCAACGCGAGATTGAGGGGACGGACGGTCGGCTGCCAGGCACGGGCCCTTCGACGTGAGCGACGAGTTCGATGCGATTGTCTCGTCGGCGCCGGCGGTTCATTGTCCCTCTTCTGTGGGGCTTCTGCATGCTCAAATGAGCGAACGGCTGCTTCCAAGAAAGCTCCGAAATCAGCGAGCGACGTCGATGGGCGCGAAGGCGAAGGTCCGCTTTTTGGAACGAGCCAAGTCCGGCTGCCGGCGTGGCTCGGGAACTTGTGGCCCCGGGCCCTTGTTGCGCGGTCTCAGCCCAACTGAGCCGTGAATGGCCACAATCAGAGCCAACCTGCAGCCGCACCAACGTCGCATCTCTTGAGACCGTTGTGCGAAGTCGAAGGTTCACCGGCCGCTCTGGAAACGTTAAGCGCCCTCGCCGGGTGCTGCGGTTCGCTCCGAGTTGCCCTCGGATTCCCGACGGAACCGCGAACTCCTACCGTCCTCAGCGGACCCTAGGTCGTTGTTTTGGGCTGTATTTTGAAACCCGTACTAAACTGCTGCAGTCCACAGCTTCGGAGAAAGGGGCTCAAAGAGAGGACGTTTTGGCCTCGCTGTTGCTATTGGCACTTCCGAGCTTTACCGCAGAAGCCCTGGAAAGGTTAGGCTTTTCAGGCCTGCTGATTCCAGCGGAGAAGGTTGTCAGAGATGCTCTTGGCGGGGGATGCAGTCAGATGCGAACTCGTCTCCGATTCTCCCTGCTTCAGGGAGAAATTCAGGGAGGAAATAGGCTCTCGAGGCGGAACGTACCGTGCCGGACCAGATTGAGGACCGGCGGTCTGGGCTGGTCCGCCTGGCCCAAGACAAGAGGTCCTCACCACCCCGATCGAACAATCAGAACAAAACATGAACATGAGGTCCAGGGTTTCAGATCGTGGCGCCGCCTGCGAGCTTAGTTTAGGGCCGGTCTGCGCCCATCACGACCGTTGGGCCTGCTTGCTCCCGCACTTGGAAGCAGACATTGCGCTACGGGAGACGTCGTCGATTCCGAAGGGGGCATCTGCTCGACGCAGCTGCGTCAAAGAGGTGTATTCAAGAATCCGGCCTTGGCGAGCCAATGCAGTCGCGACCCGCGCCTGCATTGGCCTGACTGCACAGCTACTCCGCCAAGAGATTATGGTCGTGCAGCGCACGGTCGGCCGCGTTGAAGCGCCCGCGCGCGAACTGTTGCTGGTGCCAATAGGGATAGATCAGCGGGATGGCGCTGACCTCGTCGAGGCGGCGGCACTCCTCCGGGGTCAGTTCGAGGTCGACGGCGGCCAGGTTGTCCTTGAACTGCATCTCGTTGCGCCCGCCGACCACCAGTGAGCTGATGGCCGGGCGGCCGAGCAGCCAGGCGAGCGCGATCTGGGCGCGCCGACACGCCGCGGGCGTCTGCGATGTCGACCAGCACATCCACGATCCGCCACAGCTTCTCCTGGTCGCGGATCGGCGGCTCGGTCCAGCCGGCGAACTGGCGCGAGCCTTCCGGGGTCTGCTGGCTGCGGCGATGCTTGCCCGAGAGCAGCCCGGCGGCCAGCGGACTCCAGACCAGCACACCCAGGCCCTGGTCGACCGAGATCGGCAGCAGCTCGTATTCGGCCTCGCGGGCCTCCAGAGTGTAGTGGATCTGCTGGGTCACGAAACGCGGGTAGCGCTGCATGTCGCTCACCCCGAGCGCCTTCATGACATGCCAGCCCGAATAGTTCGAGCATCCGATGTAGCGGATCTTGCCCTGGGTCACGAGGGTGTCCAGCGCGGCCAGCATCTCGTCCAGCGGCGTCGTGCCGTCCCACTCGTGCATGTAGTAGATGTCGATGACGTCGGTCTTGAGCCGCTTGAGGCTCTTCTCGCATTCGCGGATCAGGTGATAGCGCGACACGCCCTCGTCGTTGGGGCCGTCGCCGATCCGCATGCGGGCCTTGGACGAAATCAGCACGTCGGCCCGGCGCGCGCCGAGCGCCTCGCCCAGGATCTCCTCCGACAGCCCGTTCGAGTACATGTTCGAGGTGTCGAACAGATTGATCCCACCCTCGATGCAGACATCGATCAGCCGGCGGGCCTCGGCGACCCCCTGGTTGCCGACCATCGCGAAGGGACCTTTGCCGCCGAACGTGAAGGTGCCCATCGTGAGCACCGATACCTTGAGGCCGCTGCGGCCGAGCGTTCTATACTTCATGTCTTGTCCTTGGGAGGCGTTGCGGGGCGGGATCGCGGCCCCGTCACCAGAGTTTCAGGCGGGCGCGCAGGTCCTCGACCTGGTCGGGCGTCAGCGGGTTGATGGGCTGGTTGCGCAGCAGAAGGAACAACCGCGCCGTCTCCTCGAGCTCCTCGGTGGCGTACATGGCGTTGTCGAGGCTCGTGCCCGCGACGACGGGACCATGGTTGGCCAGCAGGACGGCGTGATGCTCGCCGGCCAGTTTGTCGACCTCGAGCGCGAGGCTCTCGTCGCCGGGCGGGCAGTAGGGCACGACGGGCAGGCGCCCGACCCGCATCACGTAATAGGCCGTCAAGGGCGGCAGGCAGTTGCAGCGGTCGAGTCCCTGCAGGCAGGACACCGCGACCGAATGGGTCGAGTGCAGGTGCACCACGGCCTGCGCGTCCTGCCGGCGGGCATACATGACCCGGTGCAGAAACGCCTCCTTGGTGGGCTTGTCGCCCTCGATCAGGGTCCCGGCATCGTCGAGCCGCGACAGGCGCGCGGGATCGAGCTCACCCATCGAGGCATTGGTCGGCGTCATCAGCCAGCCGCCGTCCGGATGGCGCACCGAGATATTGCCGGTCGATCCGAAGGTCAGCCCGCGCCGGAACAGCGAGGCCCCGACGGCGCAGATCCGCTCGCGCAGCGCGGCATCGCTCACGAAAGCTGGCTCCAGGCCTTGAGGAAGAAGTCCGGCGCGCCGAAATTGCCGGATTTCAGCGCCAGCGCCATGTCGGGCCCGTCGAGCGTCCGGGTCCAAGGCACACCGGGGTCGATCTCCGGGCCGATCGCCAGCACCTGCGCCCCGAGCGCCTGCACCACGGCGCCGGAGGTCTCGCCCCCAGCGACCAGCAGGCGGGTGAAGCCGCGGCTTTGCAGGCCCCGCGCCGTGTCGGGCCAGCGCCTCCTCGACCATGGAGCCCGCCGCCTCGCGCCCGAGACGCGCCTGGACGTCGCGGATGACCTCGGGCTCGGCGCTGGAATAGATCAGGATCGGCGTGTCGCCGGTCTGGCTGTCGACCCAGCCCAGCACGTCGTCCGCGGTCTGGCTGCCGGCCGCGAGCCTGGTGGCGTCGAGCTGGAAATTGGGCAAGCCGGCCGCCACGGCGCTCGCGACCTGCTGCCGCGTCGCCGCCGAGCAGGAGCCGGCCAGGACGGCGGCCCGCCCCGCCGGGGCCGCCATCGTGCTGGGCGGCGGTGTCAGGCGCTGTCAGCAGGCCGGCGGCCAGATAGGCGGCCGGCAGCCCCATGGCGATCCCGGACCCGCCGGTGACGAGCGGCAGATGCGCCACCGCGGCGCCGATGTCGCGCAGGTGCCGGTCGGTCAGGGCGTCGACGATCGCGATAGGGCGTCCCGCCTCGGCTTCGGCGGCCAGCGCGGCCCGGATGCCGTCGGGGCCGGCCTCGACGGCCTCGAACGCCACGAGACCCACCGGCAGCCTCGTTTGCCGGGCGAGCACACGGCGCAGGTTCGAGTCGTGCATCGGGTTCAGCGGATGATCCTTCATCGGGCTTTCGCTGAGCGGCACCCCGTTCACGAACAGGTGGCCGGCATAGATGCTGCGTCCGGCCCGGGGAAAGGCCGGACAGGCGATGGTCTGGCCGCCGACCAGACCGAGCAGCGCTTCGGCGACCGGGCCGATGTTGCCCTCGTCGGTCGAATCGAAGGTCGAGCAATATTTGAACAGCAGCCGTTGCGCCCCGAGCGCGCGCAGCGCGTGCGCCGCCTCGAGCGACAGCGCGACCGCCTCGGCGGCCGGGATCGAGCGGGACTTCAGCGCGATCACCAGGGCGTCCACGCCTGAAAGGTCGATGCCGGCCGCGGGAATGCCGGTGGATTGGACGGTGCGCAGCCCCTCCTTGGTCAGGGTCAGGGACAGGTCGGTCGCGCCGGTCAGGTCATCGGCGATACATCCGAGCAGCATCATGGGTCCTTTCCGGGCCGTTCGCCCTGCGTTGGCGCGCCCGCCTCGGCGAGCACCCGCCGCTTCGCCGCCACCAGGGCGGCAAGGCAGCGATCGCGCCAGGATCGCCGCGCCGCGAGGCCCTCCGGCCGGGGTGACCAGGCGCCGCTGCGCCTCGACGGCGCCGACCAGCGCCGCGCCCCAGGGGCGAGGGTCGGCCTGCTCCTGTGCGAGGCCATGGTACATCGGGCCGAGGTTGCGGCAATATTCGGCGACCCCGTTCTGCGCATTGAGATCGATCGTCTCGAACGGCCCCATGAAGAACCAGCGCAGGCCGAGCCCGTCCGAGACGGCGGCATCGACTTCCGCGGCCGTGCAGATGCCGTCCTCGACCAGGCGGAACGCCTCGCCCAGCATGGCGCCCTGCAGGCGGTTCACCACGAAGCCGTTGATCTCGCGCGTGAGGCGGATCGGGGATTGGCCGAGGCGGCGCATCAGGCCGACGGCGGAGTCCACGATGGCGGGGTCGGTCCATGGCGAGGGCACGATCTCGACCAGGGGGATCAGGTGCGGCGGATTGATGGGGTGGACCACCAGGCACCGGCGCGCGGTCGCAAGCCCCTGCGTGAAGGACGATGCCGGCAGGCCGGAGGTCGAACTGCCGATCGGCACATGCGGGGCCACGAGGGTGTCGAGCCTGCGATAAAGCTCGCGCTTGAGCTCGACGCGCTCGGGCGCGCTCTCCTGCACGTAGTCGGCGCCGTCCAGCGCCTCTTCGAGGCTGCTCGCCTGGGACAGCCGGCCGAGCACGGTGTCGACCGGATCGGTGCCGCCCATTCCCTGCTCGCGCAGCGCCGGCAGGGTGGAGCGCACGAAAGCCGCCGCATTCTGGCGCGCGCTTTCCGCGGCGTCGAACAGCACGACCTCGAAGCCCGCGCGCAGAAAGACCAGCGCCCAGGACGAGCCCACGACACCACAGCCGACGATCGCGATACGAGACAAGAATGGGCTCCGGGTTGTTGAGTGCGAGGCTGGCGGCGTGCTACCGGACGCGCCGCAAGATCGACGCCGAGGGCGCGGGCCCAGCCCAAGCCGTCGCCGGTCGCGCCGGCCGGCTTGTACTCGCAGCCCGTCCAGCCCGTGTAGGGCAGCTGTTCGAGGGCCGCGAAGACCGTCCTGTAGTCGAGCGTTCCCGTGTCGGGCTCGGCCCGGCTCGGCACAGCCGCGACCTGGACATGGCCGATGATCGGCAACAGACGTTCGAGCGTCGGGATCACGTCGCCCCCGACCCGGCCCACGTGGTAGCAGTCGAACATCAGCTTGATGTTGGCGCAGCCGGCCTCGGCGATGATGGCGGCAGCCCTCGTCGGCGGTCGAGTAGAAGTAGTTCGGCGCGTCGTGCGGGTTCAGGGGCTCGAGAAGCAGCGTGATGTCGTCCGCCGCCGCCTTGGCCGCGGCGGCCCTGAGATTGCGGACGAAGACTGCACGCGCCGCGGTCCGCTCGGCCGGCGGGACCACGCCCGCCATGCAGTGCAGCGCCGTGCCGCCGGCCGTCCGCAGATAGGCGAGCGCCTGGTCGACGCTCGCCTGGAATTCGTCCTCCCGGCCCGCGAGGGCGCCAAGGCCATTTTCGCCCGCCGCGACATCGCCCCGGACGGTGTTGATGCCGAGCAGCGCCAAGGCGTGGGAGTCCAGCCGGGCGCGCACGCGCTCGGCTGGCACATCATAGGGCCAGTGCAGTTCGACAGCCCGGAAGCCGGCTTCCGCGGCCGCATCGATCCGTTCGAGCAACGGCCGATCGGGCCACAGAAATCCGAGATTGGCTGAGAAACGCAGCATGCCGAAGAGACTTTCCGCGAGGGATCGGGGCGGCTACTTGCCGAGGTGCTTGCCGAAGAACGCCGCGATATCGCCGAAAGCTTCCTTTGTCTCGGGCACGCGATCGTCGAACTGGTACTGGGCGTGGGATTCACCCTCGTAGACATTGAGGTCGGTGTCGACCCCGGCCCGCCGCAGCTTGCGGTGCACCCGCACGGTGTTGCTGAGCAGCTGGTCGCGCGTGCCGGTCGTCAGGATGGTGGGCGGAAAGCCCGTCATGTCGGCGTTGACCGGGGAGAGCAGGGGGTCCTTCATGTCGTGGCCATGCGCGTAGAAGGCGGCGGCATCGTCGCAGAAGCCGCTCGGCGAGACGAGCACGTTGTCGACGAACTCGTTGGTGTAGAAGGAATCGCCCGTCTTGGTGACGTCCGACATGGGGGTGCCCGGCGCGATGGCGCCCGGCATCGGCAGGCCGTCCTGCTTGGCCTTGACGACCATTTCGAGCGTCAGCGCGCCGCCCGCCGAGGTGCCCACGATGCCGACGTTCTTGGGATCGGTGGTCTTGATCACCGACTTGTAGACCGTGATGCCGTCGTCGACGGCGGCCGGGAAATAGGCCTCGGGCGGCATGCGGTAGTCGACCGCGATCACCTTGTAGTGGCCGAAGCCGGCCATCATGATGCCTTCGGTCGTGCCCGACTGGCCGGGGAAGTAGACGTAGCAGCCCCCGTGCATATGGACGATGACCTTGTCCCGGTTGGCGGCCGGGATGTCGTCCGGCGTCAGCACGAAGACCCGCACGCCGTCGATGGTGGAGGGCTCCATCTTGACATGCAGGCGCTCCAGCATGGCCGGGATGCCCGGCACCACGCCGTCGGCGATCTTGTTGGCCATGGCGCGCCATTCCTCGCCCGTCTTGGCGTGGAAGTTCCAGTCGGGGTTGAGCGGCTTGGCGATGAACTTCTGCATCTCCGGGCTGATGTCGGCGGTCGGCACCTGCAGGGTCTTGGCCGGAACCTGCAGGGGCGTCATCGCCGCGTCGGCCGCCAAGGCCGCGATCGGAATGGCCGACGCCAGTGCGGCGGCAACAATCGTCATTGCTGTCTTCATGGTTTCTTCTCCCGTGTCGGATTTCAGGGCAGCGCCCTCTGCAGGACGGGCATCACGTCGTCAGCGATGTCCCGTTCAGTTCCGCGATGATGTCCGACATCATCGGCACGAAATCTTCGCCGTGGCCGGTCCCGACCGCGAGCGCGAAGCTGTTGCGGACCGCGGCGCCGACCGGATTGGCCACCCCGAGCGCCTGCGCGAAGCCGGCCAGGTAGGTCACGTCCTTGTGGGCATTGTTGATCGTGAACCGGTGCGCGTTCCGGTCCCGCTCGATCACGTACTGGAAGAAGGTCCGGTAGAAGGCGCAGTCCATGCGCCCGTTGCGGATCACGCCATCGAAGACCTTGGGGGTCAGCCCGGCCTTGGCGCCGATCATCAGGGCTTCCGAATACAGGGCCGCGTAGCCCATCGACAGGAAGTTGTTGAGAAGCTTCATCGTGTGCCCGGTGCCGACCGGACCCGTCGGCACCACGCGCGCCGCGAAGGCCTCGAGCAGGGGCTGCGCGCGCGCAAGCACATCGGGCTCGCCGCCCACCATGACGTCGAGCGTGCCCTCCCAGGCGTCCTTCGGGGTCTTGCCGAGCGGCGCGTCGATGAGGGTGATGCCCTTGGGGGCGAGCGCCGCCGCCAGGCGCGTCGTGGAGGCGGGCTCGGATGTCGAACAGTCGATGATCAGCAGCGGCTTGCCGGCCGCTGCGAGCCCGTCCTCGCCCTGGATCACCGCCTCGACCTGGGGTGACCCGGTCACGCAGAGCAGCACGACGTCGCAAGTCTCGGCGAGCGCGCGCGGGGACGACACCTCGGTCGCGCCGCGCTGCTTCAGATCTTCGATCGCGTCGCGCTTGCGATGGGCCACGACCGCGAGCGGCCAGCCCTTTTCGACGATGTTCTTGGCGATGCCATGGCCCATGTAGCCGAGGCCGATGAAGCCGATCCTTTCCTTGCTCATCGGCTGGCTTCCGTGGCTGCGCTGCCGCGGCCGGACAGCTCGCTGCGCCAGTTGTGCTTCTCCTCGAAGCCGAGCATCTCGCGGGTCTTGCGGTTCGACAGCAGCGACTCGTACTCGCCCAGCTGCCCGCGCACCGGGACGTTGGGGTAGAAGCGCTTCAGCAGTTCGGCGGTCGGCAGGTCGGACGAGCAGTCGTTCTGGGCCGCGTTGAAGATCTGGAAGCCGAGCCCGTCCTTCTCGATGCCGAGCCGGACGATCTGCCCGAGGTCGCGCGCGTCGATGTAGCTCCAGGCGATGCGCTTGCGAAAACCGGGGTCGGCGAAGAACTTCGGGAAGTCGGCATATTCGTGCGGCTCGATGACGTTGCCGATGCGGATCGCGTAGATGTCCGATCCCGTGCGCTGCTGGAACGCGTGCGCGGTGCGCTCGTTGCAGATCTTGGACAGGGCGTAGCTGTCCATCGGATTGGCCGGATAGTCTTCGTCCAGCGGGAAATAGGCCGGATCGCGCGGCTCGTTCGCGAACACCAGGCCGTAGGTGGTCTCCGACGAGGCGATGATGGTCTTGCGGATGCCGAGCTTTTCGGCGGCCTCGATGATGTTGTAGGTGCCCATGGTGTTGATGCGGAACACCTCGTTGTCGGGCACCAGCATGATGCGGGGGATCGCCGCGAAATGCACGATGGCGTCGATCTTGGGGGCGCGCAGCGAGGGCGCGAACTCATGCAGCTCGAGCGTGCTGGTCAGCGCATTGAACACCTGCCCGGCGTCCGTGATGTCGGTGATCAGCGTCCGCACCTTGGGATTGTTCAGCGGCTTGGTGTCGAGGTTCAACACCGTGTAGCCGTGCTCGACCAGATACTGGACGACATGCTTGCCGGCCTTGCCGCTGCCGCCGGTGAAGATGACGTTCTTGCTCATTCCAACACTCCTTTGACTTGCTGACGACCCGCACTGGCGCGAAGCTCAGGCCGTGGCCGCTTCCATGATGCTTTCCTGCGAGGCGTCCGCCCGCGCGAGAACATTGCTGATCCGACCGTCCTTGATGACGATCACCCGGTCGCTCACGGCCAGCACTTCGGGCAGGTCGGAGGAGATGACGATGACCCCGATCCCGTCGCGGGCCAGACGGGCCAGGAGCGCATGCACCTCGGCCTTGGCGCCGATGTCGATGCCGCGTGTCGGCTCGTCCACGATCAGGATCTTGGGCGAGCGGGCGACCCACTTGGCGATCACGATCTTCTGCTGGTTGCCGCCGCTGAGATTGATGACCTGCTGCTCGGTCGAAGGGGTCTTGATCCCCAGCGACTGGACGAAGTCGCGGCATCGGGCCGCCTCCTTGGCGCGGCTGACGAAGAACTGGGGCGAGTAGACTTCGAGGTGGGTGAGGCTGAAGTTCTCGCGCACGCTCATGCCGAGGACCAGTCCCTGCTCCTTGCGGTCCTCCGTGACGAAGCCGATCCCGTGGGCGATGGCGTCGGCCGGCTCGTCGATGACCACCGGCGTGCCCTCCACGGCGATGGTGCCGCTCTTGTCGCGCATGCCGAAGATCATCTCCATGATCTCGGTGCGGCCCGCGCCGATCAGCCCGAAGAAGCCGAGCACCTCGCCCTTGTGCAGCGTGAAGCCGATGTCCCGCACCTTGGCCTGATGAGGCCGCGGGTGGCTGAGGGTCAGGTCCTTGACCTCGAGCAGCACCTCGTCGGTCGCGTGGCAGGTGTGCTTGCCGTAGAGCTGGCTGAGGTCGCGATCGACCATCTTGCGCACCAGAATGTCGCGCGTCACCGCCGCGATCGGCAGCGAGTCCACGGTGCTTCCGTCGCGCAGGATGGTCACGCGGTCGGCGATCTCGAAGATCTCGTCGAGCCGGTGCGTGATGTAGACGATGCCGATGCCCTGCTGGCGCAGCTTGCGGATGAGCCCCATCAGGGTGACGGCCTCATGGTGGCTCAGGGACGCCGTCGGCTCGTCCATGATGATGATCTTGGACTTGTAGGAGATCGCCTTGGCGATCTCGATCATCTGCTTCTGGCCGATGCTGAGCTGGGACACCGGGGTGGCGGGGTCGACCTCCATGTGCAGCATGGCCAGAACCTCGGCGGCCTCGCGGTTCATGCGGGCCTTGTCGATGAACCCGGTCGAGCGCAGCGGCTCGCGGGCCAGGAAGATGTTCTCGGCGACGGTCAGGTTCTCCACCATGGAGAGCTCCTGGTAGATGATGCTGATGCCGAGGGCGCGGGCGTGGACCGCATCGCCGATCTCGACGAGCTGGCCGTCGATCAGGATGGTGCCACCGGGATCGGCCGTGTAGACCCCGGTCATGATCTTCATCAGCGTGCTCTTGCCGGCGCCGTTCTCGCCCGCCAGCGCATGCACCTCGCCGAGCCGGACCGCGAGGTCGACCTTGTTCAGCGCGCGGACCCCGGGAAAGGTCTTCGACACGTCGCGCATTTCAAGGAAAGGGCTCATCGGGGCGCGGCCTCTGGATGAAAGGCCGGGAGAGCCGACGCGGCGCTCCCGGCCAGGCGGAGGTGGCGCCTACTTGGTGTAGCCGTTGAGGTTCGACGCATCGACCACGGTCACGCCGGTGTCGATATCGGCCGGGTTGGCCTCCTTGCCGTCGATCTGTGCCACCAGGTGATCGACCGCGAGCTTGCCCATGGTGACCGGGCGCTGGACCATGATGCCCTGGATGAAGCCTTCCTTGACGCCCTTCACGGTGTCCGGCAGGTCGTCGAAGGCGAACACCTTCACGGCGTCCTTCTTGGCGCCGAATTCCTTGGTGGCCATGACCTTGGCGACCGAGGGCCCGCCCACCTGGCTGACCCCGAAGATGCCCTTCAGGTTGGGGTGGCCGCGCAGCAGCGCCTCGTCGACCGACACGGCCTTGGCGAGGTCGTCCTCCGTGCCTTCCGTGGCGACGATCTTGATGTCGGGATATTTCGCGAGCGCCTTCTTGATCCCGGCGATGCGCTCATTGAGGTTTGCGGCGCCGAGCTGGCCGGTGACGATGGCCACCTCGCCCTTGCCGTCGATCGCCTTGGCCATCGACTCGCCCATGGTCTCGCCAGCGGCGCCGTTGCTGGTTCCGATATACATGGAGCGGCCGCTCTTGGCCGAGTCGGAGTCGAAGGTCAGAACCTTGATGCCGCTGGCGATCGCCTTCTTGATGATGGATTCGACGGACTTGGGCTCGTTCACCGAGATGGCGATGCCGTCGACCTTCTTGCTCATCAGGTCTTCGATGATCTTGACCTGCGTCGAGCCCTGGGTGTTCTGCGGCACGACCCACTGATACTGGACGCCATCGGCCTTTGCGGCGGCAGCGGCGCCGTTGTTGCAATCGTCGAAGAAGGGCACTGCGACCTTCGGGATGACCGCGATGACGATGTCCTTGGCATCCTTGGCCGACACCGCCGTGGCCCCGCACACCGGCAGTGCAGCCAGAAGAGCCGCGAGCGAAACCTGTTGAAGCTTTCTCATGATACGTTTCCTGTCCTCAAGTTGTTGGTTGCATGGAGGGCGCAGCGCGCCTTTATCGTGTCGTGCCCGAGATCCTGTTCACACTCCTCTGGTTCGACTTCGCCAGACGTCCAGACTGACGGCGATCAGGATGACCGCGCCGGTGATGGCCTGCTGGGCGTAAGTGTCGATGTTCATGAGCACGACGCCGTTGGCGATGATGCCGGCCAGCGCCGCCCCGATGATCGCACCCTCGACGCTGCCGACCCCGCCCGACAGGCTGGCGCCGCCGATCGCGGCGGCCGCGATCACGTCGAGTTCTGCGCCGAAGCCGGATGCGGGTTCTGCCGACAGGTAGCGTGAGAAGCTCACGATGCCGGCGATGGCCGCGATCAGCCCCGACAGCATGTAGACGAGCAGCTTGACTCGGGCGGTCTTGACGCCGCTCAGCCGCGCCGCCTGCTCGTTGCCGCCCGTGGCGTAGACGTGGCGGCCGAACCGCGTCTTGCGCATCACGACGGAGAACACGATGGCCATCGCCAGCATGATCACGACGGGGACTGGCACCAGTCCCACATAGCCTTGGCCGAGCGCCGCGAAGCTGTCGGGGGTGTCGGGCGTCAGCGGAACGCCGTGGGTGATGATGTACATCAAGCCCCGGCCGATACTGAGGGAGCCGAGCGTCGCGATGAACGGCGGCAGCCGGACGATCGTGATCAGGGCGCCGTTGGCAAGGCCGAACAGCAGACCGGTCGCGAGACCGCCGAGGATGCAGACCGGCATCGGAAGGCCGGACTGGAAGCCGAGTGCCGTCATCAGCGACGACAGACCCATGACCGATCCCACCGAGAGGTCGATGCCGCCCGTGATGATGACCATCACCATGCCGATCGACATGATCGCGACCAGCGAGAACGAGCGGAATACGCCCATCAGGTTGTCGGTCGTCAGGAAGTAGGGCGTCGAGAAGCTGATCAGTGCGATCACCACCAGCAATGCGGTGAGCACATTGAGCTCGCGGACCTGGAGCAGCGCCGTCCAGCGGCGGCTCATGGCCGTGGGCGGAGCCGGAACGACGGCTGTGGCCTGACTGTCGCCGCACGATCATAGTCCTCCCTTCGCCAGCCCGGTCCGGTGCTCGGCGGTTCGCGTGCTCATGGGTGTCGATCGGCTCCGGGCAGCTGCAGGCCGGTGATCTGGGCGATCAGCCGCGCCACCGAGGCATCGTCGTCTCGGCCCATCCCCGCAGCCGAGGTCATCAGGAACATCTGCAGGGCGCTGGCCGCCAGCGGGGTCGGGAACTTGGCCGCGAGACCCATGTCGGCCACGATGCCGAGGTCCTTGGTGAAGATGTCGACCGCGCTGGCGGGCTTGTAGTCGCCTTCGAGAACATGCGGGATGCGGTTCTCGAACATCCAGGAATTGCCCGCCGAGGCGGTGATCACCTCGAACACCTTGTCGATGTCGAGCCCCAGGCGCTTGGCGAACGTGATGGCTTCGCAGGCGGCGGCGATGTGCACGCCCGCGAGCAGCTGGTTCACCATCTTGAACGATGAGCCGATGCCCGCCTCGTCGCCCAGCCGGTACACGGTGGCGGCGATCGCCTCGAGCACGGCTTCGGCCCGCGCGAAGGCTGCCGGAGCCCCCGAGGCCATGACGGCCAATTCTCCACCGGCGGCTCGGGTCGCGCCGCCGCTGATCGGCGCGTCGAGGTAGAGAAGTCCGGCGGTATCGCAGCGGTCGGCGAGCCGCCGGGCGTGGCCCGGCGCCATCGTGGCGGACGAAAGCACGACCGCGCCCGGTTGCATGGCCGAGGCGGCGCCCTCGGGCCCGAACAGAACGTCCTCGGTCTGGGTGGCGTTGACCACGACGACCGCGACCACGGCCGCGCCCCGGGCGGCGTCAGCCGGGGAGGCCGCGGCACGGCCACCGGCGACAGCGAATTTGTCCAGCGCGCTCCGGGCCGAATCGAAACCCGAGACCGTCATCCCGCTGCGGATGAGCGCCCCGGCCATGCCCAGACCCATCGAGCCAAGGCCGATGACGGCGACCGCTGTCGAGCTTGGTTGGGACATCGTTTCCTCTCACCCGCCGGCCCCCGCCGATCTGTTGCGGCCATAAATGCAGAAGATGACAGCGCTGTCATCAGGAAAATGACAGCGCTACCATTTTTTTCATCTGCATAGATGACGGGCTTTGTGACATGGTGACGCTCTTTGGCGAGGAGCACGCAGGTGGACGTGGGCGAGAAGGTGCAGAAGCGGCGGCGTCTCGCCGGTACGGTGCCCAACGTGACCCTGGCCGATGTGGCCCGGATCGCCGACGTCAGCGAAATAACCGTCTCCCGCATCCTCCGGGACGTCGGTCCCGTAGCCGAGGGAACCCGGCAGCGGGTCTTGGCCGCCGATCAGCGAAACAGGCTATGTGCGCAACCAGGTGGCGGGAACGCTCGCGTCCGCAACCTCGAACCTGATCGGGGTAGTCATTCCCTCGCTCTCCAACATCGTTTTCGCCGACGTGCTGCGCGGCATCGACGCGGGACTCGAGCCTTCCGGCTACCGCCCGGTGGTTGGCATCACCAATTACGATATCGAGGTCGAGGAAAAGCTCGTCGGCTCGCTGCTGGCCTGGAAGCCGGCCGCCATGATCATCGTCGGGTTCGAGCATACCGATGTGACGCGCCGGCGCCTCGACCAGAGCGGCATCCGGGTCGCGGAACTTATGGACATCGATTCCGTGCCGATCGATCTCGCGGTCGGGATGTCACACCGCGCGGCCGGCTATGCCACGGGCCGCCACCTTCTAGGGCGCGGCTATCGGCGATTCGGCTATGTGGGCCATGATTGGCATGCCGATCTGCGGGCCCGGCTTCGCTGGGAGGGTCTCATGCAAGCTCTCGCCGAGGCGGGCCTCGCCATGGTCGACCAGCACCTGAACGACGCGCCGAGCTCCACCCAGGCCGGACGCGACGGCTTGGCGGCGCTTCTGGCCGGCGGGTCGCGGCTGGATGTCGTGGTCTTCTCCAACGACGACATGGCGGTCGGCGGCGTGTTTCACTGCCTGGCCAGCAATATCGCGATAAAGCGCGAGCTGTCTCTCTTCGGCTTCAACGGCCTGGACATCGGCCAAGCGCTGCCGACGCCGCTCTCGACGGTGCGCTCCAACCGTTTCCGAATCGGCCAGATCGCGGTCGAGCAGATCCTGTTTCGGCACGAGCGCGGTGCGGCGCCCCAAACCATCGACACATCCTTCGAGATCGTGGAAGGCGGGACGGCCTGAAGCAATCGACCAATCGCAGCGGCTTGGCTATAGCTGGATCAGCGCATTCTTGGGCGGGAATGTCGTTTAATTTACTCAGTGCCGCTTTTTCTTTGGTCAAGCCGAGAGCGGACCAGCTGCAAACGGCCAGTTATCGCCAGTGGGATCGGCTTGCGTTTTGGCATGCGAAGCTTCAACTCACAAAAGGATCTCCTGTTCGGTGCGGGTGAGCTTGCAGCCTTGCTTCCCCAACCCGCACCAGACGCGCCGAACCAAGCGCCGTACAATTCCGGGGCTGGGTGCTCTGGCCATGTTCGTCTTGCGGTGCTCATCGCCTGATGGTAGCTGTCGACGGCCGGCATCATGTGGGTCGACTGCACTGGCCCTGATCGCTCGGGTGCCGTGCAACTTCTCACAATGCAGCAGCAGAGGGGTCGAACGACCCTGATCAGCAGCGGCTAATCGGACGGCTCCCACGCCTTTGAGCGTTAGAGCACCGATGTGTCGTTGCACGCTCGCGTTGCGACCGGGCCTCCTCACGAGGAGACCTCGATGACAAACCCCAAACGCATACGCAATCACAGCGCGTCCGAAGCTGCACCGGATAGCTGCGTACCCAACACACTGCCGATCGACGATGCGCCGCTCGTTGAACTCGCTCCCGGCCTCACGGGCCGCTACGGCCTCTGCCGAGTGGCGACACTCCAGGAAAACCCGCACAGCGCGCGGGTTCATTCGCTCAAGCAGACCACGAAGATCGCTCGCTCGATGGACGTTTCGGGTCCGCTAACGCCGGTGATCGTGGATGAAAACTGGACGATTCTCGCTGGGCATGGGCGGGTCAAAGCATGCGAGCTTGCTCGCCGCGACACCGTACCCGTGGTCCAGATCTTCGGTGCTTCCGAGGCTCAGAAGCGAGCGTATTTGATAGCTGACAACCGGATCGGCGAGGATGCCCGCTGGAACCGCAAGAAGCTGGCCGACGGAATGCCGGATCTTACGATGCTGCTGAACCAGGCGAACTTCGAGGTGGTAGACCTCGGGTTCGAGGTCGCTGAGCTCGACCAGCTCGCGGTCGACTTTGGAGACAATGACGCCGATCCGGCCGACGAAGTCGACGAGACCATCTTGAGGGCGCCCAAGGTTCTGCGGCCAGGAGATCTCCTGCGATTGGGAGACCATCGCTTGCTGGTGGTGATGCCCGCAATTAGGCCGCGCTCGACCGGCTTCGGAACGACGAGAGGTGGGTCGGGAAATCTGGACAGTTCGGATAAGTGGAGTTTCTGCCTGACGGCGGCATGATGGCCGCGACAGGAGAGACGATGAGCAAGCGACCACGCCGGAACCACACGCCGGCTTTCAAGGCAAAGGTAGCGCTGGCGGCCGTGAGGGGCGAGAAGACGTTGGCCGAGCTGGCGCAGCAATTCGACGTGCATCCCAACCAGATCACGACCTGGAAGGCGCAGCTTCTCGAAGGAGCGGCCGGGGTATTCGGTTCGGAACCGAAGCCGGACGCGGCTGCGCCGGCCATCGACGTGAAGACGCTGCATGCGAAGATCGGCGAGCTGACACTGCGACCAACGATTTTTTGTCCGGCGCGCTCAGCAAGGCCGGCCTGCTGAGCGCAAAGCGATGATCGATCGCGCTCACGGTCTTTCGATCACCAAGCAGGCGAAGGCCCTCGGAGTCAGCCGAGGCAGCGTGTATTACCTGCCACGGCCGGTGTCGCCGGCCGACCTCGCCGTCATGCGGCGCATGGACGAACTGCATCTCGACTTCCCCTTCGCGGGCAGCCGGATGCTGCGTGATCTCCTGAACCAGGAGGGGATCGCGATCGGTCGCCGGCATGTCGCGGCGCTGATGAAGCGGATGGGCATCGAGGCGATCTACCGCAAGCCGAACACCTCGAAGCCAGCACCAGGCCATAAGATCTATCCCGTACCTGCTGCGCGGCATAACGGTCGACCGACCCAACCAAGTCTGGGCGATGGACATCACCTACGTGCCGATGGCGCGTGGCTTTGTCTACCTTGCCGCCGTGGTCGACTGGTACTCTCGCCGGGTTCTCTCGTGGCGGCTGTCGATCACCATGGAGGCGGCGTTCTGCGTCGAGGCGCTGGAGGAAGCGCTGGCCCACCATGGCAAGCCGGAGATCTTCAATACGGACCAGGGAAGCCAGTTCACCAGCCAGGACTTCACCGGCGTCCTGCTCAAGGCCGGAGTCGCCATCAGCATGGACGGCAAAGGAGCTTGGCGGGACAACGTCTTTGTCGAGCGGCTCTGGCGGTCGGTCAAGTACGAGGAAATCTACCTCAAGGCGTACGACACCGTCAGCGAGGCCCGCGCCTCGATCGGCCGATATTTGACGTTCTACAACGCGCGCAGGCCGCATTCGAGTCTTGACCGGCAGACGCCGGACCAGGCCTACTTCAACCGGCTGCCCCAATCCGTGGCAGCCTAAACCCGGCAGAGTTCCACTTATCTCAGAACAGAATGCTGTTCAGACAAGCGGAGCCACTTCTACCGGACGACCGATGGCGCTAGCCGCGACCGAGTATTTGTTGTTGTCGAACCGGACCAGGCAGGTCTTGGACACGGAGGCCGGCACGGCGTGGAAGCCATCGAACCGTCCGCCATAGGGCACCAGGCTCGGGCGTTCCGCCTCGAACATCTGCCAGACCGTCCGATCCTTGAACTCGGGATGGGGGTGGGCCTTGGCATAGGTGACGCACTGGTCGAGCAGCCACCCGTTCAGCTCGTCGTAGCTCTTCACGCGCAGCCGCGGGGTGAAGAAGCGTTCCCGCACCACGCCGACCTGGTTCTCGACCTGGCCCTTTTCCCAGCCCGACGCTGGCGTGCAGGCCACGGGATCGACGAGGTAGTGTCCGCACATCTGAAGGAAGCGGCGGTTATAGGCCCGCTCCTTGCCCACGAAGATCGTCTCGACCGCAGTCTTCATGTTGTCGTAGATGCCGCGCCGGCAGGCCCCTTTGAAGAAGGCGAACGCCCGGTCGTGGGCGTCGAATACCATCTCCTGGCTCTCGCGCGGATAGGCTCGCACGAACAGCATGCGGCTGTGGCACAGGCGCACGTGAGCCACCTTCACGGTCACGGTCGTGCCGTTGATCAGCACGACTTCGTGGCTCCAGTCGAACTGGTAGGCCTCCCCAGGGTCGAAGGTCAGCGGCACATAAGCCTGGGCCGCCATGGCGCCGCGCTCCTCCGCCCAACTGTGGGCGTACCGGCGAACGGCGTCGTACCCGCCTTCATAGCCCAGAGCCCGGACCTCTTCGTAGAGGCGGATCAAAGTGAGCCGCTCGCGGGCCGCCTTGCCGGCATTGGCCAGAAGTAGCTCATCCAGCCGCTCCCGAACCGGCCCGATCTTCGGAAGCGGCTGCACCTCGCGCGTATACCGAAACTCGGTCGCATCAGACCGGATCACCTTGCGCACCACTTTCCGCGAAACGCGGAACTCGCGGCAGATCGCCTTGATCGACTTGCCCTGGACGAGGAATGCTCGCCGGATCTTCGCAATCGTCTCCACCACCAGCATCCTGAACTCGGCCCCCATGATCCCATGGAAGCCAGTGTGGACCCGTTTCCCGGGGTCCCCTTTGGACGCCTATACCCCCGAAAACAGGGGCCTTATTCCACGCCTATTCACAGAGCACCTTCAGGCCCACGCCGCGCTTTTGCAGGTCGCCCACCAGGCCGACCACGTGCGCGAGCGACCGTCCGAGCCGGTCGAGCTTCCAGGTCACGATCACGTCTCCGTCACGCGCCACGTCGAGAGCGCGGTCGAGCCCGGGCCGGGTCGTGCTCTTGCCCGAACACACGTCCTCGTAGATGCGGTCGGGGGCGACGCCGGCCGCCACCAGCGCATCGCGCTGCAGGTCGAGGCTCTGGCTCTGGTCGGCCGTAGACACCCCAAACATAGCCGATGAGCATGGCCCGCCCCCTTTCCAGCAACCTAGCCGGGAGGAGGTTTGTCGCAAGCAGGTTTTTGGACGGTTTGATGTGAGATGAGGGCCCGCTCGGGAGCCGATCGGTCGCGGTCGCCGCAGCTCCCAACAAACCAGGGTTTTCTAAACGGCTTTGCGGGGTCATTGCCTCATGCCCGCCCTCAGCTACTATCCAGGCGATGCACATTCGCGCTGCCGCTCTTGGTGATACCGTCCAGGTCTGCGACTTGGTGCGGGCGTCGATCCAGCAGCTGTGCTCACTCGACCATAAAGACGATCCAGCCATCCTCGATGCCTGGCTCGCCAATAAAACGCCCGAGAACGTCGCTCTGTGGCTCTCGAACCCTGATGCTCATCTGCTCGTCGCCGAGGTGGCCGGCGTGATCCTGGGCGTCGGGTTCGTGACGACCGGGGGTGAGGTGGTTCTGA
Source organism: uncultured Alphaproteobacteria bacterium (assembly GCA_963851175.1). Classification (GTDB taxonomy): domain Bacteria; phylum Pseudomonadota; class Alphaproteobacteria; order Rhizobiales; family Beijerinckiaceae; genus Lichenihabitans. Next base: position 109,099 of record CAWKNU010000007.1, on the reverse strand, counting down.
ACTATGTTTCGCCCCGCGCTCGATCGACGGGCGTAAGCACTGCGTTGCTGGATGCCATGGAGCGGATAGCCTGGCGAGATGGCAACCCCCGCGTCAGTCTCGACAGCACGGTAACGGCGCATCGGTTCTATGAACGCCGGGGATACAGGGACATAGGCGCTTCCCACGAAATGTTTGGTCTGACGGCTTTTCCAATGAACAAGTCTCGTCCCACGCAAGCCTAGACCGTCCATAAAACGGGCGTTCGTTGCGCACCCGCCCAGCCCAGAACCGCCTTGTGTCGGTTCCCTGTTCCGTTGCTACTCAAGGCCCGTACCCAACCTTATGTCGGCCTTCTCGGATTACTGCCGCTCGCCATCGGCCTGCGGCGCCTCTGGATCGAACAGGCTGGCGATGACCTCCCCGAACCGCGCAGCCCTGGGGGGATCCCTCGGCAACGTCATCGCGGCCGCGGCGGTCACGACGGCGAACGGCAGCGACAACATCGCGGTCTACGTGCCGCTGCTCGTCGGCAGGTCCTGGAGGGAAGCCACCATCGTCGTTGTCGTTTTCGCGATCATGACGACCGCCTGGTGCGTCGTCGCGCGGTTCATCGTGAACCACCCTCGAACGGGACCGCCGATCAGGCGCTTCGGACGGCTCCTCGTGCCGTGGATCTACTTTGGGCATCGGCGCCTACATCCTCGTCGCGAGCCGGGCCTACATGTTGGTCGGGTCGGGCGGGGGATGACGGCACCCGCGGGCCTATCATTGCCACCATCGATCATTGGTTGTCCTCGACATCCATACTGCTCACTACTCGCTCAGAGGCTCAGCAATCGGACACCTCGAAGAACCTCCTCAAATCGCCTTCGGTGTGATTCCATAGGCCTGCACGGCGATGCGGGGGGAAGAATGGGACAGCCGGGGTTTTTCGATCTTAATGAGCGATATCGCCGGCTGTCGGAAACGGGCGATCCTCTGGTCAAGCTCGCGGGGCTGATCGATTTCGAGGTTTTCCGGCCGCGGCTTGCGGCGGCGCTGAAGCGGTCCGATGGATCGAAGGGCGGGCGGCCGCCCTACGATCCGGTTCTCATGTTCAAGGTCCTGGTGCTGCAGACGCTCTACACGCTCTCGGACGACGCGACGGAGTTCCAGATCCGCGACCGGCTGTCCTTCATGCGTTTCCTGCAACTCGGTCTTGAGGATCCGGTGCCGGACGCCAAGACGATCTGGCTCTTTCGCGAGCAGCTCACCCGGGCCGGTGCCGTCGCCGAACTGTTCGCCGCCTTCGATGGCTGGCTGAAGGGCCAGGGCTATCTCGCCATGTCCGGCCAGATCGTCGACGCCAGCATCATCGCCGCCCCGCGCCAGCGCAATACCGACGCGGAGAAGGCGGCGCTGAAGGAGGGCCGCATCCCGGAGCATTGGAATGCCAACCCGGCCAAGCTCGCGCAGAAGGACCGCGACGCCCGCTGGACGCTGAAGCGTGCCAAGGCCCGGAAGGCCAAGGCCGATGGCACCAAGGCAAAGGTGGAGATCGCCATCCCGGTATTCGGATACAAGAACCACGTCTCCATCGACCGGGCCCACGGGTTCATCCGCCGTTTCGTCGTCACCGATGCGGCCGCTCACGACGGCGCGCGGCTGGCCGCCGTGCTCGACAAGACCAACACAGCCAGCAGTGTGTGGGCCGACACGGCCTATAGGTCCGCTGCCAACGAGGCGCATCTCGCCCAAAACGGCTTCCGCTCCAGGGTCCACTTCCGCCGCAAGCCGGGCTTCGACCTGACACCGTCGCAACGGAAGGCGAACCGCGCCCGCTCCGCCGTAAGATCGGCCATCGAAACCGTCTTCGCCGCCGAAAAGCACCGCTTCGGCCTCGTGGTGAGGACCATCGGCCGCGCCCGCGCCGCAACCAAGATCGGCCTCGCCAATCTCGCCTACAACATCAGGCGCTTCATCTGGATCGACGGGCGTCGTGCGCCCGCCTGAGCGCGGTAGCCCGGAAAAGCGCGCCGGCCTGGCGCTCCAAGGATCACCCGCAATGCTCTCCCAGGACCTTCCGATCCAACAGGACCAGAAATATGCCCGCCCGGCGCTCGCCACCCCGTTCTTCGAGGCGTCCAAGCGCGTCAGCATCTTGCAGCACCTCAAGGCAGCGAAGTGATTAAAAGCCTGCCAGCGATCTTCCCAGAGGCCGGGAGAGCCATGCCGAAAGTCAGCGTCTAATCGAGTGCGCGCCCCAGGTCACGTCATCCAGTCGCTTATACAGCTCGGAACCGCTCATATGCGCTAGACCAGCTGGCAATACATGCCTCCGCCCAGATGTAATGCTGCGTCAAGCGACTGCGGCATGGGAGGTGTTCGAAGCAGCGCGCGATGAAAACGCCACTGCATAGTTCTCGTGCCTTATTCAGGCTAGCTCACACCGAAGCCCGATAGACCGATGCCCGGCGGGTGCCGAGGTGCCTGGCTATCTTGGCGGCGCCGGCGCCCTCGGCCCTGAGCCGTTCAATTAGAAGGGCATCAATGCTCTGCTTCCTGCCCTTGTAGCGGCGTGACAATTCACAGCGACTGTCCTCGTTGCCAAACTCCTGGATCGAGGACTATGGCGAGGTTCACCCGCACTTGACCACATCTCGGCTTACACAAACAATCTAACACCCTCCCCAGGTGAGACCCGCGCATGCTAACTCTCTACACCTACCCCGATCTGTTTGGCTGCGCCGACAATAACCCGTTCGAACTGAAAGTTTGGGCGTTCCTCAAGCTGTGCGGTTTGCCATTTAGGCATCAACAGATCCTCGACGCGTCGAGAGCGCCGCGCGCCCAGCTCCCGTATCTCACTGACGGCGACACGGTCATCGGCGATAGCGACGCGATCATCGCGTATCTGATTTCCCGTCATGCTCTGCGCATCGACGCCGGGCTGACGCCCAGCCAGCGCGATACCGACCTGCTCGTTCGGCGCATGCTCGACGGCCTTTACTGGGTAATGTCCTACTCGCGGTGGAAGGATGATCACTTCTTCCCATTGTTCCGGGACGCGATCCTGCGCACGCACCGCGATGTCACGGCGGAGTCCCTGGCGCAGGCGCGGGAATACAACTTCAAGCGATACCACTTCCAAGGTATCGGCCGCTACGAGCCCGAGGCCGCCTATGCTCGCGGGGTCGCGGACCTGCAGGTCCTGGGACGTCTGATCCCGGCGAGCGGTTTCGTGTTCGGTCCGCAGCCGAGCAGCATCGATGCAGCCATTTACGGGTTCATCGCCAACATCCAATTCTACGAGATTGAAACGCCACTGCGCGAGTGTGTGCGATCGCAGCCGAAGCTCGTCCGGCATTGCGAGGCGGTCCATGCGGCCGTGCAAGGGTGACCGCGCCTTTTTGACGTGAACTCGACACCGCCCTGACAGATCCAAGGTGGACTGTGCAGAACACAACGACGGTGTAGGTTGATGCTCCTCGGGGCCGAGTAGACCGGCCAAGCGAGGCCCATCCAGGCGCTTCTCCTCCACCGCGGCTGATTCCGGTGGGCAGGCCGCAGGGGGCCGAAAGCAACGGGCGGACCTAACCAGCCGCGAACGCTACAAACTTGCGGGCAGAGGAAACGCGACCATGGACGTGGGAGATTGGCTACGCAACCTCGGGCTTGGCAAATACGAGGCAGCGTTTCGGGAAAATGAGATCGACGGCACGGTCCTGTTACAGTTGACGGCGGAAGATTTGAAGGATCTCGGCGTCGCCATTGTTGGGCATCGGCGCAGGATTTTATCGGCGATCGCCGAGCTCTCTGCTCCGCCCGCACCCGACAGGGTTGCGGAGGGCGCTACGGCGGCGTCGCTATCCGCGCTGGGCATAGAGGTCGCGGAGCGCCGGCAGCTCACAGTGATGTTCTGCGATCTCGTCGGCTCGACGGCGATGTCAGCGAAGCTCGACCCCGAGGACATGCGGGCGATCATCGCCGCCTATCACCGCGCTTGCGCCACCCAACATCACGGCGAATGGCGGCTTCGTCGCCAAATATATGGGCGACGGCGTGCTCGCGTATTTCGGCTATCCGCAGGCGCATGAGGACGACGCCGAGCGCGCGGTGCAGGCCGGGCTCGCGATCGTCGAGGCCGTGCCGCATCTGACGACGGCGATCGGCGCTCCGCTGCATGTCCGGGTCGGCATCGCGACCGGGCTCGTGGTGGTCGGCGATCTCATGGGTTCCGGGGAGGCGCAGGAGCGCGGGGTCGTCGGCGAGACGCCGAACCTCGCGGCGCGTCTGCAAGGCGATCGCCGAACCCGACAGCGTGGTCATCGCCGAAGCACGCGCAAGCTTGCTCGGCGACCTCTTCGAACTCGAGGACCTCGGCGCGCAGGAGCTCAAGGGCATCGCCGGGCCGGCGCGCGCCTGGGCGGCGCTGCGGGCGAGTTCCGTGGAGAGCCGCTTCGAGGCGCTGCACGCCGACGGCCTGACCGCGCTCGTCGGGCGGGAAGAAGAATTCGAACTGCTGCTGCGGCGCTGGTCGCAGCGCCGAAGCCGGGCGAGGGCCAGGTCGTGCTGCTCTCCGGCGAGGCCGGCATCGGCAAATCGCGGCTGACGGCCGCGCTTCGCGAACGCCTCGCCGCCGAGCCGCATACGCGCTTGCGCTATTTCTGCTCGCCGCAGCACACCGACAGCGCGCTTCATCCGATCATCGGCCAGATGGAGCGCGCGGCCGGGCTGGCGCACGACGACGCGCCGCGAAGCAAAGCTCGACAAGCTCGACGCGCTGCTCGCGCAGAGCGCCGACGTCGCCGGAGGATGCCGCGCTCTTCGCCGAGATGCTGTCGCTGCCGAACGACGGACGCTATCCCGCGCTCGAGCTGACCCGCAGCAGCGCCGGCAAAGAACGCTGGACGCGCTCGTCTCGCAGATCGAGGCGCTTGGCGCGGCTACAGCCCGGTGTTGATGATCTTCGAGGACGCGCATTGGGCCGACCCTACGAGCCTGGAAGTGCTCGGCCGGGTCGTCGATCAGATCCGAACGGTCCGCGTGCTGCTGATCGTGACGTTCCGGCCGGAATTCGAGCCGCCCTGGATCGGACGGCCGCATGTGACGCCGCTCACCATCAATCGGCTGGCGCAGCGCGAAGTCGGCGCGATGATCGACCGCGTCGTCGGCAACAAGCCGCTGCCGGCGGCTATCCGGCAGGACATCGTCGAGCGCGCCGACGGCATCCCACTGTTCGTGGAGGAGATGACCAAGGCGGTGCTGGAGGCGGAGAGCGAGGGCGCGGCCGGGCACGTTGCCGCGATTCCGTCCCCGGCGCTCGGCGGTCCCGGCAAGCCTGCACGCCTCGCTGATGGCGCGGCTCGACCGGCTCGGCCCCGCCAAGGAGGTGGCGCAGATCGGGGCGGCGATCGGCCGCGAGTTCTCCCATGCGCTGCTGGCGTCGGTGGCGCGCAAGCCGGAGGCGGAGCTGCGATCGGCGCTCGACCGTCTCGTTCAGGCCGGCCTGCTGTTCCGGCAGGGCGCGCCGCCGCACGCGACCTATCTGTTCAAGCACGCGCTGGTGCAGGACGCGGCCTACGGCACGCTGCTGCGCGAGCCGCGACGCGCGCTTCACGCGCGCATCGCCGAAGCTCTCGAAAGCCAATTCCCGGAGATCGCCGAGAGCCAGCCCGAGCTGCTGGCGCGTCACTGCACTGAGGCCGGCTCTGATCGAGAAGGCCGCGCGCCTGTGGGGCAAAGCGGGACAACGGTCGCTGGCGCGCTCGGCGCTGCGTCGAAGCCGCTGAGCAGCTCACGCGTGCGCTCGGCCAGATCGCGACCTTGCCCGCACGCCCGCGCTGCGTCGCGAACAGATCAAGCTTCAGGTCGCGCTCATAACCCCGCTCATCCATATCAAAGGTTATGCGGCGCCGGAAACCAAGGCGGCTGCGGAGCGGGCGCGTTCGCTGATCGAACAAGCTGAAGGCTCGGCGAGCCTCCCGAAGACCCGCTGCTGTTGTTCTCCGTCCTCTACGGCTTTTGGTACGCGAACCTTGGAGCGTTCAACGGCGATGTGCTGTGCGATCTTGCCGCTCATTTCCTGGCGCTCGCCCAGAAGCAGGAAGCGATCGTTCCGCTCATGGTCGGGCATCGCCTTGTGGGGTCTTCGTCGCTGCACACAGGCAATTTCGTGGATAGCCGAGCGCATTTCGACCGTGCGCTCGCGCTGTATGACCCTTCCGAGCATAGTTCGCTGGCGACGCGGTTTGGTCAAGACGTGCGAGTGTCGATCCTGTCGTTTCGGTCCATCACATTATGGATCCTTGGCAATCCGGAAGGCGCGCTGGCCGACGTTAAGGAAGCCGTCCAATATGCGCGTGAGATCGGCCATGCCGCGACCTTGATCTATGCGCTGGCAGCAAGTTCAACAACCCAGATCTTTACCTGGAATTATGCATCGGTAAGAGCGCAAACTGATGAGGCCGTCGCGCTGGCTGAAGAAAAAGGTGAGGTGTTCTGGAAAGCGTGGGGACGAATATTTCGCGGTCATGTCTCGACGCTAGTGACTTGGCCTCCGACGCGGTTGACGAGATCAATTCCGGAATCGCTGCATACCAATCAATGGGAGCTACGGTGTGGTCTCCGGAAGGTTTATCGTATCTGGCACAGGCATATGCGAAGCGCGGCCAATTCGATGACGCTTGGCACTGTGTCGACAGGGCGATGAATGCAGTGAACGCGACAAAGGAAAGATGGTTTGAGGCTGAGGTTAAACGGGTGGCCGGCGAAATCGAACTGCTAAAGCCCCGGCGCGACGCGGCCAAGGCGCAAGCCTATTTCGAACGCGCGTTGGAGATCGCCCGCGCGCAACACGCCCGGTCGTGGGAGCTGCGCACGACGACGAGCCTCGCGCGCCTGTGGCGTGAACAGGGCAAGCGGCAGCGGGCCCACGACCTGCTTGCGCCCGTCTACGGCTGGTTCACTGAAGGCTTCGATACGCTGGACTTGAAGGAAGCCAACGCGTTGTTGGTTGAGCTGGCGTGAGAACAGCCAAACGGGAGTTGCTAAGGGCGTGTCGGAGCGTGTCACGATCTCGGGCCACGTCATGTCGTTCGCTGGCACCTGCGCTACGATGTGCATGATCCGGTAGCGGGTCGGGTCCATTCCGCCAGGATCCGCTCGCGCTCGGCTTCCGTGGTGCGGGGCCGGTGAGCAATCTAATCGATCGAGCCGCGGGCGCAAACGATATTGCCGCTGACCGGGGGTCCGACGGAGCTCGCTGCGCCGGGCGGCCTCTTAGGTCCTACGGCGGTACACCGGGAACACGCTCGCCTCGCCATAGTCTTCGATCGGCTCGGCGTTCTTCAGCGTCTCCATGTCCGCGTCAGAGATCACGAAATCCACGGCCGCATTGCTGCGCAAATGCTCGGGGTTGCCGGTCTTGGGCAGCGGCAGCAGCCCGAGTTGGAGGCAGTATCGGATGCAAAGCTGGGGGATGCTGACGCCGTATTTGCCGGCGAGCGCTGCAAGGTCGGGGTTGTTCAGCACCGCCCCGTGCGCCACCGGGGAATAGGCCTCGACCAGCATGCCCTTGCTGCGGCTGTAGTCGATCAGGTCGAACGGCGTGTTGCTGACATGGGCGAGGATCTGGTTGACCATCGGCTTGACGCCGCCGTTGTCGAGGAGGTTGTCCAGGTCCGTCCGCTCGAAATTGGAGACGCCGATCGCGCGCAGCTTGCCCGCGCTATAGGCCTCTTCGAGCGCGCGCCATGCCTCAAGGTTGCCTTCGTAAATAGCGCGCACCGCGGAACTCGGACCAGGGCTGCGGACTGTGGATGAGCATCAAGTCGATGTGGTCCAACGCCGAGCGCCTGCAAGGAGCCGTCGATTGCCGCCTTTGCCCCGCGTAAGTCTTGCAGTCGGCTTCGAGCTTGGTGGTGACGAAGAGGTCGCTGCGGGGGATGCCGCTGGCGCGCAGCCTTCGCCCACACCACGTTCGTTCGCGTAAGCCTGGGCTGTATCGATGTGGCGATAGCCGATACTGACGGCCGAGCGCACGGCGTCAGCGACCTTGCCGTCCTCGATCATCCACGTACCCAGGCCCAGCTTCGGGATGGTTACGCCGTTGGCTAGGGTGAAAGTCTCTTCCAAGATCATCGTCGTTCCTTTCAAATCCAAGCCTCCTCCCATCGTTCAACATGCGAGGAGTTGGCTGACCTCGGCCCGCCGCTGATGTAGGCGCAGGGGCCGGCTTGGATCAGGTCGGAAGATCGGCATGCGTCCATGAGCAGCGCTCAATGATGGGCGGACGAGTGGTCGCCAGAGCGCACCAGCGCCCAACGTGGGCTTGGACGAGCACTAGGCTAAACTGTCGGGTAAGAATATTGAAGGAAGCGAGCGTTGCAGTTCAACAGGGCGGACCTCGCAGACCTCGCCTACTTCCTGGAGATCGCCAGGCAGCGCAACTTCCGCCGGGCGGCATCGAGCTGGGCGTCAGCGCGTCTGCGCTCAGCCACGCTCTGAGGGGCCTGGAGGAGCGCCTCGGCGTTCGCCTGCTGAACCGCACCAGCCGGAGTGTCACGCTCACGGCGGCCGGAGAAGCGCTTCAGACGGCCATCCTGCAGCCATCCTGCAGCCATTCGAGGACATCGGAAGGGCCGTGGACGTGCTGAACCACTTCCGGGATGCGCCCATGGGCCGCGTCCGCCTCAGCGTGCCCAGCGAGGCGGCCGACTTTCTGGTCGCCCCGGTCATGGCCACGTTCCTCGATCGCTATCCCGACGTGGAGATCGAGGTCTCGGTCAGCAACCGCATGATCGACGTCATTGAAGGCGGCTTCGACGCCGGAATCCGCTATGGCGGAACCGTGCCGGAAGACATGGTCGCCCAGCGGCTGTCCGCCGATATCCGCTGGTTGGTGGTCGGCTCTCCCGCCTACCTGGAGCGCGCCGGCGTTCCTATGCATCCCAACGACCTGCTGAAGCACCGCTGCGTCCGCATCCGGATTGGCGACGACCACATCTATCGGTGGGAGTTCGAGCGCGGCGACGAGAAGTTCGAGGTGAATGTCCCGGGCGGGCTGATCATCGACCAGGGGAACGTGGGTATTGCGGCGGTCCGCGCCGAGGCGGGTCTCATGTACCTCGCGGAGCCGATGGCCCGCCAAGCGTTGAACGACGGCTCGCTGCGCACCGTCCTCGACGACTGGGCGCCGCTCGGGCCCGGCTTCCATGTCTACTATTCAAGCCGCCGACAGGTGCCGGCGGCTTTGAGGCTGTTCATCGAGCTCGTGCGGGAGATGCGGCCGCTCGGTCTGTAGTTGAGCATCGTTGAGTTCGCGCACCGCCCCGTGGACCTCGGGGCGGCTGCTGTCTCCGATCCCTGGTCGCTATCTCAGCCTGCAGGCGGTTGTCGTCGGAGTCTGAGGTCTTCATGTCTCTCCCCCTCACCGATGGCGCCGACCAGCCGGCCAAGCGCGCGGGCGCCTGGGGCGCGGTCTTCGCGCTTACCCTCTGCGTCGCGACGCTGATCGCCTCGGAGTTCATGCCGGTCAGCCTGCTGACGCCGATCGCTACCGACCTGCACATGACCGAAGGTCAGGCCGGTCAGGCCATCGCCGTCTCCGGCCTCTTCGCCCTCCTGACCAGCCTCGTCATCTCGACGGCTACGCGCGGAATCGACCGCCGCAAGCACGTGCTGCTCGGCCTGACCGGCGCTGATGATCGTGTCCGGGCTCATGGTTGCGTTCGCGCCCAACGCCGCCGTCTTCATGGCCGGCCGCGCGCTCGTCGGGGTCGTCATCGGCGGCTTCTGGTCGATGTCGGCCGCCACCGTCATGCGCCTGGTGCCCGAGAGCCAGGTCCGCGCGCGCTTGGGCCTGCTGAACGGCGGCAACGCCCTCGCCACCACCATCGCGGCGCCGCTCGGCAGTTTCCTCGGCCAGTACATCGGCTGGCGAGGCGCCTTCTTCTTCGTTGTCCCGCTCGCGCGCTGTCACCTTGGTGTGGCAACTTCTGAGCCTTCCGGCGATGCCGGCTGCGCCGCAGCCCGCGGAAGGCAGTGTCTTCCGCGTCCTTCGCCGCCCGCACGTGCCCATTGGGATGGCGGCCGTCACCGCTCTGTTCATGGGCCAGTTCGCCCTGTTCACCTACCTGCGCCCGTTCCTTGAAACCGTGACGCGCGTGGACACCGCCTCGCTCTCACTGCTCCTTCTCGTGCATCGGAGGCGCCGGGCTGCTCGGGACCTACCTCATCGGCAGGTTTCTTGCGCGCGCGGCTCTATCCGCCTCCTGATCGGGATGCCCCTCGCCATGGCGGCGATCGCGGTCGCGCTCGTCGGCCTAGCGGACTTCGCCCTGCTCACCGGCGTCCTGCTGGCCGGCTGGGGTCTGATCGGAACGGCCGCGCCTGTGGGTTGGTGGACCTGGCTGAGCAAGGTCCTGCCCGATGATGCCGAGGCCGGCGGTGGGCTGATGGTCGCCGTTATCCAGTTGGCCATCACGCTGGGGGCCTCCCTTGGCGGGCTGCTTGTGGACGCCAGCGGCTATTCCGCCGCGTTCGGCGCGAGCGCGATCATCCTCGCCGGCTCCGGGCTCCTTGCAATGATCGGGTCGCAGTCAGGCGATCCACGAGCCTGAGCGAGCATACAAAGCGGCCTCTGGCGCTAAGGGGAGTCGAGGACACCGTCCGAGGCACTTACCATCGCACGGTTGAGTTCGTTCATTTTACGGTGACGGTGGGACTGACGGCTTGCGTCAGAAACCACCTTTCTGACCTACAGAGCAGCAGGACGAAACCCGACCATCAGGGTCGCTGCCCGCATTGAATGCGGGCTTCCGTCCGACGCATCCCCACAAGCAGCGCGACCGCGGCCGTGATCTGCGCCGGCGTGAAGCTCGGATTCTGATTGCGAAATGCAACCCTGAGCGCAGCAATTAACTCCAACTCGTTCTCCGAGACGACGTTCCCGAGCAACGAGCTTCACGGACCAACATAAATTCCCGCGGCCCGCGGCAGCTCAGTCTTCGTCGACCTCGGTCCACCACGCCTTCGCTCCACCGAAAGCCCCCGCCTCTTGAGCGGGCGTAATCTGCCCAGAATCACGCGATTTCGCGAAACCCCGACGTTCCATGAGGCTCACGTTTCGTAGCGACGCACAAGCGCGCTTAGCACTCGCTGAAGGAAATCTCATATAGCATGCGTCAAGCGCGCTTAATAAAGGCTATAGCGGTGCGGTATGCTCTGATTTTCGATACGAAGAATGAACTCGACCGGGCCGTCGCGCTCTTGATGGAGGGCAAGGGAGCGATCGCGGTTGCGACCGACGATAGCAACACCCTTGTGAATCGGCTCGGGAAGGCTCTGGCGGTGAGCCCACCAAATCCACAGAAGTTGACCGTCCTGAAAACCTGGGTGGCGGCGCCCGAAGGGGCATGGGTTCCGCACGCAACAGTCGTGCAGGCCTTCATCGATGCCGCAGTCTCGACGCCGGACAAGGCAGGCGGGCAGGCCGCGGCCGCTCTCCGGGACCTTTCCTGGCAAGTATCGCAGGTCCTGCCGCGGAGCGATTTGACGGAATTCGAGAAGCCGATCGAGGCACTGGCGTCGCGGTCTCGGGCGAGAGGCAGCTTCGCCTACCGCCTGACGCCCGAAGGCCGGATCGCCACCGAGCGCTCCCTGTCGAAGGAGACTGCCCGATGAGCAAGAACTGGACCCATGAGGAGCTCGCGGCGATGCCGCTCCACAAACGCGCCGACCTCTACAAGAATGCCTGCCGGCTAGGGCACACGCCGGATGGCGCCGCCTTGAAGAAGCAGATTGAAGAAGCCGGGCTGCCGTATTCGGACACTGCCTGCCTGACCATGGACGACCCGATCACGATCAAGATGTACGAGATCATCCACTCGAAAGAGGGCCAGGAAGCCGCGATCGACGCTACCCGGCGCGGAAGGCCGGCGATAGAAGATATAGATCCGATGCTCCAGGCGGCTCTCGGCGTGGACTATGGCCCCCACAACATGGGCACCCAGACGGCGGGCGGCCTCGTCGGTGAGCTGATGTATTCGCTGGGCTACAAGAAGAAGGGGCAAAAGACCTTGCCTGCCCACTGCGTGGCGCGCACTGCGGCGGTGTTCGTCTAACGTCGCCACGGGTCGCATCAGCGCGGCCCCGAAGGGGTGCGGCAAGCACCTCCAGCTGGGGCGTGGCAGTCATGACAGCGCGATGGCCCATGATGAAAGCAGCCGTTCTGACCCACGAGTAGCCGAGCATCGTTCCCTCGGAGCCGAAGTTGCTCCCAGCGCACCTCGGCCGTCGAACATGCTCAGGGCTTGTTGACGAAATCACCGAGGAGACGCTCACAGAACGGCCGGTCGAACCGGGGCATTATGCGGGTTCGATTAAGCGCCGGACAGCATCAAGGTCCAGGATCTTGCCTGCAACCATGTGGGGCGCGGTTCAGGTAAGGCGCGTGATCTGTCATGCAGATGCGGTCGGTCCTCTTTCTTGCCGATCTCGAGCCCGAACCAGAAGTCGAAGCGCCGATCAATCCGCGGGGCAATGGTGGCCCGAGAGGATGAACTGCCCCTGATCGATGAGGCCCTAGCGGCTGCGAGCCAGCGCCGGGGAATGAAGACCGCTCCCCGCGCTGTCAAGATCGACCCAATTACGGATGCCGGTCACTGGAGCTATTACGCGACCAAGGGAGGCCATCGTGCCCGGCACACCTTCGAGTGTAAATCGATCACTGCGACCGCATGGCTCCGAAAAGAGGCTCAGCTTCGCTACGACCACGATGGCGAGGCCTATCGGGTGGCGACCGAACCGCGCAAGGTATTCCCCAAGTTGTCCACGTGAGGGCAGGCGTGGGTAGCTTACAACCTAAAATTACTACTGCCTTGAACAGCAACCGGCTACTGCCTACTGAGGTTGTCCGGCGGGTTCGATTGCGGCTTTGGCGGCCTGAACCCGCATTCCGACATCAACACCCGGTCGGAGAGGAAGCCTCGCTGGAATCGGTGATGATGCGAGGCTGCCGCCCCTCTCACATCTTTGCAGAGCGCGCCAGGTTGAAGGAGATTGTCATTTGGTTTCACGGACACAGCCGAATTCGCGTTTTTGATTTGGAGGCCTCCTCAGCGGACACGGCCCGCCAATGCCTGACCAGCGCCACGCGGCATCGCGCGGCAGGTGCTTTTAGCCACATACCGCTTGGAGCGCGCGTAAGGAGGCCGATGGCGCCCGCCAGCGTCGTTGAGCAGCCCAGGCAGCAAAATAGCGAAACGCCTGCCAGCGAGCTTCCCAGCGACTCGTGAGGCTACCTGATCGTGCGCTGTCCTTTCCGGAACGCTCGGTAGCTGACGCAGATCACCGTGGTCGGTGTCACCGGCTGTCGTCAAGCCGCAACCGACAGTCGAGCGAACACCCAAAATGCCGCTACGGCCCCGATCGCATATCCCGCTGCAACCCGGGACCAGCTGGGCTTCCGAAGTGGCAACAGCCGAAATACGCGCATAACCAAAAATACGGCAGCGATGAAAGCGATCTGGCCCAATTCCACGCCGACATTGAAGGCGAACAGGGCCAGTGGGATCTCCCCCTGAGGTAGTCCAACCTCGGCCAGCGCGCCGGCGAAGCCGAGCCCATGCAAAAGGCCGAAGCTGAACGCTACCAGCCATGGATAGGACTGCGTTGCCGAGCTGCGCCCGGTTCTCGCCGCGCGCGAGTTCGCGTCGCCAGAAACACGATGCTGAGCGCGATCGTGGCCTCGACCGGAGCGGCCGGCACCCGGACGAAGCCCGAGTGTTGCCAGCAGCCAGTGTGATGCTGTGCGCGAGCGTGAAGGCAGTAACGTGGCCAGCAGCTTGCCGGATTTCCGCGCACTAGCAGCAGCAGGCACAGCACGAACAGCAGATGGTCGACGCCGAACAGGATGTGCTCCACCCCGAGGCCGACGTAGGCGCGCAGACGACCATCATCGGCCCGGGCTGCGCCTGCGACAACGAAGCTCGGGCTGGACGGCGTCAGACGAGCGCTGCGCACGGCTGCCGTCGGCGGTCTCGATCCGAACCAGCACGTCGGTCATGGTTGCGTCGAGCCCGTCGATGCGATCGTCTGCCCCGCCAGGCTCGAGTCGCAACCGACCTTGCGTGCTCGACGAAGCGCCGCCGGCCGGGTCCATAGCCAGCTGGCTGACGAGTGGCAGCAGCCCGGGAAGCGCGGCGCGATGCCGAGCCGGTAATCGCCGAGCGCCGGAACCTTCCAGGTCATCAGGAACACGTTCGGCGCGATTTCGCGCAGCTCAAAAAGCCGGGCGGACCTCATGCGCACGAGCGATCGTGCGGGCAGCAACAGCAGCCAGAGCAGGATCGGCGGCGAAACCGGCGTCATGGCGCCTCGGCGGCCGGCATTGCGACGATCACCTTGTAGTCCGGCGAGCAGCGCCTTGATACTGCTCCTCCTGCGCCGCGGCACGGCGCTCGGCGATACCACTCGCGCTCGACCGCGGGCCGCACCTGTTCGAATGCGGCAGCGTTGCGGGCCGTCGTTCGCTGACGAGGACGAGATGCAGCCCGTATGCTCGACTCGCACGGGCCAGCCCAGCGGCCCATCGGTGCACGCGCCAACGCTGCCGAGCGAATTCGTCGCCGAACAATGCGCGGCGATCCGACTCAACGTGCGTCGGCCGAAGCCCTCGCCCAAGAGGAAGGCGTCGCCTTCGTTCGGCCGCGCCCGGCGTGCGCTCGCAAGATGCGCCAGGATCCCCCCGCATCGGCTTCCGCCGTCGCCACCGCGCTCCGGCTGACGAAGACCTGGCGGAACGAGATCACCGGCTCGGACTGGAACTTGTCCGTATGGGCCCCAAAGTAGGCCCGGAGTTCGGCCTCCTTGGGCGCGGCCACCGTGTCCTCGAACAGGAACTCGACTTTCTGGCGCAACCGGCGACGGATGATCGCGTCGTCCTTGTCCAGGCCAAGTTCGAGCGCCGCCCGGTACAGCACCTCTTCGCGGATGTAGTCGTCGATCTGGGCGCTGCAGCTCCTCGTGCGTCCGGCGGCCGGTGCCAGGTCCGCGCGAACGCTCGTCCAAGCGATCGATGTCAGCCCGCTGACCATGATCTGCCGGTCGTCCCGCCTTCCGTCAGGTTCGCCGCGCCCGAAGATCGCGAACAGTACGCCGCCAAGCAGCAGGAAATGCAGCAGCGGCTCGCGCACCAGCCGCTTGAGCATGAGCCTGCCCCTCAGCTTTTTGGCGAGTACCAGATCGGCGAGGTGTAGGCGCGCTGCTGGGCCACCATCGGCACCTCCTTCGGGCATCTGCACGCCGAAGCGCTCGGCGTCATAGGCCGTCCAGCGCGGCGTGGGGATCTCGAGGACGCGGACGTAGTAGAACGCGCGCAACGCCGGATCGAAGTCCGGATCGGTCCAGACCGTGATCAGCTCGGGATCGCCGATCGTGTTGGTCCAGGTGGCGTTCGGCACGTCCACCGTGTTGCCGACCGGCGGCAGCTTGCCGTTCGCGTCCGGCTTCCGGGTCTTCGCGTCGCCCCATGCGACGTCGTAGACCTTCTCGCTGCAGCTGCGCCGTCCGCGTCCTGCCAACCCTTGACGATCTGGATGCGGTCGAGATTGGCGCCGATCGGGTCCTTCAGGGCCGCGACCAGGAAGGTCGGCGACTTGCCCGGCCGGCGCCGCCGCAAGATCGCCGCCCATCGGCACGCCTCGCGCATAGCCCGACCGCTGCCGGGTTCCGCGTCCTCGCATCGGCCGACGTGAAATCGAAGCCGCCGAAGAAGCGGACGACCATGCGCGGACCCGTCGTGCCGTAGACCTCCTTGCGCTCCAGCGCGTCGAAGATCGCCTCCCGCGTGTTCTCGGTCGCCCATACGCCCGCGTAGCCGGACGCGGTCATCTCCCAGCCCATGATCTTCAGCCTTGCCGTCGCTTGAGGCGCAGGAATTGGTGGGTGGCGCGCGTCGGGCTCGGCTCCGCGCCGCTGTGCTTGCCGAAGAAGTTGTCCTGGTCGGCCGTGGCGAGCGAGGTGTGCGAGTCGGTTGAGCCGATCATGCCGAACTTGAACGGATTGACGCCGAGTTCCTGCTCCAGCTTGAGCCCGATCTTGAGGGCGGAGCGGGCGTATTCGTATTGCAGCATCTCGGGCTTCTTGAGGTCCGTCAGGTCCAGATTGCCCTTGTCCCACAGCTCGAAGCCCGCGAACTCGTCGTTCGGCGACAGGAACGGGTGCGCCTCGCCGTCGCCCTTGATCTGCGTCACCTCGTACACCGGCTCGAGGCGCGCCCGCGTCTCGGCATAAGTCCGCGTCAGGCCCCGGCCGTCGAAATCGACCAGCGCGAACATGCGCCCGTTGGACAGGTTGCCGTTGTGCGGGATGGCCAGCACCTCCCCGCCGGTCTTGTCGGTATAGGCGTCGAGGAACTTCCACAGCATGGCCGGATCGTCGCTGTCGAAGGCTGGAGAACGGCACGATCTGGTCCGCCTTGTCCTTGCCGTCGCGGAAGATGACGACGCGGTGCAGGTTGTTGCCGCCGGTGTTCGAGGTCCATTCGTAGCCGATCAGTGCGGTGAACCGGCCCGGGCTCGTTGTAGCGTTCGGCGATGCTCGGTGTAGGTTTGCCATACCGAGTCGGGCGAGTTGTCGGCTGAACATGCACCGTGGGATCGTGCCCGTCCCGACCGACGGATCATCTCGATGTGCCGCCGTGCGCCGCTCTCCCCCCCCGCCAGCCATCAGGTCGTGCCATCGCCGCAGCGTCGGGTCGGCCATCAGCAGCGGGTTGCCCTTCTTGATTTCCTCGGTGGCACCCAGCCCCTCAGCGTGATCGGCGATCACCAGAAAATCGAGCGGGCGGCTCAGCCTGACGGGCTGGCCGGATGACGAGACTACCTCCTCGCCGCGGGCGAAGCGATAGGCGGTCTCCGGACCGAGCGTGTTGCCGAAAGCGGCGGCATCGAGCGAATTGGCGGTGTGCAAGTGGGTGTCGCCCCAGAGCACGCGTGCGGGATAGTGTCGGCCGGCATAAGGCGAATAGCCCGGCGGCTTGTAGAGCGGGGCGGCCTCATCCCGATAAAAGGTCCCGATATCTGTGCCAACCTCGTTGGTGGACGACTGGGCATTCGCGACCGCTGGCAGACCAAAGAAGAGGATCAGCAGGTTCAGGGCGAACGCAAATGGCGGGTGCTGTGTTTTCACCGGGCGCTCCTTTCTGCTGATAGACTATCTCCGTAACCGTTTAGGGGATGGTTGCCGGAGGGACCGCAGTAGCGCGCGATCAGGCACCATCAGATACACCGTGGCTGAAACAATGCTCTGGTACTGGCTGGAGATCAAGCAGTCATAATCACATCGAACATTGGCTCATCATCGACATCCATACCGGCTCAGTACTCGCCTTAAAAGCCCGTCGTTATCTTGCAGCACATCAGGTCGCGAAAGAGTGAAAAGCCTACCAGCGAGCCCCCCCAGAGTCGCCGGGAGGTACTCCCTCGCTGTTCGGAGCACGGCGGCTCGAAGGGGAAGGTCTGGGTTGGGTGGTTTCGAGACGGTCTGCTTTAATGTCGACTGCTGTAGCAAGCAGGCGCTAGCGTTTTACCATCGTCGAGCACCTCTCGGCACCAGTCGCGCAAGCTCGTCGTCGCGAGACACGCTAGTTGTCCAACGCCGACACTCGTGGCCGGCCGGCCCTGTCCCAATTAAGAAGGAACGCAATGCACGTCGAACAGAGCTTAAAGGATGCGGGCATAAGCCTGCCGCAGCCGATGCGGGTGCCCCCGGGCGTCACGTTGAGCTTTCCATGGGTGCGGATCGTCGGTGCCCGAGCTCTTATCTCTGGGCATGGGCCGCTACAGGTCGATGGCTCCCTTCTTGCGCCGCTCGGCAAAGTCGGAGCCAATGTAAGCGAAGCCCAGGCGTACGTGGCCGCACGAGCAACGACACTGGCCATGCTGTCAAGCCTCAAGTCAGCTTTGGGCGATCTCGACCGCATCCAGTGCTGGGTTCGGATCTTCGGAATGGTGAATGCTGCCCCCGGGTTCAACCGGTTCCCTCCCATCTTGGACGGCTGCACGGATCTTCTGTTCCAACTTTTCGGCAGAGATCGCGGCCTCCACGCCCGCTCCGCAATTGGCGTCGCAGGACTCCCATTCGACATACCCGTGGAAATCGAAGGCGAGGTCCTCATCGACCCGGTTTAGATCGGCCTACGTGCTTACAAAACGGCGGGCGAAGGCCATCGGTCCCGCCGGCGAGGTAGCGTTTGCCGAGATCATTCGGCGACTTCTGCTTCCAGAACGCTTCCTCGCCTTCCAGCACCGCCAGAGCGGCGAACTTGTCGGTAACGGCCTGGCGACAGGCCATGATATCGCAGGAATACCTTCGAAAATGCGGCTACGGTCTCGTAGCCGACCCGAATTCCAATCCGCGCGATCCCATCGTGGCTTGATTCGAGAAGAAACGCGGCCTGCTCCATCCGCCGGGCGATCAGATAGCGATACATGGACTGGCCGACGAGCCTGGTGAAGCGGGCCGAAAAGGTTGAGCGACCTAGCCCCACGCGTTGCCCGAGCTCGTCAAGAGTCCACGGCCGATCCGGTTGTTCGTGGATCAACTGAAGCGCGGGGCCGATGTGCGGATCGGCCATCGCCCCAAGCCACCCACCTTCACTGGGACCGAGTGACTTGATCCAGCTTCGTAACACCTCGACGAAGAGCACCTCCGTCAGTCGCGAAAGCGCAACGCTTTGGCCGGGACGCTCACGTGCGGACTCGCTCACCATGCGTCGCAGAATCGCCTCGAGCCATCCCCGTCGTCCGCCGGCTTTAGGAGAAGAACGGGCGGAAGCAATTCCAACACGCTGCCGCGAGAGGGCCGCGCCACGGTGAACTTGCCGCAGATCATCGTCGAGAACGGCTGTGCGCTGCCGCCATGACGAACGAAGCCGAGGTGTCGCGGGCATTCGATCGAGGTCAACAACCGGCAACGGCTTCGCCCGGCGATCCGAATAGAATCACGTGAGGCTCACCGCGTGAGATGACGACAAAGTCGCCTTCGGTCAAGTGGAGTTCTCGTCCCTCTTCAAGCTCGAGGGTAGCCGAGCCACGACTGAGATAGTGGAACAGGGCGTAAGGGCGCGCCGGCAATGCCAGTCTCCATGGATGGCCGAGCTCGAAGTGGAAGAGCAGAGTCCCGCCGAGGCGAACGCGATCCAGTATGTCGGCGAGGATGTCCATGGCGGTGACGCTAGACTAAACCCGTGGACGATCCAACAAATAATTTGGACGATCGGGCTCTATCGTCCGAGAGACCCTCATATTAGCTCCTGCCGAGCGCAGCGACGCGTCGTGCAGTCATCCCTTTTCGAAGCGGCAGATGAAAGAGCCACGACCATTCTGAAGTGCCCGTCGTTCTCCGGACCCTGCGTCGTCCGATATTTCAATAGGAGCCACTAATGCAAAATCTTCTCCCATCAATCGCTGCAGTCCTCATGGCCGGAGTAGCATTTGCCGCCCCCGCCCAGTCGGCTGAGCCGCCCAAAGGGGCAGCGCAGAATATTGTGCTGGTTCATGGCGCTTTCGTCGACCAGACGAGTTGGCAGCCGGTTGCCGACATCCTGACGAAGAAGGGATACAACGTCACGCTTGTTGAAAACCCGCTTACCTCCCTTGCCGCGGACGTCGATGCCACCAAACAGGCGCTGGCGAAGCAGAACGGCAAGACCGTTCTTGTTGGCCATTCCTGGGGCGGCGTGGTCATCACGCAAGCCGGTAACGATCCCAAGGTCTCGGCGCTCGTCTACGTCTCCGCATTCGCGCCCGACGTGGGACAATCGCTGGCGAGCCTCGCCGAGAGCGGCCCGGCAACCGAGGGCGCCGCGGCGATTCACCCCGACGACAAAGGCAACCTCTACATCGACCCCAAGGTGTTTCCGTCGGCGGTCGCGGCCGACCTTCCCCCGCAGATCGCCGAATCCCTGGCAAACCATCAGCTTCCGTTGAGCCACACGGCGTTCGAGGCTCCGGTCGATACGGCCGCCTGGCGCGACAAGCCGACGTTCTACGTGATCAGCACTAGGGACAAGGTGATCGCACCCGAGGCCCAGAA
Source organism: uncultured Alphaproteobacteria bacterium (assembly GCA_963851175.1). GTDB lineage: Bacteria > Pseudomonadota > Alphaproteobacteria > Rhizobiales > Beijerinckiaceae > Lichenihabitans. The sequence continues at coordinate 89,038 of CAWKNU010000007.1, read as the reverse complement.
GTTCTTCGCCGCCAGTATGAAGGCTCAGACGACGCGAAGTCGCCGGCAGCCATGCTTCCCTCGTCGTTCACGCGAAAGAAGTCGCGGCGGTTATCGAAAAGGCCGCACTCGCGGAGTGACCTTACCGCTCCCGGCGCTTTCACGCCGGGAGCGCGCACGCTTGCTCAGGGGGAGCAGAACGCCTCGGATCGGAAACCGCGCAAACCCCAGCCAAGACCACAGACTCGGCAGAGACATCGCTGCTCGTCGCTGCGTCACACCGAATCCGCCACTCGATTAATTCATGTCTCGCATCCGGAGGATGAAATGCCTGAACTCGACACCGCGGCCCAGGGCACAGCCGAGCTTGAAACCGCGCCTACCCTTTACATCGAAGGCTCCGAAATCCGCTTCGCCTATCGCCGCCTCGGCCCATCAACCGGAACTCCGCTGGTTCTCCTGCAGCACTTCTCGGGCAACATCGATGCGTGGGATCCCGCCGTCGTCAACGCCCTCGCGGCTGACCGCACGGTAATTGCCTTCGACAACGCCGGCGTCGGCCGTTCGACCGGCCAAACGCCCGACACTGTCGCGGCAATGGCACGAGACGCGGTCGATTTCATCCACCTGCTCGGCCTCTCCGAAGTCGACCTGCTAGGCTTTTCCCTGGGCGGCTGCATCGCCCAGCAGATCGCGGCGGAGCACGGACGGCTGGTGCGCAAGCTCATACTCGTCGGCACCGCGCCGAGAGGCGGGGAGGAACACCTGTTGACGGTTCTCCAGGACGGCGTTCTCCCAAGCCGACGCGCCAGACCCGCGCGTGCCGCTGTTTTTCACGAAGTCGTCTGCTAGCCGATCGTCCGGCTTGGAGTTCCTGAAGCGGACGAAAGTACGCAAGGACGATCGGGACACCGACAACGGCAGCGCCGTGACTGATCCGCAGGCCAAGGCGCTGATCACCTGGTGCGCCACGCCTGATCCAGAACACGTCATTCTGCGCGCCATCCGCCAGCCCACACTTGTGGTGAGTGGCAGCGACGACACCATGCTGCCGGCGAACAACGCCTACGCAATGTTCAAGGAACTTAGCAACGCTCAGTTGGTCCTTTATCCCGATTCGGGACACGGCGCCCTGTTTCAGCACCACCAGATCTTCGTCAGCCACGTCCGGACCTTTCTGCAAGCCTAACGGCCGGTGCGTGTCTGCAAGCCTAACGGCCGGTGCGTGATCCTCGGCGCGGTTCGACGAGATCGAACGCCCTTTATCCATGAGAGTTGTTGCGGACGACAAAATGACAATCGCAGAAATCGAGGTGCAACGTTTCAGCTTGAAGAGTTCAAAACCATTCGACGCTGTTGTGGCCACGCTCAAGTCGGCGGTCGGGCAACCCGACATGGTCGAATTCTTCAAGGCGACGAGGGCGGCAAATTCCTTCCCGGATTTGGAGCGTGTTGTGAAAAGCGCACTCGGCCGCACCGACCTTATGCTCTTTGCGGAATTCGACCTGGGCGCCATTCTTCGCCGCGAAACAGGATCCAACACGCCCAATGTCATGCGGTTTGTGGTAGGAAACCCACTCATCATGAAAGAAATGGTCAAGCACGTTCCCGATGCCGGATCTTACGCGCCAGTCACCATCCTCGTGGATGAACGTCGCGATGGCGTACACATCTCCTACGACAAAATGGAGAGCTACCTGCTGCCTTATGGCAACGCGGAAGCGCTTGCCGTCGCCCGCAATCTCGATGCGAAAATCACAACCTTGTTGCGCGAGTGCGCAAGTACGGCTTCCTGATGACGTCTTCGGAAGGGAATTGCGACATGAAGCGATCCAATCGCAGTCGCGCATGCTCCTGGCGCGCGTGCATCGCGAAGCGCTGAGCCATGCCATCGATGCGAGAATCCGCAACTTCCTCGACGAGCTCGGCCGCCACCCCGACGTGGACACGCGCCGGCGTGCGGCGATGCCCGACGCTGCGGCCCCGCTGATCCCGCTGACCTTCGCCAAGGCGACGTCACCCTGAGCTACTTCTCCCTTACCACCACGGTCGGAACGCCACAGGCCGTCGCGGCCCAGGAATTGCGCCCGGAATGCATGATCCCGGGCGATAGCGCGACCGAGCGGCAGCGCATCCAGTTCATGGCCCAGCACGCGCGTGACCAGCAATGATCCGAGCACGTTTTGTGCCCACCACCGAAGGAGGTCACTTATGATCGACCGACGTCGAACCTTGACCCTGCTCGCCGCCGCGACCGCGATGCCCATTCTCTCCAGTCTGGCTCGCGGCGAGCCCCTTCCAGTGGCAAAGAACGTGGTGCTGGTGCACGGCCTCTTCGCCGACGGGTCGTGCTGGTCCGAGGTGATCGCCCGATTGCAGGCTGCAGGGCTCAACGCCACGGCTGTCCAGAACCCCCTCACCACGCTCGAGGACGCCGTGGCCTCGACTCGGCGGGTTCTGGCGCGGCAGGATGGCCCGACCGTGCTGGTCGGCCACTCCTTTTCCGGCATGATCGTCACCGAGGTCGGCGTCGACGAGAAAGTTTCAGCGCTTGTCTACGTCGCGGCGCGGGCACCCGACGCCCGCGAGGATTACACGGCGCTCGCCAAAACCTACCCGACGCCGCCCGCCAGCGCCGGTATCATGTTCGACGGGGACGAGGGCCGACTCAATGAGGAGGCCTTCCTCCGGGATTTCGCAGGCGACCTGCCTGCAGCTAAGGCCAAGGTTCTCTACGCCGTTCAGGAGCCGTTCCACAAGGCGCTGCTGGCAGGAAAAACCACCGTTGCGGCTTGGCGCTCGAAGCCGAGCTTCTACGCGCTCTCGACCGAGGACCGGACCATCAACCCCAATCTGCAGCGTTTCATGGCCAAGCGCATGAACGCGGTGACGATCGAGGTGAAGGCCAGCCATCTTTCCCTGATCTCGCAACCCGACATAGTCGCCGACCTGATCTTGAAGGCCGCAGGCCGGGGCTGAGGCAGCAGGTCGATTCCCTGCTGAACTGGTCCGCTTCGGAGCGTCGGACCAGAGACTCGACCGGCATGGGGGCGGGATGGCAATTCCCCATGCGCGCCTGTCCGCCCTTGGTGAGCCGATCGGCCTGTTCGCGCGCCTGAAGGCTGCCGTCGAGTTCGAGGCCGTGGACGGTCGGCCGGTGGACCTCGTGTTCCTGCTCCTGTTGCCTGCCCCGGAGCGGGGCGACCACCTCAATGCCTTGGCGTGTGTGGCGCGACGCCTGCGGGATGAGAAGGCCAGTGCCGCCCTTCGCGGCGCACGCGATGCGCCTGGCGCCTATGCGGTCCTGGTCGGTGAAGAAAGGCCAGTGTGCGAGACATCCCGTGTCTGACCTTTGGAGAGCTTGATCAAACGATTGGCGCACGGCTGCCAACCGCTCGCGGCCGTCTCGGTTTCGAGTAGGCCGATGGTCCTGAACGCCATTGCGATCAGGCGGCGTCCTGGTACCTGCGCTACGCCATGCCTCGGGACCTCAAGGAATTGCTCCTGCAGCGCGGCATTGAGGTATAACTCGGCCAGGCTCGCAGGGTTTTTCACTCTGCTGCCGCGGTGCGGCCGTGATGAAGCGTCTCAAGCATCAGCCACCGGACAAGATCGGTAGCGTCAGGAGTCACAAAGTCAGTGCCAACTTGATCGAAGAGACAGCCTGAAATTCTTCCAAACACCTCGGCCTTTTCATCGGTCAGCATCATCATGCGAAAGAGAAGAAATACGTGTTCTGACACGTTCGAAGCGTCGTTTGACAGCGCTTCGAGCAAAGCAACCGCATCGAGGCCATTTGCCGTGGGCAGGCGATCCCGGAAGCTCTCTCGCAGTTTGTCCGACTGCTCTTTTAGACTTTGGGATAACCAAGCACGAAGTTGTTCAACGATATAGCTGCATCGTGCAGCCGTTGTTTTGATTGCAGATCAGCTGAAATTGATGAGCCATCAATTTGAAATCTATGGTGCCCTCGATCAATTGTTATAGTGTTTGCGCCGGTGAGGAGACCGCCTCGTATGTTGGCCGTATAGGCCTCGATGGAATGGTCCTGGTGGTGAAGCACATGAATGTCCGGCTTTCTGGCAGGACCGCTACTCCACCCTGAGTGCCACATCGCCAGACTTGCCGAAGGTCGCACGAACGATCTGACCCGGAACGATCTGGGAAATCCCCGTGCAGCTGCCGGTCGCTATGAGGTCCCCCGCTTGTAATGCCGTCCCTCGAGCCTTGAGCCGGTCAGACAACCACACGATGGCGGATAGTGGGTTTCCGAAGACATCCGCCCCTCGTCCCTTTGCGACTACGTTATCGTTCAACAGCAAGGACAGGTCCATGCTCGACAGTTCGGGCCCGTCCCAAACCTCGATCGGGCGCCCAAGAACGCAGCAGATGTCCAGAGCAAAGTCCGCCGTTGCCGACCACCCGTTCAGCGGAACCGCGTGGGGAACACGCCTGCCAAGCAGTTGAATTCCAAGATGACAGGAGACGATTGCGTCCCGAACGGTTCGTAACGTGATGGCCTCCCTTCTCAACGGGACCCCAATCACGAAAATGAACTGAGCTCCGGCGCCGAGGGTCCCATGTGGGATCCGGAAAAGCTCACCGTCATCGAGGAGGTCTTCGTCGAAAAGCGGCGCATCGACTGGATCCCAACAGTTGAGGATGCGGGCCGTCGCAGCGCTTGTTCCCGTGAGTGTATATCCCCGGCGCGCGCAATTGTAAGCTGCAACCGCAGCTTCCTGCACAACCAGCGCGTCGTCCATCGACCGCAACAAACGTAGGTCGACACTTGCAGGCTGCTTCGTTTTCCGAGCCTTGGACAGCGCGACGCCCAGTTCAGTGATTGTGCTGCAGTCCACGCGATGGTCCCATAACCCGTGTCCTGAACATAATTCAAACCTTCCCGAACAACAATCACGATAATCCCTATGAAAACTCTATGCCAAACTCAGCAACTCTATCTCAAGTCTTAACAACGAAGCGGGCATATTGAGTGAGCGGCCAACAGGGCCGCGAGACCCAGAAGCACCCATGTTAACTAAGAACGACAGCTACACAGCGGTAAGCGCCACATCCCAAGCACGGCAAGACAAGCAGTTGGAGTTCTTGGTGGGTCAGGACACCGAGGGTCACTGGCTTGCGATCGAGACTCACGGACTCGGGGGCGGAATCTTCTGCAGTCAGGACACCGCTCTGCATTATGCACGCGACGAGAGCCATCGCAGGCCCGGTGCCGTACAGCTCGTTCGCGATCCACTCCATTTGATGATGTCCTAGATAGGTGGAAACCGCATGTTCATTCGTGGATCCATCACGGCTTTGGCGACTCCGCTGGCATCGGACGGGGTCGACGAAACGGCTTTCGCGGAGTTTGTCGAATGGCAAGTCCAGCAGGGAACGAACGGCCTCGTCCCGTGCGGCACGACCGGGGAAGGGCCGACATTGACAGCGAGAGAGCGCGAAAGGTTGATTCGAATCTGTGTCGATGTCGCTTCGGGACGGCTCCCCGTCATTGCTGGGACGGGTACGAATTGTACGGCGACAACGATTGAGCAAACGCGCGCTGCGAAGAATTGCGGAGCCGACGCCGCGCTTGTAGTCACGCCATATTACAACAAGCCCTCGCAGGAAGGCCTCTACCGCCACTATGCCGCGGTCGCGAGTGCCGTCGACCTGCCTATCTTGTTGTACAACGTGCCGACCCGAACGGCTGTCGACCTGCAGGTCGTCACGGTAGAACGGCTCGCAGCTATTCCTTCGATAATCGGGATCAAGGATGCGACGGGAGACTCTGGCCGTCCGACCGCAACCGCCCTCGCGGCGGGCAGAGGATTTGTCCAGTTGTCCGGCGACGACGCGAACGCTGTCGCATTCAATTTCGCTGGTGGTCGGGGCTGTGTTTCAGTCGCCTCCAACGTTGCGCCGGCCCTGTGTGCAGATCTGCAACATGCCTGCCGCCGCAACGACTGGGTCAAAGCCCGCATGCTACACGACAGGTTACGGCCCCTGATTGCCGCCCTCGCTCTGGATATGAATCCTGGGCCGATCAAGTACGCTCTCTCGCTTGTCCGATCGGGCTTTGATCGCCGCCCACGCTTGCCCCTGGTGTCCGTTTGCAAACCTGCAGCTCTCGAGATCAAGGCGGCGCTCTTGCGCCTGGGACTGCTCGGCTCAGAGAAGGGGGATGGAAGGCAGAACGGGAAAGCCGCCTTTGGTAATGCTCGATCAATCGCCTGAGGAAATACCATCAGCTTAGCGGATGACGGTCAACTCCGGGGTTGGATCGTTTATCCCCGGGACATCGCGCGCTTTCCGAAAGGCGGCGGAGGTCCTCCGGACACCCTACGCCGACAGCCATGCAGGCCAGGGTATCGAGCCGGTCTCCACGCCCTAATCCCGCAACAGCAGCTCCAGAACCGTAGGCCTGTCCAGCCATAGCTCAGGATTGTAAACGTAAATGCCTGCAAATATAGGAGTAATGTGCGCCTTCAAAGACCTGCTCACGCGCAGCTCGGTATATCTAGAATCGTTGCACCACGGTGCAATCCTACCTCGTGGGCAGGAATGGCCCAGCATAGAAGAGAGGATTGAACTTCGTGCTGCACTCCGAACTCTGCTGCCTCAGAATGGATGGAACTTGGTTAAACTGGAAGACGGGCCGGGCGCATTCGGGCCGCCCATCTGTCCTTGGTGTCATCGCCCACCTCGCGGCGGGCGTTTCAGCATAATTCGGAGTAAGCTTCTAAGTGAGATGGTAAGTGTCTGTCCTATCTGCTCGCTGGCGCTGGCTGGTAAGGCAAGCGCCACGCAACGACGAGAGTTCAAGAGCAGGATGAGACCCCTGTTCGACGAGCCAGACGAGTACTTTTCCGATGATCGTTATTGGTTCGTCGACATCGCCGGAAGCGTAAGGTTCAGGCGCGCCTGGGACTTCATCGACATCGAGCGGACTGCAGATGGGAAATGGAGCTGGGACGGCTTCTTTCTAGGTGCTCCCCAGAGCCACTCCCAACTGCACTTCGACTCGTTGGACGGTTGCCTGCAGCACATTGTTATGGCGTTTCAGGCGGAATGGGACACCCGACCAACCAGTCATGGTGTTCTTGCGTCCAGGGCTATCTTAAAGGAATGCATCTTGCCCTCGCGGCTTCGACCATCCTCAGCGCGTGGATCTTCATCCAGATGATCTTTGCATGGCACCACGCGGGCTGCTCGTGAGAGGTAAGGCGAGGCGAGCTGCCTTGTGCGCATACTGATTGATGCAAATCAATCAACAGCCCTCGGTTTTGCCGCAGCAGAGTGCGTCCGATGTGAGCCGTGCGGTATTAGCAGGTCCGCGCGTCGCGTGCGGGCGCAAGCGAACGCTCAAGGTCGCCCTACCGGCGCGCCTGTAGCCGCTCGGCATGGGTCTGCCGCTCCAGGCTACTGGGGGTTCTCGAGGCTGAAGGCTTGGGCGCCCTCATTGTAGGCGTAGAGTTCGCCGTACCGGCCCCAATTGATCGCAGCGCGCAGCGTTCTTTCGGCATATTCCGCCGACATGTGATCTTCTAGCTCTTCGCGAAACCGCGCGGCGGGCGCATGATGGGATGGTCGCTCCTCCAGGACGCGCTTGATCCGAGCGGTGATCGGCACGTAGGAGAGTAGATGATCGCCGAACAACATTTTTCGCATGTCCACCCCGGCATGGGCGAAGCGCAGGCCGGAGGTGGTGAGTTCGATGTCGCCCTCCTCGAGTTCCGCAAAGCGGAGCAGTTGGAGCGTCTCGGCTATGGGGAAGAGTTGGTCGATCTCGAGTTGGAGCGAATCGGCGAGGTGCGGCAGGTCCGCATGGCCATTGTAGGGAGGCGCTGCGATTTCCTCGATCAGCCCGGCAAGGGAGTTCGTCGAAACTCGCGGCAGCGCCATGCCGATCCCAGTGCCTGGAAAATGTCCCTCTTTGCCCGGCTGTTTCGAGGTCGATCGCTCTGTCATCAGTGCGTAAATATCGTCGACGAGCTGCCGGAACTCCGGATCGAGGCGGTTGCGAGGATGTTGCAGCAACACTTTGATCTCGGACGCAATCCGGCCCGGGTGGGAGGAAAGCACCAGGATGCGGTCGGCCATCAACACCGCTTCCTCTATGTTGTGCGTAACCAAGAGAATGGTCTTGATCGGCAACCGTCCCTCCGACCAAAGATCGATGAGGTCGGACCGTAGCGTCTCAGCAGTCAGCACATCGAGGGCCGAGAAGGGCTCATCCATCAGGAGAATGTTCGGGTGCGTGACAAGGCCCCGCGCGAAGCCGACCCGCTGACGCATGCCGCCCGACAGTTCCTTGGGGTAGGCCGACTCGAAGCCGTCGAGACCGACCATGTCGATAGCAGCGAGCGCTCGGGGTCGAGCCTCTTTGGACGGAACGCGCAGCGCCTTCAGACCCAGTTCGACGTTCTCCAGCACCGAAAGCCAAGGGAAGAGCGCGAAGCTTTGGAACACCATGGCTATGCCTTCGGCCGGGCCGTCCACCTTTTTACCTCGGTAGATCACTTCGCCCGCGGACGGACGGATCAGGCCCGAAACGATGCGCAGAAGGGTCGACTTCCCGCACCCGGAGCGGCCCAGGAGGGCGACGATTTCGCCGCTGGCGAGCGTCGCCGACACATCGTCGAGAACGGGTTTATCATCCGATCCGCCCTTGTATCGCTGGCTGACATGCCGGACCTCGAGCAGCGGCTCGACGTTGACGTCCTCGAGCATAGGACTGCTCCTCAGCCGATCACCAAGCGGCGTTCGGGAAACGGAGACGCAAGGGCGCTTGCAGATCCGCTCGAAAGCAGATGACCCAGGCTAGGGCGTGAACTCATTTTGCTCTGATCCAGATGAGGGCTGAAACAAGTTTGATTGCGGCCAGAAAATTGAGCGGACATTTGTCATAGCGGGTCGCGATGCCGCGGTAGTTTTTGATCTTGTTGAAGAAGCGCTCGACGAGGTTACGTTGCCGATACACCCATCGGCTGAAGGAAAGGGACGACTTCCGGTTTCGCTTCGGGGGAATGTTGGCCCACACCGAGCGCGCTTTGGCGTCAGCACGAATGGCGTCGCTGTCATAGGCGCGATCAGCCAGGAGGGTGGAGCCCGGCTTGATGTCGGGGAGGAAGACGTTCGCCATCGCGCCGTCGTGGGCTTGCCCGGGTGTCAGTTCGAGGCGCACAGGGCGGCCTTCAGCATCGACCAGGGCGTGGATCTTCGTGGTCAGGCCGCCACGGGACCGCCCTACGCAGCTGTTCCAGCGATGCACCGCATCGTTGGACCCTCGAACTGCTCCGCCCAGGCCACAATCCTGACCCCCCTTTTTCCGTTCGCCCCATGCTGGTGAACGCGAACGCAGGAACTGTCGATCATCACGATTTCGCCGTCGTGAGCGGTCGAGACTGCCTTCAGGATGCGGTCCCATACGCCCGAACGTTGCCAGCGCACGAAGCGATTATAGCAGGTCGTATAGGGCCCATACCGCCCCGGTACGTCGCGCCAGGGCGACCCTGTCCGAAACCGCCACAAGATCCCGTTCAGCACACGCCGATCGTCCACGCGAGCGACACCGCGCCACTTCCGCGGAAGAAGCGGCTCAATCACACACCAATCCGTATCGCTCAGCTCGTGCCGGCCAGGCTCATCGTTCTTCATGCCGGGGCTTAAATCACCAACCCCCTCCAAAGCCAAGCTCTTTTGTGAGTACGCGGCCTAGGTCACGAACTCATTAAAGGGATTCCCTGTGGCGGCGAAGGGTGATTCAAGCTCCTGGAGGAGCTTGAAATCATGAACGCACGCCGTTACGAACTGTCTGATTTCGAGTGGTCGGTGATCCAGCCGCTCTTGCCGAACAAGCCACGCGGGGTACCGCGGGCGGATGACCGCAAGGTGCTGAACGGGATCTACTGGCGCCTGCGGACCGGGTCGCCCTGGGCGGATATTCCCGAGCGCTACGGGCCGGCCACGACCTGCGCCAACCGGTTTCGGCGCTGGGCGAAGATCGGCGTGTGGGACCGCATCTTCGAGGCCGTGTCGCGAGCCTATGACGGCGACCTCCAGATGATCGACTCGTCGTCGATCCGGGTGCACCAACATGGCGGCAACGCCAAAAAGGGGGTCCGCACCCTACGCCAGCCGCCGCTCGGGACCATGCTCGAGCCCAGTGCATGGGGCGCTCGCGAGGCGGTTTGACCACCAAGATCCATGCCCTCGTCGATGCCAACGGCCTGCCGGTCGCTCTGAAGCTGACCGAGGGTCAGGCGCATGATGGCCGCAGCGCCGCCGACATGTTGGGCCGTCTCGGACCAGGGCACGTCCTGCTCGCAGATCGCGCCTACGACAGCGACGCTCTCCGGCAATCCTTGAAGGAGCGAGGAGCTTGGGCAAACGTGAAGCCCATGCCGCACCGGGTGAACGTTCCCGCGTTCAGCCCCTTTCTGTACCGCTATCGCAACCTCGTCGAGCGCTTCTTCAACAAGCTCAAACACTACCGCGCCATTGCGACCCGCTATGAGAAGCACGCCGCCAACTACCTCGCTCTCGTCAAGCTCGCAGCCTCACGCATCTGGTTGCGAGCTTATCGTCGGTGACCTAACTCGGCGCTTGCATTCTGGCCGCGTTCACCGTGCAGAGTTTCGATCATCAACCAGCGAACCAGATCCGATGCATCGCGGGGTACGAAGTCAATACCGACCTTTTGGAATAGAGCGTAGCTGACGCGCTCGAAGTCCACGGCGACCCTGCCGATCAGCAGCATCATCTGGAACAACAAAAAAACGTGTTCCGACACATTCTCGATATCATCGGACAGCCTTTGAAGTAAGGTTATTACATCAAGTTCTTCCGATGTCGGAAGACGATCGTTGAAGTTGCTTCGTATCTCGGTGCTCCGATACCGCAGACTTTGCCTCAGCCAAGCGTGAAAGTAATGGATATCCATGGAACCACCAGGCAATTTTCGAGTCTCTGTTTTGGAAGAATAAGTACCTGCCTGTTTGAATTCGATGTTGTTTTGTATGCTTTCCCATAGTTTTCCTGTGGGGGTCGCCCGTGGTGGCCGACCAGGTATCGAGAAATCGACTCGGGCGGAGCTGAAGGCATTCACGGGAACTGAGAGCGAGCGACAGTAGAGCGAAATCGGCCCCGAGACTCACGCGGCCGCGGCTGCGCGGCTTGCTGCTCGTCAAGGCCGCAGAAAAGGTCTGCCTGAGACGCCTGTATCTTCATGGCGGCCTCCTCTCCAGCACGTTTTCTCAAGCACCCGGGTACACGGGGTCGAAGTCCTAGAACGAAATCGGGACCGCCAGAGGGGTCGGAGGTAACACCCGTCCCCAGTCCGGCCCACTTACCACCCGGCTGGAGCCGAGTTCGATTGATTTGAGGCCGCGGTGGCCCCGATGGCGTGCATCGGTGCCACCGCTCTCGCTTACAAATGACCGGGAGGCCTGCGAAACCCGACCAACAAGGCCGCGGCAGCATCGATCTGCTCAGGCGTGAACGCCGGGTCGCGATTGTGAAACGCCACCCGCAACCGGCTGATCAACGCCATTTCGTTCCCCGAGACCACGTTTCCGAAGATGCCTTTGATCAAATCACGCCTGCCAGGCCAGTATTGCTCAACCGTCAAGCGAAATAGGTGGCCCACATCCACGTTCAGAGCCTTCGCGAGTGGCGGTATTTTCTCGAACGGAAGCTTGGTGTGACCGTGCTTGATCATGCTCAACACGTTCGGGTTCTTATACCCAATTTCGTTGGAGATCTCACGCTGTGTTCTTCTGCTTTCATCTATCTTAGCGTGCAAGAAGGCTGCCAATGTCGGCATACCCATGTGATCGTATAGTTCTGACATACGTTCTCCATAACATACTGTCATTCAGTATCGAGTGACAACTTTGTTATAGAGTCGATGTGTTGGCGATATTCAAGTAGTTTGAAATTGTATTGACTCCGTTTCGTTTTTGCGACGGTACCGCACAAACAATGGACCCTACTAAGGGGCAAGCAACTCTGTTGACGTGCCTGGATCATGCTGGTCCCCGGCATTGACTTGTCTACGCCATTGGCGTGCAAATGAGCATGGCAAGTCGGCTGAGCACCGCCGTTGAGACTCCCTCGTTCATTCGCGCCGCAGGTGAAGCCGGGATCGATGAGGACGGGCGAACGCGCATTGTCGATGCGATCGCGTCCAATCCTGCGCAAGGTGACGAGGTTTCAGGGGTCGGGTGGTGTTCGCAAGGTGAGGATCGGGGGGCGCGGCAAGGGCAAGAGCGGCGGTTACCGCGTGATGGTGGCCTACCTTGGCGCGGACGTCCCAGCCTATCTACTCACGGTCCTCAGCAAGGGCGATCGGGCGAACTTCGATGGCGAAGAGATTGCGGCGATGAAGGATTTCACAACGGCACTAAAGCAGACTTGGCGAGAAAGGCGAGCGAGATGAGCAAGGTCGGAACAACGGTTATGGAAGGGCTGGGCGATGCCCTGCGCCATGGCAGAGGCGAACATGTGCCCGGCTTGGTGGTGCACGTCCCGGCGACGGTTGATGTAGCAGCCATCCGCAGCCGCGCCGGTCTGAGCCAGAAGGCTTTCGCTCGCCGAATTGGTGTGTCGCTTGGCACGTTGCGCAATTGGGAGCAGCGGCGTCGATCTCCGGAAGGACCCGCGCGGGTGCTGCTTGCGATGATCGAGCGCAACCCGCACGTGGTCGAAGAGACCCTCGGCCGGGCGGCGTGACCTGAACCCATGCCGATCCGGCCTGAACATCGCTGGCTTTATCCGATCGACTGGCCCGAGCTGTCGAAGGTCATCCGGTTCGGCCGCGCCAAGGGTCGGTGCGAGTGCTGCGGCCGTCCACATGGGCGCCAAATCCAGCACCGCGGTGGCGGCATCTGGTGGGACGAGGACCGACAGATCTGGCGTGATGGCGTCGGCCGCATCATTCGCCGCGTCCCTGCACTGGTCCAAGGCGAGGCTGGGGTTCTACGAACCTTCGTTGTGCTGGCGACCGCCCATCTCGACCACGACCCGACGAACAACCACCCACGGAACCTGAGTGCCCTCTGCCAGCGCTGTCACATCCTTCACGATCGGGACGAGCATCGGCGCCGCCGGTGGCTCACTTACCGGGCCAGAAAAGCCTTGGTGATCTTTTGCTCGGCCCATATTCGTTGCGATGAATCCAACGGATTTGCGCTCCAGCCTGTGACGATCTACCAGGGCGGACCTCAGCGGGCTGGCCGCACAAGACCGACAACATGAGCGGCGGCGCGAGATCCAGGGAGCCCTGGCCATGTCGAAATCACCATCGAAGGCGTGTCGTCAAATCAGCCGCGCTACCCGATACGCTCCGAAGTCGAAGTATCAAGCACCTCCCGTACTTTTGCAGCCAGTTCCTCGATCGTGAACGGTTTGCCGATGAGCTCGACACCGGGATCGAGCACACCGTTGTGAACGACGGCGTTGCGGGTATAGCCGGTCGTGAAAAGTACCTTCAGATCTGGTCGGCGGCGCCGGGCTTCCTCGGAGAGCTTGGCCCCGTTCACGTCGGGCATGACAATGTCGGTGAACAGGAGCGCGATCTCGGGATGAGCATCCAGGAGGCGTAAGGCCAACGCGGCACCGTCAGCCTCCAGCACGCTGTAGCCTAGTTCCCGCAGGGCATCGACGCTGAATTGCCGAACCGCGGGCTCATCTTCGACCACCAGCACCACTTCTTGAGCGTCACCGCTGGGCGGCTCGGTCGAGAGCTCGTCATCGCTCGTCGCAGTTTCGGCGCCGATCAGGCGAGGCAGGTAGACCTTGATCGTCGTGCCCTGGCTGGCCTCAGAGTAGATTTTTACGTGACCTCCCGACTGCTTCACGAACCCGTAGACCTGGCTCAGGCCCAGGCCCGTACCCTTGCCGACCTCCTTGGTCGTGAAGAAGGGGTCGAAGGCCTTGGAGATCACCTCAGGCGACATGCCCGAACCGGTGTCAGTGACGGCGATCATGACATATTGGCCCGCCGAAAGACCCATGTGCGCGGCGACATAGCGCGCGTCGAGGTGCGCGTTCTGCGTCTCGATCGTCAGTCGTCCACCTTCCGGCATGGCGTCGCGAGCATTGACAGCGAGGTTCAGCAGCACGTTCTCAAGCTGGTTCGGGTCGGCGTGGGTTCGCCAGAGCCCGGACGCGAGCACGGTCTCGAGCCGAATGTCGCTACCAAGCGAGCCGCGGATCAGCTCGGACATGCCGGCGACCAACTTGTTGGCGTTTATCGGCTCAGGTTTTAGCGGCTGCTGCCGCGAAAATGCGAGCAAACGCTGGGTGAGGAGCGCTGCGCGCCGGGCGCCGTCCACTGCAGCCTCCAAGTAGCGCTTCGAGCGCGCGTCGGCGGTCCCCATCCGGCGCCCGAGCAGGTCGAGGGAGCCGATCACCACCGCCAGCATGTTGTTGAAGTCATGTGCAATGCCGCCGGTGAGCTGTCCGACGGCTTCCATCTTTTGTGACTGGCGAAGCACCTCGTGCGCCCGCTCCAGCTCGGCCGTGCGCTCCTGCACCCGCTCCTCGAGCTCCGCATTCGCGCGCTGCACGGCGTCAAACAATCGGGCGTTGTCGATCCCGATCGCCGCCTGCGCCGCGAGCCCTTTCATCACGCGTTCGGAGCGCTCCGTGAAAACCCCGGGGTCCTCATGCCCAAACAACAAACCACCGATCACCTCGCCTGAGCGTGAAATCACCGGAACCGCGAGGTAGCTGCGCACTGGCAGGTGCCCTTTCGGCATGCCCGAGTGCGGCGCGTTCTTGCCATATCGCGGGTCTGCGAGGATGTCGTCCGAGCGGACCACGCCTTCCCCCCGGAAAGTAGGTCCAAACACCGGCGTCGCCCGCGGCATTCCGAAGTCCTCGAACGCGCTGCGATCAGCTCCGGATAAGGTGAATAGCGTATAGCGCGCGCCCGCCTCGTCAAGGACATTGTAGAAGAACGCCCCGAAGCGGGCGCCCGTGAGCTTCACTCCCGCATTGACCACCTTCTGCACGAGGCTCTCAAGGCCGAGCTCGGCCGCTACCTCCGTGCCCGTCTGGCTGAGGATTTCGAACGCGCGGCTTTCTTCCTCCAACATGTCCCGGCTCTCGCGGAGCGCGCGCTCGGCGGCGTCGCGCTCGGTGTCGTCGCGAACCGTCAGCACCGCCCCGAGTTGCTCGCCGCGGTCGTCTAGCACCGGGCGCGCGCTACCAACCGCCAGAACCTCCTTGCCGTCCGGTCGGACAATGCGCCAGCGTGCATCGGGTACCGTTTCCCGGCTCAGCACCGCGCGGGTGAGCGGCAGGTCCTTTGAGGGATAGGGCTCACCGTCCAGCTTCAGTAGGCGGTAGGTGTCGCTGTAGGCGTCGGGCTCGACTCCGAGGCGCACCGTGCCGTGGATACGCTTTGCCGCTTCGTTCACGAAGGTGATGCGGCCGGCGTTATCGGTGACGATCACGCCCTCGGCAAGCTGGCCGAGGATCGCCGACTGCTCGGCGGCAAGCGCTTCCGCACGCAAGGTCGAGGCTTGAAGTGCAAGCTCCGCCTCGCGGCGCTCGTCGATGTCGATGAGCGAGCCCACGTGGCCAAGGTACTCGCCGCCCGACGCAAAACGTGCAGCAGCCGTGTCGATCGTCCAACGGTAAGCTCCATCGGCCCGCCGCAGGCGAAACTCTACCCGGTAGTCGCGTCGCTCTAAATTGGCCGATGCGAATGCCTGCTCAGCAGTGCGGCGATCGTCCGGGTGGACTGCGTCAAGCCACCCAGCGCCTTCACCAGCACCCTCATCCTGACCAGTGAACTCGTACCAGCGCCGGTTTAAGTAGGTGCAGGAACCGCCCGGGTCGGTGACCCACATCATCACGGGGGCTTGGTCAGCCATGGTGCGAAAGCGCGCCTCGCTCTCGGCCAGCGCCGCGTCTGCTGACTTGGCCGCGCTGATGTCGCGTGAGACCGAAAGCAGCCGCTCCGGCCGGCCGTCGGCACCCATCATCGGGGTAACCACAACGTCCCACCAGCGGGGGCTGCCCTTCATGGTCGTCGCAAAGCCATGGAAGCGGCCGGTGCCACCGCGCTTGGCCTCCTCGACCGCAGCAAGCGCCTTCTCGTGGCCCTCGCCGGACCAGAAATCGGGCCAACAACTGCCTTTGATCGCGCTGAAGTCGTCGACCTCCATGACGCCCATGCCACCCTCGCTCATGAACTCGAGTTTGCCCTCGAGATCCAGAACCTTGATGCAATCGGCCGAGGCCTGAAGCACGCGGCGGTTCAACTCCTCACTTTCCTGCAGGGCGGCTTCCGCGCGTTTGCGCGCCGAAATGTCGAAGGCCGTGCCGGTAACGCGCACGCAACGACCTGCCTCATCAAACATGCCGCGGCCCTTGGCTGCCACCCAACGCACGAGGCCATCTTCCTTCCCAATAGTTCGGTACTCGACGTCGTAGAGGCCACGTCTGACCGGGTCGGTGGCCAGGGCGTAGGCTTCCGAGGTTGCCTCGCGATCAGCAGGATGCAGGCCGTTGTAGAAATCCTGCATTGTCACAAGCACGTCCGGCGAGATGCCGAACATGGCTTTTACCCGCGGTGGCCAGATCAGCCTTTCGTTGATCACTTCGACATCCCAGAAGCCGATCTCGGCGTTCTCGGTAGCGAGCCGCAGGCGCTCTTCGCTCTCACGTAGCGCAGCCTCGGCCCGGGCCCGCTCGACAGCCGCCCAGGTGCGCGCCGCGACATCCTCGATCAGGGCCAGCTCGTCGGCGGTCCAGCGATGGGGCGCGGAGAAGTTCACATAAAGCGAGGCAACGAAGCGGCCGTCCCGAACGAGGGGCACAGACGCGAAAGCGCGCGTGTCTATAGCGCTCCAAACCGCAGGGTCCTGTGCCGGATCACGTTCGACGTCGTCGCAGGACTGCGTGCGTCCGCGCCGCTGGTTCTCGATGTTTTCCGCCCCAAAACTGTCAAGCGGAAATGCGCCTTCAAGCGGCGCGACACCGTCGGCATAACATGACCCTAACACCACCGTGGCGTCGTCAGCCTGGACCTCACCGTATCCGACGCGTTGTGCGTCAAGATGCCGCCCGAGCACTTCGACCGCGCTGATCATGATTTGTCGCGCGTCCCCGATCTGGAGAAGGCTGTCGCCGAGCTCGACCAGGAGTTGCTGTCCTACGACAGCGAGGGCGTCATTCATCGGGCAGTGCCTATCACAGTGGTGCGGTCGCGGTGCTTTGCCCAGCCAGTGCGGCCAGGAGCTAGTCACAAGCATGCATTCGACTGGCCACTACCATCTCAACAGGCGTAAGCTAAGCGCGCCGGACCAACAATCGTTGGTCGGCGTGAGTTCCGGCTTCAAGGTGATACGGCCGTGGGCGGATACCGTCGGGATCGGCGCTGAATCCTTATCGCCGCCCTCTTTCTTATCCAAGCGGCATAGGTCCGCTCTGCTGCAAACACGCTGCGGTTGGCCGCAAACACCGTGCGTCGGTCTGCGCTGTTTTCGACTCGGCCCGAGCTAGCCTCGATTTCCTTTTCGTGTTCCAAGCAGTCTCGATCCTCGCGGCCCTACAAGCCAGACAACATCCGTCATTCTCGACGCCAGCGCCGTAATTTGTGACATCGACGGAACCCTCGTCGACACGGTCGACATCACGCCGAGGCTTTGCCTGCTTCCGGCTTCGACGTGGTCAAGATCCCCTCCCAGATCGGCAGGGCGTGTTGGAAACTCGGGCGTAGGTCGCAGGACGGGTTGGACCGGGGCGCTGGTTTCAGGCTTTACGCTCTGGGCCAGATCGAGGGTATGTAGGAGGCGGTTGAATGACGAAGTTCGTTCTGGTTGTAGAAGATGATCCATTGCTTCGCGACACGACTGTTGCAATCTTCGGTGACGCCGGCCTCCACGTTGAGGATTTTGCGACGGCCGATGAGGCATTGGCTTTTGCCTCCGAACACACAGAGAAGATAGCGGCGGTGTTTACGGACGTCCGGATGCCAGGCACGATGGACGGCTTCGCACTCGCCGAAACCATCGTTTCCAGGTGGCCTTACATTGTCGTGGTGATAAACTCTGGAGCAGCAGACCGCCCCCCAAACTTTCCCACGTCTGTCCGTTTCATCTCGAAGCCCTGGCGATCGCAGGACGTACTACCGATTTTCGAGAGTGCGACTGATCCTAATTGAGGGCAGGAACCGTCGATCTGGATCTCGTTTGGACTAGCACGGGGGTCGATTGTGGATCAGCACCGGTACTAACGTCCGACAGGGTGCAGGATTGACCCCGGCGAGGATCTTATGATTTGCCCCTAATCAGACCCTTGAAGCCATGGGCGGGGTCACTCTTCAGCGCCAAATCTGTGTTCCCAGGGCGCACCGATCTACACGCTCTTAGAACCCTTTAATCTCAGGTTTGGTATAGGAATAGTTCAATGTCTCCCTCTCTGTCGCAAATTAGGGCTTTGTAAGTTAGCCCTCGGTCATGTTGCCGAGAGTGATCGTGTTTCGACCTTTCTGCATTTTGGAGACACCTATGCTGAACCGTTTCATAAAAGACGAATCCGGCGCCACGGCGATCGAATATGGCCTGATCGCCGGCCTGATCAGCGTCGTCATCATCACCGTCATCACTGCAATCGGCACGAAGCTGAACACCAAGTTCACCAACATCTCGACAGCCTTGAACTAGGTGCCCAGAGCAGGCTCGGATGAAGTCTCCCCACCCTCGGCCCGATGCTGATGCACCGGGCGGAGCCGGGCTTTCCAGCGACCGCCGCCAGTCCGGCCGCCATACTCATACCAACGGCCCTCAGTTTTGACCGATGTGAGCCCATTCGCGGAGGCCGATTGAGGTGATTGTTTTGGGCTGGTCGATGAGCTTGACCCAGGCGTCGCAGGCCGCATCAATGATTGCATCGTAGGTCTCGAACACGCGGTTGGAGAGCCAATTGGCTCGGAGGTACTGCCAGATGTTCTCGACAGGGTTCAGCTCTGGGGCTCGCGATGGCAGGAAGATCAGGGTCAGGTTTTTCGGGACGGCGAGTTCGCCTGTGGTGTGCCACCCGGCGCGATCGAGCAGCAGGACGGCATGGGCTCCCGTGGCGACCGTACGAGCAATCTCGTCGAGGTGGAGCTGCATGGCTTGGGTGTTGGCATGCGGCATGGCGAGCGCCGCGCCGGTACCGCGTGATGGACAAATGGCCCCGAACAGGTAGGCGCTCTCGTAGCACTGATCGGCTGGCTGGCTCGGTCGTGATCCCCTTCGAGCCCACTGCCGCACCAGGCCGTTCTTCTGGCCGATGCGGGCCTCGTCCCTTCGCAAGCTCAGGGCAGGCTCTGGAACCAGATCTCGATCGGCTTGCCTTTCGGGAGATGGGCAACGTGAGCCGTCAGGGCGGCGGGGAAGTTTTTTTGAACGCCGCGATTGTGCGCCTGTCCTGGGCGGGATGGCGAGGACGCGCGCTGATGTGCGAGAAGCCGAGCCCCTTGAGCACCTTGCCGACCGTGCGCTCGTGATAGCTCACGCCGAAACGCTCCTTGATAACGCGTTGTAGGTCGATCCGCCGCCAGCGGACAACACCATCAACGGCCCGATCCGGTCCTGTCTCGACAAGCTCAGCCAATGTCTGTTGCTGTTCGGCACAGAGGCGCGGCTCGGGTCCCTTCGACCGGATGTCGGCGAGCCCATCGGGACCATGCTGATTGAACCTGTGCACCCAATCCCGCAGCGTTTGCCGGTCCATGCCGCCGATCCGGGCCGCCTCGGTTCGGTTCATCCCGTCAACAATTGCAGCCAATGAAAGCAAGCGACGACTTTGACTCGCCCTCTTGGTTCCAGCAGCCAGCCGCCGCAGTTCGGCCGCCCAATAGTCCTCACGAAGCTTCACCGCTGACGCCATGGCGCGGATCCTCCCCGCGCCAGGGAATCAGATCAAAGCCAATGAGGGAATCCCACGCGAGTTAGCCGCAAAGGCCTTTGGTATCATCCTCGTCTATGGCAAGCCAACCTTCGATGCAGTTCTCACCGTGCAGCGGGAGCCAAGATAATGAACGCGTTTCGTCGTGACGAAAGCGGCGGCGTTATTGTTTTTTTTGGACTAGTCTGCGCGTCTATGTTCGCTTTCATGGCGTTGGCTGTCGATTCTGGCAACCTCTACTACAATAGATCGCGAATCCAAGCTGCTGCGGACGCCGCAGCTTTAGGCGCAGTGCTGTCCTTGCCCAGTTCATCTTCGGCGGTCACCCAGGCCGTAAGCCTTGCAGCCGGCAACGTGCCGGCAGGCTTCGGGACCATCACCAGCTCGTCCGACGTCATTGTGGGCACCTGGAATCCGCTATCAAAGACGTTCACGGCCACTCAACCTAACCAGCGACCGGCTGCACGACGATCCCGCCGAAGTGAGCTTCCCGAGCCCAGCAGGCGGTTCGGTCGACGGATATCGGCGCGTCCTCATTGGGGATCAGGTCTTCGCCGGTGATCGATAACTCGGCCAGGCTCACCAGGCGATCCGTCCAGTCAACGAGCCTTTTCTCGCATCCGCGACAGAGGGCAGCGGGATAGCGTTCCGACTCTCGGCCATGACCTTGGCAGACGTAGGCCAGTATCGGCCTCTACTGTCGCGATAAGGAAGGCGTTGTCCACACCCCAAACCTGTGCACAATTCAGCGATACGTCGAGGCAAATAACGCAAATTCAACAATAAATTCAAGGCTGGCGGAGGGAGCGGGATTCGAACCCGCGATACGGTTTCCCGCATACACACTTTCCAGGCGTGCGCCTTCAACCACTCGGCCACCCCTCCAGCGAAGTCCCGCAGGTCCCGCGCGCCGCGCACTATAGTGAGGTCGCATCGGAGCGCAACAGCTTGGTGCAGCGCGGCAGCTCGAAGTGGGTTCACGGCGGACGAGGCCTCCGGCTCCGTCCCGTCCATCCCGCCCGCTCGGTGGCGGCCGTACTCTTGCGGCGTATCATGGCGCCTGGACGCGCGCCCGGACCGCCGCTAAACCTTCGGAGAGGTCGAGATCCATCCGCCAATGTTCCGTTTCGTGCTCCGTCTGATGGGTTTCCTCCTTTTGGCTGCCGCTTTCGCGGCCGTGATCGTCGACGGTACCCGCTCCATCGCCGCAAGGCAGCTGCTGCCCTATTCCTTCGAGGATACGGCGACGTGGATGTTTCCCACCAAGCTGGCCGCGGTACGGCTGGCTTTCGATCACGGAGCGCTGCTGGCGCTGCGACCGCTGATGACGGGCGTGCTGTCCATGCCGACCTGGCTGATCACCGGAAGCCTGGGATTGCTGCTGCTGTTCGTGGGTCGCCGGCCGCCGCCTAAGATCGGCTATTCGGGCCGGCCCTGATTCGGCATGCGCGGCGCCGTCCAGGGCACACTGTTCGAGTTCGGCCGCGGTCCCTATATGGTCGATGTCCGAACCGGAGGGTGCCATGCTGTTCAACAAGAATCTCTCGCTCCCGTCTGCCGCGGACGCTCTCCCCGGCCGTTCCGCCCCGCTCGCAACGGCCGAAGGCCACGCGGTGCTCGGCACACCGCTCAAGGGCCCGCATCCAGAGGGCGCGGAGATCGCGTATTTCGGCATGGGCTGCTTCTGGGGCGCGGAACGCTTGTTCTGGCAACTCGGCCCCGGCATCTACTCGACTGCGGTCGGCTATGCGGGTGGCCTGACCCCGAACCCGACCTATGAGGAAACCTGCACCGGACGGACCGGACATTCGGAAATCGTCCAGGTGGTGTTCGATCCGGCACGGATTTCCTACGAAACCCTGCTCAAAACCTTCTGGGAAAATCACGACCCGACGCAAGGAATGCGGCAGGGCAACGATGTCGGCACCACCTACCGGTCGGCCATCTACACAACCACCGAGGCCCAGAACGAAAGCGCACTGCGCTCCAAGGCGGCATTCGGCGCCGCTCTGGCGCAGCGCCGCCTGGGCCCGATCACGACCGAGATCCTGCCGGCCCCCACGTTCTACTTTGCCGAGGGTTATCACCAGCAATATTTGCACAAGAACCCGCGGGGCTATTGCGGGCTGGCCGGCACGGGCGTGTCTTGTCCGACGGGAATCGGCCAGGCCGCGGAATAGGCCGGCCCCGGCATGGCAGGGAGTAGGCGAGGGTGATCGAGAGGCTTATCGAAAAATTCCTGTTCACCAGCCGCTGGCTTCTGGCACCGTTCTTCGTGGCTCTCGTGTTGAGCCTTCTGGCGCTGCTGGTGAAGACCGTGCAGCAGGTGCTGGAATTCGCGACCCATTTCGTTGCCGCGACCGAGTCCCAGGCGATCCTTGAAGCGCTGTCGATCGTCGAACTGACGCTGACCGGGTCGCTGATCATCCTGGTCATCTTTTCCGGCTACGAGAACTTCGTTTCCAAGATCGACACGTCGCGGCACGTAGACTGGCCCGACTGGATGAGCAAGGTCGATTTTACAGGCCTCAAGTTGAAGCTGATGTCCTCGATCGTCGCCATCTCGGCCATCCAGGTTCTGCGGAACTTCATGGACCTGGGCGAAGTGAGCGACCGCGATCTGAAGTGGTCCGTGGCGATCCACCTGGTGTTCGTCGTGTCGGCCCTGCTTCTGGGCCTTTCGGACAAGATTTCGGGCGTGAAACATGTGCCCGAACAGGCGACGGATTCCGCCGCCATCGCGCCGCGCGGGCCCACCGTTTTCCGGTAGGTCATTTGGCGACCAGCACCTGGCGACAGGCCGGGGGAAGCTGAGCCATGGTCATGGGCGGCTTCGGCTTGGCGTTGGGGTTTAGTCTCGGGTGCAGCACCCCTTCCTTGAACCACCAGCTCAGCGAGGCGTCGCAGCCGTCTCCGGGCGGCACGGGATCCTGGGCTTGACAGGTGGTGTCTCCGGCCGGGCAGGCGATGCGAACGTGGAAGTGGTAGTTGTGTCCCCACATCGGACGCACCTTGTTGAGCCACGACCGGTTGCCCGAGGCCTCGCGGCAGATCGCCTTCTTGATCGCCGGATTGACGAAGATCCGCTCCACCTCGGGCTGTTCGGCGGCGGCCTTGATCAAAGCCAGATGCTGAGGTGTCCACTTGGTGCGATCGACATCGAGACCGTCGGTCCGGACCACGTTGGTGGCCGACATCATTTCCCGCTCCTGCGTCGAAAGCGTACGCTCGGGCATGGGCGAGAGCCAGATGTCGGCATCGAGGCCCACCTGGTGTGACGCATGGCCGGTCAGCATCGGCCCACCGCGCGGCTGGGAAATGTCGCCGACCAGCAGCCCGGGCCAGCCGTTGATGGCTGGAACGTTTTTTGCGAACCGCTCGAGGAAGGCAATCAGGGCCGGGTTCCCCCAGTTCCGGTTGCGGGAAAGGCGCATCACCTGCCAAGCCGCGCCGTTGATCGGTAGCGCTTCCGCCCCCGCCAAGCACCCACGCGCGTAAAACCCGATCGATCGGGCCTGCAGTTCGGCCGGCTCCAGCGCCCGCCCAAACAATTGCTTGGCCGGAACCCGCGGGTCGGCCGGATCGGCCAACGGGGGCAGGGGTTGCGGGTTGAGTGTACCCTTTTCCTGTGCAGCGAGCCCTGACGCGACCACGCAAGCCATCGCGCCGAGCAAAAATCCCAACGTCCTGCGCATGGCCACTCCTGTCTTGCGCAACCGGGTTTGGCGATCAGAGCACGTGCGCGGTCAACGAAGCGTTAGCCATGAGCCCGCGGCTCACGCTGCAGCAAACGGCTTGAACCGGACCAGCACGCTTTCATAGACCTGCCGTTTGAACGGGATGATCAATTCCGGCAGCCGTTCCATGCGCTCCCATCGCCACGCATCAAACTCCGGCTTGTGGCCGCCTTCCGGTTTTTCGATGTTGATCTCGCGTTCATCGCCTTCGAACCGGAACGCGAACCATTTCTGGGTCTGGCCTTTGTAGCGACCTTTCCAGGACCTGCGTGTCAGGTCCAACGGAAGATCGTAGGTCAGCCATTCGGGCGCTTCGGCCAGGAACGACACGCTGGAAACGCCGGTTTCCTCGCGCAACTCCCGCAAGGCAGCAGCGCGCGGTACTTCGCCGAGGTCGATGCCGCCCTGGGGCATCTGCCATTCGTAGCCGATTGTTGCAGCCGCCCCGGCACGTTTGCGACGACGCCCGATGAACACCAGCCCCTCGGGATTGAACAAGGCGATGCCCACACAAGGGCGGTATGCGAATTGCGCCATCTCGTCCGATCCAGCCGCCATCGAATTAAGTCGCTTTGAGTTTTGGCGATATTCCGCTTGGACCAAAGCACAATCTTTGCCAACGGACATCCGCGCGCTAGACTGTTCGGTGCAAAACGCGATTCCGGCCCACAAGGTGCATCGATGCGCCCTTTGAACGATGGCGATCGGAGACGCCGAGCCGATCTGCCAGCCGCCCCAAAACCCCGATGAGCGATCTGGGCGATCTCGGATCGGCTTCGCTGCTTCTCGGGCTTCTCCTGGCCGCATCCGCGGCGTGCCATTTCATTCTGCCCCGCCTGCCGGAACATCATCGTTCGCGCGAAACCCTCGACATGGCTCGGCTGGTCTCGAGTCTCATCGTCACCTTCGCGGCGCTCGTGCTGGGATTGCTGATCGCGAGTGTCAACACGGCCTTCTTCAACACCGGCAGCAACATGAATGCGCTGGCCGGCAGCGCGACCCGGGTCGATTTGTGTCTGCGAGCGTTCGGGGCCGAAGCCGACCCGCTGCGCGTGGACTTGCGGCGCTACGTCGCTGGGGTTCTGGCCAGCACCTGGCCGGAGGAGCCCGCTCCACCTGGAAGCACGCCCGTTGTGACGGACGCGGGCGCAGGCTTCGAGAGCCGAGAACTCGGGGATATCCTCGAGCATGTGCAAATGGGGCTGTTGCGCCTCGATCCGCTCGATGCGATCCACGGCAGGACCCAGGCTCTTTGTTCCAACACCCTGGCCACGCTGCTCGATTCTCGCTGGAAGCTGATCGAGGAGGCGCGGAGCACCATCTCCGTGCCGCTCTATCGTGTTCTCGCCCTGATGCTGGTGACGGTCTTCGCCTGTTTCGGGCTCAGCACGCCGCGCAACAGTCTGTCCTGGCTCATTGTGGGGCTGGCGGCCTTCACGATCGCCGCCTCCGTATTCGTCGTGCTCGAACTCGACGGTCCGCTGGACGGCCTCGTCAAGATTTCAAGTCAATCGATGCGCGCCGCTCTGGCGGATCTTGACCGGTGATGCCGCGCTCCGGCGCCTGTTAGCAGGGCAGTTCGGACAAGCGTGCCTGCAGTCCATCGATGAGGTTGCGGTTCCGGTCGTTCCGGCGCAAGTCTCGGCCATGCAATGCAACATCTGCGGCGGCACCGAATTCACCGACATGCCAAAGCGACCCAACGTCCGCTGTGCGGATTGCGGCTCGCTCGAGCGCACGCGCCTGGCGGCGCTGCACATAAGCCGGCATGTGCGCCTGCCGCCCGAGGCGCGCATCCTGCACTTCGCGCCCGAGCGTGGGCTCGCGGCGATGCTGAGGGAATTCGGCGGCGAGAATTATCGCGCGCTCGACATTGATCCCAGCCGCTATCCTGGTCTCGACGTAGAGAGCTTCGACCTATGCCGCGATGTATTCGATCTGCCCCGCGACAGCTTCGACCTGATCGTCCACAACCATGTTCTCGAACATGTCGAGTGCAACTATTCGGCGGTTCTTACGCGCCTGGCCCGGTCGCTGTCGGACTCCGGAACCATGCTGTTCAGCGTTCCCATCGTGCCGGGCGAGTTCCGCGACGAACTGGTCGATGCCTCCTGGGAGGAGAAGCAGGCGCGCTTCGGGCCGATGGTGCACGTCCGGCGCTTCGGCAGCGACTTCCTGCAGGAGACCCTCGGCATGATCTTCCCGGTGCCGGCCCAGTACGACCTGCTTCTGAGCTTCTCCGAAGACGAACTGGCCCAGGCGAACATTCCGCGCCATCACTGGACGGCGTTCACCGGGGCGACGCTGTTCCGGGTGCGCAAGAGCGATTTGCGATGTTGAACCCAAGCCGCGTTCCTGTGGCGGCTGGGCTAACGGTCGGGGCGGGCCGTCTTCGATCTTCGGCCGACCGCGCGTGACCGGGCGGTTGTCATTGTGGTCTCACTTCATCGAGACCCGCTCATGCTCGCCGACGTTGCCGGGCTTGTGCCCGGTCAGAAGAGCTTTGGCGTAGGCATAGAGCACGACCATCTTGCCCGATGGCGCATCCCAATATTCCGCCTGCTCGATCTCGACCTTGATCAAGGCGATGCTCGGATCGTCCTGGCCCTTGGGGAACCAGGCCCGCGCCGCCGGCGTCCAATGGTCCTTGATGGCCTCGCGATCGCGCGAAATCTCGCCGTGCCCGCGCAAGGCGACGTACTTCTGCTTTGCGGGATCTGAGAACGTGATCAACGTCTCGGGATCGTTCTGCAGGTCGTGGATCTTGCCGGACTCGTGCTCGGTCAGAAAATACAGCGTGCCCGCAAATGTCGCATCGCTGGCGGCCATGGGACGGCTGTGGAATTTTCCATCGGGTCCCCGGGTCGACAGCATGGCGATGTGAAGATCCTTGATCATTTCCATGACCTTGGTCTTCGCCGAATGATCGCTCTGGTCCATGTGCGTCTCCTGCAGGTCGATTGGTCCAGCACTCAACCGTTTTCGGGAGTGTCCGTTCCCGGACCTTTCGGCGCAGGCGGGGCGTCAATGGCCGGGAGGTCTAGTTCCGATCGTCCGGCAAGGGCGGCAGGGGCAGAACCTCGATCCCGTCCTCGAGGAGGGAGCTGACCTCCTCAGGGGTCGCGGTGCCATAGATGGCCCGGCCCGGCGCATCGCCGTCGTTGATCTTGCGAGCCTGCTCGGGGAACGTACGCCCGACGTCCTCCGCGTTCGCTTTGACGCGGCTATGCAGTTCGCGAAGCATCGAGCGCAGCTGCCGGAACTTCTCCTCGTCGAGCTTTGCGGGTCCTTCGAATGCGACCGGGACCTCGGGCGGCGCTGCCGGCACCTCGGGCGCAACGACGGGAGCGGGCGTGCCTGATGGGGACGAACGCCGGATCGACGGGGCCATCAGGGCCTTGCGCACGTTCGATGTACCGCATTGGGGACAGCCGATTTCGCCCCGCTCGCTCTGCTGATCGAAGGCGGCGCTGTCACGGAACCAGGCCTCGAAAGCGTGGGCGTCATCGCACAAAAGAGAATATCGGATCATGGAATTTCGCTGTGCCGGGAAAGCTCTCGGCAGATTGCCGTTGCAGGAGCGGACAGGCTTGGGTTCCGACCGCGCCGACAAGAATGAGGAGCACAGGCACTCATGCGCTCAACAGGGGATCGAGTTGCCCCGAAGCGTCGAGGTCGTAGAGATCGTCGCAGCCACCGATGTGGCGTTCGCCGATGAAGATCTGGGGCACGGTGTTCCGTCCCTGTGCCCGGACCCGCATCCTGTCTCGTTCCTCACGATCGCCCGTGACGTCGATCTCGCTGAACGGGGCGGCCTTCTTGCGCAGCAGGTCCTTGGCGGCGTGGCAATAGGGACAATACTTGGTCGTGTAGATGGTGATCGGCGGCATCATGCATCCCCGTAGCTCAGAACCATATGGCGATGTCAACTCTCCGTCACAACGCGTGCGAAGACGAGCACGTCGACCTTTGCGGCGCCGCCACGTAAAAGCACGTGAGCCGCGGCGTTAAGCGTGGCGCCGGTAGTCAGGACGTCGTCGACCAGCAGGATGCGCCGGCCATGCACGGCGGTGGCCGATCGTGCCGGAATCCGGAAGGCGCCCTGTACGTTTTCCGTTCTCTGGACCCGGGTCATCCCGACCTGGCTCGCCGTCGCCTTCACGCGTTGGAGCAGAAACGGGTCGCAAGCGACGCCTGCGGCGCGAGCCACATGGGCCGCGAGCGCCGCGGCTTGGTTGAAGCGCCGCATCCACAGTCGCGATCGATGCAGCGGGATCGGGGCCACGACATCGGTCTCGGCCAGAAGCTCCGCGCCGGCCCGCGCCATCCACGCCCCGAGTGGGCGCGCCAGTTCCAGCCTGTCGCCGTACTTGAGCCGATGCACCAGGAGCCGGGCCGGCCCATCCTCGAACCGTGCCACGGCCCGGGCGCGACCATAGGCGGGCGGGTTGGCGAGCGCTTCGGGAGACAGCAGGCCCTCTCCCATGTCCTGCGCGAAAGGCGTGCCCAATCTGTCGCAGAACGGCCGCTCGATGAACCGGATGCCGCGCCAGCAATGGGAGCAAAGGCCGTCGTGCCGGCCGACCGCGCGCCCGCACGCGATGCACCCTGGCGGAAACACCAGGTCGAGACAGGTTGCCCCGGTGATGCTGAGGACGTGGCGGATCGCGCGACCGGTTTTCCCGCGTTCGAGGCCGGCCGGCCTTGATGAAGCCCCACTTTGCTCGGTAGGAGGCGACGTGACGTCCATCGGTCCAGACTAGGGCAGGTTTCGGCATTGCGCCAAGCGGCGGTCGGGTTCTTGCTCAAGGGCGGCTTGCGGCTTTGCAACGCGGCGCTCGAAGGCTAGGACTCGGGTCGTGGCGGTAACGGCGATAAGCCGGCATCTGATTTGGAATTTGTGCATGATGAATCTTCGCTCGTGCTGGCGATCGGTAGTCCTCACCATAGTTTGCGGCCTCGCCGCCATCACGCAGGCCCGGGCCAACCCGACCCTGGTCATGGATGTCGATTCGGGGGAGGTCCTCTACCAGGACATGGCCACCGCACCGTGGTTTCCGGCGTCGCTGACCAAGCTGATGACGACCTACGTGGCCCTGAGCAAGGTGCACGAAGGGAAGGTTTCGCTCGACACGCCGATGCGCGTTTCTGCCCGGGCCGCCAGCATGGCGCCGTCCAAAATGGGCTTTCGCCCCGGCACGCTGGTGACCCTGGATAACGCACTCAAGATGCTGATGGTGAAGTCGCCTAACGACATCGCGGTCACTATTGCCGAGGGGCTCTCCGGGTCCGTGGAGGACTTCGCGAACGAGATGAACGCCTATGCGGCGAAGCTCGGCCTGCACGAATCGCATTTCGCCAACCCGAACGGGCTTCCCGACGAGCGGCACATTAGTTCGGCGCGCGACATGGCCATGATCGGGCGAGCCCTGTTTCGCGAGTTCCCCGAGCAGCATGGGCTGTTCGGCATCGGGGCGCTGAGCTTCGGCGGTCATATCATCAACAATCACAATAATTTGCTGGGCCGCTATCCTGGCGTCGACGGCATGAAGACCGGCTATACCTGCTCGGCCGGCTATAATGTAGTTGCGACCGCGCAGCGCGGCGACAAGCATCTGATGGTGGTGATTCTCGGGGCACCGTCGGGCCGGGAGCGCAGCGAGCGCGCCGCCGCCCTGTTCGAGCGCTATTTCTCCAACCCCGGTAACAGTGCCGGCGACGTCGCGGCCCTTCCGGCGAGCGACATCGTCCTGCCGCCCGACCTGCGGGGGCAGATCTGCGGCCCGGGCCGCCGCGATGCCATTGCGGAAGCCGAGGTCGAGGATGCCAGCATCCCGCTCGCGTCCGCCGGAGACCAGGTGTTTGGACACCCGCCTGAGCGGGCCACGGTTCTGGGCCTGGCCGCGGGAGCGGGCGGCGGCATCTCCGCCGTGGGACCGGGCAGCAGAGTTGCGCTGCTGGGCCCGCGCCCGGTCTTCGAACCCGTGAAGGTCTTCATCGGCCCGGTCGCGGGCTGGAGCGGCCCCATTGCGGGCGCAACGGAAATCGGTGCGCCAGGGCCCAAAACGCCCAAGACGCCCGCGCCGCGCCTCGCAACCGCACAGCCCGACCCCGCCCTGGCCGGTGGGGATGCAGTGTCGAGCCCCTTGGCCCTGGTCGGGGCGACGCCGCCCGCCGCCGCGATCGCTGCAGCCAACAAGGTGGTAAAAGCGAAGGGGCGGATGAGCCTGCATGCAGCGGGAGGCGCCACCAAAAAGGCGGCTCGGCGCGCCCAGCCCGCCGCCACCGCGAAGCCGGCCGCCAAAACCGTCGTGACGGCCAAGCCCGCGGCAGTCGCCAAGCCGAAACATCCCGGCAAGGCCGGCAAAAAAAACAAGGGCAAGGCTGACGAGAAGTGACGGCGCGCTCGCCGGCGGAGGCCGAACGCGTTCCGATCACGATCCTGACGGGATTTCTCGGCGCAGGAAAAACCACGCTTCTCAACGCTCTTCTGCGGCTGCCCGCCCTGGCGCGAACCGCCGTGATCGTCAACGAATTCGGCGACATCGGCATCGACCATCTTCTGGTCGACAGGGTCGAAGGCGATATGCTGGTCCTGACCACCGGCTGCATCTGCTGCGCGGCCCGGGGCGATCTTGCGGATGCTCTCGAGCGCCTCTTTCAGCGCCGGCACGCGGGTGAGATCGAATTCGATCGGATCGTCGTGGAAACGACGGGCGTGGCCGATCCGGCGCCGATCCTCAACGCGGTTCTGGTCCATCCCCTGTTGTGGCGCGTCAGCCGCATCGGCTCGGTCGTGACCGTGATCGATGCCGTGGGCGGCACAGCGGTTTTCGAGCGGCACCCCGAGGCCGCCCGGCAACTCGCCGTCGCCGATGCGGTGATCCTGTCCAAGATCGATCTGCTCCCAGCCGATGCAGAGGCAACCCTGGCCGCCTTGGCGGGCGGAATCAGGGCCATGAACCCGAACGCGCCGATTTTTGCCGCCCAGGAGGTCGACCGAGTCCTTGCGGCGGTGCTCGAGCCCGCCCGCGTGTTCGGAGCAGGAGTTGCGGACACTCCGCAGGAGCCTCATGCGCCGAGCCATGTGCACGCTCCCTCGCTCGCCGCAACAAGTCTGCGCGCAGGCGTGATATCGATGGTGCGCCTGCAAGACTTTCTGGACGTCCTGCGTCGCCGGCACGGTTCGAACGTGCTGCGCGTGAAGGGCATCGTGGCGACGAGCGACGATCCCACGCGGCCAGTGGTGGTGCATGCCGTGCAGCACATGATCCATCCGAGCCGACGGCTGCCGGACATGGTCCGAACGATGACCGCGAGACCCGGCTGGTTGTGATCACCCAGAGCTGTCGACCCCGGCTCGGTTGCCGAATTGTGGGACGCGTTCTTTGGGCCGCCGGCCATCGATCGGCCCGACGGCGCGGCCCTGGTGCACCAGGCTGCGGGCGGGCCGGGGCTGTTCTAGGGCGCGGCCGGGGTGGCGAGTTCGAGCGCGACGCTGGCCGCCAGCGCCGCGTTGTTCTTGATCAGGGCGATGTTGGTCGCAAGGCTGCGGCCCTCGGTCAGTTCCAGCATGCGGCCCAGTACGAACGGCGTGACGGCCTTGCCGGTGACGCCTTGGGAGGCGGCCTCTGCTATCGCGGTCCGGATGTGGCCCTCGATCTCCGGGGCCGGAATCTCGTGCTCTTCCGGCACCGGATTGCAGACCAGCACGCCGCCAGCAAGCCCGAGGCTGCGCTTGGACCTGATCAGTCCAGCGACCGCGCCCGGTGTATCCAGCCGGAGAGGGGCCGGAAGCCCGCTGCTGCGGCTCCAGAACGCCGGAAATTCGTCCACCCCGAAGCCGACCACCGGGACGCCGCGTGTCTCGAGATATTCGAGCGTGCGGGGCAGGTCGAGCAGCGCCTTCGCGCCGGCGCAGACCACAGCCACATCCGTGCGGGCAAGCTCCTCGAGGTCGGCCGAAATATCCAGGCTGGTTTCCACGCCGCGATGAACGCCGCCGATCCCGCCGGTCGCGAACACCGGAATGCCGGCCAGTGCGGCACAGATCATAGTGGCGGCGACCGTGGTCGACCCGCTACGCCGTTCCGCGATGGCGAAAGGCAGGTCGGCGCGGCTCAGCTTCATCATGTCGCGGGCGAGCGCGAGGCTGTCCAGATCCTGGTCCGACAAGCCGATCTTGATGCGCCCGGCCAGCACCACGATCGTAGCCGGCACGGCGCCGGCTTTCGCGGATGATGGCCTCGACCTCCCGGGCGGTGGTCAGGTTGGCAGGATAAGGCATGCCGTGAGTTATGATCGTCGATTCGAGCGCCACCACGGCGTGTCCCCGCGCCAAAGCGGTGGAAACTTCGTCAGATGATATCAAGCGGTAGAGCGGTCATGCTCATCTATCGTGTTACCTTGACGCGCGAGGTGCAGCCGCGGCTTGCGGCAATCTGCCGGCCGCCTTGGCGAGGAGGTCCCGGTAGAGGCCGGGATGCGTGCTGCCCTCCTGCTCGATCGTCAGCGCGGCGGCCAGCGTGCCCATGCGGGCAGACGCAACCAGGCTAGCGCCTTCGAGCCGCCAAGCCAGGGTGGCGGCGATCAGGGCGTCACCCGCCCCGGTCACGTCAACGACGCGGGCCGGCACCGCAGCCATGCGTGAGATTTCGCCCCTCGCATCGCATAGCACGAGGCCGCCTGCGCCTCGTGTGAGCACGATCTCGCGTGCCCCTCGATCCTGCAAGTGTCGGACGGCGGTCTCCGGCGAGAGTGCCGCCGCCGATACTTGCAGGACAGCGGCCGCTTCCTCCAGATTGAGAAACAAGAGGTCGACGCCGCCGAAGATCCCGGGGCAGCCGTTCGGCCTTGGGGGTCGAGACCACATCGACGGCGAGTTTCGCGGGCCCGGCAGAAGGGCTGCGCACGAGTTCGCCCAACACATCCGCGGAAAGGTTTCCGTCGGCAAAGATCCAGTCCGCCGTGCCGAGGCGGGACCGCGCTGCCAAGAGGTCGTCCATCCCGAGCCGATCGAGGATCGCCATGTCGGCCATGCCGACCGCGAGGCTTCGGTCCGGGTCGAGAACAGCGACATATTCTGCGGTTCGTTCGCCGGGCGCCACTCTCACCCCCTCGGCATCGATGCCGAGGTCAAGCAGATCCTGGACCAGGGAACGGCCGTTGGTGTCACCGCCAACGATCGATACGAGACTGGTCTCGACGCCGAGCCGCGCCAGATTGGCAGCCACATTCCGAGCGACACCGCCGAACGACGAGGAGCCCGTGCAAGGGTTCGACGTGCCGGCTCTGATCCGGTCGAGCGCCATATATTTGCGATCGACCGCCGCGCCTCCGAAGCAGATGATGCGGCCCGGGCCCCCGAAGCACCGCTCGGATGCTTGCGCCGTCGCTGCCGGCTCTTGGCCCTTCCCTTCAACCATTGTGCCGGGATAAGGCTTGGGTAACGGAAAGCAAGGATCGTGTTCTATTCGGCGCCCGGTGAAAGCCGGCTGTACCCGCGCCGTCCGCAGCGCGAACGCCGTTCCTCTGTATGGCGCGAGCCCGGAGCATGGTCTTTGAACCTTATCGCACGTGCGTCGAGTGAGCTGAAATTCGTCCGCGGCATCGTTCGGGTCCTGCGCCGCACGATGCCGATCGCCAAACATCCGAGCCGCACCCTGGGCGACCTCGCAGAGGAGCTGGCGGAGCGCTTCGCGGACCGGATCGCCCTGATTTCGGATCGGGAGACCTTCACGTATCGGCAATGGAACGGCCGCGCCAACCGTTATGCGCGCTGGACCCTGTCGCGCGGCCTCGGCAAGGGCGACACGGTCGCGCTGCTGATGCCCAATCGGCCCGAATATCTGTCGATCTGGCTGGGGGTCGCGAAAGCCGGCGCCGCAACCGCCTTGCTGAACACCAACCTGAGCGATGCCGCGCTCGCCCATTCCATCGAGATCGTCGGGGCCGGCATCGTGGTCGTCGAGGCATCGCTGCTGCCGCAGCTCGAATCCGCCCGGCGCCTGCTCAAACGGGACCTGACGATCCTCGTGCATGGCGAAAGCGAGACCTACCCGCGTATCGACCGTGCGGTCGAGGTGTTTTCGGACGCTCCGCTCGCGCCGGATGAGCGGCCTGCGCTCACCATCAACGACAAGTGCCTCTATGTCTTCACGTCGGGTACGACGGGCCTGCCCAAGGCCGCCAACCTGAACCACTACCGTGTGCAACTGGCCATCCAGGCCTTCGCGGCGGTCACGGGCGCGACCGCGCGAGGACCGGATCTACGATTGCCTGCCGATGTACCACACCAATGGCGGCGTCCTGGCGCCGGGCCTGGCCTTGGCGGTCGGCGGCTCCTGCGTGATCCGCGACCGCTTCTCGGCCCGCGAATTCTGGCCCGATATCGCGCGCCATCGCTGCACCATGTTCGTCTATATCGGCGAGCTTTGCCGCTACCTGCTGCAGGCGCCGCCGGACCCGAGCGATCGGTCCCATTCGATCCGCCTCTGCGTCGGCAACGGGTTGCGGCCGGATGTCTGGGTGCCGTTCCGGGATCGCTTCGGCGTGCACGACATCATCGAGTTCTACGCCTCCACGGAGGGGAATTGCTCGATGTTCAACTTCGATTCGCGCCCCGAGGCGGTGGGGCGGGTCCCGAAATGGGCCGCCTCGCGCTTTCCGATCCGGGTGATCCGCTTCGATGTCGAAACCGAGGAGCCGGTCCGGACCGCCGAGGGGCTCTGCATCGAATGCGCACCGGGAGAGGTCGGGGAGCTGGTCGGCGAGATCCTCAACGATCCCGCGCGACCCGGCAACCGGTTCGAGGGCTATACGGATCGCGAGGCCACCGAACGCAAGGTGCTCAGGGACGTCATACGCAAGGGCGATGCCTGGTTCCGGGCCGGCGACCTGATGCGCCGCGACGAGCGAGGCTATTTCTTCTTCGTCGACCGGGTCGGCGACACCTTCCGCTGGAAGGGCGAGAATGTCGCAACCTCCGAGGTCAGCGAGACCATCACGGGCTTTCCCGGCGTCCGGGAAGCCAATGTCTATGGCGTGGCGGTTCCCGGGACCGAGGGCAGGGCCGGCATGGCGTCCCTGGTGGTCGACGATCCCGCAGCGTTCGATCTCGTCGGGTTCTCCGCGTTTCTCGCGTCGCGCCTGCCCGCCTATGCGGTTCCGGTGTTCCTTCGCTTCGCGACCCGGCTCGCCGTGACGGGAACCTTCAAGCAACGCAAGATCGAACTCGTTTCCGAAGGGCTTCGATCCCGAGCGGGTCGGCGACCCGCTGTTCGTGCTGGATGCGGCGAGCCAGGACCTATCGGACCGCTCGATCGCGCCCAATTCGCGCAGATCGCGGCCGGCAAGGTGCGCTTCTGATTCTCCGACATTGGGGCAAGGCGACGTTGAGGTTTTCGTGCTCAGCTCGGCTTGCGCAGTGCGGCTCGCCGCTTGGCCCGGAACTTGAGTGGCGCCGGGCAGCGCTCATTCGGTCCGGGTTCCCGTGCCGAAACCACACAAGCGGGCGCTTCCTGTCGCGCTGGAGAACCAATGTCGCTGTCGCCATTCTGGACTTCGGCTTTCGCAGCGTTCGGGGCTGACCGGATCGCCATCGGAGGCGAGTCGCGACGGGCGGCCGGCCGGCCCGACAAGTCCCTGCTGTTTGCACCGACCCCGGATTGCCCGCTTCTCGTCGAGGCGCTCGGGCTTGAGGCTGCGGGGACGCATCGCGCGGCCTGGTCGGGCCTTGTGGCACGTGCCCTCGAACCGAACGTGTTCCTCGAGCCTGCCTTTGCCCTGAGCGCTGCACAGCACCTGGCGTCGGCCGGTCGGCCCACCTTCATCATGGTCTGGGGCCTGCAGGCGGGAGGTCATCGCGAACTCCTCGCGGTGTGCCCGCTGACATTTCCGCGACGTCCGTTCCAATGGACCGCAAGCGTGTGGTTCCACGATCTTTCGACGCTCGGTGCGCCGCTCCTCGACCGGCGGTATGCCGGCGTGGCCCTCCAGGCTGTGCTGGCCTGGATCGCACGGCGCCTGCCCGATTGCGGCGCGCTGCAATTCCATGCGCTCCGGGGCGACGGGCCAACCGTCGAGGTGATCGAGGCGGTAACCCGGGGGACCGGGCGCTCCGTTCACTGGCTCGAGCCCAGGCAACGCGCCGCGCTTTCGGCCGGGGCGGAACAGGAGCGGGCGGGCCTCGCGGCCGTATCGCCCAAGCGTGCAAAGGAGTTCAGCCGCCAGCGAAGGCGCCTCGCCGAACAGGGCAACCTGCAATATACGAGCGCGCACGAGGGCGAGGAACTGCGCGATGCGGTCGAGCGGTTTCTGCAGCTCGAGGCCAAGGGATGGAAAGGCGCCAAGGGTACGGCGCTGTTGGCCGACCCGCCGCGGGCCGCCTTTGCCCGCACCATGACGCGTCTTCTCGCCCGCGAGGGACAATGCCGGGTGGATAGCCTGCTCCTCGACGGCAGCGCGGTGGCCAGCGGGATCGTGCTTTCGAGCGGCCGCCAAGCGTTCTTCTGGAAGATGGCCTACGACGAGGATTTTGCCGCGCTGTCGCCCGGCGTCCAGCTGGTGCTTCATCTAACCGACGCGCAGCGCAGCAGGACCGACGTCGACCTGACCGATTCCTGTGCGGTTCCCGACCACCCGATGATCGACCGACTGTGGCTCGATCGGGTGCCTATCGTCGACGCAATGGTGGCGGTGGTTCCGGGCAATTCGGTACGCTTTCGCACCCTCGCAGGATTGGAAAACGGACGCCGACGCCTCAAGACACCGGCCAAAAAGCTCCTCGCCCGGTTGCGAAGCCGACACGGCCACTAGATCGCCGCAGAGACAATTGTGACCAGCAATGGGCAGGTTTCCCTCGGAAACGGCCGCTTTTCCACATTGTCGCCCGCTTGCGCCCCATAAACCGCTATGTTACCTGCACGGCCGAAGGGCCATTCCGTTGTTGCCACGGCAACTATCCTCTGTGGTAAGCCATGGGGCCGGGACGTTCGGGACAGCGGGTCGATGCGACTCCCCGACCGGGTCGAGTCGAAATCGTCGAGGGTTGAGCGCCGTGGCCGATGCCAAAGACATCGTAACCGGGATGGCAGGCCGTTATGCCGCCGCCCTATTTTCGCTTGCCAAGGAAAGCCGCTCGGTCGATTCCGTCGCGGCCGACCTGAAGCGATTTTCCGATCTCGTGGCCGGCAACCCTGATCTGCAGCTGCTGGTCCGCAGCCCGGTGTTCGGCGCAGAGGACCAGACGCGCGCGCTGGACAAGATCCTCCAGGCTGTCGGCATCGGCGGGCTGGCGGCGCAGTTCCTAAAGCTCGTCGCCTCCAAGCGCCGGCTCTTCGCGGTCCGCACCATGATCGCCGATTTCCATACCCTCGACGATGCCGACAAGGGCGTCTCGCGAGCGCAGGTCACCGTGGCCGAGCCTCTGGCGGCCCACCGTCTCGACGAGCTCAAGCAGGCGCTTCGGGACGTGACCGGGGGCAAGACCGTCGAACTCGACATGAAGGTCGACCCTGCCATTCTCGGGGGCCTCGTGGTCCGGCTCGGCAGCCGGATGGTCGACGGCTCGCTCAAGACCAAACTCAATTCCATTCGAACACGCATGAAAGAGGTCGGCTGATGGATATCCGCGCCGCTGAGATTTCCGACATCCTCAAACGCGAAATCCAGAATTTTGGTACCGAAGCCGAAGTGACCGAGGTCGGTCAGGTGCTGTCGGTCGGCGACGGCATCGCGCGCGTCTATGGCCTCGACAATGTCCAGGCCGGCGAGATGGTGGAATTCGAATCCGGCGTCCGCGGCATGGCCCTGAACCTCGAGGCCGACAACGTCGGCATCGTGATCTTCGGATCGGACCGCGAGATCGGCGAAGGCCAGACCGTCAAGCGCACCGGCGCCATCGTGGACGTGCCGGTCGGCAAGGAACTGCTCGGCCGTGTCGTCGATGCGCTCGGCAATCCGATCGACGGCAAGGGTCCGATCCGGGCCGAGCGGCGCGCCCGCGTCGACGTGAAGGCGCCGGGCATCATTCCGCGCAAATCCGTGCATGAGCCGATGGCGACCGGCCTCAAGGCCATCGACGCCCTGATCCCGATCGGCCGCGGTCAGCGCGAGCTGATCATCGGCGACCGCCAGACCGGCAAGACCGCGGTCGCGCTCGACGCAATCCTGAACCAGAAGCCGCTCAACCAGGGCAACGACGAGAGCCAGAAGCTCTACTGCGTCTACGTCGCGGTGGGCCAGAAGCGCTCGACCGTCGCCCAGTTCGTGAAGGTTCTGGAAGAGCAGGGCGCGCTCGACTATTCGATCGTCGTCGCCGCGACCGCGTCCGATCCGGCCCCGATGCAGTTTCTGGCGCCCTTCGCGGGCTGCGCCATGGGCGAGTATTTCCGCGACAACGGGATGCACGCGCTGATCATCTATGACGATCTGTCGAAGCAGGCCGTTGCCTACCGCCAGATGTCGCTGCTGCTGCGCCGTCCCCCGGGCCGCGAGGCCTATCCGGGCGACGTGTTCTATCTCCATTCGCGCCTGCTCGAGCGCGCCGCCAAGCTGAACGACGAGCGCGGCAACGGCTCGCTTACGGCGCTGCCGGTCATCGAGACCCAGGCCAACGACGTGTCGGCCTATATTCCGACCAACGTGATCTCGATCACGGACGGCCAGATCTTCCTCGAGACGGATCTGTTCTATCAGGGCATTCGCCCGGCCGTGAACGTCGGCCTTTCGGTGTCGCGCGTCGGCTCGTCGGCCCAGACCAAGGCGATGAAGAAGGTCGCGGGACGCATCAAGGGCGAACTGGCCCAGTATCGCGAGATGGCGGCCTTCGCACAATTCGGCTCGGACCTCGACGCCACGACGCAGCGGCTGCTCAATCGCGGCTCGCGCCTGACCGAACTCCTGAAGCAGCCGCAGTTCTCGCCGCTGAAGATGGAAGAGCAGGTCGCGGTGATCTATGCGGGCGTGAACGGCTATCTCGACACGCTCCCGGTCAACCGAGTGCGGGCTTTCGAGGATGGCCTGCTGGCGCTGCTTCGCACCAGCCACGCGGATGTGCTGGACGACATCCGCGTTTCGAAGGACCTGAGTGACCAGACTGCCGGAAAGCTCAAGTCCGTCGTCGAAGGCTACGCAAAATCGTTTGCCTAACCCTCCTTCAATCGCAAACGAGCGACACAAATGCCTTCGCTGAAGGACCTGCGAAACCGGATCTCCTCGGTCAAGTCGACCCAGAAGATCACCAAAGCCATGCAGATGGTCGCGGCCGCGAAATTGCGCCGCGCCCAGATGGCGGCTGAAGCCGCGCGACCCTATGCCGAGCGCATGGAAAAGGTGCTGGCCAATCTGGCGCGCGGCATCGGGGCGGGCACCCAGGCGCCTGCACTGCTGGCCGGGAACGGGCGCGACCAGGTGCATCTCCTGGTTGTCTGCACGGCCGAGCGGGGCCTCTGCGGAGCCTTCAACTCTTCCATCGTGCGGCTCGCGCGCGAACATGCCAACAACCTGCTGCGCGCCGGCAAGACGGTCAAAATCCTTTGCGTCGGCAAGAAGGGTTTCGACCAGTTGCGCCGGCAGTTCGAGCAGAACATCATCGAGTTGATCGATCTGCGCGCCTTCAAGCAGCTCGGATTCGTCAATGCGGAACCGATCGGCCGGAAGATCATCGCCATGTTCGAGGCGGGTGAGTTCGATCGCTGCACGCTGTTCTTCTCGCGCTTCCGCTCTGTCATTGCCCAGATCCCGACGGCGCTCAGCCTGATTCCGGCCGAGATCCCGGCCAGCGACCGAGGCGGACACCACCGGCGCGGCTTACGAATACGAGCCCGGCGAGGACGAGATCCTCGCGACCTTGCTGCCGCGAAATATTTCGATCCAGGTGTTCAGGGCCTTGCTCGAGAACGCTGCATCCGAACAGGGTGCGCGCATGAGCGCCATGGACAATGCGACCCGTAACGCCGGCGAGATGATCAAGAAGCAGACCCAAATCTACAACCGCTCGCGTCAGGCCATGATCACCAAGGAACTGATCGAGATCATTTCGGGTGCGGAAGCTCTGTAGGCATGGGCGCGGGGGTGCCGATGACGATGTTCGAAATGGAAAGCCGGGTCGCCGACCGTCTGCGCCGCATCCTCGCGTCGCAATCGGGCGCGGCGGCCGATCTCAGCACGCTGGCCCACAAGGTTGCGGCGTTGGATCAGCGCCTCGGCCAGGTCTGGAGCCAACTGGGTGGATTGCGGGCCCGGGTGGACAGGTTCGACGAGCGTTTATCGCGCGTGGAGCGTCGCCTCGATATGGTCGAGGCCTGACGGCTGCGCAGGAATTCATGGTGTGCCCCGGGCGCACCGATCATTGAGTTGAGAGGACACGATGTCTGATTTCATTTTCGCCAACAGCGCCAACGGCGAAACAGAAGCCGGGAGCAACCGCAGTGCCGGGCATGTCGTACAGGTCATCGGACCGGTGGTCGACGTCAAGTTCGAGGGCCATCTCCCCGAGATCTTGAACGCGCTGGAGACGACCAACGGCGGCAACCGCCTGGTGCTTGAAGTGGCCCAGCATCTCGGTGAAAACGCCGTGCGCTGCATCGCCATGGACATCTCCGAGGGCCTGACCCGCGGGCAGGCCGTCAGCGACACGGGCGCACCGATCCGCGTTCCCGTGGGCGACGGCACGCTCGGCCGCATCATGAACGTCATCGGGGAGCCGGTGGACGAACTCGGACCCATCGAGGCGACGGATGTTCGCGCCATCCACCAGCCGGCGCCGAGCTACGCCGACCAGTCGACGGACGCGCAAATTCTCGAGACCGGCATCAAGGTGGTCGATCTGCTGGCGCCTTACGCGAGGGGCGGCAAGATCGGCCTGTTCGGCGGTGCGGGCGTCGGCAAGACGGTGCTGATCATGGAACTGATCAACAACGTGGCCAAGGCTCACGGCGGCTATTCGGTATTCGCCGGCGTGGGTGAGCGCACCCGCGAGGGCAACGACCTCTACCACGAGATGATCGAGTCCAAGGTCAACATCGATCCGCACGAGCACAACGGCTCGGTGACCGGCTCGAAATGCGCTCTCGTGTACGGCCAGATGAACGAGCCGCCCGGCGCCCGCGCCCGCGTGGCGCTGACGGGCCTTACGGTGGCGGAGAATTTCCGCGACCAGGGCCAGGACGTGCTGTTCTTTGTCGACAACATCTTCCGCTTCACCCAGGCGGGTTCGGAAGTGTCGGCGCTGCTCGGCCGCATCCCGTCCGCGGTCGGGTACCAGCCGACGCTGGCCACCGACATGGGCCTGCTGCAGGAGCGTATCACCACCACCAACAAGGGATCGATCACCTCGGTGCAGGCCATCTACGTGCCGGCCGACGACTTGACCGACCCGGCGCCTGCCACCTCCTTCGCCCATCTCGACGCCACGACGGTGCTGTCGCGGTCGATCGCCGAAAAGGGCATCTACCCGGCCGTGGACCCGCTCGACTCCACCTCGCGCATGCTCTCGCCGCTGATCGTCGGCGACGAGCATTATGCCATCGCCCGGCAGGTGCAGCAGGTGCTCCAGCGCTACAAGGCGCTGCAGGACATCATCGCCATCCTGGGCATGGACGAGTTGTCGGAAGAGGACAAGATCGCGGTCGCGCGCGCCCGCAAGATCGAACGCTTCCTCAGCCAGCCGTTCCACGTCGCCGAAGTGTTCACCGGCTCGCCCGGCAAGCTCGTCTCGCTCGCCGACACGATCAAGGGCTTCAAGGGCCTGGTCGAAGGCAAGTATGACCACCTGCCGGAGGCCGCGTTCTACATGGTCGGCACGATCGAGGAAGCGGTCGAAAAGGCGCAGAAGCTCGCCCAGGCGGCGTAAGGCGTCGCGGCCTAGAATGAACCGGCGCTTCGAATGGAGCGCCGGGCGGTATCAGGGGATTGATGATGGCATCGTTTGTGTTCGAACTCGTATCGCCGGAAAAGCTGCTGTTCGCGGGCGAGGTCGAATCCGTCGTGGTGCCGGGCACGGAAGGGGAGTTCACGGTCCTCAAGGACCACGCGCCCTTGATGACGACCCTCAAGCCCGGGGTCGTGACCGTTGAAGAGACGGCCAGCAAGCGGTCGCGCCTTTTCGTGCGGGGAGGCTTCGCCGATGTGGCCCCGACCGGCCTGACCATCCTGGCCGAAATGGCCGTGCCGATCGAGCAACTCGATGCCGCCAAGATCGACGCCGAGATCCGCGACGCGCAGGAAGACGTGAGCGACGCACCGTCCGACGAGACGCGCCGCCTCGCCCAGGAAAAGCTCGATCAGCTCAGCGAATTGCGCGCGGCGCTGCAGCTTTGATCTTGGGTTTATCCCGGGTCTGACCCGGTGCGTGCAGGCGCCGCGAACGTTGCGAAAGCCGCGGCGACGCGCCCGTAGGTCTCGCGCTTGTACGGCATCACGCGATCGGGCAGCGACGCCAGCGGCAGCCAGGCCCAGTCCTCGAATTCCTGCAGGAGGCCCGGCGGAGGATTGGCGAGGTCGATCGCGCCCTCGTCGCCTTCGAACCGAAATGCTACCCAGCGCTGGGTCTGGCCGCGGAATCCGCACAGGGAATGGGGCGGCCCGTCGTAGGGCGGGAAATCGTAGTTCCACCATTCGGGCGTGACGCCGAGCAGCGATACCGCATTGATGCCGGTCTCTTCCCACAACTCCCGGCGCGCCGCGGCCACGATGTCCTCGTCCGGGTCGATGCCGCCCTGCGGCATCTGCCATTCGTAGCCGGGCAGGACCGTTTCCGGGCCGTCACCGACCGCCTTGCCGGCGAACACCAGTCCATCGGCATTGAACAACGCGATTCCGACGTTGGGGCGGAACGGAAGGATCGACTCTACGCTCATTGGCAATCCCTTCGCGGCTTTCGATTCGAAGCTGGTTTCGTTTGACCGTCCGCTGCAAGATGGGTCAAGCATTTCGCAGTGCAATATGCTACGACGCAGCACGAAGTCTGACCACGGTCGATCATGCTGCTCGCGCCTTTCGGCGATTATGCGCAGCTCCGGGAGCGTTTCGCCTGGAGCATTCCGGCGCGCTACAATATCGGGGTGGATGTCTGCGACCGCTGGGCGGCGCTGGCACCGGACCGCCCGGCTATCATCGACGTGGGCCCGGCGGGGCACCTGACGACGACCTTTGCTGCATTGCGGGACACATCGAACAGGCTTGCGATTGCGCTGGCCCGCCTTGGCGTACGCCGGGGCGACCGGGTTGCAGTGTTCCTGCCCCAGATGGCCGAGGCCATCGCGGCGCAGGTCGCGATCTACAAGCTGGGCGGGATCGTGCTGCCGCTGGCGGCGGTTTTCGGCACCGACGCCCTGAGCTACCGCCTGAAGACGCGGGGGTCCGGGTGGTGATCACGGATGCGTCGGGGGCCGCGAAGCTTTCGGCGATCGTTCCGAAGCCGCCCAGTCTCGAGGAGATCATCTCGGTCGACGGACCCGATGGGTCGATCCTCGGCTTCTTCGATCTGATCGGGCGGGCAGGGGGTGCGTTCGAGCCGGTTGCCACCGGCAAGGATGATCCGGCGCTCATGATCTACACCTCGGGCACGACCGGACTTCCCAAAGGTGCGCTGCATGCGCATCGCGTGCTGCCGGGCCATTTGCCGGGTGTTCGGTTCAGCCATGATTTTCTGCCGCAGCCAGGGGACCTGATGTGGACCCCGGCCGATTGGGCCTGGGCGGGGGGCCTGCTCAACGCGGTGCTGCCC
Source organism: uncultured Alphaproteobacteria bacterium (assembly GCA_963851175.1). GTDB lineage: Bacteria > Pseudomonadota > Alphaproteobacteria > Rhizobiales > Beijerinckiaceae > Lichenihabitans. Next base: position 45,682 of record CAWKNU010000007.1, on the reverse strand, counting down.
TGCCTGCATTTCGGGGTCCCGGTTGTGGCACAGAGGCGCGACCATTTCGACCCCGACACCGTGCTGGCCCTGCTGCGTGACCTGCAGATCCGCAACGCGTTCATTCCGCCGACCGCGCTCCGGATGCTGCGCGCGCAACATGGCGCGCCCGTTTCGGGCCTTGCCCTGCGAAGCCTTTCGTCTGCCGGCGAGGCGCTGGGAACCGAAACCCGGGAGTGGGCCCGGCAGGCTCTCGGGGTCGAGCCCAACGACGTCTACGGTCAGACCGAATGCAACTACGTGCTGGGTTCGAGCGCGATGCTCGGGATCCGCAAGCCGGGCGCTATCGGCCGCGCCGTGCCGGGCCATACCGTCGCGGTGATCCACCCGGACGGCACGATTTGCGAACCCGGCGAGCCGGGGGAAATCGCGGTGGCGCGGCCCGACCCGGCCATGTTCCTCGGCTACTGGAACCAGCCCGAGGCGACGGCGGCGAAATTCGCCGGGGCCTGGATGACCACGGGCGATCAGGCGGTTTGCGACCACGAAGGCTACGTGAGCTTCATCGGCCGGAGCGACGACATCATCACGTCCTCCGGCTTCAGGATCGGCCCGACCGAGATCGAGGAATGCCTGCTGCGTCACCCGGCGGTGGGCGGAGCCGCGGCGGTCGGCAAGCCCGACCCGATCCGCACCGAGATCGTCAAGGCCTATGTGGTGTTGCGCGAGGGTTTTGGGGCGTCGGCGGAACTCGCCGACGACATCAAGGCCTTCGTTCGCACCCGCCTGTCGGCCCACGAATATCCGCGGGAAGTGGACTTCGTGCCGGAATTGCCGATGACCGCGACCGGCAAGATCATGCGCCGCGTGCTGCGGGAACGGGGCTGACGCTCCGATTTCGAGCCGTCACATCGAAGCTCTGCGGGTCGACGTCGACGCCGACCGTTATGCCTTCGCGAGGTTTGGGCGCAGCCGCGATCGTGCGACGCAGGAATGCCTTGGAGGTCGGCCGAGCGGGGCGCCTTGACGAGGAGCCGAAAGCGGTAGCGCCCGCGGATCATCGCGATCGGGGCCTCCGATGGGCCGAAAATGTCGATCTTGGCCCCGTTCTCGTGCGCGGGCTCGGTGGCAAGCGTCGCAATCGCGTCAAAGCCGGCCCGGGCCAGGGCCCGCCCGTGCGCTTCCGCCTTGGCGCGGTCCGGGCCCGATACGATCAGGGCTGCCAGACGGCCGAAGGGCGGGAAGCCGCCGCTGCGGCGCGAGGCCGTCTCGGCGGCATAGAAGCGTTCGGCATCGCCGGTCAGCAACGCCCGCATGACCGGGTGCTGGGGCTGCCAGGTCTGCACCAGCGCCCGCCCGGGCAGGTCGCCCCGGCCGGCGCGCCCGGCCACCTGCTGCAGCAGCTGGAAGGTGCGCTCCGCCGCTCGCAGATCGCCATTGGCCAGTCCGACATCCGCGTCGATGATGCCGGCCAGCGTGAGAAATGGAAAATGGTGTCCCTTGGCCACCAGCTGTGTGCCGACCACGAGATCGACTTCGCGCCGCTGCACGGCCGCGAGCTCCTCGCGCAGCCGCTCGGTTCCGCCCGGGAAATCCGACGACAGCACCAGGATGCGCGCGTCCGGGAACACCGCCGCCGCCTCCTCGGCGATGCGCTCGACCCCCGGTCCGCAAGCCGCCAGCGAATCCACTTCGCCGCAACCGGGGCAATGGTCGGGCCGGCGCTCGACGTGGCCGCAATGGTGGCACACGAGCGCGCCGCGGAATCGATGCTCGACCAGCCAGGACGAACATTGCCTGCAGGTGAACCGATGCCCGCAGGTCCGGCACAGGGTCAAAGGCGCGTAGCCTCGCCGGTTGAGGAACAGCAGCGCCTGTTCGCCCCGGCCGATCGTGTCCTGCACGGCCCCGACCAGGCGTTCGGCGATCCAGCGCCCGCGCGGGGGCTGCTCCTTGCGCAGATCGATCGCCTCGATGGCCGGCATACCGCGTCCTCCGACCCGGTGCGGCAGCCTGGCATGGGCATAGCGCCCGCTCTCGGCATTGACGCGCGTCTCGATGGAGGGAGTCGCGGAGGCAAGGACAACGGCGGCCTGCTCGAGCCGACCGCGCACCACCGCCATGTCGCGGGCGTGGTAGGTGACGCCGTCGTCCTGCTTGTAGGCGGCCTCGTGCTCCTCGTCGACGACGATCAGGCCGAGAGCCCGGAAGGGCAGGAACAGCCCCGAGCGAGCCCCGACCACCACCGAAACTTCGCCCGAAGCCACCCCGGCCCATACCCTGGCGCGCTGGCGCGGGGGCACGGCCGAATGCCACTCCGCCGGGCGGGTGCCGAAGCGCTTGGCGAAGCGGTCGAGGAATTGCGCCGTCAGCGCGATTTCAGGCAAGCAGGATCAGGGCCTGCCGGCCAGCCTTGAGGGCGGCTGCGACCGCCTCGAAATACACATCGGTCTTGCCGGACCCGGTGACGCCTTCGAGCAGAATCACCCCGAATTGGGCGGCCTCGACCGCCGCGATCAGTCGTTCGGCAGCGTCGCGCTGCTCCGCTTCCAGCGCCAGGCCGGGGCGATGGGGATCGGGCAGGGCCGGCCGCGCTTCCCCGGGCAGCACCAGGGGTTCGAGCGTGCCCTCGTCGACCAGGCCGTCGATGACGCCCGTGCTGCACCGCGCGGCGTCGGCGAGGGCTCGCTTGCCGAGGGCAGCGCCCTCCGGCAGCGCTTCGAGCACCCGGGCCCGGGCCGGGGTCATGCGGGCAGGGGCCGGCCCGGCGCGGCGAAACCCGATCCGCACCGGTTCGGGGCCGGCATTCTCGGGCGCCCGCACCGCCATGCGAAGCACCATGCCGCGCGGTGCCAAGGTCCATTGGGCCAGCCAGTCGACGAAGCGCCGCAGCGGCTCCCGCAGAGGCGTCCAATCCAGCTTCTGGCGCACGGATTTGAGGTTATCGCCGCCGGGAACGGCGCGGGCCTCCCACACGACGCCAAGGGTCTCCCGGGTGCCGAGGGGAACGACGACGAAGTCGCCGGCCGCGAGGTCGAACTCGGGTGGCACCCTGTAGGAATATGCGGTGTCGATCGCCACCGGGATCAACACGTCCACGATCGTGGCGCGATCCGGCACGCTATTGTTCGGCTGCACCTCGAAGCTGCTCATCGGTGCGCTAGGCGTAGTTGCTTCGGCGAGGAATCAGCAACTCGAGCAGGTGGGCCGCATCGGGTTGCGCCGCGATCTCGACCGAGGTCGCTCCCATAGCCAGGAGCGGCGCCGCGACATCGTCCGAAAGGCAGTAATGGCGCAGGGCCAGAAGCTCGGCCTGCACATCGTGCTGGTGCGCAAGCTGCAAGGCCAACGCGGCGCTTCGGCGTGAGAAGTGCAGGGCCGCACCGATCCCATCGGCGCGCAACAGCGCGACGACGGCCTGCTCCCAACCGGCCACAACCTTCGCCTCGTAGGCCTCCCGCACCGTCACGCGCAGGCCCGCTGCATGCAGGGCGGATTCGAGCGTCGGCTTGCGGTCGCGGGCCGCCAGATAGAGCACATGGCCAGGCCCGCTCGCGGTGACCAGGGCCGCGAGAGCGGCGGCATCCCCACCCGCGACGCGCACGTCCGTAAATCCCTCCGCCAGGGCTGCGGCCGCGGTTCGCTCGCCGACCGCGAACACAGGCTTCTCGCGAGACAGGGCCGACCCTGAGCCGAGGCCCAGGAAGGCGTGGCCGCTGGTGGCGAGGATCGCATCGAAGGAGCCGGCGGGAGCCTCGTGCCCAAGCGCTACGATCTCGATTACCGGGGCCAGAACGGGCTCGTGTCGCATGGCTGCGATCTGCGCAGCAATCTGCCGGGCGTCGTCACGGGCCCGCATGACCAGCACCCGCAACGTCAGCTGGCCACCCGGAAGGGCGACAGGATCTGCGCCGGCGCCCGCCCCAGAAGGTCGCGCCCTGCATCCTCGCCGAGCCGTGCCGCGAATTGCGCCGGGCCGCGAGCCAAGGTTTCGACGGCATCCGAGCCGTCGGGCGCGAGCAGCAGGCCGCGGAATTCCAGATCGGAGCCGTTGATCATGGCGTGGCCGGCGATCGGTGTCCGGCAGGAGCCGTCGAGCACGGCCAGGAAGGCGCGCTCGCAGGTCACGGCAAGCCCGGTGTCGCGATGCAGAATCGGAGCGAGCCGCGCTGCCATTGCGGCATCGCTGGCGCGGATCGCAATGGCGATCGCGCCCTGGCCCACCGCGGGAAGAAATCTCTCGACGTCGAGGATCGCCGTGGCCCGGTCGGCCAGTCCCAGGCGCTTGAGTCCCGCCATAGCCAGAATGGTGGCGTCGAACTCGCCGCTGTCGAGCTTGCGCAGCCGAGTTTGCACGTTGCCGCGCAGCAGCTTGATAACGAGATCGGGCCTGACGCGCTTGGCTTGGGCTTGGCGCCGCAAGGAGGCAGAGCCCAGCACGGCGCCTGCGGGAAGCTCCTCGAAGTGCCGGGCGCGTGGTGCGACCAGCACGTCGCGCACGTCCTCGCGCGGCAGGTAACCGGCAATCCGGACCGCCTCCGGCAGAAAGGTCGGCAGATCCTTTGCCGAATGCACCGCGAGGTCGATGGCGCCCTCGATCAGGGCACGGTCGAGCTCCTTGGTGAACAGGCCCTTGCCGCCGGCCTCGGACAAAGCTCTGTCCTGGATGGAGTCGCCCGTGGTGCGAATGGGGACGATGGCAATCTGTTCCGCCGTCCAGCCATGCGCCTGGGCGACCTCAGCCTGAACCTCGTGCGCCTGCGCGAGCGCGAGGGGGCTCGCCCGAGTGCCGAGCCGCAGCACGATGTTGTCGCCCACTCCCCGCCCCATCCTGTCTTGTTCATCGACGAGCGCCTCTATAGTCTGCGAACTCGTCTTTCGAAAGGCAGGCATGCGAGTTCTCGGGATCGAAACGACGTGCGACGAGACCGCGGCGGCCGTCGTACGCTTGAAGGACGAGGGTGGCGGCGAGATCCTTTCGAACGAGATCAAGAGCCAGATCGCCGATCATGCGGCGTTCGGCGGCGTGGTGCCCGAGATCGCGGCGCGGGCCCATGTGGAGGTGCTCGACCAGCTGATCTCTCGCGCGCTCGACGCGGCCGGAATGGAGCTTTCGGACCTCGATGGCATCGCGGCGTCGGCCGGCCCGGGCCTGATCGGCGGCGTGCTGGTAGGCCTGACCACCGCCAAAGCGCTGGCGCTCGCGCTGCGCAAGCCGCTGCTCGCCATCAACCACCTCGAAGGCCACGCTCTGACGGCTCGCTTGACCGACAACGTGCCGTTTCCCTATCTCTTGCTGCTCATGTCGGGCGGCCACACGCAGCTGATCGCGGTGCATGGCGTCGGCGAGTACAAGCGCCTGGGAACCACCGTCGACGACGCGATCGGGGAGGCCTTCGACAAAACGGCCAAACTGCTCGGGCTGCCCTATCCGGGCGGCCCCGCGGTCGAGGTGCAGGCGCGCGGCGGCGACGCCGCCCGGTTCACCCTGCCGCGCCCCATGCTGGGTCGATCGAAGCCGGATTTCTCGCTCGCCGGCCTGAAGACCGCCGTGCGGCTGGAAGCGGAGCGATCGGCGCCCCTTTCGCCGCGCGATGTCGCCGACCTTTGCGCCTCGTTCCAGGCCGCCGTGGTCGATGTCGTGATCGACCGCACGCGCGCGGCGCTGCGCCTGTTCCGGGAAACCGCCGGTATGCCGATGGCGCTCGTGGCGGCCGGCGGGGTGGCGTCCAATGACGCGCTGCGCCGCGCCTTGGCCCGGTTCTCCGGCGAAAGCGGGCTCAAGCTCGTCTTGCCGCCAGCGGCCCTGTGCACCGACAACGGCGCCATGGTCGCCTGGGCCGGCATCGAGCGGTTGCTGCTTGGCCTGACCGACGACATGACCGTGGCGGCCCGCCCGCGCTGGCCGCTCGATCCCGTCGCCGAACGCGTCGGCGGCGGACGAGCCTGATCCGATGTTCGAGACGATTGTTGTCCTCGGCGCCGGTGCCTGGGGCACGGCGCTTGCCAATGTCGCGGCCCGGCCCGGCCGCAAGGTGTTGTTGTGGTCGCGCGACGCCGAGCGGGCAGCCCGAATCCAGGCGACCCGCGAGAACGCCGCGTTCCTGCCAGGCGTGCGGCTGGCCGACGAAGTGGAAGCCGTTGCGGACCTCGCCTGCGTGCAAGAGGCCGACCTCATCCTCGCAGCGGTTCCGGCACAGGGCGTGCGCATGGTTCTGGAGCGCTTGCCCCGGTGCAGGGCGGTACCGGTGCTGGTCTGCGCCAAGGGCATCGAGGCGGGAAGCGGGCTGCTGATGAGCGAAGTGGTGGCCCAATGCCTGCCGAGCCACCCGGCCGCAGCGCTGTCGGGACCGAGCTTCGCGGCCGACGTCGGTCGCGGACGGCCGACCGCGGTCACGGTCGCGGCAAACGATGAGGCTCTTGCGCAGGCCCTCGCCGAGGCCTTGGCCCGGCCCGCCTTCAGGCTCTATTTCAGCAGCGATCTGCGCGGGGTGGAGATCGGCGGTGCGGCCAAGAACGTGCTCGCCATCGGCTGCGGCATCGCGGCCGGGCTCGATCTTGGTGCGAGCGCCTCGGCGGCCCTGATCGCGCGGGGCTTTGCGGAACTCGCGCGGTTCGGCCGGGCCTCCGGGGCTCGTCCGGAAACCATGATGGGCCTTTCGGGCCTGGGTGACCTGGTGCTGACCTGCTCGTCCGCGCAATCGCGCAATTTCTCGTTGGGCGTGGCCCTGGGTTCGGGACGATCGCTCGCGGAGGCCGGCCGGGGAGGCCTTGCCGAAGGCGTTCCGACCGCCGCCATTCTGGTCGAGCTTGCCCGGGCCCGCGCCGTGCAAATGCCGATCGCCGAGAGCGTCTCGGCGATCTTGTCCGGCACGCTCGCCCCTCAAGCGGCCATTGACGTTCTGCTGGCGCGCCCCGCAAGAGGCGAGGCAGATTTCCTTTCGTCCGTGCCGTCGGGCTCGGACAACGACTCGACCGGATAGGACCGATGGCACATTGGCTGGTGAAGAGCGAACCCGCGAGCTGGTCGTTTGCACAGCAGCTCGAAGCGGGTGAGGCCGGAACGTTCTGGAACGGCGTGCGCAATCATTCCGCCAAGCAGTGTCTGATGAATATGGCGGTGGGCGAGCAGGCCTTCTTCTATCATTCCGGCGAGGAACGGGCGATCGTCGGCATCGTCGAGATCACGCGGGGCTATTATCCGGACCACACCGACGCCACGGGCAAGTTCGGCATGGTGGACGTAAAGGCCGTCCGAGCCCTTCCCAGGCCGATCACGCTCGAGGCGATCAAGCGCAATCCCGCCCTGAAGGCCATGGTCCTGGTCAACAATTCGCGGCTTTCGGTGCAGCCGGTCAGCGATGCCGAATGGCTCGAAATCCTGGCCATGGCCGAGGCTTGAGGGCCGATGGCCGCTCAGATGAACTTGAGGGCACGCAAGCTGCTGTGGCCATTCCTGCCGACGATCAGGTGATCGTGGATCGCGATTCCCAGCGGCTTGGCAATGGCGATGATCTCGTGCGTCATCCGGATGTCGGTGGTGGACGGAGTGGGATCGCCCGAGGGGTGATTGTGCACCAGAACGAGAGCGGTGGCGCTGAGTTCGAGGGCCCGCCGGATCACTTCTCGCGGGTAGACGGGCGTGTGGTCGACCGTGCCCCGGCCCTGGACTTCGTCCGTGATGAGGACGTTGCGCTTGTCGAGGAACAGCACGCGGAACTCTTCCTGCTCCGCAAAGGCCATCGTGGCCCGGCAATAATCCAGGACCTCGGTCCAGGACGCCAGCGTCTGCCGGGCCTTGATGGCGCCGCGCGTCAGCCGGCGTGCTGCCGCCTCGACGATCTTGAGTTCGGTGATGGCCCCCGTGCTGAGCCCGGGAATTTCGCGCAGTCGCTCAGGCCGTGCCGCCAGGACCTCGGCGAACGACCCGAACCGGGCAATCAGGATCTTGGCGAGCGGCTTGACGTCCCGCCGCGGAATCGCGCGGAACAGCAGCAGTTCCAGCAATTCGTAATCCGCTAGGCTGTCCTGGCCCGCGGTGTTGAACCGTTGCCGCAGGCGATCCCGGTGGCCCAAATACAGCGGTTCGAGCGCTTCCGCCTCCTCGCTCCGCTGCGGATCGCTCATCGCTCGGCGGGACTGGCGTAGGGAGGCTTGTGGAGACCGCGGGGCGAGTAGGTGAAGACCTCCACGCCATCGTCCGTGACCCCGACGCTATGTTCGAACTGCGCGGAAAGCGAGCGGTCTCGGGTGACCGCGGTCCAGCCGTCCGACAGCACCTTTACATGGGGGCGGCCGAGATTGACCATGGGCTCGATGGTGAAGAACATGCCGGGCTTGAGCACCACGCCCTCGCCCCGCCTCCCATAATGGAGGATGTTGGGCTCGTCGTGAAACAGGCGGCCGAGACCATGGCCGCAAAATTCCCGCACAATCGAGCATCGCTCCCTCTCGGCGTAATCCTGGATGGCGGCCCCGATATCGCCGGTCGTCGCGCCCGGCCTGACCGCCGCAATGCCGCGCACCAGAGACTCGTGCGTCACGGCCATGAGCCGTTCCGCCTTGCGCGGCACTTCGCCTACGGCATACATGCGCGAGGAATCCCCATGCCATCCGTCCAGGATGAGCGTGACATCGATGTTGACGATGTCGCCTTCCCGTAGCGGCTTCTCGTCGGGAATGCCGTGGCAGACCACATGGTTGATCGAGGTGCAGATGGACTTGGTGAAGCCGCGATAATCCAGCGGCGCCGGATAGGCGCCGTGATCCATGGCGAACTCGAAGGCCAGGCGGTCGAGCGATGCGGTGGTGACGCCGGGCTGAACCGCATCGACCAGGACGTCGAGAGCCTCGGCGGTCAGGCGACCAGCCCTCCGCATCCCGGCGAAAGCCTCGGCATCATGGATCTTGATCTGGCCGCTCTTGCGACCGGCCGCGGCCGTCGCCTCGACGAATGTCATGAAAGGTCTACCAGTGAGCAGATGAAGCGCTCAATTTAGGGATTGGCGGTCCCTCGGGCAACGAAAGCTTGAACAGGCGGCACGGTTTTTTCGGAGCGGGCCGGCGGTTTTCGCGGAAGGAGCTTCGCCATGGCGCAGCATATCGGGGCGGTGACGGTTCTGGTCCGGGACTACGACGAAGCGAAAGCTTATTACGCCGATGTTCTCGGGTTCCAGGTTGTCGAGGACGTGCCGCTCGGGGCCGGAAAGCGCTGGCTGCTGGTCAGCCCGTCGGGATCGAACGGCACGGGTCTTCTGCTGGCCCTTGCGGCCGATTCTGCCCAGGCGCAGCGGGTCGGCAGCCAAACCGGCGGGAGGGTATTCCTCTTCCTGCACACCGATGATTTTTGGAGCGATCACCGCAGGCTCGTCGGCTTAGGCGTCAGGTTCCGCGAAAATCCCAGAGAGGAAAGCTACGGCACGGTCGCAGTTTTCGAGGACCTCTACGGCAACCTTTGGGACCTCCTGGAACGGCGCCCGGCTTCGGCGCCCGCGGGCTGACGGAAGCCGTCCTGCTCATCCGGGTTGGAGCGTTTCGAGCTCGTCGATCAGGCCTTCGATGACGCCGAGCCCGATGTTCCAGAACTGCGGATCGTGCGCATCCAGCCCGAACGGCGCCAAGAGTTCGCTATGATGCTTGGTGCCGCCAGCTTCGAGCAGCGCCAAATAGCGTTCCGCGAAACCTTCCGGCGAGGTGCGGTAGACACCGTAGAGCGAATTCACCAGGCAGTCGCCGAACGCGTAGGCGTAGACGTAAAACGGCGAATGCACGAAGTGGGGCACGTAGGCCCAGAAGGTTTCGTAGCCCGGTCCGAGCCGAATGGCTGGCCCCAGGCTTTCGGCCTGGACCGCAAGCCAAAGCTCACCGATCTGTTCGGCCGTGAGTTCGCCGGCGCGGCGCGCCTCGTGCAGGCGTCGCTCGAAGGAATAGAAGGCCACCTGCCGCACCACCGTGTTCAGCATGTCCTCGACCTTGAGGGCCAGCAAGGCAAAGCGCGACGCACGGTCGGTGGTCCGCGCCACCAACGAGTGGAAGGTCAGCATCTCCCCGAAGACCGACGCGGTTTCCGCAAGCGTGAGGGGCGTCGGCGCCATCAGGGCGCCTTGCGGGCCGGCCAGTACCTGGTGCACCCCGTGGCCGAGTTCGTGCGCCAGCACCATGACGTCGCGCGGGCGCCCCTGGTAATTCATGAGCACATACGGGTGCACGGCGGGCACGGTGGGATGCGAGAAGGCCCCCGGCGCCTTGCCGGGCCGAAGCTCCGCGTCGATCCAGCGCTCGGAGAAGAACCGCTCCGCGATATCGGACAATCTCGGCGAGAACGTCCGATAGGCGGCCAGCACCGTGTCGCGGGCGTCGGACCATGGCACCGCGCCCACCGGGGCCTGGGGCAGGGGCGCGTTCCGGTCCCAATGGTTCAGCTGTGTCTTGCCGAACCAGCGCGCCTTCATCCGGTAATAGCGATGCGACAAGCGAGGGTAGGCGGCGCGCACCGCCCCGACCAGGGCCTCGACCACGTCCCGCTCCACGCGATTGGAGAGGTGACGGCTGTCGGCGACGTCCTCGAACCCGCGCCATCGGTCGCCGATCTCCTGGTCCTTGGCGAGCGTGTTGGTGATCAGGGCAAAGGTTCGCAGGTTCTCCTTGAAGGTGCTGCCGAGCGCTGTCGCGGCCTCCTGGCGCAGCTCCGCCCTCGCGTCCTGCAGCAGGTTGAGCGTCGGCTCCAACGCCAGCTTTTCGCCCCCGACCTCGAACCGCAGCGCCGTGATGGTCTCGTCGAAAAGGCGGGTCCAGGCGGTGCGGCCGGTAACGGCCTTCTCGTGGAAGAGCTGCTCCAGTTTGGTTTCGAGCTGGTGCGGCCGGTCCTTGCGGATGTCGGCGAGCCACGGCCTGTATCGGGCGAGCGGCGCCGTCGCTGCGGCGCGATCCAGCACCGCATCATCGATCCGGTTGAGGTCGAGGGTGAAAAACAGCAGGTCGGAGGAAATGGCCGTCACCCGCTCCTGCGCGTCGGCGAAAAACTTGGCTCGGGCCGGATCGGCGGTGTCCTCGGCGTAAACGAGGCTCGCGAAGGATGCGACGCGGCCCAGCGTTTCCTCGATGCTCTCGAATGCGGAAACCGCTTCGGCGAGCCGAGCGCTGGCGTCGCTCCCGGCCGCCAGCGCTTCCAGTTTGTCGCGGTATTGCTGGGCGAACCGTTCCGCCTCTGCTTCGGCGCGGGCGAGATCGGCCGAATAGGCCGGCGCGTCGAGGCCCGCGTAAAGATCGCCGAGGTTCCATCGCGGCGGTGCGTCGGCTCCGGTTCTGAATGCTGCGGCTTGCGCCGGGTGCCGGGCAGGGCGGAGACGGGGCGACATCATCGTTCGATACTGTCCTTCAGGCGCTATCCAGGTTGCGTTCTGGCAGATAAGCGCCCCGGCCGACAACGTCACGCGGGAAAGCGCGCCGCCTCGCGCAGGGCCGGAGCGGTGCGACGTTAAGCGCACGTTTACCGTCATCGACCAGCATGGAACCGAGAAGCGGAACGGTGCCGCTTTGCCGAGGACGCATGACCGCCACCATCCTGATTGTCGACGACGATCCCGTTCAGCGCCGCCTGCTCGAGGCCATGGTGCGCCGCTTCGGGTACGAGGCGGAAGTGGTGGATGGCGGCGCCGCGGCGCTGGCGCGGCTTGCTGCGACGGACGTCAAGAGCATCGACCTGTTGATCGTCGATCTGGTCATGCCCGACGTCGATGGCATGAAGGTGCTGGCTCACCTCCGGGACAACAAGATCGGGGTGCCTGCCATTGTGCAGACCGCGCACGGCTCCATCGATGCCGTGATCTCGGCCATGCGGGCCGGCGCGATCGATTTCGTGGTCAAGCCGGTCGGGGCCGAAAGGCTGTCGGTTTCGATCAAGAACGCGCTGAGGTTCGACGCGCTGGAAGACGAAGTGCGGCGCATGACCCGCCGGGCCTCGGGAGCGCTGACGTTCAAGGACATCCTGACCAAAAGCGACGACATGGCCCGCGCCATTCGCCTGGCCGAACGAGCCGCAAAATCCACGATTCCGGTACTGATCGAAGGCGAGTCCGGGGTCGGCAAGGAACTGCTGGCCCGCGCCATCGCGAGCGCATCGGACCGCCGGGGCAAGTCGTTCGTGCCGGTCAATTGCGGGGCGCTTCCGGAGAACCTGGTCGAGTTCGATCCTGTTTGGGCATGAGAAGGGTGCTTTTACGGGCGCCACCGAAAAACATCTCGGAAAGTTCGTCGAAGCGTCCGGCGGAACCCTGTTCCTCGACGAGATCGGCGAACTGCCGCTCGACGCTCAAGTCAAGCTGCTGCGCGCCCTGCAGGAGGGCGAGGTCGACCCAGTTGGCGCCAAGCGCTCGGTCAAGGTGGACATCCGGCTCGTTTCGGCGACCAACCAGAACCTCATCGACCTCGTCAGGCGCGGGCTGTTCCGCGAAGACCTGTTCTATCGGCTGAACGTGTTCCCGATCACGGTGCCGCCGCTGCGGGCCCGTCGCGCCGACATACCGGATCTGGCGCGCCGTTTCGCGGCCCGTTTCGCGGCCGAAGAGGGCAAGCGGATCACCGGCATCAGCGCTGAATCGCTCGCCCTGCTTTCGAGCTACGATTGGCCCGGCAATGTGAGACAGCTGGAAAATGCCCTGTTCCGTGCGGTCGTGTTGGCCGATGGCGGGGAATTGACGCTCGCCGAATTCCCGCAGATCGCGGCCCAGGTCGAGGGCTTCGACGTCCGGGTGCCCCCCCTGCCGATGAGTCCCGCCCGCCCGGTCGAACGCGAGATCGTGCGGGTCGAAGTGCATGATCCCAACGTCTTGCGTCTCCTCGACGAGAACGGCAACGTGCGCCGCATGGAGGACATGGAGGCCGAGTTGATCCGCTTCGCGCTGGGCCACTATCGCGGCCAGATGTCGGAGATGGCCCGCAAGCTGGGCATAGGCCGCTCGACCCTGTATCGGAAGATGAAGGATTTCGGGCTCAACGACGGCGAGACGGATGCCGAAGTCGCAGCCTGACCGGGGTCGTGCCGCCCCGATGTCACCGGGGCGCCACGACTGCGCAGAATGCGAGGGCTTCGCCGGTTCCGGTCCGACGCTGCATTGATTTGCTGCCGCGGATGCGGTTCAACATCGCTCAAGCGGGACTGGCACCATATAGGACCTCGGGTCTGACGCCCTCCGGCGACCCGCAACCACAAGGGATCTGCAAACATGCGGATGCAGCGCGGAGTTGCCGCTTCCTTTCGCGTGCCGATGCTCCTCCTGGGCACCGCGCTGGCGTGGACGGCGCCGGGCTATGCCCGAGATACCGGGCATAGCGGCAAGGCAAACCAAGGCAGGTCCTCGGGCGAGGTCGATATCGCGCCGCCCGACTTGCCCGTGGCCGGGGTTTCCATAAACGCATCCGACCTCGATCCGGGGGACGACGCCAGGCGGGCGATGTCGCGCATCGTCGCCGATCCCGGGAGCGTTCTCAAAGCCTATGCCCCGCTCGGCCGCGGCAAAGCAGACCAAAACACGTTTCCGACCTCAAGCATCCCGCTCGCGCCGGCGCTCGGCGCGGCAGCTCCGCGCCATCCAATACCTGGAACGGTCTTGCGGGCCAGTCTTGGCGCGTCACCCGCGAGTGCGCCGCCCCTGGCCGCTGGATCGGGCCAAGAGCGATCCCCTGCCGCCCGCCTTGTCCTATCGGCCGGCCGACGCAGAGGACCGATTGGCCGCGGCGCGCTCAGGGCAGGTAGCCGAGGTTCCAGCTTCGCTGGAGCCTGCGCCTTCTGGTCCCGCCCCAGGGCATGCCGTTGCGGCCGCGGACCCGACCCCGGCGGTCGGGGCGGCGTTGCCGGTGCCCCCTCCAGCGCAGTCGGCGCCCGTGGAGGCGTCACCATCAGCGCATCCCGACGCGTCGGGGGCAGGTAGCGCGACCGCTGCACCGGCGGAGCCTGTTGCGCCGGCAGCCGAGCAGGCCGCTTCCACGCTCGATGCCGCAACCTTGCAGGCGGCGCTCGTGACCTTCGTGGGTCCAGAGCCCGCGCATGCTCCCGGACAAGCCGCGGCACAGGCCGAGGCGCGGTTCAAGGAACGGCAGGCAGTGGCCGCCGTCTATGCGGCCCGCAACAACGCTCCGTTCTGGATCGAGGATGGCAGGTTCAACAGCAAGGCCAGATCCGTCCTGAGTCGCATCGACCATGCGGCCGAGGATGGGCTCGACTTGTCGAAAGTGCCCGTCACGGTTCCTCGCGACGGAGACGCCGCAGCCCAGGCGGCCTCTGAGATTCAGCTCACCGAAGCCGTCGTGACCTATGGAAAGCAGGCGAGCGGGGGCCGGATCGACCCTTCGCGCCTGGGGCCGCTTTTCGCCCCGAAAACGGACGTGGCGGATCCCGCCCGCGTCCTGAACAGCCTCGCAGCCGCCGAGGACGCCGGCGAGGCCTTGCACGCCTTCAACCCGCCCCAGAGGGGTTACGGGCTGCTTCGCGACAAGCTCGCCGAGCTGCGCCGCAACAGCGACGTGGCTGGGCACGATCCCATTCCCTACGGGCCTACGCTGCGGCCCGGCATGCGCGACGCGCGGGTCCCGCTGATCCGCACGCGATTCGGCCTGGGAGCCCCGACCGAAGAGGCCGACCATTCCGCCCTCGTATACGACACCCAGGTTGCCGCGGCGGTGGCCCAGTTCCAGCGTGCCCATCACCTGCCCGCCTCTGGCGTTCTGACGATACGCACGATCGCGGCGATGTCAGGCGGCGATCCTCGGCGGCTCGAGAACGAGATCGTTGCCAACATGGAGCTTTGGCGCTGGCTGCCGCGCGACATGGGGGAGAACCATATCGACGTGAACATTCCGGATTATTCACTGAACGTCATGCATGGCGACACGGTGTTTCATCACGCGCGCGTGGTGGTCGGGCAGCCCGACAAGCCAACGCCGGTGTTCTCCGAGACCATGCAATTCATTATCGTCAACCCGTACTGGAACGTGCCGTTGTCGATCGTGAAAAAGGAGATGATGCCCAAGCTGGCCGCAGACCCCGATTATTTCGCCAATCACGGCTACGAGGTGGTGGAACGCGGGGGCATAACCTACGTCCGGCAACCGCCCGGCGACAGCAATGCGCTCGGCCGTATCAAGTTCATGTTTCCGAACAAATATTCGGTCTATCTGCACGACACCAACGCGCGCGCGCTGTTCGGGACCGAGCGGCGCGCCCTCAGTCACGGTTGCGTGAGGGTCGAGCAGCCCTTCAAGCTGGCCGAAGTGGTGCTTGGTCGCGAGAACGGCTGGAGCGAAGCCCGGGTGAAACGGATGATCGGCGGCAGCGAACGGACCATCAGCCTGCCGCACCCGTTGCCGCTGCACATCGTGTATTTCACGGCCTTCGTGGATGACACGGGAGCCTTCCGGCTGCGGGACGACGTCTATGGCTACACGGCGAAGCTCAAGACCGCGCTGGGCTTGCAGGGCTGAACTCCTTCGCGCGCATGCGGCACGGTCCGGAACCCCGCCGGACTCCTGCCGGGCGGGCGTCTCAGAAGATTGGAGCTATTTTTTTCAGCAGCGTGGCTGTATGGAGACATAGGCCACTTTCGGGAGCGAGAACCTGCCAGTTCGACAGCAACTCGTTAACGCAATTCGGCAACACTTCGCTCATCATAATGCGCGATCCCTCGGGAACACGCGCCTTCAGACAGGCGAGTTTACGATTTGAGACATGCGCGTCCGCGGGTCAAACTCAGCGCAGCGGCGCTCGTACCGCTCATCTTCGCCGGGTTAGCCGGCGTAACCGTTCTCATCACACCTGGTTCGACGGAAAGCGCCAAAGCCAATGGCGACACGCGGACCATCCATCTCCATCACGCCCACACGCATGAGTCGATTTCGGCCACCTACCTGGTGGATGGCCAATATGATTCCGGCGTTCTGGAAAAGCTGAACTGGTTTTTGCGGGATTGGCGGCGTGACGAGCCGACCAAGATGGATCCGCGGCTGTTCGACGTGATCTGGGAAGTCTACCGCGAGTCGGGCTCGTCCCAGGCCATCGAGGTCATGTCCGCATATCGATCCCCGGAGACCAACGCCATGTTGCGTCGGCGCTCACGCGGTGTGGCCGAGCATTCCCAGCATATCCTGGGCAAGGCCATGGACCAGCACTATGTCGACGTGCCGATGTCCCGCATCCGCGAAATCGCCATGAAGCTGGAGCGAGGCGGGGTAGGTTTCTATCCCACGGCCGGGACGCCGTTCGTGCATATGGACGTCGGCGGCGTACGCCATTGGCCGCGCATGAGCTACGACCAGCTGGCGAGGCTCTTCCCGGACGGCAAGACCGTCCACATCCCGTCAAACGGGCAGCCGATGCCGCGCTACGAGGAGGCCCGTGCCGAACTCGAGGCGAGAGGCGACTCGTTCTCCTATCCGACCGCGACCGAGGTCAAGTCGAAGGGCTTCTTCGCCTGGTTGTTCGGTGGTGGTGAGGATGAGGGCGACACTGCGGCGGCACGCGATGAAGGGTCCGGCCGAGGGCAGACGCGCGTCGCATCGCTCGACCGGAACGTGACGGCCAGCGCTGCGCCGGCCATGATGTACGCCAACCACGACAAGGACGCTGGCGTGCGCGAGTTCAATCTCACGGGCTCGACCCAGCAGCCGTCCTACGTTCCGGCGATGTCCTACGCGCCATCCGCCCCCGCGGCGCCGCCCCAACGCCGCGTCGTCGCACCGCCGCCCGTCCAGCAGGCCGTCGCCGAGCCGCCCCGGCAGGCGGTGTCCGATGCCCAGGCCGAAGACGTGCTGGCCCGCGCCATGGTCGATCCGCAGCAAAAGCCGGTCGTGCCGGTTGCTGCACCCGCGCCGGCTACGGTCGCGAACGGCGACGTGCTGCAACTGCATAGCTTTGCCGGCTCCGCCATGGCACTTTCGGCGCCGATGCCGCCCCTGCGCCCTGTGGAACTCGCTTCGGACGGGCCGAGAATGCCGCTTCCGCCAGGCCGGCCGGCCGAGTTCATGGCATCGAACGCGGCGAAATCGGATCGAGCGCCTGGGGTCAATGCACCCAAGAATGACGCGATCGGCGCCTTGATTGCCGCGGCAGCCCCGACGCGAACCGCCAACCTTCCGAACGCCATCACCCAAGGGTTCGGGGCCGCGAAGCCGGCCGGGCCGCCACAGGTTCTCGCTTTCGCGGCGCCCGGGTTGTCCACGCCGCCGGCGCGCACCTATGCCCCGCTGCCCGTCGCGCGTCCGTCGCAATTCGTGGCCGCGCGGCTCGATCGCTCGAACTTCCGCAGCCTGACCGGAAGCGGCCTCGCTGCGCATGCGATCATCCATTCCGGTTTCGGCTCTGCCGTAACCGCGCTGCGACCCGCCGCCCAGGCGAGTCTCGGCACAATGGTGGGGCAGACCTCGTCCCTGGCCAAAGGCTTCGGAGCGGATGCGACCGATCTACCGTCGGATCGCTTCTCTGGATCGGCGCTCAAGTCGCGCGAGCACGTCGTGACGTCGCCAGCCACCGGCGGTTGATCCTCCCGGCCTGATTGGAGCCCGATCTTACATGAATGTTCCGGCGCTTTTCGACCTCACGGGTCGCGTCGCCCTGGTAACCGGCTCCTCTCGAGGAATCGGGCTCGGGATTGCGCGCGGCTTGGCCCAAGCGGGGGCGAGCGTCGTCCTGAACGGGCGCAATCGCGAACTGCTGGATTCGGCCCACGCTACGCTTACCGCCGAAGGGCTGCGGGTCTCTGCACACGCTTTCGACGCTTCGCATCGCGAGCAGGTCGACCAAGCCGTTGCTGCGATGGAGGCCGACCTCGGGCCAATCGACATCCTGGTCAACAATGCCGGCATCCAGCGCCGGGGCCCGTTCGAGAGCTTTCCCAGCGAGACCTGGCAGGAGATCTTCGATGTCAATGTCCACGGGGTGTTCCACGTTACCCAGGCGGTCGGCAAGCGCATGGTCGAGCGGCGCCGCGGGAAGATCATCGTCATTTGTTCGGTGACGAGCGAACTCGGGCGGGCCACGATCGTGCCCTACGCGGCCACCAAAGGTGCCGTGCGGATGATGATCCGCGCCCTCTGCGCCGAATGGGCCAAGCACAATATCCAGGTAAACGGCATCGCCCCGGGCTACATCCGCACCGAGCTCAACGAGGCCCTCATGTCTGATCAGGCGTTTTCAGCCTGGGTCTGCGCCCGGACGCCGGCCGGACGCTGGGCCGACACCGACGAACTCGCGGGTGCCGCGATATTCCTCGCGTCCGACGCGGCGTCTTACGTCAATGGCCACATCGTCTACGTGGACGGAGGACTGAGCACGTCCGTGTGACCTGAGTCCAGGTCTGCGGGCTGCAAGCCGGAGACCCGACGAGTCGAATACCACGACAAGCGCTTGTTTTTGGCCGCGTCGGCCGTTAAAGCTCACGCGCGCTCCTCCGACACCCCTGGAGGCGTGAGCGCGAACGCATGGCCGCATCGGGCGGCCGTTTGCATTTCTTGAGGATAGGACCATGGCAGCGACAAAGACGCTCGCGGCTGCGGTGCGCAGCGGGACAGGCAAGGGGGCCGCCCGCAGTGTTCGCCGTACAGGACGCGTTCCGGGTGTGATCTACGGCGGTGGCGAAGCCGCCAAGCCGATTTCGCTCGAATACCGGGAAACCCACAAGCTCATCTACGGCGGGCATTTCCTGACCACGATCTTCGAGATCGACGTCGACGGCGCCAAGGAGCGTGTGATCCCGCGCGACTATCAGCTGGACGTGGTCAAGGACACGCCGGTCCATGTGGACTTCATGCGCCTCAAGCCCGGCTCCAAGCTTCGCCTGGAAATCCCGGTGCACCTGATCAACGCCGATCAGGCGCCTGGCCTCAAGCGCGGCGGCACCCTGAACATCGTTCGCCACAGCGTCGAAATGCTGGTTCCGGCGGACAACATTCCCGAAAGCCTCACGGGCGATCTGGCCGGGCTCGATTTCAACGACTCTCTGCACATTTCCGCCTTCCAGCTTCCGGAAGGGTGCTCCCCGGTATCCAAGGATCGCGATTTCACGATCGTGACCATCGCGGCGCCGAGCGGCCTGGCCGAAGCCGTGGCCGACGAGGCTGCCGCGGCCGAAAGCGCTGCCGCCAAGGCTGCGGCGTCCGGCAAGGGTGGGGCGGGCAAGGCTGCGGCCAAACCTGCCGCCGCCAAGCCTGCGGCTGCCAAGAAGTAGGCACGGCTCCTCATCGGGGATCGCACCCACTCTGGCCTTTTGGGCCAGAATGGGTCGGACCGGTCGGCCGTCTCTGCCATGCTGTTGCTTGTCGGTCTGGGCAATCCCGGGCCCCAATATGCGGGGCATCGCCACAACATTGGCTTCATGGCGCTCGATCGCGTGGCTAGGGATCGTCCCTTCGGGACATTCCGCACGCGGTTCGGCGGGCTGTCGGTCGAAGGTGCGATAGCCGGCGAACGCGTCGTTCTGCTCAAACCGTCGACCTTCATGAACGAAAGCGGACGCTCGGTCGGCGAGGCGGCCCGGTTCTACAAGGTCGAACTCGGACAGATCATTGTCTTCCACGACGAGCTCGACCTTGCGGCCGGCAAGTTGCGGGTCAAGGTCGGGGGCGGCAACGCAGGGCACAACGGGCTGCGGTCCATTACGGCCCATCTCGGCAACGACTATCGACGGGTCCGCCTGGGGATCGGGCATCCGGGCGACAAGGCGCTGGTTCATCACTACGTCTTGAGCGATTTTGCCCGGAGCGAACGAGGCTGGGTCGACGCCTTATGCGCGGCTGTGTCGGCCAATGTCGAACTGCTGGTCAAGGGCGAGGACGCGCGCTTCCAGAACAAGGCGCATCTCGCCATGGAGGCGGCAGGCTTCGGGGACGTTGGTCGGATCGGTCCCCCTTGATGTTCAGGCGCCGGGCTTCACCTTGGCGTTGTCGGCCAGCAAGCGGCCGACATGCCGCAGGGCCAGGATGTAGCCATGCGTGCCAAAGCCGGCCATGACCGCGGTGGCGGCGAGCGAGACGTAGGAATGGTGCCGGAAGCTTTCGCGCCGGTGCACATTGCTCAGATGTACTTCGATGATGGGGCAGTCGCAGCTTTTCAGCGCATCCATGACGGCGATGGAAGTATGGGTGAGGGCGGCCGGATTGATGACGATCGCACTGGCCTTCTCCCGGGCCTCGTGGATCCAGTCGATCAACTGGCCTTCGCTGTTAGTTTGCCGGAACACGAGATCGAGGCCGAGTTCCTCGGCCTGGTTTCGGCACGCCGCTTCGACGTCGGCGAGAGTTTCGTGACCGTAGATGTTCGGTTCGCGCCGGCCGAGAAGATTGAGGTTGGGGCCGTTCAGGATATGGACTTGGGGCATGGGCGAGGGTCGCCTTTCGTCGCCGGGCATAGAGCAGCCGGCAGTTGATCGCAGAGGTCCTCGTAGCAGGGCGCGGGGCCGGCACAAACAAACATTGGGCATGTCGGCCGTCGCGGCCGCTACCCAGCAGAGTGAGAGCAAAGACTTGGCCGCACACAACATGGAACCGGTGACCGTCGGCAAGCTGGCCGTAGCCGAAACGCTGTATCGCTTCGTTGCCGACGAGGCCCTGAAAGGGGCGGAGCTTTCGCCCGATCGGTTCTGGAACGGCTTTGCGGCGATCGTCGAGGAACTCGGGCCGCGCAATCGCGCCCTTTTGGCGGAACGCGACCGCCTGCAGTCCCAAATCGATCAGTTTCACCGCCGCAACCGGGACAAGGCTTGGGATCAGGGCTCCTATCTCGAATTCCTGAGCGAAATCGGCTACGTGCTGCCCGAACCCGCAGATCAGGCCATCTCGACTGCGAACGTCGATGACGAGATTGCAAGGATCGCCGGTCCGCAACTGGTGGTTCCGCTGTCTAACGCCCGCTATGCGCTGAACGCCGCTAACGCGCGCTGGGGCAGCCTTTATGATGCCCTTTATGGCACCGACGTGATCGCCGAAGACGCAGGCGCGGCACGCGGCACGGCCTTCAATCCGGTACGGGGCGCCCAGGTCGTGGCGCGCGCCAAGGCGTTCCTCGATGAAGCCGTTCCGTTGCAGGGCGGGTCCTACACCGACCTCGTAGGCGTCTCGATCGAGGGCGGCACACTGCGCTTCCGGCTTTCGGACGGGAGCACCGTCGGCCTCGCCTATCCGACCGCCTTCGCGGGCTACCGCGGCACCTTGGGCTCGCCGGATGTCGTGCTGCTCAAGCACAACGGGCTCGGCGTCCAGCTCGTGTTCGATCGGTCCGGTCTCGTCGGCAGGACGGATCCTGCCGGCTTGTCGGATGTCGTGCTGGAGGCCGCCGTCAGCACCATCATGGACATGGAGGACAGCGTCGCAGCAGTCGATGCGGAGGACAAGGTCGCAATCTACCGGAACTGGCTGGGGCTCGTTTCTGGCGACCTCACGGCGAAATTTCCCAAGGGTGGCCGCACGGTAGAGCGACGCCTTCATCCGGATCTCGAATTCGCCGGACCGGACGGCCAGCCCTTGAGCGTGCCGGGCCGCAGCATGATGCTGGTGCGCAACGTCGGCCACCACATGTACACCGACGCCGTGCTGTTCGAGGGCGAGCCGGTGCCGGAGGGCTTCCTGGATGCCGCTGTGAGCGTGCTGATCGCCAAGCGCGATCTTGCGCCCGGCAAGACGCTGCGCAACAGCCGCACGGGCTCCATCTATATCGTCAAGCCCAAGATGCACGGACCGGCCGAAGTATCTCTGACCGATGATCTTTTCGCCCGGGTCGAGGATCTCGTCGGCGTGCCGGCCCTTTCCGTCAAGATGGGCATCATGGACGAGGAGCGCCGCACCTCTGCCAACCTCAAGAGCGCGATTCTGGCCGCCGCCGATCGCGTTGTGTTCATCAACACCGGCTTCCTGGACCGGACCGGGCGACGAGATCCACACGTCCATCGAAGCCGGCCCGATGGTCCGCAAGAACGACATGAAGAACACGGCCTGGATCAAGGCCTATGAGGCCTCGAACGTCGATGCCGGTCTGGCGCTTGGCCTGCCGGGCCGTGCCCAGATCGGCAAGGGCATGTGGGCAGCGCCCGACAAGATGGCCGACATGCTGGCCCAGAAGGCCGACCACCCCGGGGCCGGAGCCAACACGGCCTGGGTTCCCTCGCCGACAGCGGCGACCCTGCACGCAATGCACTACCACCAGGTCGACGTCGCGGCGCGCCAGAAGGAACTGCTATCGCGCACGCCGGCCCGCATCGAGGATCTGCTGACCTTGCCCGTGTCGCAATCCAACTGGGCCCCCGAGGCGGTCCAGGAGGAGCTCGACAACAACATCCAGGGCATATTGGGCTATGTGGTGCGCTGGATCGACCAGGGCGTCGGCTGCTCGAAGGTCCCGGATATCCACGACGTCGGCCTGATGGAGGACCGTGCGACCTTGCGGATTTCGAGCCAGCATGTGGCCAACTGGCTCGAGCACGGCATCGTCAGCGTCGCGCAGGTGACTGAGACCTTGAAGCGCATGGCCGCGATCGTGGACCGGCAGAATGCCGGCGATCCGCTCTATCGCCCCATGGCGCCGGACTTCGACGGCGAGGCCTACGAGGCGGCCCGGGATCTGGTGTTCAAGGGCCGCTCGCAGCCGAACGGCTACACCGAATGGATCCTGCACGCCCGCCGGCGCGCCGCCAAGGCCAAGGGCGCCGTCAGCGCCGAGGGGTGACCCTCACCCCCGACCCCTCTCCACAAGGGAGAGGGGAGTCAGGGCGGAGCCGAGATGACATGCCGCTCCAACCATCCGGTCGCAGTGCTGATGGCCGCGTAATCGGCCCCCGACCCCTCTCCACAAGGGAGAGGGGAGAAACCACCCCTCTCAACAACGCGCGTGCGGTGGACGCTCGTGATATGCACGACCTCACGTCTGTCCGGGCTTGAGCTTGTAGAAGATGTGGTGGCCGATCACGTCCATCTTGGTCAGCTGCCGGGCCCAGGTCGGGCTGACGTAATTGGCGTGGTAATGGGTCGAGCCGCCGATGTCCGACACATAGGCGGAGCCTTCCGTCACCTCGCGGGCGATCCGCACCGCATTGTTCCAAGCATCCGATTCGGTGACGTGCAGCCCGTGGCCCTCGCACGCGAAGGAGAACTGGCAGGCATTGCGGCGTTGCTGGTTCTGGAACACCACCGAGCAGACCGAGGCCGGATAAAGCCCGCTCATGACGCGGTTGAGTACCACCTGGGCGACGGCGGCCTGGCCCTCCTCGGGTTCGCTGCGCGCCTCGAAATACACCGCCTCCGCGAGGCAGCGCTGTTCGCTTGCGGCTTTGGCGCTGTCGATCAGCGCCGCATAATCGGGATGCGCCGGCGCGATGCCGACCACAGTGGCGTTGGTCTTGACGAGGCCCTTGGGGCCGCGCGACCATTTCGGCAGGGCCGCGATCTCGACCGGCGTGGCGTCGGAGGGCGCCGGCGTCGTCGAGGCGAGCGACACGGCGCGCGCCACCGTCGGAGTCGATCCGTCCTGAACGTGGGGGGTGGTCGAGCCGAGGGCCGTGCGCGGCGAAGCGGCGGCCTGCGACGGCTTGGTCGTGATCGCATATTTCGGCGGCATGGGCTCGAGCTGCCCGATCACCGGCGGGTCTTCGCCCGCGTCGAGGGAAGCGAGGGGCGGCGCGGTCGGGTCCGCTTCGGCAAAGGTCATGCCCTCCGCCCGGTAGGCATCGAGCGAACCCGATCGGCGCAGTCGGGCATCGAAGGTCGGTCGCAGCGCCACCAGGGGATCGCCCTTGTTGCTGCGGTCGATGGCCGGAAACGCCTTGCTGTTGGCCTTGAGCACCACCCGGGGCTCGATCTCGTCCGGTCCGCTCTCGATCTCCTGCATGTCGCCCACCACAAGGCGCGCCTCATGGAACAGCGACTCGTCCGCGTGGAGAGAGAAACCGGGTCCGATCTCGCGCCCGGTCGGAACGAGGTCGGCCGGAATGCCGGGCGCAAGATCGGTCAGGTCCATCCGGGTCGCCCCGATGACGGGGTCCTGTCCGGCATCGGCCACGAAAGACACCACGAGCCCGATCGCCAGACACCAGGGTGCCACGGTGAGGCCCGCCCAGTGCAGCCGCGACCGAGACCGCCTCTTCCGTCGGACCGCCATACGCGAGCGAACCATCTACCAAGCCTCGCACCAGCCCAGGCCCTTGTGGGCTCGTGACCCGGTCGCCAACCGTCCGTCACCCCACCTCGCCAAGGCTCATTTTATCGGCCGGTAAGCTTTCCGTTTGGTTACCAGATCCGACAAGCCGAGGGATCGCGCCCTCGGCCGAGGGCGGTCCGTCAGACGGTCCGGGGCTGGTCCGCGGCGTCGAAGGTATCGAGGGCGGACTGCGCCGCCGCAAGCCGCGCGATCGGCACCCGGAACGGCGAACAGGACACGTAATCCAGCTTGACGCTTTCGCAGAAGGCGATCGAGGCGGCATCGCCGCCGTGTTCGCCGCAGATGCCGAGCTTGATGTCGGGTCGCGTCCGGCGGCCACGCTCCGCCCCCATGGCGACGAGTTCCCCGACACCCTCCTGGTCGAGGGTGACGAACGGATCGGCCGGCAGGATGCCGGTGGCCGTGTAAGGCCCCAGGAACGAAGCGGCGTCATCGCGCGAGATGCCCAGCGTCGTCTGCGTGAGGTCGTTGGTGCCGAAGGAGAAGAACTCGGCCGCTTCGGCGATCTCCGCGGCGCGCAGGCACGCGCGGGGCAGTTCGATCATCGTGCCGATGCTGTAGGGAACCTTCACGCCGGTTTCGGCCTCGACGGCCTCCGCCATGGCGACGATGCGCGCCTTCACGAGGTCGAGTTCGAGCCGCGTCATCACCAGCGGCACCATCACCTCGGCCTCGACGGGCGCGCCGGTCTCGCGCCCCGCCTGTACGGCCCCCTCGAAGATGGCCCGCGCCTGCATTTCCGCGATCTCGGGATAGGCGATCGCCAGGCGCACGCCGCGAAAGCCCAGCATCGGGTTGAACTCGTGCAAGCCTTCGGCGCGCCGGCGCACCTTTTCGACGCTGATCCCGAGCGCGGTCGCGACCTCGGCCATATCGGCTTCCGTATGGGGCAGGAATTCATGCAGCGGCGGGTCGAGCAGCCGAATGGTGACCGGCAGGCCCGACATGATGGAGAACAGCTTGGCGAAATCCTCCCGCTGCATCGGCAGCAGCTTGGCGAGCGCGGTGCGGCGGCCCGCCTCGTCGTCGGCCAGGATCATCTCGCGGACCGCCACGATCCGGGCCGGGTCGAAGAACATGTGTTCGGTGCGGCATAGCCCGATGCCTTCGGCTCCGAACCGGCGCGCCATCCGGGCGTCGGCCGGAGTGTCGGCATTGGCCCGCACCTTCATGCGGCGCGCCGCGTCGGCCCATTCCATGAGCGTGGAAAAGTCCCCCGAGAGCTCCGGCTCCAGCATGGCGACGCGGCCCCGCAGCACTTGGCCGGTCGACCCGTCGATCGTGATCACGTCGCCCCTCTTGAGGGTGACGCCGCCCGAGACCGCGGTCTTGGAGGCATAGTCGACGCGGATCGAACCGGCGCCCGACACGCAGGGCTTACCCATGCCGCGCGCCACCACGGCCGCGTGCGAGGTCATGCCGCCGCGCGTCGTCAGGATACCCTCGGCCGCATGCATGCCGTTGATGTCGTCGGGCGAGGTTTCGGCCCGCACCAGGATGGTTTTTCGCCCGGCAGCTTTGGCGGCCTCGGCTTCCTCGGACGAGAACACCACCTCGCCCTGCGCGGCGCCCGGGGAGGCCGGCAAGCCGGTGGCGAAGAGGTCGCGTTCCGCGCCGGGATCGATGGTCGGATGGAGCAACTGGTCGAGCGACGCCGGATCGATGCGCTTGACGGCATCCTGGCGGCTGATCAGCCCGTCGTTGGCCATGTCGACTGCGATTCGCAGTGCGGCCTTGGTGGTCCGCTTGCCGTTGCGGGTCTGCAGCATCCAAAGCTTGCCGCGTTCGACCGTGAATTCCATGTCCTGCATGTCGCGGTAGTGACGCTCGAGCAATTGCGTCGTCTCGACGAAACTCGCGAAGACCTCCGGCATGACCCTTTCGAGCGAGGGCTTGTCGGATCCGGCCTCGATGCGGGCGGCCTCGGTGATGTTCTGCGGCGTCCGGATGCCAGCGACGACATCCTCGCCCTGGGCATTGACCAGAAACTCGCCGTAGAGTTCGTGCGCACCGGTCGAGGGATTGCGGGTGAACGCGACGCCCGTCGCCGACGTCTCGCCCATGTTGCCGAACACCATGGCCTGGACGCTGACCGCCGTGCCCCAGCTCTCCGGAATGGCGTTCAGGCGTCGATAGGTCTTGGCGCGGGCGTTCATCCACGAGGAGAACACGGCCCCGATGGCGCCCCAGAGCTGGGCCGCGGGCTCCTGCGGGAACGGCTTGCCCGATTCGCCCAGCACCTTGGCCTTGAAGGCGTCGATCACGACCTTCCAGTCCGACGCGGTCATGTCGGTGTCGAGGACGTAGCCTTTCTGCTCCTTGTAGACCTCGATGATCTCCTCGAACGCATGACCGTCGAGGTCGAGCACCACGTTGCAATACATCTGGATAAAGCGCCGGTAGCTGTCGTAGGCGAATCGCTCGTCACCCGAGGACCGCGCCAGGGCCGCCACCGTGGCATCGTTGAGCCCGAGGTTGAGGACGGTGTCCATCATGCCGGGCATCGAGGCACGGGCCCCGGACCTGACCGAAACCAGCAGGGGCGCCTCGCTATCGCCGAAGCGTCGTTCGGTCAGCGCGCCGACGCGCAGCAGCGCCGCATCGACCTGGGCCGCGAGATCGGCCGGATAGGTCCGGCCATGCGCGTAGAAATACGTGCATACCTCGGTGGTGATCGTGAAGCCTGGGGGCACCGGAAGGCCGAGATTGGCCATTTCGGCCAGGTTCGCGCCTTTTCCGCCGAGCAAATCGCGCAATCCGCTCGCGCCCTCGGCCGTTCCGCCGCCGAAGGCATAAACCCACTTGGTCATAGATCCTCGCCACGCTTCGCCGTCGCCCTGGTTCTTGGCCTGGGCTGCCGGTGGTTAGATCACCTTTATAGCCCTGGCGCGAGAACCTGCCAGACCCCGTTCGGGGCGTTGCCCCCGTCAGTCTGTGCATCCCCGGTTCACCAAGGTTCGCCTATGGCCTCAGGGTCGCGATGGAACCGCGAGGCCGCTGGCGCGTCATTGCCCTACACCTGAACAGTCAGGTGCGAGCCGATGAACAACGAGAGCTGTCAGACGGGTTTGTTGTTTAAGCTGTGGCGAAAGTGTCGAAGGTTCGGATTTTGACGCCTTTGTGGGCGTGCAAGAATTTGCTTCATTTCGCGCCTGTGCTTAAACGGAGTTCAGACGCCTTAGCAGGATCAACGATTTATGAGGTTGATGTGACTGTCGCAACGCCCCTTCTCGATAAAGTCGATACGCCCGCCGCGCTGCGACGCCTCCCAGAATCCGATCTCCGTCAAGTCGTCGATGAGTTGCGCGCCGAGACCATCAGCGCGGTTTCGGTAACGGGCGGGCATCTCGGTGCCGGGCTCGGGGTGATCGAACTCACGGTAGCGTTGCATTACGTCTTCGACACGCCGAAAGACCGGCTGATCTGGGACGTGGGCCACCAAGCCTATCCGCATAAGATCCTGACGGGCCGCCGCTCCCGCATTCGGACGCTGCGCCAGGGCAATGGCTTGTCCGGCTTCACCAAGCGCGCCGAAAGCGAATACGACCCGTTCGGGGCCGCCCATTCCTCGACCTCCATCTCGGCCGGCCTCGGCATGGCGGTGGCACGCGACCTTGCCGGCGGAAGCAACAACGTCGTGGCGGTGATCGGCGACGGCTCCATGTCGGCCGGCATGGCCTACGAGGCGATGAACAATGCCGGCGCGTTGAAGTCGCGCCTCATCGTCATTCTCAACGACAACGACATGTCCATCGCGCCCCCGGTCGGGGCCATGTCGGGCTATCTGGCGCGGCTTGTCTCGGGCGGAGCCTACCGGTCGCTGCGCGATTTCGGCAAGCAGCTTGCGCAGCACCTGCCCAAGTTCTTCTACGAGAAGGCCAAGCGCACCGAGGAATATGCGCGCGGGTTCTTCACCGGCGGCACGCTGTTCGAGGAACTCGGCTTCTACTATGTCGGCCCGATCGACGGCCATAGCCTCGACCAGCTGATCCCGGTGCTGCGCAACGTCCGCAATGCCGAAGCCGGCCCGGTGCTGATCCATGTCGTGACCCAGAAGGGCAAGGGGTACGCGCCTGCCGAGGCCGCCGCCGACAAGTACCATGGCGTCACGGCTTTCGACGTCATCTCCGGCACCCAGGCCAAGCCTAAGGCCAATGCACCGGCCTACCAGCGGGTGTTCGGTGAAAGCCTGATCAAGGAAGCCGCCAAGGACGACAAGATCGTCGCCATCACGGCCGCGATGCCGTCCGGCACGGGCCTCGATCTGTTCGGCCAGGCCTTCCCAACCCGGACCTTCGACGTCGGCATCGCCGAGCAGCACGCCGTGACCTTCGCGGCGGGGCTTGCCACGGAAGGCTTCAAGCCGTTCTGCGCCATCTATTCGACCTTCCTGCAGCGCGCCTACGACCAGGTCGTGCACGACGTGTGCATCCAGAACCTGCCGGTGCGCTTTGCGCTCGATCGGGCCGGGCTGGTCGGCGCGGACGGGCCGACGCACGCTGGCTCTTTCGACGTCGCCTATCTGGGCTGCCTGCCCAACATGATGATCATGGCGGCGGCCGACGAAGCCGAGTTGGTCCATATGGTGGCCACCCAGGCCGCCTATAGCGACGGTCCGTCCGCGCTGCGCTACCCGCGCGGCGAAGGCGTGGGCATCGACATGCCGGAGGTCGGGGTGCCGCTGCCGATCGGCAAGGGCAGGGTGCTGCGGGAAGGCAAGCAGGTCGCGCTGTTCTCGCTGGGCACGCGGCTCGGCGAGGCCCTGAAGGCGGCCGAGACGCTCGCCGGCATGGGCCTTTCGACCACGGTGGCCGATGCCCGCTTCGCCAAGCCGCTCGATCGCGAGTTGCTGCGCAAGCTGGCCCAGACCCACGAGGTGCTGATCACGCTGGAAGAAGGCTCGGTCGGCGGCTTCGGGGCCTTCGTGCTGCACGCCTTGGCCGAAGATGGACTGCTCGACGGCGGCCTGAAGGTCCGCACGCTCGTGCTGCCGGACATCTTCATCGAACACGACAAGCCGGAGAAGATGTACGCCTCCGCCGGGCTCGACAGCAAGTCGATCGTGGCCAAGGTGCGCGAAGTGCTCGGCATGGACGAGACGGTCCGCCCGGCCGCGACCGGTTCGCGCCGGCCCACGAAGGCGGCCGGCTGACTGCTGCCGCAATAGCAGGGTCGCGGCGTCACCGTCGTCGGCTGGCTACGTGACCAGCGGGCGACGGATCGACCTGGCTCTCGTCGAAGCCGGGCTGTTCGAAAGTCGCAGCAAGGCGGGCGCGGCCATCGCGGCGGGGCTCGTCACCGCAGATGGGGTGCTGGTCGCCAAGCCGTCGCAGATTGTGGCACCGGACGTGAAGCTTGCCGCAACGCCGGTTCATCCCTGGGTGTCGCGGGGCGGGCTCAAGCTGGTGGCCGGGCTGGACGCCTTCGGGATCGATCCCCAGGGGCAAGTTGTGTCTCGACCTCGGCTCCTCGACGGGCGGCTTCACGCAGGTGCTCCTGTCGCGAGGGGCGGCCCATGTCGTGGCGGTCGATGTCGGGCGCGACCAGTTTCACCCGAGCCTCAGGTCCGAGGATCGCGTCACCCTGCTCGAGAGCCGGGACGCGCGCAGCCTGGACCCGCAGAGCCTCGGCCAGCCGTTCGACCTCGTGGTGTGCGATGTCAGCTTCATCTCGCTCAAGCTGATCCTGCCGGTCGTGTTTCCGCTCGGGCAAAGGCAGGCTTGCGCCGTGGTCCTGGTCAAACCGCAATTCGAAGCGGGGCCGGGCGCCGGCAAGAAAGGCATTATCCGCGACGCGTCCATCCAGGATGCGGTGTGCCGCTCGATCGCGGCTCTGGTCGAAGCCCAGGGGTGGCGCGTGCTGGGCCTGCGGCCATCGCCGATCGAGGGCGGCGATGGCAATCGCGAATTTCTGCTGGGAGCGCGCCGCAATGCTGACTGACCCGGTGGAACTCCAGATCGAGCGGCTTGGGCGCCGCGGCGAGGGCGTCGCCTCGTTCGAAGGCCGCGCCGTCTATGTGCCCTATGCGCTGCCCGGCGAGACCGTCACGGTCGAGATCGATGGCGAACGGGGCAGGATGGCCGAGGTGGTTTCCCCCGGCCGGACCGCCTGGACCCGATCTGCCCCTATTACGGCACCTGCGGGGGCTGCGCGGTGCAGACCTTCGCGCCGGGGCCCTACGGAGCGTGGAAACGCGATCTCGTAGCCGTGGCGTTGCGCCAGGCCGGGCTTGCGGCCGAGGTACACGAACTGGTCGATGCACACGGGGAGGGCCGCCGCCGCGCCACGTTCCATGCCCGGTTCGGCCCCGATGGATCGCGGCCACATGTGGGTTTCATGGAGGCGCGGGCACACCGCATCGTCGACATCGAATTCTGTCCCATACTGGCGCCGGAGATGGCCGGTGCGGTGGCCGCCGCCCGCAAACTGGCCCTCGTGCTCAGCAACGCCGGCAAGCCGCTCGACATTCTGGTCACCGGGACCGATGCGGGTTTGGATGTCGATCTGCGCGGGCTCGGCCCGGCAGGCGCGGAGCAGATCAAGACGCTGGTCAAGACGGCCGAGCGGCTCGGCCTGGCCCGCCTCTCCAATCACGGCGAGGTTCTGGTCGAGGCCCGCACCCCGGTGCTGCGCATGGGCGGCGCCGAACTGGCTGCTGCCGCCCGGCGCCTTTCTGCAGGCCACGCGCCGCGGCGAAGCCGTGCTGGCCGGATGCGTGAGCGACGGCGTCGGCGAGGCCCGCAAGATCGCCGATCTTTTCTGCGGCGTCGGCACCTTCGCGCTACGGCTGGCCGAGCGGGCCAAGGTCCAGGCCTGGGACAATGACGGAAAGGCGGTAGCGGCGCTGGCCAAGGCCGGGCAGGGGACGCCGGGCCTGCGGCAGATCACGGCGGAGCAGCGCGACCTGTTCCAGCGGCCGCTTCGGGCGGAAGAACTCGCCGGCTTCGATGCCCTCGTGTTCGATCCGCCGCGGGCTGGCGCTGCCGCCCAGGCGGCCCAGATCGCCCGCTCGGATGTTCCTGTCGTGATGGCGGTGTCCTGCGACACCGGCTCGTTTGCCCGCGACGCCGCCGCCCTGGTCGCAGGGCGGCTACACGCTCGAAGCGATGACCCCCGTGGACCAGTTCCGCTATTCGGCCCATGTCGAGATCGTGGGGCGGTTTCGCAAGGCGATTGTGAAGGCGAAGCGCCGGCGCCTGCTGTCCTGAGCCTTACCCGGCGTGGAAGGCCCGCATCAGGAAGGCGGTCTGCTCGGCGCCGTAACGGTGCTCCGATCCGACCGGGCAGGCGCGGCGGGCGCGGCACCCAGCGCCGACGCATTCGACCCCGGCGGGACTTCCTAGGAAGCTGCGGCACGCCGCGACCGCATAACCCTCGCTTGAAAAGGCCGAAACCGGGCAGGTGTGCAGGCACGGTTTGGCGTCGCAGGCCGGTGCAGGGGCTGGACCCGGCCGCGCCAGGCTCCGGCAGCGCGAGCCGCTCGGCAAACGCCAAGGCGCCCCGATAGGAGTGCCACAGGCCCCATTGCGGGTGGATCAGGATGCCGAGCGGCGAAGAGAACACCTCGCCGCTGCGCAGGGCCCAGCGGCCGAAGGGCAGCCACGGCGGGCCACCGAACGGGAACAGGGCCGTGCCGCCGAGATCCTCGGCCAAGGCCGCGATAGTTCGCTGTGACCAGCGGTCCAGAGGATCGGCGCCGCCGTCGCGGGCCTCGGCTGCGGCGGCGAAGCTCGGCCAGCCGTTTCGACCCACGAAACCCAGCAGCACCAGCGTGGCGGCCGGCCGCGCATCTCGCGATGTCGGGCACCCCGTCCTCGGGCCGGGGATGGAACGCGCCGCGCAATTGCAGACCCTGCTCGGCCGCCAGGGCTGCAACATCGGCAAGAGCGGCCGTCTCACTGTCGCGCGACACTCACGCCTTCTCCGAGGCACTCGCGACATCGGCCTGGAGATCCGTCGCTTCGAAGAGCGGCACCATGACCCGGTCGATATGCGCTTTCAAGGGCGGATGATCGACGAGATCGTATGCCACGACATCGACCGTCCGGGCGAGGCCACTGTCGTCGAACAGGGTCCAGAGACGGTCGAGCGTCGGCTGGTCGAGCGGGCCGTAGAGCACGAGGTCGATGTCGGAACTCGGCTGGGCCCGTCCCGTCGCGCGCGAGCCGAAGAGGCCGACTCGCGTGATCCGGGGCCCGTAGGGTGCGAGCACCTCACGCAAGATGCCGAGTTCCCGCTCGGTAAGTCCGTGGTCAGCCACGAAAGGCGCCTCCGGCCGCCTGCTCGGACAGGGTCAGATGGAGCGTTTCGAGCGCCGACAGGTAGTGAGTGCGGATGTCGGCGATGATCTGCTCGAAGGCCTTCAAACTGTACGTATGCGCCATCCTGTTCCTCGCATCGAGTGCCCTCATCCAGACCTCGCCCTGAGGTACGATCCGGGCCGCAACCGCAGCCTTGATGACGGATGCTGGCGTTACGGTCTTCAGCACGACACCACCTTGCTCGAGATAGTCCCTCAGCACCTTCCAGGCGAGTTCCCATGTGTATTCGAACCGCTGGATGACCCCTTCCTGTTCCAATTGGGTCAGTTCGCGCGCTTGCATCAAATCGACCGCGTCGCGCAGCAAGGACAGCGCGCGGCTGAAATTTTCGAACCGGTAAATCCAGCGCGGCTTTTCAGGCGGCATTGCACGATCTTCCATCAGACTTCAGCCAACAGGTCCGGCCAGTGCGCGACATCCTCGGCGCCCTCAACGATTGTCGTGGCGAGCCCAGGTGCGGCAGACAGGAGCTGCTCGGCGAAAAAGCGGCACAGGCCAACGCTTTTTTGCGAGCCGGAACCAAGCGCTCCGTCTGCAAGCGCCGCGCCGCTCCGTGCGAGGCCGAAGAGGCGCAGGAAAGACGCCGCCCCCGCGAGCGCCTGCCCCGGAGCCGCGCTTTGCGCGTCGCGCAAGAAGGCCGCGGCCCGCCCCAAAGCCTGATGGGCCTCGGTGAGCCGAACCGCGGTCGCACCGAAGCCGCGCACGTTGCATGCCCCGACCCGCTCCGCGGCCCATGCGATGGCTGAAAGCTCGCGGTCGAACGCGGCACCATCGTCCAGCCCGAGCTTGCGCCCGACAAGATCGAGCGCCTGGATGCCGTTGGTGCCCTCGTAGATCGCGGCAATGCGGATATCGCGCAGGACCTGCGCGGCGCCCGTCTCTTCGATGTAACCCGCACCGCCGTGCACCTGGACGTTGAAGGACGCGACCTCATTGGCGATGTCGGTCGAGAAGGCCTTGGCGATCGGGGTCAGCAGGGCCGCGCGCGCCTCCGCCTCGGCCCGGCGCTCCGGCCCGAGCCGCTCGTCGCGGGCCAGATCGAGCGCATGAGCCGTGAGATAGCATAACGCCCGCGCCGCGGCGGTCATGGCCTTCATGGTGAGGCACATGCGGGCGACATCCGGGTGGCGGATGATGGGGCTGGCTTCCGGCCCCGTGTCGCCGAGGGCCCGGCCCTGCCGCCGCTCGCCGGCATAGCGAATTGCCTGTTGCGTGGCCCGTTCGGCAGCGCCGACGCCCTCCAGTCCGACCGCGAGCCTGGCCTGGTTCATCATGGTGAACATGGCGTTGAGGCCGCGGCCCTCCTGGCCGACCAGATAGCCGGTCGCGCCGCCATTCTGGCCGAACGCCATCGTGCAGGTGGGGGCGCCATGCATGCCGAGCTTGCGCTCCACCCCGACGCAGGCGACGTCGTTGCGGACCCCCAGGCTTCCGTCGGGTTCCACCAGCACTTTCGGCACGAGGAACAGCGAAATCCCGCGTGATCCGGACGCTGCGTCGGGCAGGCGGGCCAGCACCAGATGGACGATGTTCTCCGCGAGGTCGTGCTCACCATAGGAGATGAAGATTTTCTGGCCTCTGATCCGGTAAGTGCCCGCCTCGCCCAGCCCCGCCTGGGTCCGCAGGGGGCCAAGGTCGGACCCTGCCTGCGGTTCGGTCAGGTTCATGGTTCCGGTCCATTCGCCTGAGACGAGCTTGGGCAGATAGAGCCGCTGCAACGCGGGATCGGCATGCAGCGCCAGCGCCTCGATGGCGCTCGCATTCAGGAGCGGGCACAGCGCAAAGGACAGATTGGCGCCGCTCCAGATTTCGGAACAGGCCGCCTGCACCAGATGGCCCAGACCTTGGCCGCCGAACGCCTCGGGAGCCGAGAGCCCGTTCCAGCCCACTTCCACCCAGCGCCGGTAGGCCTCGGGCCAGCCTGCGGCCGTGGTCACCGCGCCGTTCGTAAAAGCTATGCCTTGTCGGTCGCCGATCTTGTCGAGCGGCAACATGATGTCGCGGGCGAACCGCCCGGCCTCCTCGATAACGCTCGCGATCGTGCCGCCGGCGAGGTCCGGCGCAGACGCACTGCCCTCCGGGTCGGCCACGACATGGGCCATCGTATGCAGGATGTCGGCGATGGGCGCTTGGTAGCTCATCCGTCGAGATTAGCACGGCCGCTTACCCGAGGCATGGGGGCCCGCTCAGGAGAGCGGTAAAAGAGGGAAGGCCAGCGGCCTCGATCGGGTATATGCGGAGCCATGATCGAGCCGAAACCCATCTTCCCCGCCAGGATCACGCGTCATCTCACGGCGGCCGCCGCCGATATCGCGGTTTCGGCTGCCGTCCTGAGGCAGGGCGGTCTGGTGGCCTTTCCGACAGAGACGGTCTACGGCCTTGGCGCGGATGCGCGCTCGGACGCCGCCGTCGCCGGCATCTATGCGGCCAAGCAGAGGCCGCGATTCAATCCGCTGATCGCTCATGTGGCGAACATCGACGCGGCCAGGGTCGAGGGCGTTTTCGGCGCCGAGGCTGTGAAACTCGCTGAGGCGTTCTGGCCGGGGCCGCTCACGCTTGTGGTGCCAGCGAGGCGGGGATGCACGGTCAGCGACCTCGCCCGCGCGGGCCTTCCCAGCGTGGCGCTCCGGGTGCCCCGGCATGCGGTGGCGCAGGCCCTTCTGGAGGCGGTCGGCGGACCGGTGGTGGCGCCCTCGGCCAATCGCTCCGGGCGCATCAGCCCCACAGAGGCGGCT
Organism: uncultured Alphaproteobacteria bacterium; assembly: GCA_963851175.1. Taxonomy (GTDB): domain Bacteria; phylum Pseudomonadota; class Alphaproteobacteria; order Rhizobiales; family Beijerinckiaceae; genus Lichenihabitans. Next base: position 10,457 of record CAWKNU010000007.1, on the reverse strand, counting down.
CATGTCCGGGCCGAGCTCGACGGGCGGGTCGATTGCATCGTCGACGGCGGTCCGACCGAGGTGGGTGTCGAATTCGACGATCGTGGCCTGCCTCGACGAGCCTGTGCTGATGCGGCCTGGCGGGATCACCCGGGAAGCTCTGGAGGCCGTGCTGGGGCATCGGCTCGGCACCGTCGACAGCAAGGCGCAGGTTCTCGCGCCGGGCATGCTGGCGTCCCACTATGCACCGGCCGCGGCCGTGCGGCTTGGTGCGACCGGGGTCGGCGCGAACGAGGCGGTGCTCGATTTCGGGGGCAGGTTGCGCAGGCGCGGCACCGGGCCCTATCTCGACCTGTCGCCGCGCGGTGACCTCGTCGAGGCGGCCGCCAATCTCTTCGGGTTCCTGCGGCGGCTCGACGGCACCGCGTCGACCATCGCGGTGGCGCCGATTCCGGCCGGCGGCATGGGGGACGCCATCAACGACCGGCTTGCGCGGTCCGCGGCGCCCCGCGCGCCGGCCTGATCTCAGCCGATCTCCACCACCACCCGTCCGCGGATCGTGCCGTCGAGGATCTGCGTCGCGGTCGGGATGATGTCGTCGAAGCCGATCGTCCGGGTCAGGCTCGCGAGCTTGCCGCGGTCGAGGTCGCTGGCGAGGCGCGACCAGGCTTCGAGGCGGAGCGGACGGGGCGCCATGACGCTGTCGATGCCGAGCAGGGCAACGCCGCGCAAAATAAACGGCGCCACCGAGCCGGGCAGGTCCATGCCGCCCGCCAGCCCACAGGCCGCGATGGCGCCATGCATCTTGGTCTGGGCCAGGAGATTGGCAAGCGTCGTCGAGCCTACCGCGTCTACGCCCACGGCCCAGCGCTCCTTGCCGAGGGGCCGGCCGGGCCGGGACAATTCGTCCCGGGGCACGATCTCGCTGGCCCCAAGCCCCTTGAGGAAATCGGCTTCCTCGAGCCGACCTGTGGAGGCGATCACGCTCCAGCCGAGCCGGGTCAGTAGCGCGATGGCGACCGAGCCGACGCCACCGGCGGCGCCCGTCACGATGGCCGGGCCGTGCTCCGGCTTAAGTCCGTGGCGTTCCAGCGCGAGGATCGACAATTGCGCCGTGTAGCCAGCCGTTCCGATCGCCATGGCATCGGCGGGCGAAAAGCTCGCGGGCAGGGGCACGAGCCAATCGCCCTTCACCCGGGCGCGCTCCGCGTAAGCGCCAAGGTGCGTCTCGCCCAACCCCCAGCCGTTCAGGATGACCTTGTCGCCCTCCTTCACGCCGGGGTGCGTCGAGCGTTCCACCGTGCCGGCGAAGTCGATCCCGGGAATCATCGGGAACCGCCGTACGACCGGTGATTTTCCCGTAATGGCGAGCCCGTCCTTGTAGTTGATCGTCGAATGCGAAATGCGCACATCGACGTCGCCGTCCATCAGCTCCGTGTCGGCGAAATCGGTGACCGCGACATGCTGCCCACCTTCGTTCTTGTCGATCCGGATGGCTTTGAAGGCCGACATGGCGTTGTCTTTCGGTTGCTGGTTCGCGGTCAGAAAAGCCCGTCCGGACCGGACCGTCAATTTCGCCTCGAGAGCAGCCGCACTGACGCGAACCTGATGCGGCGCTGCCCTTGCGGCACATACGCAAAAAGGACATCTTCACGTTTCACCAGTGCGTAAAATGGCGGCTTGCGTTCCGGTCGCCGCAGCCCCCATTACGGAAAAGGCCCCCGTGCCCGATCAGACCTCAAAGGCGAAGCTCCTGCACCACGTCGTCGCAGGCCGCGGTCGCCGCCTGTTTGCTGCCGCTTCGGCAATCGTGGCCGCCGGTGCGTTTTCTCCGGTCCTGGCCCGCGAGGTCGTGGCTGTCCCGGCGCCGTTCGAGGTGGGCGGAAGCCAGAGCGGCAATTATCTTGCGGCGCTTGTGGCCGGAGCCGACCGGGACACCGCCGCGGCTGCGACCTTCTTCCGCGAAAGCCTTCGGGCCGACCCGCGCAATCCCGAACTGATCGAGCGGACCTTCGTGGCCTCTCTCTCCAACGGGGACATCGACGAATCGCTCGAGCTTGCGCGCAGGCTGATCGTGCGCGACCCGAAGAACGGCCTCGCGCATCTCGTTCTCGGCGTCGGCCAGATGCGGGACGGCCATTGGGTCGCGGCGCGCCGCGAGTTCATGAGCGGCGGTGCGGGACGCGAGCACGACGTGACCGCGACGCTGCTGGCGGCCTGGGCCTATGCGGGCCAGGGCGAAGAAAAGAAGGCGCTCACCACGATCGATGGGCTCAAGGACAGCGGATTCGGGGTCTTCCGGGATTACCACGCGGCGCTGATAGCCGATCTCGCCAACGATTTCCCCGAAGCCACCAAGCGCTTCAAGACCGCATATGCGACCGACAAGACCATTCTCCGGCTGGTCGATGCCTATGCCAGGTTCGAATCGCGACATGGCGCCAGCCAGGAGGCCGAACGGGCCTATGGGGCTTTCGGCGACGTGCTGCCGCATCATCCGCTCATCGATGCTGCCCTGGCGGATCTCAAGGCCGGCAAGCAGCTTGCCCCGCTGGTCCGCTCCGCCCAGGAGGGCGCCGCCGAAGTCCTGTACGGATTGGGAGCGGCCGGCGGGCGCCAGGGCGACGAACTGGCCGCGATGATCTACCTGCGCCTGTCGCTCTACCTGGCCCCGAAGAACAGCTTGGCAGTGGTGACGCTCGCCGACATCTACGGCCGGATGAAACAGAACGAACAGGCCATCGACGTCTATGGTCAGGTTCCGGATGCGAGCCCGTTGCGGGACAATGCCGACATCCAGACCGGCCTGACGCTCGATGTGCTCGGGCGCCAGGCGGAAGCCGTGAAGTTCCTGCAGGGCATCATCGTCCAGCATCCCAAGGACACCGAGGCCCTCACCACGCTGGGCAATATCCAGCGTGAACAGAAGCAATATGCGGACGCGATCAAGTCCTATTCGGACGCGCTCGCCACCATGCCGCCCGACGACAAGGCCGCCTGGGGCCTGCTCTATTTCCGGGCGATCAGCTACGAGCGCAACAAGCAATGGCCGGAAGCCGAAGCGGACTTCAAGCACGCCCTTCAGCTCTTCCCCGACCAGCCGCTCGTCCTGAACTACCTGGGCTATTCCTGGGTGGACCGCGGCGTCCATCTCGATGAGGCCTTCAAGATGCTGCGCCAGGCCGTGGCGTTGCGCCCGGAGGACGGCTACATCGTGGACAGCCTCGGCTGGGCCCATTTCAAGCTTGGCGAATTTGACGAAGCCGTCAAGGAACTCGAGCGCGCGATCGAGCTGAAGCCCTCCGACGCGACCATCAACGACCATCTTGGCGATGCCTATTGGCGCGTCGGTCGCAAGCTCGAGGCGCAGTTCCAATGGAACCACGCGCGCGACATGCACCCCGACCCGGAAGACGTGGACAAGATCCTGGCCAAGATCCAGAACGGTCTGCCGGACACCAAGCCCGCCGCCACCGCTGCGGACCAGAAGAACGGCGGATGATGTCGCGGTTCCTGAGCCCGACAGGCTCAAGGACCGGATGCGCGCCGATGCTTCGGTTCGATTCGCGAAACAGCGGAGCCGGATCGAGCGGCCGCTTTCCTTGCAAATGTGGCTATGATGCTCAGCTTTCCAGCCAAGCGGTTCTCGCAACAGCGGGATCGCTCTAGGGTATTCCGATGAGCGTCGAAATGGTAACCGTCGCCGATGACGAAGACGGTATGCGCCTGGACCGCTGGTTCAAGCGGCGCCACCCCGGCCTGACGGCCGGGCATCTGAACAAGATCCTGCGCACGGGCCAGGTCAGGCTCGACGGTGCGCGCGCCAAGGTGTCGACGCGGGTCGCGACCGGCCAGCAGATCCGCGTGCCGCCCCTGCGCCCGGATGAGGTCGCAGCCCCCGCGGTACGTCGGGTCTCTCCCTCGGAAGACGATCGCCGCGCCATCGCCCGAATGGTGCTGTTCGAGGATCGCGACGTTCTGGTGCTGAACAAGCCTTACGGCCTCGCGGTGCAGGGCGGTTCCGGCACCAAACATCATATTGATGGCATGCTGGAGGCTCTGGCCGATTCCGACGGCAACCGGCCGCTGCTCGTGCATCGTCTCGATCGAGACACGTCCGGCGTGCTTTTGGTGGCGCGCAATCGGCGGATCGCTTCGGAGCTCGGGGAAGCGTTCCGCTCGCGCCAGGCCCGCAAGGTCTATTGGGCCTTGGTGGAAGGCGTGCCCCGTCCGGCCCAGGGGCGCATCTCCCTTTTTCTCGCCAAGGGCGAGGCCATGGGTGAAGGCCGTGGTGCGGGCGTCAAAGGCGACCGGGCACTTGCCGAGCGCATGCGGGTCGCCAAGCACGGGGAGGAGAATGCCCAGCATTCGGTGACGCTCTATGCAACCGTGGATCGGGTTCTGCCGCGCCTTGCCTGGCTTTCCATGAAGCCCATCACCGGCCGGACCCACCAGTTGCGCGCCCATGCCGAGGCGATTGGTCATCCGATCATCGGCGACCCCAAATACGGACGCGCGAGCCAAAACGCGGCGCAGAAGCTCGATCCGTCGCGCGCGGTGCCGAGCGATGTCGAACAGAAGCTACATCTGCTGGCGCGCCGCCTGGTCGTGCCGCATCCGCGCGGCGGTTCGATCGATGTCACGGCGCCCCTGCCGCCCCATATGCAGCAAAGCTGGGATCTGTTCGGGTTCGACATCAAGCAATTCGATCCGATCGAGAACGCCCCGGAATAGCTGAGCGAGACGGATATGAAGCAGGACGGCGTCCCGAAACTCTCGGAAGAGCGCATTTCCACGGCTTTCGCGGCGCAGCGGGGGACGACTCCCGTGCGGGTCAAACGGTTCTTCGAGACCGCGCAGGTGGCAGAGCAGGATGGCGGCTTCACGATCCTGCTCGACAATCGCCCGGCCAAGACGCCGGCCCGCCGTGTCCTGGCCCTGCCCACACGGGCCGCCGCCGAAGCGGTCGCGGCCGAGTGGAATGCCGCTGGGGAGTTCATCGACCCGCTCGAGATGCCGCTCACGCGTATCGCCAACGTGGCGATCGACGGTGTGACCGAGCAGATGGATGCGGTGCTGGCCGAGGTCGTCGGCTATGTGGGGTCCGATCTCCTGATCTACCGAGCCGGTGAGCCGGAGCAACTCGTCGCCGAGCAGGCGCACCTCTGGGACCCGGTGCTCGACTGGGTCAGGGAGGAGACCGGGGCGCGGTTCATTTTGGCCGAGGGGGTGATGCACGTCGCCCAGCCGGACCGCACGCTGGCACAGGTCAAGGCCGCGCTCGTCGCGGTTGTGGGTGAGGGCGCCGGGGCGCCGTTCCGCGCGACAGCCCTCAATGTCATGACCAGTCTCACAGGGTCGGCGCTTCTGGGGCTTGCCGTGCTCCGGCGCCATCTGACGGCGGGCGAAGCCTGGAGCGCGGCCCATGTCGACGAGGAATTCCAGGAGGCGCGCTGGGGCCAGGATGCCGAGGCGATGGAGCGACGCGCCCGGCGTTGGCGTGAGATGCAGGCCGCCGCGGAACTCGCGCGGCTGGCCTGAGGGCAGCCTTTCCGAACCTCGATCGACCTGCTGCCGTTTGGCAGTGTAAGTCTCTCTTCATAATCCTTATCAGACGGTAAGAACTATCTCGGCAATAAACTAGAAACTCTACGTATTGGGCTTGACTTAACCGTCATAATATCCGGCCTTACATGTTCATGTTTCCGCAACTCCAGACAATCAGTCTGGAGTACAGCAAAGGGGACACGAACATGAATGATACATTATCGATCGCCAGAGAAGAACAGGACGCGACCGGCGCGATTACGAAGCTGGCGAAAAAGGGCGTCGTCTCGGCCAGGGACGTCGCGGTCCTGCGGCGCGAAAGTTTTGGCGAGCGCTCGCTCAGCCGCATCGAGATCGAAGCCCTGTTCGGGCTCGACCGCCTGGTTCGCCCCGAGTGCGAGGCCTGGGCAGCGCTTCTGGCCGAAGTCGTGACGGATCACGTCGTCTGGGACTGCCGCCCCACCGGCATTGTCACGGAAGGCGATGCCGAATGGCTGTTCCGACGGGTCGATGGCTCTCGGACGCTCGCAGGCCTTGGCGTGTTGATCGAAATTCTCGAAGGGGCACACCGCGTCCCCTACTGGTTTGCAGGCGCGGTACGCCGGCGGGCAGTCGCCGGATGGACCGATGGTCCGGAAACCGAACTCGAGACATTGGCGCACATCGCCTACGCGGCCTGAGCCGCGTCAGGGCGCGCCCTCACTTCGCGACGAAGTACACCACCAGGAAAGCCAGGATGATGAGAACCAGGCCGCCGATCAGGACGTAGCGCACCCCTAGGCCGGCCTTTGCCTGCCGCGCGTCGGTCTTGTCCAGTTTGGTCGGTCGCTCGCTCATACCCTGCCCTCCACTTATTCCGGCAACGGACCTGGATGCCGAAGGTTCCCCGGCTTCCAACCGGCAAGGCCAGACCAGGTGCCGCACGCGGTGCCAGGGCTACAGGATTCGGGACTAGGCGTCTATCGTAGGGCCGAAAATCCGCTCGAACTCGCGCCGCAGAACCGCGTCGACCTCCGGCAGCGTTACCGGGTGGCCAAGGTCGACCATGCTGGTTACGCCGAACTGGCTCGCCCGGATGCCGCAAGGCACGATCCCCGCATAATGGCGCAGCTCCGGGTCCACGTTGATCGCCATGCCGTGATAGCTGACCCAGCGGCGCACCCGCACCCCGATTGCCGCGATCTTGTCCTCGGCGGGCGTGCCGTCGAGACCTGCGCCCTTGTCGGGTCGCACGACCCACACCCCGACGCGATCCTCCCGGCGCTCCGCCCGGATGTTGAACCGGGCTAGGCTCCCTATCGCCCAATCCTCCAGGGCCGCCACATAGGCCCGCACGTCCGGCCGGCGACGGCGCAGGTTGAGCATGACGTAAATCACCCGCTGGCCCGGCCCGTGATAGGTATATTGGCCGCCGCGGCCGGTGCGATGCACCGGAAATTCCGCCGCGACAAGGTCACCGTCGCGCGCCGAGGTTCCGGCCGTGTAGAGCGGGGGATGTTCAAGGAGCCAGACGCGCTCCGGACCGCGCCCGTCCGCGATCAGCGCGGCCTGCGCCTCCATCGCGGCTACAGCCTCGAGATAATCGACGGGCGTGTCCGCGACCGACCATTCGACCGGTGGCGAACCGGGCGTCAGCCAAAAACCCGCAGGCGTGCGGCCCCGGGCCCCCGGCCGGTCTGCAATGGACTCGGCGGCGGTTGCACCGGGGGCTCCCGGCTCCTGTAGGCCGATCGAGAACAAATCAGATGTCATAGGCTCGTGCGCCGGAGGAAGGTCGAACATAGGTCCAGCGCGCCGCGGATTGAAGAGCCGGAGCCCAATTGCGTCGGGTTCGGCCTTGTCACGGGGCAGGCGATTTGTTAGGTGACGCCCTCGCTGCGGTCGGCCTTGCCGGTTCAGCGACTGCGGCCATGGCGGAATTGGTAGACGCGCTAGCTTGAGGTGCTAGTTGGGCAACCAGTGGAGGTTCGAGTCCTCTTGGCCGCACCAGTGTTTAGAATCAATGGCTTAGTGGCGCAAATACCGTCATTAACGGCAGAGTTTAGCGACAGCGATTCGGTGACGCGGAGCCTGGATTCGCCCCTCAATGGGCCTGGAGCCGGGCGACCGATCACTGCAGCTTTGCGCCGTTTCAGCCTTTTGGCTACACACACCCAGCATGAGATCAGAATCGCTTGAGTTCCTGAAGAGCATCGCCAACGCGCCGTCGCCAAGCGGGTATGAGCAACCCGCAGCCCGGGTCTATCGGGCATACAGCGAACCGCTTGCTGACCGGGTCACCACCGACGTTCACGGCAATGTCACGGCGGTGCTCAATCCGGATGCACCCATGCGTATTATGCTGTCCGGGCACATGGACGAACTCGGCTTCATCGTGCACCACGTCGATGATGAAGGTCTGCTGCATTTCCAAGGCGTCGGCGGTCACGACAGCGCGATCCCGGTTGGCCAAAGAGTTTGGGTGCACGGGAAAGAGCGCATCACCGGCGTGATCGGGCGCACGGCAATTCACCTGCAGGACGAGGCGGAACGAAAGCGAAAGCCCGAGTTCAAGGACTTCTGGATCGACATCGGGGCCAGCACCCGTGCGCAAGCTGAAGAGGTTGTTAGCCTGGGCGATGTGGCGACCTTCCAATACGAATTTCAGACCCTCTTGGGAGATCGGGCGACCGCCCGTGGGTTCGACAACAAAATGGGCGCGTTTGTTGTCGCCGAGGCGCTGCGGCTGCTGAAGCAGGATGGCGGCCTTCACCAGAACGTCGGCGTATATGCGGTTGCCACGGTCCAGGAAGAGGTTGGCATCCGTGGCGCGCGAACCGCGAGTTTCGGTATCGCCGCCCAGACTGGTTTGGCGGTCGATGTCAACAATGCAACCGACTCGCCGGGGTTGAGTAAGGCGCGACACGGACGGATCGAGGTCGGCAAAGGCCCGACGGTGTCTCGAGGACCGAACACCAACCACGTCACCTTTGACCTAATCACATCGGCGGCGCGCGACGAAGGAATCGCCTATCAGGTCAGCGTCAACCCGGGCGGGACCGGGACGGATGCCAACGTCATGCAATTGAACCGGGACGGCATGGCCACGGGGCTGCTCGGGGTTCCCCTCCGCTACATGCACACCCCATGCGAATTGCTGAGCCTGAAGGACGTGGAAGACTGCGCCCGCTTGATGGCGGGCTACTGCCGACGGGTAAGTCCGGACCACGGATTTCACGCCGCGGTAGCCGTCAGCCGGCTCTTCATCGTGCCTGCCATGCGGGCCGTGCTGTCGCATTAAGGGGTCGACAAAGGATTCCAATTGCACTCTCGCATGAGCATCGAGAAGCTCCCGGGAACCCGCCGGTGGTCACCTGTGCAACTCACACGCATCCGCGGAGGACGTTCGAATGTCTCTGGCTGAATCGAAGCCGCGGCAGCCCCCAGTTGCTCTCGAACTTGAACGGATTTTGTCTGAGGTCGATCAGGCACAAGCCCCAGACATCAACACCTTTATGGCCCGGGTCTTCGGCACCCCTCCAGTCGAGGCGCGCGAGGTTGAAGCTTCTTCTCCCCGCACCTTTGAGGTTGCGTTCGAGGTTCTCAAGCGCGGATCAGAAGCCCTTGGGGAAATGCAGAGCCGCTGCGAGCAGCTGGAATCGGCGCTGGTGGCGGTCACTGAACAAGCCCGGCTTGATCTGGAAGCCTCGGAAGCTGCCAGAATGGAATGGCAACAGCTTGCCACTGAGATAACCGAGAAGCTCGAATCTACCCAGGGCGAGCTTGTGGAGCTGAAACAGACAGCCGAATTCAGAACGCACCCGGGCTGATGCCGCCGCTGCACGGGCCGAAGCTGCTGAACAGCGGGCTTCCGCGATGGAAAAGGTCGCGACCGCTCTTTACGACGATATCCTCGCTGCGTTCGGCGGCTTCACCAAAGCGCGCTCGGCCCTATAGGCGAGCGTCACAGCCAAAACGCTCCGGTCGGGTCACGATCCAAGCCGAGCCGTGAAGGTTTTCTCGATCACGACCTGCCCGTCACGGGTCACCGTGTAAGTCGCTTGGTATTCACCGGGCTCCCAGCCCAAGGCTGGCCTTTTTCGCCCAACTTCGTAGAGAGCCTGATCCTTGTTTTGGTCGAGCGGCGGGGCGGCATGCTCCACGATCTCACTATGCGGGCCGTTCAATACGATCCGTTGAACGTCGCCCTTGCGCAGACCAATAGCGCGAACGAACGCGAGCAGGGCCGGTGAATTGGACGTCAGCGCCTCCTTGCCCGCGCCGTTGTCGATGTCCTCCATCTTCACTTGGCGCGGGGCAAAGCCCGCGTTGAGAACCGTGCCTGCCTTGTATTGGAGTGAGGCTTGCAGAGAGGGCTGCCAAAGCGAAACGCCGCCACTGCAAGCGCCCTCGGGCTCGCCATAGGCGAAAGGATCGATCATCTTGCCATCGTGCCGAACGGTGATGTGCAGGTGCGGGAACTCGGTATCGCCGGACAGGCCGACATGGCCCAGCTTCTGACCGGCGGAGACCGTGTTGCCCGGCTTCACCACGAGGCTACCTTGGGCCATGTGGCAGTATTGCGTTTCAAACCCATCCGCGTGGGCGATCACCAGCCCGTTACCGCATTCGCGGTCATGGACCGCGTTGCGCCCCGTCACGCTCACGGACACGTCCGGCATGTTGTCCCGAGCCCGTAGCACCCGCCCGGGCGCGGCGGCGAGCACATCAACACCCGCCTTCTCATCGGCCATTGTGAGCACGCGGATATCGGTGCCGTTGTGGCCGTGATAGGTCACCGTCCCGCATCGGTAATCCTGGGCAGCACCGGCACTACCGTGATCGACATAGTGCTGGATTTCGCAGGTCTCCCCGACCTTGCAGGCGACCGGCCAACCGAGCGCGATCTGCGCCTTCGCTGCGTTGGGGATCAAAACAATCGTGAACAGGGC
>CAWKNU010000006.1:0-197167 GCA_963851175.1 uncultured Alphaproteobacteria bacterium | reverse complement strand
GCGGGTGAGGCCGTCATCCCCGGCAATGGCATCGACAGTCGAGGGCAATCAATCGACCCAGCAAAGCCGACGCCCACATAAGCGAATCCACAAGGGTCTACACCGCCGTGCTCTGAGCCGTCTTGTGGGACTGCTGGGCTTTAGGTGCGTTCGGCATAAGGGGGAACCTCAACTAGGTTGCCGATCAGGCGTAGTAGGGCTTGTTGTTCTGGTCCCGCTCCATTCCTTAGGAATTCTCCTAGCTCGATGTGAGATGCACGCCCTCCTGAAGGCCCATTTGGCTGATGGATGATGAACGCATGGCCGTTCTGAGGCTCCCGCCCGAGTGACCACGAGTCCCCATTCGGGCTGCGGTACAACTCTCGCCTATCTGACATACGGGTGCCTTCCATGCTCGCCCCTTGGCGTAGCATGGGATGAGGGTCAGCCGCGAGGGCCGTATCGCCTATACGGCGGTTACTGAATTTTGAAGTCGAACCGGAACAGCGGCTGCCCGGCATGGTCCGTCACTTCCATACGCCATTTATCGCCGTAGTTGGGACGCTGCGCGGCCTCGGCTACAATCGTCTCGACTATGCTCAGAGCCTCACTGCGGGCCGCCTGAATATCGGGGAGATCAATTCCCTGTTTGTCTACCGAACTAACGCCATTGGACACGTTGAAGTGGTAACGAGGCATGGGCGTCCTCCTGGTTCGGAAGAGCACAAGCCACTCTTAGCCGCCGATCCCGAGGTCGGGAGCGCCGATCAAGGCCGGTAGCACAAATCCAGAGTGGGCTCACCAACATGCGCTTTGCGCAGACGAACGTGCCTTCGCCGCAGCAGCGCCACCTCTCTTGGGTATCAATCAGTCCTCCTCCACTGAGAACCGTAGTGTCATCAAGGTACGCCCGCCCCCGTCCCGAACGGTCATTGTCCACTGTGCACCGGCAAGTTTGCCAGCCTCGTCCCTCAGGATTTCGCCAGCGACTCGAACGGCTGCGCTTCGCATCGCATGGCGGTCAGGGAGTTCAGTCCCGGTGTCGTCGGGGCGGTCCCTGTCGTCATGAACGTCGAAAAAGTATCGAGGCATCCTCGCCAACACGGCCCGATCTATGGAGGTTTGCTGCACCGCGAGCCCAACTGGGTTCTGTACGCTTGCCTTCTCGACCGCCAGCCTTGCGCTCTCAATCGTGGCTGAAATATCGCGCGACGCAAAAAGCCCCTCGCGGGGCTTGAAACTTTTGCAGTGCAGCGTAGTTTCGCCAGTGCAGCCTTCTGGCTGTATGCCCTTTTGGGCGTTTCCTCCCTAGACTTGGGCCGCTCTTCGGGGCGGCCCTTTTTTTAACAAGTGAGAGTTTTTTGCACGTACCGTGGCTTAACGCAAGGCAGCTTTGCGGCCAGCGCAGGTTAAACTTTGAGCACCACGCGGCCGCGACCTTGCTTCCGTACCTTCGCATTCCTAGACTTTCGGATGGCAGTTTTCATCGCTCAGGATCGTCCCATTCACCTTCCGCCGCTTGCGATGGCGGCTCTCAGGCTTGCATCGCCGCCACCGCCGTGTCGGCACGCATCCAATTATCGGAACTCTGCTCTTTATGGACGCTATCACTTACGCCATCGGCGATATTCACGGTCGCCGCGACCTCCTGGATTCCTTGCTGGACCAAATCGAATTGGATGCTGCAGCCAGGCGCAGGGTCGCAAAAATCGTCTTTTGCGGCGACTACGTTGACCGAGGCCCCGACTTTCGCGGGGTCATCGAAAAACTGATCGCTGGCCCGAGACGTCCTTGCGATCAGTTCGTCTGTTTGGCCGGAAACCACGATCACTTGTTCGTTCGCGCCGTAACAACCGATCAGCAACTCCCGGATTGGGCTTGGAGCCTCTTCCTTGGCACGCTGGCGAGCTACGACCTTGGAGGTAAGCCGGACAACGCCGCGCTGAGGCGACATGCCGACTTCCTATCGGCGCTGCCGTTGACGCACGACGACGGGGAGCGATTGTTCGTTCACGCCGGTATCCGGCCCGGCGTGCCTCTTGAGGAGCAGGTCGATGAAGACCTCACCTGGATACGCGAGGAATTTCTCTATTATCCTCACCCGCTGCCTCGGCTGGTGGTCCATGGACACACGATCATGGGCGACCAGCCCGTCGTCACCCGCAACCGGGTTTCCATCGATACCGGCGCGTTCATGTCGGGGATCTTGACGGCAGCGGCATTTGATGGCGGTCGGCTTCGCTTTCTTCAGGCCGTTGGAGAAGCCGTAGCCTGGGCTGCTTGATCCACCTTCGAAGGCGGGCGCGATTCGTGGGCGGCCCGCTGACGGCCATTGTTGAATTCGAGCTAGGGTAGTAGCCGCGATGTTCAACAATCCCGCCATCGAGGCCCGCAGGCCCGGCAAATGGCATCGAGGTCGGGGCCAAGCTGATCGATGCCGCGAGTTTGCGTAGCGGGTTCGCGAACCGCCCAACACCGCCGTGCCCATCCGGATTATGCCCTCGAAAGCGGAAGCGGCCTGATCGGCAGCCCCGATCTTCGAAGCAATCTCCAGCGCCAAGTGGGCTCGAGAGCCTATCCCAAACGTCGGCGATCACCTTGTCGTGGAATTCTGTCGAGAGATTCTCAGCGGCGGCAGCTTGGCGGGCGGCGGCCTCGGACACTTGCTGTAGGGCGGTGGCACGGGCCTCTGCTGCGGCTGCTCGGGCTTCGGCTGCTTCAGCCCGTGCCTTCATGGCCTGCAATTGTCTGTCGGTTTCCTCGGCTTGGGACTTCATGCCGGTACCGAAATTCTTCCATTGGGCGATGATTTCGTCCTGCGCGGCGGCTTCGGCCTCGGCGCGCTCGGCGTCGGCCTGCATCTTGGCCTCAAGTTCCTCGCACCGGCCCATCAGGGCGTCCAACGCTTGGGCGGCCCGGTCGATGAGATCAAATGCCGTTGCTGGATCGCGGCGAGGCTGAGTAGCTCGCCTTCCCGCTGCCGAGGCCCTTGAGGTGCCTTCGGAAGCCCTTTTCATGAGGGCGTCGATGTCCGGCACTGCGGTGAGGCTTCGGCCCGTCTCGCGCTAGGCTTGGGTTGGAGGAGTTCTTTAAGCGCGGCCATCGAGAGGTCCCCGAATCGCGAATCACGACCCCGGGCAGTATAGGATCAGCAAACGAACCAAGGGATCCCGAGTGGGGCAGAGAGCCACAATTCAACCGAAACCGGGTGCGTCGTAAGCTGCTTACATCATGGGCTTGGACCGATAAGGTCCGATTTGGTTGCGGCGGGAACACGGGAAAGATCAATGGCGAGCGGTTCAGTTTTGGTGACGGGAGCTGGCGGCTGCATCGCCGCTTGGGTGATGAAGGATCTCACTGACGCAAATGTGCCGGTTGTCGGCTTCGACATCTCCGACAATAAGCGGCGTGCCCGGCTGGCGATGGCCGATGATGCGGTTGAGCGCATCGCCTGGGAGACCGGCGATATCGCCGACGGGGATCGATTGCGAGCGGTTGCCGACAAGCACCGCGTCGAAGCCATCATCCATCTCGCGGCTTTACAGGTGCCTTTCTGCAAGGCGGACCCGGTTGCCGGGGCCAAGGTCAACGTTCTCGGGACCGTCAACGTCCTTGAAACCGCGCGAAGCTCTGGGCATCAAGCGCCTGACCTATGCCAGTTCGATAGCCATCCAGGCGATGCAGGCGGACAGTCCCTGGCTGGCTACGCTTGTATGGAGCCCACAAGGCATGCTGCGAGGCCATGGCGCGGGTCTATTGGCAGGATTGGGGTATTACGAGCGTCGGGATTCGACCAGGGGTGGTTTACGGACCTGCTCGCGACCAGGGCATGAGCGCCGCGCCCACGGTAGCGATGTTGGCCGCCGTGACCGGCGTTCCCTACACAATCCCCTTCACGGGACCGTTCCCGTATCTGTATGTGAGGGAGGCAGCATCGGCCTTTGTTGCGGCGGTGTCCGAGGACCGCGAAGACGCAAATGTCTTCGATCTGAACGGCGTCGCGTCAACCATCGAGGAAGTCCTGGACATCATACGTTCCGAGGGGACGGAGGCTCGCATTGCCTGCAGCGGGAACCCGTTCCCGTTTCCGGCTGATCTGAGCGATAAGCCGATCACTGATTTCCTTGGCCCTTATCGAAAGTGGTCTCTCGACGAAGGCGTGGCCGAGACCCTGACCCACTTTCGAGCCCTCGTTGACTCCGGCAAGCTCTCGTCAAGCGGACGTGAAGTAGCTGGCCTGAAGCTCGGGTTTTCCTTTTCAAACCCCGAGGGTGGGTCGTCAGCGGGGCGAAAAGCAGTTCAGCCGCGAACAAGACACGCCATCCTGCTGCCTCGAACTCTGGTGATGACGCGCCCAAGTTTTGGAATCATCACCAGCACAGAGGAGTGTTGATGCGACAAGCCAAAAAGGGTTGGGTCATGCTGAATGATGAAGCCCGGCCCATGCTGAGGCTGATTGACGAACGGGTTGCGTCGCAACGCATGGACGTCCGCCACTACGACGCGCTGATCAGGCTTCGGGCGATGATCGAGGACGATGTCGATCTGGCGGACAGCGGTGTAGAAGTCGAACCGAACCGCAAGGTTGAGCACTGGGCATGATCGGCGAGGCTCGGAGGTATACTGCCACGGGCGCGCTTCGGGCCAACCTATCGATGGAGGGCTGAGCGTTCGTCTAGTGAAGGGCGGCACGGATTGGGCCGAGACAGCCACGCCGAGACAGCCACGCCGAGACAGCCGGAGCTTGCCATGCCTGTATTTAAGTCGGAGCCGAACTCTCCACAAGAAGTGACCTTCCCCGCCGAAAACAGCCTGGGCGTTCTGGAACGAAGGACGTTGCGTTTCAGCTCTCTATTGGACCGGCCAGCACCCGCCGGGTTCATGCATATGGACGAAGCCCTGGACCATTTGGGCGTAAAAAAGTTTCCGGAGCAGTGGGGGCGTTTAGCTGGCTGGCAGCAACACCCGTTTCGTTACGAACTGAAGACTAACAAGTTCCTCACATACAGGTTCGAGCGCGACGAAGACAAGAGCTATCACCTTGATCGATGTCCTGTCGCGGAAACCATCGACAAATTGGCGCTGCTGGTCTGCGATCAGATTTATAAGCACGTCGTGTCGGAGCTTGCCACGGCGCTAGAGATGGGCGCGGTTCAGGCATTTCACGCATCGAGTTCACACCAGCCCGAACCGATCCCGACAGGGTCGATGTATTGGTCCAAGCAGACCGCCTCGGCTTTCTACGTTGGGTGCCTGCGTATCGCGGGTCGCCGCCGCGTGCTGCTCCTCAGTCGCGCCTCGTTCGAAAGTTGGCTGGAGCCTTCGCGAACAGCACAACCACAAGCCGGTAGAGCACTCAGCGAAGCTCTCATCAATCGAATTTCGCAGGCTCTCGCAGAGCACGCCAATGCCACTGGACTAAAATACAAGAGGGACAGGCTCTTCGAGGCTGTCAAGGCTGTTTTCGACGAGGCAAGGCGTTCGCTCTCACAAGCCCAGTTCGAGCGGATCTGGACCCACGAGGCTCTACGATCCCACAAACATTTAAGGGGCAAGCCGCCAAAGGCGCTCGACGACGCCCTGAAGCGTGAGGCCGGTATGGTGCGGGCCATAATCTCCGACGCTTACGCCGGTCGCACCCACGCGGATGTGCCTGCCCCGGTTACGCCCGCGACCAATTCTAATCCCCCCAGCTAACCGGTTAGCGATCTAATCCGGTCAATTCTTTTACAAATTAGCCACGCCCACATTTCGGGATCTCCACAAGAAAAGGGGATACCTGAATGTCTATCGATCTGCACTACCGCGCTCGCGTCCCGCGCGCGCACGGGCTTAACGATGGCACCGCCGCCATTCGCCCACCCGACGTCCCGTCGCGCTTCTGCGTCGCTGTTCTCAGCAACGAGTTTTACTATGGCGATGGCTTTCCGCATTGGCACCAAGGCCGGGACCACCGCCCTTGCCAGACGGCTGCCGAGGCCAAGGCGAATCGCAAGAAGGTTGTGAAGCGTTTGCGCCGCTTCGGTAAGGCAATTGCCGCCGCCATGGCGCTCGCTGACCGGATCGATGGCTGCGAGGTTGGCCGCCGCTGCATGAGCGGGGCTTGTCCCGAGTGCGCCCGTGCATGGCAACGCTGGTTCGTTGTCGAGACGGCTATGTTCCTGAAGGAGAACACCGGCTCGCAGGGAGGCCGCAGCACCGTCTTCTGCCCTATCCACGCCGACGGCATCGTTGCTCCGGGAGGTCTCGTGAAATGACCTCTCCCGTCTCTCTTCCACGCACCTTTAAAGAAGCTCTGGCGAACGCCGGTATTCCTGTGGCTGTCGCCGGACTGGACATTTCGTTCAACGAGCACCTCACGGACGCGTTCGATCCTCATTGGCTCCTGCACATCCGCGCGCACGTCCCTGGACGCCTGTTCGAGTATCAGATCACAGACTTCCGCACGCACTTTCCTGCCGAAGTCCGCATTCTCAAGCCCCTGACGGTATCGCCCTTCGACGGCAACCTTCGTGGTCTCGCCTACACTATGAAGGCCGAATTCGAACGCCGACAGAGCTACGATCAGGTCAAGCGCACGACGGACGGTTCACGCAACTGCCGCAATACGCGTAGCCGTCCGATACGCGGCAAAGACGCTGTCGAGCTTGCCCTGTTCCTCGACCGGATCGGGCTTCGCAGACGGCTGATTTTGCACGGTGCCCGGCTGGTGCAGACCAGCACCGGGCGCGTGGTGATCCAGCGCAAAACCGACTGATCGACATTCGAGGCACCGCAGCCATCGATCCGGTCAGCGAGCGCGATGGCGGCGGCAATTGCAAGTTGTGTGAACTGCAACTGCCATGCCGATCAGTCAACCCCGCAGCCATACAAGCAAAACCCGGTGAGCAGTGAGCAGTTCCTAAGAGATCTGCTCACTGCTCACGATCAGCCAGGAGAATAATATGAATTCCGAGTCACCCAACAAGGTCCTCAAGCCGGACATCGTTCCGGAAGTCTTGGTCCGGCGTTATATTCACGACATTGATAAAAACGCCTTTTATATGGAGATCGTTTATCGCGGTTTGAGCGGCAAGAAAGGCATTCTGCTCGTCCCTCGTGCAGCCGTTCGGAACGTGAGCGAGGTTGCAGACGCGCTTCTTAACGCGGGGGCCGTTCTTCCTCCGAGTGCGGCGGACTCGATGCAGTTCGTCCGCGATGCCCTGGCTGCGCCGGCATCGGGCCGCCTGGGGGTTACCCGGCGCTGCGGGTGGCACGGCGAATTTTTTGTGACGCCCAATCAGACGCTCGGTGACAAGGCTAAGGAGCTGCGATTTAAGGCGGCCACAGCGATTGATCCCAGCTACGGGATCACAGCCGGTACCCTTGCCGAATGGAAAGAGGGGCTGCGAGCCGCTTGCGCAGCCTCGACCTTCCTTACATTCGCTCTTGGTGTCGGCTTCGGTGCTCCCGTCCTCGATCTCCTCGGCGAGGATGAAGGCGCGGTATTCAATTTTTTGGGGACTCAAGCGGTGGCAAGAGTTTGGCGGCCCGAGCTTGTATGTCGGAAATAGGCCGTGCCCGAAAATCGGACCCGGCAACGTACGACATTACCGACCGAGGCGTCGAAGAGATTTGCTTTGCCCACAATGACTCGACCGTGGTGTTCGACGAGCAGGGTCGGAGTAAGGGCGGCAAACAGGTGAGCCGGGCGCGGATCCGGGACATCGCTTACATGGTTCCTGGCGGTCACGGTAAGGTCCGGTCTGCCAAGGTGAGCAGTGATCTGCCGACCTTGACGTGGCGCACCTTAGGGATGTCGTCCGGTGAGGAGCCCCTAGAGGACGGCGCGAACCGTCGCGCTGCTGGCGAGCAGCTTCGCCACATCGACATCAAGATCCCTGACCCTAAGCTGGGCGGCATCTTCGACCGTCTCCAGGGCACGCCGGACGAAAAAGTGAAGGAGGCGATCCCGCTTGCAGCGCAGGTGGAAGCGACCATCGCCGTAAATTATGGGGTCGCCCAAGTGCCGTTCGTGGCGGCTCTCGTTGCGAACCGCTCATTCTTGACCGCTCAGGTCAAGGAGGCCGTGGCCGACTTCATCGAACAGGTCGGGGCCGACAACGACTCATGGGAGCGTCGCTACGCGGCCAAGTTCGCCATCGTTGCCGCGGGCGCGGTGATCGCGGCTGACTATGGTGTGGCCCCGTTCACGGCGGAACACGCACTTCGCTGCGTGAAGAAAGCCTACCGGGTTGCTCGCAGGTCCGTGTTCACGGTTGAGGAAGCCGTGAACGCCTTGAAGGCCAGCTTGCGCAGTGCCTTGGCCGACGACACAACGTTTCCCCGCATCGAAAAGGGGCAGAGCCTGCCGTCCAAGCTCAAGGACACGGCTTGGGGCTTTCGTCGGAAGGACGCCCAGCACGGCCAGATCATCGCCATAGCGCCCGCGCGCTTTATTGGCGTGATCGGGTCGCTGCCCGCCGCCAACGCCGTGCTTGCCGTCCTGACCGAGAAGGGAATCGCCATCCCGGGGTCGGGCGGCAAGAGCCATCGCCAGATGGCGGTCCAGGGCTTCAGCCGCGACGGGCGCGGGCGCTGGGTCTGCGTTCGGGCGTCGGCCATCTAGGCCCCGGACTAGGACCCGACCGGTGTCAGCCCGCGCCGTGATCCCGCCGAGGTTGCTCACGCGGCAACAAGCGGCGGGGTACTGCGGGCTGAGCGTACCGACGTTCGAAGCAACATGCCCCGTGCGGCCTATCGCGCTCGGGGACGAAAGGCGATTGGAACGCTACGATATGCGCGCGCTGGACGCCTGGATCGACGGGCTGGGCGAGGGCAGCGGCCTCGAACCTGCGACAAGCTGGTTGGGCCTAGTGGAGGAGCGCCATGTTTCGCGGTCAGATCAAGGGCCTTAAGCGGGTCACCGCGAAGGGGCGCACCTACTACTATCATCGCCAGACAATGAAGCGAATTAAGGCTCCGTTTGGAACCGCGGAGTTCATTTTGGAGGTCGCGCGCATAAATGCCGCATTAGGGAAGAAAACGGCGGTCCCGGGCACGCTGGGCATGCTGATCGATGCATATCGAGCATCGCCGTTTTGGCGGGATCTCAGGCCCTCCACCCGCATCAGTTACGATAGAGCGTTCGATGTGCTCAAGCCCGTGCGCGCCATGCCCTTGGTGGAGTTCAAGCCCAGTTGGGTTGCGGGGTTCCGCGACGAAGTTGGGGAGAAACGGGGGCGCTGGATGGCGAACAACGTTCGGGCGGTCCTGTCCATCCTCGCCGAATTTGGCCGCGAAAAGGAGCTACTGGCGGAGAACCCTGTTAAGGGCACCCGACGCTTGCGACGGGATCGCACCAAGCCGAAGCAGAACAGGCCATGGTCTGAAGCCGAGTGCCGTGCAGTTCTCGATTGCGCCCCGGCTTACCTGCGGGTGCCTATTGCGCTCGCGATGTTCGCTGGGTTCCGCAAGGGAGACGTATTGAAGGTCACGAAAGCGGCCCTTCAAGACGGAATGATCAATGTGCTCACCGCGAAGCGCGAAGTTGCCGTTGCCGTTCCCGTCCACCCGACCCTCGCGGGCGTGCTCGGGTCTGCCCCTGCGCACGCGTCCGTCACAATGGCCGCGAATTCGCGGGGAGTGCCTTGGACGGAGAGCGGCTACAACTCCAGCTTCATCAAATTCATTCGGCGGCTGGAGGGGGAACAAAAGGTGAAACCCGGCCTGACCATGCACGGCCTGAGGCATACCTTAGGAACGCGACTCAGAGAGGCAGGAGCGGACCTCGATGACGTTCGACGCCTGCTTGGTCAACAAACGTTAGGCATGGCGCAACACTACTCCGAAAACGCGGACAGGTCGGAAGAGGCGCGGAAAATCGTAGCGCGCTTGGATTTGCTCGGAAACAATGAGCGAACGAAAATGGAAAACCAGTCCTAAACTATGGAAAACCGGACAGGGGATATGCCGCCTAAGTCGTTGAATTGATTGGTGCCCAGGGGCGGAATCGAACCACCGACACTGCGATTTTCAGTCGCATGCTCTACCAACTGAGCTACCTGGGCGCCCACGCCAAGTCAGGGGCGAGGAAGGCTCTATAGAAAGGCCCGGTGGTCTTGTCCAGCCGAATGTGTCTGGAAACCTGCCAGAACGCCCGCGCGCCCTCGCATCGCCCGGCGTGACCGACCGATTCAGGGACCATCGGGGGGCAACGTGGGCCCACAGCAAGCGGGGCCGCGCTTCAGGCCGGGTTGCCGTGTCAGTTGTTCGTCGCGTGCTCGAAGACCGCACGAAGGCCGAACCGGACCGCGGCGTCGCGTGCCATGCTCGCGTGCTCCATCGAGAGACCGCCGCGATCCACCAAGGTGCCGGCGAGCTTTGTGAGAGCGAACCGGCCGGCTTGATCGGGCCGTCCCGCCTGTCGCGGCTGCTGTGATTGCAGCCAGGATGTGGCGGTGTTCGCCGTGGCTTGTACGGCTCCCGACGGAATGGCGCGCCCCGTCAAGGGGCTGGCGTCCGGGAGCATCGCCGCGACGACGCCGATGCACACCGCCGAGCGCGCGAGGAAGAACATCAATGTCCGGTTCCTTCCGAGAGGGAGCGTTCCGGTCAAGGTAGCCGAAGCAAATTGCAGTTGGAGCAAGGATTAAAAGCAAATATTGCATTCCGAATTAAGCATTCCTTCAGACATTCGCCCTGAAACACCATGTAAGGTTCTCTAAACCATAAACAAGCGATAAAGCATGACTAGGCAAGTAGAGATCGTCGACGATGCAAGACCAGCCCCGTTAGTTTTAGGGATCGCTTAAGGCGGGCCTGCCACATTCTCCAGAGCGGACGGAACCAACAACGTCGCCGTGCGGAGTATCGCGTGAACCTTCTGGCAAGCCTCAATGACCAGGTCGGCAGGCTTGTGCACCCCGCGATGGACACCAGGCCCGACGAGTCCGCCCGCCACACAATCTTCATTGCGACCCGCCTCGGCATTTCGCTCGGCACGCTGATCATGGCCCCGCTCTGCCTGCTGGGCGGGGCGCCAGCCTGGTGGCAGGTTGCGGCGCTCGGCTGGCTGCTGCTCCCGGTGCTGGCCGTTGTCGTGGTGTCGCGGACCGGCAATCTGGCGCTCGGCGAGGGGCTCGGGTTCGCGGCCTGGATCGGTCTAGCCTGGACGTTCGCTTTCGGCAGCGGCTCCGGCTTCGGCCTTGGCGTGCTGCTGCTGGTTCCCCTCGAAGCGGCGGTTTCGGTCGGGTCGCTCCATGTGTCCATCGCTCTCGGAATCGCGGTCGTCAGTGCGATGGGCCTCGCCCTCATCAACGCCTTGCACATCCCGCTTCTTGCGGACCCCGACCTCGGCGCATTTGGCATGGCCATGATGGCGACCGCCATCGGCTACGGGTCCGTTCTCGCCGTCATGGCTGGCCGGCTCCAATCGGCGCGGCAGCATCACGGCTGGCTAGAGCAGGAGCGCTACCGCGACCTGTCCGAAGCCATGGACGACGTCGTCATGCGGATCGATCGCACGGGCGTCGTGGTGTCCGCCAGCGCCGCAGCCGACCGGCTGTTCCGCATCAAGCCTCGCGACCTCCTCGGGCGAGGCCTTTTCGAGCATATCCACGTCGCGGACCGCCCCCTGTTCCTCAAGATCGTGACCGACGCCGCGAGCGCGGGCGAAAGCCGCACAGCCCGTCTGCGGATCAGAACCGGCAAGACCCAGCCGAGCCGCAGGGGCGAGTTCCACGAACCCATCTTCGCCTGGGTGGAACTGCGCGCGCGCCATCATCACGCCCCGGATGCCTCCGTCGGGGGAGTTCCCGAGACAGGGGTGCTGGCCCTGATGCGGGACGTGACTGTGGGCAAGTTGCACGAAGATGCGCTGGAGGATGCGAAGCGCACGGCCGAGCAAAGCAACGCCGGTCGAGACCTTTTCCTGGCCAATGTGAGCCATGAACTCCGCACTCCGCTGAACGCGATTATAGGCTTTGCCGAGATGCTCGCGACCGAGGAACTGGCGCCCCGAGACGCAGCCAAGCAGCGCGAATACGCCACCATCATCCATCAATCGGGGCAGCATCTCCTGGCCGTGGTCAACAGCATCCTCGATGCTTCCAAGATCGAGTCGGGCAGCTTCGACCTCGTTCCGGAATCTTTCGACCTCCGGGCCCTCATCGACCTCTGCTGCGACATGGTCGGCCTCAAGGCCGAGCAGGCCGGCATTCGGCTGGAGCGCGAGATCGGTCCGGCGTTGGACGAGATCGTGGGGGACAAGCGGGCCTGCAAGCAGATCCTGCTGAACCTTCTTTCAAACGCTCTGAAGTTCACGCCCGGTCAGGGCAGGGTCACGGTCGGGGCCCGGCAGGACGGAAATGCCGTGCTGCTTTATGTTGCCGATACCGGGATCGGGATCGGCTCCGGCGATCTGCCGCGACTGGGTGATCCTTTCTTTCAGGCCCGCGGGAGCTATGACCGGCCCTACGACGGGACGGGCCTCGGACTTTCGGTCGTGCGCGGCCTTGTCGGACTGCACGGGGGCAAGATCGCCATCGAAAGTGCTCCAGGGCAGGGGACACGCGTCACGGTCCGGCTTCCGTCCGATTGCCGCCGCGTGGTGCCGCAGCCTAACAGCGTGACGAAAATCGAAACTATTTGTCGATATTCTCCAGGCTTGCAGCCGGCCGCAAGCCCGCCCGATCTCGCCAGGGTGCACAAAATTGCGTGAAGCAGCCATCGACGCACAGCGCGTTCTTCCGCGTGATCGCCGCGGCAAAGTCCCGAAACCCGGGATCTTGCAGGCGGCATCGGCGCCCCTGCGACGCTTCGTGCGAGCCTACCCGGCCCGAACCTCGGCCGCGCTGGTTTTCGGGCTGGTGTTGTCCGGCATCGTGATGAACGCGGTCCTGCTGCAAAAGGGCCACCATCCTGCGCCGCTGTTCGGTCCGGCCCTCCAGCACCATGCTGCACAAATACCCGGGTCCTCGGTCCCCTTGCCGCTGCGGCGGCCCTCAGGCGGTCTTTCCGGCTCCGGCTCGAACTCGGTCACCGGCACCGTCGCCCGGTCGAGCGAGCCGGTCTCCGGGCCCCGGTCGATTGCAGGGGGCGGCGCGTCCACGGTGCAGAATCCAGACGGGATAGGGCAGATCTTGCGCCGGAACGGAATGACACAGCCCGATTCGGTTGCCGTTAAACCTCCGGCCGGGGATGTCCTGAGCGCGCAGCGAGCACTGCAGAAGCTTGGCTACGCCGTGTCTCTCGATGGCCACATGGGGGCGGCCACCCGGCACGCGCTCGAAGCTTTTGCCCATGAGCGGCACCTGTCCGCTGGGGGCGACCTGTCCCCGAAACTGCTGCACGAGCTTGCCGGGGCGGCCGGCGCCCGGCGCGGGTGAGCGCGCCTTCCTCCCGCTTACGTTCAGACTTTTGGGTTGCAGCCTACCTGCGGCGCTGCGGCGCCGAAAACGTTGCGGCCGTGCTGCGTCGCCGAGGCGCCGCGGAAGCGGGCGCGATTTTCGTGAAGGTCGACTGCCTCGACGGCACGGCTGTCCTGATCGGTCCGGCATCGCAGAGCGAAGTTCAATCGGACGGGGAACGCCGGTTCGTCCGCATGCATGAGGACGATCGCATTCCCTCATCGGATGCCGAAACCCGGCTGCTACGCGAGATACGGTTCGACCCCGACCTCTGGATCGTCGAGATCGACGATGGGGCAGGCCGCTGCTTCCTCGATCTGTCTGCCTGAGAGGCCTTTGAGTGGGGCAGCGGGGGCAGGATCATCGCGGCGGGCGGCTTCCCGACTTCCGCCGCGGAATAGGCTGAACATTGAGCTGAGCCGGCTTGCTCTCGGCCGGCGCGCGACGGCGTGCACTGGCAACTTCCGGGTTTAGAGCCTTCTTGCTCCGCAGCACCTGCACGGGTGTGCTGGTCATTGCCGCGATCAATCGGCCCGCGGTGCGCATCGACAGGCTTTCGACAAGGGCGATCAGAGATCGCACCGCCATGACCGAATTGCCGATCGCGGGACCGCTCAGGATGAAGACACGCGCCGCAAACTCCGGCGGCGCGCCGAGTGCCGCAAGCGCGATGGCCAGCGGCTCGCCGTGGGGATCGTCGATGATGCGATAGGCTTCGGCGACCGAAATGTTCAGCCCCGCCGCCAGGGCGTCCTCGAAGCTGTCCTGGTCGGAGGAAAGGATCGAACGCTCCACGCGGGAAAGGGCGGCTGTCTGGTCTGCGCTGAGGCGGGGGCGGGTCGATTCCGGCCCAAGGTCGTCGCGGCGCGCCGACAGTATGATCGCGGCCCGTTGTTCGGCGCTGGCCAGGAGAAATAGAGGGGCCAAATCCGCCGATGTCGTCGCCGATCGGGCGAGAAGCAGGCGCGAAAGTTCATCATCGCCCCGGGCGCGCCTTACGATGTACTGGGTCAAGGGTCGATCGAGCGGGGCCGTGGCGTTGGCGCAAAGCGCCAACAGGACGTCGCGTTCCGGCCGCTCGGCAAGGCTCCGCGAAATCTCGAGGTCGAGATCGGTGCGGCGAGCCACCGCGGCCGCCATCTCGGAACTTCCCCAAGACGCGGCTTTCAACAGAACTTTGTGCTCGAGATCGGCGTGCGCCACCACCGCGCTAGCCACCAGACCTCCATCGGCCAGGAAGCGGTCGATAAACGACCGCGGGCTTCGCGGGCAGCGCGCGAGTTTTTCGGCGACGATCAGACGCGTGTCAGCGTCCACTTCCTCCAGCAAGCGATGCGCGATCTCCTCGAACTGCGCGAGTTCGTCTGGCGCGTGATGAGCCCTTCTGACGAAGAGGTCGACCAGTACGCGGAGCAGAACGGGGCGGATGTTGACATCGGGGGTCTGCCCCAGCGCGACAAGCCTTTCGAGCGATCGACGGAGATCGTCACCTTCGTTCATTGCGTGCGGCCTGGGTTTGTGAGGATAGCCATCCCCGCAAATTATCCGCGGTTCGTTGACACAACATTAACCTTCGCTGCCGCGTAATGGCCCGTAGCGCTGTGCCGGACGGCCGATATGGCCGGACGAAAGCGCGAGGACAGTCGGATGAACAACATCGTCGATTTCAGGACCGGCCCAGCCCGGCCTCGACGTTCCATCCTGGTCACGGAGGATGGAGCGCGGATTCTTTTCTTCACTGGGGTTCGCTATTCCCGCGAAAGCGAGGAGCAGCCCGGGAATATCCCCGCCGAATTGGCAATGCTGGGCGAGGCGACCGGCTCGGTCCAACAATTTACGTCAGAAGCCGCGCTCGACCTTGCAGCTCACTGATTTAAGAGCCTGCTCGCCAGCCACGTAGCCCCCCACTCGCGGCAGGACGTCGAACTGCACGAAGCCATCGGTCGTCGGCGAAGTGACGCGGACGTCGCGGATCGGATCGTCCTCGCTGTCGGCTGCCTCGGCCTGTTCGAGTTGCGCCGCGGACATGAGCAGGACATCGATCTTGCCGTCATTGCTGGCGCGATCGTTGAGGCCGTAAAACGGCAATCCAAATCGGTTGTGGAACGAAACCGACACGAAGGCGGAGTCGGTCACTACCGCGCCGACTCGTATCGGACCCTGCTGGAGATCGTAGCGGCAGATCGCGGAGGCCAAGGCCGGGTCGCGGAACGGTATCGTGTTCTGGCGAGAAGCCGCCCTCGGCAGCACCTGCACGGCACCGGGCGGCCCCAGAGCGGCGACCCGCGCGAAGGCGTCGTGGGGCGCTACTCGCGGCAGAATCAGGATGGACGTGATATGCACCAGCGCCGCGATGAAGAGCACGCCGAGGCTCCAGAGCAGCAGCGGCGCGATCCAGTTCCGGTTCATCGGCATGCGACCTTCCGGATGGACGGGAGCGCCGTCCTGTCCAGTTGGGCCAGCGTGTTGCCGAGTGGGGAATCATAAAGGCGCAGGGCGAGGGTCAGGCGGTCCTCCGCGGAGAGTGGAAGCCAGTTGCCGGGCCGCGCCGAGGACGAGGCCTCGATCGAAAACGTTCCGTCGCTGCGTCTGAGAACGTCCGACGAGGTGAAGACGGAGCGGCTGGCCGGGTTGTCGATGGAGGTCCCGGCGTTCGTGGCGACGCTGAGGGTCCAGAAACGCGCCGCCATGGAGCCGCCCGCGATGGTGTAACTGCACCGACCTGTCAGCGGCGTTCCAGTCTCGTCAGTATCGGCCTCCAGGAGCAATCCCTCGGCCGAGACGAGCGCGATCTGGCCCGTCTGTGCATAGATGGCCCGGGCATAGGGGTCCATGTCCGGGGTGCCGGCCTTTGGCCAAGCCGCCCACGGCCCGACATGGGCCGCGGCGATATCGATCCGCCGGTCCAAAAGCCATGCGGTCGCCCCGAGGCCGAGCGCGGTTCCGATCGCTACCGCCATGGCGATCTTCGCTGGCATTCGCAGGACCAGCGGCACCGAGCCTGCCGGTCGTGACGGGAACGACGGTTCCAAGGCATTGAAGGAAGAAACAGGGACGCTCATCACCGTAAGGACCTGCTGGTGAAACTCCGGGGAGCATAACAGAACGCGCGCCTCTGCCACGGCATGGGGACTCCTCCGGCGGTCGGGGCTCCGGGGGAGCCTATCCGGGCCGGAACCGAGCCGACTGGATCAGTATCGTCCACGCGATCGAATCCAGTGACATGGATCGTGATGTCGCCAGAAAATCCGCGCCGGCCTTTGCGAATCATGCTCTCAGGGGATTCCGATATGGTCCTTTCCCGACGGGACCGTCGCAAGTCCCGATCCGGTCGCATAGGCCTCCGCCGACGAATTCGCGACCTGGCTGGTATCGAGCGTCCGCAACATCGCCTGGATCCCGCCGATGACCGCCGTAGAGCGCGGTGAAAGGCTGGTCGAGTGGATTCCGCCGGAATTCGCCGGCGATACTGTTGTGGCATTGGACGCCGTCAGGGCAGCGGGTCCGGCGCCCTCGCCCAGGCCGAACGGCGCCCGGGTTTCGATACCCTGATGCGCATAGGCCATCACGTCGTGCCACGTCATGGCTGGAAGCGTTCCGCCCGTCATCTTGTTCATGGTCGAATAATCGTCGTTGCCGAACCACACGGCACCGACGAAATTGCCGGTGAAGCCGCAGAACCAGGCATCCCTGTAGCCGTTGGTGGTACCGGTCTTGCCAGCGACCGTGACATTGTCGAGCCGCGCCCGCGTGCCGGTGCCTTCGGTGACCACCTTGGACATCATGTAGTTCATGGTGGCGACATCGGCGGCCGGGACTACCTGTCTGGGCTGCGGGCCGTCGCGATCGTGCCGATAGATCAGGTTGCCGCGCCCATCGCGAATCTCAACGGCCGCGAAAGGCGAAACGTGCTTCCCGCCATTGGCGAACGCCGCATAGGCGGTCGCCATGTCGATCACCGTGACCTCGTCGGCCCCGACCGGCAGCGACACCGTGTCGTTGAGCGGGGTCGTCAGGCCCATCTTGCGTGCCGTATCGATGATCTTGGCGCGACCTGCCTTGGGGTTGCCGTTGCCGATAGCGATCGACAGTTTCACGGCCACCGTGTTCAGTGAATGCGCCAACGCGGCATAGAGCGGCAGCGTGCCCATGCGCTCGCCCTCGTAGTTACGCACGCACCAATTGCCGATGCACACCGGGCTGTCGGTGACCATTGTGCTGGGCTTGAACCGGCCCGTCATCACGGCCGTCAGATAGACGAAGGGCTTGAACGACGAGCCAGGCTGCCGCAGGGCTTCGGTGGCCCGATTGAACTGGCTCGCCCCATAGTCCCGGCCTCCAACGATGGCCCGCACGGCGCCGTCCGGCTCCAGCACCACCATGGCGCTTTGCTTGGCGTGGAAGCTCGGGCCATTCTCGCGTAGCTGGTCCTCGATGACCGATTCCACGTGGTCCTGCAGGTTCGAATCGAGCGCGGTTCGGACCACGAGCACCCGGCTGTTGCCGAGCCGTTTGTCGATCGCCAGGCGGCGGACCTCGTCGTAGGCGTAGTCGAGATACCAGTCGGGCGCGACTTCGCGGGCGCGATCGACCGGGGTCGCGGGGTTCTGGCGCGCCGGGTGCACCTGCCCCTCCGTCATCAGCCCCGCGTCGACGAGGTTGCTCAAAACATCCCCGGCCCGGGCGCGTGCCGCGGGCAGGTTGATGTGCGGGGCATATTTGGTCGGAGCCTTGAACAGGCCCGCCAGCATTGCGGCTTCGGCGAGCGACACGTCCCGAACCGATTTGCCGAAGTAGAACTCCGATGCTGCCTGAATCCCGAAGGTGCCTCCGCCCATGTAGACCCGGTCGAGGTAGAGTTGGAGGATTTCACGCTTCGAAAGGTGCGTCTCGAGCCAGACCGCGAGGTACGCTTCCTTGATCTTGCGCTCGATCGTCCGCTCGTTGGACAGGAACACGTTCTTGGCGAGTTGCTGGGTGATCGAGGATCCGCCCTGCACCACGCCCGAGGCTCTCGCGTTGACGCTGAGGGCCCGCATGGTGCCGATCACGTCGATCCCGAAGTGCTCGTAGAAGCGGCGATCCTCGGTGGCCAGCACGGCCTGGATCAGGTAAGGAGGCATCTGTTCAAGGGGCACACTGTCGTCGTGCAGAATGCCCCGCCGGCCCACTTCCGCCCCGGTCCGGTCAAGGAACGTCACGGCCAGATCCTGCTGTTTCAGCCAGTCCTGCGAAGTCTCGTGAAAGGCCGGAAGCGCGAGAGCGAGCGCAACGATCGAGCCGCCGAGGCCCAAGGTCAAAGCCTCGCACGAGAGCTCGACGGCCCACCGGCGCCAGCCGAAGACATGGAACCGTTCCATGAATTCGGTGAAGCTCTCATAGGCGTCACGCGCGCCGCGTCCGCTCTCGAAGAAGCTCGAGTTCAGCCAGGCGTCGAAAGCCAACAGCCCCCGTCGTAGCCGGGTCCCGATCATGGACAGACGCGAATTTCGAGACACTGGGCTACCGACCACGCGATGAGGAACGACGCACAACTAGGAAGCGACACAGGTCTTGACGCGGCCGTTCCCGACGCGCAAGTGCCCCGCTTATCCCAAGGCACAAGCGGCAAGGCCCGTGCCAGGCAAGAGGGTCTATTTTGGCGCAAGATCCTGACATTTCGGCGGACGATCCTCATGTCGGGTCGCAAATTGCGGAGCCATTCTGGCGTAAACCTCTCGGGTCCTTAACGGTGCCTGAATGGGAGAGCCTGTGCGACGGCTGCGGCCGCTGCTGCCTGGTCAAGCTGGAAGATGAGGACACCGCGGATATCCACTTCACTGACGTCACCTGCAGGCTTCTCGATCGAGGCACCTGCCTCTGCTCGAACTACGCCCAGCGTCACGCGCACGTTCCCGACTGCGTGAAACTCACGCCCGAACTGGTCGAGACCATTTCCTGGCTGCCACCAACTTGCGCCTATCGCCTCGTGGCCGATGGTCAGGATCTCATGTGGTGGCATCCTCTGGTCTCCGGAAGTCCGGATACCGTGCATGAGGCAGGAATTTCAGTCCGCAACAAGGCGACGTCATCCGAGGACGACGTCGAAATCGAGCAGCTTCCCGGTCGCATCGTGTCCTGGCCGGCCCGCTGGCCCAAAAAGGCCCGGCGCGGACCACCACCGGTCAAACCCGGGCCAGCGCCGTAGAATTCGAGAGTGGCGGTTTGGACGCGCTCATGGGGTCCATCGGGCGAGTATGCCCGCGATCCAGGCACGCTGCGGTGCCAGCCACAAGGCTTGCGTGAGCGCCCCGCACCGGTTCTTGCCGTCACCGGCCGACCACAAGGTAACCGCCGCCACCGTGTCGGACTCGGTCTCGAACACCGGGCCGCCGGAGTCGCCCGTGCAGGCTCCCGTGCCGCGGTGCTGTGGATCGCGTGCCCACAACAAGACGTCGGACACCGGTTCTCGCGCCTCGATGGTGCCGATCCGCAACTGGCCCGAACTGGCACCCTCGCGCTCACGCGCGACCCCGAAGCCGGCGACGCGAAAGGGGGTGCCGGGCTTGGCGGCGGACATTTCGTCGGACAGGGTCGCGGGCCGGAAACGGTCGGGCAGGGCGGTTGCGACGCGCACCAGGGCGAGATCGATCGAGCGTTGTCGAGCCTTCACGGCGTCCGCCCGATAGCCCGGATGAACCACGGTGGCGATCACCGGAAGCAGGACAGGCGCGCCATCCTGGCCGCGAAAATGGACGCGGAGTTCGGCGCCGGCCGGCACGCAATGCGCGGCGGTCAGCACGGCCTCGCGACTGACGACGATGCCCGAACAGAACCCTGCCGTGGCTCCGAGATGGTTGAGCACCATCACCACGAAGGGCGCCAGCGCGGTGCCGTCCTGCGAAGGGCCGACGACGGCCCTCGCGGGCTCCGCCGTCGCCGCGAGCCACGCAAAGACGCTCGCCAAGAGCGGTACGAGCCCGGATCGGATCTCAGCTGTCATGCGCTTGGGCCTATTCGGCTCAAGCCGGAGAGGCAAGCGGGCAGCCGACGCTTCCGCGACAGGTGAAGTCGCGCGATAAGCAGACTCCGGTGATGCGTACCCTGAAAGTCGCAGCCGAGCTTGGCCCGAAATTGACAGGATGAACCGAGATGCGGACGCATGCGCGAGTGGTGGTGATCGGCGGCGGCGTCGTGGGCGTGTCGACGCTCTATCACCTGGTCAAGAAAGGCTGGTCCGATAGCGTGCTGGTTGAGCGCAAGGAGCTCACCTCCGGTTCGACCTGGCACGCGGCCGGCCTGCTGCCCCTCTTCAACGTCAGCTATTCGGTCGGCCAGATCCACAAATATTCCGTGGCGCTCTACAAGAGGCTGCAGGAGGAGACGGGGCTCAACGCCGGCTTCAGCCAGGTCTCCAACATCCGTCTCGCCCGCACCCAGGACCGGATGGACGAGTATAAGTACTATGCCGGCGTCGCCACCACGATTGGCGGGATCGAGGTCAAGACACTGACGCCGGACGAGATCCGCGAGGTCTGGCCTCTGTGCAATACCGAAGGGCTGCTCGGCGCCATCCAGCACCCGCAAGACGGCTACATCCAGCCCGCCGACCTGACCCAGGCCCTGGCCCGCGGCGCACGCAATGGCGGGGGCGAGATCAACCGCAACACCACCGTGACCGCGATCGAGCGGACCGGCAGCGGCGAGTGGCGGGTCAAGACGGATGCCGGCGACATCATCTGCGAGCATGTCGTATCGGCGAGCGGCAATTTCGCGCGCCAGACCGGCCGCATGGTCGGGCTGCAGGTGCCGGTCATTCCGGTCGAGCACCAATATATCGTGACTGAACCGCATCCGGCGATCCAGGAGCGCAAGCGCCAGGGCCTGCCCGAAATGGGCGTGCTGCGCGAATCCGACAGTTCCTGGTACATGCGCGAGGAGGCAGGCGGCCTGCTGCTCGGCCCCTACGAGAAAGGCGCGCCGGTCTGCTATGTGGACGGCCCTTCGGCGGACAGCGAATACGAGTTGTTCCAGGAAGATCTCGACCGGCTGATGCCCTATGTCGAGGCGGCGATCGAGCGCGTGCCGGCCTTCGGCGAGGTCGGGATCAAGAAGATCTATAACGGCGCCATCGCGTACACGCCCGACGGTTCGCCGATCGTCGGGCCTGCGCCGCTGGTGCCCAACTTCTGGCTCAACGAGGGCCATTCCTTCGGGGTCACGGCCGCGGGTGGCGCGGGCTGGCAGCTCGCCGAATGGATCGTCGAAGGCGAGCCCACGGTCGACATGATGGGCGTCGACCCCCGCCGCTTCGGAAACTATGCGTCGAAGGGCTTTCTCAAGGAGAAGAACGAGGAAGCCTACGCCAAGGTCTTCACGGTCCATTATCCGGACGAAGAGCGAGCCGCGGCCCGTCCCTTGCGCCAGACACCCTGCTACGATCGCATGCGCAAGCTCGGCGCCGTGTTCGGCACCGTCTACGGCTGGGAGCGGCCCAACTGGTTCGCGCCCGCCGGACTATCAGCTCAGCGACGCCGACCTCGACAAGCCGGACGTCATCCTCAACGAGAACCATCCGCCGCTGGTCGACAACGCGAAGCCGCGCGAGAAATGGAGCTTCCGCCGGTCCAACTACTTCGACTTTGTCGGGCGGGAATGCCGCAACGTGCACGAGAACGTCGGCCTGCAGGACATGTCGGCCTTCGCCAAATTCGAGGTTTCCGGCAAGGGCGCCGAGGCCTGGCTCGACAGCATTCTTTCCAATCGCGTCCCGAAGGCGATCAACCGGGTCACGCTGACCTATCTCTTGACCAGGAACGGCGGGGTGCGGTCGGAATTCACGCTGACGCGCGTCGGGCCCGAGCGATTCTACATGGTCTCCGCCGGTGCCCTCGAGAGCCACGATTTCGATACGCTGTTCCGGCTGCTGCCCCAGGACGGCAGCGTGCGGCTCGACAAGGTCACCACGCAATATGGTGTTCTGGTCGTCGCAGGTCCGCGTTCGCGCGACCTGATGCAAAAGGTTGCCGATACCGACATGTCGAATGCCGCCTTCCCCTGGCTTACCGGACGGCCTATCAGCATCGGGGCGGCCGGCATGCTGGCTCTGCGGGTCAATTTCGTGGGCGAACTCGGCTACGAACTGCACCATCCGATCGAGATGCAGAACTACATCTTCGACAAGCTGATGGATGCCGGAAAGGCTTTCGACATCAAGCCGTTCGGCATCCGTGCCATGGACGCCCTGCGGCTCGAGAAATCCTACAAGCTGATCCCTCGCGAACTTTCGATCGAATATGCGGCCCTCGAATCGGGCCTCGACCGCTTCGTCGATCTCAAGAAGAACGCCGACTTCTTGGGCCGGGACGCGCTGGTGTCGAAGCGTGACAAGGGGTTTGGCAACCGGTTCGTGACCCTGCGCGTGGACGGCATCACGGACGCCGACGCCCGTGGGTCGGAGCCGGTCTACCTCGGCGACGCGCTCGTCGGACGAACCACCTCGGGCGGTTATGGCTGGCGGGTCGGCCAGTCCCTGGCGCTTGCGATGGTCCGGCCTGACCTTGGCGAGGTCGGTTCGGAACTCGAGATCGTGGTGCTCGGCGAGCGCCGCCGTGCCCAGGTCATCCCCGATAGCCCGTTCGACCCTGAAAACCTTCGTTTGCGGCAGTAGGGCCGAACAGGGGACAAAGATCGTCCTGCGTGGCACCCGGCCGCGGACCCAGGCCGGCGTGCCGCGCGAGAACAGATGAGCCTGCCGGTTTTCCATGCAGGGCCGTGTCGGACGCATACAATATCATGTCCCGAACGCGCCAGCGGTGGACGGCAAAACTAGGCAGCGTATTTCGGTTCGTGGTATGGCGCGGCGCGACAATGCCGAAGCTTCCATGCATTGCGTCGACCTGTTTGGAGATCGTTTGATGGCTGCCGACGACGAACTCGATCTGAATTCGCTGAGCGATGACGAACTCGTCGAGCAGATGCACGACGATCTCTACGACGGGCTCAAGACCGAGATCGAGGAGAGCGTCAGGATCCTGCTCAGCCGCGGCTGGACACCGTACGACGTGCTCACCAAGGCGCTCGTCGAAGGCATGCGCATCGTCGGCATCGATTTCCGGGACGGCATCCTGTTCGTCCCCGAGGTGCTGATGTCCGCCAATGCCATGAAGGCCGGCATGTTCATCCTCCGGCCGCTGCTGGTCGAGACCGGTGCGCCGAAGATCGGCAAGATGGTTATCGGCACCGTCAAGGGCGACATTCACGACATCGGCAAGAACCTCGTCTGCATGATGATGGAAGGCGCCGGCTTCGAGGTCATCGATATCGGCATCAACAATCCGGTCGAGAACTACCTCAAGGCGATCGAGGAGCATCAGCCCGAGATCATCGGAATGTCGGCGCTGCTGACCACGACCATGCCGTACATGAAGGTCGTGATCGACACGCTGAAGGAAAAAGGCATGCGCAGCGACTATATCGTGCTGGTCGGCGGCGCGCCCTTGAACGAGGCCTTCGCCAATTCGGTCGGCGCGGATGCCTATTGCCGGGATGCGGCGGTCGCGGTGGAAACCGCCAAGGCCTTCATGGCGCGCCGGCAAGGTTCGGCACAGGCCCTTTCGGCCTGAGATCGCAAGCGGGGTTGCCCCAGGTGCTCGATTTTCCTGCGACCAAGACGCTGATCATCGCGTGCGGAGCCCTCGCACGCGAACTTATCGCCGTCGTGCGGGCCAACAGGCTCGACCATCTGAAGATCGCCTGCCTGCCGGCGATCCTGCACAATCGGCCCGAGAAGATAGCGCCCGCGGTGCGCGAGAAGATCCGGGCCAATCGCGACCGCTACGATCGCATCCTGTGCCTGTACGGTGATTGCGGAACCGGCGGCGACCTCGACCGCGTGCTCGCCGAGGAGGGGGTCGAACGCATCGCCGGCAACCATTGCTACGAGTTCTTCATGGGGACGCCGGATTTCGAGGCGATGACCGATGCCGACCCGGCGATCTTCTTCCTCACCGACTACCTGGTGCGGCATTTCGATCGGCTCATCATCGAGGGTCTCGGCCTCGACCGGTTTCCGCAGCTTCTCGAAGTCTATTTCGGCAATTACAAGCGCGTGGTCTATCTGGCCCAGGTGGAGGACGCGGGGCTGCGCAAGCAGGCGGAAGCCGCCGCTGCACGGCTGGGCCTCGCATTCGAGATGCGGGTGACGGGCCTCGGGGGCCTCGAACACTTTCTTCTGCCCAGGCTGGACCAGCCGGCCGCGGCGGTGGCGTGATGGCGGATCTCGTAATCCTGTCCTGGCGCGACATCCCGGCCCAGGTGGTAGTCAAGGCGGGCCGCCGCAGCGCCAAGCGGGAGCTTTCGAAGCGCTTCATCGAGGCGATCGACCGCGTGGCGATGCGCGAAGGCGCCGTGGGCACCGACGCCTATCTCGAACAATGGCGCCGCAGCGATCCGACCCCCTGTGGCGACGATCTCGAGGCCGAAGCCACGGCGGCGGCCGAGAAGCTCGAGCGCGAATTCGACCAGGACGCCCTCAAGGCCCTGGTGGCGTCGGGCGGACGACGCGCATGATGCCGACCCGCGCCGCGGATGCGTTCGGCCGAGGTCAGGTGCGGCCGGCGGACCGGCCGTCCTGGCGGCGGTTTTCGGTTCGGCATTCACGCTTCTTCGAAGCCTTCTATGCGGGTTTCGAGCGCGCCCTGATCGGTCTCGGGCCGGTCCTGGCCCGCATCGGCTTCGCCCGCATCGAGCGGCCCCTGGCGGCCGTCGAAAAGGCGGTGAAATCGACGCTCTTCGATTGCCGCATGTGCGGGCAATGCATCCTGTCCTCGACCGGTATGTCCTGCCCGATGAACTGTCCCAAGGCGTTGCGCAACGGCCCTTGCGGCGGCGTGCGCCTGGACGGCCATTGCGAAGTGCATCCGGAGATGGCCTGCGTCTGGGTCAAGGCCTACGAGGGTGCTTCGCAGATGCGCCACGGCGGCAAGATCAGCGAGATCCAGCCGCCGGTCGACCACCGCCGGGCCGGTTGGTCGTCATGGCTCGAGATCGTTCGCCGCCATGCTGCACCCTGACGATTACGGGATCGATCCCGGCGCTCCGCTCAGCGAATTGCCGGGCCATTCCTCGCGCGGACGGCTTGAGCGGGTGTTGCGACGCGGCGAATTCGCGGTCACGGCGGAGCTCAATCCACCGGATTCGGCCAATCCCGAGGACGTCTACGAGCGCGCCGCCATTTTCGAGGGCTGGGTCGACGGCATCAATGCCACGGACGGGTCCGGGGCCAACTGCCACATGTCGAGCGTCGCGATCTGTGCCTTGCTGACGCGGCGCGGCTATTCGCCCGTGCTGCAGATCTCCTGCCGCGACTACAATCGCATCGCCATCCAGGGCAACGTTCTCGGTGCCGCCGCGCTCGAGGTCGGCAACATCCTCTGCCTGACCGGCGACGGTGTGCAGAGCGGCGACCAGCCCCAGGCCAAGCCGGTGTTCGACCTCGACTCGACCTCGCTGCTGTCCGTGATCCGGATGATGCGCGACGAGGCGAAATTCCTGTCCGGCCGCAAGATCACGACACCGCCGCGCGTCTTCGTCGGGGCCGCCGAGAATCCCTTCGCGCCGCCTTACGCGTTCCGGCCCATTCGGTTGGCCAAGAAGATCGCGGCCGGGGCCCAGTTCGTGCAGACGCAATATTGCTTCGACCTTCCCATGATGCAGGCCTTCATGGATCGCGTGCGCGACATGGGCCTCGATGAGCGCTGCTTCATCCTGGCCGGCGTCGGGCCCTTGGCCTCGGCCAAGACGGCGCGCTGGATGCGGGCCAATGTGGCGGGCGTCCATATCCCGGATGCGATCATCGCCAGGCTCGAACGGGCCAGCAACCAGAAGGCCGAAGGCAAGCGCATCTGCATCGAGATGATCCAGCAACTGCACGGCATGAAGGGCATTGCCGGGGTCCACGTCATGGCCTACCGCCAGGAAGAATACGTCTCCGAAATCGTCCATGACTCCGGGGTGCTGAAGGGCCGTACGCCCTGGCACCGGGATCTGGTGCCCACCACCCGCTCGGTCGAGAGCATGGACGCCTCGTGACCGAGCGCGAAGAATTTCCAGAAACGAAGTCTTCCGTGCGTGCCGGCGAATGCCCCCCTTCCTGCACGAGGGGAGGGTGGGCGCCGGTAGCCGAGGAGCAGCAAAGGACAAGCCATGACCGAGACACGGGTAAGCTCCGACCGGCGAGAGGTGGTGATCGGGTTCGAGCGGCGCTTCGTCATGATCGGCGAGCGCATCAACCCGACCGGGCGCAAGCTGCTGGCCGAGGAGATGGCGCGCGGCGATTACAGCCGCGTGGTCGCTGATGCCCTGGCCCAGGTGGCGGCCGGCGCCCAGATGCTCGACGTCAATGCCGGTATTCCGCTGGCCGACGAGCCGAAGATCCTCGCCGACTGCATCAAGTTGGTCCAGGAAACGGTCGACGTTCCGCTCTCGATCGACTCGTCCATCGTCGAAGCCCTGGAAGCCGGGCTTGCGGTGTACAAGGGCAAGCCGCTGGTCAATTCGGTGACCGGGCGAGGAAGAGCGGCTCGAGCGCGTGCTGCCGCTGATCAAGAAATACAATGCGGCCGTGATCGCCATCTCCAACGACGAGACCGGGATTTCCGAAGATCCTGACGTGCGCTACGCGGTGGCCAAGAAGATCGTCGAGCGCGCGGCCGACTACGGGATTCCGCGCGAGGACGTGGTGGTCGACCCGTTGGTCATGCCGGTCGGCGCCATCAACGATGCCGGCCTGCGGCTGATGCACCTCCTGCGCCGCCTGCATGGCGAGTTGAAGGTCAACACGAGTTGCGGCGCCTCCAACTTCTCCTTCGGCCTGCCGAACCGGCGCGGCCTCAACGCAGCGTTCCTGCCGATGATGATCGGCGCCGGCATGACCTCGGCGATCATGAATCCGCTGCACGAGCAGGATATCCAGGCGATCCTCGGCGCCGACGTGGTGATGGGGCACGACAGCAATTGCGGCGCCTGGATCCGCAAGTACCGCGAGCCTGCCCCCGAGGGCCAGGAAGGCGCTGGCGGCGGCCGTCGCGAGGGCCGGCGCCGCAGCAGAGGTTGAGCTTTTGACCGATCACTTCGTCGTTTTCACGCCCTCCGGCAAGCGGGGCAACTTCGCCCACGGCACCAGCGTGCTGGCGGCGGCCCGAACGCTCGGTGTCGATCTCGACAGCGTGTGCGGCGGCCGCGGCATCTGCGGGCGCTGCCAGGTCACGGTCGGCGAGGGGGAGTTCGCCAAACATGCGATCTCGTCCTCGGCCGCAAGCCTGTCGCCGGTCGATGCCGTGGAAACCCGCTACACCGACAAGCGCGGACCCCTGAAGCCGGGCCGCCGGCTCGGGTGCCAGGCCCAGATCCTGGGCGATCTCGTGGTCGACGTTCCGCCCGACTCGCAGGTGCACCGCCAGGTCGTGCGCAAGCGCGCCGAAGCCCATCCGATCGCGGTCGATCCGGTCATCCGGCTCTATTATGTCGAGGTCACCGAGCCCGACATGCACGACCCGTCGAGCGATTTCCGCCGGCTCGCGGCGGCGCTCGAAGCCCAGCATGGCCTCGCCAACATCCATGCCGATCTGCCCGTGCTGCGGGACCTGCAGAAGGTGCTGCGGCAGGGGCAATGGCAGGTCACGGCGGCCGTGCGCCGGGACGGGCGCATCGTTTCGCTGCGGCCCGGCTTCGCCGACCGCGCGCTCGGGCGTTGCGGTCGACATCGGTTC
Source organism: uncultured Alphaproteobacteria bacterium (assembly GCA_963851175.1). GTDB lineage: Bacteria > Pseudomonadota > Alphaproteobacteria > Rhizobiales > Beijerinckiaceae > Lichenihabitans. The sequence goes on along the minus strand of CAWKNU010000006.1, from coordinate 169,050 downwards.
GACCACCATCGCGGCGCATCTTTGCGATCTGACCAGCGGCATCGTCCTGGCCTCGGCCGGACTGATGAACCCGCAGATCCGGTTCGGCGAAGACCTGATGAGCCGGGTCTCCTTCGTCATGATGAACCCGGGCGGCGACCGGGACCTCACCGCCGCCGTGCGGGAGGCGCTGAACGCGCTGATCGGCGAGGTCGTCGAGGCCGCCGGCGTCGGCGCGGTCCGAGGTGCTCGACATGACCGTGGTGGGCAACCCGATCATGCACCACCTGTTCCTGGGGCTCGACCCGACCGAACTCGGCGGCGCGCCGTTCGCGCTGACCATCGACGGCGCCTATGAGGCCCCGGCCCATGCGCCTCGGCCTCGACATCGCGCCCGGCGCGCTTGTCTACGTGCTGCCCTGCATCGCCGGCCATGTCGGGGCCGATACGGCTGGCGTAGTGCTGTCCGAAGGGCCTTACCTGTCCGAGGAGATCCGCCTGCTCGTCGACGTCGGCACCAATGCCGAGATCGTGCTCGGCAACAAGGATCGGCTGCTGGCCGCCTCCTCGCCGACCGGGCCGGCCTTCGAAGGCGCCCAGATCTCGTGCGGGCAGCGCGCCGCCCCCGGCGCGATCGAGCGGGTCCGCATCGATCGCGAGACCCTGGAGCCGCGCTACAAGGTGATCGGCTGCGACCTTTGGTCGGACGAACCGGGCTTTGCGGAAGCCACCGAGCAGACCGGCGTCACCGGCATCTGCGGCTCGGGTATCATCGAGGTCATCGCCGAGATGTTCTTGGCCGGGATCATCTCGGAAGACGGCGTGATCGACGGCGCCTTGGCCGAGCGGACGCCGAGGGTGGAAGCCGTGGGCCGAACCTTCGCCTATGTGCTGCGCGAGGGCGAGCCGCGACTGGTGCTCTACCAGACCGACGTTCGCGCCATTCAGCTCGCCAAATCGGCGCTCTATGCCGGCGCCAAGCTGCTGATGGATCGCTACGGCATCCAGAATGTCGACCGGGTCACGCTGGCCGGCGCCTTCGGCAGCCACATCGATCCGCTCTACGCCATGGTGCTGGGGCTGATCCCGGATTGCGACCTCGACAAGGTCGGCTCGGCCGGCAATGCGGCCGGCACGGGCGCCCGCATCGCGCTTGTCAATGCCGGGATGCGGGCCGAGATCGAGCGGGTGGTTCTCGGACATCGAGAAGATCGAGACCGCGATCGAGCCGAGCTTTCAGGAACACTTCGTCGCAGCCATGGCGCTGCCCAACAAGGTCGACCGCTTTCCCAAGCTGCGCGAAGCCGTCCGTTTTCCGGCGCCCGTCGTCATCTCCGACGAGGGCCAGGCGGGTCGGCGCCGCCGCCGCCCGCGGTAGAGGCCAGCCCAGCTGCCGATTGTGGATCTCCGGCGCACCGGCTTCAGGGCAGCGGTTCCCCTGAGGGGTTGCGATGTTCGGCGTCATGCGCGACGATCGATGTTGCGTCTCCGGCGTTGTGCTCCATGGTGAGCGCGGTTGTTCAAGTCGAAGAAGGTTTGGTGGCCCGACCATAAGTCCTGACCGACCCGAGGGCGGAGCCGATGACCTCGTCGTGCGCTTCTGGGGCACGCGAGGGTCGATTCCGGTCGCAGGGCCTAGCACGCTGATCTATGGCGGCAACACCTGCTGCGTGGAAATCCGGCTGGGGACCCGGTTGTTCATCGTCGATGCCGGCACCGGGTTTGAAGCTGCGGGTCGGGCGCTCTGCGGCAACGCTCCAGCCAGCATCGACCTGCTGCTCAGTCACCTGCACCAGGATCACGTGTCGGGCCTGCCGTTTTTCGCGCCCGATGCTTGCCGGCTGCCCGGTCACCATCCATTGCGGCAATCTTGGGGGACAGACCGCCAAGGAACCTCTGGACACGTTGTTCTCACCACCGCTGTTTCCAGTGACGCTGGCCGAGCTTCCGTCTGAACTGTCCTATGTCGGGTTCAAGGCGGGCGAAACGCTGCGCTTCGAGGATGGAACCGCGTGGCGACCTGCCCTCTGCGCCATCCGGGCGGAGCAACCGGCTACCGGTTCGATCATGCGGGTCGTAGCGTCTGCTATGTGTCCGACATCGAGCATGAGGCGGGAGGCCCGGCGCCCGACGTGGTCCGGTTCTGCCGTGGCGCAGACCTCGTGATCTACGACGCGATGTTCACCGAGCCCGAGTTCGAGCGTTATCGGGGCTGGGGCCATTCGACCTGGCAGGCAGGCGTAGCCCTGTGCCGGGCCGCGGGCGCCCACGCGCTTGCGGCATTCCATCACCACAAGCGGCATGACGACACGGCGCTGGCCGCGATCGAGGCGGAGCTTGCGGCGGCCTTGCCCGGATCCTTCTTCGCGCGTGAGGGACAGAGCATCGCGTTTCGGCCGCAACGCGCCGTGACTCGCCGCAGCGGTGTTGCAGGCTAGCGAAGTTCCGCTGTTGCGAGAATCTCCCTAATTCTCGCGCCAAAGGGTCACCTCGAAGCCAGCCGGCGCCTTCGAGTTCGGCTGCTTGAGTAACGCTGCGCGCCGTGATCCGTTGCTGGACGACTTCGCGGCGTCGACAGCAGGAAGACCTTCAGGCCGGATCTGGCGTCGCACGCCCGGCGCATCGGTTCGCCGATAGCCGAACGCGGCCGGCCAAGTCAGCGCCAGTTGACCCCGGTCTTGCTACGCGATCTGCGCAGCGCGCGATCACGATCTCGGCCGCCAGAGCTGCCACGGCGCTATAGCGCAACATTTTCGAAGCTCTTTATGCCAATATCCTTCAAATATGGAGCGCAATGCAGGATCGGGAGCGGAGGCGTTCGCGCGGCCAAGCGCCGCTGCGCCTTCGTGGGGTCCGAACAGATTGGATTGACGCCATCCTCATCGGGAACGATCGGTCGAACGTCGAGCAGCAAGCCGCGGGCACCCTCCTACCGTTCTGGGTGCGTGCATTCGTTCGGGCCAGGGGAGTTGGCCTTGTCCTGGCCAGCCTGGTCATAGGCGTCGTCAGCGGGAGCCTGGTGGCCCTGATGGGATGGATCGTGCAGGAATTGCACGTGATACTGTTCGGGTTGCCGGACGGGCACAGGCTCAGCGGATCCGACATGCTCTCGTCCTGGAGAGTGATCGGCGTTCCGATCCTGGGCGGGGTCATTCTCGCGATGTTGGCCCGCTATGCGCGACGGTTTTCTGGACGACTTGCGGATGCGATCGAAGCCAATGCGCTGTTCGGGGGCAGGCTCTCCCTGAAGGGCAGCCTGCTGCTGACCGTGCAGACGATCGCGTCCTGCGGCTTCGGTGCGTCCGTCGGCATGGAAGCCGGATATGCCCAGATCTCGGCCGCGATCGCCTCGCGGCTCGGCCTGTCGCTCGCGGCGCGCCGCGCGGACCTTCGCCTGCTTGTCGCCTGTGGGGCCGGCGGCGCGATAGCCGCAGCTTTCGGGGCGCCGCTCGCAGGTGCCTTCTACGGCTTCGAGGTGGTACTGGGAACCTATACGGTCAGCGCTCTCGCCCCGGTCGCCACCAGCGCGCTGACGGCCAGCCTCATAGCGCGGAATTTCGAGGAATCCACCTTTCTGATCCGCCCAGGTTCGCTCGGCACCATCGGGGCCGGCGATCTCGTCCACATCCTGGCGATCGGGGTCCTGTGTTCGCTTGGCCGGCATCATTCTCATGCTTGCGGTGGCGGGCAGCGAAACGATCTTCAAGCGCCTGAAGGTCCCGATCGCTTGGCGCACCGTGATCGGCGGCGCCCTGATCGGCCTGATGGGGCTGGTGTCGCCCCAGGTGCTCGGATCGGGGCACGGCGCCATGGTGGTCGACCTGGTCGCATCCCTCACGCCGTTCATGCTGATCACCATCATCATCCTGAAGGGTGCCGCCTCCGCGATCTCGCTCGGCTCGGGGTTCCGGGGCGGGCTGTTCTACGCGTCGCTGCTGATCGGCGCTCTGATCGGGCGCCTTTATGCAGACACCGGCTTTCTGATCAATCCGGATCTGGCCTTCGACCCCGATGTCGCGGCCCTGACCGGCATGGCGGCGCTCGGCACCGGGGTGATCGGCGCGCCCATCACCATGACGGCCCTGGCCCTCGAGACTACCGGCAACTTCGGCATCACGCTCGGCGCCCTGATCGCGGCCGTGGTGTCGTCCGTGATCGTGCGCGAATTGTTCGGCTATTCCTTCGCGACCTGGCGGTTTCACCTGCGCGGCGAAGCCATCCGGGGCCCGCACGACATCGGCTGGATGCGCGAGCTGTCGGTGAAGAACCTGATGCGCGCCGACGTTCGCATGGCGCCCGTGACGCTGACGCTCCGCGAGGCTCGCCAGAAGTTTCCGCTCGGCGCCGAGAAGCAGATCGCGGGTCTGGACGCAAACGAGCGCTATGCGGGCCTGGTGCTGCTCGACGACCTGCACACCGCGCCGCTCGAGGAGGGGGGCGCGGAACTTGCAACCTTGCTGCGGCACAAGGATCGGATGCTCATGCCCTGGATGAGTGTGCGGGAAGCCCTGGACCTCTTCGAAAAGAGCGAAGCCGACGTCCTCGTGGTCGTGGATCATGAGGCGACGCGCCGGATCGTCGGGCTGATGACCGAGGCCCATGCGCTGCGCCGCTATGGCGAGGAACTGGAGCGGCAGAACCCGGACAATGTGCTTCGTTAGCGGGCCGGGTTGACCTCCGGGTGTGTTCGGGTGATGTGCCGCCATGCTTCTTCGAACGCGTGCGCCGGCCAAGATCAATCTCACTCTGCACGTCGTGCGGCGGCGGCCCGACGGTTATCACGACCTTGAAAGTCTGGTCGCCTTCGCCGGGGTCGGCGGACCTCCTCGAACTGGCGCCCGACGAGCCGCTCGACCTCGCCGTGCTGGGCCCCACGGCCGGGCAGGCTGGCAACCTTGACGAGAACCTCGTCGCTCAGGGCTGCGCGCGCCTTGGGCGACCGGGTGCCCGGTCTCAGGACTGGCAGGTTCACGCTGACCAAGCGCCTGCCCGTCGGCGCCGGGATCGGGGGCGGCTCGTCCGACGCCGCGGCTGCGCTTCGCCTGCTGGCGAAGCTGAACGATCTAGCGGCTTCCGACGAGCGGCTGCAAGATGCGGCCCGCGTCACGGGCGCCGACGTGCCGGTCTGCCTCGCACCGCGGTCCAAAATGATGCGCGGCACGGGTGACCGCCTGGGCCTGCCCCTCTCCGCCCGGCGGATGTTCGCGGTGCTGGCCAACCCAGGTGTGCATCTCGAAACAAAGGCTGTGTTCGGCAGGATGGGCCTGAAGGCCGGCCAGGACGGGCCTCCTGGCGAGCATCCGCGAGATTCACGACGGTCTCGACGATCCATCCTATTTCGCGGCGCTCGCCGAAGGGCGCAACGACATGGAGGCTGCGGCAGCGGAACTCGCGCCCGCCATCCCCACAATTCTGGCCGCCCTGCGCGACATGCCGGGATGCCTGCTGGCGCGGATGTCCGGTTCGGGCAGCACCTGCTTTGGCCTGTTCGGCGACCGAACCGCCGCGCGGCGCGCCGCAACCGAACTCCGGAGCCATCACCCCGAGTGGTGGGTCAGAGCCACGGCGCTGCGGTAGGTTTCGACCGGAGGCTTCGCTCGGTTCTCAATGGGCTCGGGCGATGCAGAAATCGACGACGTCGAGCAGCGCTTGCTTCCAGTCCGAATCCGGGAACAGGGCCAGGGCATCGCGGGCCATGGCACCGTAATGACGTGCCCGCTCGACCGTGTCCTCGATGGCACCATGCCGCCGCATGATGGCCACCGCGGATTGCAGGTCGCCGTCTTCGATCGACCCTTCTTCCAGGGTGCGTCGCCAGAACTGGCGGTCGGCCGCGTTGCCGCGCCGGAACGACAAAACCACCGGCAGCGTGATCTTGCCTTCGCGGAAGTCGTCGCCGACGTTCTTGCCGAGCTTGGTGCTCGATCCTCCATAGTCGAGCGCATCGTCGACCAGCTGAAACGCGATGCCGAGATTGGTGCCGTAAGCGCGGCATGCGGCGATCTCGGCCTTCGGGCGTGAGGCCAGGATCGGGCCGACCTCGCAAGCCGCGGCGAACAGCGCCGCCGTCTTGGCCCGGATTACCGCGAGATAATCGTCCTCGGTCGTTTCCGTGTCCTTGGCGGCCGAGATCTGCATGACCTCGCCTTCGGCGATCACGGCAGCAGCGTCGGACAGCACCCCCAGACAGGGCAGGGAGGCCACTTCCACCATCATCCTGAACGCCTGTCCAAGAAGGAAATCGCCGACCAGCACGCTCGCCTCGTTGCCCCAGAGCATGCGGGCCGCGAGCTTGCCGCGCCGCATGTCGCTCTCGTCCACGACATCGTCGTGCAATAGCGTGGCGGTGTGCATGAATTCGACCGAAGCCGCGAGCTTGATGTGACCCTGGCCGCGGTAGCCGCATAATCCCGCAGTCGCCAAGGTCATCATCGGCCGCAGGCGCTTGCCTCCGGATTCGATGAGATGATTGGCCACCTCCGGGATCATCGCGACCTTCGAGCCGGTGCGGGCCAGGATGGTCTGGTTGACGCGCTCCATGTCGGCCCGGACCAAGGCCCAGAGTCTTGGCGATGTCGGCGTCGCTTGCCGCTTCGTCGAGGGGAATGACAACGCCCAAAGGCACGGTTCCTTGTCACAGAGATCCGGGCGGACCATAAAGAGGAGGTCGCGGCGCTGCAACATGGCACGTCTTGCCCGCCGCAGGCTGGCCGTCTTCGGCCGCATTTATGCAACTCACTCCGTGCGGTGCTTTCAAAACCGATGATCGAACTGCTTCGCACCAACGACCTCATCCTGATTTCGTTCGTCGAGGCCCTGCTGGCGCAGGAGAATATCGGCTGCTTCGTGGCGGATCAGCACATGAGTGCCGTCGAGGGCTCGCTGGGGTTCTTGCCGCGCCGCATCCTAGTCGATGCCGACGAGGCCCGGCGGGCAAGGCGGTTGCTGACCGATTGTGGGCTGTCGGAGGAGCTCGGGCGTGAATGAGGAGGCCCCGGAGCCTGCGGCCCCGGAGGTCGTAACCGACGCGTTGCTGGACGGCCGGCTGGTTCTGCGGCAGCCGCGTCGAGGTCATCGGGCTGGGACCGATGCCGTTCTTCTGGCTGCAGCCTGTACGGCCAGACCGGGCGACGTGCTGGTCGATGTTGGATGCGGTGTCGGCACGGTGGGGCTGGCGGTGGCACTACGCGAACCGGGCGTGACCGGTTTTCTGCTGGACGACGATCCCCTGGTGTCCGGGCTTGCGCGCGAGAATTGCCGGGTCAATCGCGTGGAGTCCAGGATCGCGGTGGTCACTGCCGACTTGTTCGATGCGGCGGCGCGGCGCGGCGCCGGCCTTCCGGACGGGCGAGCCGATGTCGTGGTGACCAACCCACCTTTCTTCGATGCCGCGACAACCCGGCCCTCGACCGACGCGGCGAAGGCCCGTGCCCATGTGCTCGGCGCCGCAAGCGAGCCCCATGGCCATGCCGATTGGCTGCGGGCGGCAACCGCGCTGCTTGCGCCGAAGGGTTGCCTCTATGCGATTCACCGACCCGAGGCGCTGCCGGAACTGCTCCAGGGGTGCGAGGGTCGGCTCGGGGCCGTCGTGCTGATGCCCGTCCACGCCAAGCCCGACGGTCCCGCCATCCGGGTCTTGATATCAGGCGTCAAGGGAAGTCGGGCACCGTTGAAGATGCTTCTCCCCTTGGTTCTGCACCGCTCCGATGGCACGTTCACGGCCGAAGCGGAAGCGCTTCACAGGGGGGAGGGGGTGCTCTCGCTTGACACACCCCGCCGCAGTCCGGGGCAGGTTTTTGGCTGAACTCGTCTGCGGCTGAAGCGTTTTGACCGGCTTGCTTTTGCGACCGAGCAGGCGCTCAAAGGCGGGCTCCTGCCCTGGTGAGAATCTCCGAAAGGCTATCCGATGAAATATCTGCATACGATGATCCGGGTCACGGATCTCGACAAGACCCTGCGGTTCTTCACCGAGCTTCTGGGGATGGTGGAAACGCGACGCATCGAAAATGAAAAGGGGCGCTTCACCCTGGTGTTCCTGGCCGCGTCCGACGACGTCGAACGGGGCAGGGCCGAGAAGGCGCCCCTGGTGGAGCTGACCTATAACTGGGATCCTGAGACCTACAAAGGCGGCCGCAACTTCGGACACCTGGCCTACGAGGTCGACGACATCTACGCGCTCTGCCAGAAGCTGCAGGACGCTGGCGTGACCATCAACCGGCCGCCGCGCGACGGAAACATGGCTTTCGTGCGCACGCCGGACAACATTTCGCTCGAACTTCTGCAAAAGGGCCAGCCGAAACCGTCCGCCGAGCCCTGGGCGTCCATGGCCAATACCGGCGAATGGTAGGCTGACCGGGCGCCGCGCCTCCGCCGCGAGGCGAGGGTTGCGGCGCAGGGTTGCGCCGGTTTACCGGGCCACCGTGGCAGGGCGCTCCGCCTTCGCGGCAGCGCACAAGGACAGACCGTGGTATCGGCTGCTGCGCCCTTAGGTTATCTTGCTTTTGAGTAGATTGACAAAGACCCCAGCGCTCTTCAACCTGCATAGAAGATGAAGCTAAGCATCCGTTGAAGACGGCGTGTGTTGAAGCCGGAAGTGGCAAGCCTGGGGTGATGTCGCCCCAAGCTGGACTGGCTGGATCGGCAGTGTTGCACGCGCGTGCAGCAAATTACTGCAGCGCAATCTTGGAAAGGAAAGCTTTCCGGGTCTGCTTGCTTCCGTCTTCGTGAAGAATGCTGGGGCGCCTCGTCGAAGGCGGTCAGGGGGGAGCGTAGCCTTATGAGTACGATGAGAATTGGCGGCGAGGCCGCGGTGGCGCCGGGCGGGCTGCTCGATCGGTCGCGAACGGTAGCGGGCCCGGGCTTCAATCGCTGGCTGGTGCCCCCGGCGGCGCTCGCGATTCATCTCTGTATCGGCATGTCCTATGGTCTGAGCGTCTTTTGGCTGCCACTCTCCCACGCTCTCGGCGGCACGCAGCCGGCCGAATGCAAGGACCTGGGGCTCGCGGCCGCGCTGGTCACCACGACCTGCGATTGGCCCGTGACGGCGCTGCTGCCGATCTTCGGCATCGGCATCGTGGTTCTTGGTCTGTCGGCTGCGCTTTTTGGAGGATGGCTCGAGCGCGCGGGGCCGCGCAAGGCCGGTTTCGTGGCGGCCTTGTGCTGGAGCGGCGGCTTTTTGATCTCTGCCCTTGGCGTCTACGTTCATCAACTCTGGATGATGTGGATCGGGCTCGGGGTTATCGGCGGCATCGGGCTTGGTCTGGGCTATATCTCGCCGGTGTCGACCCTGGTGAAATGGTTCCCCGACCGGCGCGGCATGGCAACCGGCATGGCCATCATGGGATTTGGCGGCGGCGCCATGATCGGCTCGCCCCTCGCCAATCTGCTGATCAATCATTTCAAGTCGCCCAACTCGGTGGGGGTCTGGGAAACCCTGGCCGTCATGGGGGCGATCTATCTCGTCTCCATGATGGCCGGCGCGTTCAGCTACCGCGTGCCGCCGACCGGTTGGAAACCGCAAGGCTGGACCGCGCCAACTGCCGCGAACAGCATGATAACGTCGGGCAACGTGCATCTCGACGAGGCCCACAAGACCCCGCAATTCTGGCTGATCTGGGCGGTGCTCTGGCTGAACGTTTCTGCCGGGATCGGGGTCTTGGCCATGGCCTCACCCATGCTGCAGGAGATCTTCGGGGGATCGCTCATCGGCCATCCGGATATCGGCTTCTCGGCCCTCGACGCCGACCAAAAGAAATCGATCGCGACGATCGCGGCCGGTTTCGTGGGCTTGCTGTCGCTGTTCAATATCGGGGGACGATTCTTCTGGGCCTCGATGTCGGACAAGATCGGCCGGAAGATGACCTATTTCATCTTCTTCGGGCTCGGCATCGTGCTCTATGCGTCTGCCCCGAGCTTCGCCCATATGGGCTCCAAGGCACTTTTCGTCGGCGCGTTCTGCATCATCCTGTCGATGTACGGCGGGGGCTTCGCCACGGTCCCGGCCTACCTTGCGGACATGTTCGGGACGCAGTTTGTCGGAGCCATCCACGGCCGGCTGCTCACGGCCTGGTCGGCGGCCGGCATCGTGGGTCCCTTGCTGGTCGGTTATATCCGGGATGCGCAGATCTCGGCCGGCGTGGAGCGCGCGCTGGTCTATGACCGGACGATGTACATCTTGGCGGCGTTGCTGGCCGTCGGCTTCATCTGCAACGCGCTGGTACGGCCGGTCGCCGCACGCTGGTTCATGAAGGAGAGTCCGGCCGCTCCAGCGCCTCCCGGTATTGGGCCGGCCCAGGCCGCGGCGGGGTCGTCCGGCATCGGAACCGGCGGGTTCGACGCCAAGGCGGCCGTAGCCTGGGCCCTGGTCTGCATTCCCATCGCCTGGGGCGTGTGGAAAACGCTGATCAACGCCTCGGCCATGTTCTGATCGGGTACGAGCGAACCAGGGCGGGCTGAGCCTGGGACAGTGTCCCGGGCTCAGCGCTCCATGCCGAGCGCCTGCATGTAGAGGTCGAGGATCTCTTCTTCTTCGCGTCGCTTGTCCTTGTCCTGTTTGCGGATGGACACGATCTTGCGGATGATCTTGATGTCGTAACCGTTGCCCTTGGCTTCGGTATAGACGTCCTTGATCTCATCCGAGACGGTCTTCTTGTCTTCTTCCAGCCGTTCGATGCGCTCGATAAACGCGACGAGGTGCCCGGCTTCGATGGAATTCGTGCTCATGCCAAACCCGTGGGTGCCTTTGAATGCAAATTGCCGTTCGGACATCAAGGACCGGATTGCCGATGAACCGGATCACGAGACGACGAGCCCCGAAGGAGCGCACGCGGGCGCGTGCCGGATGATCGCCCTCTATATGCCGTCGCTCCGGTTTTGATAACCTTAATGGTCGTCCGAAAACCCTGAGTGCGTGAGCGGGCCCGGGAACCTCGTCCGAATCCCGCAGATTTGAATCCCGGAACGGACCCGGGAGCCTGGGCATGGCACAACAGATACCGATTTCACCCACGGCACGCGCTGACAGCCCTGCATTCGATTCGGAGCGGGACGACGGGACGCACGAGATCGCGCCCGACCTGGCCTATAGGCGGCTCGGCATCGTCAATGTCGTGTTGTTCGGCGTGCCGGACGCACCCGACCGGGGCTGGGTGCTGATCGATGCGGGGCTTGCTGGCACCGCAGCGCTGATCAAAAGCGCCGCCAAGGCCCGGTTCGGAGAAAAGTCGCGCCCCGCCGCCATCGTGATGACGCACGGCCATTTCGATCACGTCGGTGCCCTGGTCACGCTTGCGGAAGCCTGGGACGCTCCGGTCTACGCGCACCCGCTCGAGCGCCCCTATCTCGACGGAACCGCCGCATATCCGCCACCCGATCCGAAGGTCGGCGGCGGCCTCATGGCGGCCCTGTCGCCGCTGTTCCCCACCAAGCCGGTCGATGTGTCGTCGCTCTTGAAGGATCTGCCGCCGGACGGCAGCGTTCCGGCCATGCCGGGCTGGCGGTGGATTCACACGCCGGGTCATGCTCCAGGGCACGTTTCGCTCTGGCGGGAGGCCGATCGGACACTCATCGTCGGAGACGCCTTCGTTACCACCGCGCAGGAATTGGTCTATGCGGCCATCACCCAGGAGCCTGAAGTGCACGGGCCCCCGAAATACTACACGCCCGATTGGCAGAGTTCGCGTCGTTCCGTCGAGACCCTCGCGGGCCTGGAGCCCGAACTTGTCGTCACGGGTCACGGCCGGCCGCTGAAGGGGCAGGCCATGCGCTCCGCCCTTCACCAACTGGCGGAGCGCTTCGACGAGGTCGCGGTTCCTCCATCAGGCACATACCTGGAGCATCCGGCCCGTGCGGCCGATGGGAGCGCCTATCGGGCTCCCTGAAGGTGTCGCGGATCAGAGGTCGTGCGGAGGCGCCGAAAAACGCCCCGTGTCCGCCCAGATATCAGGCCTTGGCGGTCTGCTTCACCTCGAGGCCGGCAGCTGCCATATGGGTGGAGAGTTCGCCGGACTGGAACATCTCGCGAATGATGTCGCAGCCGCCGACGAACTCGCCCTTGACGTAGAGCTGCGGGATGGTCGGCCAGTTGGTGTAGTCCTTGATGCCCTGGCGCAGATCCGGGTCCTCGAGGACGTTGATCCCCTTGTAGGGTACCCCGAGGTAGTCGAGGATCTGCACGCATTGGCCCGAGAAGCCGCACATCGGAAATTGCGGCGTGCCTTTCATGAAGAGCACGACATCGTTGCTCTTCACCTCGGTGTCGATCTGTTCGTGAACGCTGGCCATGTCGGGGTCCCTCATGCTTCGCCGCGCATCTGCGCGCCATCATATTCCTGGCCGATATAGGCTGCTCCGGCGCGTTGCGCCATGCGCCTATTCGGCCGAAGTCTGCAGCGCCAGGGCGTGCAGCACGCCGCCCATCTGGCCCTGCAGCGCGTTGTAGACGAGCTGGTGCTGCTGCACGCGGCTCTTGCCCTTGAACGACGGCGAGACCACGGTCGCCGCATAATGGTCGCCGTCGCCGGCCAGATCGCGGATGTCGACCTTGGCGTCGGGGAGCGCCAGCTTGATCAGCCGCTCGATTTCGCTCGCTTCCATTGCCATGCCATGTCACCCCGAAATGCCGCCGTTCATGAAGCGGGGCAGCCACTCGTCCTGCGCCCGGCGCAGCTCCGCAATCAATATGGGTGGCTCGCCCGGCAGGGTCAACGCGTCCCCGCCCGTCGTGCCGATGCGGGCCAGCGGCACGCCGGCGGCCTCAGCGTACGACCAATATGTCGGCAGCCTTCCCGGCCGAACAACTCACCAGATAGCGGGCCTGATCCTCGCCAAACAGCGCGGCGTGGGAGGGCAATGCACCTCCGGCTGCCGACCCGGGCAGCCGATCGAGCGTCGCCCCAATGCCGCCTGCCGTCATTTCGGCGAGGGCAACGAGAAGGCCGCCATCCGAAATGTCGTGCACCGCGCTGGCGCGTTCCTCGCGCACGAGACTGCGCACGAAATCGCCGTTGCGCTTCTCCGCCGCGAGATCGACCGGTGGCGGCGCCCCCTCGGCCCTGCCGCAGATGTCCCGTAGATAGAGCGACTGACCAAGCCAGCCCCGGGTCTCGCCGACCAGCAGCACGGCCTCGCGGTCGGCCTTGAAACACGAGGTTGCGGCCCGGGCCACGTCCTCGATAATCCCGACGCCTCCGATCGTCGGGGTGGGCAGGATGCCGCGTCCGCCCGTCTCGTTGTAGAGCGACACATTGCCGGACACGATCGGGAACGCGAGAGCGCGCGCCGCCTCGCCGATGCCCTCGATGCAGCCCACGAGTTCGCCCATGGCCTCCGGCTTTTCCGGATTGCCGAAGTTGAGGTTGTCGGTCAGGGCCAGCGGGCGTCGCGCCCACGGCCGAAAGGTTGCGCCAGGCTTCCGCGACGGCCTGCTTGCCACCTTCGACCGGATCGGCCGCGCAATAGCGCGGCGTGACATCGGCCGTGAGCGCCAGTCCCTTCGGGCCGTCCTCGACCCGGACCACCGCGGCATCGCCCTGGCCCGGTCCCAGGATGGTGTTGCCGCCGATGAGATGATCGTATTGCTGCCACACCCAGCGCTTGGAACAGAGGTCCGGCGAGCCGAGAAGCTTCAGCAGTGCCTGCCCGTTCGGCATCGGCGCGGCGATGCTCTCCGGCTCGATCACGGGCCTGCGCGGGCGCCGGCACGTGCGGCCGGTCGTAGATCGGCGCCTGGTCGCCGAGCTCCTTGATGGGCAGGTCGGCCTTGACGGCGCCGCCGTGCCTGATGACGAAGCGCAGCGTGTCGGTGGTGTGCCCGACCACCGCGAAGTCGAGCTCCCATTTGCGGAACACCGCTTCGGCGTCGGCCGCCTTGGCGGGGTCGAGCACCATCAGCATGCGCTCCTGGCTCTCCGACAGCATCATCTCGTAGGCGGTCATGCCGGCTTCGCGGGTCGGCACCTTGTCGAGATCGAGCTCGATGCCGAGGTCGCCTTTGGCGCCCATCTCCACCGCCGAGGAGGTTAGGCCGGCGGCGCCCATGTCCTGGATGGCGATCACGGCGCCGGTCTTCATCAGTTCGAGGCAGGCCTCGAGCAGCAGCTTCTCGGCGAACGGGTCGCCGACCTGCACGGTGGGGCGCTTGCTTTCCGTCTCCTTTTCGAAACTGGCCGAGGCCATGGCGGCGCCGCCGATTCCGTCGCGGCCGGTCTTCGAGCCGAGATAGACGATCGGGTTTCCGACCCCGGTGGCCCGGCTGTAGAAGATCGCATCTGTGCGCGCGATGCCGACCGCCATGGCATTGACGAGAATGTTGCCGTTGTAGCTCGGATCGAACGCCATGCTGCCGCCGACCGTCGGCACCCCGAACGAATTGCCGTAGCCGCCGATGCCGGCCACGACCCCAGCCACGAGATGGCGCGTCTTCGGGTGATCAGGGCTGCCGAAGCGCAGCACATCGAGGCAGGCGATCGGCCGCGCCCCCATGGTGAACACGTCCCGCAGGATGCCACCGACGCCGGTCGCGGCGCCCTGGTAAGGCTCGATGAACGAGGGATGGTTGTGGCTCTCCATCTTGAACACGCAGGCGAGCCCATCGCCGATGTCGATCACCCCGGCGTTCTCGCCCGGGCCCTGGATCACGTGCGGCCCGCTGGTGGGCAGGCCTCGCAGATGCTTTCGGGACGATTTGTAGGAGCAATGCTCGTTCCACATCGCCGACACGATGCCGAGTTCCGTGAAGGTCGGCGTGCGTCCGAGCAGGGCGAGGAACCGCTCGTATTCGTCCGGCTTGAGACCGTGCGCCGCGACCAGCTCAGGCGTGATTTCCGGTTCGGGGCGCTGCAAGGCTCGGCTCCTGGGGGAGGGGTGCCCGTCGATAGGGTGGGGCGGCCGCAATGGCAAGCGGCGCCCAGGACACGGTTGTGTCCCGAATGGATTCGGTCGACCTTTGCGCGTTGCGGTTGGGCGTCCGACACTGTATCGAGGGCCGTTCGGCCCGAGCTTGCGAGGTGAACGGCGCGCCTATGGGCGGTTCCCGCGAGCCATATGCGAGGACGCGATGGTCCACACCTCAACCCGCCGCAAGTTCTTGCTGTTTCTCATAAAGCCGTCGCATTACGACGACGACGGCTACGTGATCCAGTGGATGCGGTCGGCCATTCCGTCTAACTCCCTTGCGGTGCTTTACGGCCTCGCCAAGGAATGCGCGGAACGCAAGGTGCTGGGCGACGACGTAGATTTCGAGATCACCGCGATCGACGAAACCAATTCGCGGGTGCGGGCCGAGCGCATTGCCGAAAGGATCAAGCAGAACGACGGCTTCGGCTTGGTAGCGCTGGTCGGCGTACAGTCCAACCAGTTCCCGCGCTCGATGGACCTCGCGCGCCCGCTTCGTGCCGCGGGGGTCCAGGTGTGCCTCGGCGGCTTCCACGTCTCGGGTTGCCTCGCCATGTTGCCGGAGCTGCCGGATGACATCAAGGCGGCGCAGGCCCTCGGTATCGCGCTGTTCGCCGGAGAGGCGGAAGGGCGGCTCGACGGCGTGCTGCAGGATGCCGCCAACAGGAATTTGCAGCCGATCTACAACTACATGGCCGATCTGCCGGCCATCGACGCCGCTCCGACCCCGCTGCTGCCGGCCGAACGGGTCGGCCGGACCGTCGGCCATCTCTCGAGCTTCGACGCCGGCCGCGGCTGCCCGTTTCAGTGCTCGTTCTGCACCATCATCAACGTGCAGGGGCGCAAGTCACGCTACCGGACGCCGGACGACATCGAAGCGATCGTGCGCGCCAACCTGGCCCAGGGCATCAACCACTTCTTCATCACCGACGACAATCTGGCGCGGAACAAGAACTGGGAGCCGATCTTCGACCGGCTGATCGAGATCCGCGAGCGCGACAAGATCAAGCTGCGCTTCGTGATCCAGGTCGATACGCTCTGCCACAAGATCCCGAACTTCATCGAGAAGGCGGCGCGCGCCGGGGTGAAGCGCGTGTTCATCGGGCTGGAAAACATCAACCCCGAAAGCCTCGTCGGCGCCAAGAAGAAGCAGAACCGCATCGCCGACTATCGCGAGATGCTGCTGGCCTGGAAGAAGGTCCACTGCTTCACCTACGCGGGCTATATCCTGGGCTTTCCGACCGACACGCCCGAAACCATCGTGCGCGACATCAAGATCCTGCAACGCGAGCTGCCTCTCGACATCCTCGAATTCTTCTGCCTGACGCCGCTGCCGGGCTCCGAGGACCACAAGCGCCTGTTCATGGCGAATGTCCCGATGGACCCGGACATGAACAAATACGACCTGCTCCATGTCACCACCGGCCACCCGGTGATGAGCAAGGAGGAGTGGGAATACGCCTACAAGCTGGCGTGGGACACCTATTACACGCCCGAGCATGTGGAGACCGTGCTGCGCCGCGCCGCGGCCTGCGGCATCAACACCTCGACCATGCAATACCTGCTGCTGTGGTTCCAGGGCAGCATGGAGATCGAGGGCATCCATCCGCTGGAAAGCGGCCTCGGACGGCGCAAGGTCCGCAAGGATCGGCGGCCGGGCTTCCCGATCGAGAGCCCGCTGAGCTTCTATCCGAGATATTGGTGGGAAATGCTGAGCAAGCACGCGCGGCTCGGCCGCCTGTTCCTGCAGATGTTCCGGGTCGAGCAGGCCATCAAGCGCGACCCCAAGAAGCGCGACTACATGGATACGGCGTTGACCCCGGTGACGGACAGCGATCTCGACACGCTCGAGATGTTCCACGTCACCCAGGCAGCGAGAACCGCCGCGACGCGCGCCCGCAAGGTGGCACTGGCCCGCTGAGCCAGGACGGACGGCGTCGGGGCAGGGCGGTTTGACCCGCCCGGGCCCGCGGCCCATATGCACCCGGTGACCGAGCTTCCATCCCCTCACGCGCCGCAGATCTTCGATCGTCCGCTGCTACGCCGCAGGCTCTTCCGCGCGCGCGCAAGCGCGGGAGAGGATTTTCTCCTGACGCGGGCCGCCGAAGATCTCATCGAGCGCCTTGCGACCGTCAAACGCGATTTTCGCGCGGTTCTCGATATCGGAACGCCGCGCCCCGGGCTTGCAGTGTCGCTGCGGCACGCCCTACCCGAGGCACTGCTGGTGCGGGCCGCGCCGGTCGCCGAAGCCGCGGACGAGGCCCGACTGACGCTCGTCGCCGACGAAGAGCGTCTGCCGTTCGCGCGGCAAAGCTTCGATCTCGCGGTGTCGCTCCTGGCCCTGCAGGCCGCCAACGACCTGCCGGGCGCCCTGGTCCAGATACGCCAGACGTTGAAGCCGGATGGGCTGTTCCTGGGTTGCCTGCTGGGTGGCCAGACCCTGACGGAACTGCGCCAGGCATTGTTCATGGCGGAACTCGAACTGACCGGGGGCGCCAGTCCGCGGGTGGCGCCGTTCTCTGACCTTCGCGACCTCGGTCACCTGCTGCAACGTACGGGGTTCGGCTTGCCCGTGACCGACGTGGAGCCGCTGGTCGTGCGCTATGCAAGCCCCTTCGGTCTTTACGCCGATCTTCGGGCCATGGGGGCCACCAACGCGCTGGTGCTTCGCCGGCGCGAGCCGATGACCCGCGGCATGCTGCTGCGCGCCGCACAGATCTATGCCGAAAAATTCTCCGATCCCGACGGCCGGGTGCGCGCCACCTTCGAACTCGTCTGGCTGTCCGGATGGGCGCCGCACGAAAGCCAGCAGAAGCCGCTCAAGCCGGGCTCGGCCCGCATGAAGCTGGCCGACGCCCTCGGGACAATGGCGCCTTCGGACGAGATTCCGTGATTACAGCCTGAGTTCTTCTCGTCGTAAGAATCCCCGCTGTTCGACCATGTCAGTTCTTGGGGCCACCGCGGGACACGCCGACCTTTGCGGGTCGCAGGACGCGATCGCCGATCGAATAGCCGGTCTCCATCACCTGCAGAACCGTGCCGGTCGGAACCGATTCGTCGGGCAGTTCGAACAGGGCCTCGTGCTTGTTCGGGTCGAATTTTTGGCCCGTCGTTTCGATCGGCTTCACGCCGAAGCGCGCCAGACGCGACAGGAAATCGCGCTCCGTCAGCTCCACGCCCTCGACGAAACCCTTGACGGCCGGCTGCAGCGCCTCGCGCTGGTCTTGCGGGAAATTGGCCTGCGCCCGCTGCAGATTGTCGGCGACTGTCAGCATCTCGCGCGCGAAGGACGAAACGCCATAGGCCTTGGCGTCGGCGACTTCCTTCTCGGTCCTGCGCCGCAGGTTCTCCATCTCGGCCATGGTCCGCAGGATTCGGTCCTTGAGAGCCGCGATCTCGGCGTTGAGCACTTCGGTGGAAGCGTCGCCCTCGGTCGTGGGAGCGGGCGCTTCCCTGACATTCTGGTTAGTCTCGGTCCCTGGGACGTCAGGCGAAACCGTTTCGGCGGGATCCGGCATGGCACATACTCTCGACAGGAGTGCCGCCGCTGTTGCGGTGACCCTCCGTTTCTGGGGTTTGGGTCAGTTCAAGCGTCCGCAAGACCGGACGGAGGTCGCGGAGCTCAACTGTGGCAATCTCGCTGCCATATCTGGTGCCCGGTGATGGAAATCAAGCGGCTTTTGCGACCGGCGCGGTTTGGCGCGACCGCGTCCTGGCTTACCGATCACGCCGCGTCGCTACCCGCAAAGGTCTCGGCCAAGCTGGTGCGAATCGCGGCCTCGCGCCGGGCATCGGTGATCTTGGCTCCGGTCAGGTCGGTGACATAGAAGCTGTCGACCGCCTTTTCGCCAAAGGTCGCCACATGGGCGGAGGCGATGTTGAGGTTGAGGTTCGAGATTGCCTTTGTCAGGTCGTACAGCAATCCAGGCCGATCGAAACCACTGACCTGCAGCACGGTGTGTCGCCGCGAGGCCGTGTTGTCGACGATGATCTTCGGGCGCAGCGCGAAGGCGGCCCGGCCTTTCGGGACGCCGCCCTTCGCGGCGACGATCTTGGTCAGCCAGATCTCTCCGCGCAGAGCGCGCTCGATCCCTTGCGCGATACGTGCCGCGCGCCGCATCTCGTCTTCGTCATGGTCGAAGCCGCGCGAAACCGAAACAGTGTCCAGCGCGAGTCCATCCGTGGTCGTGTAGATATGTGCGTCCACGATATTGGCGCCCGCCGATGCGCATGCCCCGGCGATGATCGAGAGCAGGCGCGGGTGGTCCGCCGCCGCGATGGTGAGTTCCGTGATGCCCTTGAAGGCATCCGTCATCATTTCCGTTACCAGCGATTTCTTCTTGCGCGTGAACGTGGTCAGCAGGTTTGCGTCTCGCACCAGATGGGGCAGGTCGAGCCTCGTCCAGTAATGCGGATAATGGCGGCCCGCGTAGCTCTCGAACTGATCGTCCGTCCAGTCCGGCAAGGCGGCCCGCAACTCCTGTTTGGCCGCAAGGACCCGGGCCGTGCGGTCGAGAACCGAGTCCGTGCCGTCGAGCATCGCCTCGGTTTCCGCGTAGAGCGTGCGAAGCAACTGCCCCTTCCAGCCGTTCCAAACGCCCGGGCCCACCGCCTTGATGTCGCAGATCGTCAGGATGAGCAGGCATTTCAACCGCTCCATGGAGCCCACGATGCCAGCAAAGGTTTCGATGGTGCGCGGGTCTCCCAGATCGCGGCTCTGGGCGGTATTCGACATGACGAGATGGTTCTCGACGAGCCAGGCCACGAGTTCGGTTTCCTCGTTCGAAAAGCCGAATCGCGGGCCGAGCTTGCGGGCCAGGGCGGCACCTACAATCGAGTGATCCTCGCCGCGACCCTTGGCGACATCGTGAAGGAAAACGGCGAGATAGAGAGCCTGCCTGTTGCCAATCGTGCGCATGATGTCGTTGGCGAGCGGGTGCTCCTCCTTGGAACGCTCCGCGTCGATCTCGGCCAGTATGCCGACCGAGCGCAGCAGGTGCTCGTCTACCGTGTAGTGGTGATACATGTTGAACTGCATCATCGCCACGATGCGCCCGAACTCCGGGATGAAGCGGCCGAGCACGCCGGCCTCGTTCATTCGCCGCAGCACGATTTCCGGAGCGTTGCGCGACGTAAGGATCTCGATGAACAGCCGGTTGGCTTCTTCATTGTCCCTCAGGGCGGCATCGATCCGCCGGAGCGAAAGTGTCGCCAGGCGAGTGGCGTCCGGGTGGATCGGCAGACCGTACCGGTCGGCAATCGAGAACAGCCGGATGAGGTTGACCGGATCGCGCTCGAACGCATCCCGTCGCGCCACTGTCACGCGGTCCACCTCGATGGCGAAATCGCTGGTGCCCGGAATGGACCGGGTGCGCCGCCGGAAGCCGTTCACGAGGCGATCGAGCGCCGCCGGCGCCTTGGCTTCGCGCTCTTCCACGGCGGCGCACACTATGGCGGTGAGGTCGCCGACGTTCTTGGCCACCAGGAAATAGTGCTTCATGAAGCGTTCGACCGCCGATAAGCCGCGGTGGCTGCCGTAGCCGAGCTTCTGGGCGATGATGCGCTGGTAATCGAAGCTGAGCCGCTCCTCGGCCCGGCCGGCCACGATGTGCAACTCGCACCGCACCCGCCACAGGAACTCTTCGCAGCGGCGGAACAGCCTGAATTCCTTGGGTGTGAACAGGCCGGCCTTGACCAGGTCTTCGCCGGTCTGGCGGCGGTAGACGTATTGGGCGATCCAGAACAGCGTGTTGAGGTCGCGGAGCCCGCCCTTGCCCTCCTTGACGTTGGGCTCGACAAGGTAGCGCGAGGCCCCGGCCCGCGTGATCCGCGCTTCCCGCTCGGCGAGCTTGGCGCTGACGAACTCGCGTGCGGTCTTGGCCACGATGTCCTTGTCGAAACGCGTCCGTAGCTCCTTGAACAAAGGCTCGTCGCCGAGCACGTAGCGGGCTTCGAACAGGGCTGTCCGAACCGTCATGTCGGCCTTTGCCTGGCGGATGCACTCGTCGACCGACCGGGTCGAATGGCCGACCTTCTGGCGCAGGTCCCACAAGACGTAGAGGATCGCCTCGACGACGCTCTCGCCCCAAGGCGTCTGCTTGTAGGGAAGCAGGAACAGAAGGTCGATGTCTGAGCCCGGAGCCAGGGTGGCGCGTCCGTAGCCGCCGACCGCCGCCACGCAAAGCCGCTCGGCCGAGGAGGGCCGCTCGAGCGGGTAGACGAACCGCAGCACGTAATTCTGGATCGAGCGGAGCAGTTCGTCCTGCAGATGGGCGAGGCGGGTCGCACAGGCCAATCCCCGATGATCGGTTTCGAAATCTGCCGTGATGCTGGCCCGGCCCGCTGCGAGCACCTCCCGGAAACGCTCGACCACGGCCTGCCGGAAGGCGGCATTGTCCTCGATCGAGGCCCGCAAGGCGGCGATCTCGGCGTCTAGGCCGGCGTGATCGAAGCCGTGCTCTTCCTCGATCCGGTCTTCAATGGTGTGAGCCGCGAAGGTCATCCTATGCTTGTACCATAATCAAGGGTTCGGTGTCGGAGATCGACTTGACGCATGGGCTGGCTCGGCTGGCGTTTCAGGGCGAAACAGCGGCTCTGCCGACTTGACGAAAACGTACGGCGACCCGCACTGTCCCGCACGATGGTTCCCGTCCGGGATCAAAAGGGAACACGGTAGGGCGTAGCGTCCGACGCCGTGGCTGCCCCCGCAACTGTAAGCGGCGAGTTTCTTGTCATTCATGGCCACTGGGTAACCGGGAAGGTCGGCAAGGGACATAGACCCGCGAGCCAGGAGACCTGCCATCGCGATGCAGCGGTCTCGGGCGAGGTGAACCGTGTTCCGTCCTTCCGGGTTTGGGCATGGCCGTGATCGCGCTGCTCGTTGTCTCCAACAGCATGCGAGGGTGTCATGCCTGGTATCATGTCGCGAATGGCCCGGCTTGCCGGACGGCAGCATCGTCGAAATCTGACGTTCATCTTCGCAGGCCTGATCGGGGCGAACGTGCTTGCGTGGCTGTGGGCGCTGGCCATGCTGCACGACCAGCCCGTTCTGCTCGGCACAGCGCTGCTGGCCTATAGCTTCGGCCTTCGGCATGCGGTGGATGCCGACCACATCGCGGCGATAGACAATGTGACGCGCAAGTTGATGCAATCCGGTCAGAGGCCGATCGCGGTCGGTCTGTTCTTTGCGCTCGGCCACTCCGGCATCGTGGTCGGTCTGTCGATCGCGGTCGCTGTTGCGGCCGCCGCCGTTTCTTCCGAGGTCGGTTCGTTCAGGGCCATCGGCGGCTTGGTCAGCACCAGCGCGTCCGCGCTGTTCCTGTTCACGCTCGCGTTCATCAATTTCGTGGTGCTCGTCTCGGTGTACCGGACCTTTCAGGCGGTCAAGCGGGGCGCGGGCTTCGTCGAGGACGATCTCGATATCCTGCTGAACAGCCGCGGGATCCTGTCCAGGATCTTTCGACCGCTGTTCGGGCTCGTTACCAGAAGCTGGCACATGTTGGCGGTCGGCCTCCTGTTCGGTCTGGGCTTCGACACCGCCTCCGAGGTCGCGCTGTTCGGCATCTCGGCCACTCAGGCCACGCATGGGTGTGCCTTGGGTACCATCTTGGTGTTTCCGGCGCTGTTCACCGCCGGCATGACGCTGGTGGATACGACCGACGGTGTGCTGATGCTTGGCGCCTATGGTTGGGCCTTCAGAAAGCCCATCCGCAAACTCTATTACAACATCACCATCACAGCCGTGTCCGTGCTGGTTGCGGTGCTGGTCGGGGGCGTTGAAATCCTGGGATTGATCGGGCGGAACTTCGATCTGTCGGGCCCGTTCTGGGACGGTGTCGGGGCGCTCAACGACAATTTCGGCATCCTGGGCTACCTGATCATCGGCATCTTCATCGCAAGCTGGCTCGCCTCGGTGGCGCTCTATCGGTTCAAGCGCTACGACGAACTCGACGTTCGGGTTGGGAACCCTTGATGCTCATCCGGGGTCGAGGGTACTCAGACCGATGCTCAAGACGATGACGAACCCGCCCAGCACTGTCTCGAACAGCGTGTTCCGGCGGAGCGCTGCCTGACTGGCGGCCGGCGCAGTGCTCATCCTTGGGACGAGCCGATAGCGGTTCACCAGGGCGACCACGACCATGCCGGCCACCAACACCAGTTTGGCCAGCATCAGCTCTTCGTATGGCGTGAGAGGGAACGACGGCCAGCGTCCCAGCACGAGGGCTGTGTCGGCCGAGCCCGTCCCGACCACCAGCGCCACCACCCAATGTCCGGCTTGCGAATAGCGTCGCAGCGCCAGGGCGGCGTCGGCGCGGTGATCTGGCTCGTCAAGCGCCCGCATCAGCGGCAGGAGGGGCACAAGGCTGCCGGTCCAGGCGCCGCACGCGAGAAGGTGAAGAGCATGGTTGAGCCGCTGTGCCCAGCCCAGGCCGCCTGAAAGGATCGCGGCATGGCCGATGAACCCAAGGCTGGCCAGGGCCGAGCCGGCCAGCAGGGCCGGGATCCAAAGGGCCCGGCGCATCGCGGCCGCAGCGATCATCAAGCCAAGCACCAGGAGGAGGTGGATCTGCCACACCCTGCCGAAGGCCGTGCCGAAGAGCACGTCCCCAAGCACATCCGAGTTCAGCGAATCGGTCCACCCCTGGCCCATCTGGCCGGCTTCGAACGACAGCCAGCCGAGTCCCGTCGCAGCAACCACCACGGCCAAAATGACTGCACGCCGCCGGATGCGCAGGGCCGATTCCTCCCGGAGGGGAGCGGGAACCAGGGTCCCCACGTAAGCGCACTCGCCGAAAAGCAGCATCAATGCGCCGACGTGCAGAAGGCGGCAGAGTGCGAGTGCGCCGATCATGTCCGCCTCAGGGCTTTATCGAAAAGCTGTAGCTCCCCTGCGTCTTGTGGGTGTCGGTCGAGACGGCGTGCCATTCGACCTTGTAGGTTCCAGCCACCAACGGAGCGCGAAGCGGCACGATCAGCAGTGCGGCGTTCTGCGCATCGAGCGTAAGGCCTCCGGCCGCAACGGAGGTGGCTCCGGGCCCGGTGACCTTCACGGTCGTGAACTTCGCCTCGAGTGCTTCCGAAAAGATGAGGCGCAATTCGGTCGGCGCCGCCGTCAGCACGGCGTTGGCGGACGGCACTTCACGGATCAGGTGCGCGTGCGCCAGGACTGGGCCAGCGAAGCAGCATGCCGCCGCGGCGAGGGCGGAGGCGCGAGCGCTCGGAATCCTGGACATCTGTGATCCTCCGAATCAGTGAGGGAGGGACGGAGCGCGTGCCCCGATCGCCTCGACCTGGAAAATCACCGGCACGGCGCCAGCCTTTTCGAACGTCAAGGTCCCCGAAAACGTCTCGCCCTTCTTCAAGGGGCGCCTGAGCCCTTCCAGCATGAGATGGTTGGAGCCAGGCTCGAACGATACTGTGCCGTGGGCCGGAACGAGCACGCCGTCTTCCATGGGCCGCATCACCATCATGTCCCCGTTCATGGCCATCGTATGGGCCGACGTCTTCTCCGAAACCTCGGTCGAGGCGCTCTTGAGACGGTCCGGTGTGTCCCCGGAATTGCGGATGCTGAGATAGCCCACCGCGACCTTGCTGCTGCCGGGCGTGGCGCGCGACCAGGGCTGCGAAACGATGATCTCGCCAGCCGTGAAGTCCCGCGCCGCAGCACCCTGCGGAACGAAGCCGGCAAACCCCGTGACGCCAATGATCACGAGCACGCCTACCCGCCGGAGACCCTGCGCGTTCCGACCGAGGCAGCGAGCCCCGCGGCGCGAAAAGAAATTCATTCGCATGGAGACAAATCCGGGGTTCGTTGCGCAATGCGGCGGCGAGCAGTCGGGGTGGGAAACGAACTGCATGGGCGACGTCGCTGGCCTTGCGGATGCGGCTTTTCGGCCCAGAGCCTTCGTTCCGGCTCAGCGGCTCTGTAAGGGGCCGGCCTCCAGGCGAGAAAGATCGAATGCATCCACATCGTGCAGCAGTTCCACGAAGGCCGTGGCGCCGTAATCCGCCGAGGCCTCGCCCTTGTCGGCCGTCGCGGAAGCCGCGTCACCCATGGCGCCCGAGCCGGAGACGTCCTGGGCCGTCCACCCGAAGCCTATCGGCTGTGTCACCCTCAACCAGGTGAAATCCTGTTCGATCCCCACGCTCTCGGGGACGAAATCCTCTACCGCCTCGGTTCTCACAAGATCGGGCCGGAAGGCCAGCATGAGCGAGGTTTCGGCATCCCCGGCGTGAATGCCATGCTGGCGCTCGGTCGCGGTATAAAGGCCGTCCGGGTAGCCGAATCGATGCCAGGACGCCACGACGACCAGCATGCCGTGCCGCACGCGCAGGTCGCGCGCCACGATGTCCAGCGGCGCCATGTTGCCGCCGTGCGAATTCACCAGCACCAGCTTGCGGCAGCCTGCGCGAAATACGCTCTCGCCGATCTCGACCCAGGCCCGCAGCACGGTCTCGACCGAAAGCGTCAGCGTGCCCGGGAATGCCAGATGCTCGTTGGACTTGCCGATCGCCTGGACCGGAAGGAACAGGGCGGGCAGGTCCTCGGGCAGACGCTCCACAACTCTGCGAAGGTAGCCCTCCATGATGTAGCTGTCGACGCCGACCGGTAGATGCGGCCCGTGCTGCTCGATGGCGGCCACCGGCAGAACCGCGATGACACGTTCCATGTCGGTGTTCTGGAAATCCGTCCAGCTCATCTCGGCCCAGAATTTCGTGTTCAGCATCATTCTCGGGCTACCTTGTCCCGGGCCATGGCAGGGCGGCTCAAAGGGCGAGCTTGGCCGCGATGGCCTCGACTTCGACCAGGAACTCCGGCCGAGCGAAGCCCGATACGATCATAAGAGTCGAAGCCGGGGGCGGAGACGACACGAACCGGTCGCGTACTTCCATGTAGCCGGCCAGATGCTCGCGTCCGGTCACATAAGCGTTGAGCCGCACCAGATCGTTCAAGCCCATGCCGGCCTCGGCCAGGATGGCCGCGATGCCCTCGAAGCAGAGCGTGGCTTGCGCTTCGACATCGGGCGGGACGGTACCGTCGCGACGCACGCCAAGTTGACCCGAGCAGAAGATCGTTTGCGCCGTCGCCGGAACCGATATCCCGTGCGCATACAGCGCGAACGGCGGATGGATGCTGACCGGATTGATGCGACGGAACATTTTTGCACGCTAGAACGCATGAAATCGGCGTGCAAGCCATGTTGCTGGAAGAGCGCAAGCGAGGGCGGAGCATCGGTGCAAACCGTGCTAAGCCACATTGCTGGCCATCGTCGGCGCAAAAGAGGACTGAATCGCTTGGCACCACAAAGCTCCGGCCCGAACCTCCTGGGGTCTGTCCACGGTCTGCGACCTGGCGCCCGGCAACGCACGATCTAAACATCCCGATGTTCGACTGGATTTTTACGCCTTCGGGCTGGTTGGCCCTTGCGACGCTGACCGCGATGGAGATCGTTCTCGGCATCGACAATGTGATCTTCGTGTCGCTGATCGGCGCGAAGCTTCCTCCGAAGCAAGCCCAGATCGCCCGCGTCCTGGGGCTGAGCCTTGCCCTGCTGTTCCGGCTGGCAAGCCTTGCCCTTCTCACCTGGCTCATCGCGCTGACCACGCCGGTCATCACGATCCTCGGCAAGGCGCTGTCCTGGCGCGACATGGTGCTGCTCGTGGCGGGTCTGTTCCTCATGGTGCAGGCGACGCTCGAGATCCATTCGGAAATCGACCACGAGCCGGATCTTTCGGAGATCGTGACCCGGCCGCGCGCCCTCGGCATCGCCATCATCAACATCGCGCTGATGGATCTCGTGTTTTCGTTCGATTCCATCCTGACCGCGATCGGCATTGCCAAGGACCTCGCCATTATGGTGGTGGCGATCCTGATCTCGCTGGTGGTCATGTATGCGGCTGCAACCGTGGTGGCGCGATTCATTCACGCCTATCCCACCACCAAGGTGCTGGCCCTTTGCTTTCTGGTTCTGATCGGCGTGTCCCTGGTGGCCGAGGGCTGGGGATTGGATATCCCGCGCGGCTATCTGTACTTCGCCATGGTGTTCTCCTCCGGAGTGGAGGCCCTCAACGTCTGGGCGCGGCGAAATCGCAAGCGGCGTGCCGGCGGTGTCCCGCCATCTCCTCTGCCGTAAGAGATTTTCGGAGCGGGCCGATGTCCTATGCCGGCACTGGCCGGGACCATGCCGGCACGGTCTTGGCAATTTTCCGGGACCTCCTTTAAGCTTGCAGAACGCCTAGGTCGTCGAGTGGCTGGGGGGCTTCGGACAGGGCGCGAGGAGGATGCATTGGACCGAACGGTTGCGCTCGACCAGGCTCGACCGATGGCGCCCGGGCTTCCGGCAGGCCAAGCGGACCCGCACAGTCGGGACGTTTATGCGGCCCTCGATCTGGGCACGAACAATTGTCGGCTGCTGATCGCGCGCCCCTCGCCCAATGGCCTCCACATCCTAGACGCCTTTTCGCGGATCGTGCGCCTCGGTGAGAATCTCAGCGCGACCGGTCGCTTGAGCGATGCCGCAACGGCCCGCACGCTCGCGGCCCTCTCGGTCTGCCGCGAGAAGATGGCCGCTCGCAAGGTGACCCGCTCGCGGCTGATCGCCACCGAAGCCTGCCGAGCCGCCGAGAACGGCCCGTGGTTCCTGGAAGAGGTGCACCGCCGCACCGGACTGTCGGTCGAGATCGTCGACCGCGAGACCGAGGCCTGCCTGGCCGCCGAAGGCTGCGCGGCGCTCGCCGACCAGGAGGCCGAAAGCATTCTGTTGTTCGATATCGGCGGGGGATCATCCGAGGTGGTCTGGCTGACGCGGGACATGGCGGGCGATCCGGCCCCCGCTTCGCAACCCGGCCCCGGCGTCAGAGAGAGGATCCGGGCCTGGATTTCCCTGCCGCTCGGGGTGGTGTCTCTGGCCGATCGCTTCGGCGGCAAGCACGTAACCCCGGCATGCTTTGCTGCCATGATCGAATTTGTCGTGCAGGCTCTCGCGTCCTTCACCGAACAGGTACGCAGCGAACGCCGGTGCGAGCGCTTTCACCTCCTGGGCACCTCCGGTACCGTGACCACGGTGGCGGGCGTCCACCTTGGGCTGCAGCGCTACGACCGGCGCCGTGTCGACGGGCTGTGGATGTCCGACGAGGACGTCACGGAAGCGGTCGACAGATTGATGACGATGCCGTTCCAGGAGCGCGTCGCGCATGGATGCATCGGCCCGGACCGCGCCGATCTCGTACTGGCAGGCTGTGCGGTCCTCGAAGCGTTGCGGCGAGTTTTTCCAAGTCCGCGCCTGCGGATCGCGGACCGCGGACTGCGGGAAGGGATTCTGCTGCAGATGATGAAACACGATCGCGCATGGACCGGGCTCGCCAGGTGAGGACCTTCCGATGACGGCGGACAAGTCGAGTTCGGGACGCGAGGGCGGTCGCTCACTGAAGACGCGGGTCAAGACGGCCCGCAAGCGCTCCTTGTCGTCCGCGCTGTGGCTTTCCCGGCAGCTCAACGATCCCTATGTGGCGCGCGCCAAGGCGGAAGGGTACAGGTCCCGGGCCGCATTCAAGCTGCTCGAAATCGACGATCGGTATAGGTTGCTCAAGCCCGGCGGACGGGTCATCGATCTCGGGTCGGCTCCCGGAGGATGGTCGCAGATTGCCTCGCAGCGGGTCGGAGCCGCTGCGGGCCAGGGGCGCATCGTGGCGGTGGATCTGCTGGAAATGGAACCGGTGCCTGGCGTTGAATTCTCGGTCATGGACTTCAATGACGAGGATGCGCCTTCGCGGATCAAGGCCATGATGGGCGGGCAGGTGGACGGCGTTCTCTCCGACATGGCCGCCAACAGCACGGGCCACAAGAAGACCGACCAGTTGCGCATCATGGGCCTGGTGGAACTCGCGCTCGAGTTCAGTCGCGAAGTGCTTGCGCCCCGGGGCTTCTTCCTGGCCAAGGTGTTGCAGGGCGGAACCGACGCCGCGCTGCTGGCGACTCTGAAGCGCGACTTCACGACGGTTCGGCATGTCAAGCCGAGCGCCAGCCGGGCCGATTCGTCCGAACTCTATGTTCTGGCAACAGGATTCCGCGGCGCTGAGGCGAGTGCCGCCACGGGCTGATCACCGAGCCCGCCGGTAGGGGCCAGAGTGTCCGCGAGTTCCCGATCAGGGACGTTGCGCAGAACGTCGCCGGAGCCGGCCGGGAGACGCGCGAACACGAAGGCCGACGCCGCCGATACCAGTGCCACGCCATAGAAGGCCACGCTGAAATCGCGCGTGCCCAGCGTCGCGTCGTTGTGCAGCCACTGGGACCATTCGATGATTCCGGCACCCGCCGCGACCCCTGTGGAGAGCGACAATTGCTGCATGACCGAGCTGAAGCTCGTGGCCCGGCTCATGGCGCGGTTGTCGATGTCCGCAAAGGCGATCGCATTGATCGAGGTAAATTCCAGCGAGCGGAAAAACCCGCCTCCCAGCAGGGCCACCAGAATCAACCAGGGCGCGGTAGCGGCCGTAAAGGTTCCGTAGACCAGCATGAACAGGCTGCTCACGATGGCATTCACGACCAGAACCCGCTTGAACCCGAATCGGCGCAAGATCGGCATGGCGGTGGGCTTCATGGCCATGGCGCCCGCCGCCGAGGCGAAGGTCAGGCACCCCGATTGGAACGGGCTCATGCCGAAGCCGATCTGCAACAGCAACGGCAGCAGGAACGGCAAGGAACCGATGCCGAGCCTAAAAATGAACCCGCCCAGGATGCTGGCCCGGAAGGTCGGGATCGCAAGCAACCCGAGGTCGAGGATGGGATAGGGTGCCTTTCGGGCATGAACGACATAGAGCCCGATCAGCGCGAACCCGGCGACCAGCAGCAGAATCGCCGCCGACGGTGGCACGAAGCCCCGGCCGGCGACCGTCAGGCCGAAGGTCACCAGGGAAAGCCCGGCGCCGGAGAGCAGGAAGCCACGCACGTCGAGCGGCCAGGTTTCGGTCTCCCGGACGTCGGATATGAACAGGCTGGCAAGCACAAGTCCGAGAACGCCGATCGGGACGTTGATCCAGAAAATCCAGCGCCATTCGAAATAAGTCGTGATGAAGCCGCCGAGCGGCGGCCCCAGGATTGGGCCGATCAAGGCCGGCACGGTGAGATAGGTGAGCGCCGTCACCAATTCCTCGCGTGGGACGGAGCGCAGCAGCACCAGCCGGCCCACCGGCACCATCATGGCCCCGCCCATGCCTTGCACGATTCGTGCGGCCACGAAGCCGGGCAGGGTGCTGGACAGGCCGCACAATATCGAGCCGAGCGTGAACACCACGATGGCGCCGCGGAAGATCAGCCGGGCGCCGAAGCGGTCGGCGGCCCATCCGCTGGCCGGAATGAATACCGCCAGACTGAGCAGATAGGACGTCAGCGCGAGCTTCAGCGTGATGGGATCCTGGTGCAGGTCCGCCGCGATGGCGGGCAGGGCCGTCGCGATGACCGTGCTGTCGAGATTTTCCATGAACAGCGCGCAGGCTACGACCAGGGGCATCAGCAGGTGGCGAGGCAATGTGGGTCCTGGGATCGGGGCTAACGGAGTCGCGACGAGCGGGAGAGAGTGCTTGGGACGCGGGTTGAGGCTTGCTCGGGCCCTGGCCTTGTTCTCCGTCTTTCCGACCTAAATGCAGCGGACGGGCGGCTATTCAACGCTGCGGCGAGTTCCGTGCGTTTTGACCATCCGACACGTCAGGCGCGCAGACCGGGCCGGGCTTCAGAATGGCTGCTTTCCACCTTGGGCCCGGCATGCTAAGTGCCGGCGTCAACTCAGGCGAAGCTGTTTCGCTCATCCCACAGTCAAGCGTGTTCCTGCGGTCGCCTCGATCCGCGCCGGAATCACGTTGGAGTTGGCCTATGACCTCCATGCGTCCCACCTTCGTCGAGGCCCTGACCTTCGACGACGTGCTGTTGAAACCGGCACACTCGCGCAAGATGCCCGGGGAAGTCGATGTCCGGACGCGGCTGACCCGCACGATCGAGCTGAACGTACCGATCATCTCCTCCGCAATGGATACGGTCACCGAGGCGCGTTTGGCGATCGGCATGGCGCAGGCGGGTGGCATCGGCGTAATTCACCGCAACATGGAACCCGAGGCTCAGGCCGAAGAGGTTCGCAAGGTCAAACGATTCGAAAGCGGCATGGTGATCGATCCGATCACCATCGGGCCCGACGCGACCTTGGCCGAGGCGCTCGCTCTGATGCGGCGCCACAACATCTCCGGCGTTCCGGTGGTCGAGCGCGGTCCGGAAGGGTTGCCCGCGCCGCTGGTCGGAATCGTGACCAATCGGGACGTCCGTTTCGCCGACGATCCTGGCCAGCCCGTGGCCGATCTGATGACCAGGAACGTCATCACGGTGCGCGAAGGCGTTCGGCCCGACGATGCGCGGCGGCTGTTGCACCAGCATCGCATCGAAAAGTTGGTCGTGGTGGACGATGAAGGGCGCTGCGTGGGCCTCCTGACCGTCAAGGACATGGAAAAGGCGACGCTGCACCCCTTCGCCTGCAAGGACAGCGAAGGCAGGCTGCGCGTCGCTGCTGCATCGAGCGTCGGCGACAAGGGGTTCCGTCGATCGGTCCTGCTGATGGAGGCGGGGGTCGATTGTGTGGTCGTCGACACCGCGCACGGCCATTCCCAACTGGTGCTCGACCAGGTGGCGCAGCTCAAGCGACACTCGAACAAGGTCGCGATCATCGCCGGCAACGTGGCTACCGGCGACGGCGCCAAGGCCCTGATCGACGCCGGCGCGGACGCCATCAAGGTCGGGATCGGGCCGGGCTCGATTTGCACGACGCGCATCGTGGCCGGGGTCGGGGTGCCTCAGCTGACCGCCATCCTGGATGCGGCCGAGGCTGCCCGCGCCCAGGACGTGCCAGTGATCGCCGACGGCGGCATCAAGTTCTCCGGCGATCTTGCCAAGGCCATCGCGGCCGGCGCCGACAGCGTCATGATCGGCTCACTGCTGGCCGGCACGGATGAAAGCCCCGGCGAGGTCTATCTCTACCAGGGTCGCTCGTTCAAATCCTATCGGGGCATGGGGTCGATCGGCGCCATGGCCCGCGGCTCCGCCGATCGCTATTTCCAGAGCGAAATCAGGAACGAACTCAAGCTGGTGCCCGAGGGCATCGAAGGCCAGGTACCGTACCGGGGCCCGATGGCCAGCATCATCCATCAATTGGCCGGAGGGTTGCGGGCCGCCATGGGCTACACCGGGGCCGAGACCATCAAGGGCTTCCAGAGCCAGGCGCAGTTCGTGCGCATCACGAATGCGGGCCTGCGCGAAAGTCACGTGCATGATGTCGCGATCACACGGGAAAGCCCAAACTACCCTGCGGGAGGCTGAGTCGGGCGTTACGTATTTACGATCCGCCGTTCCTGGATTCGGCGACACGGCGCAAAAAGAATGGGCGGCCGAAGCCGCCCATCTTGCTCTCGCCCCGGACCGCCCCAACTTAGGAACAGCCGGTTCACGACGAGATCACATGTGGTTTTCGAGCGTCGTCTTGGCGTCGTGGCGCATCAGGGGCGCTGCGATCGGGGGCGGCGGCGGCGGCGGGGCACTAGCGCAGGCGGCCAGCGAGAGAGCCAGCAGCGCGAGGGCCGCCTGGCGAAGAGCACGGTTCATCGACTAATCCTCATAGACAGGTTCGGAGCGGCCGCTCGTTGAACGACGCCTGCCCCGTTGTGTTCACATTCCAGGCTCAATTGTGGCAAAAACCAAATGATCCCCGCTGCACGTCTTTCCGCCGCCATTGAAGTTCTCAGTGTGATCGAAATGCAACGTCGGCCTGCCGCCGACGCTCTGAAAGATTGGGGCGTCAGCCACCGGTTCGCCGGGAGCAAGGATCGCGCTGCGATCGGCAGCTTGGTCTACGATGCTCTGCGAGTGAGGGCCTCGGCGGCGTGGCTGATGGGCGATGATTCGGCCCGCTCGGTTCTGCTGGGTGCCCTGCGGGAGGTTCGCGGGCTCGACGCCGAGACGCTTGAGAGGATGTGTTCCGGCGAGGCACATGCCCCCGAGCCTCTGAACGAACGCGAGTCGGAGGCTCTCCGGCACGGGACGCTAGAGAGCGCGCCGGATCACGTGCGCGGCGATTATCCGGAATGGCTCGCCCCCTCTCTGGCGGCGGCCTTTGGGAACGAGGCGGCCGAGGAGGGGCGGGCGCTTGCGCGTCGCGCTCCGGTGGATCTACGCGCCAATGCGCTCAAGGCCGGCCGGGACAAGGTGATGCGGTCCCTGGCGCATCTCAATCCCTCGGCCACGCCCCATGCCGGCACCGGCCTGCGGATCGATGTCGGCCCGGATGGGCGTGCGCCGGCCATGGCGGCCGAGCCCGCTTTTGCCAAAGGCCTGGTGGAAATCCAGGACGAGGGATCGCAGATCGCCGCGCTGCTCAGCGGCGCCAAGCCCGGCGATCAGGTTGTCGATTTTTGCGCCGGCAGCGGAGGCAAGACGCTCGCCCTGGCGGCCATGATGGAGAACAAGGGCCAGATCTATGCCACCGACACCGATGGCCGTCGCCTGATGCCCATCTACGATCGCCTCGCCCGTGCGGGCGTACGCAATGTCCAGGTCCGGGCGCCGAAGGCGCGCCAGACGTCGCTCGAAGACCTCGAAGGCCGTTGCGACATGGTCTTCGTCGATGCGCCCTGCACCGGCACCGGGACCTGGCGGCGCAATCCAGACGCCAAATGGCGGCTTCGACCTGGCGCTTTGACAGAGCGCATCAAGAGCCCAGGATGAGATTCTGGCGATGGCGATTCGCACGCTCAAGCCGGGAGGCAGACTGCTCTACGCGACCTGCTCGGTCCTGCGCGAGGAGAACGAAGACCGGCTCAAGGCCCTCATCGAGGCGCATCCGAACCTGCTGCCGCTCGACGCCGCCCACATGGCCCGCTCGGCCGGCATGCCCGAGCTCGAGGCATGCGCCTCGGTCCTCGGGCCGGGCTTGCGCCTCTCGCCACGCCGCAGCGGCACCGACGGGTTCGGCATCGCGGCGCTACTGCTTCAGTGACCGGAAAGGTCGATCCGTTCAGGACGGGGTGGGGCCGCGGGCCGTGACCAAGACAGGCGACCCTAGGGGCCTCAGGCGGCCCGTTCCTCGGCCGGAAACAGCGTCGCAAGGCCCGCCTCGGAGGCGCCGCAGACACCGCGCTCGGTGATGAGGCCCGTGACCAGCCGCGCCGGCGTGACGTCGAAGGCGTAATTGGCAGCCGGACTGCCGCGCGGCGTGACCCGCACGGTCTCGATCCGCCCGTCCGCCGTCTCGCCGCTCAAGAACGCGACTTCGTCGGGCGAGCGCTGCTCGATGGGGATCTCGGCCACCCCGTCGCCGATCCGCCAGTCGATGGTGGAAGAAGGCAGGGCGACATAGAAGGGCACCGCATTGTCGTGCGCGGCCAAGGCCTTCAGATAGGTGCCGATCTTGTTGCAGACGTCGCCGCTCCGCGTGGTGCGGTCGGTCCCGACGATGCACATGTCCACCATGCCATGCTGCATGAGATGGCCGCCGACGTTGTCGACCACTACGGTGTGCGGCACACCTTCGTTGAGCAGTTCATAGGCCGTGAGGCTGGCCCCTTGGTTGCGGGGCCGCGTCTCGTCCACCCAGACATGGACCGGGACGCCGGCGCGATGCGCCTTGTAGATGGGGGCCAGGGCCGTTCCCCAATCGACGGTGGCAAGCCAGCCCGCGTTGCAATGGGTCAGGATATTCACCGGGCGAGCGCCGCCGACCTTGTGGGCGCGCTGTTCGATCAGTTCCTGACCGAATTCCCCGAGGCGCGAGCAGATTTCGACATCTTCGTCCGCGATCTTGGCGGCTTCGTCATAGGCGGCCGCCGCCCGTTCGTCCGGCCTTATCGGTGCCGAGCCGGGCCCGCATGCGCTCGAGTGCCCAGCGCAGATTGACCGCAGTCGGCCGGCTGACCAGCAGAAGATCATAGGCGACCGACAAGCACCGGTCGGACGGATCGTCCGCCATGGCCAGCGCCACGCCGTAAGCGGCCGTGGAGCCGATCAGCGGTGCGCCACGCACGGTCATGTCGCGTATCGCCTCCGCGGCGGCGATGGTCGAATCCAGTGTTTTCACCGCAAAACGGTGCGGCAGCACAGCCTGGTCGATCACCTCGACCGATCGTCCGTCCTGGTTGAGCCAGATGGTTCGCGTCTCGCGACCCTCGATCCGCATTCATTGCCTCCTTGCCGTCAACCGATCGGTCTCCATCCTAAAGGATGTGCGCATGTGCTCAAAGGTCATCCCGATGTCCCGCAGAACCTTCTTGCTTGCTGCTTGGCTCTGCCTTGCGGCCTCCGCCGCAATGGCGCAAACCCCCGTGCACATACGTGGCACGATCACGTCGCTCGACGGCAATGTGCTGCACGTGAGGGCGAACGATTCAGGCGCCGAGAAAACAATAACGCTCGGGCCGAAGCTCAAGGTTTCGGCAGTGCTTTCATCGTCCCTGGCCGAGATCAAGCCCGGCAGCTTCATCGGTACCGCGGCCCAGACCCAGGCCGACGGCTCGCTTGTGGCGCGGGAAATCCACGTTTTCCCGGAATCCATGCGGGGCAGCGGCGAGGGACATCGCAGCTTCGACCTGGGGCCGAAAAGCACCATGACCAATGGCACGGTTGGTCAGGAAGTGGTCGGAACGACCGGACGTTCCCTCACGGTGAAATATAAGGGTGGGGAGAAAACCATCGTGGTGCCGCCCGACGTACCGGTCGTGACTTTCGAGCCGGGCGACCGGGCCGAACTCACCCCGGGCGCCCACGTGATCGTGTTCGCGCAGAGCGGCGCCGATGGTAATCTGTCGAGCGATCTGGTCGCGGTCGGCAAGGACGGCCTGACGCCGCCGATGTGACCGGGGCCCCGACGTGGTCAGGAGCGGGTTTCGCTCGCAGCGGTGGTGACCGGCTTGTCGCGATAAAGCTCCGGATAGAGGCTGTGTAGGGACGAGATCTTCGGGAGATCGTTCATCACGATGTACATGCTATCCGGGTGATGGATCAGGTAATCCTGATGGTAGCCTTCCGCCGGAAAGAAGCCGTGCAGGGCCTCGATCCGGGTTGCGATCGGGTTATGGAAGGCGCCCGACGCGCCAAGCTGCGCAATGTAGTGTTCGGCGACCCGCTTTTCCTCGTCGTTGGCCACGAATATGGCTGAGCGGTACTGTGTGCCCTCGTCCGGGCCCTGCGCATCGACCTGCGTCGGATCGTGGGCGGCCGAGAAGAAGAGCTGCAGGATCTGACCATAGGAGATCTGCTGCGGGTCGTATTCGATCTTGATCGATTCCGCGTGTCCGGTCTGGCCCGAGCCGACCATCTCATAATGCGCCGTTCCGGCCTCGCCGCCGGCATAGCCTGCCACCACGCGCCGGACGCCTTTCACATGCTCGAACATGCCCTGCGTTCCCCAGAAGCAGCCGCCAGCCAGCACAATGCTGCGCGTCGAACTGGAGGCCGGGATATCGGCCGTAGGGGCCGGAAGCCGAAGAGGCCTGCCTGCCGCTGGCGATAGCGTCACAACGCCCGCAATCATGCAGGCCGCGACACTGCCGAAGAGGGCGAAACGGCTCAACCGATCACTCGTAGGCATTGGCGTAATCCTCGGATTGCCTCGATCTCAGCCCGGACTTCCCAAGGCGAGATTGCGCGGCTTGCACTGGAGATACGCTCGCCCGTGCCGAAAGTTACACGATTGGGTCGCACCGGGCCCTGCCAGGATCGCAGGCAGGCGATGCTGCCTACTGCATGCCGGAGATGGCTCGGATTCGCCGCAGATGCAGGGTCACTATGGGCAGCGTGCTGCTGGCGTAGCGGTGCAGGCTCGGGTCTTGGCCGGTGGCGACATAATCCGACAATATCCGAGTTGATTCCTCGTGCGCGGCGACCTGATCCTTCGCGTATGCCTCGTCGAAATCGGCCTCGGACAGTGCGGAAAGAGCGTCCAGCATCTTCTGGTGATCCGGGTCCAGCATCAGCCCGGCTTCCGCACCCGAGGGGATCGCGGCGGCATCGAGCACAGCCTGCGCGGTTGCGTGGTCAGCGATCATCATCCGCGCGAAGGCGACGAGTTCCGGGCTGTTCGCATGCCGGAGGGCCAGCCTTGATGAGGCAATTTCGAAACTATTGCCGACCGAAGCCATGGCGGCGAACCGGCCGTCCATCGGATTCGCGGTGTTGGCCCAGGCTTGCGCGGCCCCGAACGTGAGGGCGAGCACTCCGGCGACAATGGCGGTTTTCATGATCGAGCCCGCATCTGAGAAAGGGTCCGGGGTTCGGGCAGTGCGACAATGTTGGGTTGCGGCTTTGCCTTACTGTCAAACCATGCCGCCCGAGTCCGGGTTCCCGTCCCGCCGCATCGCAGGTGAGGCCGATACCTTGGCCCTAGTGGTGCTGGCCTCGGTGGAGGCCCTAGGTCAATGAGGGCCCAAGTTCCGGGGCGACAGACTCAATTGTGTTTGGTCGGGCGGTGCCTGACCCGTTTCGATCTGTCTGATCTTGTCGTCGATCAGGATCGCGATCCTGGCATATCGGTCTCGCTCCGCCGGGATGATGCCAGTCCAGTCCTTGCCCTCGCACTCGCAAAGTGTTTGCGCGATGACATGCACGTGCTCGCGTCTCACGATAGCGCCTGATTGATCCGATCCTGCCTGGAAAAGCACATGAACAGATAGAAGCCGTTGCGCTGCACAGCCCAACGGGCATCAGGTTCTTTCAGCTTCATGAATATCGAGTCGTGCGCTGCCTCCAATCCGTCGTATTTCCATTCACCCGAGAACAGAAATGGGGGCACCGAATGGTCGCAGGGCACTGCGCACCAAAGATCACTCTCGTCTTTTCGTCGAAAAATGTTCCATGATTGATCGCCGGCCCATGCAGGCAAGGGTGGGCTGATCTGTGACTTTTGGCAGCCGGCCTCTTCCCGAGTCGGACTGAATGAATTCGTCATCGCTTTCCTCGTTGACTGGTCTGCTTCGCCGGGGAATGGACCTTCCGAGGTGGCCAAGGAGGGCGACAGAGTTCAACTGGATGGCAATGAGCCAAATTACGGGGGCCCTGGAATTCACCTAGATCATACGACGCCAATCTTTACGTCGTCGGGGCGGCGCTAGGTGGTCGTTCGACCATCGGCTCCATTTTCGTCAAGGCAGTCCGAAGCCACTCGGGTGAGCGCGCCGCGGCTTGCGTCGGCAGCCTGGTGGCAAGTTTCAATCGCCGTACCAGACCCAAATGCTGGCGAAGCGCGAAGCCGGGAATGCCCGCTTATGTCGTCCCGGGGAAGGCGGTGCCGAGCGGGCGTTCATGTCGTTACCGCTCCGCTGTCTTCGCGCTTCGCAAAGCTTCGAGAACCTCGTCGCGCCTTGGCATGGGGTCAACCGCCCCGTACCCGCGCGTCGAGAGCGCGGCCGCCACATTGGCATATAGCCCGGCCCGGAACGGGTCTCCGGTTAGCAGGTACTCGGCCAGAAACGCGCCGTCGAAGGTGTCGCCGGCGCCTGTCGCGTCCACAGCCTGGACCTCGACGGGCTGAAGCCGTTGCCGGCGCTGGCTGGTGGCGATCAGGCATCCCTGGTCGCCGAGCTTGAGGGCGACGATGCGCGCCCCGAATCCGAGGTAGCGGTCCGCGATGGCATCGGGGTCCTCGCTGGCGACCAGCAGCCTGGCATCGTCGAGGCCGGGCAGGGCGATGTCGATGTTGGTCATCGCCTCGTGGATGATAGCCCGGGCGCGGGCGATCGGCCAGAGTTTCAGTCGGATGTTGGTGTCGTAGGAGAGCAGGACGCCGGCCGCCCGGGCGATCGCCAAGGCCTCGAACACTCCGTCGGCGGCCCGGGTCGAGATCGCCTGGCTGATGCCCGACACATGCAGGATCCGGGCGCTCTCGATCGTCTCGCGGGGCAGATCCTGAGCGCCGTAGAGGCTCGCGGCCGAGCCCTCCCGACGATACGAGAACTGGTGCCCCGCCGCGCCGTGCGACACGAAATAGAGCCCTGTCGGGGCGCTGGGATGGACTGCCACCTTGGCGGCGTCGACGTTCTCGTCGCGCCACATGTCGAACAGGGCCTGTCCGAACTCGTCGTCGCCGACCGCGGTAGCGAGGCCCGTAGAAGCGCCCGAGCGCGCCGCGGCAACCATCGCGTTCGAGACGTCGCCGCCGCATCCGATCACGAAGTGCTGTTCGCCCTTGGGCCGGTTGAGTTCGATCAGCGGCTCGCCAAGGGCGATAATATCGGGCATGTCCCGCTCCCAAAACCGGCGCGATTCGATTGAGTTCGCTGTCCGTCGTTCCTTCTTTCGTGCCAATCGCTTGAGCTTGACAACCCCCTTCCGGGGCTGAAAGTCTGACCGTCTGGTCAAGATTGCTCTGGCCCTTGTGCCGGAAAGGGTGCGTATGGCGACGATGACGACCGAGGGCGTCGTGGGCGGGCGGCTCGGCCCAGAGGATTACGCCAGGAATTTCTCGGACCTGACGCCACCGCTGAGCCAGCACGAGGCGTTCGTCGAATCGGCGCGGTGCTACTTCTGCTACGACGCGCCCTGCGTTCAGGCCTGTCCCACCTCGATCGACATACCGCTGTTCATTCGGCAGATCGGTGCCGGCAACGACCTTGGCGCAGCCGAAACCATCCTGTCCGCCAACATCCTGGGCGGCATGTGCGCCCGCGTCTGCCCCACCGAGGAACTCTGCGAGGAGGCTTGCGTGCGCGAGCACGCCGAGGGCAAGCCGGTGAAGATCGGCGCGCTGCAGCGCCATGCCACCGACGCCTTGATGCAGACCGGCCAGCATCCCTTCGTGCGCCAGGCGCCGACCGGCCGCGCGGTCGCGGTGGTCGGGGCGGGCCCGGCGGGCCTCTCCTGCGCGCATAGGCTGGCCGGGCTCGGCCACGCGGTGACGCTGTTCGATGCCCGGCCGAAACTAGGGGGCCTGAACGAATATGGTATCGCGGCCTACAAGACGCCCGGGAACTTCGCGCAATCCGAGGTGGATTTCATCCTGGCCATCGGCGGCATCGAGGTGAAGCCGGGCGTCGAAGTCGGCCCCGATGTCGATCTCGCCACCTTGCGCCAGCAGTTCGACGCGGTGTTCCTCGGAATGGGGCTCGGCGGGTTCAACGCGCTCGAGGGTATGCGCGACCATGCCCACGTGATCGATGCGGTGGGCTACATCGCCATGTTGCGCCAGGCCAAGGACAAGGCCGAGGTGCCGGTGGGCCGCCGCGTGGTGGTGATCGGCGGCGGCATGACGGCCATCGATGCGGCCGTCCAGTCGCGCCGACTCGGGGCCGAGGAGGTGACCATCGCCTATCGGCGCGGGCCGGACCACATGAAGGCCAGCCGCTGGGAACAGGAACTGGCGCAGACCAACGGCGTCACCATCCGGCATTGGGCGACGCCGAAAGGCTTTGAGGGTCGCGATGGGCGGATCGCGGCGGCGCTCTTCGAGCATCGCGGCCCGAGCGGCGCCGGACCCGCAGAAACCCTCGCGATTCCAGCCGACATGGTGCTTGTGGCGATCGGCCAGACCTTCCTCGACGCGCCGCTCGGACCGGGCATGCTGGCGCTCGATGGCGGACGGATCGCGGTCGATGCCGAACGCCGGACGACGCTCCCCGGCGTCTGGGCGGGCGGGGATTGCGTGGCGGGTGGCCAGGATCTGACCGTCAGCGCCGTCGAGGACGGCAAGCAGGCGGCCCTTTCGATCGATCGCGCGTTGCGCGCCTCCCCCGTGGCGCTTGCAGGAGCCGCCTGATGGCCGACCTTTCGACGAACTTCCTCGGCATCAAGTCGCCAAACCCGTTCTGGCTCGCATCGGCGCCACCGAGCGATCGCAAGACCAACGTTGTCCGGGCCCTCAAGGCAGGATGGGGCGGGGTGGTGTGGAAGACGCTCGGCGAGGACCCGCCGATCGTCAACGTGTCGGGCCCGCGGTACGGCGCCATCCACGGGCCGGACCGACGCCTGCTCGGCTTCAACAATATCGAGCTCATCACCGACCGGGCGCTCGACATCAACCTGCAGGAAATCAAGGAGGTGAAGCGCGATTACCCGGACCGGGCCATCGTGGTCTCGCTCATGGTGCCCTGCACAGAGGAAGCCTGGAAGAGCATCCTGCCGCTCGTCGAGGAGACGGGCTGCGACGGGGTCGAACTCAACTTCGGCTGTCCGCACGGCATGTCCGAGCGCGGCATGGGCTCGGCGGTCGGCCAGGTGCCCGAATATATCGAGATGGTGGCGCGCTGGTGCAAAGCCTATACGCGCATGCCGGTCATCGTGAAGCTGACCCCCAACATCACGGATATTCGCCAACCCGCGCGCGCCGCCAAGAAGGGCGGGGCCGATGCCGTGTCGCTCATCAACACCATCAACTCGATCGTGGCCGTGGACCTCGACCGCATGACGTCCGGCCCCGCATGTCGACGGCAAGGGCACGCACGGCGGCTATTGCGGCCCGGCCGTGAAGCCCATCGCGCTTTCGATGGTGTCCGACATCGCGCGCGACCCGCAGACCTTCGGGCTGCCGATCTCGGCCATCGGCGGCATTACGACATGGCGCGACGCGGCCGAGTTCATGGCCATGGGGGCCGGCACCGTCCAGGTCTGCACAGCGGCCATGACCTACGGGTTCAAGGTGGTGGAAGAGATGATCTCGGGCCTCAAGACCTGGATGGACCTGAAGGGCTACGCGACGCTCGATGACTTCCGCGGCCGCGCCATCGGCAACGTGACCGACTGGCAGTACCTGAACCTCAACTACGTGGCCAAGGCCAAGATCGACCAGAACCTCTGCATCAAGTGCGGCCGCTGCCACATCGCCTGCGAGGACACCTCGCACCAGGCCATCACGGCCATGGTCGATGGCGCGCGCAAGTTCATGGTGAAGGACGAGGAATGCGTCGGCTGCAATCTCTGCGTGGAGATCTGCCCGGTCGAGAACTGCATCAGTCTGGTGCCGCAGCACGAGGGAACCGACCCGCGCACCGGGCTGCCGTACGACCGGCCCTACGCCAATTGGACCACCCACCCCAACAACCCGGGCGCGGTGCTGAAGGCCGC
Source organism: uncultured Alphaproteobacteria bacterium (assembly GCA_963851175.1). GTDB lineage: Bacteria > Pseudomonadota > Alphaproteobacteria > Rhizobiales > Beijerinckiaceae > Lichenihabitans. Next base: position 127,103 of record CAWKNU010000006.1, on the reverse strand, counting down.
GGAATAGCGGTATTATGGCGCAACTGCCACAAGCGGTTTGAACCCCTCAGGGCCACCTTTCCGGGGTTGGGCATGAGCTAGGGGTTCGGCGTCTTTACGCGCGCGCTCGTCGGAGCGCTATTCCGACTCGGGTGGTGCCGCGCTATACAGCTTCGTACATGGAACGAGCAGAGCGGGCAGCCCTATACATTTTTATCGCCGGCATCGGTGTGGCCTTGTTAGCCGCTGCCGGCCCCCTTGCGTTCCCGGAAGCGCCGAAAGTCGTTTGGCAGATCATTTTCTGCTTTGGCCTACTTGCCGCGGTCTGCCCGCTTGCCTTCTTGGGATATGAATACAGACACCTCGCTAGGCAGAGAAGAATGACGCCCCTCTTTGGAATGATCCTCTTTGGGACTGGATTTCTGGTGTGTTCCGCGTGGTACTTCTGGCCGGGCCAAACGCCCCCTGAACCAACTCGTACAACCTCGACACCACAGAATGAATTTGCGGGACTCTCCAATGTCCAACTCAGAAATAGAGTAATAGACCTTGCCAAATCTATGAGGAAGGTCGAGGAGGAGTTCAAAAACCGTAACCAAGAGCTGAGCACGAGAGGAATGGTAGCGGTAGGCAAGGTAAAATCTGAACCAGACAAAAATGCGGCTTGGTGGGAATCTACGAATGCAGAGATGGTCGAACGTAATAGGCAGGCGCTTATCTTTGGCCAGGACTATCTACCAGAGGCAAGGGAACTCAGAGAGGAATTGGAGCGACGGGTCGGCAAAGATAGTGTCCCTACAAGACCGGGCGATCTTGTAGCCTTGAACGAAGGTGCGCTGGCGGGGCCATCTCCCATCACGGATGCCGCTGACTACCTTGAAAAGCTGGCAAGGAAGCTGCCTTAGCTAAATGTCCTCCAAATGAGGGCTGTTGACATACCCCGGAGATGGGGATGGGCCGGCTAGGCCGCTTGTGGCAGTTGCGCCATAATACCGCGGAATAGGGCAATTCCCCTCACCCTTGTGGAGAGGGGTTAGGGGGGAGGGTACGGCCCGAGGCTCGAGATCGGCCTTCAATGGCGGCACGCACGGCTGAGGGTAGCGCCTGAGCGGGTGGAATTTGGCCCCACGCCCGTAGCATTCATCTTAGCGAACCCTCACCCCCGACCCCTCTCCACAAGGGAGAGGGGAGAAAGGCGGCCTGACATCGCCGCGCGGCGGATGGCGTGTGAAGCCGACAACTCGGGCGCGGCGCTGAAGGCTGCGGAATAGGGCATCGTTCCCCTCTCCCTTGTGGAGAGGGGAGAAGCGGCGCGGGGCGACTACAGCACCCATGCCCAGACCCCCGGGGGCGGTTCAGAAGCGGGCAGACTGGGCTCTGCTCCCCTCTCCCTTGTGGAGAGGGGTTGGGGGTGAGGGTTTGCAGGCCGAGACACGCGAACGCGCGTGGTTTCGGCTTCGGGCCCCAACCGTGAGCGCACGCCGGTTACACGATGATGCGTGTCAGTGGGACCCGGGTTGAATGAAGGGACCCTCACCCCCACCCCTCTCCACAAGGGAGAGGGGAGAAGGGCGGGCTGATCACTCCCGTGCCCTCTACCTTGCGAAAGGGGATGGTCACGCCCCGTACATGCGGTTGAAGGTCGGGCTGATCACGACCTCGTTGAGGCAGACCGAGGCGGGCCGGGTCGCGATGAACAGGATCAGTTCCGCCATATCCTGCGGCTGGAGCATCCTGGTCCGCTCCTCAGCGCTCGGCGGTTTCGGGCGGCTGTCGAGGATCGGGGTGGCGATCTCTGCGGGCAGCATCGCGGTCGAGCGAATGTTGTTCATCCATTCTTCCATGTTGATGGTCTGGCTCATGGCCACGACGGCATGTTTGGCGGCCGTATAGGCAGGGCCGCTGAGCGGACTGATGAACTTGCCTGCCCAGGAGGCGGTGTGGATCAGGACCCCGTCGCGCCGGCGGCGCATCGGCTTGAGAGCCGCGGCCGCGCAATAGAAGGCCGCCGACAAATTGGTGTTGATCACCTGGTCGATCCCGTCCCCCGAGAGCTGGTCCCAGCGACGAGCCGTGATGTTGGATCCGGCGTTGTTGACCAGGATGTCAAGCCTGCCGAAGCGCTGCTCGATGGTGTCCACCACGGTTCCGGCCAGGGCCGATCGGGTGATGTCGCCTGCGGCCACTAGAGCGATGCCGCCCGCAGCCTCGATACGCCCGGCCACGGCGGCCAGCGGCTCCTGCCGTCGGCCGGTCAGTACTACCGCGGCGCCCGCCTGAGCCAGCGCCAGCGCCGCGGCTTCGCCAATGCCGCTTCCCGCGCCCGTGACCCAGGCGACCTTGCCCTCGAGTTGTGCCATGGCGTCGATCCTTTTCAGCGGCGAGTGACGAAGCGGCGGACCACGATCGGGGCCGCGATTGAGACGATCAGCAACAGACCGAGCAGCACGTTGATGACGATGCCCGGGACGTTCATCAGCGAGAGCCCGAAGGTCGCTAGGCCGAGGACGAACACCGACAGGACCACGCCCCCGATGGTACCCACACCGCCGGAGATCGCCACGCCGCCGAGCACCACCATGGTGATGACGTCGAGCTCCCAGCCCAGCGCGATATTGGGGCGCATAACCCCGATGCGGGCGGTCAGCAGCACGGCCGCGAGCCCGGACAGCAGTCCCGAGAGGGTGAACAACGCAAAACGCAGCCGATCCACCCTGATGCCGGAAAAGCGCGCCGCAACCGGATTGGCCCCGATGGCGAACAGCCGGCGTCCTGTCGCGGTGCCATGCAGGAATACCGCAAAGGCGATCGCCAAAACCAGGAAGATCAGGAACGACAGCGGCGTTGGCGGTAGATTGATGAAATAGGATTGCCCGAGGGCCAGATAATCGGGCGGAAAGGTGGTCAGCGCCTCGTCGCCCAACGTGACCTGCGCGATGCCGCGAAACAGCGACATCGTGCCGATCGTGATCACGATCGACGGCACGCGCGATCGGGTGACCAGGAGGCCGTTGAACGCCCCGCACAAGAGCCCGACCCCGAGGCCGGCCAGGATCAGGACCGGGGTTCCGCCACCATGCGCGGCCAAGAGCCCGATGCAGAGTGACGACAGCGCCAGAATCGCGGCGACCGAAAGGTCGATCTCGCGGACCAGGATCAGCAGCGTCATGCCGAGCGCCACGATCGCCTTTTCCGAGAAGTTGTAGGTCGTGTCGGCAAGATTGTAGAGGTCGAGGAAATAGGGCGATATCAGGGTGTTGCTGACGAAGACCGCGACCAGCAGCACGACCAGAATGGTTTCCCAGCGCAGCACGAAATCCGCGAGGCGGCGCGGCGCCCGGTCGGCCACCTTGTAGCGCGAGGTCGAAGCGGCCGGGGTGGCCTTTGCGGCGTTCGGGTTCCGGTCGATGCTGTTCATCATCGGGCCCTCGCGGCTTCGCGGCGCGCCTGGGGGAGGATCAGCTTGTCGGGCCGCGCCTCCGCCCGGGCATTGAGCGTCACGGCCAGCAGGATCACGGCGCCCGAGATCGCCATCTGCCAGAACGGCGAGACCTGCATGACGGGCAGCGCGTTGACGATGATGCCGATGAACAGCGCGCCGAGCAGCGTGCCTGGCACCGTGCCGATGCCGCCGCCGATCGACACCCCGCCGATCACGCAGGCCGCGATGACGGTCAGTTCGTACCCCGTCGCGATCTCCACATAGGCTACGCCGTAGCGGGCCACCCAAAGATAGCCGCAAAGGCCCGCGACCGCGCCCGAAATCGCGTAAGCGATGAGCTGCTGGCGACCGAGGTCAATGCCGCAGTAGCGGGCCGCGACGGGGTTGCAGCCGACCGCATAAAGGCCGCGTCCCGGCCGGGTCAGGTTGAGGAACAGCCAGGCCGCGATCGACAACGCGGCGGCGATCCAGAATATGCTGGAGAGGCCAAGAATCGTCAGCTTCGGCAGCACTTGAAAGTTGTCGCCCATGTCGGAGGCGTTCACCTGCGCGCCGCCGCCCACCACCACGATCAGGCCCCGGAAGATCGCGAGCGTTCCCAGGGTCACCACGATGGGCGGGATGCCGAGGAACGCGATCAGACTGCCGTTCAGCAGCCCGAACCCCAGCCCGATCAAGAGCGAGAGCAGCACGAATACGATCGTGGGCAGTTCGGGGTGCAGCCGGGCCACCATGGCGGTGAGCATGCCGGTCAAGGCGAGGTTGGCGGCCACCGACAGGTCGATGCCGCGCGTCAGGATCACCATCATCTGGGCCAGCGCCATCATGAACAGAAACGCGGTGTCGTTGAAGGTTCCTAGCAGGCTGTCGCGCGTGCCGAAGGCGGGCGCATAGGCGCTGATGCCGACCACCATCACGATCACGATCAGGGCCAGCAGCAGTTCGCGATGCTTAGCCAGGAGCTTCATTGGGCGGCATCCCGCATCGGCGCTCCGGTCGCGGCCGCCACGATATGCTCGGCGCTCCAGCCCGGAGCCCCCCGCGCGAAATCGGCCACGATCCGCCCTTCCTGCATGACGATCACCCGGTCGGCCAGACCCATGACCTCGGGCAGTTCGGAGGTGATCAGGATAACGGCGAGACCCTCTTCGGCCAGTTCGCCGATGAAATCATGGACGGCGGCCTTGGAGCCGATATCGATGCCCTTGGTGGGCTCGTCGAGGATGATGATCTTTGGCTTGGTGGCCAGCCACTTGGCGATCACCACCTTCTGCTGGTTGCCGCCCGAGAGTTCCCCCAGGCTCTGCTCCCAATGGGCGGCCTTGACCGAAAGGCGACTTCCGAGCGCGCGGGTGGCATCGAGTTCGGAGGGGCGGGACAGCAGGTTGTTGCGCAGATGCGCGCCCAGCGAGGCCAGCGTGGTGTTCTCGCGGATGCCGAGCGGCAGGACCGCCCCCTGATGCTGCCGGTCCTCGGGAACATAGGAAATGCCGGCTGCAATAGCATCCGCGGGCGCGCGGATCTCGAGCGGCTTGCCGTCCAGTGTGACAGCGCCTCGCGTCGGCCGGCTCATGCCGAACAGGCATTGCATGGCTTCGGAGCGGCCCGCGCCGACGAGGCCATAGAACCCCAGAATCTCGCTCTTGCGCAGCGTGAACGAGACATCCTCGAATTCGGTGGCGTTGGCGAGGCCGTCGACCTCGAGCACCACGCCCCCGATCGGAATATCCCGCTTCGGGAACACCTGGTCTATCGGGCGGCCGACCATCAGGCGGACAAGATCGGCCTCGCGCACGTCGCGGGTCAGGCCCTCGCCGACCTTCTCGCCGTCGCGCAGGCAAACCCAGCGGTCCGAAACCCGAAAAATCTCGTCGAACTTGTGGGAAATGAACAGGATGGCCCGCCCTTCGGCCTTCAACTGATCGACGATGCGGAAGAGTTCCGCGATCTCGTGCGCCGACAGGGCGGCGGTGGGCTCGTCCATGATGATCAGGCTGGCGTCGTGGCTGAGCGCCCGGGTGATCTCGACCATGTGTTTTTGGGCGACCGACAGGCGCTTGAGCGGGGTATCGGGGCCGAAATCCGCCTCGATGCGGGCCAGCAGTTCGCCAGCGCGCGAACGCGTCGTCTTCCAATCGATCAGCGCACCGCCGGGCATGTGGCCCATGAAAATGTTTTCGGCGACCGTGAGGTCGTCGAACATCACGGTCTCCTGGTGAATGGCCGCGATTCCGGCCGCCCAGGCGTCGCGCGGGGAGGCAAAGCTGCGCGGCGTGTCCCCTACCACTACCTCGCCTTCGTCAGGCACGTAGAGGCCGGTAAGGATCTTGACGATGGTCGATTTGCCGGCCCCGTTTTCGCCGATGAGGGCCGTCACCTCGCCTTTGTGCAGGCCGAAGGAGACATCCTTCAGCGCCTTCACGCCGGGGAAGCTCTTGGAAACGTGCGCGAGCGCGAGGGCGGGTGGGGAGGGGTGGGTCGAAGGCAAGGTTCGCCGGCCAAGCTGCCCTTCTCCCGTAGCGGGAGAAGGTGGCGCGAAGCGCCGGATGAGGGGCTATTTCAGGAAGGGCCGCAACCGTCAGCAGCGTTTACCCCCCATCCGCCCTGCCGAAAGCAGGGCTCCTTCTCCCTCGAGGGGAGAAGGAAACAGATCAGAAGATCTTGGCGTATTTCTCGACGTTGCTCTTGTCGAACGTGAAGGGCTCGCCCATTACCGCTTCCCCGTCAGGCCCGACCTTGGTTTCGCCCTTGCGGCCCATCTTCAAGGTCGAACCCGGAGCCGCCGAGGCGCCGCCTAGAATGTCCGCCATGATCATCGTGGCCGAATAGCCGTAATCGACCGGGTTCCAGATCGCGAAGCTGTCACAGGCGCCCTTGAGCACCGCATCCTTCATTTCGGAGGGCAGGCCCAGGCCCGTGATGAATACCTTGCCGATCAGGCCGCCATCCATGATGGCCTTGGCGCCCGCCCTGATGCCGATCGTAGTCGGCGAGATCACGCCCTTGAGGTTCGGGTGCGCCTTCACCAGCGCCTGCATCTCGCGGTAGCTCTTGTCGTCCTGGTCGTCGCCGTAGACGGTCCCGACGAGCGGCATCTTGGCATATTCGGGCTTCTTCCATTCCTCCTTCATGGCCGCAATCCAGGAGTTCTGGTTGGTCATGGTGGAGGAGGCGGACAGGATCGCGATCTCGCCTTCGTTGTGCAGCGTCTTGGCGATCATCTGCACCTGCTTGGCGCCGATGAGATCCGTCGAGGAGGCGCTGAGATGCATGATGCGGCCGCCCGGCGCGATGGCCGAATTGAACGAGATCACCTTGATGCCGCGTTGCGCCGCCTTCTTGCCAAAGGGCACGAGCGCGTTGGCGTCATCGGCGGCCACGATGATGCCGTCGACTTTCTGGGCGATCAGCGAATCGAGCACCGCGATCTGGTCCTCGGCGGTCGGCTTGGTGGGCGCCGTGTAGATGATCTCCATGCCGCCGACTTCCTTGGCGGCCTCGTTGGCGCCGTCGCGGCAGGCATCGAAGTAGGTGTTGCCGAGGTTTTTAACCACTAGGCCAATGCGCTTGTTCGCGGCCCAGGCGGGGCGGCTCATGCCGAGCGGCAGTGCGGCGCCCGCGGCTCCCGCCGCGATTAGGCGAAGAAGCTGGCGACGATCGGTTTTCGGAGTGACGTTCATCGGGTCGTTCCATCCCATTGCGGCCGCGGCTTTGTTCCGCGCGGCATCGGCCAGCAACCTAGGGGGAGGGGCTTGGCGGGTCAATGCAGGATGGTGTGGTGGTCATATCAGTTGCTGCGCCCCTTCCCACGATGTCGCTCGACGCCGGTTAGTGCTAACGTCTGGCAGTGGCAGCCGATAACCTCAGTGAGGCGAGCGGGTGACACGCGGCATCCGCCTGCCTGGGGTTTGAAGCGGCGGAAGCTCCCGGATGGGAGGACAGCATGCTCTTCCGCCAGCTCTTCGACAGTGCCTCCAGCACCTATACCTATCTGATCGCCAGCCGCCGTGGTGGTGAAGCCTTGATCATCGATCCGGTCCTGGAGAAGGTCGACCGATACCTGCAACTCATCCACGAACTGGATCTTCGGCTGGTCAAGGCCGTCGATACGCATTTGCATGCCGACCATGTCAGCGGCCTTGGTGCACTGCGCGACCTTACGCACTGCGTCACAATCATGGGCGAGCAGAGCGGCGTCGACGTGGTCTCCATGCGCCTCGCAGATGGCGATCGGCTGCAGATCGAGGGCGTGAGCCTGGAGGCGATCTACACGCCGGGTCACACCGACGATTCCTACAGTTTCCTTACGCAGGACCGCCTGTTCAGCGGCGATACGCTGCTGATCCGTGGCACCGGACGGACGGATTTCCAGAACGGCGACCCGCGCGCGCAGTACGATTCAATCTTCGGGCGGCTTCTGCGGCTGCCCGATGAGACCCGGGTCTATCCCGCGCACGACTATAAGGGCGACACAGTCAGCACGATCGGCGAGGAGAAGGCGTTCAATCCGCGCCTGCAGGTGAAATCGGTGGAGCAATACATCGACCTGATGAACGGTCTCCACTTGCCCAATCCGAAGATGATGGACGTCGCGGTACCGGCCAACATGCGGGTCGGGCTGGCCCAGGCGGAGATCGCCCGGCGCGGCTGGGCCGTGAAGGCGGATGACGCGATCGATCTGCTCGGGCGAACCGACGTGGCGATCATCGACCTGCGGGAACCAGCCGAGCGCGACAAGCACGGGCGAATTTCCGGGGCGTTGCACGCACCCTATCTCGAACTTCAGGAAAACATTCAGCCTGGCGGCATGCTGCATGAACTGGCGACCGCCACGAGCAAGCGGCTGGTGTTCTTCTGCGCCTTCGGCGAGCGCTCGGCGATGGCGGTTCAGGCCGCGCAGGATGCCGGTTTGGCCTCGTCCTGCCATGTCCAAGGCGGGATGGACGCGTGGAAGAAAGCCGGCGGCTCCGTCATTCACTGAGCCGCGCTGAGGTGAGCCTCTGCTGCCGCCGAAGCTTCAGGCCGATCACTGCCGAAGCAGCAGTTGTATTCTTGCTGTGGGTTTCACCGGGGGCATGTTCGGGTCGCAGCCGGCGGCGAACACAGGCCGGGTCGGCCTGGCCGCATGCGTGCAGCGAATGGTTGCAATGTACGTCGCTTGACAGATTTGGCCGGCGGCCTCCTCATAGGCAGGGACAGGGTCTGGACGCATTCGCCCCGCCAGAAGGGCGTATGGAGGAACCATGGCGGGCGCGGGTCTCCTCAGCTTCGAGGATGTCGCGAAGGCGTTCGGCGGCACGCAGGCCTTGCGCGGCGTGAGCTTCGACGTCGCGCGTGGCGAGATCGTCGCGCTGCTTGGCGAAAACGGCGCCGGCAAGTCCACGCTGATAAAGATATTGGGCGGCATCCACAAGGCCGATGCGGGCCAGGTATTGGTCGACGGCGTGCCCTATCAGCATGCCGCGAAGGGCGGTGACCAGAAAATTGCGTTCATTCACCAGGACCTCGGCCTGATCGAATGGATGACCGTGACCGAGAACGTCGGGCTGGCGGGTGGATTCGCCCGCTCGGGACCGCTCGGGGCTCTGGGCGTGATCGACTGGGCCGGTGCGGCACGGATCGCCCGCGAGGCGCTGGCGCTCGTGGGCTGCGACATCGATCCCGAAACTCGCATCCAGGCGCTAAGTCGGACCGAGAAGTCGCTTGTAGCCATCGCGCGCGCGCTGGCGGCCAGATGCGACTTTCTGGTGCTCGACGAGCCGACTGCGAGCTTGCCGGCCGACGAAGTCGAAAGGCTGTTTGCCGCGATGCGCGGCCTCAAGGCGCGCAACGTCGGGATGGTTTACGTGTCCCACCGGCTGGACGAGATCTTCAAAGTAGCCGACCGCGTCGTGGTGCTTCGCGATGGCCTCAAGGTCGCCGAGGATCAGGTGGCGGACACCACGGCCGATGGTCTCGTCAGCAAGATCGTGGGCCGCAGCACCTTCGAGGCATTCGAACGCACGCAGCGCCGGCCCGGCAAGGTGCGGGTCTCCGCAACCGCCATATCCACGCCGCGGGCGGGTCCGGTCGATTTCGAAATCTTCGAGGGTGAGCTGCTGGGTCTGGTCGGGTTGCGCGGTGCGGGCCAGGAAGAGATCGGCCGCGCCCTGTTCGGGGCAATGTCCCACAGCGGAACCGTAACGGTCGACGGTCGGCCGCTCGACTTGTCCTCCCCCTATGCGGCGCTCCAGCAGGGCGTCGGCCTGATGGCCCGGGACCGGGCGGAGGAATCCGTCGCGCCCTCGCTCAGCGTACGCGAAAACGTCTATCTCAACCCGGCGGCTGCGAAACGAGGACTGTTTGCCGTCCTGTCGCCCCGCCGGGAAGCCGAGCGCGCCGCGGTACTCGGCCGCTCGGTCAATCTGCGCCCCAACGAGCCGGAGCTCGCCGTCGAGGGCCTGTCGGGCGGCAACCAGCAGAAGGTTGTGGTCGGCCGCTGGCTCGCCACCCAGCGCCGCCTGCTCGTGGCGGAGGATCCGACGGCCGGGGTCGACATCGGCGCCAAGGCCGAGATCTACGGGCTGATCGCCCGCTCCCTCGCCGAGGGTCTCGCCGTCGTGGTGATCTCGACCGATTTCGAGGAGGTGGCAAACATCTGCCATCGCGCCCTCGTGTTCAATCGCGGCCGGATCACAGGCGAACTGATCGGTCCCGCTCTCACGATCGAAGCACTGATCTCGGCGGCGTCCGCCTCCGAAGCCGCCTAGCCGGAGCGCCCCATGGCCACCAACTCGGTCAAGTCAAACGCGCTCGAGCCGACGCGCGCCGAACTCCTGCAGCTCACGCCCGGCGCCAGGGTGGCTCGCCTGCTGCCCGTCTATGGCCTCGTGATCCTGGCGGTGCTGCTGGCCATCTCATTCTCGATCCTGCTGCCGGATACCTTTCCGACTCTCCTCAACCTGCGTTCGATCGTGGCCGACAAGTCGATCATCGCCATCCTGTCGCTAGCGGTCATGATCCCCATGGTGACCGGGAAGATCGACCTGACGATCGGGTACGGGATCGTGCTGTGGCACATCCTGGCGATCAGCCTGCAGGTCTGGTTCGGCCTGCCCTGGCCGCTTGCTGCCCTGATCGTGCTGCTGCTTGGCGCCTTGGTGGGGCTCGGCAACGGTCTTCTGGTCGAGGTGGCCCAGATCGACAGCTTCATCGCAACCCTGGGCACCGGCACCGTGCTCTATGCGATCGCCATGTGGCACTCCAAGGGGCGGCAGATCATCGGCATGCTGCCGGACGGTTTCTTCAGCATCAACGGCCTGCGGGTGATCGGGCTGCCGATCACCGGCTTCTACGTTCTCGCGCTCGCGCTCGCGATGTGGTTCCTGCTCGAATACCTGCCGATCGGTCGGTACCTTTACGCGATCGGCGCCAATCCCAAGGCGGCGGCGCTGAACGGCATTCCGGTGCGCCGATACACGATCGCAGCATTCGTGACCTCTGGAACGTTGACGGCCGCGGCCGGCATCATCCTGGCATCGAAGTTGCGCATCGGCCAAGCGAGCGTCGGTCTGGAGTTTCTTCTGCCGGCCCTTGTCGGGGCCTTCCTGGGGTCGACCACGATCAAGCCCGGACGTGTCAACGTCTGGGGCACGCTCGTCGGCGTCATCATTCTCGCGATCGGCATCTCCGGCATTCAACAGCTCGGCGGCTCGTTCTGGGTCGAACCGATGTTCAACGGCCTGACCTTGCTCGTCGCCATTGGCATTGCGGGCTACGCGCAACGAAAGCGCGGCGCATCCGCACGCCCGCGACACGCAGCGGGCACCCGCAACGCATCCGCGTCGCGGATATCGGAGGGAGAAACGCAATGAACAGAACGCGCTTGCTGGGCGGCATCGCCGCCCTGGCGCTGCTGGCTGCGACGGGGGCCAGGGCGGACGACTTCATGGACGCCGCCAAGGCCAAGGTGAATGCAGCGACCCAGAAGGCCGGGGCCTGGGACGGCCCAACCACGGGGCCGAAAGCCGCGGCCGGCAAAACCATCATCTATGTTGCGGGCGATCTCAAGAACGGCGGCACTGAGGGTGTGTCGCGGGGCGTCGACGAAGCCGCCAAGGTGATCGGCTGGACGCTGCGGGTCATCGACGGCCAGGGCGAAATCTCCGGCCGTACCGCAGCCCTCAATCAGGCGATCGCGCTCAAGCCCGACGGCATCATCGTGGGTGGTTTCGATGCCATCGAGCAGAATGCGGCGCTTGCCGGCGTCAAGGACGCGGGTATCCCGTTCGTGGGCTGGCATGCCACCATCGAACCGGGTCCGGATTCCAAAACGGGCATGTTCGCTAACGTCAACACGCGCATCGCGGACGTGGCCGAGACGGCGGCCGATCTGGCGATCGTCGATTCCGGCGGCAAGGCAGGCGTCGTGATCTTCGGGGATTCCACCTATGCCATGGCGATCGGCAAGGCCCGGATGATGGAGGCGCAAATCAAGAAGTGCAGCGGCTGCACGGTGCTGACCCTCGAAGACTCGCCGATGGCCGAGGCCTCGACCCGCATGCCGCAGCTCACCACGTCACTCCTCCAGCGCTTCGGCGACAAGTGGACCTATTCCCTGGCCGTCAATGACCTTTATTACGACTTCATGGGTCCGGGGCTGAGCTCGGCCGGGAAGTCGGGGAGCGACACGCCGCACAACATTTCGGCCGGCGATGGCTCGGAATCGGCGTTCCAACGCATCCGTTCGAAGCAATATCAGATCGCCACCGTGCCTGAGCCGCTGCACGAACAAGGCTGGCAGCTCGTCGACGAACTCAACCGAGCCTTCGCCAAGCAGCCCTGGTCCGGCTATGTGTCCGGCATCCACCTCGTGACGGCGGATAATATCGGCTACGATGGCGGTCCCGAAAATGTGTACGACCCGGCCAACGGCTATCGCGACGCCTACAAGAAGATCTGGGGCGTCCACTAGCCCCGTAGGTCCAGGCACTGCGCCGACCATGGCAGAGCTGAAAGCGGAGGATCCGCTTTCGGCTAGGCTGCGGCACAACCGAGCCAGCAGCGGAGTTCCCCCCACGTCGATCTGGCCTCTACTCCACCGGCAGGACGTCGATCTTGATCGCGTCCACCGCGGCGCCGCTGATCTGCACGGTTGCCGGGCCGGGCTGGAGCGCGAAGCGCACGCTCTTGTGCACGCCCGGGCAATCCCCCTGGGCCGAAAATCCGGATGAGCGGACCTCCTTGCCGTTCTGCAGAACGTCGATCCAGGCTTCGTCGGACAGCGTGACCTGGTAGCGGCCCGCAGCCGCGAGCGCCGGCAGGGTCAGCACGGCCGCAAAGGCGGGGTCGGCCCTCGGCTTGCGGCCGGGGGCCTTGGCGAACGACACGCTCGATTGCGGCTCGAGGTTCACGGTCGCGGCATGTCCTACCTCGGGCAGCGGCTGGCCGCTGGCCGCTGCGGGAAGATCGGGCGCCGCAAACGCGGCCTTCTCGCGCGCAATCGGCCATTTGAATTTTGCGCATCCGGCATCCTGGGCCAAGGCCAACGCCGGAGCGAACAGGAGCGGAAACGCCAGGGTCGAAGGAGGCAGGCGCATATCGATCCACCGCGACCATGACGTCTGGTTGCGCGCATTCAATCGCATGGCATTCCCCCCGTTTAGGACGGAATTTACCGCAGCCGGACTGGAGTGTCACCTACCGGGGATGGTCTCCCCATGCCCGATGCCATCGGGGATGATGCCAAGCGCCGCATTGGCGCCCGAGCCCGTCGACGATGACGCTCACGCTGCCGCACATGGTCGATCCGACCCAGCGCCGGAAATTGACCAGTTGGACAGACTCGGCTTAGCTGTCGCAAGGCTCGGTGATAGCGATCGAGCGGTACCGGGGACACCATGGCCGACTTGTCCAATATCCGCATCGACGGCGCGCGATTGTGGGACAGCCTGATGGAGATGGCCAAGATCGGCGCGACCCCGAAGGGCGGCAACAAGCGCCTGACCCTGACCGACCTCGACCGTGATGCCCGGAACCTGTTCGCTCGCTGGTGCAGCGAGGCCGGCCTCAGCATGACCGTCGACCAGATGGGCAACATGTTCGCGCGACGCTCTGGCACCGACGATACGCTACCGCCCGTGATGATGGGCAGCCATCTCGACACGCAGCCGACCGGCGGCAAGTTCGACGGTGTGCTGGGTGTGCTCGGGGCGCTGGAGGTGATGCGCTCGCTGAACGACCTCAAGGTCAAGACCAAGCACCCGGTCGAGGTCGCCAATTGGACCAACGAGGAGGGCTCGCGCTACGCCCCGGCCATGATCGCGTCGGGCGTCTTCGCCGGCGTCTACTCCAAGGACTATGCCTATGCGCTCAGCGACCGTGACGGGCTGACGCTCGGCGCCGAACTGGAGCGGATCGGCTTCAAGGGCGATCTGCCGGTCGGCGGTCGGCCGATCCACGCGTTCTTCGAACTGCACATCGAACAGGGCCCGATCCTCGAGGACGAGAAGATCGACATCGGCGTGGTTACGCACGGGCAGGGCCAGCGCTGGTACGAGGTCACCCTGACCGGCTTCGAAAGCCACGCCGGTTCGACCCCCATGCCGCGCCGCAAGGATGCCTTGCTGGGCGCCGCGAGGATTGTTGAACTCGTCAATCGCATCGGCCTCGATCACCCGCCGCTCGGCGTCGCCACGACGGGAATGCTCAATCCCGTATCCGAATTCGCGCAACGTCATTCCAGGGGAGGTTTTCCTCACCTGCGAGTTCCGCCACCCGGATGATGCGGTGCTGGTCGAGATGGACAAAGCCCTGCGGGCGGGGATCGACGAGATCGCCGCCAGGATCGGCCTCAAGGTCGACCTCAAGCAGGTGTTCTCCTACGCGCCCGTGCCGTTCGACGAGAGTTGCGTCGCGGCGGTGCGGCGCGGCGCCGAGGCCTGCGGCTTCACCCATCGCAACATCGTGTCGGGCGCCGGGCACGATGCGTGCTACATCAGCAAGGTGGCCCCGACCTCGATGATCTTCACGCCCTGCGTGGACGGAATCAGCCATAACGAGGCCGAGGACATCAAGCCCGAATGGGCCAGCGCAGGCGCGCAAGTGCTGTTGCATGCCGTGCTCGAAAAGGCGGAAGTCGTCGCCTGATCCGGAGCGATCTGGCCAACAATCAGAAGAGTCGAGGGACAGCGATGTCGACGGTCATCAAGGGCGGTACGGTGGTCACCGCGGCACGCAGCTTTGCGGCCGACGTTTTGATCGAAGGCGAGAGCATCGCGGCCGTGGGGCAGGGGCTATCGGGCGACACGGTGCTCGACGCCGCCGGATGCTACGTGATGCCGGGCGGCATCGATCCCCATACGCATCTCGAAATGCCGTTCATGGGGACGACCACCGCGGACAATTACGAAAGCGGCACCAAGGCGGCGCTCTCGGGCGGCACCACCATGGTGGTGGATTTCTGCATCCCGGGACACGGCCAGAAGCTGATGGACGCCTGGGCCGACTGGGACCGCCGTTCGCAAGGTGCCGCGACCGACTATTCCTATCACATGTGCATCGTGTCCTGGTCGGACGCGATCCGCGACGAGATGGCCGAGGTGGTTGCGGCGCGGCGTCACCACGTTCAAGCATTTCATGGCCTACAAGGGCGCCCTGATGGTCAACGACGAGGAGATGTTCGCCTCGTTCAAGCGCTGCGCCGAGATCGGGGGAATGCCGCTGGTCCATGCCGAGAATGGCGACGTGGTGGCGGCCCTGCAGGCATCGATCCTGGCCTCCGGCATCACCGGCCCGGAAGGCCACGGCTATTCGCGCCCGCCCGAGGTCGAAGGCGAGGCCGCAAACCGGGCCATCATGCTGGCCGACCAGGCGGGCGTGCCTCTGTATATCGTGCATACGTCGTCGATACCCGCCCATGGGGCGATCGCCCGGGCCCGCGCCCTCGGCCAGCGTGTCTACGGCGAGCCGCTGATCCAGCATCTGGTGCTCGACGAGACCGAATACCTGCATGCCGATTGGGACCATGCGGCACGCCGGGTGATGTCGCCGCCGTTCCGTGACAAGAAGAACCAGGACGATCTGTGGAACGGGCTGCGGGCCGGCTCGCTGCAGGTGGTGGCGACCGACCACTGCGCCTTCACGACCGAACAGAAGCGCTTCGGCCGCAACGATTTCACCAAGATCCCCAATGGCACCGGCGGCCTGGAGGATCGCATGCCGGTCCTGTGGACGCGCGGCGTCAATACCGGCCGGCTTACCCAGAACGAATTCGTCGCCGTGACCTCGACCAACATCGCCCGCATCCTCAATCTCTACCCGAAGAAGGGCGCGATCGAGGTCGGTTCGGACGCCGACATCGTGATCTGGGACCCGAAGGCGCGCAAGACCATCTCGGCCAAGACCCAGCTCTCCGCCATCGACTACAACGTCTTCGAAGGAGTCGAATGCGAAGGCCTGCCGAGGACCACCCTGTCGCGCGGCGAGGTCGTCTGGCAGGACGGCCAGATGACGGCCGCGGCGGGACGCGGTCGCTTCGTGCCTCGTGCCCCCTTCACGCCGGAAGCGCGCGCCCTGAAGGAATGGCGCAGCCGGACGGCCCCGCAGGCCGTTCATCGGTCCTGAGATGGTTTTCGAGGTTGCTTCGGCGCCGACCGTACCCGATCACCTGGACCAAGCGCCTTTGATCGCCGTCGACGATGTGTCGCTCTCGTTCGAGACCGATGACGGCGCCGTGCACGCGCTCTCGCATGTGTCGCTCGACATCCAGCCCGGCGAGTTCATATCGCTGATCGGCCCTTCGGGTTGTGGCAAGACCACGCTGCTGCGGGTCATCGCCGACCTCGAACAGCCGACCGGGGGACGCATCACGGTCAAGGGTGTCACCGCCCGGGAAGCGCGGCTCAAGCGGTCCTATGGCTATGTGTTCCAGGCGCCGGCGCTCTATCCGTGGCGCACGGTCGGCCGCAACATCGCGCTGCCGCTCGAGATCATGGGCTATTCCAAGGCCGAGCGCGACGCCCGCATCGAGGCCGGCCTTGCCCTGGTTGACCTCAGCGGCTTTGCCAACAAGTTCCCCTGGCAATTGTCGGGCGGCATGCAGCAGCGGGCCTCGATCGCCCGCGCCATGTCGTTCGATCCCGACCTGCTGCTGATGGACGAGCCCTTCGGGGCGCTCGACGAGATCGTGCGCGACAAGCTGAACGAGCAATTGCTGCGGCTGTGGGAGCGGACCGGCAAGACGGTGGTGTTCGTCACGCATTCGATCCCCGAGGCCGTGTTCCTGTCCACCCGCATCGTCGTGATGTCGCCCCGGCCTGGACAGGTGCATGACGTCGTGGCCTGCGACTTCCCGCGCAACCGGACGCTCGATATCCGCGAAACGCCGGCTTTTCTCGAAGTCGCGCAGCGTGTGCGCCAGGGCCTGCGCGAAGGCCATTCCTATGACTGAGGCGCAGGCCTTGCCGCGTCTGGCCACAGGTGCGGCCCGGAGCGGCCTCTGGGCGCGGTTGATGGCCGGCCATGTGCTGCCGGTCGCCCTGGTGGTGCTGGGGCTGGTTGCTTTCTGGTACGCCGCCGCCGTGTTCATGAACGCCGACCTGCAACGGGACGCGTTCTCCAATGCGGCGGTCGAGCACTACAGCACGTCCGATCTCGTCCTCGGCACCTGGTCGCAGGAGCGGCCCAGGCTTCCGGCCCCGCACCAGATCGCCCAGGAACTCGGCAAGACCGTCTTCGGCATGCCGGTGTCGTCCAAGCGGAGCCTCGTCTTCCACGCGCTCGTGACCATCGAGGCGACCGTGGCCGGCTTCGTGATCGGCTCCTTGTTCGGCATCGGGCTCAGTCTTCTGATCGTCCACGTCCGGTCGCTCGATCGAGGCATGATGCCCTGGATCGTGGCCTCGCAGACCATCCCCGTGGTGGCGCTGGCACCCATGATCGTGGTCATCCTCAACCAGTTCTCGGTCACCGGACTGCTGCCCAAGGCGCTGATCGCGGCCTATCTGTCGTTCTTTCCCGTCACGGTCGGCATGGTGAAGGGTCTGCGCTCGCCCGATCCCCTGCAGTTCGATCTGATGCGGACCTATTCGGCATCGGCCCGCCAGGTGCTGACGAAGCTGCGCCTTCCGGCGAGCCGGCCCTTCCTGTTCGCCAGCCTCAAGGTGGGGGTCGCGGCGAGCCTGGTCGGCACCATCGTGGCCGAGGTCACGAAAAGCGAGGATGGCGGACTTGGGGCGCGCCTCTTGGCTGGCTCCTATTATGGGCAGACCATCCAGATCTGGGCGGCCTTGTTCGCGGCGGCCTTTTGCGGGGCCGCACTGGTGGGACTTGTCGGGTTGGCCGAGCGTGCATTGCAGCCGGGCGGGAGGCCCCGGTGAGGCGCCTCTGGCCGCTCTGGCGCGTTGCGGCGGCCCTCGGCCTTTCGGCTGAAGCGGCCCTGGCCCAGGAGGCGGGATCGCCGCCTTCTGCTGGCCTATCCTACTGGCTGGGGTGTTTCGCGGTCTGGCTGGCCGCCTGGTTCCTGGTCGAGCTCATCGTCCTCAAAGGCCCGCAAGGGGGGTGGGCCGGCCGGCTCGGCGCCGTTGCGGTACCCTTGATCTTCGGCGCAACGGTGCTGTTCTGGTGGCAGATGATCGTGCAGGGGTTCGGCATCTCGGGGGTGATCCTGCCGCCGCCCTCCGCGGTGGGGACCCGGCTGATCCAGTCACCTGGCATGTTCGCTCTTGATTTCATCCAGACCTTCAAGGGGCTGGCGGCCGGCTTCGTGATCGGGTCCGGGGCCGGCATTCTGGTGGCCGTGCTGATCGACCGGGTGCCGTTCCTGCAGCGCGGCCTCTTGCCACTCGGCACGCTCGTCTCCGCCCTGCCGATCGTCGGCATCGCACCGATCATGGTAATGTGGTTCGGCTTCGACTGGCCCTCCAAGGCGGCCGTCGTCACGGTGATGACGTTCTTTCCGATGCTGGTCAATTGCAACGCCGGCCTGGCGTCGACCAGCCAGACGGACCGCGACCTGATGAGCACCTATGCGGCGTCGTACGGGGCAACGCTGCTCAAGCTTCGCCTGCCAGCGGCCTTGCCGTTCATCTTCAATGGGTTGAAGATCAATTCCACCCTGGCCCTCATCGGGGCTATCGTGGCGGAGTTCTTCGGCACGCCGATCCTCGGCATGGGGTTCCGGATCAATGCCGAGGTGGGCCGCATGAATATCGACATGGTTTGGGCCACCATCGCGATTTCGGCGCTGGCCGGCTCGGCGCTTTATGGATTGATTGCACTGGTCGAGCGGCGGGTGACATTCTGGCATCCGTCATACCGAGGCCGCCCGTCCTGAGTTCAACCGAGGGAGAGAAGACGTGAAAGCTCTGATGTGCGGATTGGTGGCCCTGGCGACCGCCGGTGCGGCCGGCTCGGCCCTGGCGGCCGACAACGTGACGCTGCAACTCAAGTGGGTCGCCGACGCGCAGTTCGGTGGCTATTACGTGGCCAAGGACAAGGGGTTCTACAAGGAAGCCGGCCTCGACGTCACGATCAAGCCGGGCGGACCCGACATCAATCCGCAGCAGGTGCTGGCGGGCGGCGGGGCCGATGTCGTGGTCGACTGGATGCCCTCCGCGCTTGCGACGCGGGAAAAAGGCTCCCCGGTCGTGAACATCGCCCAGCCGTTCAAGCGCTCGGGCTTGGAACTGACCTGCCGGGCCGATTCCGGTATCAGGACCCCGAAGGATTTCCCGGGCCATACGCTCGGCGTCTGGTTCTCGGGCAACGAATATCCGTTCCTGGCCTGGATGGCGAAGCTCGGCATCAAGACGGACGGCTCCGCGGGTGGCGTGAAAGTGCTCAAGCAGGGCTTCAACGTCGACCCGCTCCTGCAGAAGCAGGCCGACTGCATCTCCACCATGACCTACAACGAATATTGGCAGGTCATCGAGGCCGGCATGAAGCCCGAGCAGCTCGTCGTGTTCAACTACACCGACCAGGGTGTCGCCACCACCGAGGACGGCCTCTATGCGCTCGAGGGCAAGCTGAAGGATCCGGCGTTCGTCGACAAGATGGCCCGCTTCGTCAAGGCCTCGATGAAGGGCTGGGACTATGCCCGGAGCCATGCCGACGAAACCGTCAAGATCGTGCTCGACAACGATCCGTCGGGCGCCCAGACCGAAGTCCACCAGAAGCACATGATGGACGAGGTCAACAAGCTGACCGAAGGTGCGACCGGCGCGCTCGATCCGGCCGACTATGACCGCACGGTGAAGATTCTGCTGGCCTCCGGATCCGATCCCGTGATCACCAAGCAGCCCCAGGGCGCCTGGACCCATGCCGTCACCGACAAGGCCGGGCTCGCCGCCAAGTAGCGCGGCTGCCGGCCAGCGCCCGGATGACGTGAAGCGCAAGTCTGCTCGCGGGGCGGACGAGGCTTCCGGCGAACTGCGTCTGACCGGCGCCACCAGTGCGGCGCCGGTCGGCATCGTTATCGCGCGGCGCACTCCTCAGCGGCTCGATCCATAAGTTGCACGGCCGGGCAGAGCCTCACATGACGTTGCTGTATTCCTTGCTGGCTCTGCTCGGCGGTGCCCTGTTTCCCTTGCAGACCGCAGTGAATGCGCAACTCGGGCGATCGGTGGGCGGGGCGCTGGTGGCCACCATCATCTCGTTCTGCGTCGGCTTGGTTGCCCTTCTGGCGATCCTGCTGGTCACGACGCGCCAGTTCCCCGACGTCGGCATGCTGAAGAGCATTCCGGCCTACCTTTACGTCGGGGGGCTGCTCGGGGCGACCTTCCTCGGCCTCAGCGTCTTTCTCACACCCAGGATCGGCTCGGGAACCATGATGTGCCTCGCCATCGCGGGCCAGATCCTGACCTCGATGACGATCGATTATTTCGGCTGGTTCGGGCTCCCGGTCCGCGAAATCTCCTTTCTCCGCATCGCCGGAGCCGCCCTGGTGGCCGCAGGGGTTGCATTGGTGCGGTTTTATTGAACAATTCTTAGGCTCACCGATTTTCAGCCACGAAGGCTCGCGATTCAGCCATCAACCCGTCTTGATCCGTGTCTAGGAGAGGCGTTAAGTTGGCGTGGTCGATGCGGTTGCGTTCCATACATCGATCAAACCGTCAGGCTGAAACATTCACCGATGGGGAGGGGATATCATGCTGGTGAGCGATATCCTGCATTCGTGCGGCAATGAACGCGTTGCGGAGGCGGCGGTCAATTCGATCGGGGGCGAGTTCGCGGACCGGTTGAAAGGTTTGGCGAGCCGATGTGAGATCACGGTCGGCGACCTCGTGGGACGGCTGGTCCGCCGTTTCGCCGCGGATGCGGCGGAACGCGATTGGCGCTTCGTCACCGCTGCCATGAACGGCGCGGATCTGCCGGTTTTGTGCGGGCTCCGGGCCATTGTGGATACCACGATGCGCAGTCCGACGACGGCCGTCTATCTCGCCACCCTGGCCTCCGAAGCCGGAGAGGATGGCCCGGTCTGGACCGTCACGCCGGACATGAGCGTCGGGGTGCTCGGCTCCGCATAAGGCGGTCTGAAAGCGCAATCGCGGCGCCTTCGTGGGCGCGAGGGCGGGCCGCGCACGTTTTTCGCCTGCATGTCCTTGTTTCGGGAAATTGCTTTGGCGTATGGATAGCGCCACAATCGCGGTACGCTTCAACGCCGACCTTTCCGCCTGAGCGGGTCGCAGGGCCGGCCCCGAGGCGTTCCGTGCTGGCTGGAGCCGTCTTGCCGTAACGTATTTCGGATCAAGCCTCCATGGCCAGGGATGGAGGTTGGATGACGCTGCGCCTGCACAACACGCTGACCCGGCGCAAGGAGAATTTCACACCGCTCGATCCGGAGCAGGTGCGCCTCTACGTTTGCGGTCCCACGGTCTATGACCGCGCTCACATCGGCAATGCGCGCCCTGTCATCGTTTTCGATGTGCTGTTCAGGCTGCTGCGCCATCTCTATGGCGCCGACCACGTGCGCTACGTGCGCAATATCACCGATGTCGACGACAAGATCATCGTGCGGGCGGCCGAGCGCGGCATCGGCATCGATGAACTGACCGAGACCACGACCCGCGAGTTCCACGAGGATGTGGCGGCGCTCGGCTGCCTGCCGCCCACCGTCGAACCCCGCGCCACCGATCACATTCCCGAGATGATCGCCGTGATCGAGCGGCTGATCGCATCCGGCCATGCCTATGCGGCTGACGGCCACGTCCTGTTCGACGTGCCGTCCATGCCGGCCTACGGCAGGCTGTCCAATCGCTCGCTCGACGAGATGATCGCCGGCGCCCGAGTCGAGGTGGCGCCCTACAAGCGCCACGACACCGATTTCGTATTGTGGAAGCCCGCTGCTCCGGACGAGCCCGGATGGGAAAGTCCCTGGGGCAGGGGCCGCCCGGGCTGGCATGTCGAGTGCTCGGCCATGAGCTGGAAGCACCTTGGCGAGCGCTTCGACATCCATGGCGGCGGCATCGACCTCATCTTCCCGCATCACGAGAACGAGATCGCCCAGAGCTGCTGCGCCTTTGACACGCCCGTTCATGGCCCAGGTCTGGATGCACAACGGCTTCCTGCAGGTCGAAGGCGAGAAGATGTCGAAGTCGCTCGGCAATTTCGTCACGATTCGGGACCTGTTGGCGACAGACAGTTTTCGGCGGGCGCAAGTGGCCGGGCGAAGTGCTGCGCCTTGCGATGTTGCGCACGCACTACCGCCAGCCGATCGACTGGACGGTTCGCGCCTTGGAGGAGGCAGAGAGGACGCTGGATCGGTGGTACGAAACCGTCGGACACCTGCCGCCGGCATCCCGGTATACGCCGCCGGATCCGACGGTTCTGGATTGTATCGGGGATGATCTTAACACGCCCGAAGCTTTGGCCGCGTTGAACAGTCTGGGGATCGCTGCCCGCAAGAACAACCGTGCCGCTGAAGTTTTTCTTGGATCGATGCACTTTCTGGGACTCGACATTGCTCTCGACCGGGCTGATGCGGTGCTGGTCAGAAGCTCCGAATTGCATTTCAACCGCTGGGAAATATGCTGGGCGCGTTACTGTCGGAGAGGTTCAAGATCTTCTCGGGAAGGATCTGAATTTCGATGACTCGTGAAACGGCGAAATAGAACGTCGCCTCGCCGCCCGCGCGGCAAAAAACTGGGCCGAGTCGGACCGCATCCGCGACGAGCTTGCCGGGATGGGAGTTGTATTGAAGGACAACAAAGACGGCACCACGACTTGGAGCGTCGGCCGGAAAGGCGGGTCGTGATGACACCGGAACGGTTCAGTGAAGGAGGCCCGCCTCGCTTCGAACTCTCAGGGGTTCCCCAAAAACCTCATGCTGAGCAGGGGCGAAGCCCCGTGTCGAAGCCCGAGGCAACGCGACACCCCCCGCGGGCACCCTCGTCCTTCGACACGCCACCTGCGGTGGCTGCTCAGGATGAGGAAGGGTCCAACACCAGGCAAAGCTCATGACCAAAGCCACACCAGCGGCGACGCTTCGTCCCTTCTTGCCCGCCGATGCTCCGATGCTTGCCGCCATCTTCCGCGCGAGCGTCGAGGATCTCACGGCTGATGACTATGATGAAGACCAGCGCACCGCCTGGGCTTCGGTGGCCGAGGATGAAGACGGTTTCGGCCGCAAGCTGGCAGGCCTGCTCACCCTGGTTGCCACGATCGACGGCGCGCCCGCCGGTTTCGCGTCGCTGAAGGGCATCGACAAGATCGAGATGGTTTACGTCTACCCGACCATTGCGCGGCAGGGGATCGGCACGCTGCTGATCGATGCGCTCGAAAAGCTGAGCAAGGCCCGCGACGCCAAGCGACTCACGGTCGACGCCAGCGACACCGCGCGGGTGTTCTTCGAGCGACGGGGCTACAAGCCGCACCAGCGCAACATGGTGCCGGTGCGCGGCGAATGGCTGGCCAACACGACGCTGGAGAAGCATTTCGACTTGAGGCCTCAGGAACCCCGATGAGCGTGCCGCAGCCCGCCCGGGACTACCTGACCCTCTTCGATACTACCCTGCGCGACGGTGCCCAGACTACGGGCGTCGATTTCTCGTTGGAGGACAAGCGCACGGTCGCGGCCATGCTCGACGACCTCGGCCTCGACTATATCGAAGGCGGCTACCCCGGCGCCAATCCGCTCGACACCAAGTTCTTCGAGCGCCGGCCGAAGCTGCGGGCGAAATTCGCGGCCTTCGGCATGACCAAGCGGGCCGGTCGCTCGGTCGCCAACGATCCTGGCGTGGCCGGCACGCTCGAGGCTGATGCCGACGCCGTCGTGTTCGTGGCCAAGGCCTGGGACTTCCAGGTTCGGGTGGCGCTCGGGGCTACGCTGGAAGAGAACCTCGAGGGCATAGCCGCCTCGGTCGAGGCTGCGCTTTTGCGCGGCCGCGAGGCGCTGGTCGATTGCGAGCACTTCTTCGACGGCTACAAGGCGAACCGGGACTATGCCCTGCGCTGCGCCACAACCGCCTACGAGGCCGGGGCACGCTGGATCGTGCTCTGCGACACCAACGGCGGCACCCTGCCGCACGAGATCGCGCGCATCGTCAGCGAGGTCGTGACCCTTGTTCCCGGCACGCATGTCGGCATTCATGCCCACAACGACACGGAGAATGCCGTCGCCAATTCCCTGGCCGCGGCCCTGGCGGGCGCCCGACAGATCCAGGGAACCCTGAACGGCATCGGCGAGCGCTGCGGCAATGCCAACCTGGTGTCGCTGATCCCGACATTGTTGCTGAAAGGCGACTTCGTCGACCGCTTCGAGATCGGCGTCAGCCCCGACAAGCTGGCTGGCCTGACCAAGCTCTCGCACCGGTTCGACGAGATCCTCAATCGGGCGCCCTATCGCCACGCCCCCTATGTGGGAGACAGCGCTTTCGCCACCAAGGCCGGCATCCATGCCTCGGCCGTACTCAAGGACGCCAGGACCTACGAGCACGTGCCGCCCGACAGCGTCGGGAACCGACGAAAGGTCCTGGTCTCGGACCAGGCCGGGAAGTCCAACATCCTGGCCGAACTCGAGCGGCTCGGCGTGCGGGTCTCCGGCAGCGATCCTCGGGTGATGCGCCTGCTCGACGAGGTCAAGGAGCGCGAGTCGCTCGGCTATGCCTATGAGGCGGCCGACGCGTCGTTCGTGCTGCTCGCGCGGCGCATTCTCGGCGAAGTGCCGCATTACTTCGACGTCGAGCGCTTCCGGGTCAACGTTGAGCGCCGCTACAATTCGGAGGGGCAGCGGATCACGGTGTCGGAGGCGGTGGTCAAGGTCACGATCGACGGCGCAAGCCTGATGTCGGTGGCCGAGGGCACCGGGCCGGTTCACGCGCTCGACCTCGCGCTGCGCAAGGACCTCGGCAAATACCAGCGCTACATCAGCGACCTTGAACTGCTCGATTACCGGGTGCGCATTTTCCAGGGCGGTTCGGACGCAGTGACCCGCGTGCTGATCGAGTGCGGCGACGGGGCAGGGGAGCGCTGGTCGACCGTGGGCGTTTCGGCCAACATCATCGATGCGTCGTTCCAGGCGCTTGTCGATGCGATCAACTATCGTCTGCTGACGGCCGGGGCGGCGTAAGCGATCCGGCTACAGACGCGCGCTCACGTTCGCGGCGAGACTGTCGAGATCCTGCCCCGGAACCGACCCGATCAGCATATAGGAACGGCCTTGCCTCGCCCAATACGCGATGGGCAGGCCCTCGCGCGTTTCGCGGCGGATCGGCGCGGCTGGCTGTCCATCGCCAATGATGCACAGCGCCAGGACGCGACGGGCCGAATCGAGGTAGGTCAGCTGGCCCAGGGTGGCGCCGTCGTAACCGAAGATCTGTGCGCGCTTGAACTCAAGCCCGGGAAGCGCCACCCCCTCGGGCGAGAGCTCCAAGCCAAGTTTCCCCCCGACCGCTTCGAGTTCCTTGCGTCTCGCTGCATCATCGTCCGGAATGCTTGCGACGCTGTCGGGCGTGTAGAGGGCCTGGTATTCGGCCACGACCTGGCGCCAATGCGCGGCGGTGTCGGCTTCTTCGATCTGCGGCGATGGCCTAAACCCCGTCCCTGCAAGCTCAGCTGTCGCAAGGCCGGCGCAAAAGGCTGCGACTAGGCTTGCCGCCAGGGCAAGCCGCCATCTGATTGGCGATCTTGTCGGGGCGCGACCGGGTCCGCCTAAACCGGTGTTGGTGCCCAGCCGCGCAGCGTCCCGCCGCGCAGCGGCCAGCATGTCTTCCAAACGTCCGACCGGCGCGTCTTCGAGCAGCGGCGCGAAAGCTTGCGCGAACGGGCGGTTCCCGTCCTCTAATCGTGCAAGGCGACCACGCAGAGCGTCTTCGACGGCCAGCCTGCGCTCGACATCGGCCCGCTCCCCATGGCCGAGTTCGCCGTCGAGGTAAGCGACGAGTAGCGCGTCTGTTGGGGCGTGGTCGGGGTTGGGGTCAGGCATCAGTCTTGCTTCATCTTGCCGAGGGCGAGGCGCGCCGTCGCCAGCCGGCTCATCACGGTTCCGATGGGCACGCCGAGAACCTCCGCAGCGTCACGATAGGTCAGGCCTTCGACATAGACCAAGAAAACCGTCGCCCTCTGGGCCTCCGGAAGGCCCTGAACTTCTCTCAACACTTCACCGAGGAAAATATTCGCCTCGATCTGTTCGGCACCGCCCGGCCCGACGAGCGTATCGGGATCGACGAAGCCGCCGCCCACCCGAATGCGCCGGGCCCGCAATTCGTTCAGCCAGATGGAATGCAGGATGGTGAACAGCCAGCGGTCGAGGCGGGTGCCCGCCATGAACTGGTCGGCCCGCTCGAGAGCCCGCAGGCACGTCGCCTGCACCAGATCTTGGGCAAAGTCCCTACTGCCAGAAAGCACCAGACCGTAGCGCCACAGCCGTGCCAAGCAGGGCTTGAGCCCTGATCTGACCTCCTCCGAACCACTAGCGTTCATGCCGGCGCGTCTCGCGTGTCAGCGGCGATCGAGAACCCTGCAGCCCACATCAGCTCTTCGGGTCGCGCAAGGGAAAATACACCTCCGAATAAACCGCTGCACTGCCGTGTTTGCCACCCGTTGAATCATGGAGGACGATATGCGTGCAACATCCCGAAGACTTTTCTGGGCCACGACCTTGCTGTTCTGCGTGGGCGCAGCAGCGCCAGCCTTCGCCAATGGCGGCGGGGGCGGCTCGTCCGGCGGCGGAACGGGCGGTTCCGGAGGGGGAAGTTCGTCCGCCGACCCGAGCATGGGCAACGCACCCGCTGGTGGCGTGACCCCGCGGCGATTGCAGGGCGGTGCCGACCTCACGACCTGCCCGAGGGGCGCGTTGTGGGATCGAAAGCGGCATGCCTGCCTGCAGATTCGAGGCGGCATCCTTCCCGACGATGACATGGCCGAGTACGCTTATGCACTGGCCAAGGCGGACCGCTATGACGAAGCCTTGCAGGTTCTCGACCTGCTGCAGAATCCCGAAACCGCGAAGGCCCTGAATTATCGCGGCTACGCGACCCGCAAGCTCGGCGATACCGACAAGGGGATCGGATACTATCTCAGGTCCGTGGCGCTCGACCCCGGCTACACGCAGGTCCGAGAATATCTCGGCGAGGCCTATGTGATCAAAGGCAAGCTGGACCTCGCCAACGAGCAACTGCAAACGATCGAGCGCCTGCAAGGCCGGGACAACGAGGAATACGAAGACCTGGAGACGGCCATCAAGGCAGCCCATCCGCTCTAAAGCTTCGCCCGTCGCAAAGGTGCCCGGCCGCCATCGAACGGATCGCGTGCCGGGCGCCGGGCAGGGCTTTGGCTTGCCAGGGCCAGCGGTGGCGCCTATTTGCAGGCGGCCACCACACAATGAGGTTCATATGCATATCCGCCGGCGCGACATCTTGCTGACCGCTTCCGCGGCTCTCCTGTTGGGAGTCGAGGGCGCCGAGGCGCAGACCAAGGACGCCGACAACACCGTCTATCTCGACACCAAGGACGGCCGTATCACCATCAAGCTACGTCCTGACCTTGCACCCAATCATGTCGCGCAGATCAAGACCTTGATTGGTCAGCATTTCTACGATGGCATCGTGTTCCATCGCGTGATCGGCGGCTTCATGGCCCAGACCGGTGATCCGACCGGAACCGGCATGGGCGGCTCAAAGCTTCCGGATCTCAAGGCGGAGTTCACGGATACGCCGTTCAAGCGCGGAACGCTGGGCATGGCGCGCGCTTCCAGCCCCGATTCGGCCAATTCGCAGTTCTTCATTTGCCTCGGCGATGCTTCGTTCCTCAACGGGCAATATACCGTCTTCGGCGAAGTTACATCGGGCATGGACGTGGTCGACAAGATTAAGAAGGGCTCCGAGGCCGACAACGGCAAGGTCACCAGCCCCGACAAGATCGTGAAGATGCGGCTCGCCTCCGCCAAGTAGGTGCAGGCGTGCTGAAGCGGTTGGCCGTTATGTCGGCAGCCGCCGCTCTCCTGGGCGGCACGGTTCTGCCGCTCGGAGCCGCAACCGTGGTTCAGCACCGCATCCGTCACCTGCGACCGCATTTCGGCTTCAGGCATCGTTTTCCGGTGCCGCAGCCTGCGACGTTCGACTTTCCGCGACCCGACGAGCTTGCCCCGCCGGATCTCGGGGAGCCGCCCGTAAGTGGCTCTCCGCCGATCGAGGAAGAGGTACCGCTACCACACGGCTTTGCCTTGACGGTGCCGGTCGGCTCCGGATCGGGGACCGCAGCGCCGAGCTTGATCGGTCGTTACGCCGAGGCAGGAAAGGCTTTGGGCGCCTGCTGGCACCCCCCGGCCGGGCGGGCATGGTCCTCGGTCACGCTGCGGGTCAGTTTCAAACGCGATGGAACCATCTACGGAATGCCTCGTATCCCGTTCACCGATGCGCGATCACCGGACGACAAGTCTCAGGTCGCCCAATCGCTGATGGCGGCGTTAAAGCAATGCACGCCGCTTCCGCTCTCCGCCTCGCTGGGCTCAGCCATTGCGGGCGAGATCTTTGCCATTCGCTTCATCAATCAGGACAGCAAATGACCGACAACAACACACTGACGCTCGAAACCACCAAGGGACCGGTGGTTATCCGTCTGCGTCCGGATCTCGCGCCGAACCATGTGGCGCGCATCAAGCAGCTCGCGGAAGAGAACTTCTACGACAATGTCGCTTTCCATCGCGTGATCGACGGCTTCATGGCGCAGACCGGCTGCCCGAACGGCACCGGCACGGGCGGCTCGAAGCACCCCAACCTGAAGCAGGAGTTCAATGCCGAGCCGCACAAGCGCGGTACCTGCTCGATGGCGCGCGCCCAGAGCCCGGATTCGGCCAATTCGCAATTCTTCATCTGCTTCGACGACGCGGGCTTTCTCGACAAGAACTACACCGTCTGGGGCGAGGTCACCTCCGGCATGGAAAATGTCGACAAGATCAAGCGCGGCGAGCCCGTTCGCGATCCCGACCGGATCGTCACCGCGCGCCTGAGCTGAGCGCCGAGCCGCTGCGGGCGGGAACCCGAAACGGACGCCATGCGGGTCGACGACTTCGATTTCGAACTGCCGGACGCAGCCATCGCGCTGCGGCCGGCTTCGCCGCGTGATGCGGCCCGCCTTCTCGAGGTCACGCCTCGGCCGGGCGGGCCGCCGATCTTCGCGGACAGGATCGTGCGCGACCTGCCCGGCCTGCTCCGGCGCGGCGACGCCCTCGTGGTCAACGACACCAAGGTGGTGCCGGCGCGCCTCACCGGGCTGCGCCGCCGTGCCGACAGCGAGGCGCGGCTCGATGTCACCTTGCACAAGCGGCACTCGGATGCGGTTTGGGCGGCATTCGTGCGCCCGGCCAAGCGGCTCGCCGTGGGTGATCGCGTCACGTTCAGCGGCCGACGGAAGCCACCGCTCGACGGCCGAAGTGCTGGCCCGGGAGGCCGGCGAAGTCACGCTCCGCTTCGACCGCGGCGGCCTGGACCTCGACCGGGCCCTCGACGCGGTCGGGCGACCGCCCCTGCCGCCCTATATCGCGGCCAAGCGCGCCGAGGACGTCGCGGATCGCGTCGATTACCAGACCATGTTCGCCCGACATCCCGGTGCCGTGGCGGCACCCACGGCCGGGTTGCACTTCACCCCGGAGCTGATGGCCGCCTTGGCCGAGGCCGGGATCTCGCTGCACCGCGTCACCCTGCATGTCGGGGCTGGCACGTTCCTGCCGGTCAAGACCGAAAGCACCGAAGATCACGTCATGCACGCCGAGGACGGCGAGGTGAACGCCGCCGTCGCCGACGAACTGAATGCCGTGCGGGCGCGCGGCGGCCGGGTGGTCGCGGTCGGTACGACCTCGCTCCGCATCCTCGAAAGCGCCGGTGCCGCCACCGGGGAACTCCGGGCCTTTTCGGGCGAGACCTCGATCTTCATCACGCCCGGCTACCGGTTCCGCGCCGTTGACGCGCTGGTCACGAATTTCCACCTGCCACGCTCCACCCTGTTCATGCTGGTGAGCGCCTTCTCCGGCCTGCCAGCCATGCGGGCCGCCTATGCGCATGCGATCGCCTCGGGCTATCGCTTCTATTCCTACGGCGACGCCAATCTGCTCTGGCGGCTGCCCGACCCGGATTCGGATCGGTCCACATGAATTCGGCGTTTCGGTTGGAGATCCTGGGACGCGACGGCGCGGCCCGGACCGGGGTCATCCACACGGGTCGTGGCCCGATCCGCACGCCGGCCTTCATGCCGGTCGGCACCGCCGCGACCGTCAAGGCCATGTATCCCGAACAGGTGAAGGCGCTCGGGGCCGACATCGTGCTCGGCAACACGTATCATTTGATGATCAGGCCTGGTGCCGAGCGGGTCGCCGAGCTCGGGGGTCTGCACCGCTTCATGAACTGGCCGCACCCGATCCTTACCGATTCGGGCGGGTTCCAGGTGATGTCGCTCGCCAAGCTGCGGCGCCTCGACGAGACCGGGGTGACGTTCCAGTCGCATATCGACGGCAGCCGCCACGCCCTGACGCCGGAGCGCGCCATGGAGATTCAGGACCTGCTCGGGTCCGACATCCAGATGCAGCTCGACGAATGCGTCCGCCTGCCGTGCTCGCCCGAGGAGGCCGAGCGCGCCATGCGCTTGTCGCTGCGCTGGGCTGAGCGCTCCCGCGCCGCCTTCCGCGACGTGCCGGGCCGGGCCGCCTTTGCGATCGTGCAGGGCGGGGCCGACACGGCGTTGCGCATCGAAAGCGCCCGCGCCCTGGCCGGCATGGACTTTCACGGCAATGCCATCGGCGGCTTGGCGGTCGGCGAGCCTCAGGCCGTGATGCTCGAGATGATCGAGACCGTGATGCCGCATCTGCCGGACGGCAAGCCACGCTATCTGATGGGTGTCGGCACGCCCGACGACCTTATCGAATTGGTGCGCCGCGGCGTCGACATGTTCGATTGCGTTATGCCGACCCGGGCCGGGCGGCATGGGCTGGCCTATACAAGGTTCGGCAAGTTGAACCTGCGCAACGCCAGGCACGCCGCCGATACGCGGCCGCTCGACGAGACCTCGACCTGCCCGGCCGCCCGGGACTATTCGCGCGCCTACCTGCATCATCTCGTCAAGTCGAGCGAGATCCTCGGCATGATGCTGCTGACCTGGGTCAACCTCAGCTATTACCAGGACCTGATGGCGGGCCTCCGGCAGGCCATCGCGGATCGAAATCTCGGCGATTTCGTCGCGCAGACCCGAGCAGAGTGGGGGGCAAACGCCTAAAGCGGGAGGCCGGGGATTTGCCACGGCACGGCAATCGGTCTAGGGCCAGGCGGAACTGTGCCAATGGGCGTGGATCGCCCCGCGTACGCACTCCTCGCCAGCCTTGTGTTTTCCGCGGTCTTGCGATTGTTTGACGCCGCGCCTGCGGCGCAACCTCCTTGCCCTTCCGCACCTCCCCGCCGAGTCCCCGCCGATGCGTCTCAGCCGATATTTCCTGCCCATCTTGCGCGAGACGCCTAAGGAGGCCGAGATCGTGTCGCATCGGCTGATGCTCCGCGCCGGCATGATCCGGCAGGAATCGGCCGGTATCTACGCCTGGCTGCCGCTCGGGCTGCGGGTGCTCGACAAGGTCAATGCGATCGTGCGCGAGGAGCAGAACCGCGCCGGCGCCATCGAGATCAAGATGCCGACCATCCAGTCGGCCGATCTTTGGCGCGAGTCCGGCCGCTACGACGACTACGGCAAGGAGATGTTGCGCATCAAGGACCGGCACGAGCGCGACATGCTGTACGGCCCAACCAACGAGGAGATGGTCACGGAGATCTTCCGGGCCTCGGTGCGCTCCTACAAGGACCTGCCGCTCAACCTCTATCACATCCAATGGAAGTTCCGGGACGAGGTGCGGCCGCGCTTCGGCGTGATGCGGTCGCGCGAATTCCTGATGAAGGACGCCTATTCGTTCGATCTCGACTTCGAGGGCGCGCGCCATTCCTACAATCGCATGTTCGTGGCCTATCTGCGCACCTTTGCGCGACTCGGCCTCACCGCCATCCCGATGGTGGCCGACACCGGACCGATCGGCGGCGACCTCAGCCACGAGTTCCTGATCCTGGCCTCGACGGGCGAGAGCGAGGTGTTCTGCCATCAAGCGACTATCTCGACTTCGCGCCGCCGCCCGCCGACATCGACTTCGACGACGTCGCCGGGCTGCAGGCGACGGTGGACCGCTGGACCTCGCTTTTTGCCGCGACCTCGGAAAAATTCGATGCGGCGGCCTTCGAGGCCGTGCCGGAGCCGTCGCGGGTGTCGGCCCGCGGTATCGAGATCGGACATATCTTCTACTTCGGCACCAAATATTCCGAACCCATGCGGGCCGTGGTCAACGGCCCGGACGGCAAGGAGGTGCCGGTCCACATGGGCTCCTACGGCATCGGTCCCTCGCGGGTCGTCGCGGCCCTGATCGAGGCCGGCCACGACGAGAACGGCATCATCTGGCCCGACGCCGTCGCGCCCTTCGCGGTCGGCATCGCGAATCTCAAGGTCGGCGATGCGGCAACCGACCGGGTCTGCGAGACGCTGCACAAGCAGTTGCTCGCCGCGGGAGTCGATACGCTCTACGATGATCGCGACGAGCGGCCAGGTGCCAAATTCGCCACCATGGACCTGATCGGAGTACCGCAGCAGGTCATCGTCGGCCCGAAAGGCCTGGCCGACAACAAGGTCGAGCTGAAGAACCGGCGCAGCGGCCAGCGCGAGCTGATCTCGCCCGAAGAGGCGCTCGCACGCCTCATTTCGCCTGCAGGCAGGCCCTAGACCATGATGCCGAAACGTCGCCACGGGTTTTCGGACCGTGATCTAGGAGCCCTCGCTCGATGGTGAATGCCGCAGCGGCCTCCGCGCCTGAGACCAGCTCGGGAACACGGCCCTTCGCCCTGTTCGAGTGGATGGTGGCGTTCCGCTACCTGCGGGCACGCCGCGCCAAGAGCTTCGTGTCGGTCATCGCGGGCTTCTCGTTCCTCGGGATCATGCTGGGTGTGGCGACGCTGATCGTCGTCATGTCGGTGATGAACGGGTTCCGCCAGGAACTGCTCAACAAGATCGTCGGCATCAACGGCCATGTCTTCGTCCAGGCTACCGACACGCCGTTCACCGATTACGATCCCGTCAGCCAGCGCCTCGCGCAGGTTCCCGGGGTAACGCTGGTCATTCCGATGATCGAGGGCGCGGCTGGCGTGTCCTCGCCCTACAATCAATCCGGTGCGCTGGTGCGCGGCATCAAGGAAGCCGACATCAAGCGGCTGCCCGGCATTGCCGGCCATGTGGTCCAGGGCACGCTCGATGGTTTCGAACAGAGCGGCGGGGTCGCGGTGGGGCAGCGCCTGGCCGAATCGCTCGGCCTTCGCATCGGCGATCCGGTGTCTATCCTGACCGCCAAGGGTGCCCAGACCCCGTTCGGGGTCGCGCCGCGCATCAAAGCATATCCCGTGGCCGCGATCTTCTCGATCGGCATGTCGGAATTCGATTCGAGCTTCGTCTACATGCCGCTGACCGAGGCGCAGAATTATTTCGGCAAGGACGGGGAAGCCTCGGTCATCGAGGTGTTCGTCGACAATCCCGACCAGATGGATGCCATGCGGGTCAAGCTCGACAAGGCGATCGACAGACCGGCGGTGATGACCGACTGGCGTCAGCGCAACAAGACCTTCTTCGACGCGCTCAATGTCGAGCGGAACGTGATGTTCATCATCCTCACATTGATCGTGCTGGTGGCGGCGCTGAACATCATCTCCGGGCTGATCATGCTGGTGAAGGACAAGAGCTCGGACATCGCCATTCTGCGCACCATGGGGGCGGCACGCGGCTCGGTGCTGCGCATCTTTCTGATTGCGGGCGCCTCGATCGGGATCGCCGGCACCTTCGCGGGGTTTGTGCTCGGCGTCGTCTTCGCCAGCAATGTCGAAGGCATTCGCGGCTTCCTCAACGGCCTGCTGCACGCCAACCTGTTTCCGTCCGAGCTGTATTTTCTATCCCACCTGCCGTCCGTGATCGAGCCGGGCGACGTGGCGGGCGTGACCTTGCTGGCGCTCGCGCTCTCGCTGCTGGCCACGATCTATCCATCCTGGCGGGCCGCGACGCTCGATCCGGTCGAGGCGCTGCGGTACGAGTGATGACCAACGATCCGGTGTTGGTGCTCGACAAGGTCGAGCGTCGCTACAAACAGGGCGAAACCGTCCTGGCCATCCTTCGGGGGGCGGACCTCACGTTATGGCCGGGCCAGTCGGTCGCACTGGTGGCGCCATCGGGCGCCGGCAAATCGACGCTGCTGCATATCGCCGGACTTCTGGAAAAGCCCGACACCGGCCAAGTGTTCATCCGGTCCGAACCCACCGCCGGCATGGCGGATGGCGCCAGGACCGCGCTGCGCCGCTCGCGGATAGGTTTCGTGTACCAGTTTCATCATCTGCTGCCGGAGTTCACGGCGCTCGAGAACGTGATGCTGCCGCAGATGATCGGCGGCCTGAACAAGGCGGAAGCTGCCAAGCGCGCCAGTGAACTGCTGGCCTTTCTGGGGCTTGGCGAGCGGCACAGGCACCGGCCGTCGGAGCTTTCGGGGGGCGAGCAGCAGCGGGTGGCGATCGCCCGCGCGGTCGCCAATGCGCCGAGCCTGTTGCTGGCCGACGAGCCCACCGGCAACCTCGATCCGCGTACTGCGGACCATGTGTTCGCCACGCTGACCTCGCTCATAAAGGCCTCCGGGCTCGGGGCGCTCATCGCAACCCACAACATGGAGCTCGCCAGCCGCATGGACCGGCGCGTCACCCTGCAGGACGGGATCGTGGTAGAACTGGCGTAATCGCGTGGAACGCTTGCGGCTCCACGGTCAAGCGGCTCTGCCGCGTTGCGCCCCAACAAGCCCTCGGCCATAAGGCCGCATGACCAAGCCCGTCGTTCGCTTCGCGCCTTCGCCCACGGGGCGGATCCATATCGGCAATACCCGCACGGCCCTGCTGAACTACCTGTTCAGCAAGGCCCGGGGCGGCACCTTCGTGCTGCGCTTCGACGACACGGACGTCGAGCGGTCGCGGACCGAATATGCCGAGTCGATCGAGGCGGATCTTCACTGGCTGGGCGCTGTGCCGGACCGCGTCGTGCGCCAGTCGGACCGGACCGCGCTTTATGCCGATGCTGCCGATCGCCTGAAGGCCCTGGGCCTGCTCTATCCCTGCTACGAGACGGCCGAAGAGCTCGAACGCCGCCGCAAGCGCATGCAGGCGCGCGGCCTGCCGCCGGTCTATGATCGTGCGGCGCTGACGCTGACCGCGGCCGACCGGGCCGCCCTCGAAGCGCAGGGC
This sequence comes from uncultured Alphaproteobacteria bacterium, assembly GCA_963851175.1. GTDB lineage: Bacteria > Pseudomonadota > Alphaproteobacteria > Rhizobiales > Beijerinckiaceae > Lichenihabitans. The sequence goes on along the minus strand of CAWKNU010000006.1, from coordinate 91,931 downwards.
CGGCGCCCGCATTGGCGCTTCAAGCTCGAAGGCGAGACCGTGGTCTGGGACGACCTCGTGCGCGGCCAAAGCCATATCGATTGCGCGTCCCTGTCCGATCCCGTGCTGGTACGCGAGGACGGCACATACCTCTATACGCTGCCCTCGGTGGTCGACGACATCGACCTCGGCATCACCCATGTCATCCGGGGTGAGGATCACGTCACCAACACCGCCGTCCAGATCCAGATCTTTCGGGCGCTCGGGGGCGGCGTGCCGGCTTTCGGGCACCACAACCTGCTGATCACGGCCAGCGGGGAGGGGTTGTCGAAGCGCTCGGGCGCACTGTCGGTGACCTCGCTGCGCGAGAACGGCATCGAGGCGCTGGCAGTCGCGGCGCTTGCGGTGCTGACCGGCTCGTCGGCCTCGGTCCACCCCGTCGCGAGCCTCGACGAACTGATGCCGGAGACCGAGCTCGCCCATCTGTCGCGCACCCCGGCCAAGTTCGACGTGGCCGAGTTGAGCGCGCTCTCGGCCAAGACGCTGCACCAATTACCCTATGCAGCCGTGGCAGGCCGTTTGCGCGCCCTCGGGATCGGCGAGCCACTTGCTGAGACCTTCTGGATTGCGGTTCGCGGCAATCTCGAGCATTTGGCCGATGCGGCCGGATGGTGGGACGTGGTGTCCGGTGCTGTCGAACCAGTGATCGAGGACAGCGGCTATCTCGCGCTTGCCAGGCAGCATCTGCCGCAAGAACCGTGGGACCTTGACACTTGGGGCACCTGGACGGGGGCTCTGAAGCAGGCGAGCGGCCGCAAGGGCAGGGCGCTGTTCCATCCGTTGCGGCTGGCCCTCACGGGACGGGACACAGGACCGGACCTCAAGCACCTGTTGCCGCTGATCGGGCCTGCTAAGGCGTCGGCTCGGCTCGCCGGAGTTGCCGCATGACATCTTCCCCGGGGTTCTCGTCGATCGAGGGGGACGGGGCTTCAGCTGTCATGTCGGGGGTCGCGACCGCGGGTTTGGCCCTGGGTTTCCGCGCCACCTTGCTTTCCTTGGTGCGTTTCGCGCCTGCTTTCGAGACGGGCGCCGCAACCGGCCGCGACATGCTCGCCGACATCTTCTCGGTCACCACCACGTCGTTCTTGTCGGGCTCGAGCAGCTTTTCGGCTTCGGCCAGGGCTTGCACCCAGGACTGGTGCGGCGGCTTGCACGAGCAGGTCGCGTCATAGGTCTTCTGGTATTTGAAGGCCGCGGGCAGCGCCGTATAGGGCGTTCCGTCGGCTGCAACGGCGGTCTCGATCCCGCCGGACGGCGCCGTCGTATAAAGGCTCGCTTCGGCGTTAGGGCAGAGCGCCTTGCAAAGCTGGCCCAGCCCCTCGAGCTTGTCGGGCGTTGCCTGGTCCGTGATGGGGAAGAACCCGCCATCGCAATGGCGGACGCAGAGCGCCTTGGTTTGCGGCGGCGGTGCAGGCGGCTCCGCGGCAGGCTGGTCCTCCGGCGGAGGCGCGTCCGGGTCGGCCGGAAGAATCCGCGGGGTGTCGACCGGAGACGGCGCTCCGCCGTCCGGATTGGTTCGGCAGAATGCATTGTATTGTTCGGTCAGAGCACGCCGCCGCTCGCCGTTCTCGAGGCCTCCGGCCTGCGCCTGTTGCTCCAACTGGCCAAGAGATTCCTGCATTTGCTCGATGCGGCCCGCAATCGTGTCGCACTGCGGCGGCTCGTCGAACCGAAAGCCAGAATTGCACCCGATTGAATCCGCGTAGTCGCGGGTGCGGGCAAGCTCCGATTGCCGCTGACGGAGCGCGGCGGCGAACTGATCCGCCCGGGCGGAATCGCCTGCAGATCCATCGAGTTCGGCCCGCAGTGCCGCGCAATCGACCACTTGCGCCACGGCAGGAGGCAACAGGGCAAGCATTACCAGGACCGCCAAGGTTCCTGGCAACCCTAATCGCCGAACCCAGCTGACGGTCTTGTCGCTATGTCTTGCCGGCTCGCTTCGCACGCAGCCCTCGTTCTTGTCGCACTGTTGCACCGGCATCATCGGCTGTCGATCAATAGAAGGTTCGTGACCTAAAGATGTCCCGCGCTTGCCCGAGCCGCATGGCGGGTTTGCAAATCCGCCTTCTGCTCCCCTTATGATGCGGGGCATTTCGGAGAAGGGGCTGACCAGGATGTTGATGAGAACTCTGATCGCGCTCGGCTGCATGGTGGCGATGGCAGGCAGCCTGTCCGCTGCCGAAGGACCGGACCTCATCTTCCGACAGTCGACGAAATGGAGAATGTTGACGCCCAACGACAAGCTCGCGACCTACGCGATCGATGATCCCGCGGTCGAGGGCGTGGCCTGTTATTTCACCGTGCCGGAACGGGGCGGCGTCGCGGGAGCCTTGGGGTTCGCCGAGGAGGTGTCCGACATTTCGCTTGCCTGCCGGCAAGTCGGCCCGATCAAGTTCAGCGAGAAGAGCGAGCAGGGCGGGGTGGTGTTCAGCGAGCGCCGCTCCTTCTTCTTCAAGAAGATGCAGATCGTGCGGGGCTGCGACACCAAGCGCAACACGCTGGTCTATATGGTCTATTCGGACAAGCTGATCGAAGGATCGCCCAAGAACTCGACGTCGGCGGTGCCGATCCAGCCTTGGGGCGCCAATGCCGATGCGCCAAAATGTGCCGATTGGCTGAAGGGCTGAGCGCCGTCAATCGCCGCAGCGTATCACGACATCGCCCGGGTTGGGCTTGGTCGAGGCCTCGGAAACGGCGACGCTGCCGGTCACGTCGTCGCCTGATCCAAAGGACAGGGCGTGCGAATGCCCGTGCGCCTGGCACCAACTGTCCGCCATGACGCGTCCGCAGGCGCTGCCCGAGCGCATGCAATCGCCGATCCCGTAGCCATCGTTGTCCGAGATCGTGTAGCTGGCCCGTTCCTGGGCCTGCGCTGCTGACGCGCAGCTTCCGGCCAAGGCGAAAGCCGCGAGAGCGAGCAGGACAGGAGGCAGGGTGCGGAGACGTGAGTCCGTGCTGGGCATGGCGGAGTCGACCTGGACGGGCGCGCGTGGGGGCGTCACCATCCTGGCCGGTGCCGATGACTAAAACTTTAACAACGGAGGCTGCTTCAGTCAGGCTCGGAGCCGCTCCGCTGCGCCTGTTGGCGAAACGGTACGTGCTCTTCGTAGGTTTCGATGGCGCTTTCGACGTAGGCCCGCTCGTGCTCGAGATAATCACCCACAGCTCGCGCGAGCCTGGGATCGGCGATGTCGTGCACCGAATAGGTCGGCACCGGCCGATAGCCGCGCGCCAGCTTGTGCTCGCCTTGGGCACCCGCTTCGACACGAGAGAGGCCGCGTGAAAGCGCGAAATCGATTGCCTGATAATAGCAGACTTCGAAATGCAGGAACGGATGCTCCTCGATCGCGCCCCAGTTCCTTCCATAAAGCGCGTCGTCACCGATGAGGTTGAGCGCACCCGCGACGTAGCGCCCGTTCCGCTTGGCCAGGATCAGCAACACGCGATCCGCCATCGTGCTGCCGATCAGGGAGAAGAACTTCCTGGTCAGGTAGGGGCGACCCCACTTGCGCGACCCGGTGTCCATGTAGAATTCGAAGAAGGCATCCCAGTGCTCTTCCCGGAGATCCTTTCCGGTCACCCATTCGATGGTGATCCCGGTCGCCAGCGCATCCTTGCGCTCACGCCGGATGGACTTGCGCTTGCGGGACGCCAGGCTGGCCAGGAAGTCATCGAAGGTCGTGTAGCCCTCGTTGAGGAAATGGAACTGCTGGTCGGTTCTTTGCAGGAAACCGCGCCGCCCCATGTCGTCCCACTCTGGCTTGGTCACGAAGGTGGCGTGGACCGACGACGCGCGCAGCTTTTCGCAGAGTGCCCGCAACCCCGAAACGAGCGCATCCCGAGCCTCGTCCTGGTCGGTGCCGTTCGCGACCAGAAAGCGACGGCCGGTAACGGGCGTGAACGGGACCGAGACCTGCAGCTTGGGGTAGTAGCGCCCGCCGGCGCGCTCATAGGCGTCCGCCCAGGCGTGGTCGAAGACATATTCGCCCTGCGAATGGGTCTTCACATAGGTCGGCGCGACCGCCAGGAGCCGATCGTTTCGTTCGACACAGACGTGCGCGGGTGTCCAGCCCGCCCGAGGCGTCGCCGATCCGGAGGCTTCGAGCGCATGCAGGAAGGCGTAGGACAGAAAAGGATTGTGGCCCTCCGTCTGCTCGCCAGGGCCGCTTGTGTCATTGCCCAAGGGTGCCGGGTTGGCGCAAGCGTCCCACTGCGCCCGATCTAGGCTCCCGATGGACGAGGCGATGCGAATGCGAATTGGCGATGTCATCGTGTGGGCCGAGATTGAGAACGAACCATCAGGGTCCTTCGCGGCTGCAAAATGGCAGCGGCTGCAAGGTGGCAGCGGCTGCTAAATGGCAGGGGTTGCAACATGGCAGTGCGCGCGTGAGCAAGCCTCGAAACGTGGGATCTAGGGGACGAAGCCTTCAAAAACCATCTGGTCTGCCCAGGCTGCCGCGCGCTCCCTCTGCTCAGGAGTGCGTACGGTCCAGGCCATGACAGGCAGGTCCAGCGCGGAGCGACACAGGTAGGGAACGGCGTGCGGAAGGTCGTTGACGCAGAACGACAGGAAGTCGGGCTGCGATTCGGCGAAATGGAGGACCTGGGCAAGCGACCTGCGGAGCGCGGGCGACAGATCGTCCCACTCCGGGTCCTCGAATGTGGCTTCGCTGCAGATCCCCAAGGGGCGCCCGAAACCGCGCCCACGAAGGTGGATCACGACCGCCGGATCGAAGCTCTTGACCGCCACCGGACCAGAATAGTCGCGCAGCACTTCGGCCACGCGGTCGGTGAGCCGCATATCGCCTTCGAACCTGCTTTTGATCTCGCAGATCAGCGGTACGGCGCCGGCGATGTGATCGAGGAAGCTCGTGAAGGTGGGGATGCGGTCGTTCGAGTCGGTCAGCCTCAGGTCCGCCAGGGCGGCGCTTGGCAGGGCAGCGATCGCCCCCGTTCCGGCAGTCAAGCGGTCGAGCGTGAAATCGTGGAATACGACCGCCTCGCCATCTGCGGTGCATTGCACGTCGCATTCGATCGCGAAGCGCCGCTCGATCGCGGCTCTGGCCGCCGAGACCGAGTTTTCGGGAATGCCGTTCGCGGCCCCGTGCAAGCCGCGGTGCGCGATGGGCCGTTCGGTCAGCCAGATCGCGGGCTGACCGTGCCGCTCTAACCTCATGCCTCGACGTCGAACAGAGCTTCGACCTCGACCGCGCACCCGAGCGGCAGGCTCGCGACGCCGACCGTGGAGCGGGCGTGCCGTCCCTTTTCGCCCAACACCTCGACCATCAGGTCGGAGGCGCCGTTCATGATCCCCGGTACGCCGTAGAAGTCCGGTGCCGCGTGAATGAAACCTCCGAGGCGCACGCATCGCACGATGCGCTCGAGGTCGCCCAGGGCGGCTTTCGCTTGCGCCAGCAGATTGATCACGCAGAGCCTTGCCGCGGCCCGGCCGGCATCGTCAGATACCCCGGCGCCGAGCTTGCCGACATGCCCCGGATCGAGCTTGCCGTCCGGACCGAACGCGAGTTGGCCGGAGATCACGAGACTGTGGCCGACCAGCACGAAGGGAAGATAGTTCGCGACCGGGGGTGCCGGAGTCGGGAGCACAATCCCAAGCTCGGCCAGTCGCTGGTTTACGCCACTCATTTTGCTCTCCCGGTGGTTGCTCACGCAATCGCTACGGTCTTCGATCGAATCGGTGCCACGGCATGATCGTGACCAATTCCGATGGCCTCGACGATGACCGAGGCCAAAAACCCGTGTTCAGCTCGGCACCATGCTCTAGAGCAGTATCGGTTCGGACGGAATCGCGAAGCGATCCGTCGACCGATGAAACTGCGCGCTTTTTGAAATGGAGCGGTTCTCGCAACAGCGGAACCGCTCTAGCATGCGGGGACGATCGACGGGCCAAGCTTCTGAGGAATCCGGCGGGGTTTGGCCCCGTTCTCAGTTTCGCCATTTCATTCATGGAGAGAGGGCGCTTACGTGGAGCCTAACGTGATCCGGTCTGTTCTGAAGTCTTCCGCCCGCTCGCTTCTCGCCGCTGCAATCCTTGCCCTTGCACTAGAGCCGTGTCTGGCCGAGCCGGGGGCCCTGGTGCCGATGGCCGCCCATCACGCCACCTACAAGCTGTCGCTGCTCAAATCCAAGGGGACCAACGCTCCTGCCTCCGCGGCGGGAGTGATCGACTACGTGTTCAGCGGCTCCTCTTGCGACGGCTACACCACGACGTTTCGGCAGCTGACGGAACTGCAGCCGGCCGAAGGAGAAGCGCGGCTCAACGACCTTCGCTCGACCACGTTCGAGGACGGGGCCGCGACCCAGTTCAGCTTCAAGACCACCACGCGCAACGATACGCAGACCGTCAGCGATCTCGACGGGCGGGCACGCAAGCAGGCCGATGGCAAGGCCAGCGTGGAATTGAAGCAGCCCGCCGGAAAGGCAGCTCTGGGCGCCGACGTTCTCTTTCCGACCGAACATCTGCGCAAGATCATCGAAACCGCAAAGAACGGTGGAAAGTTGCTGTCTGCCTCGGTGTTCGACGGTTCGGATACGGGAAAGAAGGTGTTCAGCACCTTGACCGTGATCGGTGCGCCAAGTGTGGCGCCGATCGCGGATCTTGCGGGTAAGATGGACACCCTTAAATCCGTGCGCCGCTGGCCAGTGGCGATCAGCTATTTCGAAGGCAGGAAGGAGGACCAGCCCGATTACGTCCTGTCCTTCGACCTTTATGAAAACGGAATCTCGCGCGCCCTCAGGCTCGACTATGGCGATTTCGTCCTGGCCGGGGAACTGACCGACCTGCATCTCACGACGCAAGCCGCCTGCCACTGACACACGGCTAGGATCAGACGTCCGCCTCCCAGGCCTGGTCCCGGGCCCTTGCCGCCTCATAGGTGGTCACGAGATCGGCCGGGTCGTAGCCTGCATGCGCCGCGAAGCTCACCATAAGGGCTTCGTCCTGCATGAAGTAGTCCAGGACGCTCGAGCCGAACCCCGGCTGGCCGGCCGCCTGGCGGATCGACCCGGCATCCAGGCCCGCCCAGGCGAAGAATCGGTCGGCCTGGCCGGGATCCTCCGCAAAGAAGTTTAGCGCTGCGATCGCGAGACTCGTGTCGTCGATCAGTCTGGATTTCCCGGCGCGGCGTCGCTCGACATCACGCGGCTGTTCACCCTTATTCATTCCCCGAGTTTCCCTTTCGTCAATTCTTATGGACTAGGATAAGATCTGCATCGGGGCTACCACTGCAAATTGAAAACACCCCATCGTTTGGGGGACACTGAGGCGCCGGCGCTATGTCGAAAACGATTCTGATCGTCGAAGACAATGAACTCAACATGAAGCTCTTTAGCGATTTGCTTGAGGCTAACGGCTACGCCACTGTACAGACGCGCAACGGCGTGGAAGCCGTGGGCTTGGCGCGGCAGCACAAACCCGATCTCATCCTCATGGACATTCAGTTGCCGGAAGTCTCTGGGCTTCAGGTCACGCAATGGCTGAAGGACGACGAGGAGTTGCGCGCAATTCCGGTGATCGCCATCACGGCATTCGCAATGAAGGGCGACGAGGAGAAGATCCGGCAGGGCGGTTGCGAAGCCTATCTGTCGAAACCCATCTCGGTGGTCAAGTTTCTGGAAACCGTACGTAACTACCTCGGCGATGGGTAAGAGGCCGCTCAATGACCGCGCGCATCCTTGTTGTCGACGACGTCGTGCCCAACCTCAAATTCCTTGAGGCGCGTCTGACAGCCGAATATTTCGATGTAAGGACCGCGACCAACGGTGCTGACGCGCTGCGTCTGTGTGCGGCGGGGACCTGCGACATCCTGCTGCTCGACGTCATGATGCCGGGGCTGGACGGGTTCGAGGTGTGCCGACGACTGAAGAGCGACCCCGCCACTTCCCACATCCCAGTCGTTCTGATCACTGCGCTCGATCAGCCGGCGGATCGGATCCGGGGACTGGAAGCGGGCGCCGACGACTTCCTGACCAAGCCTGTCGACGAAATCGCGCTCATTGCGCGCGTCCGCTCGCTCGCTCGTTTGAAGGTCGCCGTCGATGAGTTGCGGCTGCGCGCCTCGACCTCGGCCAGCTTCGGCCTCTTGCAGCCACTGCCGACGATCGCGAGCGACGATGGCATGAACGGCCGCATCTTGCTCATCGACGATCGTGCCAATTCGATCGAGCGAGTGGTTTCGGCGCTGTCGTCCGTCCATTCCGTGGATGTCGAGGGCTCGCCTCATGACGCCTTGTTCAAGGCCGCGGAGGGCGCCTACGAACTGATCATCGTCAATCTGGCTTTGCGCGATTACGACGGCCTGCGCCTGTGCAGCCAGATTCGTTCGATCGAGCGGACCCGCCAGGTTCCGATCCTTCTTCTGACCGAAACCGAAGACCGCCACCGCATGCTCCGGGCGCTGGATATCGGGGTCAACGATTGTCTTACCCGCCCGGTCGATCGAAGCGAACTGCTGGCCAGGGTGCGCATCCAGATCCGGCGCAAGCGCTACGCGGACCGGCTCGGGGAGATCTTGAGGGAATCGATCCAGCTCGCCGTAGTGGATTCGCTCACCGGTCTGAACAACCGGCGCTATCTGGAATCGCACCTCGCGGCCTGGATCGAGACTGCTGCCGAGCAGAACAGGCCCTTGTCGCTGATGATCCTCGACATCGATCATTTCAAGGCCGTGAACGACACCTATGGCCACGAGGCCGGTGACGAGGTGCTGAGGATTTTCGCCTCGCGAATCAAAGCCGTGGTCCGGACGGTCGACATGCTGTGCAGGCTGGGCGGCGAGGAATTCATCATCGTCATGCCGGAGACCCGGATCGACGTTGCGGCCAAAGTCGCGGAGCGCATCCGCGATTCGGTCAATGCGACCCTGTTTCCGATCGAGAAGGGGTTGCGCGCCATCCCGATTACCGTGTCGATCGGCATCGCGGATCGCCGGAACGACCGCGAGGCAGATGCGTTGCTCAAGCGCGCCGACAGGGCCCTGTACCGGTCCAAGCATGACGGCCGCAATCGCGTGTCGGCGGACGCAGCCTGAGGGCACGTCGAAGTAGGCCATGACCCGGGCGGTGGTCATGCCCGTTTGTTCAGCAATTTCAATATCGCGCTTCCCAAGCTCGCAGGCGCGATGTAGATTGCGGCGCCTTTGAACCAACCGGGCGGGTGCGGGTTTTGTCCCTCATGCGAGGGATTTTAACGACTTCGTATCTTCCGGCTGCTACAAAGACCATGCTTGGTTTTTCGAATACCCTACGGAGTGCTCAGGTCCGCCGCATCTCCTGGGTCCGTGGGGTCGGCCGGTTCGGAAGTGGTTAGAGTGGCCTCCTCGAATGCCACTTCCGGCCGGCCACCATTTCGTCTGCATAGAAAAAGCCGCCCGGTGGGGCGGCTTTTTTGCGTTCAGTGAGCCGGAGCGCGAAGTCTACTTGATCTTGGTTTCCTTGAAGTCGACGTGCTTGCGCGCGACCGGGTCATACTTCTTGAACGAAAGCTTGTCGGTCTTGGTCCGGGCGTTCTTCTCGGTCACGTAGAAGTACCCCGTGTCGGCGCTCGACAGGAGCTTGATCTTGATCGTTGCGGCTTTGGCCATGGCAATGTCCTTGTGAACAGCCCGTCGCAGGGGCCGTCGGCAGTCGAATGGGGGAGCGAAAACGAAGCGGCGCGCGAGCCAGTCGGCCGCGCGCTTCACCTAGCCAAGACACTAATGGAGCCCACCAATGCGGTCAAGGCGCGCCGCAACCCGCAAGTGCCGCCGGCGTCGCGCCGGACGAGCCACCACTGACCGCAAAGGTCCCATGGCCTTGGACCACCAGGCCACCCTCGAAAGTGAGGACCTCGACCCTTTCGACGCCGTTCTGGTTTCGGAACGCGATCACGACCGTATCGACCCCCCGATAAACGCCGGTGAGTTCAAACCGCAGGTCAGGGTTCTGCAGCAACGCGGCCGTCCAGTAGCGACGTAGCGCGTCCTTGCCTCTCACTACTCCGTCCCTCGCAAAGCCTATCTGCTTGGCAACCGGCGAGGTGAAGAGGGCGTCGTCGTGAAAGTGCTGCAACACGGCCTCGACATCGCGCCTGTTCCAAGCATCGACCCAACCACGCGCGAATTCTCCCGCCCCAACAGTACCCGACATCGACCGACACGCCTCCTCGGGGGGAACCATCTTGTTGCCGACCAAGCAACTGTTTGGCATCCCTAGCCTTCCGGTCTAGCGATGCCGCCGCGATCGCTTCCGATCGGGCATTGCATGCGGATCTTGGTCCTTGCTCTTGGCACCCAAGATACCGCGCCGGCGGGGTCCGGGACCATTCCGGCCCGGGCGACGTTTGGCGCCCCCACCCACAACCTCGAACCGCAGCGCGCCCGCCATGGGCGCGGCTTCGATCAGCTTGACTTGGACGATGTCGCCGAGCCTGTAGCTCGTACCGGAGCGGGTCCCGACCAGCGCGTGACTGGCTTCCGCATAGCTGAAATATTCGTCCCCGAGCGTCGCGGCAGGCACGAAGCCATCGGCGCCGGTTTCGCTCAGCTTGACGAAGAAGCCGGATCGCATCACGCCCGAAACCCGCGCCTCGAAAGTATGGCCGATACGGTCGACCAGAAATGCCGCAATCAGGCGGTCCGTCGTTTCCCGTTCAGCCGCCATGGCCCGGCGCTCGGCCGCCGAGATGCGGGCCGCCATCTCGCCGAGCTCCTTGGCGCTGAAATCCGGCAAGCCATCCCGTCCCAGTGACAAGGCGCGAATCAAGGCCCGGTGCACGATGAGATCGGCGTAGCGCCGGATCGGCGAGGTGAAATGGGCGTAGCGGGGCAGGTTGAGCCCGAAATGCCCGTAGTTCTCGACCGCATATTCGGCCTGCGCCTGCGAGCGAAGCACGACCTCGCTCACCAGATGCTCGTGCTCGGTGCCTTTGGCCTGGGTCAGTATGCCGTTGAACAGGGCAGGGCGGAGAACCTGGCCCTTGGCCAGCTTTATCCCGATCGACTGCAGGAACTCCTGCAAGGCGCTGAGCTTGGTGGCCGAGGGTTCGTCGTGCACCCGATAGACCAGAATCTGCTGCCGGGATTCGAGCGTTTCCGCGGCGGCCACGTTGGCCTGGATCATGAACTCCTCGATGAGCCGGTGGGCTTCGAGGCGTTCGGGCACCACCACCCGGTCCACCATGCCGTTGGCGTTCAGGATGATCTTGCGTTCCGGCAGGTCGAGTTCGAGGGGCGCCCGATTCTGGCGACCCCGTTCCGCGGCATGGAATGCAGCCCACAAAGGCCGCAGCACAGGCTCGAGAAGCGGTCCGGTCACATCGTCGACCTGTCCGTCTATCGCCGCCTGGGCCTGGGCATAGCTGAGCTTGGCGGCGGAGCGCATCATGATCCGGTGGAAGCTATGGCGCCGCTTACGTCCGTCCGCCCCAAGAACGAGCCGCACCGCCAGGGCGGGCCTGTCCTGTCCCGGCACGAGAGAGCCGAGATCGCGTCGAGATCCGCTCCGGGAGCATGGGAACGACGCGGTCCGGGAAATACACCGAGTTGCCGCGATCGAGAGCCTCCCGGTCGAGAGCCGAGCCGGGTGCCACCAAACAGGCTACATCGGCGATCGCTACCGTGACCACGAAGCCGCCGACGTTGTCAGGTGCGTCGTCAGGCACCGCATGGACCGCGTCGTCGTGATCCTTCGCGTCCGGCGGATCGATGGTCACCAGCGGCAGCGTCCGCCAGTCTTCCCGTCCCTGGAGCGGCGCGGGCGCGACCCGTTCCGCCTCGGCCAGGACCTCGGGCCCGAACACATAGGGGATCGCATGGGTCAGGATTGCGATCGTGCTGACCGCATGTTCGCTGCGGGTTGAACCCAGGCGTTCCACCACGCGCACGGCCTGCAGGCCGTAGCCCCGGTAACGGCCGATCGGCTCGATGGCCACCAGTTCCCCATCCTCGGCTCCGCCGCGCTCCTGCTCCGGAACGGCGAATTCGGAGGACGCATTCCGCTTGTCGACCGGCACGACGCGCGCGCCGGTCTTAGGGTCGAGCCGCATCACCCCGAGCACGCGCGGGCTGGCCTTGGCCAGCAGCTTGACCACCCGGCCCGTGTAGGACGGCGCCTCGTCCTCTGCGCCTCGCGCCGTATCGACGCGCACCAGGGCCCGATCCCCCACGCCGGGCGCCGGAACCCCTGGCCTTGTTTGCCTCGTGGAATGCAGCAGGATGCGCGGCGCCTCGCCGCCTTCCGTCTGGTCCCAGTCCGAAGCCTTGGCGATCAACTCGCCGTCGCGATCCCGCCCGACGATATCGACCACGATCATGTTTGGCAGGGCACCTGCCTTGCTGATCGTCTTGCCACGTCGATTGAGCGTGCCCTCGCTCTCGAGTTCCCGCAGCACGCGCTTGAGTTCGATCTTGGCGTCGCCCTTGATGCCGAACGCGCGCGCGATCTCGCGCTTGCCGATCTTGCCGGCCGGAGCCTTGCCGTTGCGGATCGCCTCTTTTTCTCCAGCGATAAACGCGAGAATCTCCGCCTTGCTCGGGAGAGCGGCGGCAGCATGGGTTTTCTTGTTCATTGAACGGGCTTCGTCGATGTCGGGCTCTCTCTAGATAAGAAGCGCGACCGTGTTGACGAGAGCCCCGTGCGGTCGATCTAGGCCGACTTCTTCCGCACCTTGGCGCTCGGTGCGGCCCGGGCGGCAGGCTTGGCCCGCGCTTTGGCGGCTTTCTTCGGGGCTGGCCGCTTCCCCGCGCTGGGCCGCGTGCCGCCGCTGGCCGCCTTGGCTTCCAGCAGGCGAATTGCATCCTCCAGGGCGAGGTCGTCGGGGGCGAGGTCCTTGGGCAAGGTCGCGTTGAGCTTGCCATGGCTCACGTAAGGACCGTAGCGGCCTGCGCGCACGGTGATTGGGCCTCCCTCCGGGTGCTCGCCGATGACCCGGCCCGCCGAGGCCCCGGCGCCGGGCCGGCGTTCGCCACGGCCCTGCTCCTTGGCCACGATCAGGTCGATGGCGCGGTTGCCCCCGATGGTCAGCACATCGTCGTCGGCATTGAGATTGGCGTAGAGTTTTCCGTGCTGGACATAGGGACCGTAGCGCCCAATGCCGGCCAGGATCGGCTCGCCCGAGGTCGGATGGCGGGCGATTTCCCGCGGCAGCGCCAACAGGGCCAGCGCGGTTTCGAGATCAAGCGAAGCCGCCGTGACGCCCTTGGGCAAGGAGGAGCGTTTCGGCTTCTCCCCGTCGCCGAGCTGGATATAGGCGCCGAAGCGCCCGTCCCGGACTGTGACGTCCTGGCCCGTAACCGGGTCGACCCCGAGGTTGCGCTGACCCGGACTGTCGGCCGCGCCCGCCGCTCCCTCGGCGCCGCTTGCGCTCAAGGTCCGGGTGAACTTGCACTCGGGATAGTTCGAGCAGCCGATGAAGGCGCCGAACTTGCCGATCTTCAAGGACAACTGCCCGTCCGCGCAGGCCGGACAGGCTCTTGGGCTGCTGCCGTCCCCCTTGTCCGGGAAGATGTACGGGCCCAGCAGATCGTTGAGATTGTCCAGGACCTCGGTGGTGCGCAGATCCTTGGTGCCGCCCACCGCGGCGCTGAAGTCACGCCAGAAATCCCGCAGCACCTGACGCCAGTCGGTTTCGTGGTTCGAAACCCGATCGAGCTGCTCTTCGAGACTTGGCGGTGAAATCGTAGTCGACCCAGCGATTGAAGAAGCTTTCGAGGAACGCGGTCACCAGCCGACCCTTGTCCTCGGGCACCAGTCGCCGCTTCTCGATGCGGACGTATTCGCGATCCTTGAGCACCGCGAGCGTCGACGCATAGGTCGAGGGTCGCCCGATACCGAGGTCTTCCATGCGCTTGATCAGCGCTTCTTCGGTGTAGCGCGGCGGCGGCTCGGTGAAGTGCTGATCGGCGTCGATGCCGTCCTTGCGGAGCGCTTCCCCGGCCTGCATGGCCGGCAATCGGCCCGAGTCCTCGTCGTCCTCGCTAGTCGTCGACGCCGTAGAGCGTCAGGAAGCCGTCGAACCGGATCACCTGGCCGGTGGCGCGCAGCTCAAGCCGGCGACCGCCGACCTGGGCCAGGATATCGGCGGTGGTCCGTTCGATCTCGGCTGATTCCATCTGGCTCGCGACGGTTCGCTTCCAGATCAACTCGTAAAGCTTTGCCTGCTCGGGCTCGAGAAAGCGGGCGACGTCCTTCGGCAGGCGCCAAAGGTCCGTCGGCCGGATGGCCTCGTGGGCTTCCTGGGCGTTCTTCGCCTTGACCGTATATTTGCGCGGCGCGCCCGGCACGTAGCGGTCCCCGTATTGCTCGCCGATCAGCCGCCTCACCGCGCTGATGGCTTCGGGCGCCATGTCGATGCCGTCGGTCCGCATGTAGGTGATAAGGCCGGTGGTCTCGCCCTTGATGGCGATGCCTTCGTAAAGCTTCTGCGCCACCTGCATCGTGCGGGCCGGGGAGAGGCCGAGCTTGCGCGAGGCATCCTGCTGGAGCGTGGAGGTGCGGAACGGCGGGAACGGATGACGCTTGACCGGTTTGGCCTCGATCGCCGCGACCGAAAAGGTCGCATCGGCGAGCGCGGCCTTGAACGCGGCCGCCTCATCGCCGGACCCGATGTCGAGGCGCGAGATCTTCTTTCCGTCCGCGCCAATGAGACGCGCATCGAACGCAGCGCCCCCGGCGGTACGCAGGTGCGCCAGAAGCGACCAATATTCCCGGCTCTTGAACTCCTCGATCTCACGTTCCCTGGCGCACACGAGCCGCAGCGCGACCGATTGCACGCGGCCCGCGGAGCGGGCGCCCGGCAGCTTGCGCCAAAGCACGGGCGAGAGGTTAAAGCCGACCAGATAGTCGAGCGCCCGGCGCGCCAGATAAGCGTCCACGAGCGCCTGGTCGATGTCGCGCGGGCTCTTCATGGCGTCGCGGACGGCCGACTTGGTGATGGCGTTGAACACCACCCGCTCGATCTTCTTGTCCTTTAGAACGCGTCGGTTCCTGAGGACTTCGAGCACATGCCACGAGATGGCTTCGCCTTCCCGATCCGGGTCGGTGGCGAGAATCACCTTGTCGGAATTCTTCACGGCGCGGACGATGTCGGACAGGCGCTTGGCGGCCTTGTCGTCGACCTCCCATTGCATGGCGAAATCCTGTTCGGGATCCACCGAACCGTCCTTGGCCGGCAGGTCGCGCACATGGCCGAACGAGGCGAGGACCTCGTAGTCGCTGCCGAGGTAACCGTTGATCGTTTTCGCTTTCGCCGGGGACTCGACGATGACGACATTCATGAATGGAATATCCTTTTCGCCCCCGGGGGCCTTCGCGTCTCTCGGCACGGACCAGCGTACATGGGGGAGCGCGACAGCCAAGTCAAACCACGCCGGCCGCCGAGTCCCCGAACCGGATCGACGCCGGGTTCCTCGGGACCGGTGCGAACGGCCGCGCGAGGGTGCCTCGCTTGGCGGAAGCAGTCTTGCTGTTTTGAGGGAACAGAGGGCTGTCTATGAGGTCACGATGCGGACCGGGCGCAAGCGATCGCGGCGGATCGGACGCGAGTCTGCGGCGCCAACAATGTTCGACACGAGTTAGGTGATCCGGGCCCGGCGAGGCGAGCCCGGCTTGGTTGATTTCCGCGCCTGCTATGCGCGAGCGGCGATCCAGTCGGCCGACCGGCGGGCGGAATGGCTACCGGCGCCGCCCCCGGCGCTCGCTGGAACGAGCCGCGAAGAATGCGCCGAACTCGGAGGTGAGCGGCAGTCCCTCGCTGTCCGAAAGATCCTGTCGGCTAAGCCCGATGTCGGCCAGTTCGCGGGCGTCCATGCCGGCCAGCGTCTGCATAAGCTGACGGCTCCGATGGATGCGTCCCGGTAGAGAGATCAGCGTCCAAGCTGTCCTGGCGATGAGGCCAAGGGTCCGATCCAGGGCAACGGCCGTGCCGGCCCGGGACGTGGTGCCAGAAAAGAGAGTTGTCGAGCTCATAGGATGCTCCTGCGATCGAAGCGGCACTGCCGCCTCCACCTTAGATGGGGTCGCGCCATCGATCGGTCCAACGCATACTTGACATGGGACCTATCGAATATCATCATCAGTGAATGCTCGACACAGACCAACTCCGTTCCTTTCTGGCGATCGTCGACACGGGCAGCTTCACGCGCGCAGCCGAGCGCGTGAACAAGACCCAGAGCGCGGTCTCGATGCACATACGCAGGCTCGAAGAGCGGCTCGACTGTGCGCTCTTCGTCAAGCACGGACGCGGCACCCGTCTGTCTCCGGACGGCGAGCGCCTGGTCGAACACGCGCGGCGCATGCTTCAGGTCGAGGCAGCAGCGCTTCACGACCTCAAGGCGCACGGGCTCTCGGGTCGCGTGGTGTTCGGCGTCCCGGACGATTATGCCGAGCCGTTCCTGCCCGACATCGTGGGGCGCTTCACGCAGCAGCACCCTCTTGTGGAGCTCTCGGTCGTCTGCCATCCGAGTGTCGACCTGGCCGAACGCATCCTGACCGGCGAGATCGACGTGGCGATCGTGACAGATTGCGAGCGCATAAAGGGTCTCGAGATCGTCCGCGAAGAAACGCTGTGCTGGGTGGCGGGATTGCGGTCAGGACCCATCGAGGAACACCGACCCTTGCCCCTGGCGTTGTCGACCCCGACCTGCGCCTGGCGCAACGCGGCACTCACGGCGCTTAACGAGGCCGGGATCCCGTCGCGCATCTTCCTGATGTCGACCAATTACGCCGCCATCGCGCCGATCGTTCAGGCCGGCCTCGCGCTGACGGTCCTGCCGCGCGCCGCCATAAATCCGGCATCGCACCGGATGGTGGCCTCGGGTTCGATCCTGCCGACCTTGCCGAGCGTCAAGGTCGGATTGCTGCGGGGCTCGTCGGGCCATTCCAAAGAGGCCGCCGCCCTGGCCGACGTGGTCAGGGCCAGCATCGGGGTGGCTCCGCCGCAGGCGCTCGGCGTTGCGGCGTAGTCCTTTCTGGTGACGTCAGCGCCGGTGGCTGGAGGCCCTCACGAGCACCCCGTCGTGGCGCCGCAGGTCTCGCATTTGAGGCAGGTGCCGTTGCGAACCATGGTGAAGTTGGCGCATTCCGGGCAGGCTTCGCCCACATAGCCCTTCATGCGCGCTTCCGCCCTTCTGTCGGACGCCGAACCTTCCGAAGTGCCGACCGGCTCGCTCCAGGGGAGGGCCGAAAGCTCGGCCTGCGCCCGTTCGGCGACCTCGCGCTTGAGCGCGGTCGCGCCCTCGGTCGAATAGGGATCGTGGGCCCGAGTGGCCGTCGTGGCAGGCCGCGCATCAGGGGTCGCCAGCGGCACTTGCGCAGCCGCGCCCCGCACCAGCATCAGCCGGTCCGTCTTCGAGCGCACCAGGCCCTTCGACACCACGCTGGCCTGGCTGGCGCGCGCCTCGCCCGAGCCGCCGCTCCGGCCCTCGTCCTCGCCGCCGCCCAGGGCGTCGAAGGCGATGTCGGACGGCTGGACATGGGCCAGATCGGTGCGGTCGAGATAGGAGACCGCCAGTTCCCGGAACACGTAGTCGAGGATCGAGGTCGCGTTCTTGATGGCGTCGTTGCCCTGCACCGGGCCGGCCGGCTCGAAGCGCGTGAACGTGAAGGCGTCGACATATTCGTCGAGCGGCACGCCATATTGCAGGCCGAGCGAGATCGCGATGGCGAAATTGTTCATCAGCGACCGGAAGGCGGCGCCTTCCTTGTGCATGTCGATGAAGATCTCGCCGATGCGCCCGTCGCACATATTCCCCGGTGCGCAGATAGACCTTGTGGCCGCCGACGGTCGCCTTCTGGGTATAGCCCTTGCGCCGGTTCGGCAGCTTTTCGCGTTCGCGCTGGCGCTCGATCCGCTCGACCACGCGCTCGACGATGCGCTCGGCGACCTCGGCGGCGCGGGCCGGAACCGAGGCGGCCAGCAATTCCTCGACCGTGTCCTCATCGTCCTCGTCGGCGATGAGCTGCGAGTTCAGCGGCTGCGACAGCTTTGAGCCGTCGCGATAGAGCGCATTGGCCTTGAGGCCGAGCCGCCAGGACAGGAGATAGGCGTCCTTGCAGGCCTCGACCGTCGACTCGTTCGGCATGTTGATGGTTTTCGAGATCGCGCCCGAAATGAAGGGCTGCGAGGCCGCCATCATGCGGATGTGGCTTTCGACCGAGAGATAGCGCTTGCCGGTGCGCCCGCAGGGGTTGGCGCAGTCGAACACCTTGTAGTGCTCGGGCTTCAGGAAGGGCGCGCCCTCCAGGGTCATGGCGCCGCAAACGTGGATGTTGGCGGCTTCGATCTCGGCCTTGCCGAAGCCCAGGAAGGGCAGCAGCTCGAAGCTCGGGTCCTCCAGCTTCTCGGCCGGTACCTTAAGGTCCCGCACCAGGAAGTCGGCACCGAGCGTCCATTTGTTGAACGCGAACTTGATGTCGAAGGCGCTGGCCAAGGCCTTTTCGAGCACGTCCAGCTTCTCGGCCGTGAAGCCGCGGGCCGTGAGCGTCGCCTGGTTGATGGCGGGCGCCTGCCGCAGATTGCCGTGGCCGACCGCATAGACCTCCATCTCGGCGATCTCGGACGGACGATAGCCGAGCGCGCGCAGCGCCTCGGGCACGGCGCGGTTGACCATCTTGAAATAGCCGCCGCCGGCGAGCTTCTTGAACTTCACCAGGGCGAAGTCGGGCTCGATCCCGGTCGTGTCGCAATCCATCACGAGGCCGATCGTGCCGGTCGGCGCGATCACGCTGACCTGGGCATTGCGGTAGCCGTGCTGCTCGCCGAGCGCGATGGCCCGGTCCCAGGCCGCCCGTGCATGGTCGACCACCTTGGGATCGAGGCAGGCGCTGCGGTCCAGCGCGACCGGGGCCACGGCCAGTTGCCTCGTAGCCCGAGACCTCCCCATAGGCGGCGCGCCGGTGATTGCGCATGACGCGCAGCATCGCCTGCGCATTGTCCTCGTGGCCCGGAAAGGCCCCGAGTTCGGCCGCCATCTCGGCCGAGGTCTGATAGCAGATGCCGGTCATCAGGGCCGAGAGGGCGCCGCCGAGCGCGCGGCCCTCGTCGGAATCATAGGCGATGCCGGAGGCCATCAGCAGGCCGCCGAGATTGGCGAAGCCGAGGCCCAGGGTTCGGTACTTGTAGGACAGCGTGGCGATCTCGGCCGACGGGAACTGGGCCATCAGCACGGAGGCTTCCAGCACGATCGTCCACAGCCGCACCGCGTGCTCGTAGGACAGGATATCGATCCGGCCTGCCTCGTCGCGGAACTGCATCAGGTTCAACGAGGCCAGATTGCAGGCCGTGTCGTCGAGGAACATGTATTCCGAGCAGGGATTGGAGGCCCGGATCGGGCCGCCCGCCGGGCAGGTGTGCCAATCGTTGATGGTCGTGTGGAACTGCAGGCCCGGGTCGGCCGAGGCCCAGGCCGCATAGCCGATCTTGTCCCACAGCGCGCGCGCCTTGAGGGTCTTGGCCGTCTTGCCGTCGAGGCGACGGATCAGATCCCAGTTCGCGTCCTGTTCCACGGCCTGCAGGAAGGCGTCCGTGACCCGGACGGAATTGTTCGAATTCTGGCCCGCCACCGTGAGATAGGCGTCCGAATCCCAATCGGTGGTGAATTCGTCGAAGTCGACCGTGGTGTGTCCCTGCTGGGCCAGTTGGATGACGCGCTTGACCATGTTGTCGGACACGGAGGCGCGGCGGGCGAGCTTGATCTCGCGCTTGAGGGCCGGGTTCTTCTCCGGATTGAAGCAATCGTCGCCCGAGCCTTCGCAATTGACGCAGGCCCGCAGCACGGCCTTGAGGTGGCGCTTGACCACCTTCGATCCGGTGACGAGGGCGGCGACCTTCTGCTCTTCCTTGACCTTCCAGTCGATATAGGCCTCGACGTCCGGATGATCGGCGTCGACCACCACCATCTTGGCGGCCCGGCGGGTGGTGCCGCCCGACTTGATGGCGCCGGCCGCGCGATCGCCGATCTTGAGGAAGCTCATCAGGCCGGAGGATTTGCCGCCGCCCGACAGCTTCTCGTTCTCGCCGCGCAGCCGCGAGAAATTGGTGCCCGTGCCCGAGCCGTATTTGAACAGCCGCGCCTCGCGGACCCACAGGTCCATGATGCCGCCCTCGTTGACGAGGTCGTCGGCCACCGATTGGATGAAGCAGGCATGCGGCTGCGGCCGCTCGTAGGACGAGGTCGAGCGGGTCAGCTGCCCGGTTTCGTGGTCGACATAGAAATGGCCCTGGCCCGGCCCGTCGATCCCATAGGCCCAGTGCAGCCCCGTGTTGAACCATTGCGGCGAGTTGGGCGCCGCCATCTGGCGCGCCAGCATGAAGCGCAGTTCGTCGTGGAACGCCTGCGCATCCGCTTCGTCGTTGAAATAATTGCCCTTCCAGGCCCAGTAGGTCCAGGTCCCGGCCATGCGGTCGAACACCTGCTTGGCCGAGGTCTCCGAGCCGTAGCGCTCGCCTTCAGGGAGCAGGGCCAGGGCAGCCTCGTCCGCGACGGAACGCCAGAGGAAGGCCGGAACCGTGTTTTCCTCGACCCGCTTCAAGCGGGCCGGGACGCCGGCCTTGCGGAAATATTTCTGCGCCAGAACGTCGGCCGCGACCTGGCTCCAGCTCGCCGGCACCTCGAAATTCTCGAGCGAGAAGACAACCGAGCCGTCGGGATTGCGGATCTCGCTTTTGGTCGACCGAAATTCGATGCTCTCGTAGGGCAGGCCGACGGTCTTGGTATAGCGACGCTCGATGCGCATGGGGCCGATCCGATCTACCAATAGGGTGGGGCGGGTCCTGCGGTCCCGCCACGATCGCCCTTGGACATCACGGACTCGTTAAGGTGGCCGAAAAACGGGTCCTAGCCTGCGGAAACCGCAGGCTGCCGACACGGACCGGACCGACCAACCTGAACGAATCGCACCGCTGCCAGGGCGAAATCTTTCCCAAATATGGGGATTGGGAGCGCTATGTGTCGAATCCACGCGACCCCGCTCCGGCCCGAAAACCACCCGAGTAACTTCGGGCAATCACTCAGGAATTCGCGCACGGCACCACAGCTTGCGCCGAGGACACAGCAACATCGATTCAAAGGTTATCAACGGGATTCACGGCGCGGCGACGATCCGGCGCCGATCTGAAAGCCCGCGCAGCTTTCGGCTGTCCGATCGGACGCGAACCCGCGGCAACCGCGACGCTCTTTACTCCGGCGTCCTGGCGACCTATTCCCTCAGGCATGGAACATCCAGCGAGCACAAGACCGTTGAGCGCCTCGGGTTCCCGGGCCAAGGCTCCCGTCTCCTTCAAGACCCATGCCTTGCGTTTCTTGACGTGGTGGCACGGTGCGACGCTCAACACGCGCTTCTACACGTGGCGCTTCGGTGAAGAGGTCGGCACCGACGAGTTCGGCAATGTCTATTACCGCACGCGCGGCGGCGCCATCGATCCGGCGCTCGGGTTCCAGCGGCGCTGGGTCATCTACGCCCGGGAAAGCGAGGCCTCGCTGACGCCCCCCGGCTGGTACGGCTGGCTGCGCCAGCTGACGGACGAGGTTCCCACGCCGACGAGCTACACGCCGCGCCCGTGGCAGAAGCCGTATGAGCCCAACATGACCGGCACCCCCGCGGCCTATCGTCCGCCAGGTTCGGTCCTGCGGTCTGGAACGCGGCCGCCGACCGGGGGCGATTACGATCCTTGGACGCCGAATTAGCCCTCGATTCGCCACATCGGGCCGCGAAAGCCTCGGTCGGTCGCGTCGTAGCGTCCAAGAACCCTCGAATGGTCCCTTGATGAACCTTGCTTCCTGCCGTTTCGGACGCCGCGGCGTCTTGGGCCGTCGCTGGATCGGCATTTCTGCGCTGACCCTCGCGGCCCTGACATGCGCCTCGGGAATCGCCCAAGCCGACAAGATCAAGAACGGCACGGCGGTGTTTTCCGGTCTCGACAAGATCACCGGCCGGATCATCTCCTTCGAAGCCGCGATGGGCGAAACCGTGCAGTTCGGCTCGCTCAAGGTCACGTCCCGGGCCTGCTTCACCCGGCCCGCCACCGAGGCGCCGCAGACCGATACCTTCGTGGAGGTCGATGAGATTTCCGCCGGCAAGGAAGACAAGCGGATCTTTTCGGGCTGGATGTATGCGGCGAGCCCCGGCCTGCACGGGATCGAGCACCCGATCTACGATATCTGGCTGACCAACTGCAAAGCGCCGGGCGGAACGGTGGTCGAGGCGCCCCAAACCGCCGATGCCGAGGACCCCAATGCGCTTCCGCCCGCGGCTCCGGCTGACGCCCGCGACCGGCGAGAAGGCACCCGCGTCCGACGTCGGGGCGAAACCCGCCGCCCCGGTTGCTCCCAAGCCCAAGCGCGTCGCCAAGCCTGCGGCCCAGCCTCGTCCCGCAGTTGCGGAACAGCGTGAGCCGACACAGCGGTTCTTTCCAACGAGCCAATACCCGGCCGACTTCGGCGGTCGCGATCCGGTCGGCAGCAATCACTGAGCGCGGAGCAGCTCGAGCACCTGCGATCCCGGGATCGGCGTCTTTGGCCAGACGTGGAAGTTGCCAGAGCGGCTGAGGGCGGCGTCGAGACGCACCTGATAGACCGCGCGCGGCACTTCGACGGCGCCGAGGGTCGCCAGATGCGGCGTGATGAATTGCGTGTCGAGCAGGCAATAGCCGCCGGCCACGAGGCGCGCCGCGAGATGGAGGAGGCACACCTTCGACGCGTCCGTCTTGCGGTGAAACATGCTTTCGCCGAAAAAGGCGCCGCCCAGCGACACGCCGTACAGGCCGCCGACCAACTGCTCCTCGCTATAGGCTTCCACCGTGTGGACGTGCCCGAGTTCGAAGAGCTCGGCAAAGAGGCGCCGGATCTGGCCGTTGATCCAGGTGTCCGGCCGGTCCGGAGCGGGTTCGGCGCAAGCCTGCATCACGGCGGCGAAATCCCGGTCGACGTGGATCGCGAACCGATCCGATCGCACCGTCTTGGCTAGGCTCCGGGAGATCCGCATCGCGTCCAGGGGGAAGATGCCGCGCCGCTCCGGGTCGAGCCAGAAGAGGCCGGGATCGTCGGCACTTTCCGCCATCGGGAACAGGCCTGCCGCATAGGCCCGCAGCAGGATCTGCGGCGTGATGGCGCGCGGCCGTCTTGAGAGTGCCATCCGATTACGGTGCCGCAGGGCTCCCGCGCCGGTCAAGCCGGGGCTGATGTCAGGCGGGGCGCGACTTGCCTCGAAAGCTTCAGTGCGTCATCGACATGGACACGACCAGCGTGGTCGCCTTCACCAGGGGCAGGCCGATCAGGAAGATGGCGATCGAACTTGCCGCAAGAGCCCGGCCGCTGCGCCCGATGATCGTGTCTTCGCCTTGCAGGCCGATTGCGATGGCCAGGCGTTCCAAGCGTGGCGAAAGAGAATCCCGCGGGCCCTCGCCCAGGCGGGCGACATCGTCGCAGTCACTGCCTTGCGAAAACAGCGACGGAACGGCTTGGGGGCGTCGCAGCAGCTGACTCATCTCGGCTCTCCTCGCCACCATTGATACGCTGCATGACTTGCCGGGCCATAAAGCCGGTCGCTTCAATCGGGGGGCATCTCGTTCATCTTTCGGCGAGGATAGAACGGCCGCGGGTTGATGATTGCCAGGCCGGCTCCCATTGCCTAAGCGGTGCAGCACGCAGCAAGGATCAGCACTCGTGACCGAACAGAACGTTGTTAATGGGGGGCCGGGAGCGCTGCGGGTGCCGCATCAAAAGGTGCTGATCATCGACTTCGGGTCCCAGGTCACGCAACTGATCGCCCGGCGGGTGCGCGAAGCCGGGGTCTATTGCGAGATCGTGCCCTTCGGCAAAGCCGAGGCAGCCTTTGAGGCCGCGCGGCCGAGTGCGGTGATCCTGTCGGGGGGGCCGGCCTCGGTGCCGGACGCCGGCAGTCCGCGGGCGCCGCAAGCCGTCTTCGAGGCCGGGATTCCGGTGTTGGGCATCTGCTACGGCCAGATGGCCATGGCGCATCAACTGGGCGGCGGGGTCGAAAGCGGCCATCATCGCGAGTTCGGCCGCGCCGATGTCGCGGTTTCGGCCGAAAGCCCGCTGACCGCGGGCCTTTGGGGCCTCGGCGAACGTCATCCCGTATGGATGAGCCATGGCGACCGGATCACGCGCCTGCCCGACGGCTTTCGGGTGATCGGAGCCTCCGAAAACGCCCCCTACGCGATCATCGCCGACGAGGCCCGAAAATTCTACGGCCTGATGTTCCACCCGGAAGTGGTGCACACCCCGGACGGCTCCGAACTGATCGGCAACTTTTTGCACAAGGTCGCCGGCCTCGGGTCCGATTGGACGATGGCGGCCTACCACGACGAGGCGGTCGCCCGCATCCGCGCCCAGGTCGGCAAGGCCCGGGTCATCTGCGGCCTATCGGGCGGGGTCGATTCCGCCGTGGCGGCGGTGCTGATCCACGAAGCCATCGGCGATCAGCTCACCTGCGTGTTCGTCGACCACGGCCTGCTGCGCGAGGGCGAGGCCGGCGAGGTGCTGCGGCTGTTCCGCGACCATTACAACATCCCGCTCGTCCACGTGGAGGCGAGCGACATCTTCCTGTCCGGCCTCGAGGGCGTCACCGATCCCGAAGCCAAGCGCAAGACCATCGGGCGCCTGTTCATCGACGTGTTCGACCGCGAGGCCAAGGCCATCGGCGGCGCCGAGTTTCTGGCCCAGGGCACGCTCTATCCCGACGTGATCGAGAGCGTGGCCGAGACCGGCGGGCCCGCCGTGACCATCAAGTCGCACCACAACGTCGGCGGCTTGCCCGAGCGCATGAACATGCGCCTGCTCGAGCCGTTGCGGGAGCTGTTCAAGGACGAGGTGCGGGTGCTGGGCCGCGCCCTGGGGCTGCCGCCCGGTTTCGTCAACCGCCACCCGTTCCCGGGCCCCGGCCTGGCGATCCGCTGCCCGGGTGAGGTGACGCGCGAAAAACTCGAGATCCTGCGGCGGGCCGACGCCATCTACCTCGACGAGATCCGCAAGGCCGGGCTCTACGACACGATCTGGCAGGCCTTCGCGGTGCTCCTGCCGGTGCGCACCGTGGGCGTGATGGGCGACGGCCGCTCCTACGACCAGGTCTGCGCCCTGCGGGCCGTGACCTCGGTCGACGGCATGACGGCCGATTTCTTCCCCTTCGACATGGCGTTCCTGGGCCGCGCCGCGACCCGCATCATCAACGAGGTCCGCGGCATCAACCGGGTCGTCTACGACGTGACCTCCAAACCGCCTGGGACCATCGAGTGGGAGTGATGCAGTACCGACAACTGATCGAACTCGAGCCCCGTTGAAACCCCGGCGTCGTGCCAGTCGCGGTCCATCGTATCATTGCCATCGCGGCGTTGACGGGGGTCTCGGACCGCGCGTCGGCCGCGGAGGCTCGCCTGGGCCGGCGCACGGCTCTTATGGTGGCGCTCCGACCGTCTCCGCAGAAGAATCGATCGCCGCCATCGGACTCGAGCCCCGATACGCTCGCTCCCGCCGGCATCACAAGGGTTGTCAGAACCTCGCCGGTTTCCGGATCGATCTGCCTCACGTCGCTGTCGTCGCCTTCCCAGGTGCCGTGCCAGAGTTCCCCGTCGACCCAGGTGACGCCGGTGACGAAGCGCTTGGATTCGATGGTGCGCAGGATCGCGCCCGTTTCCGGGTCGATCTGATGGATCTTGCGGTCCCGATACTGCCCGACCCAGAGCGTTCCTTCGGCCCAGGCGAGGCCTGAGTCCGTGCCGTTGCCGGGCGCCGGAATCGTGGCGAGCACATCACCGGTTTTCGGGTCGATCTTCTGGATGCGGTTTTCGGCGATCTGAAACAGGTGCCGGCCGTCGAAGGCCGTTCCGGCATGCGCCGCGACATCGATCTTGCGGAGCAGCTGTCCACTTGCCGGATCGAGCGCGTTCAGGCTGTCTCCGGCAGCAAACCAGACGTGCTGGCCGTCGAACGTGACCCCGTGCACGCGGTCGACGCCGGGAAGGGACCCGTATTCGCTGGATGATTTCGGCTGCGGTCTGGGTCATGGTTCCTCCAGGCTCTACGGCACCGAGCCTACTCGTTCGGCAGCGGACCGGAGAGTAACAAGAGTGTCGGGAATCCCGGCACCGGCGGGATCATCCAGCGCCGCGCTCGCCCACGACCGAACCACTGGACCTTGCCGGCTGCCGCAAGCTGCTCGAGCGCCCGCTGCACGGTGCGCGGGCTCGCCGCCAGCGCAAGCGCCAGAGCCGAACTCGACCACGATTCGCCGTCGGCCAACAAGGCGAGCACGGCCGCATGTTGCTCTTCGACAGGCGGCGCCAGCACGACGATCTCGCACGGGCGGCGTGGCACGAGCGCAAAGCCGCGCTTCGTCGCCCTTACGTCTGCCAGGGTCCGAAACTCCGCGCGAAGCCGCCCGATTTCGACGCGCAACCGTGCGCGATGCGATTCATCGGCATGCTTGGCCCGGAAGGCGCGCGCCAGCAGGGTGCCCCGTGGCACGTCGCCGGGCCAGGCTTCGCCCAGCGCGCGGGCCAGGGCGAACAGGACCGGGCGGGTGGCCAGCGAGACCACGGTGGCGCCGTCCCGCACGGCATGCCGGCACGCGTCCACGACCAGCGCCCCCGAAGCCAGCAGTGCTTCGACCTCCTCGAGCAGGAGGGGGCGTTCCTCGCCATGCGCGATCAGGCGTGCCGCGGTCGTGCTCAGAACCCGGGACGCGCTTTCGACCTCGGCGGTCAGCGCCGGGATTCCGGCTTCGTGGGCGGCCTGCTCGGCCTTGGCGAGCGCGGTGCGCGCCGTGCTGGTCTGCAGCCGACGAATCGCGATGCCCGCGATCGCCAGCTCGCGGGCCACCCGCAACACCGGCGGGAGAGAGTTGGGGCCGAGTTCGCCAAGCCTCATCTCGGCGTCCTCGAGCCGGCCTATCAGGAGCAGGCGCCGGATCTCCAGCAAGCGGGCATGAGCGGCATTGACCCGGTCGCCGTGCTCTTCGAGCGTCGCCCGTGCGGTGTCGAGGGCCTTCGTGGGCCAGTTGAGGTCGCGCGAGACGAGCGCGATCTCGGCCTCGGCGACGATGCACCTCGCGCGGGCCAGGGCCTCTTTCGGGCCAAAGGCACGCGCTGCATTGCGCAGGAGAGCCTTCGCGCGAACGAGATCGCCGAGCTGCGCCATGGCGATGCCGCGCAGCGCGAGCGCCGGAGCGTCGTCACGGAGGGCAACCCTTTTCAACGCGCCAAGGGGATCGCCGGCCGCGAGCGCACGGCCCGCGGCCGTGATTACCGAGTCCATCGGAATCGCGCCAAACTTGTCACTCCCGCCTTTTGCCAGTCGGTCCTAGTCAATCCTGTGACCGCCAACCGGCAGGTCGCATCGGTAACGCTACGAGCAACCGAAGCGCATGCAAGGGAGATCAGACATGCTGACCCATCAGACGACCGCGACACGTGAAACGTGGCTGCAGGCCAGACTTGACCTGCTGAAGGAGGAGAAGGAACTCACGCGCCGCAGCGACGAACTGGCGCGCCGCCGCCAAGAGCTGCCCTGGGTTCGGGTCGATAAGGCCTACCGGTTCGAGACCGACGCGGGGAGTGCCTCGCTGGCCGACCTTTTTGCAGGGCGCTCGCAGCTCCTTGTCTACCACTTCATGTTCGGACCCGACTACAAGGCGGGGTGCCCATCGTGCTCGATGATCGCGGACGGGTTCGACGGCTCCGTCGTTCACCTGGCCAATCACGACGTCACGCTGTGTGCGGTGTCCCGAGCTCCGCTCGCCAAGCTGCAGGCCTACAAGCAGCGGATGGGGTGGACGTTCCCCTGGGCGTCCTCGTCCGGCAGCGACTTCAACAGCGACTTCAGCGTCTCGTTCACCGAGCAGCAACAGCGCGAGGGGGACGTCGAATATAATTACGCACGGGGTGCCCACGCGATGGACGCGATACCGGCTCCGGAGCCCGTACGCCAGTTCGCGGCCACCTGCGGAACCGACGCCCAGACCTATGCGCGGGACCGGCCGGGCATGAGCGCGTTCGTGCTTGAGGACGGCGCCGTGTACCACACCTACTCCACCTATGCGCGGGGATTGGACGGGTTGTGGGGCGCCTATCAGTGGCTCGACCGCGCACCCAAGGGGCGCAACGAGGCGGGTGTCTGGTGGCGCCGCCACGACGAATACGACAAGGGCTGACGTCCCATGTCCGCCCAATCGGCCGGCACGACATTGGGCGGCAAGCTCGCTGCCCTCGGGGTCGCCGACTGGCTCTGCCTGGCGGCCGCACCCACCTTTGCGACCATGGCGTTGCTGACGGGTGTTCTTGGGGGCCGCCAGCCGGACATGCTCTGCTCGGCCGTGCACGGCGCGTCATCGCTGAACGGAATGGTGGCGATGTACGGCCTGATGAGCGCCTTCCACGTCGTGCCCTGGCTGAGGTTCATCAGCCCTGGAAGGGGAGTGAGCAGGTGGTGATCTGCCCGTGATGGCTCGCACGCCGAGGCCGTGGAAGGGCCTGCATACGTCGGATGCGTGGCAGGACAAATTCCACGCTGACGGAATTGAGACGACCGAGGCGCAGTTCTGGGGGCTGGTTCCGTAGCCCGCCGAGCCGGACATGCTCCTCACCGTTCCGCGTCGGCGAACCCGAGGATGGCGGTCAACAAGCCGGGGAAGCGCGCTTCGACATCCTGGTCGCGGATCACGTTGCGGTTTTCCACGCCGCGCTTCGAGGTGCGGATGAGCCCCGCTTCCCTCAGCACACGGAAATGATGGGACAGCGTGGATTTGGCCATACCGGGGCAGGGCGCGGCTTCCGTGCAGGACATGCAATCGGTCTTGCTGACGAGGCTCTTGACGATGCGCAGCCGCATAGGATCGGACAGGGCGCTCAGGATCCCCGCAAGCGTGATGTCGTCGCGCGACGGATGAACGAACTGAACCATGACCATCTATACCACCGGGCTTGAACTCGGTTCAATAGTTCGTTATTTTTGAACCATTGAACTAAAAGCTTCGGCCATAGGACGAGGGTCATGACGAAAAGACTGCAAGACAAAGTCGCGCTGGTGACGGGGGCCTCCAAGGGGATTGGCGCCGAGATCGCAATCCGCCTCGCCGCCGAAGGTGCGGCGGTCGGTGTGAACTACAGCTCCAGCCAGGAGGGCGCCGACCGAGTTGTCGCGCGTATCACGCGGGAAGGCGGCAGGGCGGTGTCGGTGCGCGGCAACTTGGCCGAGGCCGCAGATGCAAAGACAGTGGTTTCGGAGACCGTGAAGGCGTTCGGACCTCTCGACATCCTGGTCAACAACGCCGGCGTCTACGCCTTCTCGCCGCTCGAAGAGATCAGCGCCGAGCATTTCCACAAGCAGTTCGACTTGAATGTGCTCGGCCTGCTGCTCGTCTCTCAGGCAGCCCTGCGCCAATTCAAAGAAGCGGGCGGCAGCATCGTCAATATCAGCTCCGGCGTGTCGACCATCGCGCCAGCGGGAAGTGCCGTCTACACGGCCACGAAAGCGTCTGTCGATGCGATCACTTCGGTCTTGTCGAAGGAGCTGGCGCCGCGACGAATCCGCGTCAATGCCGTCAATCCGGGCATGGTCGCGACCGAGGGCGCTGTCTCGGCCGGCGTGACGGAAGGCGGCATGCGGCAGTGGATCGAGTCGGTAACTCCGCTCGGCCGCATCGGCAAGGTGGAGGAGATCGCCTCAGCGGTGGCATTCCTGGCCTCGGGCGACGCCTCCTACATCACCGGCGAAACCCTGCATGTCACGGGCGGCCTGCGCTAACTAGGCGCCGTGCCGGCCGCTAGGCAAGGTCGATCTACCGCGTTCCGACGATCTCGGCCGCGCTCGGGCGCGATCCGCAGCGCGGCATTGACGGCGCCCGCGGCCGGCGAATTCGACGGTTCCTGAGAGACGTCGCAGGAGACGGCCAGCATCTTGGCCTTGCCGCCGATCGTCGCCTTGAGCTTCGGTTGTCCAGTGGCCCGTCCCCGCGCGTCACTGCCAGGAGTGCGCGCCGGCCCATGCTGAGCGAAATAGTTTGGGCGACGCGACTGAGGTGGTCATCTGCCTGTGATTGCTCCGCGGTGTTCGCCGGAACCCGCCCGAAGGTCAGAACACGTGCCGGAAAATCACGTAGAGCGAGCCAGACAGGATCATCGCGGCCGGCAAGGTAAGGATCCAGGCCATGGCGATGTTGCGCACCGTCGCCATCTGGATGCCGGAGCCGTTGGCCGCCATCGTGCCGGCGATGCCGGAGGACAGGACGTGGGTGGTCGAGACCGGCAGCCCGAAATTGTCGGCGGCCGCGATCGTGGCCATGGCGACGAGCTCCGCCGCGGCGCCCTGCCCATAGGTGAGGTGCGCCTTGCCGATCTTCTCGCCGACCGTCACGACGATGCGCTTCCAGCCGATCATGGTGCCCAGGCCGAGCGCAAGGGCGACGACGATCTTCACCCAGGTCGGAATGAACTTGGTGCCGAGGTCGAGGTTGCCCTTGTATGTGTTCAGAACCTTCACCTCGTCGGGCGACAGGGCGTTGTCCTGGATCTTCGGCAAGCGCTTGAGGGCCTCGGACACCAGATACATGTCGTTGCGGGTGTTGCCGATCTGCTCGGCCGGCACGTTGGCGAGCTTCTGGTAGCCCTTCACCTGCCCGACGATGTCCCGCATCAGAACGGCCAGGGACGGATAGACACCCTCGTTCAGGTCCTTGGTGCGCACGAAATTCTCGACAGCCGGGCGGGGGTTGCCGGTGATGGAATAGCCGGCCCCCTTGGCTTCCACCACCTTGGACGCGGCCTCCGAGTTCTGCTCGAAGATGGGCAGAAAGCTGTCCGGCACGGCCCGGTTGAGCGCATAGGCCGTGGGTACCGTGCCGATCAGGATCAGCATGATCAGGCCCATGCCTTTCTGGCCGTCGTTCGAGCCGTGCGCAAACGACACGCCCGTGCAGGTGAAGATCAGGAGCGCGCGGATCCACAGCGGCGGCGGTGCCTTCGACTTCGGCTCCGTGTAGAGTTCGGGCTTTCGGACGATCACTTTCATGGCGAGCAGCAGCAGCGCCGAGCCGATGAAACCCACGATGGGGGAGAACAGCAGGGCCTTGCCGACCGTCATCGCCTGGTCCCAGTCCACCCCCGCGGTTCCGCTCCGGCCGCTGAGCAACGCATTGGCGACGCCGACCCCGATGATCGAACCGATCAGGGTATGCGAACTCGACGCCGGCAAACCGAGCCACCAGGTTCCGAGATTCCAGATGATCGCAGCGATGAGAAGCGCAAACACCATGGCAAAGCCGGCATCCGAGCCGACCTGCAGGATCAGTTCCACGGGCAACAGGGATACGATACCGAACGCCACCGCGCCGGTGGACGTCAGGACGCCGAGGAAGTTGAAGAACCCCGACCATATCACCGCATAGGTCGGCATCAAGGAGTGCGTATAGATGACCGTCGCCACCGCGTTCGCGGTATCGTGGAAGCCGTTCACGAACTCGAAGCCGAGTGCGATGACCAGCGCGACCCCGAGGAGAAGATAGGGAAGTACCCCATGGATTCTCGTGCCGCCCGTTGCGGCTACATCGCTGTATATGCTGTAGGCGGCGAACAGCAGCCCGACAGCCACGATGCCAACGTAGATGAAACCGGCGCTTGGATGAAGCGCGTGATCGAGCTTGATTCTGCCCGAGGGGGTGGACGAGGCGTCGGTGACGGCAGTCAGACTGGTCATTGCAATCTCCCCCGCTTAAGGGGAGTAGAGACCGGTCATGACACTTTAATGAAAGGGCGCCGGACGCCTCATGGCGTCAGTAAAGCCGACGCCGGCGGATCATACGCCCGTAGCGGTTCTTTCTATGGTTGTTCCTTGCGGGCGACCATGGACACCGAGGTCCGCAGACACTAGGTTCCGCGTCGCTTCGGCCGGGCGGCCGCGCTTCATTCCAGTAGGTGATTAAAACCATGCGTGCCGAACCCCTGGCGCTCGTCGAGCAGATCAAGCAGTCCGTGGGACTGCTGAGGAGGCATCTTTGACGTCGATACCGCAACACGACGCCTCGCCGAACTGAACGCCAAATCCGAAAATCCCGATTTCTGGAACGATGCCCAGGGCGCGCAGAAGCTTATGCGCGAGCGCACCGAACTGGAAGATCGGCTTGAATCCCTGTCCCGCCTCGAACGCGAGCTCGAGGACGCCTCGACGCTTGTCGAACTCGCCGAGGCCGAGGGGGACGCTGGCGTCGAGAAGGAAGCGATCGACCAGCTCAAGGCCTTGAAGACCGAGGGTGAGCGCCGCCAGGTCGAAGCCTTGCTCTCGGGCGAGGCCGACGCCAACGACACCTACATCGAGATCCATTCCGGCGCCGGAGGCACCGAGAGCCAGGATTGGGCCCGCATGCTGTTCCGCATGTACGCCCGCTGGGCGGAGCGGCGGAAGTTCAAGGTCGAGATCATCGAGGAGAGCCCGGGCGAAGAAGCGGGCATCAAGTCCGCCACGCTGCTGGTCAAGGGCCACAATGCCTATGGCTGGGCCAAGACCGAATTGGGCGTGCACCGGCTCGTCCGCATTTCGCCCTTCGACAGCAACGCACGGCGGCACACCAGCTTCGCGTCGGCCTGGATCTACCCCGTGGTCGACGACAAGATCGACATCGACGTGAACGAGTCCGATTGCCGGATCGACACCTATCGGTCGTCGGGCGCCGGCGGCCAGCACGTCAATACGACCGACTCGGCCGTGCGCATCACCCACATCCCGTCCGGGATCGTGGTGGCATGCCAGGGCGAGCGCTCGCAGCACAAGAACCGGGCCACGGCGTGGAACATGCTGCGGGCCCGGCTCTACGAGGTGGAGCTCGAGAAGCGGGAGGCCAAGGCCAACGCCGACGCAGCCTCCAAGACGGACATCGGCTGGGGTCACCAGATCCGCTCCTACGTGCTCCAGCCCTATCAGCTGGTGAAGGATCTGCGGACTGGGGTCACCTCCGGCACGCCTGAGGAGGTGCTCGACGGCGATCTCGACGGCTTCATGGAGGCATCGCTGGCCCAGCGCCTGTCCGGGCGCACCGTCGAGGTCGAGGACGTCGAATAGAGACCTGGCCCGCTCCGGCGGGGTGGGATCGGCCTCAGCCTTCAAGATGGGACTTGAGGCGCGTGAGCGCCTGGTCCCATTGCGCCGAAACCTCGTCCAGATAAGCTCGAGCGTCAGCCAGCGGCTGCAGGTCGAGCCGGAACAGGCTTTGGCGTCCGACCCGCATGTTGTGCACTACGCCGGTGTTGGCCAGCACGCGCAGGTGCTTGGTGACGGCCTGCCGCGACAGCCCGGTTCCCGCCGTCAGGGCCGAGATCGAATGCGGTTTGCCTTCGCAGAGCCGGGCGAGAACGGCCAGGCGCGTCTCGTCGCCGAGCGCCGCGAAGAGCGCGGCATGCGCTCGAAGGGCGCTGCGGCCGCTAGGCTGCGCGATCGACATGGGCCGCGATATTATCCATCTGGGTGCTCCAACCGCGGTCGTTCATCCGGAACGCGTCGAGGCGACGATCCGCCGGAAGCTTGTCGAAGCCGGATTCGGTAACGCGCAGCAAGGTTCCGGTCGCGGTCTCCCGCAGGGTGAATTCGACGAGAGTCGGGGGCTCGTCCGCATAGTCCCGGTCCGGGTCGATCGCATAGGGGTGCCATGTCAACGAAAAGAGCCTCTCCGGCTCCATGCGGACCACCTCGACCTGCCACTGCAGGTGCTCGTACCCCGGGTAGGTGACATGGCCCCGCGAAACCTGCCCAGGCCGAAACGGTGCGTCCAGTTTCACCCGGAACCACGAACCGAACTCGTCATGGTCGGTCAACGCTCGCCAGACGCGTGAGACCGGCGCCTTGAGTTCGACGGTCTTCTCGATGCGATCGGTCATGAGCAACCTTCGGGTTGCTTACTGCAATAGCGACGCACGAGCCATCGCGCAACCTAAAGGTTGCCAGGAGCGAGTTCCGGGGCCGCAGCCTCGTCAGCGCGTCGCGGTCAGGTCGCGTGGAGCAGGGTCCTGGGCCAGGGGCGGCTGGCTTGCCCAGGGCGATGGCCTCCGGCCCTGCGCCACGCCGCTGGCGAACATTGCCTGCATGTAGCTGGTGCTGAACTGCGCGGTGGCATCGCCGTCCGGCACGTCGGGCGAGTCGGCCCCGATATAGGCCAGATGGTATCCGACCCCATGCGTTGCCGCGTAGGCATAGGTGCTCAACACGTTGTTGCGTCCTTCGCGCCGCAGCACGGTCGCCAAAGCCCGTGCAGCCACGGTGACGGCCGAATTGTCGACGACCTGGAAGGACGGGTCGATCTTGTTGTTGACCAGGATGTAGATGTCCCTGGGCTGTCCGCCGGCGCTGCCGCGTCCGGAACCGAAGATGACTTCGTCCGGCGCCACGTAGATCTGGCGCACAGTTGCGCCATCCACATGCATTTCCTGGAACGAATGTCCGCCCGCCTCGACATCGATCAAGCGTGGCGGGAACAGGCCTGGGATCGAGGCCGAAGCGGCAAGAACCTGCCGAAAGAGCGACAGGGAATTGGGTGACCTGGCAGCCGCGATCGCGCCCATGTCCCAGATCACGGACCGCTGGGCGTCGATGTTCGTCGTCACGATCAGCAGGCGTCGACCCCTGCGATGTTCGGCTGCAACCCGATCGAGCATGGATTGATCGACATAGCGCGTGATGAGCCGGCCAAGCCTGTCGCTGTCGACCAGCGCGTTGCCGAATACGCCGTTGAAAACGTTGACGTCCTTGACCAGCGTCGCCGCAAAGCCGCTGGTATAGAGGTCCTCCAGCATGGTGTCGTAATCGGAGCCGAGGAAGGCGAAAGGCGCGATCAAAGCCCCGGTGCTCACGCCGGTCACCATGGTGAACTGTGGCCGTTGATGCGATTCGGTCAGTCCCTTGAGAAAGCCGGCCCCGAAAGCCCCGTCGGACCCGCCGCTCGATAGCGCCAGAACCGTCACCGGTTCATGCCGGGCCGCGGCCTGGGCATAGACGTCGCGCCGAAACCGATCGAACACATAGGCTGGAGCATCGGCGTAGAACCGCACCGCACCCATGCCAGGAATATCGGCCGACAGGGACTCGGCGCTCGTATAGGCGATGCGCGGCTCGAGTGACGAGCAGCCGGACAAAGCGACGCCAAGTCCAGCCACGCAGGCAAACGCGGCACCGGAAAAATACTTCATCGTGATCCTCGCGGCCTCGCCGTCTAGCCCTCGCCCCGTGAGGCAGGCGCAAACGGGCGAATGGCCCAGCTATGGCTGAACATTACGCCGCTAATGTGCAGGACGGGCGCAAGGTCCCCCGGCCGGCCGCGAAAGACAACCCAAGGCCAGGATTGTCGCCGGGTGTGCCTTTATTGTGCCTCTGCCAGGGCCAGATGCATGCCGGCGTTGAGGAAGCGAACCGGGTCGACCGGCTCGCCGTCGATGCGGACCTCGTAGTGCAGGTGCGGTCCTGTGGCGCGGCCCGTAGCACCGACACGGCCGACGATCTCGCCTTTGCCGACAGCCTGCCCTTCGGCAACGTCGATCTGTGACAGGTGGGCATAGCGGGTGGACAGACCGTTGCCATGGTCGATCTCGACCATGTTGCCGTAGCCGCCGGCTTGTCCTGCGAAGGCAACGCGGCCGCCCGCGGTCGACTTCACGCCGGCGCCCATACCGTCCTTCAGGTCGATTCCGGTGTGCATTGCAGGGCGCCCGAGGAAGGGATCGGTGCGGGCCCCGAATGGAGAGGTGATCTCCGGCGAACCTGGAAGTGGAGCTACGAGGGGAACGCGGGTGACGACCGTCTTGAGACGGTCGGCGGAGGCCAGCGTCCCCTGAAGCTCGAGCATCGCATGAGAGAAGCCGGCGTCCGTTTCGTTCTCGAGAGGCACGTAGGGACCGCCGCGTGGCACAACCGGCGACATTCTTGAACCGCTCGAGCGAGAGCCCGGCCTCCTGCAGCACGCCGTGCAGGCGAGCCGCTTCGTCCCTTGCCTGCGAGCCTACCTGCTGAAGGGAAGCGATCTGCACCTGTTCGACGCGATCGAGCGACGCCGCGATCATCGCCAGGCGCCCCGGGACAGGAAGCTGCGGATTGTCGAGAAGCGACACGGGACCGGGGGTCTTGACGGCCTCGCTGTCGGGTTCAACCGCGTCGTTCTCCGGGTGGGGTTTGGACGTAGCCCATGGGGCGGGGAGGGGGCTCGAGACCGGCGCATAGCTCATCAACTCATGCATCGCGGGTGGCTCGGACCTGGTCGCGAACGGCAGATCGAGGGCGGCCGGCGCGCGTGGCCCAGCGATGGGCCTTTCGACCGGTGCCATGGCGGCGGTGCGCACGCCCGCCGGTCCCGTCCGGGCGGTCAGGCTGGCCATCAGGGCCGCTCGACCCTCCAGCTTCGATTCGCGCAGGCCGAGGTCCCGCATCTTGCTTTCCACGCTCGCCTCATCACCGAGGCGCCGACGGGATTGCCGTTCGAGTTCGCCCCGCAAGGCGTCGATCCGGTCCTCATAGGCATATTGCTGCGCCGTTTGCCGGGCCATCATGGACGCAAGGAGATCGTCGTGAAAGGCCAGGTAGAGCATCGCCCCAATACCGCCCAGGCCGACCAGGGGGACAAACACGGCAAGCACATGCACCAGATAGGCTCGGAACGCGAAAGTACGCATGCCCGCGCCCCGAGAAATCGTCAGGAAATAATGCGTGTTCGGCAAGGGGACTGGACTTCGTACACTTCGCGCGGCCATAGGGCGCCTCCTGATCCGTCGCGCAGGGACGGCGGCATCTAGGCCCTACTGAAAACCATTAAGGTTAATTATCGGCAAAACCGTCTTGCCGGATGAGGCGCGTCATAGGGCCTGCGCAGCGGCCAGCACGGCCTGGGCGTGGCCCGGAACCTTCACGCGCTGCCATATCTGGGCGATCCGCCCGTCCTTACCGATCAGATAGGTGGTGCGCTCGACCCCCATATACTTCCGGCCATACATGGATTTTTCGACCCAAACACCGTAAGATCCGCAAACATCTTTGGTTTCGTCCGAACCCAGTGCGAAGTCGATGTTGTATTTCGTCTTGAACGCGTCGTGGCTGCGCGGGCTGTCGGGCGAAATTCCGACGATCTCGGTATTGGCGTCGGCGAAATCCCTGCGCAGGGCGTTGAAGTCGATGGCTTCGCGCGTACACCCGCTCGTATCGTCCTTGGGGTAGAAGTAGAGCACGAGGTTCTTCCCAGCGAACGAGGCGAGGCTTACGTCCTTGTCCTGGCTTGCGGGCAGGCGAAAATTCGGGGCGGCGTCGCCAGTCTGCAAAGGAGCTTCCATGATGCCTTCCTTTTGTCCCAATGGACGTCGATGGCAAGGCGGGAGCACGCCTCCCATCGCCGCACCGGTACAACTAAGGTTGCATCCAGCCTTTCCGTCAATACGAGGAGCATGACGGCTTGGCCGAAACCTACCACAGGCAAGAGGATCGGGATCGCGGGATGTCAGGGTACCACGATGGGTACGAGACGTCCGGTCCACCGCAGATCCGGCCTTGGCGACGAAAGCGCCGGCTGAGGCGAGCCTGCGTCACGGTGCTGGCCTTCATGGTCAGCCTGATCTGCGTGGGCCTTATCGGCGGGGGGCTGTTTTTTGCCCGGCTCGCGCAAGGGCCTATCGCGCTCGACCTCGGTCCCCAGATCATGGCCACGCTCAACGAACGCGTCGGCCACGGCTATGCCTTCGAAGTCGGCAGCACTTCGGTCGAACAAACCGACCACGGTCCGGCGCTGACCATAGACCGTCTGTCCGTGACCGACGGCGCCCATCGACCGGTGATCACCGCGCCCAAGGCCGAACTCGCGGTCGATACTCTGGCGCTGATGACCGGCAAGGTCAGCCCCAAACGGCTGGAGGTCCGCGGCATCGATCTGCGCTTGCTGATACTTGCGAGCGGACAGGTGGCGGTGTCGGCGGGCACCGAGGGCTCCGCAGCCTTTCCGTTGTCGAGCGCCTTCTCCGGCGCCTCGCGGGCCGCGCACGTCACTTCGGTTTCCGATGTCGACCTCACCAAGGGATCATCCGTCGAGCCGGGCAACGCGGCGGTGCGGGCGCTTGCGGCCAGCTTGCGGTCGCTGGTCGATGCCACCACGGCTCAGGACAGTGCGCTCGGCGCTCTCGACAGCGTCGATGTCAGTGGCCGGCTGGTGCTCGAGGATCGTACCCACGGCACCAGCACCGCGTTCGACAACGCGGAACTCAGTTTCGAGAAGGGCAAGGACGGTTCGGCCAATCTCTCGATCGCGGCCGATGGACCGGAGGGCCGTTGGGCAATGGGTGCCCGCGCGAGCGAAGCGGGCGATGCCACCAAGGACCTGACCGTGGAGGTTCGCGACCTCTCGCTGGACGAGATCACGCTGGCCGGCGGTCTACGCGAGATCGGCTTCGACTTCGACATGCCGGTCTCCGCCAAGATGGCATTCCATCTCGACGCGAACGGAGTGCTCGACAAGGCCGTGGGCAATTTCAACCTCGGCGCAGGCTATTTCAAGCTCGACGATCCCGATCACGAACCCTTGCTGGTGGATTCGGTGGCGGGCGGGTTTCATCTCGATCAGCAAAAGCATGGGATCGAGATCGACCGGACCGAATTGCGCGCTGGCGGGTCCGATTTCGTGATGTCGGGTCATGTCGACCTGCCGCGTTCCGCAGGCGAGCCTTGGGCCATTCGCACGGAGGCGTCGGGCATATTCGGAGCGGAGCGCCCGGGCGA
This sequence comes from uncultured Alphaproteobacteria bacterium, assembly GCA_963851175.1. Taxonomy (GTDB): domain Bacteria; phylum Pseudomonadota; class Alphaproteobacteria; order Rhizobiales; family Beijerinckiaceae; genus Lichenihabitans. The sequence continues at coordinate 53,163 of CAWKNU010000006.1, read as the reverse complement.
GAAGCCGATCAAGATCGCAAAATCCAATATGGCGTTTCGGATCCTGCCGAGCGAGCGCCGCTTCGCGATCGATCACGTCGATGTGTCGGGCCCGGAAGTGTCGTTCGAGATGTCGGGCGACCTGCAGATGCAGGGCAGCGGCTTCAGGTTGCGCAATGTCAGCACCGTCAATCACATGCCCGGCATGGCGCTGGTCAGACTCTGGCCTAGCTTTATCGCGGCTCCGGTCCGGGCTTGGCTGCTGGCGAATTTGAAAGGCGGCACGCTCGATCACGGCACCGCGACGGTCAATCTGACCGACCAGGACCTCGCCACCATGCGGGCCCAGCACTCGGTGCCGGACGACCACGTCCGGGTCGATTATACGGTGTCCGACATGTCGCTCGGGTTCATGGCCGGGGTTCCGCCGCTGACCGGCGTCGAAGGCACCGGAACGGTCACCGGGCGCACCGCTACCTTCTCGGTTTCTCGCGGAACCATGGAGGCGTCGCCCGGACGCAAGCTCACCCTTGCCGATGGCACGTTCACGGTTCCGGACACCGATCCGAAACCAACCCCCGCACTGGTCAATGCGCATGTCACCGGCAACATCGATGCCGTGGCGGACCTGTTGTCGCGAGAGGCTCTCAAGCCCTATGCCAATGTGCCGATCGACGCGTCCTCGGTCAGGGGACAGGTCGATGCGCATCTGGGGATCGCGCTGAAGCTCGGCGACCATGTCCCGCCCGACGACGCCAAGGTCACGGCGAGTGCGACGGCGAGCAATTTCATCGTGGAGAAGCTGATCGGCAAGGAAAACCTGGTCGAAACGACGCTTCAGCTGGTGGCCGACAAATCCGGGTTTCACGCCAAGGGTGACGGTCGGATGTTCGGCGCCCCTGCGTCGATCGAGCTCCGAAAACCGTCGGGCGGCGGCCCGAGCGAGGCCGTGATCAACGTGGCTCTCGACGACGCCGCGCGGGCCAAGGCTGGCATGAACCTGGGCAAGGGGCTCAGCGGCATCGTCACGGCGCATATCGCCACGTCGCTGTCGCAGAGCGACAAAGGTCGCGCTGCGGTCGATATCGACCTGACCAAGGCTTCGATCGACGGGCTTTTACCCGGCTTCACAAAGCCATCCGGGAAGCCCGGGAAGGCGACGTTCACGGTGCTGCAGCGCGAGGGGGGAAGTTCGCTCGACAACATCGTCTTCGAGGCCGGCGGTGCGGCGGTTCGCGGATCGGCCGAACTGGAGCCTGGGGGTGGTTTCGCGTCCGCCAAGCTGACACAAGTCCGATTGTCCACCGGCGACGACCTCCGGGTGGAGGCCTCCAAATCGGGCGATCTGCTCAAGTTCGTGGCCCGAGGGGCCAACGTGGATGCGCGGCCCTTCTTGCGCTGGCTCAATGCCCCAAGTCCCAGCGGCGCCGGCGACAGTTCCGATTTTTCGAGGAACATCGACCTCGATCTCCATGCCAACGTCCTGACGGGGCAGAACAGCCAGGCCATCGCCGGTGCGGACTTGCGCTTTGCCCGACGCAACGGACAGGTGCGATCCCTTCAACTCACGGGACGCTTCGGCCGGCAGCCTTTCAGCGTCACGACCACGCAGGTCGATCGCGCACCCGTGTTCATCGTCAAGTCCGCCGATGCAGGGGGAACTCTCGCCTTCATGGATATCTACAAGCGGATGGCCGGTGGGCGCCTCGAAGCCAGTCTGTCGCTGGGTCGCGGACGCCTCGACGGCTTCGCCACGGTTCGGGATTTCACGGTTCGCGAAGATCCGGCCATAAAGCGGCTCGCCACGGAGGGGTTCGGGGGCCAGAGTCGCGCCGGGGAGGCCCGGGCGATCGATCCCTCGTCGGTGCCGTTCACCAAGCTGGAAGCGCATTTCTCGAAGACCGGCAACAAGGTCACCGTCAAGGATGGCGCCCTGTCCGGGCCCGAGGTCGGGGCCACCGTCGACGGCACCCTCGATTTCGACCGCGATCAGGTCAACCTGACGGGCACGTTCGTGCCTCTCTACGGGGTCAACAACCTGTTCTCCCAGATCCCGCTCTTCGGTCCGATCCTGGGCGGCGGCGCCCGGGAAGGGCTCTTCGGGTTGAACTACCGGATCACCGGCTCGGCCAGCGCTCCGGTGCTCAACGTCAACCCGCTGTCCGCGATGGCGCCGGGCTTCCTGCGCAAGCTCTTCGGAGCCCTCGACGGTGCGGCACAGGGCGGGATCGACCCGCGTGACCGCGCCGGCGGAAGCTCGGCGGAGCAGGCCCAGGAACCGCGCGACCGCGCCGCCGGCCCGAGCGCGGCTGCGCCGAGTGCCCCTGTGCCGCTTTTGCCGCTGCTTCCTGCGGAGCCCGACTAGGCTAAAGCCCTCTGCGGCGTTCGAGCACGGACGTCATTCCGGCTTCAACAGCACGTGCTTCTTGCGGCCGAGCGAGAGCTTGATGCTGCCGTCCACGAGATCGGCCATCCCGACGAGGTCGCTGTCCCCAGCTACCACCTCATTGTTGAGGCGCAGGCCGCCACCCTTGATCTGGCGGCGAGCCTCGCTGGTCGAAGCCACCAATCCCGCCCTGACGAAAGCCGACAGGATGCCAATGCCGGCCGCGAGTTCGGTGGCGGGCACGTGCACGGTCGGCAGGTCCTCGGCCAGCGTGCCCTGTTCGAAGGTCTTCCTGGCCGTCTCGGCCGCTGCTTCGGCCGCGTCCCGCCCGTGGATCAGCGCGGTCGCTTCCGTGGCGAGCCGCTTCTTCGCCTCGTTGAGTTCGGCCCCGGCCAAGCGTTCCAGCCGGCCGATCTCATCGAGCGGCAGCACAGTGAAGAGCCGCAGGAACCGACCGACGTCGGCATCCTCGGTGTTGCGCCAGAACTGCCAATAATCATAGGCCGACAGCAGGTCGGCCTTGAGCCAAACCGCGCCTGCGGCGGTCTTTCCCATCTTGGCGCCAGACGCGGTGGTGATCAGCGGGCAGGTTAGAGCCCAAAGCTGCTGCGTTCCCATCCGGCGTCCGAGATCGATGCCGGTGACGATATTGCCCCATTGGTCCGACCCGCCCATCTGCAGCGCGCAATCGAAGCGTCGGCTCAGTTCCACGAAGTCGTAGGCCTGCAGGCACATGTAGTTGAATTCGAGGAACGACAGCTCCTGGTCGCGCTCCAGCCGCATCCTGACGCTGTCCATGGACAACATGCGATTGACCGAAAAATGCCGTCCGACATCCCTGAGAAAGTCGATGTAGTTGAGCCTGGCGAGCCATTCGGCATTGTCGATCATCAGTGCGTCGGTCTTGTCCGAGCCGAACCGGATCAGACGCGCGAAGGTGTCCTTGAGGCTGTCCTTGTTGGCTTCGATCTGCTCGAGCGTGAGGATCTGCCGTGTGGCGTCCTTGCCGGACGGATCGCCAACCCTGGTGGTGCCTCCGCCCATCAGGACGATCGGCTTGCCGCCGGTGACCTGCATCCAGTGCAGCATCATGATCGACAGGAGGTGGCCGACATGCAGCGAGGGACCGGTGCAGTCGTAACCCACATAGCCGACCAGCTTGCCGCTCAGTGCGCGCTCGTCGAGTCCCGCATAGTCCGAACATTGATGGATGAAGCCACGCTCGGAGAGCACCTTCAGAAATTCGGACTTCACCGGCAGTGCCGGCGCGGAACTCGCGGCCATGATAAACTCGGGACTGTGAGGAGCGTGCGTCGGGCGGGCGTTCCGCCGAACCTGCGAACTGAAGGGGAACGGCCGTCGAGCGCGGCATTTGCTATGGTGCCCCGTTTATGGGCTCTTGCGGGCCGGCGCAATATCAGGGACTCTAGGCGTTGATTTGTCGAGAGGGCGCCACGCGATGCAAGCTTTGGGTCTGATGAGCGGCACGTCGATGGACGGCATCGACATCGCGCTCCTCGACACAGACGGCGCGGGCAGCATCGCTTTCGGGCCGGTCGGCTTCGAACCCTATGACGAGGGCGAACGCGCCTTGTTGCGCAATGCGGTCGGCGATGCCGTGTCGCTCGAAGACCGCAACGCCCGACCCGGCACCCTGGCGGCCGCTGAAGCTCTCGTGACGACGCTGCACGCCCGCGCCGTCGAGCGGTTCATCTTGGATCACGGTGTTGACCGGGGCAGCATTGATCTCGTGGGGTTCCACGGCCAGACGGTGCTCCACCGCCCTGAGCGCGGCCTCACGGTGCAGATCGGCGATGGCGCCGATCTCGCGCGACGCCTGAAACTCGACGTGGTCGCCGATTTCCGGGCTGCCGATGTGGCGGCGGGCGGGCAGGGCGCGCCCCTGGTCCCGGCCTTTCATCGCGCACTGGCCAATGCCGCGGCGCTGACCTTTCCGGTCCTGCTCGTCAACATCGGCGGGGTTGCCAATATCACGTTCCTGGCCGCCGAAACCGCGGACCCGATCGCCTGCGACACCGGGCCGGGCAACGCCCTGATCGATGATCTTATGCTGGAGCGCACCGGGACCGCCATGGACCTCGATGGTGCGGTCGCGGCACAGGGCGTAGCCGACGAGTCCATCGTCCGAGAAATGCTGTCGCATCCTTTCTTCGATCTGCCGCCGCCGAAATCGCTCGACCGCAACGCCTGGTCACGCGCCCCCGTCGACCAGCTTGGCACCGAGAACGCGGCCGCCACCCTGACGGCCTTTACGGCCGGCAGCATTGCGGCTGCAGTCGCCCGGCTCCCGGCGACACCGAGCGTGGCGATCATCTGCGGCGGTGGCGCCCGCAATGCCACGATGATGCGCGAACTAGGGGCTCGTCTGCCCTGTCCGGTGCGGGATGCGGCAGAGTTCGGCTGGTCCGGCGAGGCCATCGAGGCCCAGGCCTTTGCCTACCTCGCCGTGCGCTCGCGCCTAGGGCTTCCCCTCACGTTCCCGACAACGACCGGGATCGCGGCCGCCATCGGGGGCGGCGTTTTTCATCCCGGCCCGGCCTGAACCGCAGCCTACAGGCCGCCGCGTCTCAGAGCGCCGTGCGCGCCGGAATTGCGGTGCGGGCAGGATTATTCAGGCGCCTGTCGAGATAGGTCCCGACCTCGCCCACCAGGGTTTCCACGCAGTTCTCGAAGAAGTGGTTGGCATTCGGAATCACCGCATGCTCGATCAGAATGCCCTTCTGGGTCTTCAGCTTTTCGATCAGCATCTGCACCTCGCGCAAGGGGGCGACCCGATCCTTGTCGCCATGCACGAACAGCCCGGACGAAGGGCAGGGGGCCAGGAACGAGAAATCGTAGAGCGTGGCTGGCGGCGCGATCGATACGAAGCCCTCGATCTCGGGCCGGCGCATCAACAGCTGCATGCCGATCCAGGCCCCGAACGAGAAGCCGGCGATCCAGCAGGCCCGCGCTTCGGGGCTTACCGTCTGGGCCCAGTCGAGCGCCGCGGCGGCGTCCGACAATTCGCCCGCTCCATGATCGAAACTGCCTTGCGACCGGCCGACACCACGGAAATTGAACCGCAATACCGAGAAGCCGCGCTCGGCGAAGGCATAATAAAGGCTGTAGACGATCTGGTTGTTCATGGTCCCGCCGAACTGCGGGTGCGGATGGAGCACGATGGCGATCGGCGCCCCGCGCTTGTTGGCGGGATGAAAGCGGCCCTCGAGGCGGCCGGCCGGTCCGGTGAAGATGACTTCAGGCATGGTATCTCCGAATTCTGCGTCTTTCGCAGGTAATGCGAGGGCGCACACATTTCCTTGGCGGCCAGGGTTTGCATGCCTGGTATGCTGCTATGCCCGACTGGGACACGCGGCCGAAGCCGCCGGTCGCTTGACTCCAAACCGGTCTGTTCGTAATTCTGTTAGAATAATTCTAACAGGATCGTCGACCCGTTCGTATGTCGAGCGTGTGCATTCCGTTTGAAAGAGCGGCCTCTTAACACGGCTGACCCTCAGCGTTGCAAGGCTTTTGAGCGACCCGATGGCGAGCCCGCGGATTTACCTCGATTATAATGCGACCGCACCGGTTCGCCCGGAGGCCTGGACGGCTTTCGTGGGTGCTGCGGAAGCTGGCGGGAACGCATCGTCCATCCATGCGGAAGGGCGTGGCGCCCGTCACCTGCTCGAGGTCGCGCGTCGCCAGGTTGCAGGTCTGGTGGAGGCCCGGCCCGAACAGGTGTGTTTTACGTCGGGGGGCACGGAAGCGGTCAATCTGGCGCTCGCGCCCCTGCGAATTGCGGGGGGCACGGCCTGCGAGCACCTGATCATGGGCGCCACGGAACACGCCGCCGTTCTTCGGGGTCATCGCTTCGAGGCTGGCAGGACGAGTGTACTGCCGGTCGATCATGCAGGCGTGGTGGATCTTCATCGCCTTGCGGCCCTGCTCAGGGAGGCGGGCCCGGCTGTCGTCGCCATCCAGGCCGCCAACAACGAAACCGGCGTGCTTCAGCCCGTGCGAGAGGTGGCCGACATCGTTCATGCCCATGGGGGCGTGCTCGTGTGCGACGCCGTCCAGGCCGCGGGACGTATCTGCGTCGCCGAACTCGGGGCCGACATCGTGCTTTTGTCGGGGCACAAGCTCGGCGGCCTGCCGGGAGCGGGCGCCGCTGTCGTGTTGCGCGAGGATCTGCAACTCGAGCCTCTGGTGCGCGGCGGTGGGCAGGAGCGGGGCTTGCGGGGCGGTACGGAGAACGTGCCCGCCATTGCGGCTTTCGGGGCCGCCGCGGAAGCCGCCCTGTCGGAAGTCGGTGCAACCCGTCTCAGCGCAATGCGCGATCGGTTCGAGACGGCGCTGCTGTGGCTTGCGCCCGATGCGGTGATCTTCGGGGCCGGAAGACCGCGGCTGCCCAATACGAGCGCGTTCAGCATCCCCGGCGTGAGCGCGGAACGGTTGATGATCGCGCTCGATCTTGGCGGGGTGGCCGTGTCTTCGGGCTCGGCCTGCTCTTCGGGCAAGGTCGGGCGGTCCCACGTCCTTGAAGCGATGGGGATGGCGCACGATTTAAGGCAGGGAGCTATCCGGGTCAGCCTGGGATGGCGTTCGGCCGAGGCCGACATCGACGGCGTCATCGAGGTCCTGAGAGCGGCTCTCGAGAGAATGAAACGGCGGCCGGTCCAGTCCGCCGCGTGATCGTATCAACATGGCTCGTATCGAGCTTGCGGCTTAGAGAGTTCGGCCCGCCGAGGCGGTTCGAACCGGGAGAACGATATGGCGGCTGTCCAGGAAACGGTCGATCGGGTCAAGTCGATCGATGTCAGCGAATACAAGTACGGTTTTGTCACCGATATCGAATCCGACAAGGCGCCGCTCGGCCTGCGCGAGGACACGGTTCGTTTCATTTCGGCCAAGAAGGGCGAGCCCGAGTGGCTGACCGAATGGCGGCTCGAAGCCTATAAGCGCTGGCTGACCATGCGGGCCCCGGAATGGGCGCGGGTCGACTATCCGCCGATCGATTACCAGAGCCTCTATTATTATTCCGCGCCCAAGAACGCGCCCGGCCCGAAGTCGCTCGACGAGGTCGACCCCGAGCTGCTGCGCACCTACGAGAAGCTCGGCATTCCGCTGCGCGAGCAGGAGATTCTGGCGGGGGTCGAGCGGCCCCGGGTTGCGGTCGACGCCGTGTTCGACTCGGTGTCGGTGGCCACCACCTTCAAGGCCGAGCTTGCCAAGGCGGGCGTGATCTTCTGCCCGATCTCCGAGGCGGTTCATTCGCATCCGGAGCTGGTGAAGAAGTATCTCGGCTCGGTGGTCCCGATTACCGACAACTTCTATGCCACGCTGAACTCGGCCGTCTTCTCGGATGGCTCGTTCGTCTACATCCCGCCGGGCGTCCGCTGCCCGATGGAGCTCTCGACCTATTTCCGGATCAATGAAAAGAACACCGGCCAGTTCGAGCGCACGCTGATCATCGCCGACAAGGGCTCCTACGTCAGCTATCTCGAAGGCTGCACGGCCCCGATGCGTGACGAGAACCAGCTGCATGCCGCGGTGGTGGAACTCGTGGCGCTCGAAGACGCCGAGATCAAATATTCGACGGTGCAGAACTGGTACCCCGGCGACAGCGAGGGCAAGGGCGGCATCTACAACTTCGTGACCAAGCGGGGCGATTGCCGCGAGGCGCGGGCCAAGATCTCCTGGACCCAGGTCGAGACCGGCTCGGCCATCACCTGGAAGTATCCGTCCTGCATCCTGCGCGGCGATGGCTCGCGGGGCGAGTTCTATTCGATCGCGATCTCGAATGGCCGGCAGCAGGTCGACAGCGGCACCAAGATGATCCATCTCGGCCGCGACACGACGAGCCGCATCATCTCCAAGGGCATCGCGGCGGGGCGCTCGGACAACACCTATCGGGGGCTCGTCTCGGCGCACCGCAAGGCCAAGAATGCGCGAAACTTCACCAATTGCGACTCGCTGCTGATCGGCGAGCACTGCGGCGCCCATACCGTGCCGTATATCGAAGCCAAGACCGCCTCGGCGACCTTCGAGCACGAGGCGACCACCTCGAAGATCTCGGAGGACCAGCTCTTCTATTGCCGCCAGCGCGGCCTGTCGGCCGAGGAGGCCACGGCGCTGATCGTCAACGGCTTCGTGCGCGACGTGCTCCAGCAATTGCCGATGGAGTTCGCGGTCGAGGCCCAGAAGCTGATCGCGATCTCGCTCGAGGGCAGCGTCGGTTGATGGCGGAGCCCGACACCATTGTGCTCGAGCATCTTCGGGCCATCCGCGGCGACACCGCCAAGATGGCGGACTCGATGCGTTCGCTGAGCGTGGAGATGACGGCGCTGCGGCAGCACCTCGCTGGTGTCGTCACGCTTCAGGAACATGATCACGGCGAGGTCGCAGCGATCAAATATCGGCTCGACCGGATCGAACGACGCCTTGAACTGGCCGACTAACGCCGTTGGTGTCACGGACGTAGTGATCGAAAGATCGACTGGAACAACGAATATGCTTGAAATCAAGAACCTTCACGTCGAGATCGACGGCAAGAAGATCCTCAACGGCCTCGACCTCGCGGTGTCGCCGGGCCAGGTTGCGGCCATCATGGGGCCGAACGGCTCCGGCAAGTCGACCTTGTCCTATGTGATCGCTGGGCGGTCCGACTACGAGGTGACAGCCGGAGAAGTCTTGCTCGATGGCGAGAACGTGCTCGACATGGAACCGGAGGTCAGGGCCGCCAAGGGCCTGTTCCTGGCCTTCCAATATCCGGTTGAGATCCCCGGCGTTGCGACCATGACCTTCCTCAAGGCGGCCGTGAATGCCCAGCGCAAGGGCAGGGGCGAGAGCGAGTTGTCGACGCCCGACTTCATCCGCAAGGTGCGCGAGGCCTCGGCCCGGCTGCAGGTCGACCCCGACATGCTGAAGCGGCCGCTCAATGTCGGCTTCTCTGGCGGCGAAAAGAAGCGGATGGAGATCCTGCAGATGGCGCTGCTCGCGCCGCGCTACGGCGTTCTCGACGAGACCGATTCCGGGCTCGACATCGACGCCCTGCGGATCGTGGCGAACGGGGTCAACGAGCTGCGGGCGAGCAATCGCGGGTTCCTGGTCATCACCCATTACCAGCGCCTGCTCGACTACATCAAACCCGATGTGGTGCACGTCATGTCGAAGGGCCGGATCGTGAAGACCGGCGACGCGACCCTCGCGCTCGAACTCGAGAAGAACGGCTACCGCGACTATGTCGCGGACGCGGCCTGAGGTCCTCATGAACGCGATCGTGGCTTTTCCGACCCCTGCCGAGAAGACGCTCGGCGAGCAGTTCCGTGCCCTGCAGGCGAAGAACGCTTCCGATCCCGCACGCGAGCGGGCCTATGCGGCGTTCTCGGCGGCCGGCCTGCCGCATCGCCGCATCGAGGCCTGGCACTATACCGACCTGCGAGGCATGTTGCGGGACGTGCTGCCGCCCGCCTCCATGCCCGATGCTGCATCGATCGAGGGCGCGCGGTCGTTCCTGCAGTCGCTGCCGGACACCGCGGCGTCTCGCATCGTCCTGCTCGATGGAATGTTCGTGTCCGAGCTTTCGGACCTATCGGCGCTCGGCGACAAGGTCGAGGTCCGCTCGGTTCTCGATCAGGCCGCGGCTGACAGGCTCACGCCGGCGGTGCTCGCGGCCGAGAAATTGGGCGCGCCCGAATCCCTCGTTTTCCTGAATGCCGCGTTGCTGCAGGGCGGCATTTCGATCCGCCTCCAGCCCGGGACCAAGGTCGAAGCGCCGATCGAAATCTTGTCGATCCTGTCCGGCAAGGTGCCTTCGGCAGCCTACACGCGATCCTATATCGATTTGGGCGAACACGCGTCCGCAACCATCGTCGAACGCCATGCCGTTCTTGGGTCCGCCAAGACGCAAGGCCAACACGTCCTTGTGTTTGCACTTGGCGATGGCGCCAGCCTCGAGCACGCGGCAAAGCTCGAAGTCCCTGGGTGACGATGCGCTCCACGTCGGCAGCGTGCTGGCCCGGCTCGGCGCCGATGCCAAGCTGCTCAGCACGACCCTGCTGGCCACCGGGGGCTTGACCCGGCGCCAGTCCTATCTCGAATTCACCGGACCGGCGTCCCAGGCCCATTTCCGCGGCGTTTCGCTGCTCGATGGGCGCTGCCATGCGGACACCACGCTGGTGATCACCCACACGGCGCCCCATTGCGAAAGCCGGGAGCTCTACAAGCACATCCTCGACGACGAGGCGACCGGCATCTACCAGGGCAAGGTGATCGTTGCGCCCGGGGCCCAGAAGACCGACGGCAAGATGCTGAGCAAGGCGGTGTTCCTGGCCGATGGCGCCAGCATGTTCAACAAGCCGGAGCTCGAGATCTTCGCCGATGACGTGGTCTGCGGCCATGGCGCCACCGCCGGGGCGCTCGACGAGGATCAGCTGTTCTATCTTCGGGCGCGCGGCATCCCGTTGAACGAAGCCCAAGCCATGCTGCTCGAAGCCTTCGCGGATGAAGCCATCGAGGATGTCGGCGACGATGTCCTGCGGGCCGAATTGGCCATGGGCATCGGCCAATGGCTGCGCCGGCGCGGGAAGTGACGACCATGCTCGACCACCCGGTCTATGACGTCGCCAGGATCCGCGAGGACTTTCCGGCCCTTGCGGTCGAGCCTTACGGCAAGCCGCTGGTCTACCTCGACAATGCGGCGTCGGCCCAGAAGCCGCGCGCGGTCATCGACCGCATCGTGACCGCCTACGAGAGCGAATATGCCAACGTGCATCGCGGGCTGCATTACCTCGCCAATGCGGCTACGGAAGCCTACGAGGGCGCGCGCGAAAAGGTCCGCGCCTTCCTCAATGCCGAATCGAGCGACGAGATCGTCTTCACGCGTTCGGCCACCGAGGCCATCAACCTGGTAGCCGCCTCGTTCGGCCTCGCCCATCTCGGGCAGGGCGACGAGATCGTGCTCTCGATCATGGAGCACCATTCCAACATCGTGCCCTGGCACTTTCACCGCGAGCGCAAAGGCGCCGTGCTGAAATGGGTCGGGGTCGACGAGGACGGCAACTTTTCGCTCGAGGAGTTCGAGCGTGCCCTGACTCCGCGCACCAAGATCGTGGCGATCACGCATATGTCCAATATGCTGGGCACGATCACGCCTCTGAAGCAGATCATCGCCGCGTCCCATGCGCGCGGAATCCCGGTTCTGGTCGATGGCTCGCAGGGCGCCGTGCATCTCGATGTCGACGTGAGGGACCTCGACGCCGATTTCTATGTGTTCACAGGCCACAAGGTGTACGGCCCGACCGGAATCGGCGTTCTCTATGGCAAGCGCCATCTGCTGGCGTCCTTGCCGCCGTTCAATGGTGGCGGCGAGATGATCGACGTGGTCACGACCGAGACCGTGACCTACAACGCGCCCCCGCACAGGTTCGAGGCGGGCACGCCGCCCATCGTCCAGGCCATTGGTCTCGGGGCCGCGCTTGACTATATGCGCGAGATCGGCCGCGACCGCATCCGGGCGCATGAGCAGGATCTCACGGCCTATGCGCATGAGCGGCTCGGGCGGATAAACTCGCTGCGCATCTACGGGCAGGCCAGGCACAAGGGGGCGATCTTGTCCTTTACGATGCAGAACGCGCACCCCCACGATGTCGCCACCGTCATAGACCGGTATGGCGTGGCGGTGCGGGCCGGCACGCATTGTGCCATGCCGCTGCTGTCGCGCTACGGCGTTACGGCAACCTGCCGGGCCTCGTTTGGGCTCTACAATACACGAGCGGAAGTCGACGCCCTCGCCGACGCTCTCTTGAAGGCCGAAGCGCTTTTCGCCTGAACAAGGTCAGCCATGTCCGACACCGTGACCCACGCCGACGAGTCCGCCCAGCCTAACCGACCGGACCTTTCGCTCAATTCGGCAATTCCGCCTGAAGAGATCGATCGCCTGACCGACGGAATCGTGGCAGCGCTCAAGACCGTCTACGATCCCGAGATCCCGGTCGACATCTACGAACTCGGGCTGATCTACAAGATCGACATCGAGGATAGCCGCTTCGTTGCCGTGGATATGACGCTCACGGCTCCCGCGTGCCCGGTCGCGGGTGAGATGCCGGGCTGGGTGGAAACGGCGGTCTCCGGGGTTCCTGGCGTCGCCGGCGCCAAGGTCAACATGGTCTTCGATCCGCCCTGGGATCAGAGCCGCATGTCCGACGAGGCCCGGGTCGCGCTCGACATGTGGTGACCGCGGTCGCCCGCAAGGCTGGTCTCAGCCCGCGGCGGCGCGCTCGAGTGCCGCCACATCCAGCTTCACCATACGGGTCATCGCGGTGAAGACCCGGCTGGCAACGCCCGGATCCGGATCGGCCAACAGGCGCGGCAAGATCTCGGGGACGATCTGCCACGGTACGCCCCAGCGGTCCCGCAGCCAGCCGCACATGATCTCGGAACCGCCATTCGCGGTCAGCGCGGCCCACAGCCGATCGACCTCCGCCTGGTCTGTGCAACTGACCGAGATGGAAGCCGCAGTTCCGTATTGGGCCGGGGACCCGCCGTTAAGCGCCTGAAAACTCTGCCCGCCAAGGGTGAAGGCCACCAGGATCACGTCGCCGGTTTGACCGCCGGGCCAAGGTCCTGGCGCATGCTGGACGGTGTCGACGCGGGAGTCGGGCACAAGCGAGACGTAAAAGCGGACCGCCGCCTCGACATCCTTGCCGTGCCACAGGCAGGTGCTGACCTTCGGCATCGCGTTCCCTCCCGTCGTGGCCGATCGCGGCCGCGGCTTCAGGCCGCAGTATAGGCTTGGGCTGGACGGCCTTCCAAGGCGCCAAGTTCCAGCCATTGCTCCATCGCCTCGGCGGCCCGCAGGCTCATGGCCCGCTTGTTGGCTTGCGCCTTCTCGGTACCGCGGAGCTTCTTGCCGTCCTCGGACCGGGGCGCGGTACCCAGAGGCGGGAACAGGCCGAAATTGACGTTCATGGGTTGAAACGACGGTGGCCCGGCGTCGATGGTCTCGATATGGCCGCCGGTGATGTGGTTCAGCAAAGCCCCGATCGCCGTAGTGACGGGCGGCGACTCGAAGCTTTCGCGCCTGCGCGCGGCCGCGGCCATCCGGCCGGCCATCAGGCCCACGGCGGCGCTTTCCACATAGCCCTCGCAGCCCGTGATCTGGCCCGCGAAACGCAACCGCGGCATGGCTTTGAGCCGCAGCATCGGATCGAGCAGACGCGGCGAGTTCAGGAAGGTGTTCCGGTGCAGCCCGCCGAGCCGCGCGAATTCGGCGTGCTCCAATCCAGGAATGGTGCGGAACACCGCCACCTGCTCGGCATGCTTCAGCTTCGTCTGGAAGCCCACCATGTTGTAGAGCGTGCCCAGTGCATTGTCCTGGCGCAATTGGACGATGGCGCAGGGCTTGACCATGGGATTGCGCGGGTCCGTCAGCCCGACGGGTTTCATCGGACCGTGCCGCAAGGTTTCCCGACCGCGCTCCGCCATCACCTCGATCGGCAGGCAGCCGTTGAAATAGGGCGTGCCCTCCCACTGGTGAAACGTGGTCTTCTGGCCGGCCAGCAAAGCGTCGACGAACGCCTCGTACTGGATGCGGTCGAGCGGGCAGTTGATGTAGTCGCGGCCGTTTCCTCCGGGCCCGACCTTGTCGTAGCGGGACTGGAACCAGGCCTTCTCGAAATCGATGGTGTCACGATGGACGATGGGAGCGATGGCGTCGAAGAACGCCAGCTGATCCTCGCCGGTCAGCGCCGCGATAGCCTGCGCCAGCCCCGGCGAGGTCAGCGGCCCGGTGGCCACGATGACTTCGTCCCATTCGGCCGGAGGTAGGCCGTCGATGCTCTCCCTCCGGACCTCGACCAGCGGCTCCGCCGCGATGGCCTGAGTTACGGCTGCCGAAAAGCCGTCCCGGTCGACCGCCAGGGCGCCTCCGGCCGGCACCTTGTGCTGATCGGCACAGCGCATGATCAGAGAGTCGAGACGACGCATTTCCCGATGGATCACGCCGACCGCGTTCAACTCGGCATCATCGGAGCGGAAGGAATTGGAGCAGACGAGTTCGGCGAGGCCATCCGTCTTGTGCGCGTCGGTCGGCTGGACTGGCCGCATCTCGTGCAGCACGACCGGCACACCGGCCCGGGCCAATTGCCAGGCGGCTTCGCTTCCGGCCAGGCCGCCGCCGATGACGTGTACGGGAATGTGAGTTTTGATCGACATGCCCAAGCAGCTATGCCACGGGCGCCCGACCCGCAAGAGCGCAGGGGGGCCATAGCTGCGCAACGAAAAAGACCCGCCGGGTCGATCCAGCGGGTCTCGCAAACGCAAACATACGCTTCGAAAATTGGAAAGGTCAGGCGCCCTGGCGAGCGCTCTGACGAACCACGGTCTCGATATCGGCGCGGCCGATGCCAAGGTCGTTGAGTTCACGGTCGGACAACCGGGAGAGTTCGCGAACTGAATCGCGGTAGCGACGCCAAGCGGCGAGCTTGATTGCGAAAGTTTTCAACATGACAGGCTCCTTTTTCTTAGGCTTGCCCCGGCCTGAAACCGGGACGCACAAGCCGTTTCACGGCAACCCGCCTTTACGCGGCGGGTCGGATCGGCCTCGATCGAGATCGGGCCGAATGGGTTAGGCGCGTGACGGCAGCGCCTGCTGGGCGGCCCCGAATCCCGCATTGCCAAACTGCACATGCGCAGAGCGGCTCGAAGGGGCGGCCCGCTCTGCGAGGGGCGCGTGCCGAACGATGGTCTCGATCTCGCCGCGGATCACTCCGATGTCGGCGAGTTCACGGTCCGAGAGGCTCGAGAGTTCGCGGATGGCTTGGCGCCTGCTGCGCCAGGTGGCGATGGCCTTAAACACGGGAGTTCCTTCAACGTCTGTCTGGTGTGCTCTGGGAACGAGCATTTGATGCATTGCAATATACGCCGTTTCGCAGGGACGAGTAGCTCTTAAACCAAGGTCCTGGTATGCAGAAAACGTAGGTGTCGCTTAACATGTCGGTAAGGCGTGTGGCGGCTTTAAGCCGAAAACCCCCTTGTTGGCCCATTTTCCGCCTGAAATGACTTATCCGTTATGTTTGTGACGCATAAGTGACCACAGCGTGACCTCGCCCTGAACGGTCGACACAGCATCGCCTCCAGAGGCGACGTACAGAGTCGTCCACTGCAATGCTGCAGTGCACAATCCCAGGAGTTCACGATCGGATTTCTCAGGCATCTCGAGCATCAGACGTGGCGATGCAGCCGATTGCGATGGTCGGCGCCCGGGCCAGACTCCATGCGCCAGCAGAGCCCGACACTTTTAGGCAGGGGCTGAGTGTCCGACATGAGGATAGACGTCGCCTATTCGGCGGCGACTTTGGTGGGCCCGCGACGCTTCAGCACGTCGCGCAGGAATCGCCCCGTGTGGCTGGCCGGGTTGCGGGCGACCTCTTCGGGCGAGCCGGTCGCGACCACCCGGCCTCCGCCATCGCCGCCCTCCGGACCCATGTCGATGACGTGGTCGGCCATCTTGATCACTTCGAGATTGTGCTCGATGACCACGACCGTGTTGCCCTGGTCGACGAGTTCCTGCAGCAACCCCAGAAGCTTGGCCACATCGTCGAAATGCAGACCGGTGGTCGGCTCGTCGAGAATGTAGAGCGTGCGTCCGGTCGAGCGGCGCGCCAGTTCCTTGGAGAGTTTCACGCGCTGCGCCTCGCCACCCGACAGCGTGTTGGCCTGCTGCCCCACCTTGACATAGCCCAGGCCGACGCGCGCCAGCGTCTGCATCTTGTCGCGAATGGACGGCACCGCCTTGAACAGCACCGCGGCTTCCTCGACCGTCATGTCGAGCACGTCGGCGATGGACTTGTCGCGGTACTTGACCTCCAGGGTTTCGCGCCCGTAGCGCTTGCCCTTGCACACGTCGCAAGTGACGTAGACATCCGGCAGGAAGTGCATCTCGATCTTGATGACGCCGTCGCCCTGGCAGGCTTCGCAGCGCCCGCCCTTGACGTTGAATGAGAATCGGCCGGGCAGGTAGCCGCGCGCCTTGGCCTCGGGCAGGCCCGCGAACCATTCCCGGATCGGCGTGAAGGCGCCCGTATAGGTGGCCGGGTTGGACCGCGGCGTGCGCCCGATCGGCGACTGGTCGATGTCGATGACCTTGTCGAGCAGCTCGAGACCTTCGATGGAATCGTGCGGCGCCGGATGTTCGGCAGCGCCGCCGAGCTTGCGGGCTGCGGCCGCGAACAGGGTGTCGATGACCAGGGTCGACTTGCCGCCGCCCGAAACCCCCGTCACGCAGGTCAGGACGCCGAGCGGTATGTCGACGGTCGCATTCTTGAGGTTGTTGCCGCGCGCCCCGACGATCCGCAGATGATCGCCGCCCCTCGACTTGCGGCGTGCCCGGGGAATGCCGACCACCTTGGCGCCGGACAGATATTGCCCAGTGAGGGAGGCCGGATTGGCCATGATATCTTCGGGAGTTCCGGTGGCCACGATGTGGCCGCCGTGGATGCCGGCACCGGGGCCGACATCGACCACGTAATCGGCGGCCCGGATGGCGTCCTCGTCGTGTTCGACCACGATGACGCTGTTGCCCAGCCCGCGCAGCCGACGCAGCGTTTCCAGCAGCCGCTCGTTGTCGCGCTGGTGCAGCCCGATCGAGGGCTCGTCCAGCACGTAAAGCACCCCCGTGAGGCCCGAACCGATCTGGCTGGCCAGCCGGATGCGCTGGCTCTCGCCGCCGGACAGCGTGCCGGCGCCGCGCGACAGGGTGAGATAGTCGAGCCCGACATCGAGCAGGAACGTCAGCCGGTCGCGGATCTCCTTGAGGATGCGAGCCGCGATCTCGTTGCGCTTGGCGTCGAGTTGATCGGGCAGGGCATCGAACCAGGCGATCGCGTGCCGGATCGACAATTCGCTGGCGGCGCTGATCGTGCGGTCGGCGACGCGGACGGCCAGGGCCTCTGGCTTCAGCCGTGCACCGCCGCAGGCCGTGCACGGCGTCGCGCCCATGTAGCGCGCCGATCTCCTCCCGGGCCCACTCGCTCTCGGTCTCCTTGAAGCGGCGATCGAGGCTGCGCACCACGCCTTCGAAAGGCTTGGTGACCCCATAGGCCCGCGAGCCGTCGTCGTAGCCGAACCGGATATCCTCCTTGCCGGACCCGAACAGGATCACGTCGCGGATATTCTGGGACAGGGCTTCCCAGCGGGTCTCCAGCTTGAACTTGTAGTGCCGCGCCAGGGCATCGAGCGTCTGGAGATAATAGGGCGAGCTCGACTTGGCCCAGGGCGCGATGGCGCCGCGCTTGAGCGACAGTTTCGGGTCAGGCACCACCCGTTCGGGGTCGACCGTCATCTGCGAGCCGATGCCGCCGCAGACCGGGCAGGCGCCGAATGGATTGTTGAAGGAGAACAATCGCGGTTCGATCTCCGCGATGGTGAAACCCGACACCGGGCAGGCGAACCGCGATGAGAAGGTGAGGTGCCCAGCCCCCTCGGTCGGAGGCTCGGCCCATTCGATCTCGGCGATGCCGTCGGCCAGTTCGAGCGCCGTCTCGAAGCTCTCGGCCAGGCGGGTTGCAAGATCCGGGCGCACCACGATGCGATCGACCACCACGCCGATATCGTGCTTGAGCTTGCGGTCGAGCGTCGGGACGTCATCGATCGGGTGGAACGTCCCGTCGATCTTGAGGCGCTGAAAGCCCTTCTTCTGGAAGTCCTGGATCTCCTTGCGGTATTCGCCCTTGCGGCCCCGCACCACGGGGGCGACGAGGTAGAGGCGCGTGCCAGGAGGAAGGGCCAGCACCCGATCCACCATCTGGCTCACGGTCTGGCTTTCGATCGGCAGGCCGGTTGCCGGCGAATACGGAATGCCGATGCGCGCCCACAGAAGCCGCATGTAGTCGTAGATCTCGGTGACGGTACCGACGGTCGAGCGCGGATTCTTGGACGTGGTCTTCTGCTCGATCGAAATGGCCGGCGACAATCCGTCGATCTGGTCGACGTCCGGCTTGCCCATCATCTCCAGGAACTGGCGCGCATAGGCCGACAACGATTCGACGTAGCGCCGCTGGCCCTCCGCATAGATCGTATCGAAGGCGAGCGAGGATTTTCCCGACCCGGACAGGCCGGTGAACACGACCAGCTTGTCGCGCGGGATCACAAGATCGATGTTCTTGAGGTTATGCTCGCGTGCGCCGCGCACCACGATCGACCTCTGGCCGAGATCGGCAGGGCCGAAGTCCCGTTCCTTTTCGGCGACAAGTGGCTTCGAGGCTTTCGATCGTGTGGGCTTGGGCATGAAGGCTTCGGGCTGAAAGGGAAGGCGAGAGGCGCAGGCCGCCCTTCATATAAGGTGCGGCACGCGAGATTTCGGCCTTTGCCGGCGATCCGTCCCGCTTGCGGGCATCATCTCTTGTGGATAAATAGAACAAAGGTCGAACAAAAGGCAATCGGAACCCTGGCGAGCGGCGGTCGCCACGCTATGGCTGGGCCAATATGGTTGCGCGTTGGCTTCGCGGTCGCCAGCGCGTAGGATCGGGCGCGGCGGGGTCGGCCCGACAACCGCCTCAACACGTACTGTCTTATTGGCCCGGGGAGGGCTCCATGTCGGGAAGCGTAAATAAAGTCATTCTGATCGGCAATCTGGGCCGTGATCCGGAAGTGCGCCGGCTCAATTCCGGCGAGTCGGTGGTGAGCCTCAACCTGGCCACGACCGAAAGCTGGCGCGACAAGGCCTCTGGCGAGCGCAAGGACCGCACCGAGTGGCACCGCGTGGTGATCTTCAACGAGAACCTCGGCAAGATCGCCGAGCAATATCTCAAGAAGGGGTCCAAGGTTTATCTGGAAGGCCAGTTGCAGACCCGCAAGTGGGCCGACAAGGACGGCGCCGAAAAATACACCACCGAGGTGGTGCTGCAGCGCTATCGTGGCGAACTGACCCTGATGGACAGCCGCGGCGCGGGCGGCGGCGACTTCGGCGGGCGCGAGGAGGGCGGCGGCGCTTTCGCAGGCGGCGGCAATGCCAGCTTCGGCCGCTCCTCGCCGATGGATCAGCGCTCCTCGGGCAGCAGCAAGCTTGCCGAGGCTCTGGACGACGACATTCCGTTCTGAGCGAACGGCGCGGCTCCGGCGGCCCGTGACTGATGGCATGGCCACCCGGCGATAGCCGTGGGGCAGGCCATCGATTCACTCGTGAATCTCGACCGGCTCGTTTATAATGCCGGAATGCAGGTTCTAAGGACTCGAACGTTTGGCCGATAACGAAGAAAAGCTCGAAGGGCCGTCCGGTATCCGGTCGGTTTCCATCACCGATGAGATGAAGCGCTCCTACCTCGATTACGCCATGAGCGTCATCGTGTCCCGTGCGCTTCCCGACGTCAGGGACGGCCTCAAGCCGGTCCATCGTCGCATTCTCTACACGATGAACGAGAACGGCTTTACGCCGGACAGCCCGCACAAGAAATCCGCCCGCGTCACCGGCGACACCATGGGTAAGTACCATCCCCATGGCAACCTGGCGATCTATGACGCCCTGGTGCGCCTGGCCCAGACCTTCTCGATGCGATTGCCGCTGCTCGACGGGCAGGGCAATTTCGGCTCGATCGACGGCGACCCCCCGGCGGCGGAGCGCTACACCGAGGTGAGGCTGGCGCGTCCGGCGCTCGCCCTGCTGGATGATCTCGACGAGAACACGGTCGATTTCACGCCCAATTATTCGGGCGAGTTCCAGGAGCCGACCGTCCTGCCGGCCCGCTACCCGAACCTGCTGGTCAACGGGGCCGGCGGCATCGCGGTCGGCATGGCCACCAACATCCCGCCGCACAACCTCGGCGAGATCATCGACGCCACGATGGCCGTGATGGACCAGCCCGAGATCGATCTCGAGGGCTTGCTGCAGATCGTGCCCGGGCCGGATTTCCCGACCGGGGGCGCCATCCTGGGCCGCGGCGGCATCCGGGCCGCCTATTCGGTCGGCCGCGGCTCCATCATCATGCGGGCCAAGGTCGACGTGGAGGAGATCCGCCGCGAGCGCGAGGCGCTGATCGTCACCGAGATCCCCTATCAGGTGAACAAGACGACGCTGATCGAAAAGATCGCGGAGCTGGTGCGCGAGAAGCGGGTCGAAGGCATCTCGGAGTTGCGCGACGAATCCGATCGCGACGGCATGCGGATCGTCATCGAGCTCAAGCGCGACGCCGTGGCCGAAGTGGTGCTGAACCAGCTTTGGCGGTTCAGTTCGCTGCAGACCAGCTTCGGCGCCAACATGATCGCGCTGAACGGCGGCCGGCCCGAGGTGCTGACCCTCAAGGATTTCCTGGTCGCCTTCATCGATTTCCGCGAGGAGGTCGTGACGCGGCGGACCAAGTTCCGCCTCGCCAAGGCCCGCAACAGCGCCCACGTCCAGGTCGGCCTCGCCATCGCGGTGGCCAATATCGACGAGGTGATCCGCCTCATCCGGACCTCGCCCGATACGGCGACGGCCCGCGAAGCCCTGATGGCCCGCGACTGGCCGGCGCGCGACATGGCGCCGCTGATCACGCTGATTGCCGATCCGCGCCACGTCTTGTCCGAAGAGGGCACCTATCGGCTCTCCGAGATCCAGGCCCGCGCGATCCTCGACCTGCGGCTGGCCCGCCTGACCGCGCTCGGCCGCGACGAGATCGCCGACCTTCTGAACAAGCTGGCCGCCGAGATCACCGACCTGCTCGACATCCTCGGTTCGCGGTTGCGGATCTTCGACATCGTGCGGGACGAGCTGAACGCCATCAAGACCGCTTTCGCGACGCCGCGCCGCACCGAGATCCTCGACAGCGACGCCGACATGGAGGACGAGGACCTCATCCAGCGCGAGGACATGGCCGTCACGGTCAGCCATGCCGGCTACATCAAGCGGGTTCCGCTCTCGACCTATCGGGCGCAGCGGCGCGGCGGCAAGGGTCGCTCGGCCATGCAGACCCGCGACGAGGATTTCGTGGCGCGGATCTTCGTCGCCTCGACCCACCAGCCGGTGCTGTTCTTCTCCTCGCTTGGCCAGGCCTACAAGATGAAGGTGTGGCGGCTGCCGCTCGCGGCCCCCCAGGCGCGCGGCAAGGCGCTGGTCAACCTGCTGCCGCTCGACGAGGGCGAGCGCATCACCACGATCATGCTGCTGCCCGAGGACGAGACGGCCTGGGCCAGTCTCGATGTGGTGTTCGCCACCACGCGCGGCACCGTTCGACGCAACAAGCTGTCGGACTTTGCCCAGGTCAATCGCGCCGGCAAGATCGCCATGAAGCTCGACGAAGGCGAATCGATCGTCGACGTCCAGATCTGCTCGGAACACAGCGACGTGCTGCTGACCACTGCGCTCGGGCAATGCATCAGGTTCCCGGTCTCCGATGTGCGCGTGTTCAAGGGACGCGACTCGATGGGGGTTCGCGGCATCACGCTCGCTCAGGGCGACAGCGTGATCTCGCTGGCGATCCTGCGGCACATGGATGCCGATTCGGCCGAACGCATCGCCTACCTGAAGATGCGACGCGCCGTCGAGGGCGAGGCGGTCGGCGAGGACGACATCGAGAAGGAGGTCGTGGGCGAGAACGGCACGGCTCCCGAGGCGCTCGCAAGCCTGTCCCAGGAGCGTTACGCTGCCATGTCCGAGGCCGAGCAGGTGATCCTGACCATCTCGGATAAGGGCTACGGCAAGCGCACGTCCTCGTTCGAGTACCGGGTCACCGGCCGCGGCGGCAAGGGGATCGGGGCGATGGTCACCAACGCCCGCAACGGCAAGCTTGTCGCGTCCTTCCCGGTCGAGCATGGCGACGAGATCATGCTGGTCACCAACGGCGGCCAGCTGATTCGCTGCCCGGTCGATGGCATCCGGATCGCCGGCCGAAACACGCAGGGCGTGATCGTCTTCAACACCGCCAAGGACGAGCGGGTCGTATCGGTCGAGCGCATCCCGGAGGTGGGCGAGACATCAGCCGAGCCGAACGGCGGCGACCCGAGGGCCGATGACGCTCCGGACGGCGATGCGGAAGAATAGCGCGGCCGGGCGCGGATCCGGGTCAGGTCCGACGCGCATCTCGGGGCTGGAACATTGATCCGGATCGGTCTTTACGCGGGATCGTTCGATCCGCTCACGTTCGGCCATCTGCACGTCATCCAGGCCGCGGCCCGCGTTTGCGACAGGCTTGTGATCGGCATCGGGACGCATGCCACCAAGACGCCACTCCTCGACCTGGCCGAACGAACCGCCCTGGTTCAGGCCGAAGCCGTCGAGGTCGCAAAATCCACCGGCTGCAAACTCGTGGTGCAAAGCTTCGCGGGCCTGACCGTGGACGCGGCGCGCGAATGCAAAGCCAGCATCGTGGTCCGCGGCCTGCGCAGCGGATCGGACTTCGACACTGAAATGGAATTGGCCGGCATGAACGGTCGGCTTGCGCCCGAGATCCAGACGCTGTTCGTGCCCGCCTCGCCGGAAACCCGGCACATCACGGCAACCCTGGTCCGCCAGATCGCGGCGATGGGCGGGGATGTGACGCCCTTTGTACCGGCCGGCGTCGCTGCCGCCCTGCAGCATCGCTTGGCGTCGCGCTAAACCGCTTCGAACTTCGTCGGTTCGGGTCGGGTTCAGCTTTGCAGAACGCTGAGCCCGCTCTGCAATTCGCGTCGCTTCTGGGCGCGGTCGATGCCGGCCCGGATCATCGGCAGGATCTCGTCGACGCTCTCGGCGACGAGATAGCGCACCTCGAACTCGGACCGCACGAAGCCCTGTTCCCGCATGTGCTGGAGCAACGCCAGGAGCGGGCGCCAGAACCCGCCGATGTCGGCGATCAGCACGGGCTTGTTGTGCTGGTTGAGCTGCACCCAGGTCATCTGCTCGACCAGTTCCTCCAGGGTGCCGATTCCGCCAGGCAGAGCCACGAAGGCGTCCGATCGCTCGAACATCAGCCGCTTGCGCGTGTGCATGTCGGGCACGACGACCATCTCCTGCGCGTCGGCGAGCATCAGTTCGCGGTCACGCAGGAAGCCCGGGATGATGCCCGTTACATGGCCGCCCTTTTCCAGGACGGCGCGCGCCGTCGCGCCCATCAGGCCGCCGTTGCCGCCGCCATAGACGAGCCCGATGCCGGCGTTCGCCATAGCATGGCCGAGTTGCTCGGCGGCGCGCAGCATCGAGGGGTTCGTGCCGTTGCTCGACCCGCAATAGACACAGATATTTTTCAAAGCATTCATGGCTCGCTTTAACACTTGCCCGCCCGGAGCGGTCAAGTTCGTGCATGTGGCTGCAAGGATCGGGCCTGGCTCGTCCCATGCAATCCGTCAACGCACGCCCAGCCGAGGGCTGCTCGCCCGATGCGCCGGGCGGCTCGACGCGCTATATGAAGCGCCGATGCTTCGTCTCCTACCTCGTTCACAAAGCCCTTCATGACTCAATCCAGTCTCGTTTCGACGCGCGCGCCTGCGGGCAAAAGAGCGCGGGTCGAAGCACAAGCGTCGCTGTTCGTGACTATCCGTCACCTCTGGCCCTACATCTGGCCGACGGACCGGCGGGACCTGCGCATTCGCGTCTACGTCGCTCTGGCCCTGCTGATCGCCGCGAAGCTCGTCACCATCGCGGTGCCCTATTCGTTCAAATGGGCCACCGACGCCCTGATCAACAAGCACGACCGCGGCGTCGATCTGCTGCCCGTGATGCTGGCCGGACCGGTAGCCCTTACCTTGTTGTACGGGTTTCTCCGGGTCGCCATGGCGCTCCTGACGCAGTTGCGCGATGCGCTGTTCGCCTCTGTGGCCATGAACGCGGTGCGCAAGCTGGCCTTCGACGTCTTCGTGCACCTGCATGACCTGTCGCTGCGCTACCACCTCGAGCGCAAGA
Source organism: uncultured Alphaproteobacteria bacterium (assembly GCA_963851175.1). Taxonomy (GTDB): domain Bacteria; phylum Pseudomonadota; class Alphaproteobacteria; order Rhizobiales; family Beijerinckiaceae; genus Lichenihabitans. The sequence goes on along the minus strand of CAWKNU010000006.1, from coordinate 28,951 downwards.
CCGGAGGCCTGACCCGGATTCTCGAGCGCGGCCGCAACGCGATCGAGACGATCGTGCGCATGATCATGCTGACCGGCGTGCCGACCGCGGTCGAATTCGTGCTGATCATCGCGGTGTTCCTGCTGCAGTTCGACTGGCGCTATGCCTTCGCGGTCTCGCTCATGATCGTGGCCTATCTGGTGTTCACGACCGTGGCGACCAACTGGCGCATCGCGATCCGGCAGTCGATGAACGAGAGCGACCAGGACGCCAACACCAAGGCGATCGACAGCCTGCTGAACTTCGAAACGGTGAAATACTTCGGCGCCGAGGCGCGCGAGGCGTCGCGCTACGATCGTGCCATGGCCCGCTACGAAAAGATGAGCACCCGGACCTACACGTCGCTTGCCGTGCTCAATGCGGGGCAGGCGGTGATCTTCAGCGCCGGACTGGCGGCCGTGATGGCCATGAGCATTTCGGGCATCAGGTCGGGCCGCAACACGGTCGGCGACTTCGTGCTGATCAACGCCATGATGATCCAGCTCTATCAGCCGCTCAATTTCATGGGGCTGCTGTATCGCGAGGTCAAGCAGGCGGTCATCGACATCGAATCGATGTTCAACATCCTGGACCAGAGTCCCGAGGTGAGGGACCGGCCGAACGCGCGTCCGCTGGTCGTCACCGAAGGCCATCTGCGCTTCGAGAACGTGCATTTCCGCTACGATCCCAACCGCGAAATCCTGCGCGGCGTTTCGTTCGAGGTGCCGCCGGGGAAAACCGTCGCCATCGTGGGCCCGTCCGGCGCTGGCAAGTCCACCATCTCCCGCCTGCTGTTCCGGTTCTACGAAGCCTACAGCGGTCGCATCACTATCGACGGGCAGGACATCACGGCGGTTACGCAGGAGTCGCTGCGCCACGCGATCGGCATGGTTCCGCAGGACACAGTGCTGTTCAACGATTCGCTCGGGTACAACATTCGTTACGGCCGCTGGGATGCGTCCGAGGAGGATGTGCTCGAGGCAGCCCGCCTGGCGCAGATCGACCGCTTCATCGACAGCGTGCCGGAGGGCTATGGCGCCCAGGTGGGCGAACGAGGCCTGAAGCTGTCGGGCGGCGAAAAGCAGCGCGTCGCCATCGCGCGCACCATTCTCAAGGCGCCGGCAATTCTGGTGCTCGACGAGGCGACCTCGGCTCTCGACACCTTCACCGAACGCGAGATACAAGACGCCCTCGAAAGCGTATCGCGCGGTCGCACGACGGTCGTGATCGCCCACAGGCTGTCGACAGTTGTCGGCGCGGACGAGATCCTCGTGCTCGACAAGGGCATCATCGTCGAGCGCGGCACCCATGAGGGACTGCTGGCGCAAAGCGGCGTTTATGCGGCCATGTGGAACCAGCAGCGCGAGGTCGCCGAGGCCGAGGAAATCCTTCACCGCAACGAGGATGGCGGCAAGCGCGTGCCCCGCATCAAGATCGAAGCCTGAGCGCACCCCGGCGCAGGTCTAGTCCATCAACAACATCGGCGGGACCCGTCCCGTCGTCCTCACCCGGTCGGCACGATGTCCATCATTTCCAGCATGCGACGGCAACTCTCGCCGATTCATCCCGAAGGCTACGTGTTCGTCGCCGCCTTCGCGGTTGCGGCCCTGATCCTGGATTGGCTGTGGAGCCCGCTAGGGTGGATCGGCGGCATCCTCACCGTCTGGTGCATGTATTTCTTCAGGGATCCCAGACGGGTCACGCCCATGCGGGAAGGCCTAGTGGTTTCGCCCGCCGATGGGATCGTCTCGTCTATCGGCTTCTTCGTTCCGCCGGCCGAACTCGGCCTCGGCGACCGTCCGCTGCAGCGTCTGTCGGTATTCATGAGCGTCTTCGACTGCCACGTGAACCGCGCTCCGATGACCGGCCGCATCCTGAAGATCGCCTATAAGCCGGGGCTGTTCGTGAATGCCGACCTCGACAAGGCCAGCGAGGAGAACGAGCGCTCAAGCCTTCTTCTCGAAACGGCCGTTGGCCGGGTCGGCGTTGTGCAGATCGCAGGCCTCATTGCACGCCGCATCGTGTCCTTCGTTCGCGAAGGCGAGACGATCGGCGTTGGGGACCGCTTTGGCCTGATCCGCTTCGGGTCCCGGGTCGATGTGTATCTTCCGGACGGGATTCGTGTGATGGTGGGGCTGGGTGCCAAGGCCATTGCAGGAGAGACGATTCTGGCGGATGCCCGGGCCAGCGACGCGCCGCGCAGCTTCAAGGCAGGATAGGGAAGCAAGCACGCACTATGACCCTTCAAGCCTCAGTTGCTCACCCATCCGAGCCTGTAAAGAAGCGCGAAGCCCTGAACCTGGAGCGCGTTTCGCAGTTGCCCACCGAGGAGCTTGACCGGCTCATCGGACCGGAGCGCAGCCGCAAGGTGGTGGCGCTCACGGACTGGCTGCTTCGCCACGCCCGCGAACGCGATCTCCCGACCGATGCGATCTCCTTTCTGTGCGAGAAGCTGGTCGACATGGGCCTGCCGCTCGACCGTTACGGCTCCTCGAGTCAAACCCTCGATGCGGAGCACGACGGCATCGGCCGTCTCTGGCTGCGAGGGCAGGGGGTCACCGAACGCATCTACGTCAGGCCTGGCGACGATGATGATCCGGACTATCTGAAATCGCCCTTCTACCGGGCTTCGCAGACCCGGCAATGGCTCGAACTCTGGCTACCGTCGACCGACGACAGCGCGTTTGGGATCGTGCCGGAGCTCAAGGCGGCGGGCTTCGTTCATTACATCTGCGTGCCGATATTCCTGATGAACGGCACCAACGCCTGGGTGACCTTCGCAACGCGCCGGCCTACCGGCTTCGGGATCGAGGACATCGGAGTCATCGCGCGCGTCATCCCGTACGTCGCGATCCTGATCGACGTGCGCTCGACCTGGGTCGCACTCCACCAGCTGCTGCGCACCTATGTGGGCGATGAACCCCATCAGGCGATCCTGCGCGGCAACACCAAGCGGGGCCAGGTATCCACGATCAAGTCCGCCATGCTGTTCGCCGATATGCGCAACTCGGTAGGGCACACCGCCGAACTCAGCGCCACAGAGGCCGTCGAAGTCTTCAACGCGCTTTTCGATTGCCTCGTACCCCCGATCGAAGGGCGGAGAGGCGAAGTGCTGAAATATATCGGCGACGGCTTGCTCGCCATCTTTCGTGAATCGAAGGATGGAGGAAGCTGCGATGCCGCCGACCGGGCGCTCGACGCAGCCGAGGAGGCGTTTCGCATGCTGAACGCCCGTAACCTCAACCATCCCAACGAACCGCCGATCCATATCGGCATCGCGCTGCACTATGGGGAGGCGGCCTACGGCAACGTCGGGTCGGGCGTAAGACTGGACTTCACCGTGATCGGCAAGGACGTCGGATTGGCCAGCAGGATCGCCAACATGAACCGCTCGCTCGACGAGCCGCTCCTCGTTTCGGAAGCCTTCGCCAAAAGGTTGCACCGCAAGACGACGCGCCTCGGGGCTTTCGCGGCCCGCGGCTTCAAGGAGCCGGTCGTGGTATTGCGTCCCGACGAACCCGACGAGTCGCATCGTGTCGATTGATGATCGCGACGACGCCGGCCCGCTCGCGGCCCAGTTCGATCTGGGCGGTGCTCGGTCTCGGGGCACGCCGCGGTTTCGAAATGTGCCCCTGCGCATCGTTCTTCCCAACCTGGTCACCCTGTTGGCGCTCTGTCTCGGCCTTGCGGCGATTCGCTTCGCCGTGGAGGGGTCCTTCGAGAAGGCCGTGTTCGCCATTATCGCGGCTGCGGTGTTCGACGGCCTCGATGGACGGCTCGCGCGCGCCCTGAAGGGCACGTCACGCTTCGGGGCCGAACTGGACTCTCTGGCCGACTTCGTTGATTTCGGGGTCGCGCCGGCTCTGACCCTGTATTTCTGGAACCTTCACCTTATGAAGAGCCTCGGCTGGTTCGCGGCCATGGTGTTCGCCATTGCCTGCGCGCTGCGCCTGGCGCGCTTCAACGTCGGCCTGGACGACCCCGATAAGCCGGGCTGGGCATCGCACTTTTTCACCGGCATGCCGGCTCCAGCGGGCGCCGTCGTAGCGCTTCTGCCGCTGTATTTGTACCTGTCGGCTTTCGGAATGCCGGCGGAGCGCTCGGCGGTGCCGTTCGAGATCGCTTACTTGCTGGTAATCGCGGCCTTGATGGCCAGTCCATTGCCGCATTTTTCCGGCAAGTCGGTCGGACGCATTCCGCGCGACAAGGTCATCCTGGTGTTGTTCGGCGTGGCCGTCACAGTGCTGCTGCTGGCAACCTTTCCGATGGAAATGCTGGCAGCCCTCTCCTTGTGCTACATCGGCTTGATCCCCTTCAGCATCCGGCTGCACCGCACCTACTCGCGCCGTGATGCGGCCACGCAAGCCTTCGATGCCGGCACTGGAACAGAGCTTCGATCGGAATGATCGGAGCGGTTCGACGAGCGGTCCGGGATCTGCTATAGGCGGATTGCGCTGCGACGCCGTGCAAGGGCGTTAATCGTGTCCATGATCTGTTCACAAACGTTCTGATCTGGATTACCCTTCGCGCCCAATCAGCACATCACATCATGCGTTCGCACCCGCGTCGCGGTGGCTCGTGACCGCGCTCGAAAGATCGGAACATATGGCGAAGGAAGAACTGCTCGAATTCCCCGGTACCGTGACGGAGTTGCTCCCGAACGCGATGTTTCGCGTCAAGCTCGAGAACGAACACGAGATTACGGCGCATACGGCCGGCAAGATGCGGAAGAACAGAATTCGCGTGCTCGCGGGCGACCGGGTGCTGGTCGAGATGACCCCTTACGATCTGACCAAGGGCCGTATCACCTACCGGTTCAAATAGGATCCGAGGTGTCCGGGATCTTCCAACGGGGCGAACCCGTGGCCGAGGACCAGAAAGCCCGCACCCCAAAACTGGTTCTGGCTTCCGGATCTCCGCGCCGCCTTGCGCTCCTGCAGCAAGTGGGGCTGCAACCTGATGCGCTTTTTCCGGCCGATGTGGACGAGACGCCTCGCACCGCCGAGATGCCCCGTACGCTCGCGGCTCGGCTCGCCGCTGAAAAGGCCGCAGTGGCCGAACGCCTCGTGCAGCGGCGTGAGGATTTCGGGAAGCCCTTCATCGTGGCAGCCGATACGGTCGTCTGTGTCGGCCGCCGCATCCTGCCCAAATGCGAACTCGTCGATGAAGCGGCGGCCTGCCTTCGGCTACTCTCGGGCCGAGCGCATAGGGTTTACAGCGGGGTGACCCTGATCACGCCGCGGGGCAGCCGGCGCCATCGCCTGGTCGAGACCCGTGTCAGGTTCAAGCGGCTGTCTGCGGTCGAGATCGAAACCTATCTCGCTACGGGGGAGTGGCGGGGCAAGGCAGGGGGTTACGCAATCCAGGGGCTGGCCGGCAGCTTCGTGGTCAAGCTGGTGGGCTCCTACTCGTCGGTCGTAGGATTGCCGCTTTATGAAACCATGTCCCTGCTGGTGGGCGAAGGTTATCCGGCTCATTCGGCCTGGCTGAGCCAACCTTGATGGAAGGGATAGTTCGGTGCACGAGGCCGCGAACGACAACGTTGAGCACCGGAGCGAAGACCAGTCGCCGGTCAATCCTAAGCCATGCCCGATCTGCGGCAAGCCCGCTCGGCAGGATTCCGCGCCGTTCTGCTCGCGACACTGCGCCGATGTTGACCTGCACCGCTGGCTTGGCGGGGTCTATGCGATTCCCGCAGCCGAAAGCGATGACGAGGGGCAGGACCTCGGTCCCGAAGCCTGATTCGATTCCTGCGCCGGCGACCTCAGTCGGATTCAACGGCGCAGGATTGCGCGGCCGATGGCGTATCAATCGTCGTTGTTGTCCGATCCCTCGGACGGCGGCTTGGGCGCGGCATCCGGGCGCGAGAACACTACCCTGCAGGCAGGCGACAACTGCGCCTTTTTGCGCACCAGGCAGGCCACGATGTCGTCTTCGTCAGGAATTTCCGCGCTGCAGAGACGATACACATCCGGCGTGCACGCTTCCTGGTCTTCGGCACTTCCCCGGTGTTGCTGGGCCCAACCCACACTCGGCATCAGGCCGATGGCGGTCACGATGGCGCATGTTGCGGCGAATCTCACGTGACTACAGTCCTTGCTTGAAGCAGTGCTATGGGTAGACCATCCGGGCCGGCCCGGGAGCGACTGCGTTTGAACCAAGAGAGCTTTACAGCCGGTTGTCATCGGCCGTAGCAGGTGTCCGCCGTTAACGCCGTTTGGCGGATATTGATCCAGCAGGCGGATGCGGGCCACCCGCCCATCCTCGCCCCCTCCAGAGGCTCGATGACTGAAATTCGTTCCGCACCCCAACCGACCGCGAAGTCACTGCAGCGATTTCCTGGGCTGGAACAGCTGCCGCCCGCGGTAAGGCCCTATGCCGGTGCCCTGGACCTGACGCTTTCGGCCGACGATGGAATGTATACCGGGGACGATCCCCACTACTACGAGTGTGGGGCATCCGCGCTCAATGTGATTTTGGCAGCCCAGGCGCTGGCGCAGGTGACCGCTCCGAAGGCCATCCTTGACTTCGGCGCCGGAGCGGGCCGGGTTACGCGATGGCTCCGCGCCGCCTTTCCAGCCGCGACCATCAACGCCTGTGACCTGCGGCCGCAGGACCTCGATTTCTGCCGTTCTCGGTTCCACGCGACAACCTGGATCTCGGGCGTCGATATCGAGGCATTGCGCGCACCCGGCACCTACGACCTGATCTGGGTCGGCTCGGTCCTGACCCACCTGTCAGCCGAGAAGTCGCGCAAGCTGATCGACAAATTGCTGAGTTGGACGAACCCCGGCGGCATCTTGGTGATGAGCACGATCGGCCGCGTCGCTCGCGCCAGGCGAGACAATGGCGGCAGCGATTACATCGACCCGCACGTGTGGGAGGAGATCAAGAACGAATATGCCGCCGTCGGCTTCGGTTACGCGGATTACCTCGGCCAGTCTGGCTATGGCCTCTCCCTCACCAAGCTGTCGTGGACCGCGGCGCTTGTGGAGAGCCTGCCGACTGCACGCCTCATCCTGCTCTCCGAGGGCGTGTGGGACACGTTGCACGACATCGTAGCGATCCAGAACAGCCCATCGCTTGGGCATGCGGAGGGTCTTGCCGGGCTCGCGGCTCAACCCACGGCGTCACACGACAAGGCGGAAACCGAGAAACTTGCGGCCGAACTGTTCCGCCGTGAGAGCGAAATCGGGGCCCTCAAAGCGCGCCTCGAGACGCTTGAATCGTCACGGTCCTGGCAACTCACGGGACCGTTGCGGAACCTCATGAAGATGTTCCGGCGCTAACCGCGCGCTTTCATTGCGCCGCAGGAACCTGCGCGGCGCACCGGTTGGATCGCCCCCGTGGCGCTTGAACGCGGGGCTCATTCGTGCTTTGCCCCGTCGATGACAGCCGAGAACACTTCCCAAGACATCCTCGCCCTGTTGCAGCGGCGCCGGTCGGTGCCGCCCTGGGCCATGACGGAGCCGGGACCTGACCCCGCGCAACTGGATGCAATTCTCGCCGTGGCGGCGCGGGTGCCCGATCACGGCAAGCTTGCGCCGTGGCGCTTCATCGTGTTTCGCGGCGAGGCCCGCGAGCGGGCCGGGGACGTCATAGCGGAGGTCTTCCGAACGCGATATCCCGATGTCGACGCGGCCCGGGTGGATACGGAACGCAAGCGCCTGACCCACGCACCCGTCGTGGTCGGGGTCGTGTCGCGCGCCGCCGCTCATGCCAAAATACCGGAATGGGAACAGCTCATGTCGGCCGGGGCCGCGGCCATGAACCTCGTCGTGGCCGCAAATGCGATGGGGTTTTCAACCTCCTGGCTGACCGAGTGGTACAGCTACGACCCGCAGACCAGGGCGGGCCTCGGCTTGGCGGAGCACGAGCGCTTCGCCGGCTTCGTTCATATCGGTCGAGCCTCGACAGCTATCGAAGACCGCGTGCGCCCGGTGATGTCCGACATCGTGTCGCATTTCTGAGGCGTTCGATCCGACCCCGCGGCTGCAGGGATTGCGCCTTTGTTCTACGAACCACACGAGCGGGACAGGGCCCTGCTGCCGCATGACCCGTTGAAGGCGATGATCGCTCCCCGCCCAATCGGTTGGGTGTCGACGATGAGCAGCGGCGGTGCCGTCAACCTGGCTCCTTACTCGTTCTTCAACGCTTTCTCGTCTTCGCCGATGATCCTGGGCTTTTCCAGCGATGGGCGGAAGGACAGCCTCAGCTTCGCCGAGGATACGCGCGAATTCGTCTGGAACATGCCAACCTACGCCTTGCGTGACCGGATGAACGCGACTTCCGAGTCCCTGCCGCGTGGCGTCAGCGAGTTTGAGCACGCCGGCCTGACCGCGGCAGCGAGCCGGATCGTCAAGCCACCGCGCGTAGCCGAGAGTCCCTGCGCGCTAGAGTGCCGGGTGGTCGACATCGTTTCTTTGAAGGATGTGGACCGGAAGCCGATCGGCTCCTTTTTGGTGCTCGGCCAAGTGGTCGGGGTGCATATCGACGAAGCCTTCGTCCGGGCTGGGCGCCTCGATACGGCGGCGCTGCAGCCCATCGCGCGGTGCGGATATGCGGATTACGCGGTCGTCGATGCACTCTTCGTCCTGACGAGGCCTACCTGAATCGTGGGGAGGGCTTCACGCCGCGAAGCTCGCTCCAATAATGCGCAGCTGCTCGCTGCTGGTGGCGAACTTGGCCGCAAAACCGTCGCGGCGGGCGTTTTCGCAGGCGAGCACAAGCATATGGCCTGTGAGCCCGCACGCCGTGTCGATGGCCGGGACGCCGGCCGCCCGCGCCGCCACGACCGTGAGCGTCCGGCCGAGAACCAGCGGTGCGGGGAAAGGATCGCCGAAACCGGGCGTCTCGAGGCCGAGTGCGGCGGAGAGCCGTTCGGCATCCCAGCCAATACCGGCGAGACGTGCGCTCGACTCCGGCATAGCTGTCCATGCGGAACAGGGCCGCGGCGTCGCAGGCCGCCAGAGCGATGATTTTCGTAGCTCCGTCCGCGGAGCCGAGTTCGGCCTCGTGCACGGCAAGCTTCGTCCCGAGGTGCTGCACGTCCTCGCCTGATCGGCAATCGGACAGGACGATGCCGTCGAGCCCAGTTCGCAGCAGCGCGGCGAGGTCAGCATCGGTGGACTCGGCCGACACTGCGTCGATTTTTGCGAAAAGACAGCCCGGGCCGATCACCCGACGCGCTTGCGTCAGAAGCGAAACAGCGTGTCGGCGTGTTTCCGCCAGCCGTTCCGGGCTGCCGCTCAGGTCGATCGTCACCGAGCCTGCCTGCGAAAACACGCCTGGCTCGATGTTGTCGCCGTTGCGGGCCCGGATCACAAGGCTGGAGCGCACGGACCCCTCACGGTCCTCAGTTCCCGAAACGCGGAACGATCGCCAGCTTAAGTGTTCCTTTACCATAAAACACCAGGATGTTCAGCAGGTTGGACACCAGTGCGTCCCGGTGCCTGAGACCCCTCCGGCATCTGCATTCCTTCTGGGGGCATAATGCTCATTCGGCAGTTCCTCACCTGGGCAGAACGAGCAAGCGCGGGTGCGCGTGCCGATGCAGCGTGCGCCCTCGCCAGGGCCTACCTTTATGCAGACCTCGATCCTGTCGATCTCGGCGAAGCCGAGCGGGCCGTGACATCCCTGCTGGACGACCCGTCGCCGCTCGTTCGCCGGGCCCTGGCCGAAGCCTTTGCAACGGCCGTGGACGCCCCCCATCATGTCATCGTCGCCCTTGCGTCGGACCAGTCCGACATCGCGTCCCTGGTGCTGGAGCGATCGCCCGTGCTTGGTGATGCGATCCTGATCGATGCTGTCGCGATAGGAGACTGCGGGGCGCAATGCAGCGTCGCAAGACGGCCCTCGCTGTCGGCCGCGGTGGCTGGGGCGCTGGCTGAAGTCGGCACGCGCAGCGCGGCGCTGACGCTCTGCCGCAACGAAGGCGCGGAACTGGCAGCTTCCGCTGCCCAGCGCCTGATCGAGCGTTTCGGCGACGACGGTGAAGTCCGCTTCGCGCTCAGCCAGCGCAGCGATATCGGCTCGCCGATCCGGCATGCGCTCGTTGTCGCCACCGCCAGGGCGCTGTCCGAATTTGCCACGCGATGCGAGTGGATGAGTCCGGAAAGGGCGCGCCGCGTGACCGGAGAGGCACGGGACCGGGCGACAATATCCATCGCGGCCAATTACGACTCCGAAGATGTTTCCGGTCAGCGGCGCTTCGCGGTCTATCTGCGGGCGAGCGGTCATCTCACCCCGGCGCTGATCTTGCGGGCGCTGCTCAGCGGCAATGTTTCGCTTTTCGAGGCGGCCCTGTGTGAATTGACCGGGAAGGCATTGGTCCGCGTCGCCGGGCTTGTTCGGAACCCGACTGGGCCTTGGTTTCGCTGCCCTTTTCAAGAGCGCCGGGCTCCCGCCATCGCTGCTGCCGACCTTTCGGGCCGCTCTCGAGGCCGTGCGAGACGCGAGCGGAGATTTCGAAGGCATCGGAGCGGTTCGGCTACACCGACGGGTGGTCGAACGCGTCATCAGGGCCTGCGCAGACACGCAGGACAACGATCTTGCCCGGGTGACGGCTTTGCTGCGCCGCTTCGAGGCCGAGGCGGCTCGCGACGAGGCCCGGGCGCGCCTGGAGGCGACGAGATGGATCCGACCGCCAGATCGACACCGGTGTGGGGCCGGCCCGAATCGCGCGCCCGCTTGAGCCTCGCTGTGCCAGCGGCCGCCTGATCCATTGCTCAATGGACGAATTGCTCGCGGACGATCCGTTCGTCGAGCGAATGACCGGGATCATGCAGGAGGACGAGTCCCGTCGCGTGGTCCATGGCAATCTCGATCCTGGTGACGTCCTTGATCTCGTAATGGTCCGCCGTGGCGGCCACCGGCCTCTTCTCGGCCTCGAGAATCTCGATCGTAACGGCCGCCTTGTCGGGCAGAAGCGCGCCGCGCCAGCGCCGCGGCCGGAATGCGGAGATCGGCGTCAGAGCGATGAGCGGCGCCCCGAGCGGCAGGATCGGTCCATCGGCGGAAAGATTATAGGCCGTGGAGCCGGCCGGGGTCGCCACGAGCAGGCCATCTGCCACCAGTTCGCTCAGCCGCTCGCGGCCATCGATCGAGATGCTGACCTTCGCCACCTGGGAAGATTGCCGGAGCAGGGAGACCTCGTTGATGGCGCGCGCGGTCGCAACCTCGCCGGTCTTGCTGGTTGCCGTCATGACCAACGGGTGAACCATGGACGATTCCGCCGCCGCCAGCCTTTCCGTGAGGCGGTGCTCGGAAAACTCATTCATCAGGAACCCGACGGAGCCGCGATTCATGCCGTAGATCGGCTTCCCCGAACCCATGAAGCGGTGCAAGACCTGGAGCATCAGGCCGTCGCCGCCAAGAGCCACAAGCACATCCGCGCGATCAGGATCGACATTGCCGTAGCGCGCAGAGAGATGGGCCAGGGCGGCATCCGCGTCCGGAGTGCCCGAGGACATGAACGCTATCGTCGCGAAACGAGGCGGCTCGCCGTTCGCCCGCGCCATAAGGATTCCCCGAAGCCACGACGCCCTACCAGCGACCGGCGCGGAGGTTAGGGAAAAGCCGCGCCAGCGTAAAGCCGCAGTTTGCCGCCTTGCCGCACGAGGCGCCGCAGGGGATCGGGTCCGCTCCTATGTTCTCCGATCCTGATTTGGCTTAAGCACCATGCGGTCTGCCGGAGGCCAACCATGGTGCGTTACGCGGTCTATTACATGCCCTCGGAGCACAGCCCCTTGTGGCGGTTTGGCTCCTCGATCCTGGGCTTCGACGCCGCGACATCCATGGACGTCGACTATCCGGATCACGCAATCTTCAAGGATCCGGCCGCGTTGGGCTGGACGGCGCGTCCGCGCCAGTACGGCTTCCATGCGACCTTGAAGGCGCCGTTCCACCTTGCCCCGGGAACGAGCGCAGAGGATCTCGAAGCATGCGCCCAGGATTTTGCCGCCGAGCGGCTCGCTTTCGACGTCGAATTGAAGATCGCGACCTTCCGCGATTTCCTGGCTTTGGTTCCGGTGGAACATTATGCCGAACTCGATCGACTGGCGGACGATTGCGTTCGCGCTTTCGAGCCGTTCAGGGCGCCTCTCACGCCCGGTGGACAGGGAGCGGCGGCACCCCGAGCGCTTGACTTCGCGCGAATTGGAAAACCTCGATCGCTGGGGTTATCCGTTCGTCTTCGAGGAATTCCGCTTCCACATGACATTGACCGGCGTTCTGGAGCTCGACGAGCAACTGCGCCTCGAGCCAATCTTCCGGGAACTCTTCGATGTCGTGCCGCCCGCGGTGACGATCGATGCCTTGGCCCTGTTCCGGCAGGACGAACGAGAGGGACGCTTCCGGCTGCACCAGAGATATCCGTTCAAGGCGGCGTAACCGCCTCCAACGCCGCGTGCTCCGCCCGAATAGGCCTGTCAGCGTGCCGTGAACAAGGGCTCCGATGTGGGCACGCCGATGTTTACCCAGGTGTTCGGGTCTTCCTGGGATTGTCGCTTGACGAACTTGTAGCCGGTCTCGGTCCACGGCTTGATCTTGTCCGTGAGGTTGTCGAGGACGAAATCGCCCCGGCTGGTTTTCACGGTGAGAACCGCATGGCCGTCGCCCTGGTGATCGCGAACAACCGTCATCAGCAGGGCCTGGCGGGGAAACCCAGCCTCGATCAGCAGTTTGCGCTTGAACAGCGCATAGTCTTCGCAATCCCCCTTGCCGTCCGTCGGGTAATCCCAACGGTCCAGCACACCCCAGTGATCCATGTCGGTGATGGCTACGACAGTGCTATTGACCTGCTGGTTGACCCGGCCGAGATCGGCCCAGGCTTTGGCCGAAAGCTCGATGTCGACCGGCTGCATGACGGGCCCATCGCATTCCGGAGCATAGCGGTTGCAGAAATCGATCCAGCCGTAAGGCACGCTGGTTTTGGCGCCGGCGGTGGCGTAGCTGGCCAGGGGAATGCCAGCTTGGGCCGGCAGATGCGACCCGAGGAGGCCCACCACCAGAAGGCCCACACCGACAATCGTTCTGCTCCAGTTCGCGACCATGACCGCCTCACGCTTTCGTGTGAGTTGCAGGCTGCCAGCTCCGAACTGCGACCAATCTAAGTAAAACTGTACGGTTTTACGCGTCTCGATTCATGTTTATTGCCGGCCGATTAAGGATCAACATCCGGTAAATCTAAACGCAGCTTAGCGTTGGGCATCACCTTCGCCCTGTTGTTGGCACTCCTTGCCGGCTCTGCTGTTTACCCCTTTGCTGCCCAGGCAGCGGCAGTGTAGACGAACTGGCAACCAACGACCCCCGGAACAGGGTTAATTGGCGCCCTCGCCATCGGAAAAAATCGTAAGGTGTGCGGCGAAATGGAGCCCGGACTGGGAAGAATGTGGCGGCCGGGGGAGTTCGCCGGGCGAAGCAGGAGCGATCGTGAGCCGGCATTTAGCAATCGAATCCGAACAGCTGCTCACGATGCGGCCGACCCAAATGACTGTGGGATTCGCGGAAGTGGAACTGAAACGCCGCGAATGGCGCGGCATCTCGCACCGTGAGCGAAGCAGCTATCTGAGGGATCACGCGTTCCCTGGCGTGCGGGGCCCCGAGCGACGCTTCTTCCTGGTCGATCACCATCATCTCGGGCGGGCACTTATCGAGGAGGGCGTGAAGGACGCGCCCGTCTCGATTTTGAAAAACCTGTCGATGCTGGCGAAGGATGAGTTCTGGGTGGTGATGGATCACCAGCACTGGGTCCATCCCTATGATGCGGACGGAAAGCGCCACCCTTTCGCCGACATTCCGAAGCGGCTTAGCAAACTGGTGGACGATCCCTATCGCAGCCTAGCGGCCGAGGTGCGCCGGAAGGGAGGATTTGCCAAGGAAACCTCGTTCTTCTCTGAATTCCTATGGGCGGACTTCTTTCGCCGGCGGGTCTCGAAGAAGAGCTTGGTTGCGAATTTCGAGGCGGCAGTGCACCAGGCACTAGTTCTCAGTCACAGTCCCGCGGCGAGCCATTTGCCGGGTTGGAGCGGCATCGCCGGTTAGGGCCGTGCGTCCAGAGCGGCTTTTCTCCGAAACAACGGATAGTTGTGCTTGCGAGCCACACCGGCGGTCGGCTAACCTCTGCTTGCGGCAAAGAACCACAGGTTCCTTCGGGGGAGCGCTCACGTGATCGAGGACATCTAGCTCGGCTGCCGCCGCCCTTAACGACATCACCTCTCCCCAACGCTGTCTGCGGTTCCGGCCGCGGGTCGGTGCGTCATGCCTCGCACTCTCTCAGCCCTTTTTCGACTGTTCCCGCACGAGGTCCTCGCGTCCTTGTCGGGCGCGATCATCGCGGCTCTCGTTCTCGCCCCCGGTGCCGCGTCGGCCAGCGCCTGGAATGAACCCCAGGGGCAGGGGCTGCTGATCGTCGATTATACGTTCAGCGGGGGAACCAAGTATTTCAACGGGCAGGGCAAACTTGCTCCATCCTCCGCCTACCGCAAGCAGGAAGGCTTCGGCTATATCGAATATGGCATCACGGATTGGCTCATGGCCGTCATCAAGCCGGACGTCGTGGGGACCTCCGTCGCGATGCCGAACAGCGCCAATGCTGCCCGATATGTCGGACCGGGAACCAGCGAACTGGGTGCCCAGGTCAGGCTCTGGGCCTATGGTCCGGCGGTGTTGGCGGCACAGGGGAGCTTCCGAGCGCCGCGCTCGACAGAGGAGAAAAATCAGGCTCTGATTGGCAATACGTCGCGCGATGCCGACGCGCGCATCCTGTTCGGCGTCGCTTTCGCGCCTGGTGCGTACCCGTCCTTTCTCGATGCGCAGATGGGCTATCGTGCCCGGTCCGGTGGCGCACCTGCCGAGTGGCACGCCGATGTCACGATCGGCACGCGCCCTATCTCTCGGCTGTTGCTGCTATTGCAAAGCTTCACGACGGTCACGCAGGGGCGTGGCACGCCGTGGTTTCCCGCTTCGCGTTATAGCAAGCTCGGCACGTCGGCCGTTTGGGATCTCAGCCCATCATGGTCGGTGGACTTCGGCATCTTCGAAACGGTGGCAGGCTGGCAAGCGTTGCGCGAGCGCGGATTCAAGTCCGGACTCTGGTACCGGTTCTGACGGCGGCCCCAAGTAGCGCCTGTGAAGTTTGTTGCCAGATCAGCGCGGTATTGGTACCTCGAACGTGCTGGAGCTTCAGGATTGCCGGTTTAGCTCAGTTGGTAGAGCAACTGATTTGTAATCAGTAGGTCGCGGGTTCGATTCCTGCAACCGGCACCAGCGGTTTCAAGGGCTTAGGGCTTTGTTTTCGCTGAAGCGAGATGCATGCGAAGTCCCGGTAAGCGCTTCGCAGGGTAAGCTCCGCGAATCAGCGTATCTCGACCCGATTGCGAACTGGGATGCATTTGGCTTCCATGTGGCAAGCGGGGTGGCAGCCCCAGTACTTGGGACAGCAGACCTGCACCTGCCGGGTCAGGCAGGCGAGCCCGAAACCCGGGACCGCACGCGGCGCCGGTCCGACGACAATTGGCGCACGCTCGAAGGGGATGGGTCGCAGCGGCTTTCCGTGGAATATCTGCACGCGATCGCCCGCGAATCCCTGAGCCAGGGCGGCGGTGTCACCGAACGCCGAGCCGCCAAGAAGCATGGCGTAAAGAACGAACAAAGCGCGCGTCGAGGTCGGCATCGAATTCTCCCTTGCCTTGGCTTGACCGGCGGGAGCCTTTGAGAGCTGTTTCCGCCCCGGTTCCTCCCGCGTGACTTGCCTCAAGCACCGAGGCGCCTAGCGGCCATGTGCGTCGCCCCCATGCATGCCTTTCGCCAGCATCATAACTCCAAGGAAAAGGAACGCGTCGGCCGAACGGCTGATGTGCTGCGCAAGGCGCCTATGTACCGTGCAGGCGTCGCAACGTGGTGCCCCGCAAGGCTGAGAGCCGAGCCGCTGTTCTCCAGGCACGTGCCAGCACATCGACGCGATCGAGGCCCGAAGGAGCACGCCATGCCAGTTTCAAGAGGCGCCCTTACGCTTCTCGGAGTCATTCTCGTTAGCGGCGCGGCTTCAGGCGGCACCGCGGCTCAGGGCCTTCGCGGAGCGCCCAACGATCGCGTCGAGGTGCTCCGCGGTAGGCCGTTGCGTGCTGCGCCGGCGCTCGCGCCCATTGTTGTTGGCCCGGCCCCCCGCATTTTGCCGAGCTCCCGCCTGTCCTGCATCAGCACGCAGGTGCGGGTCTGCGACACGTCACATTGCGGCATCAACGGGTGTCCGTATTCCTGCCACGTGGAAGCAAGATGCGTCCCGTATAGGCGGTAGCATTGGAAACACTCCAGACCGAACGGGTTCCGCGGTGCCTCAATCGGCACCAGCGATTTCTCCGTTTTCAGCGGCGGAGCTGCCAGCCGATCAGGCGAACCTCGGACTAATTGAAGCCAACGCCAGTGATCGATGATGTCAAAAAGTCGAGCCGGGAAAGCATCGAGCCGACTCCGTCTGTCACTTCCATGCGCCATTCCTGGCCTAGGCTCATCACGCCGTCGTCTATTGCCGTCGCATAGAGCCGGAACGCATGCCTCCAGGCTGCTTGAAGGTTGGCGAGTTCAATCCCTTGAGTGTCGCACACTTCGACGGGGCCGCTGATGTTGAAAAAAAATCGAGGCATAGCGGCGCTCCGCTCCTATCGATTCAACACACAGGTGAGGCCTGAGATGCGTCGCCTGAGTTTGGCAGCGGCCGCGGCGCCCAAACCATCGCCCAAGGCGGCCCCAGGTTCAATTGCACCTTCAGGAATAGTCCGTTGTGGGAATGACGACGAGGCGCCACCTGGGCGCGTCATCGGGGGGCGAAGTGATGGGGGCTGGCCGCGCCTTCAACCCCTAGGGCGGCGCACAACCGTTTCAGTCTGAAACAATGGCGCTGGCCCGCAACGCTGGCGTGCAGGCCAAAGCGAGGGCGCCAAGGAACTCTGAAAGAACGGCCTCGATTTTGCCCCTAGTTTCCGACCGTTCAAATTCGGGGCACTTTGACCATGAACGTTTCACGGCCCATCGACATCGAAGTCCGATGGAAAGAACTGACTCCTCGGGAACACGAAGTTCTGGCCAGGGTGAGCCGAGGTTCATCGAACAAGATCATCGCTCACGAACTGGGGATCAGCCCGGGGACAGTGAAGGTCCACGTCAGCCACATCATGCAGAAGCTGCGGGCGTCGAACAGGACCGAGCTTTCGTTCCTGGTGACTTCCGGTGCCTTGCCGAGGGACGCCTAGCGTATCTCCAATCTTTTCGCCTCGGCCGCAACCAGTGGCATCATGGCTTAGAAAGCTTCGGAGCCGCGATCGCTCCCCTTGCAGAACTCCTGCCCAAACGCTTAGTCGCAGGCGACATGAGGGCGTAACGGGCAGCTTTCATGGCCTACGTTACACGAGAGTGTCGCACACGCCCTCAGGTGAGCTTGATCGGAAAGATGTCGAGACACCGGAGTGCATGAGGCGTTTTGCAGGTGGACCCGCATGCGGAGCGCTCCGCGTGCCTCCAACAAGGGCAAGCCGGGCCAGCGGCGCGAGGGCAGCCGGGTGAAGTCGGCTCCCAAGGCTTCGCATCTTTATGCCGTCCAACGCGTTTTGCAGCAGGGCAATCCAAAGGGGAAACTCACATGCGTGGAATGATCGTTGCGGCGCTTTGCGTCGGATCCTTGGTGGCAGGCTCGGCCGCCGCCGAAGCGAAGGGCTGCATCAAGGGCGCCATCATCGGCGGGATCGCGGGCCACATGGCCGGGCACGGGCTGGCCGGTGCGGCAGCAGGTTGCGCCGTCGGGTCCGGCGCGTCCCATTACATGAAGAAGCACAACAACCGGGATTCCTTGCAGCGGGACCAGGAACAGATTACGCCGCCGGCCATGCAGCCTCAGAACGGTACCTAAAGCTCGACGGCTGCGCTTGGCGGAGCCGACACTGGACCAAAGACAGCAAGGGGCGGACATTCCGCTCCTTGCTCGTTCCTACGTCTTAGCAATAGATTCCCGCTCGGGCCGGCGCGCCACAAAGCCTCTTGCGCGGTACGCACTTCACCGCGCAGGCGACGAACGAGCGGACCCGCCGGCTACGCCGCGTCCCTCGCGACGACCAATGGCGTCTCGCGCTTCGGAAGAATGGGAATGCTGCGCCGCTTCAGCAGCTCTCAGGCAGGTCTCGGCATTGTTGTTGACGCCTGATCCCCAACTCGCGAGCCCCGGCGCTGCCGGCCGGGTAGCCGCCATAGCTGCCGTTTGGGCCATGCACGTAATGGCCATATCCGTAGCGGTTGACCCGGTAGACTCGGTGCCTCTGAAACGGCTCCTGATACTGAACGTGTTCTACCGGCGCGGCGACGGGCGCGCTGAGCGTCCGACCGGGAACTCCCGCCTGGGCGTGGCCGAACGGCAACAGGATGGCAATTGTGGCAATGCTGGCTACCAGCGGAGAAAGAACGGACATCATGCGACTTACCTGGTGCATAAGGATGCGATGACAAAACCCGTCCCAACCGGACGCGGTTCCGCGCCGCTTCAGCCGTCCGACGAGGCTGCGGCGCCCATCTCGCGAGCCCGCTGACCGGGAACCGCAAGGGTCGGCGACAACGCGCTCTGACCGCGCGGTCTGGGGATCGGAACGGCGGCCATCAGGGCCTGCGTGTAAGGATTTTGCGGGTTCTCGAACACGGCGCGGCGCGAACCATGCTCGACGATCGCACCACCCCGCATCACCGCCACGTGGTGGCTCATGCGCTCGATCACTGCCATGTCATGCGAGATGAACAGATAGGCGAGACCCATCTCCTCCTGAAGCTCGAGCATGAGGTCGAGCACGTGCCCGCGTACGGACACATCCAGCGCCGACACGCTTTCGTCGGCCACGATGATCTTCGGCTCGAGCGCGAGCGCTCTCGCAATGCAGATGCGCTGACGCTGGCCGCCGGAGAATTCATGCGGGAAGCGCGACGCATGGTCGGGCGAAAGGTGAACGCGCTTGAGCAGGGCAGCGACGCGGTCCCGCCGCTCCGAGGCCGGACCGATCGCGTGAATGTCGAGCGGTTCGGCGATCGCCGCTCCGACCGACATGCGCGGATCGAGCGACGCATAGGGGTCCTGGAAGATCATCTGCGCCTTGCGGCGCACCGGCTTCATGGTGCGCGGTACTAGGCCTGCGATGGCCGTACCGTCGATCACCACGTCGCCGCTGAATGGAATGAGCCCGAGCACCGCCTTGCCGGTGGTGGACTTGCCGGAGCCGCTTTCGCCGACGAGACCGAGCGTCTGCCCGGGGTGGAGTTCGAAGCTGACGTCGCGGACAGCAGGCGCAGCCGCCTTGGCCCGACCGAACCAGTTCGATCCAGCCCGGTAGGAGACCTGCAGGTTCCTGACGAAAAGCACCGGCTCCAGGGCCGCCGGCCTAACCGGCCGTGCCGAGACTCGCGGCGGCCCGTCGCTGCCGGAAAAGCTCCCGAGCCGGGGCACGGCCGCCAACAACTGCTTCGTATAATCATGTTGCGGCCGCTCGAAGATGTCGAGCACGGGACCCTGCTCGACGAGCTTGCCGGCCCGCAGCAGGGCCACGCGGTCGGCCATCTCTGCCACGACGCCCATGTCGTGGGTGATGAGGATGATCGAGGTGCCGAACTCAGCCCGTAATTCGCGCATCAGTTTTAGGATCTGGGCCTGCACGGTCACGTCGAGCGCCGTTGTGGGCTCGTCCGCGATCAGCACCTTGGGCTGGCACGACAGGGCCATGCCGATCATCACGCGCTGGCGCATGCCGCCCGAAAGCTCGTGCGGATATTGGCTCATGCGGCGCGCCGGCTCGGTAATGTGAACCGCGTCAAGCATCGCCCGGGCCCGCGCCTCGGCGCTGGCCCCCTCGGCCGCCCCGTGCTCGCGAATGGCCTCCGTCATCTGGGCCCCGACCGTCATCACCGGGTTCAGCGACGTCATGGGCTCCTGGAAGATCATGGCCATGTCGCCGCCCCGCAGGGCCCGGATGGCGCGTCCAGACAGACCCGTGAGTTCGCGCCCCTGCAGCCGGATCGAACCTTGGCGCACTTTCAGCGAGGGGGACAAGAGCCGCATGATCGCGAGAGCCGTCAGCGACTTGCCGGAACCGGATTCGCCCGCGAGGCAGAGGGTTTCCCCGGCCGCGAGCGACAGACTGACGTTCTCCAACACTGGCCGCAGACCTTCGGGGGTCCGCGCGTCGATGCACAGATCTTCGATCGCGAGCACCGGCCCTGCTGCCGACCTGGCTGTCATTCGAAGACGATGCGCGGGAAGTAGAAGGACACCACCCAGTTCGGCATGTCGACGATCTCGCTGATGCGCAGGTCGCCGCAGACCGAGACCAGCATATAGGCATCGACCGGGGCGAGGCCGTGCTCGGCGCCGAGCAGGTCGATCATCCGCATCACGCTTTCGCGGGCACCCGTCATCAGGTCCGGTCCCACTCCCGTCGTAACCTCGTAGCCGGCCGCGTCGAGGTGCCTGGTGACGGGCCCGGGCGTGGTGAAGCGCGGGCTCTTGAGGTTGGCGCCCTTCACGAGTTCGAGCGTGGCCTCGACATTCATCTGGCTCTCGATGGCGGTGCCGCAAACCTCGCCGTCGCCTTGCGCCGCATGGGTGTCGCCGATCGAGAACAGGGCTCCCTCGACCTCGACGGGCAGGTAGAGCGTGGTACCCGAGGTCAGATCGCGGATATCGAGGTTGCCGCCCACGCGCCGCGGTGGCACGACCGAATGGAGGCCCGGTTCGGCGGGTGCCACTCCAATCGTCCCGGCAAAAGGCTTCAAGGGAACCCGGCCCTTGGGACCGTAAAGTGCGGGCGCCATGGACGTCGGATCGTAGGTCCAGATGTGCAGGGCAGGGTCCGGGAACTGGTCGGCCAGGAGGCCAAATCCCGGGATGTTCGCTGTCCAGCCCAATCCGGATGGAACGAATTTTCGGATCGTTACCTTCAAGGCATCGCCCGGCTCGGCGCCTTCCACATAGACCGGACCGGTAACGGGATTGATCCTGCCGAAATCGAGAGTCGCAATATCTGCGGCCGTCGAGTCTCGTCCAAGCTGCCCCCCAGAGGAATCGAGGCATTCGAAGTGGATCGTCTCGCCGGGCTTGGCCCGCACGGCCGGGGGGAAATCCCGGTTCCAGCCGAAGTGGTGGTTCCGGCTATGGATCGTGTAATTGCACGCAACGCACATCGGCGCGGTTCCTCTGGTTCAACTATGAAGGTGCGCCGCCGAACCGTGACTCCTCCTGGCTTGCAGCCCCGCAGGAGAAGCTGGATATCGCGCAGCGAAGGCGGTTGAGGGGTGCCGGCGCACCCGTCACCCCTCGACCCCGCTCCCCGGACCTTCTCCCGCAAGGGGAGAAGGAAACGGTGGTTTCGGCATTACTGCTTGGCGTAGATCGCCTCGTAGTCGATGACGCGGGTGGGATCGATGTAGATCTGGTCGGGGCCGCCCATGCGCTTGGATTTTGCGACCACGCGCCGCTCGTTGAACACCGGCACCCACGGCGCGGCCTGCACCTGAATGTCGGTGAAGATCTTGGCCCAGACCTTGTAGCGCTCATCCTTCTGGGCGGGCTTGGACATCGCGTCGGCCTTGGTGGCTCGATCCTCGAAGGCCTTGTCGCAATACCATGACCAGTTCCATCCTCCCTGGATGGCACCGCCGCAGCCGAGGATCGGCCCATAGAAGTCCGACGGGTCCGGGAAGTCGGCGATCCAGCCCATGCCGCCCGACCAAGTGAGGGCCGACTGCTCCTTGTTGCCGCCCGCGGCGATCACCTGAGGCTGCGCCAGCGCCTTGATCTCGGCCTTGATGCCGACGGCCGCGAGATCCTGCTGGATCGCCTGGGCGATGCGCGGGTTCGGGTCGGTGTTCATGGCATAGAGGTCGGTCTCAAAGCCGTCCTTGACCCCGGCATCGGCCAGGAGCTGCTTGGCCTTCGCAACGTCATAGGGATAGCCCTTGTAGTCCTTGTCGTAGCCGGGCATCAGCGGCGGCAGCACCTGGCTGGCGGGGGTGGCGCGTCCGTTGATGATCCGGACGATGCGATCCTTGTTGATCGCCATGTTCAACGCCTGGCGGACCCGCACATCGTCGAAGGGCTTCTTGGCCGTGTTGATCGTGATGTAGCTCGTCTCGAGCTGATCGCGGTCGACGATCATGTCCGCCGAGTCGGCCGAGTTCTTCATTTCCAGGTATTTGGCCGGCGGAATGCCGTCGCCGGCGATGTCGACCTCGCCTTTCTGCAGCCGAAGGATGGCGACCAGCGGCTCCTGGCCGATCTCGACCGTGAACTGGTCGAGGTTCGGACGCGGGCGGAAGTAATCGGCGTTGCGGACGAAGACCAGCCGCTGGCCGGGTACCCATTCCTTGAGGATGTAGGCGCCGGAGCCGACCGGCTTCTTGCCGAAATCGGCGCCAGCGGCCTCGACCGCCTCCTTGGGGACCGCCGAGGCGAAGTTCAGCGCCAGCACGTTGAGGAAGGTGGCGTCCGGCTGGGCGAGGGTGAACTTGACGGTTCCCTCGTCCGGCGCCGCAATGCCCGAGATCGTGGTCGCGGAGCCGTCGGTCATCTTGTCGGCGCCGACGATCGAGTGGAAGAAGGCGGCGCCAGGCCCCTGCGTCTTCGGGTTCACGGCCCGCTCGATCGAATATTTCACGTCGGCCGCCACAACCTTGCGGCCGTTGGTGAACTTGGCGTTCGGATTGAGCTTGAACGTGTAGGTGAGCCCATCGTCGGAGACCGTGTAGCTGTCTGCGAGGGATGGGATGATCTCCGTCGTGCCCGGCTTGTAATCGACGAGGCGCGAGAACATCGAGTTGATCATCGACCAGTTCTGCCAGTCGTAACCGATGGCCGGATCGAGCGTCGCCATATCGTCCTTGTAGGTGACGATGATCGAGCCGCCCTGTACGGGCGCTTCGTCGGCAAGCGCCGGCAAGCTCGCCAGCCCGGCCATCAAGGCCAATGCCGCCGTCGTGGTCTTCAACCAAGGTTTCGTCATGGATCGGGACTCCTTCTGGGTTCGTCTCATCGGCCGCGGATGCGCGGATCGAGGGCAGGGGCGACGACATCGGCCAGGAGATTGCCGAGCACGATGGCGAGCGAGGACACGAGCGTCACGCCCATGATGATCGGCACGTCGACCTGTTGGATGGCCTGCCAGGCCAGCTGGCCGATGCCGGGCCAGCCATAGACGGCTTCCACCACCACGACGCCGCCCATGAACTGGCCGATGTCGATGCCGATCATGGCGACGATCGGCAGCAGCGCGTTGGGCAGGGCATGGCGCAGCACCACCCGGGCGTTGGACAGACCCTTGGCGCGCGCCGTGCGGACATAATCCTGGTTGAGCACGTCGATCATGGCCGAGCGCACCATGCGGGCGTACCATCCGGCCCCGAGCAGGCCGAGCGTGAGCGCCGGCAGCACGATATGGGCGGGCGAGCCGTAGCCGCTCATCGGAAACCAGCCGAGCATCGCCGCGAAGACATAGAGCAGCAGCAGGGCGACGACGAACTGCGGCGAGGACACGCCCACGAAGGCCAGCATCATCACCAAGCGATCGACGAGGCCGTTGCGCTTGACGGCGGCCAGAATGCCGAAAATCAACCCGAGCGCCACCTCGACCAAATGCCGGCCACCATCAGCACCAGCGTGGCGGGAATGCGGGCCACGATCAGGGTCATGACCTCGCTGCGCTGGACATAGGAGCGGCCGAGGTCGCCCTGCAGCAGGCCGGAGAGATAGCGCCAGAACTGCGCCGGCAGCGGCAGGTCGAGGCCGAGCTGGTGGTGCACATTGGCGATCATGGCGGCACTGGCGCTGCGCCCCGCGATGAGCGCCGCGGGATCGGCGGGCAGGTAATGGAGCAGCAGGAAGGTGATGAGCGCCACGCCGAGCAGGATCAGCACGGCCTGGACGAGACGCTGGGCGAACAACGCGACCATCTCAGCCTCTCCCGCGCTGGGTCGGATCGAGCAGGTCGCGCAAGGCGTCGCCCACGAGGTTGAACGAGAGAGCGGTGGCCAGGATGATGGCGCCCGGGATGAAGACCAGCCACGGCGCGGCCTGGAAGTAGCTCTGGCTTTCGAAGATGATGTTGCCCCAGGAGGGTTGCGGCGGCTGCACCCCGACGCCGAGGAAGCTCAAGGTCGCCTCGAGCAGAACCGTCGTGGCGATGCCGAGCGTGCCCCACACGATGGCTGTCGGCACGAGATGGGGCGCGATGTGGCGGAACAGGATGCGCCCATGGCCGGCGCCGAGCGAGCGTTCGGCCAGGATGAAGTCGCGTTCGACGAGGCCCCGGGTTTCGGTGAAGACGATGCGGGCCACCTGAACCCAGTTCACCAGCGCGATCACCAGCGCCACGATCCAGAGGCTCGGCCGCAGCAGGGCGGCCAGCACGATGGCCAGCAGCAGGGCCGGGAACGCCATCATCAGGTCGGTGAAGCGCATCAGGGCGTTGCCGATCAGCCCGCCCAGATAGCCGGCCAGGATGCCGACCACCATGCCGATCGCGACCGCCACGCCGTTGGCCACGAGACCGATGATCAGCGAGGTGCGGGCGCCGAACAGCAGGCGGGACAGGAGATCGCGGCCGAGCGTATCCGTGCCGAGCAGATATTTGGCATTGGGCGCCAGCGGCGCTCCCTCGAGCGAGAGGCCATCGAAGGGCTGGTCGTCGGGCGAGAACGGCGCCAGCCAGGGCGCCGCGATGGCCGCGATCACCACGACCAGGATCAGCACCGCCGCAATGAGGGTCGAGGGACGGCGCGCCATTTCGGAGAGGATGCGCTTCATCCGGCCTCCGGCAGGGCATGCTGCCCGGCCAGAATCGCGGCTGCGACCTGCTCGAGGGCCAGGCGGGTCCGCATGGCCTCCCGGCGCAGATGCCGGTGCGCGGCCGCCTCGTCGCAGTTCTGGGCGGACATGATGGCCTGAACGGCGCTCAACACCAGCGGGCGCAGCCGGATCCGCTCTTCCAGGCCCGCCATATGTTCCGCCTGCAGCCGCGCCTCGGCGTGGCGCCGGGCCGCCATGACGAGCGCCGGATAGACCGCCGATGCTGCCACGGGTTTGGGGATCAGCGCATTGGCGCCCTGGTCGAGCGCCCAGGCGATCCGGCCCGGCGCTTCCGAACCCAGCAATGCGATGAGGGGCACGGGATTTTTCCCGGGCGCCCAGGGCAGGAGCCCGCTCCAGCCGGCATCGGCATCCACCAGGACAAGATCGGCCTGCGGGTCGGTGCGGTCGATCGGAGTCCATTGGACGCTCACCTCGAGCCCAAGGACGTTCAACTGCCGCTCGAGGCGCTCCGTGGTGTCGCCAGGCCGATGCAGCACGATGGCGTGCTGGCCCGTGAAATTAGGGGTCGCGCTCATGACACGATCCTCAGGCGCGGTTTGCCGGCAAAATCCCGCAGCACGGGTGCTCGCTCGACGAGATAGGGATCGGCGGCGATCATGGGCTCGGACCGAAGAATCGCGAAGCCGTCGCCCGAAATCCGCCCGAGGTGGAACGGCAAGCTTGCGTGATTGGTCCCTGGGTCGATCACGAGCCGGCCGAGTACGCTGTCCCACGCCCTTCCATGTACGGCCTGCCGCACGAGGGCGGGATCGTCGCTTGCGCACAGCGCGGCGGCTTCGGCGCAGAGGCGTACCGTCGCATAGCTCGTCGCGAAAAAGCTCGAGATGCGGCGCTCGGCGCCGAAGCGCGCCGCCACTGCAGACCTGAAGGCCCGGTTCTCCGGCGTGTGCAGCCCGTCGAAATAGGAGGCAGTCGCGAGTTGGCCGTCCGCGACCCCGACCCCGATCTCGCCGAGTTCGCATTCCGTCAGATCGCAACTCACCACCGGGCAACGGTCCGGCAGGAAGCGCGCGTCGTGGGCCCCGAGCGCCCGCATGGCGCGCAGGAAGGCGTGGCTCGAGGGGCCGATGAGGTTGCTGAGAATGAAGTCGGGTCGGCGTACCTCGACGTCGCCGATAAGCCGATCGACCTCGGCCTCCTCGATCGGCAGGCAGCGCTCTCCGACGATCTCGCCCCCGGCGCCGGTCACGATCTCGCGGGCGAGGCGATTCATCTCCCAGCCCCACACATAATTGGCGCCGGCCAGATAGACGCGGTTGCCGTAGCGGGGCAGCAGCAGGTCGAACAACGGCACGAGATGCTGGTTCGGACAGGCGCCCGTATAGATGACGCTCTGGTTGGCCTCGAACCCTTCATAGGGGCAGACGTACCAGAGCTGGCCGTCATGCTTCTCGACGATCGGGATCACATCCTTGCGGGCCTGGGACGTGACGGTGCCGAGGATGTGGCGGCAGCCTTGCTGGCGCAGCATTGTTGCGGCAAGGCTCATGTAGCGGTCGCCGCAACCGGACGGATCGCCGAACACGGGTTCGACCGCGAAGGGAAGCCGATTTTCCGCCCGCAGGTGCTCGATGGCCAGCACGGCACCGTCACGGCAATCCCGGCCCAGAGCCCCATAGGGCCCCTCGGTCGAAAACAGGATGCCGAGACGGAGTGCTTCCACGTCGAACCCATGAAAAAGCCCCATGACGCACATCCCGCGGGAGGCATCATGGGGCGCGATTGCCCAAGACTTCAGATGCCGCACCTTGGAAGGCCGGCGATGTCCTGGCTAGCATCGCAGGACGGCCCTTCAAGTCAACGCGGATTGATGAGCAATTCGCCGGTTTCGCGCCGAAAGATGCGGCACGCTGCTCAGAGAATATGTGCGCGTAGGGGAGGGCTTGACCCTGATACGAGCGCGACGGTGATCCCGCACTAAGGCGTCGGTGAGCGAGTGGGTAAACGGGCTTGGCTCTCCTCCGCCTGGGAAGCTCGAGGAGAAACTGGCCTTATCCGCCCCGTCAAACAGGCCGCAAAGCTCCCGGATTGGTCGAGACTTCCGCGACTACTTCACCGCCCCGAAGGTCAGTCCCTGGACGAGGCGCCGGCGCAGGATCATGGTGGCGACCAGGATGGGTGCGACCGTCACGGTGGCAGCCGCCGTAAGGCTTCCCCATTGGGTGCCGTACATGTTGGTGAATTCGCTGATGCCGACCGGCGCCGTCTTGGCGACCGAGCGGGTGAGCGTCAGGGCGAACAGAAACTCGTTCCAGGCCAGCATGGCGCTCAACAGGCTGGCGGCGACAATACCCGGCATCAGCAGGGGAAAGACGATGTACCGCAGAATCGCGGTCTGGCTGGCGCCGTCCACCATTGCGGCCTCCTCGACCTCGTGCGGGATCTGCTTGATGAAGCTCCGCAACATCCAGATGACCATCGGCAGGCCGAAAGCAGCATAAGGCACGATCAGGACCGGAAAGGTGTCGGTGAGATTGAGCTTCGAAGCCAGAATGAAGATCGGCACGACCGAGACGGCAGGGGGGAACATGATGGTCGACAGGATCCAGCTCGCCGTCTCTCGCTTGCCCTTGAAGCGGAACCGCGCGAGCGCGTACGCGGCGGGAACGCCGACCAGCAGGCCAAGCAGCGTGGAGGCGAGCGTCACGATCAGGCTATGGATCAGCAGAGTGCCGAAGGCCTGCGACGTATAGGTGTTGCCGCCCAGCACGTCCCGGTAGCTCTGCAGCGTCGGGACGAAACTCCACACCGGGGGCAGGGCCTGGCTGAGTTCGGGGGGCTTGATCGAGGTGAGTACCACCCAGATCACCGGAAACAGCACCAGCACCAGCGTAGCCCACAGCAGCAGCCGGAACAGGCTGTCGGTCAGCAGCCTCCGCACGGGCTCAATCCTCCAGGATCTCGGTGTGCCGGTTCAGCACGGACAGCAGTCGGCCCATGATCACGGTCAGGACAACCAGGAAGCAGATACCGAGCGCCGAGGCCGCCCCGACATCGAAGTTCTGCAGCGCGATCCGATAGAGGTCGAGATTGATCACGGAGGTCGAGGTCCCCGGGCCGCCGCCGGTCAGCACGAAGATGCTGCCGAAGGTCTTGAAGGCCTCGATGGTGCGGAACACGAGGGCGATGGCCAGGAACGGCGTCATGAACGGCAGCACGATGTACCAGAACAGCTGCGTCGGGTTTGCTCCATCGAGGCGCGCCGCCTCCTTGGGTTCGCTCGGTACGCCCTGCAGGCCTGCCAAAAGGATCAGCGCAACGAACGGAGTCCACTGCCACACGTCGAGCGCGATCACGGCGACCCAGGCATAAGCGGGCTCGCCGAACCAGTCGATCGGCTGGTCGATCAGGCCCCAGGTCTGGAGATAATAATCGACCCAGCCGTAGGCGGGGTCTAGCAGGACGCGGAACACCAGGGCCGAGACCACTGGCGCGACCCCGAGGGGCAGGATGAACAACGCGGTCACGAGACTGGTCTCGGCCATCTTGCGGCTGAGCAGCAGGGCGAGCCCCAGCCCCAAGATCATCTCGACCAGAACCGCGAGCGCGACGAACTGCAGTGTCGTCAGCGCGTCCCAGCCGATGTTGGCGTCGGTCAACACGCGCTGGAAGTTGTCGAATCCGACCCAGTGCGAGTTCGGGCCGAGAAGGTCCTCGTGCCGGAATGCGTAGTAGACGAGGTAAAGGGTCGGCACGACCGTCATCGACAGCAGCAGCACCATGGCCGGGGACATGAAGCCCCAGGCCTTGATGACCCGGCGGGACGCGCCCTGCTTGGGGGCAGGGCGGTTCCGGCCCGCGACCACGACGTCGGTCGTGGCGGCCGTCATGGCTTCTTGTAGCCGGCCTGCGTGAGGAGTTTGCTGACCTCGTCGGCCGCGCCCTTCAGCGCCGCCTCGGGGGTCGCGGCACCCCGAGCCGCATTGTTGACCGCGACCCAAACGGTGCGGTCGACGTCGGCGTAGTTCGTCAGGCGCGGCCGCCCGACGCCCACCTGCAGCGACTTGCCCAGGATGTCATAGAAATTGCCGAATTTTTCCGTGATGG